>CAWEOG010000024.1:0-281509 GCA_963810595.1 Bryobacterales bacterium | reverse complement strand
AATTACCACCAGCGGGCGCACTGCGAAGGTCGCGGGTAACTCATGGAATGGCGGGGTAGTTCGGGTTCCAATGCGCGGGAGGGTCCAACTGCGTGCCCAGTTGATCGGTGGACAAATCGTAGTGCGTGGCCTCAAAGCCATCTTCCTGATAGGTGTAAGGCTTGCCGGTCTTGGGATTCACCGTGGGGCTGAAGGGTGGAACGGACCAAATCCTGCCCAGACCGGGATGGACGGAGTAATGGTGTGGGTGAGATCCACGTATTTGGCTTTTCTGAAAATCTGTTCGTAAACCTGCCAGTAGGAGGGTTGGGCCGAGGATTTGGCATGGGCTCCTTCCAGGAAGCTCACAATGCTTAGACCAATGGCTGCAAAAAAGAGCACGGAAATCTTTAACAACGGCTTCATGCGGTTCTCCCCAGATCGTGGCTGTGGTCAGTGTACCGTCCCAGTCAGAAGTTGTCGCCGGCGCCAGTCGTCGAGAATAACATCGGCTCTCAGGTAGCCGTACCTTTGTCGGATGCATTGTCCCAGCCGGCTTTTACCCGATAGACGATACTTTGTCCGGAGTTTTCGATAAACCTTCGAAGATAGGTCTGAAGTGAAAATCTATCGACTTTATAATCCGCCCGTATGCGCTTGACGAATTCATAATCTTGCCACCATACCGATCGGTCCTCGGTGAAGCGCTGTTTCAAGAACAGGTCGTGGCGGCCAAACAGGGTTCCCTGGACAACACATTGGGAAACGGGTATGAGGCCGGTGCCGCGCACGACATCGGGAACCAGGGTATCTTCGTATTTTGCGGCCACAACCTCCGAGTCCCCCACACAGAAGATCAATGTCCGGGCGCTGCCTCATTACTTCGAGATGCGAACTTAAATGATTCGGAAAGTACTCATCATCGGCGTCGAGAAAAGCGATGTATTCACCGCTGGCCAGGCCCAGGCCGTGGTTCAGCGCAACCCCGGTACCTCCATTCGGGATGGCCGCCGTCCTCACTCGCGAATCGGCCAGGAGCTCCTCGAATGATTCTGCGGCGTTTCATCCGTGCTGCCGTCATCGACGATGATGTGCTCCCAGGCAGAATAGGATTGAAGGCAAACCGAGGCGTGCGCCCGGCGGAGTGTCCCGGATGCGTTAAACGCAGGCATGATTACCGAGACAAGCTCCATCGACTGTTTCTCCGTATTGCTCCCAGCCTCGATCCTTGCCGGTTGCGGCGATTCCCGCGAACGCTCGAATCGTCCTTTGGCCGCGGCACAAGCCGCGCCGAGTCGTCACGCGGAACAAAGAGCACGGAATCCCCAGGGGCTACCGATAATGTGTATTCTATCCAAGTTCTTTGATTCTTCATGAAAGCCACACCTTCGCGGCCGCGAGTAGAGTGCCCGGCCGAGTGCGCGAGGCCCGCGATGACGACGATGTCCGGTCATGCCGATCGGGAATTTCGGCAGGGTAGACGTGGTCGCGCGCGCGCCAATTCCCGAAGCGTCCGGCATCGGATACGGCTGCGGTGTTGTAGTCGCGCTGTAAATTTCCTTCCCTTGCCAAGGAACCGTGGGGCTGCCATTATTGCTCTTAATGTTCGATCCAGAGGTCATTGAATATGCGCACGCGTGTTTTCTTTCTCGCTACCCTTCTCGGATTGTCCGCCGGCTTGCCCGCCCAGGAGCCTGCCTGGCAGCCTGCTCCCGGACACCTGACTCTGCCCCTCTGGCCGAACGGAGCGCCGGGCGCTCCCCCGAATTCGCCACCGGAAGTCAACACGACAACGGCGAAAGACGAGCTCATCGCGGGTAAGCCGATAATCCGTCTTGGCAACGTCTCCAATCCGACCCTCACGCTCTACACGCCCAGGCAAAATAACAACGGAGCCGCCGTGGTCGTCTTTCCAGGTGGGGGCTATCGCATTCTGGCCATCGACTTGGAAGGGACCGAGGTGTGCGACTGGCTCAATTCCGCAGGCATTACGTGCGTGCTGGTAAAGTACCGCGTCCCCAACTCGGGGCCGTACCCCAAATCTCCCGCCGCACTGCAAGATGCGCAGCGCGCTCTGGGGATGGTGCGCTCTCACGCAGCCGAGTGGCACATCGACCCGCACAAAGTCGGCGTGCTCGGCTTTTCCGCGGGAGCCCACCTTTCCGCCGCGCTCAGCACTCACTTCGATCAACGGCTCTACGAACCGATGGATGCCGCCGACAAGCTCAGTTGCCGCCCCGACTTCGCCGTCATCGTCTATCCTGGTTATCTCGCTGTCTCGGAACAGAACTACGCTCCCAATCGCGACATTCAGGTGACCGGCCAGACTCCGCCTTCCTTTATCGTTCAGGCCGAGGACGATCCGGTCCACGTCGAAAACGCCGTGGTCTACTTCCTGGCCTTGAAGAATGCGAAGGTTCCGGCGGAGCTGCACATTTACTCCGAGGGCGGGCATGGCTACGGCCTGCGCCGTACGGCGCTCCCGGTCACGACGTGGCCCGTAAGTGTGGAGACATGGCTTCATACCATCCATATCCTGTCCGGTCCTGCGAAGTAGGATTCCATCCGGGCACCGCCTGCGTCGTCACTGTATATACGTTGTGTCGCCAAGAGAGCATGAGGGGGCCGCGGCGGGTGGTGTGGGTTTGGTTTGCCCTGGGGGAAAATGGTGTAATTTCCAACGGGGCTGAGATCTCGCTTCCCTACAGGCGATTCCCATTAGAATGGAACGGTGGCTGCAGGCCGCGGACAACCGGGACGCTTTCGTCCGGAATTCCTGAGCCGACGTACCCGAATGTTCGGTAGAATCTTCGTCTGGACCGTTGGCGTTGACGTCCCGCATCGCCGGACTCGCGCGCGCCACACCGATGAGACTTCCGTGAATGTTTGAACAAGCCTTCAAGAACATCGACCCGGCCACCTTCGACCTCTCCGTTAAGAACCCGAACGGCGGCGAGGAGGTGGCGCACCGCAGCCCCGAGGAGATTCTGGCCGAAATCGCCGCGCTCGATGCCGAGAGCGCCGCCGTGCTGAAGGAAATCCGGAGGCTGCTGTGAAGATCACGCCGGAGTTTGTCGACAGCATCCGCCAGTTGATCGCCAACGCGCGGACCACGGTGGCGCGCGGCGTGGACCTGCTCCAAGTTCACACCAATTTCGAGATTGGACGGCGCATCGTCGAGGAGGAGCAGCGCGGCGAGAATCGGGCCGCCTACGGGAAGGCGGTCGTCAAGGAACTGGCGGAACGGCTGACGAGTGAGTTCGGAAGCGGATTCTCCAAAAGCAATCTCGAATACATGCGCCGGTTCTATCTGGCCTACGCCGGCCGGATCCCGCGGATTGCCCAGTCGCCGGCTGGGCAATTCGGGGCCCAGTCAATTGCCCAATCAGCGGCTGGGCAATTCGCAATTCTCCAGGCAGCGGCTGCCCAACTGGACGCCTTGGCAATTCGTCAATCAACGATTGACGAATCGGCGCCCGCTCGGCCCGCCCCTTTACCCTGAGCTGGACCCATTACGTTTTCCTCCTCGGCGTCAAGAACCCGGACGAGCGCAGCTTCTATGAGATCGAAGCCACAGCGCAGAACTGGACCGTGCGGGAACTCCGGCGCCAGTTCGACTCCGGCCTGTACGAGCGTCTCGCTCTCAGCCGCGACAAAGAGGGCATTCGCCGGCTCGCGCGGGAAGGACAAACCGTGGAACAGGCGCGCGACCTGCTCAAGGATCCTCTGGTCCTGGAGTTCCTCGGCCTGGACGAGCGCAGCCGCTACTCCGAATCCGATCTCGAATCCGCCATCATCGGCCGGATCGAGCATTTCCTGCTCGAACTGGGCAAAGGCTTTCTCTTCGAGGCGCGCCAGAAGCGATTCACCTTCGGCGAAGAGCACTTCTTCGTGGACCTGGTTTTCTACAACCGCCTGCTGCGCTGCTATGTGCTGCTCGACCTGAAGATTGGCAAGCTCGCCCATCAGGACCTGGGGCAGATGCAGATGTACGTGAACTACTTCGACCGCTACGTAAAAACCGCCGAAGAGAATTCCACCATAGGAATCCTACTGTGCAAGCAGAAGAACCAAGCGCTGGTAGAGATCACCCTACCGAAAGACGCCAATATCCACGCACGGGAGTATCAGCTTTACTTGCCGAGCAAAGACGAGTTGCAGCAGAAGCTGATGGAGTGGATCGGGGCGCGGGGGGGCGGGGGATGAGTAGGGGCGGGGCCGGGTAGCCAACCAGCCAAGGGCCAAGGGGACGGCCTGATACGACGGCTTTGCCAAAACCCCGAAAGTGGCAGACAGCTCTGTTCGTTTGGCTGATTTTTAACGCTTTGGGTATCAAAATCCGGTGTCCGCGCCCCAATTTCCGACTGTACTCCGTACTTGATTGCTGTTCGGAGGCAAATCCGCCGCCGAATCTGGACCAATTCCACAGGCCGACTGACCTCCAACCCGCCGGAATGAAGTGCGCAGTCTTTTGCCAAGCGTCAAATCGTACCGCAAGCCGCGATTTAGACCGCCACGCCGTTCTCCGCGGCTGCTCTCTACCCAATTCCGGGCAAATTAACAGTCGGCTCCGTCCCCTCCATCAAATTCTCCAACTTATCAGAGCCGTCTGACCCATTCGCGACTCCGCCCGGCGCCGCAACGACATCCTCAGTTCTGATTCCGGAACCAAGCTACGCGAGTTACCCGCGCGATGGCAATGTCTCAGTTTCGTACCGCTGTGACGGTCGCGGATTAGCCATTTTCTTTCAGAACTTCTGCCAGAACTTCTACCATCGGAACAGCCCGACAGGCTCTATCCCTGGTCCCCTTTTTCCCCGCCAAAGCCCTCTCCCGCTTGCGTTCTTTGCGCGACTTGGCGAGAGGTCCCCTCCCAAGACCCGGGTGACCAGGAAATTCCAACTCGATCACCCGTCTATTCAACCTCTTCCAGTCCCACCGCCCAAAAAAACAGGAAGGCACCCGTTACACTCGAGGCGAATAGGCAGTTCTCCGAATTCCCGGAAAGGAACCCATCATGAACCTCTCTTCACGGTCAGCCAACTCCAATGGCGCCTCCACCGCCCGTCCCCAGCCCGAACCGCCCGGCGGTTCCCACTCCCCGTCCCCCAATTCTTCGCCATTAAAAGATGCAGCTGTTCCTCAAACGGACCACGGGCCACGGAACACGGACCACGAACTTGACCGGCCACCGGCCACCGACCGCCGGCCACCCAGTCCAAACTCTGGACTGAACCCCAAAAATGAGACACGAAGTTAAGGGGGTGCATACATTGAATGGAGAGGTGTATGGACTTGGCCCGGAGAGTTTACAGCCGCGAGCTGAAGCTGGCGACGATGCGCGAGATTGATGGCGGCCGCACGATCAGCGAGGTCGCGCGGCAGTTGGATTTGAGCCCAAGGCTGATTGAGAAGTGGCGTGGCGAGTGGCACGCGCGGGGCGAGTTGGCGTTTCCCGGCATTGGGCGGCACGGATTTTCGCCGGCGCTCAGCGAGTCGCAACGGATCGCTGAGTTGGAACGTAAGATCGGCCAACTCACCATGGAAAACGACTTCCTAAAAAAAACGTTGGCGCATTTCAAGGAGCATCACCCGCCAGCCGTCGTCAGTGGCGAGGCTGCCTGTTCGAAGAAATCCGCCAAGCCGGAACGAAAGGGGCAGCCGTGAACGCACTCTGCCAGATGACGGGAATGAGCCGCGCCAGCTACTACCGGTGGGGCGTGCCCGCTGCCAGCTTTCCGGTGGCAATGGAGATACGCGATGCAATGCAGCAGATCGCGCTGGAGTTTCCGGCTTACGGATATCGGCGCATCACCGAGGAGCTGTATCGACGCGGTTTCGACGTCAACCACAAGCGCGTGTTGCGGATGATGCGCGAGGACAATCTGCTGTGCCTGAGGCGTAAGGCGTTCCTGCGCACGACGGACTCGCGTCACCATTTGCCGGTGTACCCGAACTTGGCTCGCGACATCGTGGTGAATGGCGTGAATCAACTCTGGGTGGCGGATATTACCTACATCCGTTTGCGTGCCGAGTTTGTGTACCTGGCGGTGGTATTGGATGCTTTCTCGCGGCGCGTCATTGGCTGGGCTTTGGGACATACGCTGGCAGCCGGTCTGGCGGTGTCCGCGCTGCAAATGGCGTTGCGGGCGCGGCAGCCTGCGCCAGGATTGGTTCATCATTCCGATCGCGGCGTGCAATATGCATCGAAAGACTACACCGACTTACTCAAGCAACACAAAGCGCAGATCAGCATGAGCCGCAAGGGCAACCCTTACGACAACGCGGCCTGCGAATCGTTCATGAAGACCCTGAAATACGAGGAGGTCTACCGCAACGAATACCGCGACCTAGCCGACGCCTATGCGCAAATCGGCGAGTTCCTGGAGTTGGTTTACAACCGGCGGCGGCTGCATTCGGCCCTGGGCTATGTGCCGCCGGCCGAGTTCGAACACAACGGAGGCGATGTCCGATGACGCGGCCGGGAGTTATGTTGAGTTGGGGGCGCTGCCCCCAAACCCCTGGGATTTATCGCATTTGTTCAGCCAGAATGGCTATGGGGGGAAGCTGCCTCATGAGACCAGATTCTAAGGAAAGGGCAGACCGAAGCTGCCCCCGTCCATTCCGGCCGCCGAGCCGGTCGCTCAGGTCGCATCCCTGCGTTGCCCTATCCCGTCCGACTCGGGTACTCCCAGAGTGGACAATCTCAACCCAGCCGTGCAATGCTTTTGCAGCGAACGGCGCTACCCCCCTTAACTCTGTGTCTCACTCCAGGGGTTCACTTCAGGTAGCCGGGGGTCAGTGGCCGGTGGCGGGTTGAAGCGAAGCTGTCGGACTTCAGCGGTCAGCGGCCGGCAAGAAATAACGCGATGGCAAAGTTGAAAATACGCCTGCCGACGCAGCAGTGCGGCCCCATCCGTCAACGATCCTCAGGAGAATGCCCGTAAGCACGCCAATCGCCTTCGGCTTGGTGCCCGACAGGTTTGATCTAGCATTCCAGTCTCGACGCCGACTTCACAGGAGTAATTTCCTCGAACGCCGTTCGGGGGCCGCGAGGGCGGAAGTCCGCGATGCACTTGATCGTCCAAGCGACGACGAACCCGGCGTTCGCAATTCGGGTCTCTCTGAGACTCGCTTTGCGTCCAGGCCCCACTCGCGCTATGCTGATACCGCAATGCCAACGTCGTATCCCTGGAGACCAATAACAGACCTTCCGTTGGACTTCATGCATCCGTCCACCGGCGAACTCGACAGCCTAATGCGAGTGTGGGAAGAACACCGCGCACGAAATGGATAACGCTGGTGTCGTGCAGCAGTTCCACGATCGGCTGCGGCGGCGGTGGGCGATCGAAACCGGGATCGTAGAAAGTGTGTACTCTCTTGACCGAGGCACTACAGAACTGCTGGTTGCCCACGGCATCAATTCGACCTTGATCCCAGATGCTTCAATGGGTAAGGACCCGGAGACAATCGCCAGGATTGTCCAGGACCATCTTGACGTGCTTGAGGGTTTGTTCGCGTTCATCAACTCCGAACGTCGGTTGAGCACCAGCTACATTCGCGAGTTGCATGCTGCATTCTTCCGCCACCTGCTCCGACGCCCGCCTGGAACCTCCGGCAGCCTGGTTGAGATCAATACAACGCCGGGAGAGTACAAGAAATGCCCCAACAAGCCGGTGCGGTGGGACGGAGTTGGGCACGAGTATTGCCCGCCCGAGCAGTTCGATTCCGAGATGGACCGTCTGATCGAGTTCCATTTGGAACAGGAACGACGAGGAGTTCCGACAGAGGTCGAGGCTGCATGGCTCCACCACCGGTTTACTCAGATTCACCCTTTCGCGGACGGTAACGGGCGAGTAGCGCGAACACTCGCCAGTCTCTTGTTTCTTCGGAAAAAGTGGTTCCCTTTATTGATTGCCCGGAAGGACAAACCGGCGTACATTGATGCCCTCGAACTCGCCGACCACGGTCATCTTGATGCACTAATCAATCTTTTTATAAGGAGTGAACGCAGCTCCTACTTAGAGATTCTCACACCCATCCGCGACAGCGTCGCAGTGCCGCTACCACGATCGACGCGGTTATATCAAGTGCACGGAACGCACTTGTTCAGAAGCAGGCTGTTTCAAGTCACAGCATGGACCGCCTGAAGTTGTTTGCCCGAGACCTGCGCGGAACAGCAGAGCGGCGACTGAACGGAATTGTTCAGAGCATTTGGACGCAGCTGAGCACCGTTCCGGATCTTGCCGTGAAGATCAGTGGATCTGCCGGACTGCCGGAGGCGGCATTGCGTTCGGCGGTCGAGTCGCTCGGATATGATCCAGGCTCGATGATTCTCAAAGAGTACGCCGCCATCCATATCTCCAGCCCAGGAGCTTACTACGATTGGAGTTGGCTTCGTTCAGGTCGGTCGAGCCTTTCATGGAATAATGGGAGCAATTGCCGTCGTCAGTAACCCTAGCATTGCCGAGCCCGTCAATGACCTGTTCCAGTTTAACTACCAGGATGATCATGATGCTCTCCTGAAAAGGTTCTCCGCCTGGATAGAACCAGCTATGATCTCGGCACTCCAGAAATGGCGCTTGCAGATTGGCTGAGCGCAACAGAAGGGTTCCTTTCGGAAGTTGACCGGCTTGGCCCCGTGTTCGAAGAGCTTACCCGCTGATGTGCTCCCCAAGTCCTCCAGAAGTCTGGTTGGAGGAAGCGCTATGTACATTCTGCTAGACTGAGCGTCGAAATGGATGACCAACAGGTACGGGAATACATTGATCTTCTGAACGGTCGATACCGCTCGATTTCATCGGTCTGGCTGGTTGGTTCAAGAGCGAATTGCACAGAGCGACCCGAGTCCGACTGGGACCTGCTGGTCTTTGCAGATAATGACTCGTTCGATGCTATGCGAGGGGACGCCGACCTGCGGGCACCAGGGATCGACCTCCTCGTCGTCACTGACGGTGATCAATTCGAGCAACCGTGGATCGATGAGGGTTACACCATTGCAAAATTTGGATATCTTAGCGCATGCGTTGGACCGCGAAGGCGCGAACGGAGCGATTCCTCGACCCTCGCTCGAAACTGGTCCCGGCCGTGAAATTATGGCCTCGGGAGTAGTCGTGCCGCGAGCCACAAGTCCAGTTGAAGGAAGCGTTAAGGCCAGCCGTGCCTGCACCAGGCGTTAACAGCCTGTGGCAAAAGCTTCACAAAGATTTTTTCAGTACAAACATTCTGTCCTATGATTGTTTTATGGCGATGGGCACCCGAAAACGATGCGAGCGACAGCAGGAGCTCTGGATTGCCAGCAGCGATATTGTCCGGACGCCGGAGCCCAATACAGCTACTTAAGAGAAATCTGTCCACGTAGCCAAACTATGACCCCCAATCAAGACTTTGTGGATTTCCGCGATCTTAAGAACGCGGCCCCTTTGAAGTTTGCAGAATCCGGGCAGACGGGCGCGGATTGAGGTGGAGCAGGTACGGATGGATTCGCCATGCGGCGGCCCGCCCCTTCGGGGTGGGGTTTGCTTTTTTGCCTTTCCCCACGCTTGCCAGGCTGCGCGTCGGGCTGCTTCAAAGGCCGCCCCGCCGGGGCGGGGTTTGCGGATCAATTGTGCTTTTGCGGGCGCGGTCGCCGGGTTGCACGCTCGAGACGGGGACCGATTAAACTGGTGAGCGGTCGAGAGTGGACGGCGTGAAGGCGGGGACCGGTTGAAGAAAGGCGTTTTCTCGACAAAGCTGAAGGTTGAACGCTTCATTCGCTGCTTGTGGCCTGGCCGCGAGTTCACAGTGCTTAGCAGTCAGCGCTCCTCTTCGAGCCCTGAGGATGGCTTTTTTTCTTCGGCTGGCTGCTTCGCGCCAGATGACGGGATGCCGGATTCCGGCTTGCCGGATATTACGCTAGACTGGAGTCATGGTGCAAGTGGTCAAAGTCGGCAGCAAAGGCCAACTTTCGATTCCGAAGAGTATCCTCGAACGGCTCGGCATCCGGAATGAGACGCCGATGCTGGTCGAACTGGCGGCGGACGGGGCGATTATTCTCCGGCTGGCCGGGGTATACCCGCTTGAGATCTACAGCGAGGAGCGGCTGCGGGAATTCGAGAAATCCGACCGGCTCACTCCTTCGGAACGCAAGAAACTGGGTGCCTTGAAACGGCGAAAGACGTAGGCGAATGCGCCTGTTCCTGGACGCGAACGTGCTTTTCACCGCCGCTCACGATGCCGGCGGCAGGGCAGCGGCGCTCGTCGCGCTGGCGCTCGGCGGCCGCTGTGAATTGGTTGCGTCTCCGCATGCTCTCGAGGAGGCGAGGCGCAACCTTGCAATCAAGTATCCCGACGCCCTGGTGCGCCTGGCGGAAGTGATGCGGGCGATTGCTCTCTGCGCCGAATGCCCGCCGGATAAAGCCGAATGGGCGCGCGCGCACTTGCTGCCCGACAAAGACGTTCCTATCCTGGGGGCAGCCGCGCACTGCCATGCGAATTTGTTGGTCACCGGCGACCGTACCCACTTCGGACACCTGTACGGGAAGAGCCCTGGCGGAGTTCGGGTGGTCACGCCGGCCCAGGCTCTTCAGCGGGTGCTGGCGGCTTGAGCGTTTTAGAAAAGCTGCATCGTGCTTTGCTTCCGGGGGACGGCGTATGAGCTTGTACAGTAGATTCTCGCGGGAAGTTGCAGCGTTGGACCTTCCGGTGGTTTCCGGTCCGCTCGAGGTCGTCTCCAATTTCCGGCTTGCCGGGCTGCCGGAACCGGCGCAGCGCTACCTGCGATTCATGGGCGTGGTGGGTCGTCCCCGGGACTGGTCGTTCCGATGCGGGTTTACCGGCCGATTCCGCACCAGTCCCCGAAAACCCTGGATGAAGTGCGAGGCATGGCAGTACAACAATCGCCCCGCGGTGGCACGCGTTTTTCACATCCGCATCCGGTTCGGCGGCCTGCTCCCGGTGGTTGGCCGGGATACCTACGTTGACGGCCGGGGCCGTATGTTGATCCGACTTCTGGACCTGGTCACGATGGAAGACGGCAGGGGCGAGGAGTATAACACCGGCGAACTGGTTACCTATCTCAACGACGCGGTGCTGATCGCTCCGTCAATGCTGCTGGCGCCTGAAATCTCGTGGGCGGCGGCTGACGACAGTTCCTTTGACGTGTCGTTGGCCGACCACGGCCGGAGCTGTCACCGCGCGGGTCAGCATCGACGAAAACGGAGCGCCGCGGGACTTCAGCACGTCGGACCGGTTCTGCTACGATCCCGACCATCCCAAGCAACTGTTACGCGCGCGCTGGAGTACACCGGTCTCCGGATGGGAGATGGTGGAGGGACGCCCGCGAGTGACGGTCGCCCAGGCGGTGTGGCAGCTTCCCGACGGGCCGTTTGCCTACGCCGATTTCCGCGCCATTCCCGGATCGCTGGTTTTCAACGTGCCGCCAGGTGCCTGACGATACGGGTTGCCCAAACGGGGGGAGACGCGACGCGTGGGAAGACAGCCGGGCCGTCTTCCCACGGGGATTTCCGGCGGGAACTCAGCTCGCCAGGCCGTGCCCGGTTCCGCAGACGTTCACATCCATTCCAAGCGTGCGGAAGAAGGCGGCCTTGGCGGCCAATGCCTGGTTGGCGGTAGCCGCGTCGCGGCCGTAGGCCACCTGGATGTGGTTGGCCTTGTGCTTCGCCATGAGCTGGTCGCGCGAGACGCCATAGGTGACGGCGTGCATGATGGGCCACTGCGGAGTGGTGAGGTTCCAGCGCCGTTCGGTCTCTTCTTTCGGCAGCTCCACCACCTTGGCCCGGCCGATGTCGGCTTTGAGCTTCTGGTCTTCGACGTAGATGCGGCTCCAGACGATTTCACCGGGCTTGCTGATTCCCTTGACGGTGCCGCCGCCCAGCCGGAAGTACATGTCGGGCTGGCGTTCGCTGCTGGTTCCGGCATAGCCGCCGATGTTGTGGTTGGGAGGCACGGCGCCGGAAATCAGGAACACCCACACGTATTCTTCCTTGCCGTTGGCTTTGTAGGGCTCTCCGTAACGCACATCGTGGAGCGTGGTTTCGGGCTCCAGACCGAGAGCCGTCCAAACCCGGTTGGTGATCAGGGCATCCAGACCGGCGCACTCGTCCACTTCGTTGAAGTGCGGCAGGGCCTTGCCGGGGTACAGGACGCGGCCGTTGCCGCGGGCAGTCACCGGGGGCCGGTCGACGTTGTTCAGCAGACCCTCGGCGAGGTCGGAAGCGGGGGCCAGGTCCTTCAGCCCCTGTTGGTACTGGATGCCGACCAGGTCGCAGCCGAAATCGTCGGCGATGCGCAGCGGCGGCAATGTACATCTTGCATTGGCTGAGGATCTGGTCGTCGGTGAGGTTGGTCTCCGGGTCGGGGCCGGTGACGAACTTCATTCCCTTGGCGTCCAGCCATTTGCGCACGGCCTGCGCCTCGGCATCGCTGACGGTCAGCATTTCCGCGTACAGCGCGCTCTGGCTCAGGCGCTCTTTGAACACGCCGGTGGGATGCAGCAGCTCGTCGGGGATGATGGCGTTATACATGCCCATGCAGCCCTCGTCGAAGATGCCCATGATGGCCTTTTCGGTGACCAACTGGCGCGCCAGCTTCCCGCCGAGATCTTCAGCGCTGGCGGGCAGCTTGAAGTTGGCGAGCGGCTTCGCGTGGCTGGTGTCGTGCACCACCGGCTGGCCGTTCAGCCATTGGCGCAGGCTCGACAGGAAGCCTTCGTCCTGGAACGTCTCCGACCACAGCGTGGTGTACGGCACACCGGCTTTGGTGAGGGAGCCGTTCAGATTGAGCATGCCCACCAGGCCGGGCCACTGGCCGCTCCAGTTGGCGATGGTGAGAATGGGGCCCTTGTGGGTAAACAGGCCGCTGAGAACGTGGTGGGAGTACTGCCACACAGCCTCCACCACAACCAGCGGAGCCGTCGGCGGAATGTTCTTGAAGACCTCCATCCCCTGCTTCTGGCTGCCGATGAACCCGTGTTTCAGATTCTCGTCGTACGGGTGTCCGCGGCGTACTTCCCTTCCAAAGCCGCGGATGGCTTCCGAAACGGCGTTTTCCACTTCTTGTTGAGCCGCCCAGCAGACCTGGTTCGCGGACAATCGCAGGTCGCCGGAGGCAATGAGGATGACTGGTTCTGACATGCCTATTATTTAACCACTTTGCAGGCTTTATCGCTAACACAATTACGAAAAAGGGTTGGCGCCGGGGCAGGGAAGGCGGCAGGGCGGCCGCCAGCCGTGTGTTATGATGAGCTTGTCCGCGGTGCGATGACGTCCCGCCAAACCAGGGGCCGGTAGCTCAGTCGGTAGAGCATTTGACTTTTAATCAAAGGGTCGCGGGTTCGAGTCCCGCCCGGCTCACCATTCATTCTAAAGCACTTCGAGGCATCTGTTCGCCTTGCCAACGTGGCCGCCTGAGCTACTAAACTGAGCCGCCGGGTTGTGCCAAATCCTTGCTGGCTTGCTTGTTGGCATATTGTTGCAATTGAGGGATTTGCCGACTTTTCAAGAACTTACGGCCTTATTTATTGGACTTTGGGTAATGACTGCGCCACATCCAGCCGATCCAGAATGCAGGGGAATTATGGCAACGGATTCGAAATGCTCCGACCAGGAAGCATCGGTTTCGCAGCAACGGAAAGTGCAGATCGGCCGGGAACAGATCCTCCTGCTCAGACAGACGGCTGAAGCTGCCTTGTGGATCCTCCTGTCGCCACAAGCCGAGCTGGACGATACCGAAGAGAATTTGGACGATCTGGAGCAAGTTGCCACGCGAATCCTGAACACCGTGGCGCGGCTGAAGGCCCGAAAAGCGGTTTCACCGCTCCAAAGTAGTGGTTCCTGGAAAGCGTTCAACCCGGGTCCGTAGCCTGAACCGGATTGCCCCTGCTCATCACCGACTCAGAGGACGCGTCGCGTGCGCGTCAGCCGTAACCGCAGCACGGTGCAGAAAATGGTGCAGCCGCCGCAGCGCCTCCAGACGGATGGCCCCGAAGGACCTGGATCGGTGTAACGAAAGCCGTACAGCCAGCGGATCAAGGCGAAGTTCAACCAGTTACCCCAGGTCTGATAGGCCAGCGGCGCGCCGGGCTCGGTTTTGCCCGCGACGCGGGAGCCGATGACCAGGTCGGCTTCGCCCCAGGGCGATCGGCTCCAGCGGGCGGCGCGCCTCGCCCGCATCCTCGGAGCAGTCGGCCTGCAAAAAACGACCGTGTCGATTTCGGGTGGAAGTGCGTCTAATGGAGTGAGGCACGCGGCGCCGTAACCCCGCCGGGGCTCGACGACAACCACGGCGCCGGCGTCGCGCGCGATTTCACCGCCGCGGTGGGTGGAGCCGTTATCGGCCACCGCGATCAGGCGGAACAGACCGTCCGGAACCCGGCGCATCGCTTCGCCGATTACCAGCGCCTCGTTGAGCGGCGGAATGATCAGCGCGGGGTGGAGCCGCATGGCGCCGCCGCTTGCGGGCGATGGGGAATCCATGTTAGGAGTGTAGACGACTGGGAATGACCAATACTGAACCTGCCGGCGACCCCGGCAATCCGACGCCGCAACCGCCTGTGCCCGCCCCGCCGCCGGACTCCGCCGCCAAACCGAGGGCGGCGGCGATCGCCATCGCCTGGATGCGAGACCTGTTGGTTTCGGTGGTTCTCGCTGTCATCGTGATCCTGTTCCTGTATCAGCCGGTGAAGGTGGAAGGCACTAGCATGATGCCTTCGCTGGTGGACAAGGAGCGGATCTTCATTAACAAATTCAGCTACCGGTTTGGCTTGGGATCGGTGGAACGGGGCGACACGGTGGTGTTCTGGTACCCCGGTGACTTGTCCAAATCGTACATCAAGAGGGTGATCGGTTTGCCGGGCGACCTGGTCTCCATCACCAACGGCGTGGTTTCGGTCAACGGCAAGCCCCTCAAGGAAGATTACGTCCCGCCCCAATATCGCGACCATTCCAACATGGATCCTTACCGGGTACCCGCAGGCGAGTACTTCGTGCTGGGCGACCACCGCAGTTTTTCAAACGACAGCCGAAGTTGGGGACCGGTGCCACGCTCCGATATATACGGCAAAGCGGTATTCGTCTATTGGCCGTTGGACAAAATCGGCGTTCTGCGCTGATAATCTTACGGCCGGCGCTGGAACAGCCACATCACCAGCGAAATCAGAACGCTCAGCAACAGGCAGGTGACCACGGGAAAGTAGAAGGTGGAGTGTTTTCCGCGAATCAGCAGGTCGCCCGGCAGCCGGCCCAGCTTGATGGGAAGGCGTTCTCCCAGGGTAAGCAACACCCCCACCGCCAGCAACACGGCGCCGGCCACGATCAGCATGCGGCCCAGGCTCATGCTTCCATTCTGGCGCAAGCGGCCCCACCCGCGACAGAAAGCATGCTTCACCGGCTACGTTTTCGAGCATCTCGCCGGGCGGCAGGTGTTCCGGAAGAACCGCGGTCTCACTTGGAGGTGGACTCGATCAGGAAGCCGGATTCCACGGTTTTCCCAACGATGCGGGTCCACATCACCCGCGCAGTGCCGGAGGATTCCGATGACGAAAAACGGACTTGCTCGCCGCTGTTCAGGCCCAGGTGATTGTGCACCGCCCGGAAGCCGTGGGACGACTTGTCCACCATCCGCGCCGCGATTTCCACCTTCGCCGGAATATCACACGAGAGATTCACGACGATGTCGACGGGATAGCGAACTTCTTTCCGGCGCTCGAAGTGTTCCATGGTTATACTGCTTCCGCGGCAGGTCCCTCGCCAGTTCCGGAGAATCGGAAGGTCTTCAGCTTCCGGCTGAGCGTCCGGGGAGAAATTCCCAGGATCTTGGCAGCCCGTTGTTGGTGCCCATTGGTGATTGTCAGCGCCCTTTGAATTAAGGCCCGCTCCGCGGAGTGGAGAAGCCCTCGGGCACCCGCCTGCGGAGCGGGACACGTTCCTACGGCTTCGGCAAGCTGCAGCAGTTGTCGGACGTCGGTTTCCGTGGAAAACAGGCCGACCCGGGCTACCTCCTCGGGAACGTGTTCCAGCTCGATTCGTCCGTCGCTCGCCGCCGCCAGGCAGCCCATCAAGGCGTTCCTCAGCTCTCGCACGTTTCCCGGCCAGGAGTAGTGCAGCAAAACGTTTTGAACTTCCTCGGAAATTCGCGTGCCCGGCCGCATGCTTTCCACGAAAAACTCGCTGAGGGCCAGGATGTCGTCGGGACGTTCGCGCAGAGGGGGAACCTGCAAGCGGAGCTGCGCCAGGCGGTGATACAGATCGTGGCGGAACCACCCTTCGGCGATGCCACGTTGCAAGTCCCGGTTGGTGGCGGACAGAATGCGCACGTTGATGCGGACCTTGCGAGTGCCGCCGATCCGGAAATACTCGCCGCTATCGAGGATTCGAAGGAGCTTGCCCTGGAGATGGACGGGCAGCTCGCCGATTTCGTCCAGGAATAGCGTGCCCTCGTCGGCGAGCTCGAACAGACCCTGTTTAAATTGATCGGCTCCGCTGAAAGCGCCCTTTTCGTGCCCAAACAACTCGCTTTCCACCAGGTGTTCCGGCAGCGTTGCGCAACTGACGTCCACCCAGGGTTTCGACTGTCGCAAGGAGTAGCAGTGTAAGGCGCGGGCAACCGCTTCCTTGCCGACCCCGCTTTCCCCTTCGATGAGAACCACGCCGTCGGTCAGCGCGTAGCGGCGCACCTTCTCCATCAACCCAGCCATCGCAAGGCTGGCGAAGATTGCCGGCATCCCTAGGAATTCATGGCGTTCGATGGTCATAGTCACATATTCGCCAAGTTCCAGTGTAAGCGGATTCCTGGTACCAGCGTACCGGGGCACTCGCCGAAATGGCGCAGGAAGAATCACTTAGCTCGCATTAAGGTGCCCGCGCCAATTCACCACAAAACAGGGGAGCCACCCTGGTGCGGGCCCCGGATCCGGCGGGCAGAACCAAACTGCGTTGCTGCGCAAGTTACAATTCTCTATATGCGCCGAGTCGTTCTATTCCTGTTCTTCTTCGTCTTGGTGGCCTTTGCCCAAGTGGGCAAGGAACCGTTCACGGCGGAAGCTCTGATGCGGATTGCTCGTGTTTCCGAACCTCGGCTTTCGCCGGATGGCCGCCTGGTGGCTTTCACCGTCGGGCGCGTGGATCTGGATGCAAACATCGTCCGGCACCAGATTTTTGTGGTTCCCGCCGACGGCGGCGCGGTGAGGCAGCTCACCACCGAAGGCGCACAGAACAGCCGGCCCCGCTGGTCGCCGGATTCCCGTGAGATCGCTTTTCAATCGAATCGCGATGGTTCGTCGCAAATCTGGATGATGAACGCCGACGGTTCGAACCAGCATCAGATCACCCGGTTGGCCACCGGGGCGGAGGGAGAAATCTGGACACCCGATGGGGCCGATCTCATCTTTGTCAGCCGTGTTTACCCGGGGTGCTACACGGAGGCCTGTAATAAATCGAAACTGGATGAGGAAAGCGCCGCTAAAACCAAGGCGCGCATCTACACCAGCCTGCTGTACCGGCACTGGACCGAGTGGCAGGACAAGCGCCGCAAACAGCTTATGCTGGTGCCGGCGGCGGGTGGAGAGGTGCGGCAACTGACCTCCGGCAACCGGGACGTTCCCCCGTTTACCCTGGGCGGTGGCGACGGCTACGCGGTGGCGCCCGACAGCAAGGAAATCGTCTTTGTGATGAACACCGACGAGAACCTGGCGATGAGCACCAATTCCGACCTGTTTACCATCCCTCTCGCGCTGGAGGGGCCGATGGACCCCTCCTCGCCGAACATTGCCGAGCCGCTGCGCATCACCAGCAACCTCGCCGCGGATACCGATCCGCAATACTCGCCTGACGGCAAATACCTGGCCTACCGGATGCAGACCCGGCCCGGATATGAAAGCGACAAGTGGCGGCTGGCCGTGCTGGAACGCTCCACCGGCCAGCTCAACATGATTTCCGAGGGCGTCGACCGTCCGGTGGAGAGCTTTGCCTTCACCCCCGATTCGACGCGCATCGCCTACACCATGGATGACCGGGGAAGCCAGAGCGCGATGATGATTCCGGTAACGGGAGGCGCCTCGCGCAGCATCATCTCGGGCGCCGCCACCGTGGACGACCTGCAATTTACCAAGGACAGCCGGTCGCTGATTTGCACCGAGCAAAGCGGGTCGAGCCCGGTGGAAATCTACCGCGTCTCGCAGTTGGGCGGCATGCCCCTGCCGCTCACTCGCTTGAACGACACAGTTCTGAACCAATACGACCTGACGCCTTTCGAGGAATTTTGGGTGGATGCGGCGGACGGCGAGAAGATTCACTCGTTCCTTTTGAAGCCCCCCAACTTTGACGTGACCAGGAAGTACCCAATGCTGTTGTTGATCCACGGCGGCCCCCAAAGCGCCTGGCACGAGGCCTGGAGCTACCGCTGGAATCCGCAAATTTTCGCCGCGGCCGGCTTCGTGGTGGTGATGCCGAACCCTCGTGGCTCCACTGGTTACGGGCAAAAATTCACGGATAACATCAACCAGGATTGGGGCGGAAAACCCTACGACGACCTCATGAGCGTGGTGGACCGGGCCAGTTACATGCCGTATGTGGACCGCGACCGGATGGCTGCCGCCGGCGGCTCTTACGGGGGTTACATGGTGGATTGGATTCTGGGGCATTCGAAGCGGTTCAAAGCCCTGGTGTCGCACGCCGGCGTGTACGATCTGCGCAGCATGGTGGGAGCGACCGAGGAGTTGTGGTTCCCAACCTGGGACCTGGGGGGCATGCCCTGGCAGAATCCGGCCGGCTACGAACGATGGTCGCCCAGCAGCTATGCCAAGGACTTCTCCACTCCGACACTGGTGATCCACGGAGAGCAGGACTTCCGCGTACCTTACACCCAGGGTCTTCAGTTGTTCACGGCGCTGCAAATGCAGCACGTGCCCTCCAAGCTCCTGATCTTCCCCGACGAAGGCCACTGGATTCTCAAACCTCAGAACAGCCTGCTGTGGCACCGGACGTTTCTCGACTGGATCACCGAATGGACCCGCAAAGCGGCGCCAAAGCCGGAGACGATCGGGCCCACCCCGGAAGCGGCGAAGCCGCCAGCCGGCAGTCCTTGATCGGAATCGGGCCGGGAGAGCGGGGACGGCGGCGGGAAATTGGAGGCCGGCGAGGATCCCTATAATATCTATAATATAGAGACCGCGAAAGGAATAATCATGGCGCGTTTTCCAAGATTGAAGGTCTGGAACACAATGATGGAGACGGGATTGGTTCCCGTTTTTTACCATTCGGATATCGAGGTGGCGAAGAAGGTGGCTGCCGCCGTAGTGGCAGGCGGATGCCACCTTTTGGAATTCACCAACCGCGGCGACCACGCCTGGGAGGTGTTTACCGAACTGGAGCGGACCAGTGCCCGCGACCTGCCCGGACTCATCCTGGGTGTCGGGTCGGTGGTTGACCCCGGGACGGCCTCGCTGTATATCAACTGCGGCGCGAATTTCGTAGTCGGCCCGGTCTTGAATCCGGATGTCGCGCGAGCCTGCAATCGCCGGAAGGTCCCGTATTCTCCCGGCTGCGGCAGCGCCTCGGAAATCTCGCAGGCCGAGGAGCTTGGATGCGAAATCGTCAAGGTTTTTCCGGGCGGCGAAGTCGGCGGGCCGGATTTCGTCAAGGCTGTCAGGGGGCCCTGCCCCTGGGTTTCGCTCATGCCAACCGGCGGGGTGGAAAGTACCGAGGCATCCCTCAAAGCGTGGTTTAAAGCGGGAGTGGCCTGCGTCGGCATCGGCTCGAACCTGATTTCGAAGGAACTGGTGAAGGCGGGCGACTACGACGCTATCGCGGCCAGGGTTCGGGCCACCCTGGATCTTATCCAAGCCATTCGCGGCGCGAAATGACCCGTCTGTGACGGCGGGAAGCAGTGGTGGAAACGCAATTTGCAATCGCGCATTTGTAATGCATATTCGCAAGTACAAGGACTAATCGTGATCGACCGCCATCTTCCGCGCGCCCTGGAAACGGTGCTCCGGAAGGCCGCGTCAGATGGTGCGGGATCTGGGCGTTGATCGGCCAGCGCTTATTCGCCGGCGGCCTTGGCGTCCGAATCCAGGGTCTCGCGCACTTTTTGCGCGAGATCGACCGGCGTAAACGGCTTTTGCAGGAAAGCGGCTCCCTCCCGGATATGCTTTTTGAGGATGGCATCCTCCGTGTGACCGGTCATGAACACGACTTTCATGCCGGGTCGCAGCTTGAGGGCGCCTTCCGCGAGTTCGCGTCCACCGAGTTCCGGCATGACCTCATCGGACACCAGCAGGTCGATGGGGCCCTGGTGGCTTTCGCAGAGCGCCAGGCCTTCCTGACCGTTGCGGGCTTCCAGAACCACGTACCCACGCCCCTCCAGAATTCTTCGCGCGAGCACACGGACCATGTCTTCGTCTTCCACCAGCAAAATGACTTCGGAACCCTTGGGCGCCTCCGCAAGGTGTCCAGCGGGACGCGTAGCCTTCTCCACCATCTCGGGGACTGCCGGCAAGAAGATTTTGAAGGTGGTTCCCTCGCCCAATTGCGACTCACAACGGATGACACCGCCGCTTTGCTGGACAATTCCCAGGACGGTGGCGAGGCCCAGGCCGGTTCCTTTTCCGGTTTCCTTGGTTGTGAAAAACGGTTCGAAGATATGCCCCTGGGCCGCCTCGTCGATTCCAATCCCAGTGTCGCGGACGGCCAACATCACGTAGCGCCCCGGCGTCAGATCTTTAGTCGGAGCATCGCCCTCGGTCAAAGTCACGTTAGCTGTTTCAATGCTCAGCGTGCCGCCTTCGGGCATTGCGTCTCGCGCGTTCAACGAAAGGTTCATAATCGCGCGGCCGATTTCGCCCGGGTCGACCCTCACTTGCCAGAGGGCGGGCTCACAATTGACGGCGACCTTGACCCGCTCGGTCACCACACGGCGCAGCATCTTGCTGAAGTCCGTGACTAAGGCGTTGAGGTCGAGCGTACTCGGGTGCAGCACCTGACGGCGGCTGAAGGCCAGCAACTGTTGTGTGAGCGAGGCCGCCCTCTCACCGGCAGCCTTGATTTGAAGCACCTGCTGGCTGGCGGACTCGCTGCCCGCCAGCCCGTCGTAAAGCAGGTTGGAGTAACCGAGGATGATCGTGAGCAGGTTGTTGAAGTCGTGAGCGATACCGCCCGCAAGCCTGCCGACGGCCTCCATTTTCTGCGATTGACGAACGTGCTCCTCACCCTCGCGCAAGGCCTGCTGGGCCAGTTTGCGCTCGGTAATGTCGTCCACCGCCAGCAGAATCATCTTGAGATGATTGATGTGGCAGCCTCCGACCACCAGGCTCCTCTGTCCGATGCCTGGAAAATCCTGCTCGACTTCGAAATCCGGGAACGAGGCGCCGCCCCGGAGAAGACCGTTCAGCGAATCCCGCAGGCCGGGCAGGTCCCAAGCGCCGCGCGACATCGAATAGATTACCTGTCCCTCGGCTTCCGGCGGTGAGGATCGAAACGTCCGGTAAAAGGCGTGATTCGCCATCTTGATCCGCAAATCCCTATCGAGCACCAACAACGGCTGGCGGACGGTTTCCACGATGGATACCGCAAAGTCGCGCGCCTGTGCGAGCGCCACGTTTTTGGCCTGCAGTTCATCGTTGACCGTAATCAGCTCTTCGTTGGTGGATTGCAGCTCTTCCTTGGCGGTCTCCAGTTCCTCGTTGAGACTCTGCAGCTCCTCGTTGGCCGAAAGCACCTCCTCGGTCGTGTTCTGGCTCTCTTCCCGGGAGAGCTGCTGCGCTGCGATGGTGGAGAGGAAGCGTTCTTTTGCTTCGGCGAGTTGCCGTTTCAATCGCGAGATCCGGAGGTCCCGGATATCGCCTTCGGGAGGTGCGTCCGGCGGTTCGGCCTTGCGCGCCGCGGCGCCCGGCACGGGTTCGAAAAGAACCAGGGTCGATCGCTTCCGGCTGGAATCGAGCGGCAAGACCTCCACATTCACAAGGCCTGTGCTTCCGTCATGGTCGTAAGGTACGTGTTCCTGCCGCGCCGGTTCGCCGTTGGCGCGCCCCTGCCGGATGAGGTTCTCGACTTCAAGAAACAATCCGGTGTCGGGAATCAGCTTCATGAGATTGAAGCTCAACCTTCCAGCCGGCAGCGTGAGGTAGGGGCTGGCCTTGCCTCGAATCTCGATCACCTCCAGGTTTTCGTCCACCACCACTCCGGCCGGGCTGTACTTCGACAGGAGGATGCGATCGACCTCTTTCCGCACATCCACGCTATCCCAGAATTGCGAAGCCGGCGACGCGGCGGCGGCGCCCGTTGGTGTGCCCCAGCCTAAACCGTGAGCGGCGGCGGGAAGCACGTACGGCTTTCTCGCCGTTTCCCGCCTGGAGTAGATTTTGTGCTGGCGTTCCACAACCGAAAACAGTTCGTCCGGCGCGGCTCCCTCCGAGGCGCCCAACATGAGAAACCCAGCCGGCCTGAGCGCGTAATGGAACAGCGAATAGACGTCCTTTTGCACGCTTCCCAGGTAAATCAAAACGTTGCGGCAACTGACCAGGTCCAGCTTCGAAAATGGCGGATCACCGATCAGATTATGCCTGGTGAAGAGGCACATCTCTCGCAAGTTTTTATTGATCTGGTAGCCGCCTTCAATCTTCGAAAAATAGCGGTTCAGGCGTTCAGGGGAGAGGTCCGCCGCGATGTTTTCGGAGTACCTGCCGGCGCGGGCCTTTTCAATTGCCGGCATGCTGATATCGGAAGCAAAGATCTGCATCGGAAAGGCGGCGCCCGTCTCGTTCATGTATTCCTGTAACAATATGGCAATCGAGAATGCTTCTTCTCCGGTGGCGCAGCCCGCCACCCAGATGCGAATCGTATCGTTTGCGGACCTCCCCTGGACAATGCGGGGGAAGACGACGGTCTTCAAGGATTCGAACGATTGCAGGTCCCGGAAGAAGCTGGTGACGCAGATTAGCAGATCCTGCTGGAGTGCCATCGGCTCATCGGAATCGTTCTTCAGCAGCTCGCCATACTCCTCGAGGCCGCTGATGCCGCGCAGGGCGAGGCGACGCAGAATGCGGCGCTTGACCATCTTCTCCCGGTACAGCGAAAAGTCGATTCCGCTTGTCGCTTGCAGGGTGGCCAAAATGCTGCCGAACCACTTTTCGTCGGCGGCCAGTGTTCGCTCCTGTTGCGCGAGCAGGGCATCCGCAATGTAAGGGTGCCGCCCGATTCGCGCGAGTTCGGCGGCAATGCCCTCAGGCGGCAGGACGAAATCCACGCAACCGGTAGCCACGGCGGCTTCCGGCATGGCAGCGAACTTCGCGGTGGCCAGGTCTTGTGCAAACGTCACGCCTCCCGCCGCTTTGATGGCTTCCACGCCCGCCGCGCCGTCCGAGCCGGTGCCGCTAAGGATTACTCCGATAGCCCTGCTTCCGCACTGGTCAGCCACCGACCGCAAAAAACGGTCGATGGGCAAGTGCGATCCCGGTGTCTCCGTGCGCGGGGCTAGAATCAGCGCCCCGTTATCGACGGTCAGATCGAAGTTTGCCGGTATGACGTATACATGGTTGGCTTCGAGCGGCATGCCATCAGCCACCTCACAGAGCGGCATGGCGGTAGCTCGCCCAAGAATTTCGGCAAGCATGCTTTGGTGAGTCGGGTCGAGATGTTGAATTAACACGAAGCCCAAGCCAGTGTCGGTGGGTAAATTGGCGAGCAAGAGCTTAAATACGTCCAGCCCCCCCGCGGAGGCACCAATACCAACCACGGGAATCGCTTGCCGGGACGCACCGCCGAGTTCACCCGCTTCGGCGGCCGGGGGCGTAATGTCAGGAAATCGGTCCTCATTCATATGCCCTCGTTTCAGATCTTTATATCTTTATCGTAACTTACTACAGTTCGAACCTGTAGTCGAGAAATTTTTGGACCAGAATCAATTCTCGTTCATTGGCGGCGGAGGTTCGCGGGAATTACTGGAAACCACTTCGATGAACAGATCCGGCGGGACGCCAGTTCTGCGGAGTCGGTCGAGAGCAAAGCGCATCAAAACGTTGATTACACCCCCAGGGACTTGTGTTGGTTCAGCCTGAAATGGAGAGAGGGCAGTCTTCGTTGGTGAGTATTCGGCCGAGTGGGCATTGATTTTAAAGGCCTTATGGCCAATTGATCCGATGAGGATCTTGGATCACTGCGGAAAACCGGTGCCGCACCGCCGCCCATCGTCTTGACGAGCCCGGCAGGCTGTTTCCCGGCAGGGTTGCGTCCCCGCCTGCCGTCTGCGTTTCGCCCGGCCGGATCATTGACAGCTCCGGCGGACTCTTCGATCTCAGGTTCCGGAGGCGGCGCGCCAGCATCCCAGTTGTCCCTTGAGGATCTGGCCTCCAAACGCCGGCTCCGCGGCCAGTCATCGCCTTTTCAGCACTTCCGCAACCTTGGCAAGCAGCGATTCGACGCCCACCGGCTTGTTCATCACCGCGTCGGCTCCAAGCTTTTCGGCCAAAGGCAGATAAATTGGGTCGAGCGCGCCCGAGACGGCGATGATTCCGATGCCCGGAATCTCCCGGCGCAAACTGCGGATGGTTTCGATCCCCTCCTGGTCCGGCATGATGAGGTCGGTGATTACCAGATCCACCCGTCCTGCCCGCACCTGGTTGAGCGCCGGCTTGCCGTCCACCGCTTCCGTCACTTCGTATCCGCCCTGCTCGAGCACCTTCCGCAGGAAACTGCGCACCCCGCCGTCGTCATCCGCAACCAATATGCGAGCCGGAGACGGCATCGGCCCCAACACCTCCCGGACTTTGGTGATTAACTGCTCCCGGCTGAACGGCTTCTGGATGAACGACGTACTCTCTTCCAGAAACCCGTCGACCTCGATCCGGTTGCCGCTGTATCCGGACATAAACAGAACCTTGATTCCAGGCCGGAGTCTCTTGACCTGGTCGGCCAGTTCCCGCCCGGAAACTTTGGGCATTATCACGTCGGTCAGGAGCAGGTCGATGTGCTCTCCCCCCGGTTCGCAAAGCGACAGCGCCTCTGCGGGGTTCTCCACTTCTACTACCCGGAAACCTTGGGACCTCAGGACCGTGACGACGTACCTTCGAACTTCCGCCTCGTCCTCCACCAACAGCACGGTCTCCGATCCCCGCAACACCGGAGCGGTGTCCGCCACCTTCTCCTCCACCGCCTCTTCCTCGATCCTTGGCAGGTAGATCTTGAACGTCGTCCCCTGGCCCGGTTTACTGCTGACCTCGATGGAACCGCCGCTCTGCACCACGACGCCCTGGACCATCGACAGCCCCAACCCGGTCCCTTTGCCGACTCCCTTGGTCGTAAAGAACGGCTCGAAGATGTGCTGCTGCACCTCTTCGTTCATCCCCACGCCGCTGTCGCTCACCGCCAGCATGACGTAGCGTCCCACATGCGCCTCGGGATGGGATTGGGCATAGGTCTCGTCGAGCTCCACGCAGCCCGTCTCGACCAATAGCTTGCCGCCGCGCGGCATGGCGTCACTGGAGTTCACCACCAGGTTCATGATCACCTGCTCCAACTGGTGCGGGTCGGCGCGTACCATTCCGGTCTCCGAGCCAAACCTGGCGCACACCTCGACGTCTTCTCCCACCAGGCGCTCCACCATTGGCCGCATCTCGCCCAGGATTCGGTTCAGATCGAGAACGTGTGGTTGCAGGATCTGCTTGCGGCTGTAGGCCAGCAGTTGCCGGGTCAAAACCGCGGCCCTTTCGCCGGCCCTGAGAATCTGTTCGACATCGGTCCGCAGCGGATCGCCCAGGCTGAACTTGCCGAGCAGCAACTGGCCGTAGCCGTTGATGACAGTCAACAGATTATTGAAGTCATGAGCGACTCCTCCAGATAGGTGACCGATGGACTCCATCTTCTGCGCCTGCGCGAGTTGGAGTTGCAGGCTGTTCCTTTCCTCCTCCGCCAACTTGCGTTCGGTGATGTCCTGAACAATGCCGGTCATGCGGATCGGCTTACCCTCCGCGTTCCGCACCAGATGCCCGCGACCGAGGATATGGCGGACGCTGCCATCGGGCCGGCTGGCGCGTACCTCCAGGTCAGGTGGCGCTTCCCCTGCCAGGCACGCCTCCATCCACGCTTGCATGGCCGCCCGGTCGTCGGGGTGGAGCAGACTCAGAAGCGTCTCTGTGGTAGGGACAAAGGCATCCGGCGAGACTCCATAAATTCGATACGTTTCGGGCGTCCACAGAATCAGGTTTGTGCCGGTTGCCACCTCCCAGCGCCAACTGCCGACATGAGCGATGCTCTGGGATTCGGACAGGGTTTCTTCTTTCGCCCGCAACTCCTGCTCCGCCAACTTGCGTTCGGTGATATCCTCGCCGATGCTGGCCACGCCGACGAATTGTCCGTTAGTATCCCGGATCATGCTGTTATTCCATTCAACCAGGCGCCGCTCGCCCGTCCGGGTGATGATCTCGTTCCGGTGGTGAACTGGAAGTTCTCCCGAAGCGATGGTCTTGAGGAAGATCTCCTCATAGATTTCCCGGCGGGCTTCAGGGGGAATAAAGAGTTCAAACCAGTTGCGATGCAGCACCTCCTCGCGCGTCCAGCCCGTCAAAGCGAGCAGAAAATCGTTGCAGAGGATGATGTTTCCTTCTTGATCCAGCATGACGCCAAGCAGCGAAGTGGTCTCCAGCACGGCGCGAAACTTACGCTCGCTTTCCCGCAACGCATCCTCGGTCCGTTGGCGTTCTGTGATGTCGCGGATGTTGCACTGAATCACCTTCTGGTTGCCCACGAAATAGACATTGCTGACGAACTCCACCGCTATTCGCCGTCCGCCGGCGCTTTCCAGAAGAATGCTGTCATAGCGGAGGTACTCCTTCTGCAACAGTTCCAGGAAGTAGGCCCGGTTGGCGGCGATGTTCCCGAAGGATTCCAGTTCCAGGAGCCTCTTGCCGAGGAATGCCTCGCGCGGAAAACCCAGCAATTCGATCAGGAACGGATTCACATCCACGATCGTCCCCGTCAGGGCGTCGAGGATCAGAATCCCGTCCTTCGCGGACTCAAACAGACGGCGATAGCGGACTTCCGAGGTATGTACGGCCTTGGCTGCCTGCCGTGACCACAACAACAGGATTCCTACGATCAGGGTTACCCCGGCCAGCCCGAAGAACCCCGCGATGAGGCGCGTCCGCTTGTGGAGAGGGGCAAGAACTTCTTCTCGATCCACCTTCACGACCATGATCCAAGAGCTGCCGGGAACGCCTTTTGTAACCGCAATGACCCGAACGCCGCGATAATCGAGTCCTTCAAGAGCTCCTTCGTATCCGAGTGCGCCTTTTGCGGCAGGGGGCGGCGCCGATGCGATCGGAAACCGGAGTTTGAGCGCCGTGTCTTTCTGGTGCCTGAGTTCGTTCAAGAACACGACATCATTCCCTTCGCGGCGCACCAGCAGCGTTTCCGCCGAGCGGCTGGGCGTGGGCCAGGATTGGATGAGCGGGTAGAAGAAGTGCGCTGGATTGATTTCGAGCAAGAGTGCGGCGAGGGGTTCCGAGGATGGAGAACGCAGGATCGGCACCGCCAGAGCCATGCGAGCCGCCCCCATAGGGTCATCCCGGCGTAGATCGCCCAGTAGGGGCACTTTGGTGCGCATGGATTGCAGGATGAGCTGACGGTCCAGGTCATGGGGAGAGTCGCCTGCCGGCAGCCAGACGCGCAGCTCGTTGTCTCTGTCGAATAAGCCCACGGCTGTATACGAGGTTGCGCCGAGCAACCGCCCCATCCACGCTTCTATTTCAGCCCGGTTGCGCCCGCCACTCAGGCTCTCAGCTCCGGCAATAAGAGTGGATAGACTGACTCCGAGGATTCTGGCATCGGCAATTCGCTCCTCACGCCACGCCACCAACTCCTGGACTTTTAACTCCGCTACCGCACCCAGTTGATTCCGTACTTCGGCTTCGAACGAGCGTTCTTCCACCGCTATGTACAGGTAGCCGGCTGCACCGATTCCTGCGAGCACCGCGAGGCACACCGCAGCGGCGGGAAACCAGCCAGACAGCGTGCTCGCAATGGCTTTCATTCTAACCTCTCAGGAGCCAAAGTCGATTTTAGGTCGCTTCGATGATAGCACTAGTGTTAAAAACACGAGTATTGATTTTCCTTTCCAGTTTGCCGGCAGTCTCGCCCGGCCGAGTACCCGCCACAATGTCCCAGTGGAGCATCCTGAACGTCAGCCGCCGGTGGCCTTCCAACGGGACACTGGTGAAACCGGATTTGAGCCACGCTCCGGCAGCGGGGCAACTCGCGTGAAACTTACCGTCCGCGAAACATTTTGTCTCCCGGTGGGTTGGTCGCTCAGCGCGGGCTCGACTTGGATGTACTCCTGGATCCGATCTCGTCCATGACGCGCTCGATGGACTCAAATAGGTTTTTGACATCGATCGGCTTGCCGACATAGTCGTCCATTCCGGCCGCGAGGCAGCGCTCTCGATCTCCTTGCAATGCATAGGCTGTCATTGCGATCACCGGAAGGTGGCGGCCGGTTGTCCCTTCCTTCTCCCGGAGCGTGGTTGTGGCTTCGAAGCCGTCCATATCCGGCATCTGCACATCCATCAAAACCAAATCGAAGTCACTGAGTTGGAGTTTGTCCAATGCGTCGCGGCCGTTGACGGCCACCTCCACCCTGTGGCCGCGTTTCTCCAATACACGGACAGCCAGTAACTGGTTGACCGGATTGTCCTCCGCGAGCAGGATGTGCAGGCCAGGGTACCGGTCCACAGCGGGTGGTGTGATTTCGGCTTGTGGCCTCACCTGACAGTCGTAACCGAGAGCCTGGACTATTACCTTATTCAGTTCCGATCGCCCCACGGGCTTGGTGAGGTGAGCGGCCACGTTCAGCTCCCGGCAATGGGCAGCGACGCCGGTTCTGGTCGGCCGAAGTCAGGACGACGATGACAATCCCCGCCAGCTTCGGATTCCGCCGGATCTCCGCGATCAGGGTGAACCCATCGGTATCCGGCATTTGTGCATCCACCACCGCGAGTGGAAACGGGTGACCGGCATACGCTGCGTGAGTCAGAAGATCCAGAGCCGTACGCGCGTCCGCGGCCAGGATGGGCTGCATGTGCCAGGCAGAGAGCTGCGCCTCCAGGATGCGCCGGTTTGTGGCATTGTCGTCCACTACCAGCACCATCATGCCGCTCAGATCCACGTCTTGGGGCCCCGCTGGCTCCAGCGACTTGTTCCCACGCCGAAACGCGCCGTGAAATGAAAGGTGCTGCCCGTCCCCCGGAACGCTGTCCACCCAGATTCGCCTCCCATCATCCCTACCAGGCGGTGCGAGATGGTGAGCCCCAAACCGGTCCCTCCGTAGCGCCGGGCCGTGGAGTTATCGGCCTGGGTGAAAGAGTCGAAAACACCAGCCTGCTTCTCCAGCGGAGATGCCGATTCCCGTGTCCCGGACACTGAAGTGCAGACCAGACCTGCCCGTCGCGTTCCGATTCCCGCGCGACACTTCACGAATATCTTCGCCGTGTTCTGTGAACTTGATGGCATTGCCCACGAGATTAATTATGATCTGGCTCAGGCGTCCCCAGTCCCCGAGCATGACTTCGGGCACCTCCGGTTGCACCAGATAATTGAACTCCAGGCCCCGGCCGAAGGTACGCACGGCGAGGGCCTTCATGCTCAGGCTCCAGGCTGTCGCGCAGATTGAACTGCAATCGATTCCAGATTCCAGTCTGCCGGCCTCGATTTTGGAGAAGTCAAGGATATCGTTGATGACAGTAAGCAGCGATGCGGCGCAGTTCTTGACGATTTCGAGATGCCCGTGTTGCTCGGGCGTCAAGTTTGTGTCCAGCGCCAGTTCGGTCATACCGACGATGCCGTTTAGGGGAGTGCGAATCTCGTGGCTCATGTTAGCCAGAAATTCGCTTTTCGAGCGGCTGGCACTTTCCGCGGCCTCTTTGGCTTTCTCCAGAAGCTTTTGATTCGCGGAGAGCGCCGCGGTTCGCTCCCCGACGCGGCGGTCAAGATCGGCGTTGAGCCCGAGCAGAACGGCCGCCTGTTGATCGAGTTGCCGGTTGCTGTTCAGCATGCGGGTTCTCCAACGCTGCATCATCCGGAGGACTGCTAACCATCCGATCAGTAGTGCTGGCAATGACGCGAACAGCGCGACAACATCGACGACGGCCCTGCGCCGCTGCGAGTTCAGCATTTCGTCCGCATGGTTTCTAACCTGATCGGCCAGTTGAGCCATGCCGTTTGAATAGATCTGTTTCTGAGCTTCGTACGCGGTGGAGAACAGTAAGCTGTGTGCCTCCGCACGGCGGTTCCGTCGCACGAGATCGAAGGCGTGGTGCTCCATTTCGACCAGCTTGGTGTTGGCCGCGTCGGTGTGGGCGACACCCGCTCCGCTGTACACCTCTGGATCCAGCGCCATGACTTCCTTAATCGCGCTGTCCAGCACCGGTTCATACTTGCGATACCGCTGCTCCCAACGTGCATCCCCGGTGGCTACGGCCATGCGTGCAGACATGGTCAAGACCTCGTCCAGATACAAAATGGAACCTTGCAGTTGTTGGATCCGAAAATGCTGTTCGCGGATGACTCGGGATTCCTGGTAGGAAAGAAAGGCGTGCCATGCGCCCCAACAGAGGACCAAACCGGTCAGCACTATGGCAGCGGCCAGGAACCTCATCGGGAAGTTGTCGGGGGCGACTTGGGCACGGTGTTCGATCATGGGGATTCCGCGCTTTGCAGACAGACAGCAAGAGCTTGCGGGTGGCGGCTCATCGAACGGGCTGGGCTGTGATACAGGGGCGCAGGCAGTTCGTCGAAAGATCGCCCAGGCAGGCCAACTTCTTGTTCGCCAGTGTGGAGCAACCGTGAGTTCAGTATGGGCGCCAAGGCAAAACGCCACAATAATGCGATAGCGACTTCCGAGGCTTTCTTGCCGCGCGCCACAAAGAGTGCCACTGTTAGCTACTATATCGGCCGAATGAAGCAATTGGATCATCTCGTCCCTGAGACTGTCCAAATAAACCACAGCGGGAGATCCGCCGGCTTTGCCGGGGTGGCGGTAAGCGAAGTGGGAGTGCAGGGGAGATCGCCGTCACACTGAAAGTGGGCGCGCTGGCCGCGAATCCGGTGCACGGCGCCATTCAGTGAGCGGGTGCCGTCTTCCTGTAAGCAGGCGGCTGGCTGGCGAGCAGTGTGAGGACCTCGAGAATTTCCGTGCGTTTGGCGGGATCGAGAATAAGGTACCGCCGGTCGCCCTGGCCGGGGACGAAGCGTGTGGCGCCGTTCGAATCCACCCGCACGGCGCCCGGCTCGGAAAGAGCGAAGTAGCCATGCCCGGGCCGCACGGCTTCGAGAGCGGCGGTGAGATCCCAGGTGGGCCGGTCGTAAGGCATCTTGTGGTAAGCGCGGTAGGATTCCACGATGGGGTGCGGCCGGGCGTACGTAAAATCGTGTTCGATGCTGGCGGCGGGATAGAGCAGGTTGCGGCCGATTTCAAAGCCGCTGAACACGATGGGTGTGGGCCAGCGCTCGAAAACCGCTTTGGCGGAAGCCACGTCGGTGCGGACGTTGTACTCGGGCCCGCCCCCCGAGAAGTCGCCCGCCATCGCGACCACCAGCGCGACCTTCTCTTTGGCCAGTGCGGCGCCGCCCGGGGAATCCAGCAGCGCGGCGAGATTGGTGCTGAAACCGGTTTGTACGATCACCACCTTCTCGCTTGCCGCCGACAGCAGGCGGCGCAGAAGCGCGGGCGCCGGCTCGGCGGGGCTGGCGCTGCCGGCGGGCGCGGCGCGCAGAGCGGCCGACATGTAGCCATCGCCGGCGCCGTCTTTGAGCGCTTTGATCGCGGCGCCCACGGGCAACCCGGGGCGGCCGTAAAAGCGGTTGAGCATGCGGATGTACGGGACGGCGGCGGGATTGGCGTTAGTAAGCGTCACGCCGATCAGCTCGCACTCGCCGCGGTCGGTCAACCCGTGCAGCATGGCGAGCGCCAGCGCGTCATCAATGTCGTTGCCCATGTCGGTATCGAAAATCACCGGACGGGCGGCGAAACAGACGTTCGCAATCAGGCAGGCCAGCATCAGCTTTTAGTAGCATTTCGTCCTCACCTTTTCACCGGCAGGTTTTCTCCGCAGAGGGGCCGCCCAACGTCCTGCCTCCGTCGCCCCGGTGCAGGCCCCCTTCTTTACAGGCGGGGCTCAGCCGCGCCAGCAGCGCCGCGTCAATCCTGCTCTTGACGGTGCGCCGATCGATGTCCAAACGCCGCGCGGTTTCCTGGTAGCTGCCGGTCTGCGCGTAGACCATGGTGCAGTAACGGTCGAGCAGGTCGGAAGCAGTCAGCTTTCCTTCTCTGGCCTCCCGGAACGGATCTTCGGACGGGGTTTCGCGGCCAAAGCGGGCCGGGCGGTAGTCCTTCCGGATGAGCAGATTGCGGATGCACTGCTCCAACTCCCGATAATTACCGGGCCATTCGTAGTCCAGGCCCAGGTTGTCGGCGATCCAGCGTTCCGCTTCCCCAGCCAGGCTGTCCGCTTCCGCGCCGGCCGCGCGGCGCGCCATGAACAGAACCAGGTCCTTCAGCACGCCGGGCGATTCGTGAATCTGCTGGCTCAAGGAGGGGGTGACAATCAGATCCGAGCACAGGCGGAAGTACAGATCCTCTCGGAACCGGCCCTGCTGTATCTGCCTTGCGAGATCGCAATTCGTTGCCGCAATCAGCTTTCCCTGGAACCGCTTCGGCGCTGTGTCGCCAACCGGATGGAAGGTGCGCGACTCGATCACCCGCAGGAGTTTCACCTGGATCTCGAGGTTCAGGTCTCCAATCTCGTCCAGGAACACCGTGCCCAGGGGCGAGCACGCCTCCAGCCAACCGAGCTTGTCCTGGACCGCTCCGGTAAAGGCACCGCGCCGGTGGCCGAACAGTTCCGATTCCACCAGCGTCGGCGTGAGGGCGGCGACGTTGATGGGATGAAACGCCGCCGAGTCCTCCTCCCCGAAAGCCAGCCGCACGTCGTCGAAGGGCACATAACGCGATAGAGCGATGGCCCGGCCCACCAGTTCCTTGCCGGTGCCGGAAGGCCCCGTGACCAGGGTGACGAAGTCCCCCATCCGCTGGTACAGCGTGCGCCGGTACCTGCGGATGTCGTGGGTGAATACAGACTGCCACACCGCCGCGCGCAGACGTGCCGCGGGCAGCGAACTCCCGATAATGTTTTCGAAGATATTGTGGAACGCGCGGACGATCTGGTAGTAGCAGGCGAAGGTGTGCTTCGGCTCATGCCCACTGGGCAATTCAACACCGGGAACGCGAAAGTACTGTTCCCAGTCCTGCACAAAACGCGTATAGAACGCCCACTGGCCGGTTGCCGTCCGCTTGCGGGATGGCTCGAGCCGCGAGCCCAGGATCCGGTTGTGATACCGCTGATACAGCAAATAGAGAACCCCGTCCTCGTATAGCTCCAGTTCGTGTCTCGCTTGAGCGGGCGACCGTTTGAGGCGCTCCTGCAACTGATCAATCAGGGTTTGGAGGCGGCGGAGGATTGTGCCGGTGTTCGCGCGGAGGCGGTCCGGGTCGGCGACCTGGAGACTCCAGATGGGCTCTTCCTCGACGAAATCATCTCCCAGGGCCTGGCGTTCGAACTCCAGCAGTTCCGGTAGAAACGGATTGCAGTAGCCGATCCGCGACACGGCTTCCAGAAAAGCACGTTCCCTGGAGGCAAGCAGCGCCATACAGAAATTGTACACCGAGCGGCGATGAATGTACGAAGCTGGAGATAGCTCTGTTCGATTCTAAAACATAAACTACTGAAAATAAACAGATTAAATTCAGGCTAATCGCTTGCATCTGTCTGAGAAGCATAAAGGTGCAATGCAGCATAGGTCTTGCATCAAAACTGCAATTCAGCAGCAACCGGCCAATGGCCGCTTGGCCGCCAGCCGGGGAGAGGACAATTGGGTGCATGGCAATGAATGATGAAGGATACGGGAAGCTCCTCAAGAACCGTGGTTTTCAATCTTTCCTTTGGACCCAGTTCCTCGGCGCCTTCAACGACAACGCCTACAAGATGGTGGTCTCGTTGCTCGCCGTCACCCTGGCGGCTGAGCGGGGCGGCACGTATCTCTCCCTGGCGGGCGCCGTCTTCTTTCTGCCGTTCCTGCTGTTCTCGGGCTATGCCGGCTGCCTCGCGGACGTTTACAGCAAGCGCAGCGTTCTGATTGCGACCAAGAGCTTCGAGATCGTCGCGATGAGTGCCGCCATTGCCGCCTTCCTTTCCAACCGCATCGAATGGATGCTGGCGGTCCTGTTCCTTATGGCGGCGCAGTCCACCTTTTTCAGCCCCGCCAAATACGGAGTCCTCCCCGAGATGCTGCCCGATGAGGAACTGTCGCGCGCCAACGGACTGCTGGAGATGGCAACCTTCGTCGCCATCATCCTGGGCACCACGGCCGGCAGTCTGCTGCTGGCCGCCTGGGGCGCGGGCACCTGGAAGATCGGAGTGGTCTTATTGGCGGTTGCGGTTGCCGGGACGGCGACGAGCTTCGGAATCTCGCGCGTCTCGCCTTCCGGCGCGGCACACCGGTTTCGAATCAATCCCTGGTCGGAGATCGGGGTCGGTTTGAGGCACCTGTGGGCCGATCGGCCGCTGTTGCTGACCGTGATCGGGATTTCCTACTTCTGGTTTCTGGGCGCTCTGTTTCAGATGAACTTGCTGTTGTTCGCCCGGGAGCGGCTGAACATCGGCCAGGTGGAGACCGGAATCCTGGTGGCCAGCCTGGCCGTTGGGATTGGGATTGGAAGCATGCTCGCCGGGCGCCTCTCGGGAGACAAGGTGGAACCGGGGCTGGTTCCTTTGGGTTCGCTCGGAATGGGAGCCACGGCGCTGGCGCTGGCGGGCTCATCGTCTTACTGGGCCGTCCTTCTGTGGCTGTCCCTTCTGGGCTTCTGGGGCGGCCTGTTCATTGTTCCCTTGAACGCCCTGCTGCAGCAGCGAAGCGGACCGCAGGAAAAGGGGCGTCTGATTGCCGCCAACAACTTCGTCAACACCATCGGGATGCTGGCGGCGGCCGGCGTTCTGTGGCTCTTTCACGAGGTGCTGAAGGTTTCCGCGGCGGGCATCATATTTGCCTTCGGTCTCTTTACAGTCTTGTCCACCTTTTATGTTGGCAGTCTGGTCTCGGATTTCCTGGCGCGCTTTCTGCTGTGGATGCTGACGCACACCGTCTACCGCATCCGGCTGGCGGGGCAGGAGAACGTCCCGTTGCGCGGACCGGCTCTGCTGGTGGCCAACCACGTCTCCTACATCGACGGCTTCCTGATCGGAGCCTGCGTGCAGCGCTTCGTGCGGTTTCTGGTGTTTGAGACCTGGTACGAAAAGTTCCGGTGGTTCTTCCGGATGACGAAGGCCATTCCGGTTCCGGAAGGCACGCACAAAAGCGTCGTCATCGCTTTGCAGCGGGCGCGCCAGCAGCTTATCGAAGGTCACGTCGTCTGCATTTTCGCGGAAGGCTCCATCACGCGGACCGGAAACCTGCTGGGTTTCCACCGGGGACTCGAGAAGATCGTCGAAGGGCTGGATGTGCCGGTGATTCCCGTGTACCTGGGCGGCGTGTGGGGCAGCCTCTTCAGTTTCCGGGAAGGGCGCATCCGTTGGCGGCTGCCTCGCCGAATCCCCTATCCGGTCAGCGTAACGTTTGGCCGTCCGCTCGCGACGCCGGTCACCTCGCAACAGGCGCGGCAAGCGGTGATGGAGTTGGGAACCCGGGACGCCGCCGAGCGGATCGCCCCGCGCGATTTGCTTCACTTTCGTTTTCTGCGCTGCGCCAAGAGACATTGGCTGCGATTTGCCATGGCGGATACCACGGGCCGGGAGCTCAGCTACGGCAAGGCACTGATTGCCGCGATGCTGCTGGCGAAGCGCTTACGATGCGAAGAAGCCGGGGACAAGATGATGGGGATCATGCTTCCCGCCTCGGTGGGAGGAGCGCTGGCCAACATTGCCGCGCTGATGGCCGGCCGGGTGCCGGTAAACCTGAACTTCACGGCCGGCAAGGAGGCCTGGGGTTCGGCGGTCGGGCAATGCCGCATTCGCAGCATCCTCACCTCTCGCACGTTCTTGCGAAAGGCCAAAATCGAGCCCGGCGAAGGAATGGTTTACCTCGAAGACCTGCTCTCCTCCTGCACCCGCGGAGAGCGATTTGCGGCAGCGGTGAAGGCGTTCCTGTTGCCGGCGGCAATCCTCGAACGCCGGTACAATCCAGCCGGGCTGGATTCCGCCGGCCTGGCGACGGTGATCTTCTCGAGTGGAAGCACCGGCCGGCCTAAAGGCGTGATGCTCACTCACAAGAACATCATTGCCAATGCGGAATCGATTGCGCAGCTCTTCCACCTGACGAAGAATGACAAAATCGCGGGCATCCTGCCCTTGTTTCACTCTTTCGGCTTTACCATGACGGTTTGGTTCCCGCTTCTTAGCGGCGTAGGCGTCGTGTATCACCCGGATCCTCTGGATGCCAGAGGGGTGGGCGCGCTGGTTGCCAGGTACAAGGCGACGCTGCTGCTGTCAGCGCCGCGGTTTTGTAAGACCTACGCGCGGGTCTGCACGCGCGAGCAGTTTTCCACGCTGCGCTACGTCATCGTCGGCGCGGAGAAGCTACAGGCTTCCGTTTCGAGCTTATTCGAGCAGGCGTTCGGGCTCACGCTGCTGGAAGGGTACGGGTGCACGGAGATGTCGCCGGTTGTCGCCGTCAACATCCACGACGTCGAAGACGGGGGTCTGCGGCAGATTGGACGAAAGCCGGGCACGGTCGGACACCCCCTCCCGGGCGTCAGCGCGAAGGTTGTCGATCCGGACTCCGGCGAAACGCTCCCCTGCAACCAGGAGGGACTGCTCCTGGTGAAGGGACCCAACTGCATGGTGGGCTACCTGGGCGAGCCCGAGAAGACTCAGGAAGCGATGGCCGCCGGTTGGTATGTCACGGGCGATATCGCCTCCATCGACGAAGACGGTTTTATCCGCATCACCGACCGTCTGGCCCGCTTCAGCAAGATCGCCGGCGAGATGGTGCCTCACATGCGCATCGAGGAGGCCGTGCAGACCTTCCTAGGCGAGCATGGCTGCGCCGTCATCTCGATCCCGGACGAACAAAAGGGCGAGCGCCTGGTGCTCTTTCATACGAACCGGGACATGGGTGCGGAGCAGGTGTGGCGGCAGTTGGCCAAAACCGATCTGCCCAGGCTCTGGATCCCAAAGCAGGAGAACATCCACTGTCTGGAGGCTCTGCCGACGTTAGGCACGGGAAAACTCGACCTGCGCCGTTTGAGGATACTGGCAAGCCAGGCCGCCGCAGGATCCCCATTAATAACGTAGAGCCGTTGGGGCTTCGCGAAGGAAGTGGAGGCGCTTCGAGGTTGACCGATAGCTTAGATGAGAGGCAGGAGGATATGGCTACCACAACAATGGAAGGCGTGTTCTCGGACGAGGTTTTCACCACGACTGAACTCAACCGCCACGCCGGCGCCCTCCTGGACCGCGCTAGAAATACGCCCGTTACAATCTCTCGAAATAATGAGCAGTTTGCGCTTCTTCCCCGCGAACAGGCGGCAAAACTGTACTTCACCTTAAACCGGATGCGTTCAGCTCTCGCCTTGCTCGCCGAAGCACACAATGCGGGGATATCGACCGAGCCATGTACCACGAACTTTCCGAGGAGACGCCGCTACCTGACCCAGAGTCCATCACCGATCAGGGTACCGTTAAGCAAGACTATCTGTAACTTATTGAATTTATGGTGCGGTCGAGAGGACTTGAACCTCCACGCCCTTGCGGGCACATGGACCTGAACCATGCGCGTCTGCCAATTCCGCCACGACCGCATTTCACAGGCAGGCTGAACCCTTAGTATAGTCGAAGTGGGGCTGCCGCCGAAACATGCGAGAGGCGTTTCCAGCCGCTGGTTCGCCGCGCCGGGATTCCCGAATCTCCCGTCCCTGAATCGAATGAGGCTGCCGGGACAAACACACTCCAACCAGGCCGCGCCGCGCGCCGGCGCCGCCCGATGGGCTTCGCCCACGCTGTGGAGCCTGGCCGCGCTCGCCCTGTTCTCGGCGTTCGTATTCTCCAGCACCAACGGCAATCTCGGCATCTGGGGCGACGACGTTCTGATCCTGGCCGAAACCGGAGACCTGCACCGCGACTACCTGCACATCGTCACCAGCCGTGGATTCCTGACGCCGTTTTACACCTTCCTGTATCACCTCGCGGGTGGCAGCGTTACCGTGGACCACTGGTTCAGCTTCGCGCTTTACATCGCCAGCGCGTTTGCCGGTTTCTGGCTGATTCGCCGGTGGCTCGGAAACCTGCCGGCACTGCTGGCGGCGATGTTCTACCTGGGTTACCCGGCGAAGCACGAGATTGTCACCTGGCTTTCGGCGGCCGGCTACCTGGTGGTCACCCTGGTTTTTCTGGCGTCGGTGTGGATCGCCACGTCCCGGCGCTTCTCGCTGTGGACCAAGGGTGCGGCGATCGCCCTTCTCAACTGGGCCGCCGCGCACCTGGTGGAGATTCTCTTTGTGGCGGCGCCGCTTTATCCACTACTTGAGATTTTCCATCGTAAGCTGGCCCGGCGGAAGGTCTTTACGCCCAATTTGCTAGCCACATGCTTTCCCCTGTTCGGATTCGCCGCGCACGCGGCGGTGATTTATTTCGGTACCAAAATGCTGTCGCCCTCGGCCCGCGTCATCTGGGACCGGGCCCCCAATTTTCCGCACGATTTGACGGGGATCGCGCTCTGGACCCTGCGTGCGTGGATTGTCGGTTTCGGAGCGGCGTTCGGACGCAACTACCTGGGACTGATGAAAGTCGGGTTGACTGGCTTCGTCGGGTTTGTCCCGTGGACGCCGCTGTTGTTGGGATGCGCCGTCGGCGCGGTGGTATGTCTGGTGGCGGTTTACCGAACGGACGCCGGCGCGCGGATGGCCGCACCGGTCAGGCAGGTAATGACCCGCCCGAAGTGGCTGTGCCTGGCGGCGGGCGGCTACCTGGCGTTGTTTTCGCACCTGGTCGGTTTGACGATCATCAGCTCGGTGGCCTGGTCGCGGCTGCTGACGATGACCGGAGTGGGCCTGGCGATTGTGTTTGGCGTAGCGGCCGATGTTTTCCTACGCCAGCGGGGCAAGGCGCGGATGCTGCCACTGCTCATGATTCTCGGCGTGTTTGCGCAGGGCGCGGCGATGAACTCGTTTTTGTATGAGCACCAGACCAAGTGGGCCTTCGATTCCTCCATCGTCAACAGCATTATTGGATCGAGAGTCCCCTTCCATCCGGATGACGCCGTGTTTGTGTCGTTCCCGCGCACCCGCATGTTGAACCAATACTGGCACGTCGGTTTTTCGCAAATGGAACATGCTTCGCTGGGACTGATCTTCGCGGCCCATTACGAAAAAGGCGCCGGCCCACGGGCGGGCGAATTGCTCAACCGTTACAAATACCTGCACGACGAACGGAAATACGGCCGCCGCCGGGTGAATTGGGACATTGCGGGCGCCCTGCGCGCGGCAACTGGAAACCTGTACCCGTATTACGTGCGCCAGGGCGATCTGCGCGTGTTCGCCATTCGCCGGCTCTTTGTGCGCACGCTCGAAGGAGAGCGGATCAAGGATTACGAGTTCTTCCAGCAGGCCCCGATTCCGGAGAGCATGTTCCGGGACGTCGAAGCGGTTCCGCTGTTTATCGACAACCGCGTGGTGGATACGCCGCGGCGGGCCGTGCTGTGCGCCTGGCGGGGCGACCTCAACCTGCAACTGGATGGCGTGAACCTGATGGACGACGTACCGCTCCAAGCCGAGATCTGGCAAGGCGAGACGAAGCTGGCGGCGCGGGCGGCGAAACCGCGCGAAGCATTCCGTCTGTCGCTGCCGTTGAGCCGCGTTTCGCCCGACCAGCCGCTCACGCTTCGCGCCGACGGAGAAAACGGTCGTTCGGCGGCCTGGCAGGTGACCGGAGTCGAGTTGAGCAAGAAATAGGAATGAGCGGCCTGGACGCATGCCGGCGTGAAAACTCGCGCGGGTTGTGACATACTCGCGGCATGCGAAGCATACTGCCGATTTTGCTGCTGGCTTTGATGTTTGGTAGTGGCTGCCGCAAGATACCCGATCCGACTCCCATGCTGAACCACATCGGCGAAGAGTACGTAAAACTGGCGCTGGCCATCGGAACCCACGATCGCAACTACGTCGATGCCTACTTCGGCCCGCCGCAGTGGAAGGAACAGGCTGTTAAAGACAACCTCAGCCTGTATCACGTTCGAGCTGACGCGCTGGTGCTGCAGCAGCAATTGGCCAACACCGACGTTTCCGAAGCCCCACAGGAGGTAAAGCACCGCCACCTGTTCCTGACCAAGCAGTTGGCGGCGATGGTGGGCCGTCTGGACTACCTTGCCGGGGTGAAAATGACGTTCGACCAGGAGACACGGCTGCTGTACGACGCCGTCGAGCCGGTGGTGCCGGAATCCCACTACGCAGCCATTGTCGCCGAGATCGGGAAATTGCTGCCCGGCGGCGGCTCGGTGGCCGAACGGGTGGAGGCCGAACGGCGCAGGTTCGCCGTCCCGAAAGACAAGCTGCTCGAGGTGTTCAAGGCGGCAATCGACGAAGCCCGCCGGCGCACGCTGCAGCATATTTCGCTGCCGCCCGATGAATCTTTCGAGGTGGAACTGGTGTCGAACAAGCCCTGGTCCGCCTACAACTGGTACCAGGGCAACGCGCACAGTCTGATTCAAGTCAACACCGACCTGCCCGTCGATATCGACTTTGCCATTCATCTCGCCTGTCACGAAGGCTATCCCGGCCACCACGTCTACAACACCCTGCTCGAGCGGAAGCTGCGAAACGAACGGGGCTGGATTGAATACTCCATCTACCCGCTGTTCAGCCCGGAATCTCTGATTGCCGAGGGCACGGCTGAGTACGGTGTGGATCTGGTTCTGCCGCCCGCCGACCGGCTGAAATTCCTGAGAGAAGTGCTCTACCCGCTGGCCGGTCTGAACCCCGCCAACGCGGAGCGGCACCTCCGGCTTACGGAGTTGACCGGCAGATTGCAGGCCGGGGAAGGCCAGGCTGCGCGAGACTACCTGGACGGAAAAATGAGCCGGGAGGACACCATTCAGTGGATGATGAAATTTTCGCTGCTCAGCCGGGAGCGCGCCGAAAAGCGAATGAGTTTTATCGACACCTATCGGGGCTATATCATCAACTACGGCTATGGCAAGCAACTGGTGGCGGAATATATGAAGGCCAAAGGCGCCACCGCCTCGCGGCCGGACGCCGCCTGGAAGCTATTTGAAACTCTGTTGTCCACCCCGGTAGTGCCGTCGCAGCTAAACCCCACGCCGACAGCCCGTTAGGGGCCGAATGGGAATGCTTTTCGGAAGCGCGGGACGCCCCGCGCGGCGTGTTAAATTGCTGTAAGCTCTTGTAATCTTCGCGCCCCGCGCAGACGTCTTCACGTATGGGCGGTACCGGGAACATCCGACCCGCCCGTTGTTCTACTCTTCCTTGCAGCCGGTGTTGCTTCGTGGCCCACGCGCAAGGCAGGTGAGCCTCGGCCGGCAGGGAGCCGGTCTGAATTGCTTCTCGCACGAAATCGCGAGGCAGACCCGCTTGCTGACGCGCGCGGCTCAGCGTGCCCGCGGGGGATTTCATCACGGGCTGCGAGAAAAGACGACGCGTACAGGGGATGCTAACGATTTGTTCGTCTTCGGAAGAGAAGGGGGAGGCGTACACGAATGCCCCAGAAGGTTGTCCGCGGGGAGTGGTTTGCCTTGGTCAATCTCACGCTTCTGCTGGCCGCCCTGCCATTGCTCTCACCATCGCTGTTGGCGCTGGAGCCCATTACAGGTAAAGTGACCGTCTCCGGGACACCGGTTCCGGGCGCCAACATCATTGTTCAGCAGGATCAGAAAAAGTGGAGCGCCGTGACCGACGCCAAAGGCGAGTTTCGCGTGGACGGCGTCGGTGCGGGCCCGTTCACCATTTCGTCGGAGATGTTCGGCTTCGACAAGACGAGCAAAGAAATCCTTTCCGACAGCGGCCGCACGGGCATCGAGTTGTCCCTCAGTTTTCAGAAACTCGCGCAGGCACGCCCCGCGCGGCCGGCGGCAGGGGGAGCACGCGGCGCTTCGCGTAGAGCTGGCCCGGGCGCCGGATTCCAACGCATGACGCTCCAACAGAACAGTGCCGAAGCCGCCCTCAACCAGGCGTTTGACCAGGCCCTGTCGCCGGAGCCGCCGCCGCAGGCCGGCGACGCCAGCGAATCGTACCTGGTGCAGGGAAGCGTCAGCAGCACTTTGGACCGCACGGATATGTGGAGAATGGGTCCGATGATGGACGGGGAACGCCCCGGAAGCAGCTTCGGCACGGGCGCGCGAAGCCGCCACCCCGACTGGAGGATTTCAGGAAGGTGGTGTGCCCGGCGGAGAAGGCGGCCCCGGTGGTGGCGGCCGGGGAATGGGCGGCCCGGGAATGGGCGGCCGCGGGGGAGGCGGCGGCTTTGGAGGGCGAGGCGGTTTCGGCGGACGGGGCGGCCGGCGCGATGCCGGCAACCTCACGCCCGAGCAGCGCGCCCGGTTACGTGAGATCGCCCGACAGCGCATGGAGCGCATGGGCGGCATGCGGCAGAACCTGGGCAACCGCAGTGGCGGCCGGCGCAGCATGATCCGTGCCAGTCTTACTTACAATCTGGGCAGCTCGGCACTGGACGCCGCTCCCTACGCCCTGAACGGCATCAGCGTGGATAAACCCTCCTGGACCCGCCAGACGTTCGGCGGAAACCTTGGCGGCAACCTGCCCTTCCTGAAATTCGGCGAGTCGCGCCGGTCTTTCATGATGATCAGCTACCAGGGCACCCGCAGCCGCAACGCTTACAGCTCGTTTTCGGTGGTGCCGGACGCGGCCGAGCGCAACGGAGATTTTTCCCAGGAAAAGAACATTCTCTACGACCCCAGCTCCAATCTCCCGTTCACCAACAACCAGATTCCGTCCAGCCGCATCGACACCGCCGCCGCCGGCCTGTTGCAGTTCTATCCGGCCCCGAACATGACCTCCAACATCCAGAACTATGCCCTGATCAGCGCCATTCCGACGCGCCAGGACAGCCTGAACATGCGCTGGATGCAGCCCATCTCCGCAACCGACCGGCTGAGCTTCAACATGAGCCTGATGTGGAATAACCGGACCTCGCTCCAGGCGCTGGGCTTCAAGGATACCTCCCAAGGCAGGGGCCGGAACATCGGCCTGGGCTGGAACCATACTCTGAATCCGGCCACCAACCTGAACCTCAGCTTCCGCTACAACCTGAACAAGAACATTACCAACCCATACTTTGCCAATGGCCCGGACATCGCCGGCGAGCTGGGAATCACGGGCACCTCGCAGGAGCCCATCAACTTCGGTCCACCGAATCTGAATTTCACCAACTTCGCCGATCTGAGTGATGCAACCTATGCTTCCCGAAGGACGAATACCTTTAACACCGGGGTGAACCTGTCCTGGGTGAAGGGAACGCACACGTTCACCTACGGGTTCAGTTGGAACCACCAGCGGATGAATTCACTGGCGGAGCAAAACGCGCGGGGAACATTTACCTTCACTGGAACGTCCACCAGCGGTCTGGACGCGAACGGGCTTCCGCTGCCGCAGACCGGACTTGACCTGGCGGACTTTCTGCTCGGCCTGCCGCAGCAGACCACCGTGAGATATAACGGGGCGGACACCTATCTGCGGAGCAACACCTATGGCGCTTATGCGCAGGACACCTGGCGATTCAAATCCAACCTGACCCTGACGCTGGGCCTGCGCTACGATTATTTCTCGCCGTTTACCGAGAAATACGGCCGTATGGCGAACCTCGATCTGGCGCCCGGATTCAGCGGCGCCGCGGTGGTGACACCGGGGGCCAGCGGGCCTTACAGCGGTGTCTTTCCCGACGGGCTGATCGACCCCGACCGCAATAACTTCTCGCCCCGCCTGGGCATCGCCTGGAAACCGAAGTCCAATGTGGTTCTGCGTGGCGGCTACAGCATTTTTTACGACGGCTCGGTGTTCGGGCGCATCCCGTCGCAATTGGCTTCGCAGCCGCCGTTTGCCACCTCCGGGATTTACGTCAACGGCGTCGACGCGAGCCTGACGCTCAAAAACGGATTCAACGGTCCGGCGGAGCAACAGCAGGAGTCCATTCTAAACACCGTGGCCGTCGACCGCAGCTATGCCATTCCCTACGCGCAAACCTGGAACGCCGACGTGCAATACAGCTTTCCCCGCGAATTCGTGCTGAACGTCGGCTATCTCGGCACCAAGGGCACACGGCTGGTAATCCAGCGGCTGCCCAATCGCGTCGTGGCGGGGCAGGGAACCAGCGCGGTGCGTCTCATCCCCGACGCGGTCGGGTTCACCTACGACAGCACCGAGGGTAATTCCATCTACCACGCCCTGCAGGTGCGGCTGATGCGGCGCATGAGACGGGGCATCTCGATGACCACCCATTACACCTTCTCGAAATCCATCGACGATGCTTCGACGATTGGAGGCGGTGGCTCCACCATCGTCCAGAACGACCAGGACATCTCGGCCGAGCGCGGGCTTTCGAGCTTCGACCGGAGGCATGCCCTGACGTCCTCGCTGTATCTGAATTCGCCCTTCGGCCCGATGGGCACCGTCATGCGGCAGGACAACCTGGTGACGAAGTTGATACGGGGCTGGATTATCAGCTCCAGCCTGACCCTGCAAAGCGGCGCGCCATTTACCGCCCGGGCGCTCGGCAACGCTTCGAACGCGGGAGGGTCGGGCTCCATCGGAAACGCGCGCGCCGACGCGACGGGGCTTCCGATAGAAGGGGGCCTGTACTTCAATCCGCTGGCCTTTGCCGTGCCAGCGGCGGACACTTACGGCAACGCCGGGCGCAACACCATCACCGGCCCCGGCATGATTTCGCTGAATGTCGGGTTGGCCCGCTCTTTCCGCATCGGCGACGATTTCCGGCGGCAGATCATGTTTCGCCTGGACAGCCAGAACGTCACCAACACGGTGAATATTTCGGGCATCGGCACGGTGGTGAACTCGAGCAACTACGGCCTGGCGACCAGCGCCGCCGGCATGCGGCAGGTTACGCTCTCGGTGCGGGTGGGGTTCTGACGATGAAACAGTTAATTACACTGGCCCTGACTGTTTCCCTGGCTTTCGGCCAGCAAATGCAGATCAACCGCCCGCAGCCCGACGTGCCGTTGTTCAAGGCGGAAGCGAACCTGGTGATTGTCACCGCCTTCGTTCGCACCAAGGATGGCAAGCCGCTTCCCAACCTGAAGAAAGAAGACTTCCGGCTCTTCGAAAACGGCAAGCCGCAGCAGATTTCGGTGTTCGAATACGAAGAGCTGTCGAACGAGGTGCTGCCGCCCGTGAACATTACCGTTACCAACGACGAACAGCCCGGCGCGGTGACACAGCCGGAAGCGGCGCCGGAACAGCCCGCCCCATCGCGCCCCTACCGCGACCGCCGGCTGATGGTGCTGTTCTTCGACATGTCCTCGATGTCGCCTCCCGATCAATACCGCGCGGAGCGAGCCGCCGAAAGATTCCTGCTGACCCAGATGACCTCTTCGGACATGGTGGCCATTATGAGCTACGGCACGCGGTTGAACCTGGACCAGGATTTCACCGACGACCGCACGCTGCTGCTGGCCAGCCTGCAGAAGTTCCGCATCGGGGAAGGCAGCGACCGCGCGGATGTGAACAACCCGGACACCGACACCGACACGTCCGATAACGCCGAATACACCGCCGACGACACCGAGTTCAATATCTTTAACACCGACAGCAAGCTGAGCGCGCTCGAATCGGCGGCCTCGCGGCTTACGTCGATGCCGGAAAAGAAGGCGTTCATTTACTTCTCGGCCGGCGTGGGTCGCACCGGGATGGAGAACCAATCGCAGCTTTCGGCCACCGTGAACGCCGCGGTTCGCGCCAATGTCAGCTTCTATCCGGTAGACGTCCGGGGCCTGGACGCAACGCCTCCCGGCGGGGACGCCAGCATCGGTCCCACGCGGGGCAGCGGCCTGTACAGCGGCAGCACGCAGCGCGGCCAGCGCGACACGCTGCAAAATCAGCAGGACACGCTGACCGAACTGGCGGGAGACACCGGCGGCAAAGCGCTGCTGGACGTCAACGATCTCACCGTGGGTATCCAACAGGCGCAAAAGGACCTGCAGAGCTACTACGTGCTGGGTTACTATTCCACCGATCCGACGCGTGACGGCAAGTTCCGGAGCCTGGAGGTGAAGCTGGCCGACGACCGCAACGCCAAAATCGACTTCCGCAATGGCTACTTCGCACCCAAGGAGTTCCAGCACTTCAACGCGGCGGAGAAGGAACACCAGTTGGAGGACGCGCTGCTTTCCGGCGATCCGGTGACCGATATTCCGCTGGCGCTGGAGGTGAACTACTTCCGGCTGGGCAACAATCGTTACTTTGTCCCGCTGGCGCTGAAGATCCCCGGCTCCGTCATTCCGCTCAAAAAGAAAGGCGGCGCGGAGACCACCCAACTGGATTTCATCGGTGAGATTCGCGACGACAAGAACGCCCAGATCGCCACGGTCCGCGACGCCATTACCATCAAGCTGCGCGACGAGGCGGCCGGACAACTGGCCGGGCGCAGCCTGGTGTACGACACCGGTTTCGTGTTGGGCGCGGGCAAGTTTAAAGTGAAAATGCTGGCGCGCGAAAACCAAACCGGCCAGATGGGCACCTTCGAAACCGACTTCATCATTCCGACCAAGCCGGACAATCCGAGATTGCTGGCCACCAGCTCGGTGGTGTTGGGCAGCCAGCGCGACCTCATTAAAGAGTCGGTGGGGACGGCCAGCAAGCGCCTGCTGAAAGGCCAGGAGAAGCATCCGCTGGTGGACGGCGACCGCAAACTGATTCCGAGCGTCACCAACGTGTTCCGGGAAGACCAGACACTCTACGCCTATCTGGAAGCCTACGATCCGAGGCCGGACGCCGCGACCAGGAAACCCAGCGTCGCGGCGGTGCTCAGTTTTATTCGCGACGGCAAACTGGTGTACGAATCCAAGCCGATCACGGTGGACGCCGGACGCGAAGACCGCAAGACCGCCATTCCCCTGTCGATGGAACTGCCGCTGAAAAGCCTGAAGCCGGGGCCATACACGCTGCAGGTGACGGTAATCGACCAGCCCGGCGAACGGTTCGCCACGCCGAGAGAGCGAATCTACATCCTGCCGCCGGCCAAGGCTGTGCCACCGGTCCAGACGGCCCCGCCGCAGACCGGAGCCTCGCAACCATAGGGCTTGCGGTTGTATTTTCGAGTTTGAGCCCCGACCGCGAGGGAGGGGACTCTCACGGTCACCTCGCAACGAGTCGCCTCGACTGGTATCCTCGTAAAAAGTGTCTTCCGGAAGGTTCACGTGCGAAAAACAATCATCGTAGTATTAGCCCTCGCCGCGGTGGCTCTCATTGCCCAGGAAACCGCTGTCTTTTCCGTGTTGAAGAGCACCGTGCTGCTCGGCAGGCAGCCGGAGGGTTTCTACCTGCTGCCCACCAACCAACTGCTGCGGCCGTGGGGCGAACAGGCGCTGATTCCGGGCCGTCCGGTGGACATGACCTTCGATTCGGGCAAGCGCATTCTGGCGGTCCTGAACTGGCACAGCGTGCTGCTTCTGGACGGGTCCACCGGCACCAAGGTGGCCGAAATCCGGGCGCGGCCGACTTCGTATACCGGCATCGCCTTCCGACCCGGCGACCGCGAGATATGGGCCAGCGAAGCCACCCGCAACGGACCCGACAACATCCTGGTCGCCGAGCTTTCCGACACCGGGATGCCCGGCAAGACTTCGCAGATCGCCCTGACGGGCCACCCCGTTCCGGCCGGCATTGCGTTTTCGCCGGATGGAAAAACCGCCTACGTGGCGTTTAGCCGGAACAATACGGTGGCGGTGTTCGATACGGAAAAGCGCAGTCTGCTGCGCGAAGTTCCGGTGGGTGTGGCGCCTTTCGACGTAGTGGTGGCGAAGCAGGGCGGTACGATTTATGTTTCCAACCGGGGCGGCCGGCGGCCCCGGCCCGGCGATACCGTCGCGCCCAGCAGCGGGACCGAAGTGGTCACCGATCCGGTCACCGGCTCCTCGGCCAGCGGCACCGTGACCACTGTGAACCCGGCCACTTTCGAGACGCGTGAAACGGAAGTTGGCCTGGCGCCTTCCGCTTTGGCCCTCGCGCCGGACGAAAAGCTGCTGGCGGTTGCCGACGGCCACTCGGACGCGGTCTCGCTCGTCGACACCGCTACCATGTCGCGGTCGGATGTGAAAATTCCTTCGTGGCCGGACACCGTCATCGGAAGCCAGCCGATTGGCGTGGTCTTCTCTCCCGATGGAAAAACCCTTTACGTCGCCTGTGGCGGCAACAATGCGCTGGCTATCGTCAAGCGGGACGGCGATGCCTGGGTAGTCGTGGGCGCGGTTCCCACCGGATGGTTCCCCTCCGCGGTGGCGCTCGACCGGGAGGGCGAGCTGCGCATACTCAACATCAAGGGCACCGGCAACACGGCCAACGGGCAGGGCGCTTATAACTCCAAGCAGTACGAAGGCTCGCTGTTGCGGATCCCGGTGCCAGCCCCTCCGCAGATTGCCGCCGGAACCCGCGAAGTGAGGGCCGCCAACAGCCCCGTCTTCGAACCCGCGGGCGGTGTCTCGAACCTCACGTCTCTCGGCATCCGCCACGTGTTTCTGATCGTGAAGGAGAACCGCACCTACGACCAGGTGTTGGGAGATATCGGCAAGGGCAACAGCGACCCGAAACTGACCATGTACGGCCGCGACATCTCGCCCAACCATCACGCGCTGGCGGAGCAGTACGTGCTGCTCGACAACTTCTACACTGGCGGCGCCATCAGCTTCGACGGCCATCAATGGCTGATGCAGGGCTTCGTCAGCGACTACGTGGAGCGGGCCTTCGCCGCCTCGCCGCGTGGTTATGCCTGGAACATGAGCGACGCATTAACCGTTTCGCCCGCCGGCTTCTTCTGGCAGGATGCTCCGCGGCCCATCAGCGTGCGCATTTACGGCGAGTTTCAGTTGCCAGCGCGGTGGGATCCAAAGACCGAGAGCGCCGTGGACATGAACGAAGACGACTTGTTGAGCTGGAGCGAGTACTGGCAGTTATTCAACGAGGACAAGTGGCAATCGGCGGTGGGCTCTCGCAGCGGAGTGCCGGCGCTGCAGAACATCTGCAGCCGCCGATATCCGAGCAACTCCACCAGCATTCCGGATTCGATTCGCGCGGCGGAATTCCTGCGCGAGCTGGCTGAGCACGAAAAGTCAGGCGAGATGCCGAACCTGTCGGTGATCACGTTGAGCAACGACCACACCAATGGCACCCGGCCCGGCTCGCCGACGCCGCAGGCGATGGTGGCGGCGAACGACCTCGCTCTGGGGCGCATCGTGGAGGGCATCTCGAAGAGCCAGTTCTGGCCGACCAGCCTGATCCTGGTGGTGGAGGACGACGCGCAGGACGGCGTCGACCACGTGGACGGGCATCGCACCGTGGCGCTGGCCATCGGCCCGCACATCCGCCGCGGCGTGGTGGATTCCAACAATTACAACCACACCAGCATGATCCGCACCATCCAGGACATCTTCGGCATTCCGCCGCGCACGCGCTTCCTGCTGTCGGCGCGAGCGATGACCAGCGTGTTCACTCCGGACGCCGACGTGACGCCTTACGAACACCTCACGCCGAAGGTGAAATTGGACGAAATGAATCCGCCGCTCGCGGAGCTGCGCGGCCGCCAGTTGTGGGCGGCGCGACAGTCGGCGGCGATGGACTGGTCGGAGCCCGACGACGTCCCTCAGGACACTCTGAACCACATCCTGTGGTGGGCAAGCAAAGGCTACGACAGTCCCTATCCGAAGCTGGCTTGGGCGCAAACCGCGGGCCGGCACTGAAGCCGCAACCGGGGCGGGTCGAGGCGCCGATGCTGATCATATTGGCCGGCCTGCCGGCTACCGGAAAGACATCCATCGCACGGGAACTGGCGCGCGCTCTGGGTGCGGTGTATCTGCGGATCGACTCGATTGAACAGGCCATGCTGGGGGCGTTGTCGGGCGCCCGGACCCTCGACGACGCCGGATATCGCGTGGGCTACGCGGTGGCCGGGGACAATCTCCGTCTGGGCCGGACGGTGGTTGCGGACTCGGTGAATCCACTAGCCCTGACGCGGGACGCGTGGCGCGAAGTAGCGGAATTGGCAGGCGCATCCTGCGTCGAAGTCGAGGTCACCTGCACCGACCCCGCCGAACACAGGCGGGGTGGAGCAGTGTGTCAAGTTGGTCCAGGAGGCCCTGCCGGCGACCGGTCGCGTTTAAAGTGCCGCCTCACCGGGTTGCGGCTTAGCGAGTACAGAAAGGCGAAGGAGATCACGACCCCGGACGCGCTGCGCAACCAATCTCTGGTTATGACACCGCTCACCAGGTCTCCGGCGCCGTCGATCGCGAATAACAACACGGCGAACCACCAAGCCCATCTTTTGCGTCGGAGCAGACCCGCTGCGGCGGCGCATGTTGCCGCGCCAAGAAGCAGAAGCGGTATTCCCGCAAACCTCCCCAAGGCGCGAAACACCGCCGCCCCCGGTTCATTGATCTCCCACAGCCGCTCCGTGAGAGGGTTGGGAACCAACAGCGAGCATCCGACGAATACGGCGATCCCACTGGCCGCGAACAGGAATGCTGCCACGATGGGAACCGTTGTCGGTCTCTGCTCCGTCACACGCCGCCCGCCCGCAGTATACAGGAATGCTGATCGACGCCGGGCCGACGTTCTCGACGACTAATTCCCGTTGCCTTGAATCAGGTCGGTCGCCACCGGCGCGAGTGAGCCGAACAGACCGTTCGCTTCGTCGTCGGGCCCGGCCGCGAAGAACAGCGTGTTGGCGGGTCCGGCGTTCTTGGCGTTGCCGAAACCAATGCCCCAAATGCCCGGAATTACGAGGGGCGCGCCGTTTTGGTCCAGCAATTCGCCGGCGAATCGACCAGTGGTGATGTCGTAGGCGAGGATCGCACCGCTTCCGAACTGTCCAACCAGCAGGTGGTGGCTGAACGATCCAAAGTCGCCGGGGGCCAGCGCCAGGCCCCACGGCGCGTTGAGATTCGACACGTGCTCGAAGACCCGGAGCAGCCTGCCAGTGGGAGTGAACGCCGCCACCAGTCCGAGGCCGGCTCCGTGCACGTCGTCCTGGCGCGCGGAATCCGGCTTGGCATAGGTGACGTAGAGGTTGCCGCCTATATTCTGAATGCCGAATGGCGAGAGTCCCAGCAAACGACTGACGAATTCAAGAAAATCTCCCCGATGACTCACCCGGTTGAAGCTCTTATCGAAGACGTCGATACGGCCGTGATGAAAGTCGGTGGCATAGATTCGCGGTCCTTCATCATCCACGTCCGCGATTGCCAGGCCTTTGTAGATTGCTCCGGCGGTGGTGGCCAGTATTTTCGCATTGGCCGGATCGACAGCCGAATTCCAACCGGAAATGGTCCCGTCTTCCGATGCGAACAGGAAGCGCGCGGGGTTTCCCGGGGTGATCTCAAAGTTGGGGCTTCCGTTGTAGACCGTTCCGGTCGGCGCTCCGGGCACGTTTACGACCAGTGCTTGTGGCGTCCCGGTTCCGTCGTAAAGCGTTGTTTTTCCGGTTCCGTTGTCGGCTACCCACCACGGGCTTGACGACGTCCGGGAAAGTCCCCAGCCGTTGACCAGGTTGGCGTCGGTTTTGGGGGCAGGCCCGGGAAGGTTTGAGACCAGGTTCGTCTGCTGATAGTGTTGAGCGGAGACAACACCCGTCGCCAGGGCCATCGCCGCCGCCATTTGTAAGATCCGCGCAAGTCGGAAAATCCATGTTTTCACGTTAGTTTTCTCCTGATACATACTGAGTTGTAGCGCCCCTGCATTTCCTCTTAAGAGAACTCTACCAACGGAGGCTGGAGGCATCGGTGAAGGGATTGTAAAAGAATTGGAATTGTGCGCGGAGCGAGGGAGTTCGCCGATTTCGATCGCGCCGGCCGGCTTGCGGCAAGAGGTTCAGAGCCAGCTCGCGTTCAGTCCGCTTCGGACCTGTAATCTCTTGCGGCCTGGATCATGGCCCGGACATTCTCGTCCCGGGTCTCGCGATCCATATTGATGCAGCAGACGCCCACTTCGCTACGCCGGCCCGCCGCGGCCAGAAGGCCGTACGCGTCGTGATACACCTCTTCCGCGGAGCATTGCAGCATGCGCACCGGGCTCAGCCGCAGATTCAGAAACGCCGCCGGCAGAGAGCGGCTGCAGGCGGCCACGTCGGAGCCCCATCCGACATCGTAAAAGCGCGAATCGACCTGGGAGTACGCCGGGACGAAACGGTGGAGGTTGTTGCCACAGTGATGGATGCCGTAAGGCTGGAGGGCTTCCGAGAGCCTTCGTTCGAACGGCAGCAGCGTCCGTTCGAACAACGACGGAGACACCATTTGCACCGAGCAGTTGCTGTGCAGATAGAGAGACGCGTCGGCGTCAACCACCGAGCGGTTGGTGGCAACCCCGGCGGTGCCCGTGTGGGATTTGATCGCCTGCGCGACTTGAATCTGCGTCTCGGCGATCACACCCAAGGCATGCGTTGCGAGTTCCTGGTCCTCCATCAGGTCAAAAAAAAACTGCTGGCCCCGCAGATCGAGAGCGGTGTTTAACAAGCCGCCCGTGTTCAGATCGCCGACGACATATCCATACTCGCTCTCGAGGGCCGCCATTTGCGGGAGGATCGCGTTCATCGGCCAGGTGGATGCGAGATCCGGGACCGAAAGAGCCATCGTCTTCTCACGGTCCCACTGCTGTGGCACCGGCGAGGGCGCCTGGTCGGGCGCGAAACGGATGGGAACCCCCAGAAGCGCCGGCACGGCAAAGCCGCCCGCCACATGGCGGGAGCCGATAATCGGCCGAGGCTTCGGATCGGGGCGCCCGAAGCCAAAACGATCCCAGAGCGCCTTCCGCATGGTGACATCGTCCTCGATGCGGCGGCGGGGGTCGAGGTAAAAACTTTCTTCAAACGAGATGCCGTAATGGTGGTTCCACCAACTCGGGCTGAAAATGACGTTGACGGGAATTCGCGTTCGCATGGCCGGAAAACCGAGTCCCTACGCCTCCATAAACAGGCCCATCTCCGAAAGCGCGGGGGATGCGGCGGCCCGGGTGATGCGCAGCCGCAGGCGGCCGGCCGTCACGTTCGCGGTCAGGCGAACCAGGCGGCACGATCCGATGCTGGTTCCCTCGGTGAGGGGCGCCCATTTGCCATCCTTCCACTGGTCAAGCGCGAAAGAATCGATCCTCTGGCCCAGCTTGATGTTCTCGCGCAGGCGGACCAGGTTGAATGCCGCTGGCTGCGGCAGATCGAAGACAACCTCGGCCGCCGTCACCGCGTCATCGGTGGACCAGTAGCTGTAACGGTCGCCATCCAGAAGATTCTCCGGACCGAACGACTTGTCTCCGGCGCGCACGTTGGAGGCTGTCACCTTCGCCTTCGCGGCCAGATTTTTCGCGAACGTGCTGCGCACCAGCTCGCCCAAACCCCGGAGCGATGCGACGTCGTTTTCGTGCAGGAGGCCGCGCCGGTCGGGAGGCACGTTCAAAAGCAGGCTGCCGCCACGGCCCACCGAGCGGTAGTACAGGTCCATCAAATCGCGGGGCGTCTTCACCTGGGTGTTCTGATCCTGGTGCCAGAACCAGCCGGGACGGATGGACACGTCGCACTCCGGCGGCAGCCATTTGGAGCCGTTGCGCGTACCTGTCCCCGATTCGGCGGCGCGAACATCGCCAGGCGAGGCGGGACCGCCGTCCTGGCCCACGGGGTCGTAGGTCTCCCAACAGGTGTCGTTGGCGTAACCCTTCTCGTTGCCCACCCAGCGAATGTCGGGGCCCACGTCGCTGAAAATCACCGCGCCGGGTTGAAGCTGGCGTACCAACGCCCACGTTGTGGGCCAGTCGTAGTAGGTTCGCTTGTCGATGAGGCGCTTTTCCCGCGCGCCTCCATAGTAGCCGTCGCCGCCGTTGGCGCCGTCGTGCCAGACCTCGAAGACGGGGCCGTAGCCGGTGAGCAGCTCTCGTAGTTGTTCGCGGTAAATGCCGATGTATGCCGGCGTGCCGTAGTGTGCGTTGTTGCGGTCCCAGGGTGAAAGATATACGCCAAATTTCAGTCCGTGCCGGCGGGCCGCTTCGGACAGGTCGCGGACGACATCGCCCTTACCGTTCCGCCAGGTGCTTTTGCGGATCGAATGGTCTGTCGTTTTCGTGGGCCACAGGCAGAAACCATCGTGGTGCTTGCAGGTGAGGATCGCCCCTTTCATCCCGGCGGATTTCAGCCCGGCAATGATGGCGTCAGGGTCGAATGCAGTGGGGTTGAAGATGGACGGGTCTTCATCCCCGTAACCCCACTCCTTGCCGGTGAAGGTGTTCACAGTGAAATGCAGGAATCCATAGAGCTCCATTTCATGCCATAGAAGTTGGCGTGGCGAAGGCAACGCGCCATAAGGCGCCGGGCCGGCCGGGGCCGCCGAGGCATTTGCCAGCATGGCGCCGGCCGAGGCGGCCGCCAGGAATTGGCGCCGCGTGAGCGTGGGAGCATGAGTTCGGGCTGTCATCGGGATGTCCGTTTACAATTCTCTCATCGCCGGCAACAGTCAGTGTCCGCTATTGATCCGCCACCGACCCGTCGCCGAAATGGTACTCCGGCCGGTTCGTCGGTTTGTAGGGATGCGCCGCCGCAATCTTCTCGTTCAGCGTTACGCCCAAACCCGGACGAGTGGGCAGATCCGCGTAGCCGTCTTTCACCACGGGGCCGCTGCCGTCGAACAGTTCGTCCGTCCAGGGCGTGCGGCTCAGCGTCGATTCCTGAATCGCTGCGCTGGGCGTGGTGGCGTCCACGTGTAGCGAAGCCATGGTGCTCACATAGCTCTGCGGATTGTGCGGCGCCAGGTTTACGCGGTAGGTCTCGGCCAGCACTCCAATCTTCTTCAGCTCCAGAATGCCGCCTGCGTGGCACACGTCCGGCTGGATGTAATCCACCAGGTGCCTGGAACAGAAATCCGCGAAGCCGTATTTGGTGAACGACCGCTCGCCCGTCGCCAGATGCGTGCGGGTTTTCTGGCGCAACAGCGCCAGCTCGCCCAGATCTTCCAGTTGCGTCGGCTCCTCCACGAACAGCAGGTTGTATTCCTCCACGCGGGTGCAGAAATCAATCGCCATGGGGGTGGTGCAGCGGCCGTGGGCGTCCACCGCGATGTCGAAATCGTCGCCCACCGCCTTGCGGATGGCGGCCAGCTTGCGTACTCCGTCGGCGATCATCACCGATGGAGTGACCACGTCGTTCACCGGCGAGAGCGGCGTGGTCTTCGCCGCCGTGTAGCCCAGCTCTTTGGCATGCAGGAACTGCTCGGGCGAGGCTCCCACGTCCAGATACATGCGGATACGAGTGCGGGCCGCGCCGCCCAACAGTTTGTAAATCGGCACGCCCAACGCCTGACCGGTGATGTCCCACAACGCAATCTCCACCGCGCTGATGGCCGAATTGAGAATCGGGCCGCCGCGCCAGCGCGGAATGCGGAACATCCCCTGCCACAGCAGTTCGATGTCCGTCGGATCCTTGCCCAGCAGAAAGCGCTCGTGCTCCATGATCGCCGCGGCGACGGTGGCCTCTTTGCTGGTGACGGAGCCTTCGCCAAGGCCGACCAGTCCAGCGTTGGTGTAGACCTTGCAGAAGACCCAGTTCAGGCTTCCCGCATTCACCACGAATGTCTTGAGCCCCGTGATTTTCAGGTTCAAAAGCCTGGAGCGCGCCGACGCTTCCTGAGCCAAGGCCTTAACAGGTAGAAGCGCGGCGCCGGCCGCCGCACCGAACAACGTGGAAACAAATGCCCGGCGATTCACGACTTCCTCCTTGTGTTGCGATCTCTCGGCAGGCCAAAGATTATCGCCATACTATCACCAATTTCGTTGCGCTACCTGGAGGAAACAGAATGCTTCCTGTTGCCGGCGGGCTCTGTTCGGATATCGGGGAATCGCGTTTTTTTGCAGCCGTGCCGAACGGGCGCTATCGTCCGGATCAATCTCCCGGCGATCCGGGGGCATCGTGTGCCCGCCGAAGTCGCTCATAACTCTTGCTCAAGTGAAGCCTCATGGCAGTGCGCGCTGCTTCGGGATCGCGCCGCAGGATGGCCTGGTAGATGTCTTTGTGCTGCTGATTCACCTGCATCAGATAGACAGACTGCGCGGCCTCGCCGGGGAGCGGGCTGATACGGGTGCGGGGGATGGTGGTGGTGCCCAGGTAGCTCATAACCTCGGCGAAATACCGGTTGCCGGTAGCGTAAGCCACTTGCAGGTGAAACTGGAAGTCGGGCGCGGCAGCGTCGCCGCGCCGGTCCACGCTTCGATCGAAGTCTTCGAGCGCCTGGCGCATCTCGGCGAGTTGTTCTTCGGTACGGCGAGCGGCCGCCAACCCGGCCGCGGCAGTTTCCAGGCTGACGCGCAATTCCAGCATGGCCAGCACATCGCGCAGCGTGATGATCGTATCGGGATCGATCCGAAAATCGAGAGCCACGGGTGAGGAGCGCACGAAGGTTCCGATCCCGTGACGGGTTTCCACCAGCCCGGCGGCCTGGAGACTCGAAATTGCTTCACGCACCACGGTGCGGCTCACGCCGTACTGGCGCATGATCTCGGATTCGGTGGGCAGCTTATCACCGGGGCGAAAGACGCAACTGCGGATGCTTTCGGAAAGACTGTCCACCAGGGTGCGCGCCAGACTGCGGGGCCTGCGTTTTCGACCGGGCGGTGCCAAGCCGGTATCCATATCAGTCATCATACATCACTAACTGTAACAATTCTCAAGGAATTATACAAAAATTGGCCACTCTGCTGCATGTAGTTCATTAAAACTAACGTGGCAATATTACAGTATTCCCGTGAAGTTCTGCACAAATATGCTTGACCTGCCTTGCCGGTCATGATATAAGTGCACTAATCAACACGCTCGGATGTCTGACAACTGATCAGTTCTGGCCGGGTGACAGAGCGGCTAATCGGTCGACCATTGTGCACTGGATTAAAGGGTCCTTGAAAACAAGTTAAAGATCGGGAGGCTCTATGTCGAAGCGCATCCTTCTGGGTGTTTTGACCGTTGTCGCACTATGTCTCGCTCAATCGGAGCGCGGCAACATCACGGGCTCGGTGACCGACGCCACCGGCGCCCGGATGGCCGGAGTACCGATCACGGTAACCAATACGGCGACGAATGTCTCGACCCATGTCACCAGCTCGAGCACAGGTGAGTATTACGCGCCAAATCTAAACCCGGGGGTTTACCGGATTGAAATCTCCGCACCTGGATTCCGCCGATTTGTGTTGGCCGGGGTGAACCTGACCGCCGCGGCGACGGTTCGGGCAAATGCCCGGCTTCAGGTAGGAGAAGTCAATCAGTCCATCGAAGTTACGGCGGCGGCCGTACAAATGCAGACTGAGGACGCCAAGGTGTCCACGGCGGTGCAGAATCAGCTTGTCGATCAGCTTCCGCTGGTGGTAGGTGGCGCGCTGCGCAGCCCGTTCGATCTGGTCTCGACGATATCCGATGCCAAGGGCAGCGGCAATTCGCTCTCCCTCGGCGGCGGCCAGGCAGCCAGTTGGAGTGCAACGCTGGATGGATTGTCCGTGAACACGAACCGGTCAGCGGACGCTTCTGAGACCGCCTACCTGACGCCTTCAGTGGAAGCTATCACCGAGTTCTCCGTGGACACCAACGGCTTCGAGGCGGAGTACGGCCAGGCCGGCGGTGGTGTGATCACGTTCGCTTCCAAGTCCGGCACCAACGAATACCACGGCTCTGCTTACGAGTTCCTGCGCAACGACGTGCTGGACGCTCGAGGCTTTTTCGCCAAAACCCGTTCAATTTACAAACAGAGTGACTTCGGCGTGTCGCTCGGCGGCCCGGTCGTGGTGCCCAAGATCTATAGCGGCAAGGACCGGACTTTCTTTTTCCTGTCGTACGAAGGCTTCCGCAACCGCCTGGGGTCCAACGGTTCCGTCCTGTCGGTGCCGACACCCGAAATGTACAATGGGGACTTTTCGAACTGGGTCAACTCCAAGGGGCAGCAGCTCCGGATTTACGATCCGGACAGCACGCGGCCCAACCCGAATGGAAGCGGGTCCATCCGCGATCCATTCGCCAATAACCAGATTCCGATGTCGCGTTTCAGTTCGGTGGCAAGCTCGATCCTGCCTTATGCGCAGGGAGCGACGCCGAACCGTGGCGGGCTGGTCCCCGGAACGATCGGCTATGTGAGCAACAATTACATTTCCAACGGCGGCGTCACAGAAAAACCGACCGATAAAGGTAGTCTGAAGATCGACCAGAATTTCGGTCCCAACCATCACTTGTCGTTCTTTCAGCCTCGTCGGGGGAATTTGTGGGTGGTTTGACCGGGTTCAGCGGGATGATTGGCTGAGGTATCGGTGAAGCCTCCTGCAAGTGGAATCGAAAGAACGCTGTTGTCCTCCTCAGATTCCATGTCGTAGACCAGCGGTCCACCCTCTTCATCGATTCGGTCGGCGAGAATCTGCTCCATGTTTTTCCTTCTCAGAGAAGGAGTCTTCGTTCAACTCCCGAATGATCTCCCCGCCCAACGCCCACAAGTTGTCGACGTGCTTCTGAATGGTCTTCGGCGATAGATCCGAAGCGACCAAGTTCCTCCAGAAAAGGCCGGAAGCAGGTCACCAGTTTCTCGCCCGGCGGCAGATCCTTTTCCATCCCCATCCAAGCTCTCGGCCAGCCGTCCAGCCCGCGGCAGTACCGCTCCAGCAAGGACAGGCGATGCGGGGGCAGCGCGGTTTATGGTGGAGGTTTTCGCCGATGTTTGCTTTCGCGCCATGGAACTCATCACGATTCTAAACCGCTGCCACCGCTTCCGGGGATTTGTCTACCACCAGGCCCGATTCACTTCCGACCACAAGAGCATTGAGGTCTCCGTGCGACCGCGCAAGGGTTCCGCCGCCATCTGCTCGCGCTGCCATCAGCCCGCGCCCGGCTACGATCAACTCGCCGAGCGGCGCTTCGAGTTCATTCCCTTCTGGGGATTCTTCGTCTTCCTGCTGTACGCCATGCGGCGTGTCGATTGCCGCCGCTGCGGCGTCGTCGTCGTCGAAGAAGTTCCCTGGGGCGATGGCAAACGCACCCTGACCACAGCCTACATGCTGTTCCTGGCCCGCTGGGCCCGCCGGCTTTCCTGGAAAGAAACGGCCGAAGCGTTTCGCACTTCCTGGGAGAAGGTCTTCGACGCGGTCGAACACGTCGTCACCTGGGGGCTGGAGCACCGGATGCTGGGCCAGATCGACGCCATCGGAGTCGACGAGATCCAGTACGCCAAGGGCCACAAGTACCTGACGCTGGTCTACCAGATCGATATCGGCATCACTCGCCTGCTCTGGGTCGGCAAGGAAAGAACCATCGAATCCTTCCAGGGATTCTTCACCGCCATGGGCGAGGAAGTCGTCTCCAAGATCGTATTCGTCTGCTCCGACATGTGGGAGCCCTATCTGAAGGTCATCCGCGAGAAATGCTCCGAGGCCCTGCATATCCTCGACCGCTTCCACATCGTCGCCAAAATGAACAAGGCGCTCGACCACGTCCGCGCCGAGGAAACCCGCCGCATGAAGCGCGAAGGCCGCGCACCCGGTGCTGAAGAAGTCCCGCTGGCTGCTGCTCAAGCGCAGCGACAAATCTCGGCGCCGAGCAGCACTTCCGGCTGCGCGATCTGCTCCGCTACAACCTCAAGACCGTCCGCGCCTACCTTCTCAAGGAAGCCTTCCAGCAACTCTGGGATTACAACTCGCCCGCCTGGGCCGGCAAGTTCCTCGACGAGTGGTGCCGGCAGACCATGCGCTCCCGCATCGAGCCCATGAAGAAGATCGCCCGTTCGCTTCGCCAGCACCGCGAACTGATCCTCAACTACTTCCGCGCTCAAAAGCTGATTTCCAGCGGTGTCGTGGAGGGCCTGAACAACAAGGCCAAAGTCACCATGAGAAAATCCTACGGCTTCCGAACCTACCGCGTCCTCGAACTCGCCCTCTATCACTCACTTGGCAAGCTACCCGAGCCGGAGTCCACCCACGATTTCTTCTGACGAGCCTGATTCTTCATCCACTCGTAACGCTCCAGCCTGACTCCCGCTTCCTGCAACTGTTTGACTGTGGCAACGATGTCTGAGACTCGCCAACCCAACACCGTGTATTTCGCGGGCGCCAGTTCTTTCACGATGCTCACCCTCAGGATGGTGCCGTGCGCGTCGAAGACCAGCGCGAAGGGGAGTTCCTCCTCGACGAGACGGAGACCGAGGATATCCCGGTAGAATCCCCTGGCACGGGCGTGGTCAGTCGTGGCGACAAATGCCATCACCGGCTGGGAACCCAGCACAGACTTGGTTGTCATGGGAGTATTGTCGACAGGTCCCGCCTCCTTCGCAAGTTCAATAAGACGAACCCGGTTCTGATGAGCCGCCGCTAGCGCTTGACTTCGGCGGTGTCCAGCACTTCTCCGTTGGGTTTGAAGGCCTGGAAGTGCACTCCGCTTGCATCCACGTTTACCACCATGAAATTTTCGGTCTTCTCCACTTTGACCGTGATACCCTCGGGCGGCGTGTCCACGTCGTATAACGGCGCGCCTCCACCGCCGGTGACAAAGTAGTGTACGCCGTTTTTCAAAAAGTGCTCGTAGTTGTGATCGTGCCCGAAGAAACCCGCCGTCACTTTGTATTTTTCGAACAACGGCATCAGCGCCGTCATGTGGGGATTATCGCCCTGCCGGCGCGTCACCGCCGTCACCGGCGGGTGGTGCGCGGCAACAAAGCGAAAGGCGTCCGACTGGTGTTTCTGCAAGTCCTGCTCCAGCCATCGGACCTGCTCATCCCAGAAGGCGTGCCGCGCCGAATCGGTCTGCGCCACATTGTTGATGTCGCTATCCAGCACCACGAAGTGGCAGGCGCCCCAATTGAACGAATAGTATGGCTCCGCCCCCAGGTCAAAGAAATCGTAAAAGTAGCGGTCGTTGCGCTCGTGATTGCCCAGCGCGGGGAAGTATACGGTTTGGCGGAGCAGCGGCCCCTCGATGTCGAAGAACGTGGGCCACAGCGCCGTATCGGCCCCGTTGGCAACCAGGTCGCCGGTCTGCAATGCAAAGTCCGGCGAAGAGTGCTTCAGAATCCCCGCAATCACCTGGCGGTGTACGTCGTGCCGCGTGCGCGTGTCGCCATAAACCACGAACTGAAACGGCGTATCCCCGCGGGGGGCCGTCTTGAAGGAACCCTTCCCGTCTTCGCTGCCAGTGACGTTATAGTAATAGCGCGTGTCTGGCTTCAAGCCCATGAGGGTGGTCTTTATCGCACGCAGAGCAGGACCGGTCCGGCTTAGTTGGCCGGGCTCCGTCCCCAGGGAAACCTGGCCTGCCTCCACCACCCAAACCACCGTCGCCGATCGCGGTGTGACGTTGACCACGTACGGCCCCCCGGCGAGTTTCTCCTGCGCATTGGCGCACGACACCATCGCGGCCGCCAGCAGCGCGGCCGCAATGAGAAGCGTCTTCTTCATGCAGTGTCTCCTAGAAATCCAGACGCAGCGCAAACTCGACACGCCGCGGCGTCCCAGTGCCTACGGCGCCCGTGTTTAACACCGAAGTGATCTGTCCGAATCCACCCGACGACGTATTGCCCGAAGGGTCGTCGTAGATGGGATGGTTGAACAGATTGAAGGCTTCGGCGCGCAGGTTCAACCCGAAACGTTCCGTCAAGCGGAATCGCTTTTGGAGCGCCGTGTCTATCTCATAGTAACCCGGCCCGCGGGCGGCGTAGCGGCCCAAGTTGCCCCAGGTGCCCTTAGCGGGCACGGCGAAGGCCGCGGGGTTGAACCAGTTGTCGATGGTCTGGTTGGCCGGATACAGGGGCACACCGGGCACCAGGTCGGGGCGCTGCGACTTGGTGTTGCCGTCCAGCATGTCGCCCGCCTTGCGCTTGACGGTGATGTCGATGGGACGGCCGGTGCTGGCCGTGATGAGGCCCGACAATTGCCAGCCGCCCAGGACGTTGGAAACCAGGCTGGGCCCGTTTAGAAACTGGTGCCCTTGGCCGAACGGCAACTGGTACACCCAGTTCGAGGTCATGGTGTGGCGAATGTCGTAGGGCGAGCTGCTGCGGTCGCAAACCCGGCACGCCATGTTTTCGAAAGAGACGCCGTCGCCGGAGCCGGTGGAGCCATCGGCGATGGCATGCTCCCACATATACTGGGTCTGCCACAGGAATCCGTGCGTAAAGCGGCGCTCGATGGAAATCTGCATCGCGTTGAAGTTATTGTTTGCGTCGTTGGCTTTCAGACCGAATTGCGAAAACCCCGCCAACGGCCGCTGGCCGGTCGCCGGGTCGATCAGGTTTACCTGGTATTTGGAGAACAGGTGGCGGCCCACGCTTCCGACGTAAGCGATCTGACCGGTGAAACTGGCAGGCAATTGCTGCTCCAAAGCGATGCTCCAGTTTTGATAGGAGAGATCTTTGCGGTGGCGGTCGATGGCCTTGGGGCTGTAGAGCGCATATTTCGGATCGACGAACGGATCGACGGGATAGGACAGGTTCGGAATATCGTCGGACGTCATGCTGTATCGCGGCACGGCGCTTTCCATCGGGTCGCTGAAATCGTCGTTTTGGTTTCCGCCGTAATAGATTCCGTAGCCGGTGCGGAGGACCGTCTTGCCGTGCAAAGCCGCCGGCGCCCACGCCAGCCCGAAGCGCGGCCCGAGATCTCCATAGTTGGGATCGTAGAAGGGCGTGCCCGTGGGACAGAACCCGCCGCAGCCGTAGATATCCACGACCGCAGCCCGGTTCAGAATCTCGTGCGCGACGCTGTAGAACTCGTAGCGCAAGCCCAGGTTGAGCGTCAGCGCCGGGGTCAGCTTGATGTCGTCCTGCGCGTAGCCCATCCAGAAGGTGCGCCGATCGCCGCGAATGCCTTCGCCTTCGAGAATCGTGACGCTGTCGGCCCGGTTGTTGACGAAGTCGTCCAGCGTGGCAAAGTCGATCGAAGAATCGCGAATGGTGTTACCGGAATTGTTCAGGCGAATGCGCCGGATGTCCACTCCGAACTTGAAGGAGTGGCGGCCGCGGATCCAGGTGACGTTATCGGCGTAGGTGAAGCTGGTGCCGATTTCGGAATCGAGCGTGTTATCGCTTAAGCCGTCGAAACTTTCGGTGCTGAGGGAGATGGGCGATGTGCCATAGGTCCAGTTGTGGTAGTTGGCCCGGTTCAGGCCGAACTTGGTCTCGTTGAGCAATGTGGGCGAGAAGATGTGCTGGAACTGAAGCACGAAGTTTTGGGGGATGTGCGGAATGACGTTGTGCGTACCCAGCGCGTCGGTGGGGTTGTCGATATAGGCGTTGTCGATGTTGTAGCGCGCGTAGGCGGTGGACTTATCCGAAAAGCGGTAGTCGACGCGCAACATGCCCGAATTTTCGGTGGTGGTGTTCCGCGCCGCGACCGTGATCTGGTCCGTGTTCTGGTCCACCGCAAGCTGGCCGTGGGGATAGGCGTTGACGATGGGCGCCAGCACCGGCGACGTCTTGCTCACCAGATCGCGGAACGCCTGGTTGGGCACGAATCCGATCACGGTGTTGGAGAGATCCTGGCGCAGGCCCTCGTAGTTCGCGAAAAAGAACGCCTTATCCTTAACGATCGGGCCGCCGAAGCTGGCGCCGAACTGGTTCAGGCGGAAGGGCGGGATGTCGGTCGGATCGAACGGAGAACGGGAGTCGAGCACGTTGTTGCGCAGGTACTCGAACGCGGAACCGTGAAAGGCGTTGGTGCCGGTTTTCGAGACGACGTTGATCTGCGCCCCGCCGGCGGCGCCCGATTCGGCGGTGTAGACGGCGGAGCTGACGCGAAACTCCTGGATCGAGTCGAGCGACACGTTGAGCCGCGTGTCGGCCTTCTGGGTCTGCTCCTGCACACCGCTTGTATCAATGCCGTCGAAGGTGAAATTGCTGTCGTCGAGCGAGTGGCCGTTGAAGTGGATGGACCGCTGGGCGCCGTCACCGACGTTGACCGCACCCGGCGCCAGCGTCATCAGCGTGGCCCAGTTGCGGCCGTCAATTGGAATCTCCTTAATCTGTGGCGATTCTATCGCGCCGCCCAACTCTCCGTTGGTCTGGTTCAAAGCCTCCACCGTTGCCGTCACTTGGACCGCCTCTGAGGTGGAGCCCAACTGGAGCCTGGCGTCGAGGGTCCGGTATTGTCCGAAAGTGAGGTCGACCTGTTTTTCCACGTAGGGCTTGAAACCCGACATCGTGACGGTCAGAGTGTAGCTCCCGACCGGTAGAGACGAAAATTCGTAGATCCCCTTCGCGTTGGTCACGGTCTCGCGATGCAGACCCGTGTCGGGCGATTGCAAGGCGACGACGGCGGCCGGGACCGACTTGCCGGATGGATCGGTTACGGTGCCGTTGAGGTCGGCCCGATCCTGGGCCAGCAGCGGAACGGCGAGCAGTAACAGAGAACACACAAACCAGAAGCGAGGCATAGAAATCTCCTTCGCCCGATGCTAGATCACGAAAATGTCAGCAGCATGAACGGCAAATTACAGTCCCGTGGCGGCGTTTTGGTCCGGGGGAATCCTCAACGGCGCGAAGGCTCGGGCGCGGCGGGGTGTAAAGGCGCTAAAAGCGGGAAAGAACGACCGGTTGCAAGGGAAGTTCAGGAACAAAAACGCCGGTCACCCGGATTTTCGGCGGCGGAGAAATCGGCCGCCGGCAGTGCTCCTGCCAGCGGCCGACAGACTACAGCGCGGATTCTCCGCGGTCCCCATTGCGAATGCGCAGAGCGTCCGAAACTTCGTAGACAAAAATCTTGCCATCGCCGATTTTTCCGGTGCGCGCGGCGTTTGCAACCGTGGTCACCACTTCGTCCTGACGCGCGTCCGGCACCACCATCTCGATTTTGATCTTGGGCAGCAGGTCGACCTGGTATTCCTGCCCCCGGTAGACCTCCTTGTGACCTTTCTGGCGCCCGTGGCCGCGCACTTCGATAATGGTCATGCCGTCGATGCCGGCTCCAATCAGTGCTTGCTTCACGGCTTCCATCTTGAACGGTTGAATTATCGCTTCGATCTTTTTCATCAGAGCCTCCATTCGAACCAAACGGAACGATTTACTCCTTCATCGGATCGCCGGGGTAGGCTTCCATACCCATTTCGCTGACGTCCAACCCGACGGCCTCCTCGTGGGCGCCCACGCGGATGCCGAGAGTTACTTTAATCAGGAACCAGGCCGCCAGGCACAGGGAAAAGGTAAGCGCACCGACCGCCAGGATGCCGATGACCTGCGCTTTCAAGGCACCAAACCCACCCCCATAAAACAGCCCGCTGGCGCCGCCGCCGGGCATTGCGGCGTTGGCGAACAGACCTACCGATAGTGTGCCCCAGATTCCGTTCACCAGGTGCACCGAAAGTGCGCCCACCGGGTCGTCGATCTTCAGGCGGTCGAACATCAGAACCGCGGGCACAACGATAATTCCGGCGATGAGGCCGATGATCACCGAGCCCGAGACCGTCACAAAGGCGCACGGAGCGGTGATGGCAACCAGACCGGCAAGCGAGCCGTTAATGGTCATGGTGAAGTCGGGCTTCCCCAGCACCAGCCAGGCGGTGATGGTGCCGCTCAGAAGGCTGGCCGCGCACGCCATGTTGGTGGTGATGACAATGTGCGAGATGGCTCGCGGGTCGGCGGCCATGGTGCTTCCCGGATTGAATCCGAACCAGCCCAACCACAGTATCAGGCCGCCCAGAAAGACCAGCGCCATGCTGTGCCCCGGAATGGGTTGCATTTTGCCGTCGGGCTTATACTTTCCGAGACGCGGACCCAACAGCAGAATCCCGGCCAGGCCGGCCCAACCGCCTACCGAGTGGACCACCGTCGAACCGGCGAAGTCGCGCATTCCCAGCGAGGCCAGCCACCCGCCGCCCCAGATCCAGTGGCCGGAAATGGGATAGGACAATCCCACCAGCACCAGCGTGAAAACCATGAAGGCGCGGTAGTGGATGCGTTCTGCCACGCAACCCGAGACGATTGTCGCTGCGGTTCCCGCAAAGACAAGCTGGAAGAAAAACTTCGCCAGCAGGGGGACCCCGGTCCAGTTCAACGAGCCGTAGACGCCGTGATAGGCGGTGGCCATCGCCGGGCTGTTGTCGGCGCCGTTCAGCAGCCACCCGCTCCAGCCGATAAACGAATTACCGTCGCCGAACATGATGGCAAAGCCGATCAGCCAGAATGCGATGGAGCTGAGTCCGAAGACGACAAAGTTCTTGCCCAGAATATTGGTTGCGTTCTTGGCCCGGCACAAACCGGCTTCGACACAACCGAAACCGGCGTTCATCCAGAACACCAGAAACGCGGTGACCAAAACCCAAACGGTGTCGGTCATTACTTTCAGGTCGGCCGTTGATACTCCCTCGGCCGACTGTGCACGAGCTTGCGCGGCGACCAGGTGGATTACCACTCCCGCCAGCAGCAGCCAGTTCCCTGTCCGTATCAATTTCGCCAGCATTTTCTTCTCGTTACCCTCCCAAGACAGTTGTGCAGGTAAGGCGGCCGGCTGCGCGGACGACCACCGGAGTTGCAGGTGGATGTCGAAACGCTCCGCCTCCGCCCGAACGGCCGGTGGGTGGCCCCGCAACAGGGCGAGACCCCGGCGCGCTCCGTCCCCGGAGGAGAGAGCAGGTCTCTTGGTTTGGGATGCTCAAGCTTTTAAGGCGGCTATTAGTGTACACCGGGAGGCATCTTCCGCGGGGAGTGTGGGGGCCGTTCAGCCCAAGTAGAACATCGTGTTTTTGGGTTTGGCGCGCGAAGGTGATAAGATAACCCTGCCACCGCGGAATCCTGCTCGGATGGGCTCGATCCCAGTGATAAGATCGGCGAGCCCATGAAAATCCTACTTTATAATCCTGATAACGGCGTCACGCAGAACTTCATGCCTCATTTGTGGATGTTCCTGCTGCAGGCTCTTACGCCTGGCGGCCACGAGGTGGTTCTGATCGACGGCAACACGCAACCGATGAGCGACGCCGAACTGGTTCAGTTCGTGGTCGACCGGCAGATCGGGCTGGTCGGCATCGGCGCCATGACCCGCATGATCGCCAAGGCGTACCGGGTGGCGGATGCAATCCGCGCGGCCGGCATTCGGGTGGTGATGGGCGGACCGCATGTGACGGAACTTCCGGAAGAAGCTCTCGGGCGCGACGGCGGACCCCGTCACGCGGACGCCATTGCCCTGGGTGAAGCGGATCAGACCTGGCCGCGCATCGTGGAGGACGCGGCGCGGGGCGAACTCAAAGAAGTTTATGCTCCGGTAGACGCGTTTGGGCAGGAGCAGCAAACCGAACCTTCGGGATTACCCGATCATTCCGTGGGACTCCATCGACTTGCGGCAGTTCAACCGGATTCCCGGTTTTTTGCGTCCGGTTATGCGGCATTTCGGGATCCCGTCGGAGACGTTTCATATCATCCCCATCGAATCCGGACGCGGCTGCCCGTATGGATGTGAATTCTGCACGGTCACGGGTTTCTTTGGCGACTCGATCCGGTTCCGGTCGAACCAGAGCATCGTCGAGGAGATGCTCTTGATCAAAGAGCGCGCCCGCGGCACCCGCGGCCAGGCGGCCGTGTTCTTCGTCGACGATAATTTCGCAATCAATGTGAAGCGGACCAAGGCGCTTTTGCGCGATATCATTGCGGCGGGAGCCGAGTTGTGGTGGGTGGGGCAAATCAGCGCCAACCTTTTGCGCGATGAAGAACTGCTCGACCTGATCGCCGCTTCGGGCGCGAAATGGATCTTCATCGGAATGGAGTCTCTCGATCCCGCCAATCTCGCCAGCGTCAAAAAGAGCTTCAACAAGCCGGCGGATTACGCCAGGGTGCTCGAGGCGCTGGCCCGGCGCAACGTCTATGCGATCACCTCGTTTATCTTTGGGCTGGACCACGATACCCCGGGGGTGGCCGAACGCACCCTCGCCGAGATTCGCCAGTGGCCGCCGGTGCTCCCCGTGTTCGGACAGATCACTCCCTTTCCCGCTACTCCTCTATATGTTCGCCTGGAAGAAGAGAAACGGCTGACACGGCCGAAGCACTGGCTCGAGTTCGCTCCGTTTGAGATGGCGCACACGCCCTTGAAAATCACGATCCCCGAGGTGCAGGACGAAGTCCGGTACGCCTGGGCCAACTCTTACAGCCCCGCTGCTACCGAAAGGGCTCTGGAGTCCATCGCGGACGAGCCGGCTCCCTACAAGATCAGCCACCTGTTGGCCCGCCTGGCCTTCCACGGAATCTATTTTCCGCAAAAAGGAGCGTGGAATTGGTTCAAGCTGGCCGTCCGAAACCGGCGCCCGATCTATCGCGTCATCCGGGACTGCTTCACCAGGTGGCACGGCCTCCAGATTCCCGAGATTGTTCCAACCGTCGAAGGTCTGCCCGAGCCTCCTTTAGTTCCGCGTCCGCAGCCGGATGCCGGGGGGGACTGAGCGTTCCGGAATACCTTGACGCCCACCGGGCCGCGACGCTCGAAAGGTGGGGCGGAGTTTCAGTCCGCGCGGAGCTTTGAGCTCAGCATTGACGGTGCTGTGATAAGCGCTTAAGAACAACTTCCCTGCCCGCGATTGCTCCACAGAGCTATCCGGCATCCCTGGATCTGAGCACGGAAGCGCTGCCCCGAACCAGTCTCGACCGGCGTAACCGGAAACAAATGCTCAAACGAGTACGCCTGGACTGGATTGAGGGCGTCCTAAACCAGTCGCTCTACAAGATCGCGCGAATGGAACTGAACCTGGAGTTGAATCCGGACGCGGTGGAGCAGCCTCTAAACGCGATCGTCCAGGTTCCGGACCGTTCCCCTCTCCCACTGCCGCTCGGCACCACCATCAGCGACATTTTCGACGCTCACGCCGGTTCCCTGCTCATCCTGGGCAGACCCGGGACGGGCAAGACAACCCTATTGCTAGAACTGGCGCGCGAACTCCTGAACCGCGCCGAGCAGGATGCAAGCTGCCCGATACCGGTGGTCTTCAATCATTCCTCGTGGGCCGTGCGGCAGCCACCGTTAGCTGACTGGCTGGTTGTCGAATTGAACGAGCGAAGCGATGTACCGAGAAGGGTTGCTCGGAGATGGGTGGATGCCGAACGGATCGTACCGTTGCTCGACGGCCTGACGGTAAGGTCTGGGCTGGAGTGGGCGCTGGAGTACTGGCTGAGCCTGGCGCTGTGTTTCGGGCTCGCCGTCTCCTGGCCTCTGTTCAAACCGGGCAGCCCCGTGAACGCGGAGGGCTTGATTCTCGGAATGTACTACGGGCTGAGTTGTGGGCTGGTTTTCGGCATGGTCGCCGGCGGTCTATTCTCGCTGAGGCATTTCGTTGTGCGCTTGACACTCTGGGTCAACCGGTCGGCTCCTCTCGACTACGTGCGGTTTCTCGACTATGCGACCGAGCGCCTGTTTCTACGAAAGGTTGGCGGCGGCTACATCTTCATCCATCGCACGGTTCTGGAGTACTTCGCTTCCTTGGAGAAGTCGGGCAGAAGCAAAACGCCCTGACACTACCCCCATCGCTCCTCTGCGTTTGTCGCTCAGCCCCGCATAGTCAGCCTGGGGTCGCCGGGAGACAGCCTCTTCGGAGGAGCCTCTCCCCTGGGCCCGCAAGTGATCTATAATCGCCAGGCAGGCGGCAGGAACGTGGCACGAGGTTCTCCGATTCACTGCTATCGATGGCTGGCGCAGTACTACGACGAGTTCTATTCGCCTTTCCGAGCTCCTATGGATGCGGCACGCGAGCGCCTGTTGGGTCGGATCCTGCCACGGGTGGAAACGGCCTGCGATCTGGCGTGTGGCACGGGTACCACGGCACTGATTCTGGCGCGCAGGGGAATCACGGTGTACGCCGTGGATCTCTCGCCGGTGATGTGCCAGCTTGCCCGTGAGAAGGCGCGTCGCGCCCACCTGCCCGTTCGCGTGATCCGTGGCGACATGCGATCTTTCCGGCTTCCGGGAACGGTGGACCTGATCACCTGCGAATTCGATGCGCTCAATCACGTGCCCCGCAGGGGAGACCTGCGGATGGTGGCAGAGGCCGCGGCGCGGGCACTCAGTCCCGGAGGCCACTTCTTCTTCGATGTCAACAATTCGCTGGGATTCGAGAAGTACTGGAAAGGCGTTTTCTGGTTGGAGAAGCCCGGCGTGGTAATGGTAATGCGCAACGGCCACAGCCGCCGGGGTGAGAAGACATAACACGCCATAGCGAATAGGTTTGTACCTGGAATGCGGGCCGGGGCGGCCACGCACACACTCGCCACGCACACAACGCGGTTTCCTGGGCAGCGGACCGAGCGGCTTCCGGTGGCGAGCCGGCTGCGATGTTGTGCTCCGCCCCCGATCGGCATATTGATGTTCTGCGGCTGCAGCGATCCATTCAGCCGCCATAGGGCATCGGGGGCACTTTTCCGAGCTGCCGGGAATATACGGTCAGGGCCCCGCGATGATGCGCGGTATGCTCCACCATCGCCCACACGATGTCGCTGACAGGTTGTCCGCCCATCACCGGGCCGGCCGGAAGTGGCCGTGCGAGCTGCTCCGGGCTGCGCGAGCGGAGAAAGGCGATCGAATTCTCGTACGCCGACTCCAGCATCTGGCGGGCCGCGTTGAGCGACGTCACGGCCTCAAGGGCCTTGGCGTGTTTCTCGAAATCGAGGTCGAAGCCCTCCGGCCGGGCGGCGCCTTCGATAAACCAGTCGAGCGTCTGGGCCGTGTGCGCGACCTGCTGCGCGACCGTCATCATGCCTTCCTGCGGACGGAACCCGGAGTCGGCCTCACCCAGGACACTGGTGGAGCGGTTGAAGAATTCCTTGCTTGCGAGAAGTTGATTGGCGAAGTCGTAATCTTGTGATTTTGGGGCCATGGACCACACTATACCAGAAGGCGAAGAAAAGGAGAAGATAAATCTGGAGAAGTTGCGAATTTTTCCGCCGGCCGCCGCCGGTTCAGTAGGCTCCGTGGCCCAGCAGCACCACCCGCACCGTCTTCCGCAGTACCAGTAAGTCCATTCCCAGGGTCCACTCGCGAATGTAGCGGCTGTCCAGCTCGATTCTTTCGTGGTAGTGGGTATCGTTGCGGCCCGAAACCTGCCAGAGGCCGGTAAGCCCTGGTGTCACCTGCGTATAAAGGTAGAAGGCGTCCCCATACTTCGCGATTTCCTCTTCGACGATGGGGCGGGGACCGATCATGCTCATGTCGCCGCATAGCACGTTCCACAATTGCGGCAGCTCGTCGAGACTCGATCGCCGTAACAGCCGGCCCACGCCGGTGATTCGCGGATCGGCTTTCAGCTTGTGCGTCAGTCCCCACTCCGTTCGCAGCTCCGGATGATGGCTCAAGTACTGTTCAAGAACAACATCAGGGCGGTGCACCATCGAGCGGAACTTCCACATTTTGAAGCGGCGGTTGTTCCGGCCCACCCGCGTGTGGCGGAAAAAAACGGGCCCCCGTGTATCCAACACAATCGCCAGTGCGATGACCAGCCCAAGCGGGACGGCCAGCGGCAAAAGCAGGACGGCCAGCACGATGTCGAGGACCCGCTTGAGGCGCGCGGCGCTGGGATGGAGCAGGCCGGCGGAGCAGCCAACCTCCACATTCGTTACGGAGTCGTCGAGCAACATAATCGGCTATGTTCGCCCTAAATTTTCGGGCCTTCTGACCAGAACGGTAGCATATATGGCCGCGGTTTTCTCGACCATTTTTTCGATCCGAAAGCTCGATTCGTAGCGCCGCCGCGCAGCCGCGCCCAGCCGCTCCCGTTCGGAAGCGCCGGCAAGCAAGCGCGCCAGGGCGTTCGCGAGCGCGTCGGGATTCCGGCGCGGAACCAGCAACCCCTCCACTCCATCCCTCACCGCCTCGCCGACACCGCCCACATCCGAGGCCACCACGGGCAGGCCGGCGCGCATGGCTTCCAGCACGCTGCGGGGAAAGCCCTCGGAGCGCGACGACAGCACAAACACCTGGGAGGCGGCCAGCGTGGGCGCGGGGTCGGTCTGGTAGCCCAGAAAGCGGACTCGACCCGCAATGCCCAACCCTTGAGCCATTCGACGGGCTTCCGGTTCGAGGGGTCCGCCGCCGACCAAGTCCAGCTTCCAATCCAGCTCGCGCAAGCGGCCGAGAGCCGCCAGAAGCGTGGCGCAGTCCTTCGGCGGTTCCAGGCGCGCCACCGAGACAATGCGCACCGGGCTCCGGCCAGGGCGGGCGCGAAGCTCGGGCGGGGTGTCGGCGACGCCGTTATGCACCACGAACAGCTTTTCCGGCGGGGCAACGCGCTTCGCGAGCGCCAACCGCCTTTCGTATTCGCACACGCACACGATAGCGTCGGCCCACCGCGATGCCCACTTTTCGGCCAGCCGGAAAGCGATGCCTCCGGCGGGCGAGACGCGGTCGGAGATCGACCAGCCATGCGGGGTGTAAACTGCCGGAAGTCCCAAACGCGAGCACGCCGCCCGGCCGAGCCAGCCGGCCTTGGCGGTATGGGTGGAAACCAGGTCCGGCTTCCACTCGCGCAGCATTCCGGTGATTTCCGCGAGAGCGCGCAGGTCGCGGGCAGGGCGCACCGGCCGCCGCAGAAACCGCAGCGTGCGAAACGGAACGCCGGCCGCCGCCAACTGGTCGGCCACGTCACCCGCGCCGCCCGCCAGCACGAGGACCGAATGCCCGCGGTCGAGCATCGCCCGAGACATCTCGCGCACGTGTACGGACGCACCGCCCATTACATCCCCACGTGTAATGACGTATGCGATTCTCATCTCGTTTCTCTTCGGGAGACCACCACCAGGAACGCCAGCTTGCGAAAAACGGCGGCGCCAACGGCGCTCGCGAGCGGCAGGCCGGCCAAACGCGCCAGCGCGGTGTGTCCGCCATCGAGCAGGCGGAAACGGACGTAGTCGGGCTCGCGCATCTCGTTGCGGAAATGGCTGCCGAAGGCGCGGAAAATCTCTCGGCGGCGGCGGTAGTAGGTATACGTGTCGATCCATCGCAGCTTGTCGATGGCCCATTGACGGCAGGTGGGCGCCTGCTCCTTCCAGGTGCCCAGCCCCAGGCGCCGCAGCACCCAGGTGTAATAAAAGCGCAGCTTGGAATCCCTGGCAAACCAGTGCGCAAACGGAATGCCGATGTGTCCCTCGCGAAAAACGTCGCGGGAGGGAAAGAGGCTGAGCACGATGCCGCCCGGCTTCAGAATCCGGGCAATCTCGGCCACTACGGCGTCCAGATCTGCCACGTGCTCCATCACCTGGTTATTGACAACCAGGTCGAAGGCGGCGTCGGTGAAAGGGGTGCGGCCGTCCGGCATCTCGCGGATTGCGATTCCGAGCAGGCCGGCAGCCTCGGCCTGGGCCCGCGCCGCGGAGCCGGCGTAAAAGACGTCGGCGCCCAGGATGTCCAACCCGGCTGCGCGTCCCGCAGCCACCAGCCCGCCGGCGCCACAGCCATAGTCGAGGATCTTCGCGCCCGGGTGTCGGAGGGCGAACTGACTGGCGAAGTCGAGCACGAAGCGGTTCGTGACATCCATGCGCGTAAGTTAACGGGCCTCTTGTCCGGCGTGCGCCGGGTCCAGATCGCGCGCACGCGCCCGAGCCAACAGCTCCGCATACAGGTCTTCCCACCTGGCGGTTACGACGTTCCAGTCGAATCTCTCCAGGGCGTGTTCGCGCGCGTGCCGCCCCATCTGAAGCCTGACGTCGGGCGGCAGGTTCATCAGCCTGCCCATCGCCTCCGCCAGCGCTTCCGGGTCCGATGGCGGGGCAAGGTAGCCGGTACAAGCGTCGATGACCACTTCCGGCGCGCCACCGGCGTTGGTCGAGACAATCGGCACTCCGCACGCGGCAGCCTCAATCAAAACCACCGGCATGCCCTCGATCACCGAAGAAAGAACGAAGCCGTCGCACGCGTTCATCAGGTCGGGAACGTCGGCGCGGGCGCCCAGGAATCGGGCCCCGACGCTCAACTGCTTCGAAAGATCTTGCAACTTCGCTTCCAGTGGTCCGGCGCCGGCAATCAGCAAGACTCCCCGACGCAGCCTGGCGAATGCCCGCAGCAGCGTAGAGTGGTCTTTCTTCCACATCAACCTTCCCACCGTGAGCCAAGCGAAATCGTCGCCCAGGCCGAGCTGCTCCCGCAGGCGGGAGCGCCGGGCGGCATCGGGCTGAAAGCGGCCGGTATCGACGCCGTTCGGAATGCTGCGAAGACGCGCGCGGGAAACAGCCTTCGAAGCGGCAAGGCGCGCCGCCCCGGCTTCGCAGACTGCGACGGTGGCGTCCGACAGGCGGTTGGTGACGCGGTAGAGGCGCTCGCGCCAGCGTGGGTCGGCGGAACGCTGGCTACATTCCACCAGGCTGTGCGACGTAGAAACCAGCGCCGGAATGGGAAGCACAATCCGCGCCACGCGCGCCAGCAGGTTGGCATGAAACAGGTGGCTGTGCAGAACCTGGGGACGCATCTCACGCAGGAGCGTGGCGAAGCGCGCCACGCCGCGGGCATTCAGCGCCGCTGGCTTCATGTCGAGCGAGAGCAGCGGCACCCCGCCCTCCGCCAGCTCGTCCTGGAAGGCGGTGGGCGCAAGCATCGAAATCACGCTGACGTCCCAACTTCGCCGGCGGAGGTTCAACGCCAGTTGGGCGACCTGCGACTCGGCGCCTCCGAGCGCAAGATTGGTTGTAAGAAAAAGGACCTTCATCGTTTGCTGAGGGCAACTTCCTCGAAAAGCTTTGCGTAGGCCGCCACCATCGCGCCTGCCGTAAAGTGCTGCGAGCGTTGGCGCGCGGCGGCGGCGAACCGGCGCCGCAGTTCCGGGTGGCGGGCCAGGTCCGTCAAGGCGGCCGCCAGCGCCCGCGTGTCGCGCGAAGGAACCAACAGGCCGCACTGGCCGTGTTCCACCAGTTCGGGAACCCCTCCTACCGCCGTCGCTACCACTGGCAGGCCCACCGCCATCGCCTCGATGACCGACACCGGGCTCCCTTCCCAGTGTGACGCAAGCGCGAAGATGTCGGAAGCCGCCAGCAGGTCGGGGACATCGGAGCAGACCCCCAACAGGTGCACTCTGCCCGAGAGGTGGGCGCGGGCGATGGAATCGCGCACCGCCTCGCGCAGTTCTCCGTCACCCGCCAGCAGCAGGTGGCAGCGCGCATCGGCCTCGAACGCGCTGGCGAACGCCTCGACGAGCCCTAGAGGGTTCTTCTGCGGATCGAGACGGGCCACCGAGGCGATCAGCAGATCTTCCTCCGCAAAGCCGTGGGCACGGCGCCATTCCCTTCCCGCGCCGGACACCTCCACGTCGACGCCGTTCGCGATGACGGCCGCCGGGCGGAAACCGTAGACGGCGATAAACGACCGGGCCAGTTCAGCCCCCACCACAACCGGCTTCACGCCACAGCGGTAGGCGACGCGGTGCACCATGCGCCCGAACGCGCCTACTTCTCTGCCGGCCAGGTTATGAACGGTGTGGACCATCGCCGGGACGCGGGCCGCCAACGCGGGCGGAAGCGTGTAGCGCAGCACATAGGAGTGCGTGTGCACGACGTCGGGTTTGAAATCGCGAAACACCCGCGACAGTCGAAGGTACATGCGCGGGTCCAGCCCGCTGCGTTTTCCGAGGTGCCACACGGGGATCCCGTGTTCGGCCAGTGCCGCTTCGAGTCCTGCCGGGAACCGATTGTAGAGAGAACTACCGCGGGCTCGAAACGGCTTCTGTCGAGCCCGGTGGCGATTGAGACGGCCACCCGCTCGGCGCCGGCGCGCTTCAATGTCGCAAGCACTTCCAAAACGCGAATCTTCATGCCGGGTGGTTTTCGGGCCAGAAGGCGTGCGCCCACTCCGTCGTCACCAGCGCGAAGATCAGCCAGGTGGCCTTGTAATGCTCCCAGGTCAGCGTCGACACGCCCGCCGTCCACACCAGCAGCATGATCCCCCACAACACCCGCTCGGTGGCGGGCATCGGCCAGATGAAAGCAACCAGCGTGCCGAGCAGCAGAGCGAACGGGACGAAGCCGATGGCCCCGCACTCCACCAGGACGGAAAGAAAGGTGTTGTGCGCGACGTATTGGTGGCCGGCGATGGGCGGCACCCCCAGCCAGGGGCGCACGGCCAGCGGATAGGCGCCCGATCCGATACCCACCAGCGGGTGGCTTTTGAAAACCTTGAGCCCGGTCTTCCAGATCCGCGTGCGGTTGTGCAGCGTACCCTGGGTTACTTCCTGCGGGATGGTGGCCAGGCGGCGGCGCGAAGCGGACGGAGCCAGGCTGACCAGTCCCAACACCAGAAGGCCGAACAGCACCCCGGCCGACACCTGGTGCTCTTTGCCGGTTCCACGAACGGTCAGAGCCAGAAATCCAAACGCCAGGAAAGTGACCAAAAGGGCCATCCGGGAAGCGGTCAGGAAAACAGCGGCGACGGCCAGCGCGATGGCGGCGCGGTAGACCCACCGGAAGGGACTTTTGGTGCGCAGCGCCAGGTAAGACGCGAGGGGTATCGACAGGGCCATAAGCAGGCCGAAATCGTTCGGTTCAAAGCCCTGGGCGGCATAGCGCAGGTAATAGGTCTGCTGGTGTTGCGCGTAGCGAAAAAACGTGTCAACCGCGGCGGCGGAGGCGCCCAGAACATAAGCCTGCATGAGTTGCGTCTGGCGGATCGGGCCGCGGCACAGATCCCAAATCAGCCACATCATGCCGAGAAGCTGAACAAAGGTACGGATGCGGATCGCGGTGGCGCCGCGATCCATGGACCACAGGTAAGTGAGACAAACCCAGGCGACGAACGCGGCGGCGAACAGCAGTGCAGCGTTGGGTGGGCGCAAGGACTTCCGGCGGATGGCGGCCGCCACACCGGCCACAAAGGCGATCAATCCCAACAGATGGGCGAAGGTGCCGATGCCGCTGACCTCAATGGCTTTTCCCCACGGGATCGAAAAGACGAAGATCCATAGCAGAACCCAGGCAATCCGTTCCATCGCGCCGGACCGAATTTGCGTGTTCAAGCCGCGGACTCCATACCTCGCATCGCCCGCTTCAGAATCAGCGCGGCGCCCGCCGCCTGTACGCCGCCCGTCACACCGAGCACCAGGGCGGCACCCACCAGGCCCAGCCACGGAATCAGCAACCAACTGGCCGCCGCGGCCGCCGCGGTTACCGTGGAAAGCAGGGGAATCTGTTCGACGAACGCGCGGGTGCTGGTGATGATGTAGCCGAGCATAATCGCAAGGTACTGTAGCATGGCCGCCGACATGACAGCAATGAGCAGATCGCGATACACGGCGTATTCCTGCCGGTACACCAGCGCGAGGGCCCAGCGCCCCAAAAGCGCCGCAACGACCACGCCCGCCAGACCCAGCAACACAGCCAGGCCGCTGAGCTCGAAAGCCAGCTTGCGAAAACGGGCGCGCTCGAGTCCGCTGGCATAACGGGCCAGCCGCGGCGCGGCCGCCTGGCCCAGGGCGTTAATCATGGTGGTGCCCACGGTGACAAACGACGCCACCGCGGCGAACGCTCCCAGCTCCCGCGTTCCCAGAAAGTGTTCAATCGCGTAGCGGGGAAGGTTGGTGTTCAACGAGGCCAGCATCAACACGACGCCCAGGGGAAGTGCGGTGCGCGCGATTTCCAGTTGCGAGCGAGCGCCCCGGCGGCTGGTGTCTTCACCGGCCGAGCCGGCCGGCCGGTCGTAGGCCAGCAGCGTGGCCAGGCGGCTGAGCGCCAGCGCCATCACCGCGTAAACCAGGCTCCGCGTCAGCCACAACGTGACGCCCAACGCGGCGGCCGACAGCACTCCCCGGCCGATCATCGAGCCCGCAATACGGTCCATGCGCTCGCGCCGCTGCAGTAGCCCATAGTAGATGTCGCTGGTCGATTCCAGACTCTGCGCGGCGCCGAGGAGGACGATGACGGCCGCGACAGTTTGCGGGTAGCGCGAAACCAGCGCGACGGCGGCGATGGCGCCAAGCCCCGCAGCCACCGTCCAGAAACGAACCGCCAGGTAATCGCCGGCGGGATGGCGGCCTTTCATATCGGTCACCAGCACCGTGCGCAGGTTCAGGTGAGAGAACATGACGACCGGAGCGGTAATGGCCATGGCGAGGGCATACTGGCCGAGCATCTCAGCATTGCCGAGCTTGGCGATCAAGCTGAGAATGAGCCACTGGCTGGCGGCGTAGACGGCGTTACCCGCAAACGTCCAGACGACGTTCGTCCGCAGCGATACAGGGGGCGCAAGCACCGTCCGAGTCACCTCTTTGCCGGTTGCGCGGCGGGATGTTCGCCCGTCCGCTCAGGCAGACGTTAATACCGATGACCGGCGCATCCGCCGGTCCGTCGCAAGCTCTTCAAGGATGGCAGGAAGCGATCTGGTGACACTCCACCCCGGGTAATGAGACTTCAGCTTCGAGAGATCGCTGTAATAGCAGATGTGATCGCCAATGCGATTCTCGTCGACATACTCATGCAGCATCTTTCTGCCGGTAATCCGCTCGACCATCTCGATTGCTTCTAAGATCGAGCAGGAATTCTGCTTGCCGCCTCCCAGGTTGTACACTTCCGCGACCCGCGGGGCCGCCAGGAAATGCTCGGCGAAAAGCGCCACGTCTTCGGCGTGAAGGTTGTCCCGGACCTGTTTGCCTTTGTAGCCGAAAATCCGGTAAAGGCGGCCCTCCAGGTTGCACCTGACCAGGTAGCTCAAGAAACCGTGAAGCTCGACGCCCGCGTGATTCGGACCAGTCAGGCATCCTCCGCGAAGGCAACAGGTGGGAATGCCGAAGTATCGCCCGTATTCCTGCACCAGGACGTCGCCGGCCAGCTTGGACGCTCCAAACAGCGAGTGCTTCGACTGGTCGATGCCGAGCGATTCGGGAATGCCGTTTGAAAATTCCTGGCTCGAGAATTCCCAGCGGGTGGGGGTCTCGCGCAGCGGCAGCGTGTTCGGCTTGTCGCCGTACACTTTATTGGTGGACAGGTGGATGAACGGGGAGTCCGGGCAAAACCGTCGCGCGGCTTCGAGGAGATTCAGCGTGCCGAGAGCATTCACCTCGAAATCCAGAAAAGGGATCGAAGCGGCCTTGTCGTGAGACGGCTGGGCGGCGGTATGAATGATGGCCTGCGGGCGGACCTCTTTGAACAGCTCCAGCACGCGGTCGCGCTCGCGGATATCCAGAGCTTCGTGGCGGTAATGGCCGACGACTCCGCGTAGCCACCGCAAGCTGCCGGCTGTATCGCCCTCCGGCCCAAAAAAAATCGCCCGATGATTGCTGTCGATACCGACAATCTCGTGGCCTTGTTTGCCAAAATGCGCGGAAACCGCCGAGCCGATCAAGCCGCAAGACCCCGTTATCAGAAATCGCTTCATTGCACCGCTCTTCGCGCATTGTCCCCGAGGCCGGAGACCAAGGCCATTCTATAACAGCGGCGGCGAAATACACCGGCGGCCCGCCGGCGGCATCGCCCTTTCGTCCGCCCGCGCCGGCTGTGTTATGTTTGGTGACGGTTCTTCCTCTTGCTCTCGGGGGATGGAAAACACAATCGCGCCGGAGATCGGTTTTAGCGCTGATGTCGAGACTCCTTAGACCGCTGAAGAAGCTGGCTCCGTTTGCGGAAATTGCCCGCATCGTCGACCTCCATTTCGCTCGTCTGGTCGAACTTCGGGAGCGCCTGGATGTTCTGGACCAGCATTCGAATTCTCTGAACGAACTGCGCGAAGGGATCGTCTGGCTCCGCCGCCAGACACGCCTGATCGACCGAAAACTGGATACTGTATCCGGAATAAACGCGCGTCTGGACGCCATCGTGCCCTTTCAGGATGTTTCTGCGGCGGCCGGCGCGCAATCGCCCGAGCCATTGCTGTCCGCGCCGGCAATGGTGGTGGTGACCGCGAACGAGGTGAACGCCTGCCACGGTTCGGGGATTCTGGTGGAGCGGCTTTTCAACGGCATCGGCCCCATCATTTCCTACCGGAGCACCGATTCTTACGGTGGCCAGCAGGAGTTTGGCGATGTCCAATTCCGGCTGCCCGCGCTGGGACTCGCCCGGCCGGATATCTTCGCTCACGTTTCGCAGTCTCTGCGCCAACTGGCGGTCGATCGAGTCTTCTGCGTTCCGTTCGTCGCCACGGATGTGCTGGTGGCGCTGGCCGTCAAGGAGACGTTTGACGTACCGCTCTACGTCTACATGATGGACGACCAGAATCTATACCGGCAGACGATCCCCGACCACACCATGGCGGAGTTGCTGGCCAAGGCAAGCGTTCGTTTCGCCATATCATCGGAGATGCGCGACGCCTACCAGGACAAGTACCGGCATCCGGTGTGGCTGCTGCCGCCGCTGGTTCCAGCCGGCATGCTGCGCCGTAAAGCATCGGCGGCCCCGCCCCGGGCAGCGGCGCCACGCGGAATCCTGATCGGAAACGTGTGGTCGCAGAGCTGGCTGGACGAGCTGCGCCGCACGGTTCGTGGGAGCGGGGTTCAGATCGATTGGTACTGTAGCGTACAGCACCCGGCGTGGCTCGATTTCGACGAATCGGAGTTGCGCAAAGATGGCATCGGGATGGTGGGGTCGCTTCCGGAACGCGACCTGGTCAAAGTGATTCCCGATTATGACTTCACTCTCATGCCCACCGCCACGTCCGCCGGCAAAGACAACGATATGGCCGAAGCGATTGCGCGCTATAGCCTGCCCAGCCGCGTTATCTTCATTCTGGCAACCTCGCAGACACCCATTCTGGTGCTGGGCCGCCGGGACACTTGTGTCGCCAATTTCGTTTCCCATTTCGACCTCGGCGCGGTCGCCCCTTATGAGCCCGCGGCCTTCCTGAGCACGGTGAGGGACCTTGCCGACAACGCCGCCCAAACTTTGCGGCGCGAGAACGCCTGGCGGCTTGCGCCGGCCTTCTCCGACTTCGAAATCGACAGGTGGCTGTTGCGCACACTCGAACTGGGCGAGCCGGCCGACCGGCGATTCGAAGATCTACTCTCGGTGAACCGTCTATCCGCTTGATACTGGCGAGCTTGGCATTTCATCCGGCCGCCAGGCGCCACTGGTTGCGGACAACCGGCATTCGCCTGGCCACACCGTCCGCAATTGGCTGCATTCAAAATTTCTATTGGAAAAGACGCGCGATTCATCCTATCCTAGGCTACAAGTTTTCCCGGCGCGACCAGCCCTGGTGTCTCCACTACGAGCCCAAGTCCGGTTGTGTCGGAGGGCGTGGGACCGTGTGTGTTCGCGCCCGCTGTAGATCGAATGAAGTAACTCCATACGAACCCCGTCAGATTCGAATACAAAGCCAGCCTTGTTGAGCGGCACCAGTCAGGAACTGAAGAATTCCAAGGATTCTGCAGGATCGCATGGCTATCTCCGACACGTATGTCGTCCAGTTTTTGCTGGAGGGAACGAACAAACTGCCGTTGCGGTTTGCGTGGGCTGAGACGAGCGTGGGGGGATACGCAGCCAGAGTGGGAAGCGTGAGCCTGGAAATAGACAGGATCCGTACCACTACCGGCGAGCGCCTGCAATTGGTGCTGCGTGATGCGTCCGATCTTGTGGCGATTCAGGAACCGGCCAGCGTCGGCTTCCTGCGTGCCCGTTATCAGGACGAAGACGAGGAGCGTCTGGTGGTTTTGTTGAAGGAACTGGCGGCGGCCATAGTCCGGCAAGTGGTGAGCCGGAGAAGGCGGTCGATCAAAGACCGCGAGCAGACTCGCGAACGCATCTATCGCAGCCTTCTGTTCGAAGAGGGACAGGGCGAAAGCCACGGGGAAGCGCCAGATCGCGCGAGAACCTCTGCGTAAGCGGCGGCTACTTTTCCATCCGGCTAGACTCCTTGCCTCGGTGAGTTTTTCGTTTTCCGTTTCGTTCGGGAAGCTGGGTGCCCGCGGCCTTGCCGGCGGCGGCTCCAGCGTGGTAATTGACCCTGTCGTCAAATGCCGCCGCCAATTTCGTTGCGGCGGCCGATCCCAAGTCGCGCGTACAGGAGACAACATGAATTCTACTGCCTTACAGCCAATCGGGGTCTGCGTATTTCTCGCAGCCTTCGTTCTAATCGCCGCGGGGCTCGCCTTGGATAACAATGTCGTGCTGCTGGTGCTCGGCATTCTCACTTTGGTGGGCTCGATCGCCGTCTTCAAAAAGGCGAAAGCGAGCTACGCCGAGGAATGAACCGCAGAAAGGAGAATTTGAAATGGTACTCGCCGGTATCTTGGTGACACTGCTCGGATTCGCATTATGCCTGCTGAGCCCGGGCTTGGCTTCCGGCATGACGGGCCGTCTGTTGATTGTGTTGCTCGGCATCGCGTTGAGTTGCTTCGGCATCCTCGGAATGATCAACGCCGCCTATCTGAAAACTGCAATCTGGAAGGAATAGGAAATCAGAAACATGAAACGCCCCTGGTTCGCTGCTGTTGCACTTTGCGTGCTTGGCTCGATCGCATTCGCGCAGGAGCCGGCCGCTACTCCTTCAACGGCAACCCCGGCGCCCGCCGCCATCACGGCGGCCGACGTCAAATTGATAGAGACACCCAAAGCCGCCGTGCTCGCCCAGGGCGACGCCGGTGGGACGCTTACCGGCACGGCGGCCGACGTGCCCGTTTCGGATGCCAAAGCGGGTCTCTCGATTGCCGATGTGGTTAATCAAGTCGGGCAGAACAAGGTTGCCATCAATTTCGTCTGGACGCTCGTGACGGGCTTCCTGGTGATGTTCATGCAAGCGGGCTTCGCGCTGGTGGAGACCGGGCTGTGCCGCGCCAAGAATGCAAACCACACGATGATGATGAACTTCATGGTGTACGGCGCCGGCATGCTGGCGTTCTGGCTGATCGGTTTCCCGCTGCAAATGGGCGGCGTGGGGGCCATAGGCAACCTGGGAGGCACCGCGCCCTTGTCCTCGGAGTTCGCCATCACGCTGTTCGGCAAGAGTTTTGGGCTGTTCGGGCAGCACGGCTATTTCCTGATGCACGCCGGCACTTATGACGTCGCCGTGATGGTGGTCTTTCTGTTCCAGATGGTGTTCATGGACACCGCGTTGACCATCGTCACCGGGTCGGCGGCGGAACGCTGGAAGTTTTCGGCGTTTATCGTTTCCTCGTTCCTGATGGGGGCGTTCACCTATCCGCTGTTTGCCAACTGGGCGTGGGGCGGCGGCTGGCTGTCCACGCTCGGCACGAATTTCGGTCTGGGCCACGGGTACTGCGATTTCGCCGGCTCCGGCGTGGTGCACGCCGTGGGGGGCTTGAGTGCCCTGGCGGTGGCGATAGTCGTGGGCCCACGCATCGGAAAATTCGACCGGACGGGACGGCCGAACGCGCTTCCCGGACACGATATCGTGCTGGTGCTGACAGGCTGTTTCATCCTGGCTTTCGGCTGGTTCGGGTTCAATCCCGGCTCGACGCTGGGCGCGTCCGGAAATGGCGCCCTTCGCATTGGCACCATCGCCGTCGACACCATGCTGGCCGGTATGGCGGGCGCCTTTGCCGCGGCACTGTACATGTGGCTCCGCTACGGCAAGCCCGATGCTTCCATGTCCGGCAACGGACTGCTGGCCGGCCTGGTGGCCATCACGGCGCCTTCCGGGTTCGTCAATCCGGTCGGCGCGGTGATCATCGGGTTGATCGCGGGCGTTCTGGTTTGCCTGTCGGTGGAGTTCTTCGAGCGGAAAACCAAGATCGACGATCCGGTGGGCGCCATCTCGGTGCACGGCATCAACGGTATCTGGGGCGTCATCTCCGTCGGACTGTTCGCCGACGGCACCAGCAACTACGGCGGGTCGTGGAACGGCGTGGATGGCTCGGTAAGGGGGCTGTTTTACGGAGATCCCGGCCAGCTAGTGGCACAGCTCATCGGTGTCGGAACCCTGATCGGTTTCGTGTTCACGTTGAGCCTGGTGTTCAACATCGTGGTCGACAAAATCATCGGCCAGCGGGTGTCGGCGCAGGCAGAACTCGAAGGCCTGGATCTGCCGGAGATGGGTGCGCTCGGCTATCCCGAGTTCGAGCTCAAGACTCCGGCGGTGGGGAGAACATAGATGGTGTCCGCCGAACTGCAACTCTTCACGGCCGCGGCTTCCACGCCGCGGCCCTTCCCGCCGTCCATTCCGCCGGTTCCTTGGCGCGACCCGCACACGGTTTCGCCCGAGCAACTGCGGACTTTCATCGGCGAGCTGGAGCGTGCGGCAGAGGCCAACCCGGGCTCGGCCGACCTTCGTACCTGCCTTGGCATGGCGTATGCCATGAATTACCAGGCCTACAAATCGATGGACGCGCTGGAGGCCGCCTGCACGCTCGATCCGGAAAACTTCTTCGCGCACTTCAAGCGGGCCGAGCTCAACTACCGGCTGCGCGCGCTGCCCCGCGCCGAGCGGGAAACGCTGGAGGCTCTCGGCCTGGCCCAAAACTCCTGGGAAATGGCGCTGGCCCGCCACCAGTTGCAGGAAATCCGGCGGCTGATGCGGGAAGGGACGCAAAAGCCCGAGTGGACCAAGAAGCTGCTTGCGCCAGCGCTGGTGCTGGCCGGAATGTTCATTCTGATTTCGGTGGTGTCGTTATGGCTATAAAATGGTCGTTCTTTCTTGGGGCGGCGGCGATCAGTTGGTACTTCCTGCTGATGCACGGCGCCCCAATTGCGGCGGTACTGGCCGGCACCGCGGCGGTGGCCGCCTGGAACTTCTGGCAACACCGGCGGGACTCGGCCGGCCGGTAGTTTCGAAGCGTTCGCTTTCAACGCTTTCCCCGCGCATCCCGCAGATAGCCGATGGCTCCGGCGACAAAACCCGCTGAGATCACAAACCGGATCACCGTTCGCCAGGCGACGTCGCCAAGCATCCAGCTTCTGATTCCCAACAGAAGGAAACCCGCGCCGAGACACAGGAACCAAATGCCATAAAACCTGGCCAGCCTTCGGGCCTTTGTTCGGGAGCGCGGATCGATCCCCATGAACCCACCCTAACCGGGAATGGAGATAAGAGGCAATCTTTGGCGGAGGAAAGCAGGCGGGCGCGGGGCGGAGTTGCCGGGCAGCGAGGTGGCGTCCGTGGGAGGAGGAAAAAAGAAATTAAAAGTGTGCCGGAGAGTTCCGATAAGAGCGGCAGAACTCAATTAGGAGAGAAACGCCCATGGTTCGTCTGGAAGCTGCCTTACAGGGGCTCGAAGACGCGCGCGGCAAGCTGGAACGCACTGCCGGGCGGGTGGCCAAATCCGGGTCGTTCGACTTCTCGGCGCCGCCGTCCGCCGACGATGTCGACCTGTCTGCCGAGGCGGCTTCCTGGATCGAGGCTCGCAACCAGTACCTGCTGAATTTACGCACCTTGAAAACCGCAGACGACCTTAACCGGCACACGGTGGACCTACTCGGATGATTCCCGGCGCCCGGTTCCCACATCCCGGCGTCGTGTGGCCTCATGGCGGCGGTTTGTTACCCTACTTCTTTTCACCCGTCACCTTTCCCTATATGCATTTCCCGGATCCCAATCAGATCCCCGTCGGCTACACCGACACCCGGTCCGGCGAGCCGGTTATCCTGCTACATTGCTCCGGCAGCTCGGGGCGCCAATGGAGGCACCTAAAGAGCGCCGAAGGGCGCCGCCCGGACCGACTCTCTCACAGTGATTCCAGAGCACGGGCGGGAGCGATTCGCAGCACCTCGCCCGAAAACGATGCTGCCGCCCGGTTCCGCTGGCTGACGCTCGATTTCTACGGTTATGGCGAAAGCGGGTTCCCCAGCCAGTCGAACGTTCATCGACTCGAACGCGAAGCGGAGCTGGTGGAGCATCTTCTCGACATGCTGGCGGGGCCGGCTCATCTGGTAGGACATAGCTTCGGGGGCGCGGTAGCGCTGCTCACCGCCGTGCGCAATCCCGGCCGCGTACGAAGCCTTTACGCTTACGAACCGGTCCTGTTCAGCCTGCTTCGGGACTGCGGACGCGCCGATCAATGGGAGGAAGTAGTAGCTCTCAGCGCACATTTTCAGGGACTGCTCGCCTCTGGCCGGCCGGAGCAGGCGGTGGCGCTGTTTGTCGACTTCTGGAGCGGGCCTGGGACCTTTGATGCCATCCCCGGCAAACGCCGCTATGAGTTGGCTCGCGCCGCCGGCAAGATTGCGCTCGATTTCGAGGCGCTGTATTCGGTTTCCGTCCGTTTGCCGGAATTCGCTTCGCTCTCCTGCCCGGTGCTGATTACCTCGGGAACCGCCGGCCCGCAACCGGCCCGTGAAGTGGCGCGCTTACTCGGTGAGGCATTCGGCGAAGAGAGTTGCCAAATCGTCCCGGGTGCCGGACACATGGCTCCGTTAACGGATCCGGACAGGGTAAACCCTCTGATCCTCGCCCACTTGAACCGTCACCGGCGGGGTTGAATCGCGCGCATCGCTCACTCGATCCAATATGGGCCACCCTTTTGTACTTCTATGTACATGTTCCCCTTGGTCTCCGCCCGGACCACCACCTGGACGGCGCGGGCCTGGTCGGGGAGCTGGTAGTGGAACTCCGTGGAGTCGTCGGGACCGAAATCCGAATCGGCAACCTGGCCTTTTCGGGTGGTGACCGTCTTGCCGTCCACGTCCTGTAGATCGAAGTACAGGTACAGCCCTCCCTTCACCGGCAAATCGCCCGAGTTGTGCACAGACCCATCCAGGAAGATCTTGTGCTCCGTTACCCGCTCCGCCTTGATTTCGTCCACCGTGATGACGGCCGGCACTTTGTAGCGTTCCGGCTTGCTTTTGTTCTGCCCCACGCACAACAATGAACCGAGCAACAGCAGCAAGATTACAGTGGATTTCATCAGCTTACAGTTTAACCGAAGGTTTGGGATTGGAGACCGGAATGAAACTGACCAGGCGAAGCGTACTCATGGGCGCTACGGCGGCGGGCGGAGCCTTCCAGGTGGCGCTGCCGGCAGGGAGCGGTAAGGACGTGGTCATCGCGAGCGCCAACGGCATCAATGCCGTCAGCCGGGCCATGGAAATTGTGAAGCGTGGAGGGGATACGCTGGACGCGGTTGTCGCCGGCGTCAACCTGCTGGAGGACGATCCGAACGACAGCTCGGTCGGCTACGGCGGCCTGCCCAACGAGGACGGAGTGGTGGAGCTCGACTCAAGCCTCATGCACGGTCCCAGCCGGCGTGCCGGCGCCGTCGGCGCGCTGCGCAACATCAAGAACCCCTCCAAAGTGGCCAAACTTGTGATGGAGCAGACCGACCATATCATGCTGGTGGGCGAGGGCGCGCTGCGGTTCGCCACCGCGCAGGGATTCAAGCAGGAAGACCTGCTCACCGAGAAGTCGCGCATCGCCTGGCTGGTGTGGAAGCGCAGCCTCCGCGACGCGGACGGACACAACAACTGGGACGAAGGTCTGGATGCCCCCAGCCGGCGGGGAAAGAAGGGCTCGGCGGCTCTGCGGCTGGAAGAGTTGAAGGCCATGTTCCCGGCCGTAGGGGAGCCCACGCTGTTGTGGGCGATGGAGGTGGCGATGCATCCGCCAACCGGCACCATCAATTGCCTGGCGCTGAACGCCAAGGGCGAGATGTCGGGCGTCACCACCACCAGCGGGCTGGCATGGAAAATTCCCGGCCGCGTAGGCGATTCTCCCATCATCGGCGCCGGTGTGTATGTCGATCAGGACGTCGGCGGAGCCGGCTCCACCGGCCGCGGAGAGGAGAACATCCGCGTCTGCGGGGCGAACACCATCGTGGAAAACATGCGCCACGGCATGTCGCCTACCGAAGCCTGCCTGGACGCGCTGAAGAGAGTCTCGCGTAACTACGACGACGACCTGGACAGGCTCGGCCAGTTCGACCTCCTCTTCTATGCCCTGCGGAAAGACGGGGTGTACGGCTCGGCGTCGCTGTGGGACCGCCCCGCGCCCGCCGCCGGCCGTTCCGGGGCCGCGCCCGCGCGCACGTTTTCGGTGAACGACGGCGCCACAGCGCGCCACGAGCGCTGCGCCGCGCTGTACCAGAGGAAATGACACCGGCGCCCCGGTATCATTTCAGCTTTTGATACGATAAAATCCGGGTTTTGATTCGTAACACGGCTTGCGCCGGATGGCCTCGTATGGAACATCTGCTTTCTATAGTTCTCTTTACACCGATTGTTGGTCTGTTGGTTCTGCTCTTCATCCCGTCTCGGAATGAGCGGGCGGTAAAACTGTTTTCGAACGCCGCTTTCCTGGCCGGTTTCCTGGTGTCGCTGCCGCTGATGCTCAGCTTCGACACGAAGCAGGATTGGCAGTTCGTTGAAAAGGCAAGCTGGATCCCTTCCATCGGCGCCTCCTACCACATCGGCATCGACGGCTTCAGCATGCTGCTGGTGATGCTCACCACGCTGCTCGGCTTCATTGCCTGCCTTTCCAGTTGGAATGCCATCAAGGTGCGGCTCAAGGAATACTACGCCTACTTCCTTCTTTTGCAGACGGGAATGCTGGGCGTCTTCGTTGCCCGCGACGCCCTGCTGTTCTTCGTGTTTTGGGAGATCACGCTGGTTCCGATGTACTTCATCATCGCCATCTGGGGCGGCGAGCGGCGCGTGTACGCGGCCATCAAGTTCGTGGTATACACCCTGATCTGTTCGGTGCTGATGCTGCTGGGCCTGCTGACGCTGTATTGGCAGCACGGGGTGCAGTTCCAGCAGTACACCTTCGACCTTCAGGCGCTGCTCGATACGTCCCTCACCCCAGGCATGCAATGGTGGGTGTTCTGGGCGCTGGCCATCGGCTTTGCCGTGAAAGTGCCGATGTTCCCGCTGCACACCTGGCTGCCCGACGCGCACACCGAGGCCCCAACGGCGGGTTCGGTAATCCTGGCCGGCGTTCTGCTGAAAATGGGCACCTACGGGTTGCTGCGCTTCTCGCTGCCGCTGTTGCCCGAAGCGGCCCGCGACCCCAAGATCGTCACCACGATGGCGGTGCTTTCGATCATCGCCATCGTCTACGGTGCTCTGGTCAGCCTGATGCAGAAGGATTGGAAAAAGCTGGTGGCCTACTCGTCAGTCAGCCACCTGGGCTTTTGCACGCTGGGAATTTTTACACTGAATCACCTGGGCATTTCCGGGTCGATGCTGCAGCAGATCAACCACGGGGTGTCCACCAGCCTGCTGTTTTTGATTGTCGGGGTGGTGTACGAGCGGCGCCACACACGCCTGATTTCGGAATACGGCGGCCTGTTGAAGGTGATGCCGCTGTTCACCATCGTTTTCCTGATCACCGCGTTGAGCTCGATGGGCATGCCCCCGCTCAACGGCTTCATCGGCGAGGTCACCATCCTGCAGGGCGCTTACATGATGTCCATCCCGTGGGCGGTCTGGTGCGTGGTGGGCATTGCGCTCGGCGCGGCCTACCTGATCTGGCTGTTCCAGCGGACCATGCTGGGAGAAGTGGGCGAGAAGAATTCGATTCTGAAAGACCTCTCGGCCCGCGAGATTGTCGTCCTTGCCCCGCTGGTAGCGATGATCTTCTGGATCGGGCTTTATCCGAAACCGTTCTTCGACTACATGGACAGGCCGGTAGCGCAGATTGTGGAGCGGGTCAGGCCGGGCTACTACGCGCAGCACAAACTGCCAAACCCGCTGGCCGCGCCGGGCAGGGCGGCGCTGACCGAGAGATAGCGTGGCGCTGGCATTCCGCGTTTCGTGTCATCATAGCGTTATGATTGATGCGAAACAGGCAGTTGTCGCCGCCAAGCATCACGCTGCCGCCATGCTCGAACAACACCGCTCCAATGTCGAGGAAATAGAGAGAGATTCCTATAAGGGCCATGATGTTTGGACAATAACACTCAGCTTCCCGCGCAATCTGGATTTCATCTCTCCCACACTACAGTTCGCCGCCGACCCCCTGCAATATAAGAAGTTTCTCATCGATTTCGAAACCGGCGAACTTGTCGCCATCAAGTTGCGTGAGCTGGCTTCTCAATGAGTGACAGCGGGCATTGGGTGGGCTGGGACACCAGCGCGGGGCTGCTGGTGGACACAAATCTTCTGGTTCTCTTCACAGTTGGCAGTGTCAACCCCAACCGCATAGAAAGCTTCAAGCGGACAAGCCAGTACAGCCGGCACGACTACGAGCTCCTGGTTCGCATCATGGGCCGATTCGAACACCTGTACACGGTTGCTCACGTCGCGGCGGAAGTGAGCAACCTGACCGATCTGACGGGTGTCGAACGGCTTCGGGCGCGACATCTACTGAAGGAGACGCTCAGAATCCTGCGAGAACCGGAGATGCCCAGCTATCGGGCAGCCCAGAATCCGCCATACGAGAGGCTTGGTCTTACCGACGCTGCGATAACGGCGGTGGCGCGCGAGCACAAATGTGGCGTGCTCACCGACGAACTCGATTTATACTTGGCGCTGAGCCGCGAAGGCATGCCGGTTCTCAACTTCACGCACTTGCGGGCGGCTGAGTGGAGAGTCTGACTCATGCCAGGGGGTGCGGGCTGGTCTGCGGTGTGGTGGGCTCGAACAGGGCTTTCACACTTGGACGGCTCAGCACCTGGATGGTGCACACGCCGATCACCGTGCCCCAGGGCACCTGCAAACAGCACAGGCCGGCCACCACCATGCAAAACACGCGGTTGTGGCAATCTCTCAGGCTGCGGCCGGCAAAGTAAGCGAGTAGGGCTCCGGTGAGAACCACCACCAGGTAAACGACGCCGAGAGCGGCGATCCAGAGTTGCTCAGACGGCAGGTCGATGGGCAGCCCGACATCGAGAGGGATGGCTCCGGAAGCGATCACCAGGCCGATCACCAGGAGAACAACCGAAGTCACCGACCAGAGCCCGGTAAAGCAGGCCATGATGTAGTAGCCCCACTTCAAAAGGCGCAGATGTTCCCGGTCGCGGTCGAAGGGTTCGACCCGGGGACTGGCGGCCGCGTCCGGCATGGGGACTGCCACGGCTCAGCCCCTCTCCTTGGGTTCAATCTGCACCAGCTCCGCGCCGCGCGCCGGTCCGGGGGCGACAACTTTCGGAGGACGCAGCAGCCGGCCGGGGAGCTTGCCCACATAGGTCAACCGCTCCACCAGCGGCAGCAGCCGTCGCACCGTTTTTCCGTGCAGCAGCAGGCTCCCCGCCACCAGCACCGGATGAGGAATGGTGGTGCAGCAGCGCGCACAGATGCCGATTTCGTTCGCGCGGCCGGCGACGTGCAGGCGCCTCATCCGCTGCATCTCCTCCGAGTGGAAGATTTCGGCCAGGCTCTGCGCCGAAATGTTGCCCACCGGCAAGCCGTCCTGCATGTAACTCTGGCAGCAGGGATACACATCGCCGTTGTGCTTGACGTACATCGGGCCGCGCCACAGATAGTGGCAGGGATGTTTCCAGTCTTCCGGTTGGTGGCCGGTGTCCGGCTGCATCAGGTTGGTCTCGTCTTCCTTGATTCGTATCCGGTCAACGCCCGGCACCGCCTGCCAAAATCGGACGAAGTCGTCCACCTCGCCGGCGTTGCGCTCCATACGTACCATCTGCACCACCACCTGGACCTTCGCGCTCCGCTCCGCCTTCATGCCAGCGAAGCGCACGAAGTTGTCCCGCACTTTTTCAAACTTGGCGCCCTTGCGGTAGAATTCGAAACTCTCCTTGGTGGCGCCGTCAAAGCTCAGAGTGATATGTTCGAGCGGCGTCGCGAGCAGCCTTGCGGAAGTTTTCTCATCCAGAAATGTGCCGTTGGTGGAAAGCAACGTGGAGATGTTGTGCGTGGCGCAGTATTCGATGCGCTCGAAGATCTTCTTGTCGAGGAACGGTTCGCCCAGTCCGATCAGCATCATGTGTTCGGCGCTGCGGCCCGATTCGGCGACCAGCCGCTCGAAGATCCGGTCCGGCATGTCCTCTTTCGGCTGCTTCCTGGTTTCGCGCGGACACATCGGGCAGTAGAGATTGCACTTCGCCGTGGTTTCGACGATGTATTCCACGGGAAGAGCGTTGAACCTCGACTGGCCGCGCAAGTAAGCCCAGAGTAGCCTGGCGCGATTGGAAGCTCGCATGACGCCTAACTACTTATTGTAGCGGGCGCGGGGAAACCGTCGTCTAATAGGCAAGTGAAAGATCGGGTTCGGGTTCTCAACGATGCACCGGTGCGCTCGAATGCCGCCTATGTTCTGTACTGGGCGCGGATGAACCGGCGCGTCGCATTCAACCACGCCCTGGCGCACGCCGCGCAACTGGCGAATGAACTGGAGCTGCCACTGCTCTATTACGAAGAACTCGACGGAAACCACCCCGACGCGAACGATCGTTCGTACACCTTTATTCTGGAAGGGGTGCCGGACACCGCGGCCAGCCTCAAGGCGCTCGGTATCGGCTACTGCTTTCATCTCCGCCGGGCGCCGCCGGGCCCTGAAGACGCGCTCTTCCGCGTGGCGGGACAAGCTGCCGCCATCGTCACTGATGACTACCCCAAGTCCATTGGCGCCGAGAGGCACCGGCAGGCCCTGGAAAGAGCCCCGGCGAGCTACCAGGTGGTGGACTCGAGCTGCATTGTGCCGATGAGCGCGCATCCCAAGCGGGCCTACGCGGCCTACACCATCCGGCCCAGGATCGAGCGGATGCTGCCTCAGTACCTGGAAGAGGTGGCGTTGCCGGAACTGAAAAATCGTTGGCAGGGCCCGGTTCCCAAATGGCACGAGCCCGTAGAGCGGCCGCGGATTCCAGACCTCCTCGCCTCCCTGGAAATCGACCACGGAGTTCCGCCCTCGATTTCCTACGCTGGAGGCACGGCTGCCGCTCGAAAGCACTTGCGCCATTTCCTTCGCCGTAACCTTCACCGCTACGCGAAAGAGCGCAACCAGCCCACCGCGCATGCGACGTCCAAGCTGAGCCCCTACTTGCATTTCGGGCACATCTCTTCGCTCGAGGTGGCGCTCGAGGCTCGCAGCTACGCGAAACTTCATAACCTGTCGGCCGATGCGTACCTCGAAGAGTTGATTGTTCGCCGGGAGTTGGCGTTTAACTATGCGGCCTACGCCGAGAAACCGGATTCTCTGGCCAACCTCCCGGAGTGGGCCAGGCACACGTTGCTGGCACACGCCCCGGACGAGAGGGGATTTGTCTACTCCCGCGAGCAATTCGAAGCCGCCGCCACGCACGACGCCTTGTGGAATGCCACCGAAAAAGAGCTGCTGTTGCGCGGCACCATTCACGGCTACTATCGAATGTACTGGGGCAAGAAGATCATCGAGTGGTCCCGAACCTGCCAGGACGCGCTGGAAACGATGGTTTATCTGCATGATCGCTACGCGCTCGACGGGCGCGATCCGAACACCTACACCAATATTCTCTGGTGCTTTGGACTGCACGACCGCCCCTGGAAGGAACGGCCGGTTTTCGGTATGGTGCGCTATATGTCGTTCGAGGGCATGAAGCGTAAGACGGACACCGGCTCCTACATCCGGGAAGTCGAACAACTGGAACAGACCGGCAACGACCCGTTCCGCGTCGGGTAGTTCGCCGCTGGGTTTAACGGTATGAACATAGTTGTCAGCGGCGCATCGGGCTTGGTTGGGCGCAACCTGACGCGGGCGCTGCGGGCAGATCTGCACGATGTCTATACCTACGGCCGGGTGCGGCCTTCCGGCCTTCCCGCCGGGGTAGGATTCTGGCACTGGGACGTAACCGCGAGCGAACCGCCTCGGGAGCCGCTCGGATTGGCCGATGCCGTGATCCACCTGGCGGGCGAGCCGATCGCGCAGCGCTGGACCGATAGGGCGAAGAAGCGGATTCGCGACAGCCGGGTGCTGGGGACGCGCCACCTGGTCAGCGCCGTTGCACGCCTCGAACGTCGTCCGCACACTCTCATCTGCTCATCGGCCATTGGGTATTACGGCGAGCGTGGAGAGGAGGTGCTGACCGAAGACTCTTCCGCCGGGGTGGGTTACCTCGCCGAAGTATGCCGGGCCTGGGAGACCGAAGCGATGCAGGCCGCCAAGCTGGGTGTCCGCGTTGTCCTCGTGCGCACCGGAGTCGCGTTACACCCTTCCGGCGGAGCGTTGAAAAAGATGCTGCTGCCTTTCACGCTGGGGCTGGGCGGCCGGCTTGGCTCAGGCCGCCAGTGGATGTCCTGGATTCACCTGGAAGACCTGATCCAACTGTTTCGTTTCCTGCTGGATACTCCGGCTTTGGCGGGCCCGGTCAATGCCGTATCGCCCACGCCGGTGACAAATGCCGAATTCACGCGGAGGCTCGCCTCGGCCCTCAGGCGGCCCGCTGCCATTCCCGTTTCCGAGTTCGTCCTTCGAACCCTGATGGGAGAAATGTCCAGCGTGCTGCTGGCGAGCCAACGTGTCCTTCCGAGGGCGGCCACCAACGCCGGATTCGAGTTCGTCTTCCCCCGGCTGGAGATGGCGCTGCTCGATCTGCTTTCGGAGAGGTATTGACCAGGGCGGGCAGGCCGTCAGAGGCGGCGCCCATGCTAAACTGACTTTTATATGGCAATTCCGAACACAAAACGGTACCGCATCACCGATCCGGATTCGGGCCGCTCGGCCACCATCATAGCAGTCCTGCCGAAGGGCGTGGATGTGAACGCCTATCTTCAGGACGCTGCCAAGCGTTACGACTGGAAAGGCCACGAAGAAGCCGCCCAGAAGCAGTTCAAGATCCGCGTCGGCCAGCAGAAGCAGAAGCGGGCGAAGTAAGTTACCGGAGGCGGGCCGACAGGTTGCGAAGCGCCTGCGCCCCTTCGTTCGCCACCTCGATGTTGGGATCCCTCGCCAGTTTTTCCAGGACGGGAACGGTGTCTTTATCCCCGCTGCGCGCCAGCACGTGGGCCAACATGATCTTCTCGTCGGAGGTGCCCTGCGGGAGCGCCTGGTAAAGTACCTCGCGTACCGCCTGCTTTCTCGCCAGCTCCACCAGATAGCCGTCGGCGACGCCCTTCCAGGCGCCGTTGTTCAGCGAATCGACCAGGTACTTTAGAGGGCTGAATTCCGAGTAACTGTGGTTGCCCAGCATCACCAGCGCGAACGCCTGGGCGAGGCGCACCTCGCGTTTGCCTTCGCTGCTGAACTGCTGATTCACCAGATTGACATCTTCGGAGTTTCCAATGCGCCCGAGACCTTCCGCGGCGGCGGCGCGGAGCTTCGAATCGCCATCCCTCATGTACTGCCAGAAAATGGGGCGGTTTTGCGGATCGGGAAGCATGGCGAGTGAGCTCAGCGCGGCCCGGCGCACGTCTTTGTCATCCGTCTTATTCAGAATGGCGCGCAACTCCGGCGCTGCCTCCATGGTGCGGAGCAGCCCCACGGTTTCGATCGCCTTGACCTGAATCCGCTCCTCCAAGTCGCGCAGCAGGAACAGAATCTGAGGGCCGGCCGAAATGTCTCTTAGTTTCTGCAGGGCAATCAGCGATTGGTAGATCACGTCGCTGTTCTTCGTGCGGATGGCTGTAATCAGGTCCGGCAGGGCCGCCTTCGCCCGCAGTACGCCCAGCGCGCGGCAGGCATTGGCGCGAGACAACATCGTGATGCCGCCGGTGGCCACCTTGCCGATGGCTTGAATCACGTTCGGCTCCACGTTTACATAGGGCTCGATGGCTTGATACTCGGTGTCGTCTTTGAAAACAGACTTCAGCCTGCTACCTGCGGCCGACAGGCCGGTCTTGACATAACCGGGGTAGTAAAAGTTGACCAACCCATCCACGGCGCGGACCTGGATCTCTTCGCTGTTGTCCGCCGTGGCCTTGATCAGCGGCGGGAGGCTGTTCAAGCCTCCGACCTCGACCAGAGACTTCACCGCCTCCAGCCGCACCTCACCGTCCGGATCGGAGACCAGCTCCGCCAGCCGCGGTATGGCCTGGGCGCCCTGTTTGCTCAGGTCGGATGCTTCCTTCTTCCGGTCTTTCGCACTGGGTGATTCCGCTTGGTATCCCTGCGCGGGAAGGAGTGCGAAGAAGAGAACTGTAGCGGGGAATGCGACAAACCATCTCATTCCTCCATTGTAAAGACAGATGGCCCCACAGCGCCTTTTTTCGTCGCCATGCCGGCGCGAAATTTTGTCAGCGAATGAATTCCACCGTCACTGAATGAGGAATCAGCCCGATCTCGTGGCCCAGGTCCAGCAGCTTCTGGGCAGCCCTGGGGATTAGCTCTCCGCAGTCCACGGTGTAGTGGTTCACGTACATGCCCACGAACTTCTCGGCTAGAGGAACCTCCATGTCGCGCGCGAACTGCAGCGCGTAACCGAGGGCCTCTTCCTGGTGCTCCATGGCATAGCGAATACTCTCGCTCATCATCCGGCAGGCTTCCGTCTTCACTTGCGGGGCGAGATTGCGCCGGATGGCGTTGGCCCCCAGCGGCAGTGGAAGGTCGAACTTCTCCTTCCACCACTTGCCGAGATCGAGAACGTTGTGAAAGCCGCTCTTCGAATACGTCAGTTGGCCTTCGTGGATAACCAGGCCGGCGTCCGCTCTGCCCGCCTTTACGAAATCCAAAATCTTGTCGAACGGCACAACCACTTCCTCGAAGTCTTCGACAAAGATTCTTAACGCCAGCGCGGCGGTGGTCATCTTTCCGGGAATGGCGATGCGTTTGCCCTTCAACTCGCCGGCAGTCAGTGGATGGATTGCGGCAAGGATTGGTCCGTAGCCGTCGCCGACACTGGAGCCGCTGGCCATCAGGACGTACTTATCCGCGACATAGGGATAGGCGTGGTAGGAGATGGCCGTCAGCTCGTACTCGCCGGTCAGAGCTTTCCGATTCAGCGTCTCAATGTCGGCCAGCACGTGTCTGAAGGTCACCAGCGGCGAGCGGACCTTTCGTGTCGCCAGTCCATAAAACATGTATGCGTCATCGGAATCCGGGCTGTGGGCGCAGACGATTTCCGTCGGGGAAGAGGTTGACATATCGCAGGAATACCCAGCATAGCAGAAAGATTCCGAGCGCCGATGCACACCGCCAACGAGGACTAACCGCTGATCAGCGCTTCCAACTCAGGCCTCAGCCGTTCGAGCAACTCAACCAGTTTGTCCAAGGCCGCCGACCCGCCGCCGAGGTCGCCCTTCCGCCCCATTTTTTCCAGCTCGAAGGCCGCATCGCGCACCTTCGAGCTGAAGTTCGCCACCGACCCTTTCAGGTGATGGGCCGCCCGCTCCAGGCCGGCCGCGTCGCCGGCGTGAGTGGCCGATCGGATAGCGGCAAGAGACTCTTCGTACTCCTCGAGGAACAGTTGGGAGATCTCCGCCAAAAGCTCTTCGTCGTTGCCCACCCGGGCCAACGCTTCGGTGCGCTCCAGTAAACCGCCAAATTCTTCCGGCTGCAAAGTAACTCCTTCCCTCTGGCTCGTTACCACCGCATAGGTTTCGTGAATCGCCGTGACCAGATCCGATAAACGGATTGGCTTCGATATGTATCCATCCATGCCGGCTTCGAGAAAACGCTCGCGGTCCCCCGGCATGGAATGCGCCGTCATCGCGATGATCGGAATGTGTGCGCCCGTCGATTTCTCTCGTTCGCGTTCGCGGGCGGTGGCGGCCAGGCCGTCCATGCCGGGCATCTGGACGTCCATCAGCACCAGGTCATAAGTCTGGCTGCGCAGCCGCTCCAGCGCTTCCTCTCCGTCTTGAACCAGCTCCACCGAGTGGCCCAGCCGTTCCAGGAATCGCCGGACCATCAACTGGTTCACGGGATGGTCGTCGGCCGCCAGAATCCGAAGCTTCCGCAGCAACGCCGGCGGCTTCGGAGAATCCGCGTCGGTTTGTTCGGAGCCCGTTTCCGCTTGTGGGCCGCCGGCTTCCACGCCCTGCCTCCGCAACCGGATGCTGAAAGAGAAGACGCTGCCGGCTCCAAACTCACTTTCGAGAGAGAGATCGCCGTCCATCAGCTTGACAAGACTCTGGGCGATCGGAAGACCCAGCCCGGTGCCTCCGTATTTGCGGGCCAGGGACCCGTCCACTTGCGCGAACGGCTCGAACACCATCTCTCGCTTCTCTTCGGGGATACCCACTCCGGTATCGGCCACGAAAGACCGGATGGTGACCCAGTCGCCTTCATCACCGGCCAGTTGCAGCGTCACCGTCACTTTTCCGCTTTCGGTGAACTTCACCGCGTTGCCCACGAGATTGGTGAGAATCTGACGCACGCGGGACGGGTCTCCGTGGAGCGCGTCGGGAATGGCGGGGTCGATGTTGACGATAAAATCCAACCCTTTGGAGCGCGCCCGAATCGCCAGCGGCTTGAGCGTCCACCCGAGTTGCTCGCGGAAATGGAAATCCCTGAGATGGAGGCTCATCTTGCTGGCCTCGCACTTCGAAAAGTCGAGGATATCGTTGAGCAGCTCCAGCATCGATTCAGCCGACGAACGCACAATAGTAAGGTATTCGCGCTGCTCGGGCGTCAGATCGGTCCCCAGGGCCAGTTCCGTCAGACCCAGAATTCCGTTCATCGGCGTGCGGATTTCGTGGCTGATATTCGCCAGAAACAGGTTCTTGGCGGCGCTCACCATCTCCGCGTTGGCCCTCACCTCCTTGGTCCACTGCGTGGTCGATTCCAGTAACCGGTTTGCTTCCCGCAACTCGCTCAGGGCGTGCTCAAGGTGCGCTTTTTCAACGGGCCAGGCTTCCGGGTGTTCCGCACCCGCCACCTCGGTCAGCACCCCGACCAGCACTTCGCCGCCGGGACTATCCACTCGTTTTCGCTCCACCCGCACCAGGCGGCCGGACCACGCTCCATTCCTGAGCCGCACGGTCCCGCCGCCGCGCTCGTCCCCGTGTCGCAACGCTTCTTCCTGCTTTGCCCACTCGCCGGCGATTTGCGGGTCGAATAGCTGCCGGTCGGTTTGGTCTTTTACCTTTTCCCGGCGAACCCCGGTCGACAGGCAGAAAGCGTTGTTAACGAACAGGTAACGGCCTTCCCGGTCTTTCACGAAAGCCGGAAACGGGAGGAAGTGCAGCAACGCCTCCAACATCGCGGCATCCGCGCCGCATCGGCTTTCTGGCACTGACGAATCGCTGACTGAACTCAAAGAAACGCTCCAAACCACACGCAAACCCCGCCGGAAGCCTAGGTGCCGGTCGGGGAGGCAGAATCCTCATACAAGTTTAGATCAACACTCTCCTGAAACTGCGCGTACATTCCTACCACACTCGAATTTGCGACAACTTGCCGTTAGCGGTGCCGCCTTGGTGTCTTTGTTGACGGCGGCTTCCGGCATTTGGGTTACAGGGCAGCGATTGGTAGCCAAAGGTAAGCAAAATATGCGTACCGTCTTAAGGGGATTGACTGGGGTGTTTTCCAGGCGCATACTGCTGGCAGATCTTGGACACTGCCGGCTGGGGGCTGCGTCTGGCTGGGGTGTGTTCTCGAGGAGCGGGTCCTGGCGGATTCGCTTGGTTGCCAGGGAAATGGCGCCCCTGTAATGGGCGTAAGATCGCTACTCCGACAATTGTAGACTCCGGCTATTTGGAGAGGAAGAAGTTCTCATATGTCGCGAAGTCCTTCTCTCCCGGATCGGTTTCCGGAAGTAGAACGGGTGGTGACCGTGCTAGCGGTTCACCCGTCTGCCGAGGACCAACACTCTCTTCGCGAAATCTTCCAGCACTCGAACTGGAACGTCCAATTCGCCCGCGACCGCCGCGAAGCGGTGGTGGCCCTGAAAGGCCAGAGGCAGGCGATTGTCATCTGTGAGGCCCTGCTGCCCGATGGCGATTGGAAAGATATTCTCCGCGAGACCGCCGCGATGCCGGCGGCTCCGCCCATCATAGTCACATCCACGCACGCCGACGACTGGCTATGGGCCGAGGTTCTCAACCTCGGCGGATACGATGTGCTGGCGAAGCCTTTCGACCTGAAAGAGGTAGTGCGAGTCACCAGCCTGGCCTGGCTGCACTGGCGGGGCCGGGCCGCTCCGGCCAAACCGTGCACCCCGACGAAAGCGCTGGCGGCGGAAGCGGCGTCCTGACGTTACGCGTCTGGAAGATGGATAGAGAATGCCGCCCCTGGGGGCGCCGGACGATTGGCTGCCTGCACGTGGCCACCGTACTTCGTTACGATCGACTCGACGATGTGCAGGCCCAATCCGGTACGGGATCCCTTTGTCGAAAAATGGGGCTGGAAAATCTTGGGGAGAATTTCCGGAGCGATACCCGGGCCGTTGTCGGAAACCGTAATCTCGATGCCTTCGCCGGTATGGGTGGCGGCAATTTCCACCACGCCGCCGTGATTCATGGCCTGCACCGAATTCATCAACAGGTTCACCAGCACCCTTTCCCAATCGGCCCTCAGGCCCTGCAGGCGGACATCGGAGTCGCAGCGGCGGCGGAACTCGACGCGGGGTCCGTGCGACAACTGTTGAAAATCTCCGACAAAGGTGAGCGCGCCGTCGAGGACGCTTTCGAATTCCAGTACGCCCAACGTGGATTCCCGGAAGCTGTTGATGAGCCTCTGTCCGTGGACGACGCTGTGCTGCAAGGTTTGCCCCAGGTGACCCCAGGCCGGATCCTGGCTCAGCAGGTCGGCGGCTTCGCTAACGGTTTCAAAGACGTTGTTCAGATCGTGGACCAGCCCCTCCAACGTGAGGTCGGTGCTGCTCTCGTCCTTCATACAGGTTGAAGGTCCTCCGTGACAGGCGCTTTCGGGAAACGGTCGTCCCGGGGTTCGTCGGGTGTGTTACCGGGTGGCTTCGCCCGGCGCCGAAACGCCAATGCTCCCGCCACTCACTTGTTGCAGTGTACTCCAGAACTCGGGAAAAGAAACCGACGCGGCTTCGGCATTTTGTATTAATGTCTCGCCCTCGGCCAAAAGCCCCGCCACCGCGCACGCCATGGCAATTCGGTGGTCGCCGAAGGAATCCACTTCAGCGGCGTGGAATTTCTGGCCTCCAGGCACGTCGAAGCCGTCGGGCCGAACTTCGATGGACACTCCCATGCGTCTGAAGTTCTCGGCCAGCGTGGCGATGCGGTCCGTTTCTTTCACTCGCAATTCGGCGGCGTCGCGCACCGCCAGGCCTTGCTCGCTGGCGGCGCCCATCACCGCTAACACGGGGATCTCGTCGATCAGCGCAGCCGCCCAGGCCTTTTCGATGACGCCGCCCTTCGGGCGCGCGCCGGTTACCAGCAGGTCGCCCACCAGCTCGCCGTTTGCCTGGCGCACGTTGGCAACCTGGACGTTCGCGCCCGCGCTCAGCAGGAAGTCGATCAAAGCCGACCGCGTGGGGTTCAACCCGACTCCCTGGACCTCGAGGCGCGAGGCGGCAAGCACCGTGGCGGCTACCAGGAAAAACGCGGCGGAAGAAAGATCGCCGGGCACCTCCGCGTCGAGCGCTTTCAGCCGCGGCCGGCCCCGCAGCGAGATCACCCGGCGCTCCACCGTGATTTCTGCCCCCATCTCGCGCAATGCCCGCTCGGTGTGGTCGCGGGTAACCACCGGTTCGCGAACGGTGGTGGCGCCTTCGGTGAACAGCCCGGCGAACAGGACGCAGGTCTTCACCTGCGCGCTGGCTACCGGCAAAGTGTAATCGATAGCCCGCAGCTTGCGGCCGTGAATGTGCAAAGGAGGAAAGCGGCCGTCGCGAGCATCGATGCCGGCCCCCATTTCGCCGAGCGGGCGGATGATGCGGTCCATCGGCCGCCGCGACAGCGATTCGTCCCCCGCAATACGGCTTTCAAACGGTTGCCCGGCGAGCAACCCGCTCATCATCCGGATCGTCGACCCGGAGTTGCCCGCGTCCAGCGTCCGGCTCGGCTCTCGCCAGCCGTCCAGTCCTCGACCGTGAATGACGATCTCCCCGCCGGCGCGCTCCACCCGGATGCCGAGAGCCTCCACAGCGCCAAGCGTCGATGCACAATCGGCGCCGCTCGAAAAGTTGCGAAGACGCGTCGCGCCTTCGGCGAGCGAGCCCAACATCGCGTAGCGGTGAGAAATCGATTTATCGCCGGGCAGGCGAACCGGGCCCGTTAGCGCCCGCGCGGCGGAGATGCCCTGCTGCATTCGAGACTACCTTTCAGATTTCGGGGGACCCTTCAATTGTAGCGGATGATTTCGCCACCCCCGGAAAAGCGCCGCAAGGCTCACGGGGAAATGCCACGCTCCGTCAAGAGGGATTTGTGAGGTCTGTTAGAATCGTCAATTGAATTGAATGCCCACCGAAGACAATGTCGAACGGCTGAACCTGCGGGACTTCGCCACCCGTTTCCGCGGCGAGATGATCCCGCTCGGCGCCCGCTTTGCCTATTTCCCGGCGGCCGTGTCGCTTACCCCGGAAGATATCCATGAGAACTTGGAGGATCCCATCGCCTCGCTTCCGCCCGGCATCGCCTCGATTTTGCCCCAGATTCACATTCTGCTGGTTCCATTTCTCGCGCGCCCCGACGCGAGGCCCGGCGCCGCACTTTCCGAGACTCTGGTGGAGACCGAGCGGCCCTCCGAGAGCCGTTACCGCCTGGTAGCCTGCTACGAAGAGACGGACCTGGCCGTTCTGGCCATGTCGGTAAAGGAGCAGGACCTTGCCGACCAACACTACTACTTCTTCCACACCATCGCCGAGCTGTTGCCCGATCGCTGCCCGCGCCAGTTGATGGACGATTATTTGAATCTGCTGAAAGAGGAGCTGGAAAAAGGAGTGCACGGCGAGGTGGATGAGCGCGGATGGCAGCTAAAGCAGGCTCTGCTCCACCACCAGAAGACGCCCCGGCGGGAAACCAAGCGCTTCCGGGAATACGGCCGGCAATCGTTTGTGGATACCGCGACGCTCTATCTGCACGGCATTTGCTGCGACATCGATGTGGAGCCCGGCCCGCGGCAGCTTCCCAGCCGCGCTCTTCGCAAGCGCCTGAATCTGATCAACGCCTCGTTTCCGCCCCCGGAAAGCTACGCGGTTTTCCCGGAAGACTTGAAGTAGCCGCCCTCCGCCGGATCGTTCTCCTCGCGACGGTTGTATGCTCGCGCCGGACTACGTCCTGGTTTGCAGCGGTGTGCAAAGGCGAAACCGGATTTGTGATGAAATGGGAATCGCTCCATGAACAACCACCATCCATCCAGCGCGCCGGCCGTTACGGAAATGCTGGTCATCCCGGTTGCGGGCGCCGACAGCATGTTGCTGAACCTGAGCGGCGCTCACGGACCTTACTTCACCAGGAATATCGTAATCCTGAAGGACAACGCGGGCCACACCGGCGTAGGCGAGGTTCCCGGCGGCGAACGCATTCGCCGGACGCTCGAAGAAACGCGGGCCCTAGTGACGGGTCAGTCCATCGCCGGCCATCACAACATCGTCAGCGCCGTCCAGCGGCGGTTTGCGGAAAGAGACGCCGGCGGCCGCGGGCTGCAGACTTACGATCTGCGCACCGCCATTCATGCCGCCACGGGGATCGAGGCGGCACTGCTCGATCTGCTGGGCCAGTATCTGGGTGTGCCCGTGGCGGCGCTGCTCGGCGAGGGCCAGCAGCGAATCGAGGTCCGAGCACTGGGGTACCTGTTCTACGTTGGTGACAGCGCAAAGACTCCGTTGCCCTATCAAAAGGAGCCGGATGCCGCCGACGACTGGCTGCGGGTGCGCCGCCAGCAGGCGCTCACCCCGCGGGCGATCGTGCGTCTGGCCGAGGCTGCCGAAGCCCGCTATGGGTTCCACGACTTCAAGCTGAAGGGCGGTGTGCTGGCCGGCGACGATGAGATGGAGGCCGTCCAGGCGCTGGCGGAGCGCTTCTCCGGCGCGCGCATCACCCTCGATCCGAACGGCGCCTGGAGCCTGGAAGAGGCCATCCGGCTGTGCCGCAACCAGCACCGCGTTCTGACCTATGCCGAGGACCCCTGTGGCGCCGAAGGCGGCTACTCCGGCCGGGAGGTGATGGCTGAGTTCCGGCGCGCGACCGGAATTCCGACCGCCACCAACATGATCGCCACCGATTGGCGGCAGATGAGCCACGCCATTCAGTTGCACGCCGTGGATATTCCCCTTGCCGATCCGCATTTCTGGACCATGCGGGGCGCGGTCCGGGTGGCCCAGATGTGCCGAGACTGGGGTCTGACGTGGGGCTCGCACTCAAATAACCATTTCGATATTTCGCTGGCCATGATTACCCACGCGGCGGCCGCGGCTCCGGGCGACATCACCGCCATCGACACCCACTGGATCTGGCAGGACGGCCAGCGCCTGACCCGCCAGCCGCTGCAAATTTCGGACGGCCTGTTGAGGGTTCCCGACAGGCCGGGCCTGGGGGTGGAAATAGACATGGAACAAGTGGAGAGAGCCAACGCGCTCTACACCGGGATGGGCTTGGGCGCGAGGGATGATACGGCGGCGATGCAGTACCTGATCCCGAACTGGAAATTCGATCCCAAACGGCCTTGCCTGGTGCGCTGAGGCGATCCGCGGCAAGGCGGCCCCGGGGAGTGAGCGGTAAGTGCGAATCCAACACACCCTTCGGACTCTGGCGCAAAAGACTGAAGACTGGCTGGAACCAACCTCGCGGAATCGTGGCGCCCCCTCGGCCGGCTTGTTCCTGCTGTCGATCCTGTTGGCGGCTCTGGCTTTCTCCACCTGGCAGGCGCTGATCGCCTTCCACAGTCCTATGTATCGGGGTGACGAAGGCGCGCGAATTCTGGGCGCCAGCTTCCCCATCGTAAAGATGGGAAACCGGGTCTGGCTGCCGGTTCTGCAGACCCAAATCTGGGTTCTTTACCTGCTGCGCGTACCTTCCATCGCCTTCCGGGCGATCCCCGTGTTTTACTTCTTTCTGTCGCTGGCATCGCTCGGGCTGTTGGGTTGGAAACTGCTGGGACGCTCCCGCTCCAGCCTGGTTTTCCTGTTAGTTCTTCTGGCTTCGTTTGCGAGTCAGAGGAACATGGTCGGCTTGGGACACAGCCTGATGCAGGAAATGGTCGGCATCCCGCTCTTCTTTCTGCTGCTAGCGGCGGGGGCGCTCGAGCTGCGCAAACGATGGTGGATTCCGGCGCTGGCGGCGGTGGCCATGTTGACCCGCGATTCCTTCTGGTTTTACCTGGTTGCGTTCACCGTTCTCAACCTGCCGGCGGTCCTGCGCGACCGCGAAACGCGCCGGGCGGTGCTGGCGGTCTGGGCCGCCCCGGTGCTCTGGATGCTGATGATTCCGCCCTTCATCCTGGCGGTGTTCCATCGCCTTCCGTCTTTTCCGCTGGAGTGGCCGCTGATGATCAACAAGGACAGCGGGCAGGTTGTTTCGCGGTTCAGCGAGGGAGGCGCCAGTCTCTGGACGGCGATGGTGGAAAGCAAGGCGCTGGTGTTGATTGCGACTTTCGCAATTGTTGGCGTGCTGGTTGCCGCGAACCGTCGCAACTCGGCCCGGACGGGCGGGGCCGCCGCCTTCAGCTCGCGCTTCGTGCCCTTCAGCCTGCTGTCGCTGGCCATCGTCTACCTGTTGATCTTTCTGTTCAACCCTTGGGAGGCAACGGGCGGAAGCATTCGCATCGCGGTTCCGTTCCTGGAGCACGCGTTCGTCTGGGCTATCCTGCTCTTCGATTGGGCGCGTGGTCTGCCCACATGGCGCCTTGCCGCTGCTCGCGGGCTACTGTGCGCGGGACTTTTACTCTCGATTAACACGGATGCGCGAAGATGGCGAATCCCCGATGAACGCGAAATTGCCGCGTCTTACGCCAGTGCTGCATCGGGCGCTCCGGGCGGACGGCGGCGTTTGGGGAAAGAAAAGCTGCTTCGTCTTCGACGACTTCTGGGACGAGCTGGACCGGCTGGCCGCCCCTACCATGTACTCGCGCCACGAGTTTGTCGAGCGCGGCCAGCTCGTCTATCCGCACGACTGCGACTATCTCTACCTGCGCGTTCCGGTCACACGGCCGCTCGGATCGAGCTACCGGCGTCTGGGCGAATTCGACATCGATGGCATCCGTTACGCCCTCTATTCGAAACATTGAAGCTCCGGCGCGGAAGGTACTGACCGCCAGGGGTAGAATGAGTGATCGAAATCCCGGGGTTTGCGTAATTAGCGAGGGGGAACCAATGCGCGCAATCACACCTTTGCTGCTGATCCTGATCTGCTGCGCCTGCGCCGGCCAGGAGCCCATTCGCGTGGAAGTGGACTTGGTCAACGTCGCCTTCAGCGTTCGCGACTCGAGTGGAACGCTGGTAAACAGTCTGACCCAAGACGACCTGGAGGTATTCGAAGACGCTATTCCGCAAAAGATCGCTTTTTTCGCCCGCAGTGCCGACGTCCCGCTCACCCTGGGGCTGATCGTCGACTTCAGCGGCAGCCAGGAAAACTTCATCAAGCAGCATCACCGCGATCTGGAGGCATTTCTGAAGGACGTTTTGGGCCCAAACGACCGGGTCTTTCTGGTCTGCTTTGGAAACTACCTGCGCCTTGTAAGCGACCTCACGCCGTCCGGCACGGCATTGGTGGAGGTCATGAAGGAATACGAAAAGGGCGATCGGGGTTTCCCGCAAATTGGCCCGCGCGAGGAGCGCGAGTTGGGCACCGCCTTTTACGACGCAATCTACTACTCGATCACCGAGAAGCTGGCCTCCATCCAGCACGGCCGCCGGGCCCTGATCCTGTTCAGCGACGGCGAGGACAACTCCAGTGCGCAGGACATGATGGACGCCATCGAAATAGCCCAATCGCAAGATGTCCGGCTGTACGGCATCCGTTACACCGAGTCGAAGAAGGGCCACCTGAACGCCAGGAATAAGTACGGGATTCGCGTCATGGACCGTATCGGCCTCGAGACCGGCGGTACGGCTTTTGACGCGCGGCAGGCCGAGTTGCGAACGCATTTCCGGCAGATCGGTGAAGAGTTGCACTCGTCTTTTGAACTGGCCTACCACACCACCAACCCCGAACGGGATGGGACGTTCCGGAAAATCGTCATCCGATCCAAGCGACCCGGGCTGACGGTGCGCGCCAAGACCGGCTACTACGCCCGCTGATACCAAAACCGCCCAGGCGCGGGAATCCGCCGGCCTTTTGCATCGCGATAGGTGGTGGAACTCGGCCAGTTGATTGATTTCGGCCACCGAGGCGGTTTGATTGATGTCTGCTAATTGCCTGAACATGCACGGCTTATGATTTGGATGCGCAATTGCATGTTGAAGGGTGAAGAAAAGTGTTTGAAAGGAGTGTGGCTATGACTAGGCCGGTTTCTCTCCCGACGCTCCTGCTGATGGGCGCGCTCGTAATCCCCTTCGCGGCGGAGTCTCTTTATGCTGCTCCGCCGCCGCCCCGTACCGGGCAAAGGACCATGGAAGGAGGCATCGGCGTAGCTCGCGCGACAGCGGTCATCGGCGACGTCACCCGCCGCCACGGTGGTACCAAGGACGTATCCCGGTTGAGCGCGGGCACGCCGCTGCTGGGAGGCGATTCGGTGATGGCGGGGCCCGCCTCGCGGGCGGAGGTCCGTCTCGATAGTTCGAACTTTATCCGGCTGGACGGCAACACGGAGATCCTGTTGCGAGAACTGGGTGAGCGTTCCTTCCAGATCAATGTCGTTCGCGGGACCGTTTCCTACACCATGTTGCGTGGTGGAGAGGCGGACGTGGACCTTGAAACCCCGAATGCCAACGTCGTTCCGCAGAAAAACGGCGTCTACCGTGTACAGGTTCGCGACAAGAACGACAGCCTCGTTATCGTCCGCGACGGCGAAGCGCAGGTGCTGACTCCCGACCGCTCGGTGGTGGTAAAGAAGGGCAAGAGTATGATCGCCCGGAAGTACGCCCACGGTGAGCGCGCGGAAATCGCGTCCGCGCCTTCAAAAGACGCTTTCGACGAGTGGAACCATCGGCGCGACGACATTATGAAAGACGAGCGCGGACCCGTATACGCCCGCGGCTGGTATCCCGGTCGGGTGCACCTCGGTGTTGGCTGGGGTTGGGACCCTTACTGGAGTTCGTTCTGGGGACCCTACTGGGGCCCGTACTGGGGTGCGGGCTGGGGCTACTACGCTCCGACAGTGGTGATTCGTGGCGGCGGCTTCGGACATCGCGGCGGCGGAGAGGTCGTGGCGGCAGGCGATAGCGACGGCCAGCTTTCGCGCGAGCCTGTCCCGGAAGTGTTTCAACCGGGAACCTTTTCGAGCAGCGCGGCGGAATCCCCGTCGAGGTACAAGACGGCGTTCGGGTGAGTTCGCAGGATGGATGCCGGGCAGGCAGGTTCCACCGGGCCTTCGAGCGCGCGGCGCACCGCCTCGCGCTTCGTCGGCCCGGGGACCACGACAATCGCGCGTGCGATACGCATCAGGCGCGAAACGGTCAGCGTCAGCGCCACCTGGGGTACGTCTTCAAGCCGATTGAAGGCGCCATCGTGCACTTGCTGCGCGCGGCAGGCCTCGTCCAGTTGCACCAGCTTGACGTCGAACGGATCGTCGAAGCGGCACACGGGCGGGTCGTTAAAGGCGATGTGGCCGTTTTCGCCGATGCCGAGGATAGCCAGCGCCGGTGGTTTCTTCCGCAGCGCCGCAGCGTAGCGGGCGCATTCGGCGGAAAGATCGGGAGCCTGACCGTCGAGTTGGCGGAATTCGGCAACCGGAACGCGACCGAACAGGTGGTCGTTCAGGAACCGCCGGAACGATGCAGGGTGATCCGCTGACATGCCGGCGTATTCGTCCACGTGAAACGCGGCGATGCGCGTCCAATCGATGGAGGCATCGGAGCCCAGTGCCTCCAGAAACTCGTTCTGGGAGACGGCGCTGGAGAAGGCGACGCTGGCTTCGCGGTTCTCGACCAGCAGGCGCCGGATTTCGGCGCCCGCCTCCGCCGCGGCCGCGCGGCCCATCTCCACCCGCGAAGCGAAAACGCAGACCCGCAACTGCCCAACCGTAAAAGCTGCAATCATCCCCACCACTATGACATGCTCCCGCCGGCGCAACCGGAAACGGACAAGCGGCACCGGTTACGGTTTTCAGGTCTTCGAGAAGTTGTTGCGCGTGTTGGTTACAGTGAACGTCCCATTGCGCTCGATCGAAACTTTGATCGGCTTGCCTTCACAGTTCTGTTCCATGTTGGCGATGAAATCGGCCGCCGCGTTCTCGTCGGCGGCTTGCGCCGAGTAGTGCAATTGCCACAAGTCCTCAAGGCCCGCGGAACTCCTGGGGATGTCGAACACCGCGGGCTCTCCACCTTTTCGCGGGCCGTCGTTCATGATGGCCGCTTTCGGCTGGAGCGCGTGAACCAACATCGGGGAATTCGACTTCGCAAGGCCATGCTGGCTGACCATGAACAAATCCACCTTGCCAACCGGGTTATTGGGGCACATTAGTGAGTATTCCCGGGTGCTCAGCAGGTCTCCAAAATCAGCCATGCGGAATTTGCTGAACTCAAAGAGCATTCCGATGGAGCCGGCATTATCGTCCGTATCCGGCGGGTGCGGCTGGGTGGCGCCGCTTGCGGCTGGCAATCCCAACGGCGGCCAGTATACACCGTGGCTTTACCCGGCCGCCCAGCGGAGAATGCCCAGGCCCTGCGGAACGAACTGAATGAGAATTCGCAGAACCACCGGCAGGCTGAATAGCAGGGGCCACCAGCGGCGGGTGCGGACACCGTCGACCGCGACGAATAAAAGGATGGGTGAGATCAGCCGGGTATAGCCGAACGGATCAGTGAAATTCGGCCAGGCGAGACACGATATGAGTACCGCCAGGAGCAGGGTGGCCCATTCCGGAGCGCCACGGGGCCGCCGCCACAAGCGCGCGATCACCACCGCCCAGATGGCGGGCAGCGAGAGCAGTGCGATCACGTCCAACCCGTGCACGATGGTCGCCGGAAAGGGCGCCAGGGCCGTGTATTTCGGCAGGTGCCAGAAGCATTCGAACCAACCATGATCATGGACGGCGAAGTTCCGGATTGCGTGCAGGGAGGCGTTGTTGGAATAAGCCACGGCTGCTTTTTCCACGTAGACGGACCAGGCGGCGACGGGGAGAATCGCCGTCGCGTAGCGAACAGCATCGCGCACGCGTCCGCGGAGAAGCAGGCTGAGGCAGTAGCCGCCGAGCAGCATGACGCCGGTCTCTCGCGCCAACGGGGCGACGGCGAGAATCGACCACATCAGCAGCGGTCTGTGCCGGTCGAAAAACTCCTCCTGGTAGGCGAGAAGGAAGAATGCCGCTGTGAACGCCAGTTGTGGTCCGTCGGCCAGTTGGCGATCGAGCGAGATCAACGCACCCGGAATGAGCGCATAACCGGCCCCGAGCCAGGCGCTAGCGCCGAACCGGGTGCAAAAACACGCAGCCGAGAAGACCCCCAGAAAGAAAAAACCCAACTGAACGGCGATCATCGAGGCGTCGACGAGCGGCTCTTGGCCGAACGCTAGCAGCCAGCCAAGCCCTGGCACCAGGATTCGCCGGTATCTGAGGGCGGAGGCCTTCACGAATCGAGCACTGCCATGCCTTGCCAGGGGGTCTCGAGCGATAATCAGGAAGTACTGGCCGTCGTAGCCGGAGCTGTTCTTGAAGAGGTAGGGTAATTCCTTGAAGGTAGTCGGCAATTTCTGACGGTCTCCGACACAGAACAGCGCCGTCCACCGTCCATCGTAGTTGCAGTGGACCGTCGCCGCTTGCCAGGCCAGAGCCAGCAAGGTGGTGACGACGGCCACCAGCAGAGGTTTGGTGTACCATCGCGCGGCTGCGTCCGCGGTGATGAAGGGTCGGCGCAAAGGGCCATTCTACAACGGGCGACGGGACACCTTGCCCTCACCGCCGCCGTCAGAAGTTACCTTTTGACTCGCTTGTCTCAGGCGCTGAACGAACTGCCGCAGCCACAGGTCGACTTGACGTTGGGGTTGTTGAACTTGAACCCGGCGCCTTCCAACGTCTCCACGTAATCTACTTCCGCGCCATCCAGGTAGAGCAGGCTGGCCTGGTCGACGAATACCCGCAACCCACTGAAATCGTAGGTCTTGTCGAGCATGTTTGGGGCGTTCTCGAACGCCATGGAATAACTGAAGCCGGAGCATCCGCCGCCTACCACCGAGATGCGCAGCCCGGCCGGCTTGGGATCCTGTGCTTCGAGAATTTCCTTGACTTTGCTCAACGGCGCCTGAAGTAAGAGCTACGCCCGCCATGCGATTTCCTCCTGAAAGATACCCTACTCATCGTATCAAGATACCGTAGAATCTCAACACTATTTTACTACACGGTAAGTCGCGGCTTGGAGCATACGAGCGACGCGGCCGTCACCCATACTTCTATGAATACAGATGAGTACGGGCTGCGGGAAGTTGCGGGAATCTGGTATCTTGAGGCATTCGCGACCGGGAGGCTGGCATCGGGGCGACAAATCCGGTGTTGCCCGAGAGCTTTCCAGGCGCCGGTGAGCCAACGGATTCCGAGGCGGCCGGCTGCGCCGTCAGGTCTGAGTACGAAAAGCACGCAGGTTGGGTGGTTGAATGAAACCGTTGGGGGATTATCGACGTCCGAGGGAGTGTATGAACGTAATGGACGGCGTGCTCCCACTCCCTGTCACGGAGGCGCGCAAGCCAGTGCGAGGCGAATGCCTGCGAAGACGAAAGTGGATTACCGTCGAACCGAGGAAGCGAAGATCGTCGAGCGGGTGCAAGCCCGCGACGAGATGGCCTTCCGCGACTTGGTGGAAAGATACCAGTCGAAGGTGTTCTCCATCATTTACGGGATCCTGCGCAACCACAACGACGCCGAGGACATCGCCCAACAAGTGTTCGCCAAGATCTACTTCTCCATTGGAAACTTCGACTTCCGAAGCTCTCTTCTCACCTGGATCTACAAAATTACGGTTAACGAGTGCTACGACTATCTGCGGAAGAAGAAAGTCCGCAAGTTGGTGTACGAGAGCGACTTCGGCGAGGACGAAGTCGCTCCAGATGGAGAAGACCGAACCCGCCCGGGCGCCCCAGCATCGACGAGGATCTGGCGCAGACGCGATCTGGTGATGAAATTGCTGGAGAAGGTCTCGGAAGAAGACCGGAACCTGCTTTTGTTGAAAGAAGTTGAGGGTCACTCCGTCGAGGAACTGGCGGAAATGACCGGGATGAACGAAAATACCATAAAAGTGAAGTTGTTCCGAGCGCGGCAGAAGCTGGTAAAGGCTGCGCAACGGTTGACCCGCCGCTCCAGTGCTCTGTCAGTTTGAGGAGCCGGGCGGGAGGAGTATTGACAAAAAGCGAACATCCGCCTGGCGGAGGCTCGCGGGAGAAGATTCGCTGTATGGGTTTGCCGATAGCATTGGGAGTCATTGAGGGAAGAAGTCATGCACCAGCCCATACAGGACTCGCTTGAGGGTTACTTGGCCGGAGTCTCAATCCTCAAGGAGATGTTGGATTTTCACCGTCACTTGTCCACTTGCAGCGAATGCCGGGAATTGATCGAAGCTGTTGCGGCGGACAGTCGGTGATGCTTCGGGCTCTGAGAGGTGCCGGAAGAAGTCCCGGAAGTGCAGGCGGGCTTCTATGCCCGCGTATTGGCTCGCATCGAGTCTCAGATTCGGCCCTCGATCTGGAGCCTGTTTCTGCAGCCCGCTTTCGCCCGCCGGTTGTTGTACTCCTCCCTGTTGTTGGTTGTACTGATGGGGAGCCTGATTCTGACAACCCCGCGGTCGAACGTCGCTTTCGGCTTCTACTCCGGAAGGGATTCTGTCCCAGGAGCAGTACCCGCCCGCCTACGGCTCCGACGTAGACAACGGCCGGGATGTCGTGCTCGTGAATCTGGCAACCTATTCAGGCGACTGAGGCGGCCGCCCCGCAAGTTGGGATGACGGTGGAATGCGTACCCAGAACGTAGACACGCAAGCCACGTGGCAAAATCCTCGTGTGCTGCTGATTCTGTTCGTCGTATTTCTCTGCGGCGCTGTCAGCGGCGCGGCGGTGAGTGAGGCTGTCTCCCGATTTGTTCTGCATCCTACGGTCGCCCGCAGCGTGGGTCCCTACTGGAAAGAGGGTGGAAAAACCATTTCTCTTCAGAACCTCAAGAAAGAACTGAACTTAACCCCCAAGCAGGCGGAAGAGATCGAACTCGTCCTGGACGATTTCGTGATGTACTACCAGACTCTCCAGTCGCAGATGGACGAAGTTCGCGCCAACGGGAAGACCCGCATTATGAAGGTGTTGGACGAAGAACAGAAACGAAAGTTCGACGCCATGCTGGACCAGTGGCAGCAGAAGATGCACTGACCCCAGGTGGCACTGGCGAATTTTTCCATTGTCAACGTGGCCCTAAGATGCTACCCTGGGACTGACGTGGATTGATTTAGGATCGCTTCGGGTCCTGCTAATTGCAACCACGAAAAAAAGTGCTAAAGGCGAGTCGGTCTTCGTGAAATTTCTCGACCCTGTGTCTTTGGCGCAGGGTTTTTTATTTTTGCGCGACCGACGTGGCTTGAGGCACCTCCGGGTCCGGCGACTGCCGGGCTGAAAACAGGAGTTGTCTATGGCGTTTCCGCTAGTCCTTCCTCTTCCGGCCTCCGCTTCAGGGAGTGGAGGGTGAACTGGTAACCGTCCAGATCGCGGTGGAGCCCCGCGAACTTGAGCACCTTTTGGAGACACTTTGCGAGGTGCCGTTTCCCGGTGAATCCGCGGATCTGCCATGCCGGGCTGACCGGCACTCCTCGCGCACGATCGTCGAATTCCCGGCCTACGCGGAAGGCTGGAGGAGGTACGCAACGTCCTCCAGCCAGCGAGGCTTCGACCTCGAAGGCTTCCGTGTCACTCGAATGCTGGACACTGCTCCGGGAGGCTAACGCTGTTTTGGGCAGATCGGGAAGCCGGACCGGGGGCGGAGGTTCGTATTGTCGGTGTGCCGGGCAGACCGGGCTATTCGGACTTTGCCGTACGGCTTCTTCGGAACAGATCTCTTCGTTCGAGGGCCTCCATCAGGCGCTGTGAACTGGATCGGGCAGAACCTGCGGCTCCATTCCCTTATATACCTGCAGGGTCTTCTTGGTGGTGTCAAGATCACCCAGCAGTTGGGACACTCGCTGATATGTTTCTCCAAATCCTGGCTCGGGTGCTTCCGAATCCAGCGATTCGTCGAGGAAATCATTGAGTTCTTTCAGGAAATCCTTACATGTAAGCAAAGATGTCGTCCCCCTTCCGCTTAAAGAAGTTCGTAAGTTTTTCCCGGAGCTGCAACCGCGCCCGCAAGTAGACGGCTCTTTACGGCCGGCACCGTCAGGCTCGAATGCCTGCGCGGTTTCTTCGGTAGATAGTTCTTCCACGTCGCGCAGAACGAAAACCGCCCGGAAACCAGGAGATAGGCTGTCGATGGCGCGGTCCAGAATCTCGCGCAACTCCTGCTGGGTATAACGCTGCTCCGCGTTGTTTTCCCAGACGGCGATCTCCCGAACAACTACCTCCTCGCCAGTATCAATGTTTTCGTCGATGGAAACGGTGCGTCCAGTTTTGCGCTTTCTGAGTTTCATCAACGCCTCGTTCACGGCGATGCGGACCACCCAGGTGTAGAACTTCGAGTTCATCTGGAAATCGCCCAAGTGTTCGTAGGCCTTGAGAAAGGTGTCCTGCAGGACGTCTTCGGAGTCTTCGTCGTTTTGGGTAATGTGCCGGGCGATCCGGTAAACCTTTCTTTCGTAACGGTTAACCAGATCGGTGAAGGCGCCGTCGTCGCCGGCTTTCGCCTTATGGACGAGCTCGCGTTCCTCCTCCGCTCCGAAAGCTGCTTTGGTTGCCATTCGCTCGACTGCCTTTAGGGAGTCGTCACCAATATATCAGCACACAGTGGAGCTCTCGCCTCCCCGCGGGGCGGCACGACGCCCGTGCCGGAAGGTTCGTGCTACGCTGAAACTTCAATCTTATGAGCGACCAGATTCACGGATAACACTACCCGATGGTAGCGTAAAACAGGTTGTCCGCGGGCTCCTCGCCCCTGGACGTGGCGAACTCCATCAGCCCGCGCCTGGCCAACGACGCGGTGGTGGCCCGCGTCAATGGTGAACTTTACGACCTCGACGCGGCCCGCTCGAAAGCGACGCCGCGCTCGAGATCCTGACCTCGAAGAATCCCGAGGCGCTTGCAGGTCTATCGGCACTCGACGGCCCACCTGCTGGCGGCGGCGGTGCTGGAACTCTATCCCGAAACCAAGCTCGGCATCGGCCCTCCCACCGACACCGGCTTCTTCTACGACTTCCAACGCGATACGCCGTTCACGCCCGACGACCTGGAGAAGATCGAAGCGCGAATGTGGGAGATCCAGAAACGCGGTGTCCCTTACGGGCGCCTGCTGGTGCACAAGGAAGACGGCCTGGCGAAGTACCGCGAGATGGGCGAGCCGATGAAGTGCGAGCTCATCGAGGAGAAGGCCGGCGAGATCTTCACCGAATACACGTCTGGGCGCCCAATTCATCGATTTCTGCCGCGGGCCGCACGTTGCCCGACACCTCGAAAATCAAGGCATTCAAGCTGCTCTCCATCGCCGGGCGCCTACTGGAAGGGCGACGAGAAGCGCCACCAGATGCAGCGCATCTACGGGACGGCGTTCTTCACGCAGAAGGAACTGGAAGAGTACCTGACCCGGCTGGAAGAGGCCAAGAAGCGCGACCACCGCCGGCTGGGCCAGGAACTCGATCTGTTCAGCATCCAGGAGCTGGCCGGCCCGGGGCTGATCTTCTTCCACCCCAAGGGCGGCCGCGTCCGCAAGATCATCGAAGACTGGATGCGCGACCAGTACCTGGCAGCGCGGCTACGAGCTGGTCTACACGCCGCACGTCGCGCGCGTCGGATCTGTGGAAGACCTCCGGCCACTACAACTTCTACGCGGAGAACATGTTCAAACGGATGGAGCTGGACGACGCCGAATACCAGCTCAAGCCGATGAACTGCCCGTTCCACATCCTGATCTACAAGGACAGGCAGCGCAGCTACCGCGATCTGCCGGTGCGGTTGGGCGAGCTGGGCACGGTGTACCGCTACGAGCGTTCGGGCGTGCTGCACGGCCTGCTGCGCGTGCGGGGCTTCACCCAGGACGACGCGCACATCTTCTGCACGCCCGAACAGATCGAAGACGAGATCGTGAACTGCCTGGAGTTCGCCGTCGACGTTCTCAAGACCTTCGGCTTCGACGAGTACGAGGCGGAGCTTTCCACCTGGGACGGCGGCGCGAGCGGCAAGTACGACGGGACGCCGGAGCAGTGGGCGCTGGCCGAGAAGGCGCTGCGCAACGCCGTTGACCGGCTGAAGATGAAAGCCAAGGTGATCGCCCGACGAGGCGGCCTTCTACGGCCCGAAGATCGACGTCAAGCTGGTGGACGCCATCGGGCGCCAGTGGCAGCTCAGCACCGTGCAGTTCGACTTCACTCTGCCGCGGCGTTTCGAGCTGGAATACATCGCGAGAAGACGGCAAGAAGCACCAGCCGTTGATGGTCCACCGCGCGCTGTACGGCTCGGTGGAGCGCTTCTTCGGCATCCTGCTGGAGCACTACGCCGGCGCGTTCCCGGTGTGGCTGGCGCCCGGTGCAGGCAGTGGTGATGCCCATCGCCGACCGCCACGCCGATTACGCCTGCCAGGTGGCCGCCAGGCTGAAAGAGGCCGGCATCCGCGTGGAAGTGGACGCCCGCAGCGAGAAGGTCAATCTCAAGATTCGCGAGGCGCAACTGCAGAAGGTGCCCTACATGCTGGTTGTGGGCGACCGGGAAGCCGCAGAACGGCACGGTGGCGGTGCGCAACCGCAAGCACGGCGACCTGGGCGGAAGGCCGCTCGAGGAATTCCTGAAGGACGTTACGGCGTTGGTTGACTCGAAAGCCGCAAACGAATAATCTGCAATTTTACGCGGGTCGGCTGAGAGATGCCGCCAGGCGCGCGTGCATGCCATGACCACCAAACCATTCGGATTTACGGGCGTTCCGGTCGCGGCCATTGGTCAGGGGACCTGGATGATTGACGGCCCGCGCGCCGTCGAAGCCCTCGAGACGGGGCTGGATCTCGGAATGACTCACATCGACACGGCCGAGATGTACGGCGACGGGCGCGCCGAGCAACTGGTGGCCGAAGCCATTGCCGGCCGGCGCGAAGAAGTTTTTCTGGTTTCGAAGGTGCTTCCCTCCAATGCCAGCTACAAGGGTACGCTCCAGGCTTGCGAGCGCAGCCTGAAGCGGCTGAAGACCGACCACATCGATCTATACCTGCTGCACTGGCGGGGATCGCACGCCCTCTCGGAGACGATGCGCGCGATGGAAGAACTGGTGGCGGCGGGGCGGGTGCGTTTCATCGGCGTAAGCAACTTCGACGTCGAAGACGTGGTGGAGGCCGAGCGCGCGCTGAAGCGCGAGCGCCTGGCTGCAAACCAGGTGCTGTATCACCTGGGTGACCGCGGCATCGAGCGCCGGCTGATTCCGTATTGCCAGAGACAAGGCATCGCGGTGGTGGGCTACAGCCCCTTCGGCCATCGCTCTTTCCCCCAACCTTATGGCGTCGGCGGCAAAACGCTGGCGCAAGTTGCCGCCCGGCACGGCCGCACCCCCAGGCAGGTAGCGTTGAACTTTCTCACCCGGCAGGCGGGCGTGTTCACGATTCCCAAATCGTCGAGCCCCGAGCACACCAGCGAGAATGCGGGCGCCGCCGGCTGGGAGTTGAGCGCGGAAGACATCGCCGCCATTGACCACGCCTTTCCGGCGCCGGACCACGACGTGCCGCTGGGAATGATCTGACCGGCGATTGCGCCCCTCCGAGAATCTGCGAAAATATAGCTAGGCTTAGCTAAGTCCGGAGAAGGCGCGATGACGACGGTAAATATCCACCAGGCAAAGACGACGCTTTCACGCCTGATCGAACAGGCGCAGAATGGCGAGGAGGTGGTGCTGGCGAAGGCCGGCAAGCCAGTTGCACGGATCGTTCCTTTCGTGACGGGTTCGGCCCCGCGCAAGCCTGGAATCCTGAGGGGCAAGCTCTGGATCTCCACCGACTTCGACGCTCCGCTGCCAGCCGACCTGCGCAAGGCGTTCGGAGTTGAAGAATGATTCTGCTGGACACGCACGTTTTCCTGTGGTGGATGGCGGACGACAGGCGGCTCGGCAAGCGCAGCCGCCAACTGATCCTCTCTCCCGACAACGCCGTCCAGGTGAGTGCCGCTTCGCTCTGGGAGATCGCCATCAAACATGCTCTGGGGCGTTTGAAGTTTCCCAAGGAGCCGGCACGGCTGTTGCCGAAGATTATTGCGGACTACGGTTTCCGGGAACTCGCAATCACGGGAAAGCATGCGCTTGCGGCGGGGTCTCTGCCACCGATTCACCCCGACCCGTTCGACCGGATGCTGATCGCACAGGCCAACCTGGAAGGGTTGATTCTGTTGACGGCCGACTCGATCGTCCGCCAATACCCGGTACGCCATCTGGACGCCGGTGAGTAAGCGGGAACGGGGCGGCGTTTTCGACCATGCCACACGACGTGATCATCCTTGGCGCGGGCGCCGCCGGCCTGATGTGCGCCATCGAGGCCGGTAAGCGGGGCCGGCGCGTGGTGCTGATCGAGCGGGCCACGGAAGTGGGCAAGAAAATTCTGATTTCCGGCGGCGGGCGGTGCAATTTCACCAACCTCTATTGTGAGCCGGACAACTTTCTTTCGGAAAATCCGCACTTTGCGAAATCCGCGTTGTCGCGATATACGCAGTACGACTTTCTGGCGCTGGTCGAAAAGCACAAAATCGCCTGGCACGAGAAGAAGCTCGGGCAACTGTTCTGCGACCGTTCGGCGAGCGACGTGGTGCGAATGCTGCTCGATGAATGCCGGGCGGCTGGCGTGGACATTGTCCTCGGCTGCGACGTCGAGGAGGTGCGGCATGGCGCCACCTACGTCGTCTGGGCGAACCGCGGCGAATTTCGCGCGCCGGCGCTGGTGGTGGCCACCGGCGGGCTCACGATTCCGAAGATGGGTGCCACGGATTTTGGATACCGCGTCGCAAAGCAGTTTGGCTTGAAGCAGATTCGCACGCGTCCGGCGCTGGTGCCGCTGACGCTGGACCAGAATGAACAACGAACGTGGTCGGGACTGGCGGGGGTTTCGCTCGATGTCGCCGCGGCCGTTGGTGAACATAGTTTCCGCGAGAACCTGCTGGTGACGCACCGCGGCTTCAGCGGGCCGGCGATTCTGCAAATCTCCTCTTACTGGCGGCCCGGCGAGGAGATCGAGCTGGATCTGGCGCCTGAGGTGGATCTGCTTGCCGAATTCAAACGGCGCCGCGAGCTGAAAGAACGGACCGAGACGAAGACGATTGTCGCGGAATTACTGCCGCAACGCTTCGTCGAGCGCTGGTTCGAGCGGAACGCAGAGAGCAGGCCGGTGGTCTCCTGTAGCCCCCATGAACTGGCCGACCTGGCGGCGCGCCTGCACCGTTGGAAGATTGCGCCGGACGGCACCGAGGGCTATAGCAAAGCGGAAGTGACCGTGGGGGGAGTGGACACGGATGAGCTTTCGTCGAAGACCATGGAATGCCGCCACGTGCCGGGCCTGTTTTTCGTCGGAGAGGTGGTGGACGTCACCGGCCACCTGGGAGGCTTCAATTTCCAATGGGCCTGGTCGTCGGGCTACGCCGCCGGGCAGGCGGTGTAAGCGGCGCCGGACCTGGCCCGTCCCCCGGCGCAACCCGGATGCTGCCAATGCTTACTTGCCGGTGTTATCCGGCGGGAAAAGGCTCACCGGCGTCTGTTCGGCAACCAACCATTCGAGAGCGCAACTCAGACACGCCGGGCTACTATGGCTGCAACCGGAAACCGGGATCGCTTCGCGAACCCGGGCAGCCAGAATGTCAAGTTGGCGGAAGATGTCGTCCAATTCCTCCTCCGCCACGATCGTGACGGTTTCTGCGTCTTCCATTCGTCTGCTTTGCGCCCCTTCTGGCGTGGTTTCCCTCCACGCCGGTTGCCAAATCCGAATAACGCGGGATTCGTTTGGTTTTAGAACTCAGGCGACGAAGAGTGAGTGAGCCCACCCAGCATCGTCACTCAAGGAACGCGAACCGGGGCACCCGACACAGAGCACCCACGTTACAACTCGCGGCCACTGCCCCCCTGCCTCCGCGCACTCCGGTTTTCCTATCCCGTGTGTCGGTTCTAACGCACTACCGGTTCATCTAAGACAGGATCGTACAAAAGATTACGGAAAAGTACAAGGGTTTCTTGCGTCTGTTCTGAAAGGACAGTCGCGCTGGAGAACAATTTCAGGCACTTACTCCCCGGCGATGGCAATCCAGTTTGGGGCAAAAAGAAGGGTAGACAGCGGGAGCCGGTGGGCGAATTCCGGGCCGCTAGCGTGGGCCCTCTGCGCAGTCTCGCTCGAGCCTCGAGGCATGCCGGTATGCCGGTGCGGAAGCTGGGGAATCGCAGCTTGACGCCCAGCAGCCGCCGTATAGCCGTGCCGTCCACCCGGCGGTCGGCTCGCCGCGTTTCGCTCACCTGAGAGGCGTCCACCGAGGGCGGCATCGGAATGCCGAGCAACCGTGCGCAAAACGCGGTGATTTCCTTCGAGGTGCAAGGTTCGTCATCGGCCACCGGGTAGGACCCGGTAACGTCGGAAAATAAAGCCGCGCAGGCGTGCGCCGCCAGATCGTCCACGTGGATCCGGCTGACGTAGTTGGATCCGTCCCCCACCAGCGGATGCCTGCCCGCAAGTACCGCGATGTGGACGCCGCGGCCGGGTCCGTAGATCGCAGCCGGGCGCAGAATCAGCGATTCCCAGGACCCTTGCTGCACCGTCCTCTCGGCCTCGACGCGCAACCGGGCGCGCTTTGTCACGGGTTCGACCGGGGTGGTCTCGTCCACCCTCTTCCGGGCACCGTAGACTCCGGTAGTGGAAAGGTACACGACGCGGGACGGCTGCTCGCCAAGCGCGTCCAACAGCAGTGGAGTCGGATCGAACAGCCTGCCTTCCGCATCCGTCACTAAAGGCACCGAGTGCAGCACAGTCGACCGCGCCCGGGTGAAGCGCCGGAGCCTGTCAAGGTCTTTCGGACGGTTCACGTCAACTTCGAGCGCCCGTAAGCCGCGGGCTTCGAGCGCGCCGATGCGTTCCGCGCGCGACGTGGTGGCGAGTGTGGGGATGCCCCGGCTGAGGAGCAATTCTGCCACCCTGCTACCGGTGAAGCCGCACCCGAGGATGATGACGGACGTCGGTTCCAACCTTCAATTGTCGCAGGTGGCGGTACGTCGGAAACCTCGCCGCCAGGACAAGAGCCCGCCCTATGGCGCCGTCGCGACAATCGTCTGGGTACCGAGGAAGCTGTAGCCGCTGTCGACACCGTTTACATCGACCATTCTGGATTCCACGTATTTGTCACCCGCGAACAGGGGTTTGAACTCCAGCGTGACCAGCATCTGAAAGTCGCTGCCGGAGCCCCCCGCGGCGGAACGGGCCGCGATCACCCGGCACTGGCTGTTTTCGAGCGTGGCGTCGGCTCCCATCGCTACCGGACCCAACCACGCCGTGTTGGCATCATTCAGCAGGTATAGGCTGTTATGCAAGCGGTTTAGGACGAAATGGCAGGCGCCAGCCGCCTGAGTGCCATCCCAGAGCAGGCCGAACAGGTAGGCCATGTTTTCGAAGCCCGCCGGGTGATGGTAGTCGAACAACAGTGTTTGCGGTTGGGGTTGGGAAGCCTCGGAAACCGGCTCGGAACCACCCCAACTCTGGGAACCCGAGGCCACGACGTTCCAGGTGCCTTTCTGCGCCCACCCGGTGTCGAGCTCGCCGGCCGCCATGGCCCTCATGTAAATGTTCTTCGAACCGGCGAATGGTTCCTTGAATTGAAGGGTGACCCCTACCTGCAGCACCGGCCCGGAGGCATACACGTATGAACTGCTCCCAACGATGCGGCACTGGCTGTTTTCGATCGTGCTGCCGCTGCCCGGCACGACGGTCCCCGACCAGGAAGTCCCTGCGTCGTTCATCAACAGCAGACCGTTCATGGAACGGCTGTAGCGCACCTGGCATCCGCCGGCATCGTTGGTGGAAGAGTGGATCATCCCATACAGTTGGGTGAAGCTGGCGTAGCCATCCGCATCGTGAAATTCGAAGGCAAAGGTCTGGCCCGACGACCCGGAGGAACCGGACGATGGAGTCACGGAAACCACCTCGGGAAGGTTGCTCTGGACTACATTCCAGGTTCCGAGCTGCTTCCAGCCGCTGTCGATTGCGGCGTTGTCGGTGGCGTCGCCATACATGTTGCGCAAGCCCACAAAAGCGTTCTTGAACTGGAGCGAGACCTGCATCTTCAGGAATGGGCCGCTCCTGATGATGGTGGAATAATTGGCGCGCAGGATGCACTGAGAGTTCTCGAGGATGGTGGCGGAGTTGGGAATGGCAGCGCCCCCCCATGCCGTGCCGGCGTCGTTCATCAGAAGGAAGGCGTTGAGCGAGCCGCTATACCGGAACATGCAGGCATTCGCGTAGGACGTGGAGGAGCCAATCAGGCCATAGGCCTGCGCCAACGATGTGCTGCCGTTGGGATGAGCGTATTCAAAAAGAAAGATCTGTGTTCCCGCCCCGCTGCTACCATCCACCGGAGCCACCGAAAGCACCGCCGGAGTGGCGGCCGAGGCGACGGTCCACGAACCCTTCTGCTGCCAGTCGCTGTCGGCGCCATCGACGTCTACCGCGCGAAGATAGACGTCCCGCGCGCCGGCAAACGCCGTTTTGAATTCCACGAATAGCTGCAAAGACGCGGAGGTGCCGGCAAGCGTCACCATCGAATACGCGGCATAGATGCGGCACTTTGAATTTTCCAGGGTGGAGGAAGCGCCGGGCGCGATCGGACCCAGCCAGCTCGTACCCGCGTCGTCGCGCACATAAAGACCGTTCGAGGAGACGCTGTAGCGAACCTGGCAGGCGCCCGGGAAGACAAGGCCCGTCTGGGCCAGGAAATACAGATCGATCAGCCGCGAAGCGCCATTCACGTGCGCGTACTGCAAAGTAAACGCCTGCATGCTTCCAGCACCGCTGGAGGGCGAGACCGAGATCACCGAGGGCAGCACGCCATCGCCGAATTTCGTTACAAAGGCGGCCAGTGTGCCGTAGTTTGTGGTCTGGTAGGCGCTGGTCACCGGAAGGTCATAGGAGCCGGTCTGCCCGGCGACGGCGAAGCCACCGCCCGGAACCGCGGCGACGGCATTGGCGCCGTCCGCTCCGCTGCCCCCCAGAAACGTCGAAAACCGAATCGTCGTGCCACCCGGAGCGAACTCGGTGACAAAAGCGTCCTGTAGGGCCTTTTTCACCGCCTGGGACGGCGAAGCCACGGGGAAGTTGGTACTGGCCGTGGTTCCAGCCAGCAAAATATCGCCACTGCCGTCCAGGGCGACGGCGTTGATGCTGTCGTTGCCGTTGCCTCCCAGGTAAGTACTGGCGACGATCGAGCTTCCAGCGCTGTTGATGATGGTCAGAAAGCCGTCGTAGTTTCCGCCTCCGTAGGACGGCTGGTAAGCCGATCGCGTCGGGAAATCGGGCGAAGGAGTTGCGCCGGCGACGTACGCCGCACCGGCGGAGTCCACCGTCACTCCGGTTGCCCATTCCGGAAAACCTGTCATGCCTTGCGAACCGCCCAGATAGGTGCTGTAGACCAGATCGCTCGCCGTCGAGTTGAACTTGGCGACAAACGCGTCCTGGCCGCCGCCCGGAGTCGGCTGCAGCGCATTCTGGAGAGGGAAGTCCGGCGACCAGGTCCAGCCCGCGACCACCGGTTTTTGTCCGTCCAGCGCAATGGCTAAAGCCACGTCGTCGGCCGCGCCGCCGAAGTAAGTGCTGGAGAGAACCGCGCCCGCCGCGGAGATCTTCGCCAGAAACGCGTCCGATCCTCCCCCCGGCGTCGCCTGAAAGGCCGAGGAGACGGGGAAATCCGCGGACGCCGTTTCTCCCGCCACCCATCCGTTGCCGGAGCTATCGACCGCGATGGCGTTTGCCATGTCCCGGCGCGACCCGCCCAGATAGCGGCTGAACACCAGGCTGTTGCCTTGTGCGTTCAGCCTGGCGACAAAGGCATCCGTGGCGCCCGAATAGCTGGAGCTGCTTCCAGCCAGCGGAAAATTGCCCGAAGTCGTCTTTCCCGCCAGCCAGATGCCGCCCCCCGAATCCAGCCTCATGCCGAAGGCCCGGTCTTCGCCGGAGCCTCCCAGATACGTTGCGAAGACCAGTTGGTTCCCGGTGCCGTTCAACTTAACCACGAAAGCGTCCACACCGCCCCGGTTGGCGGCTTGCGCCCCGCTGGCGTTCGGGAAATTGATGGAATCGGTCCAGCCGGCCACGTAGGTACTGCCCGCGCCGTCCACCGCCACCGCGGTGGCCGAATCCGTTCCGTTGCCAGCGAGAAATGTGCTAAAGCTCAGCGTCGGGTCGATCACTAACGGAAGCGTTCGGTCGTAAGTGCCTAACTCGAAACTTACACAGGTCCCGTCGCACGGCAGAAACCTGCCCGCCACCTGGCGCCTGGTTCCCCCGGCCACCTGGAAAATCACCGGCGCGTCTTCCCTCAGAAGGCCTGTCCGCGTTTCGATTACCAGACCGCCATCCGGCCCCACCTGAACGCGCCTGGCGCCTTCGAAGCGCATGCGGATGACGGCTGCATCGGCGCCCGGCGCAACCACGAATTCGCGCTTGACGCGTCTGCCGTCCACCAGGAACGTCATGTCGATGCCCGGATAGATTTCGCGATAGGTCACCGCGCCGTATACCGGCAGGCCGGTCCGCCATCCCGACGGATCCGAACCCGTCAAAACGTTCGCCTCGCCCGGCAGTCGATTCACCCCGGCCGGCGCCGATCCAAATCGCGCTCCGGGGAAGGTGATACGGACGGAGTTACCGTTGGACGCCAAATCGACTTCCCGCTGGTAAAGCGCCGCCGTCAGTTCTCCGTTGCGCAATACATAACCCGGTGCGTCCTGGCTGCCCCCGCCGGGCACAAAGAACGAAGGCAACCCCGCCGCTTGCGGCCTTTGCGAGGGTGGCTGGCCCGCCGGGTTTGCAGCCAATGCCGCAGAAACGGTGACTGCGGTCAGCAGAATGGCGAGCGCACCGGCCCGTCCCCTGACTCCTTTATCTGTTCCTGGAATACGCATCATGGTGTTTGTGCCGCCCCATTGCCTACTCCTCTCTTCGGCATTTCCGGAGTTTGGTTGAATCGGGGATTGACGGCACCACCACCGACACACGGCGATAGAACAGATCTCCTATATCTGTTCGCGGAAGGAATATTGCGTCGTGGAGAAAGGGATTACTTCTGCAGGGGACTGGAAGCGGAGGGTCCGCGGCCGATCATTCTCTGCACGGAGCGCAGCAGCCCGCCCCAGGTAATCGGTGTCAGCCAGTCCTTCACATAAGCGAAGGGGCGGCGGGCATTAATAGCGACTCCGACGGGAAGGCTCACCAGGAATTTGGCGATCGAAGGCCTTAATGGATCGAAGAACTGATCGCGGCGGTCCATGCGGTAGCCGCAGTAGCTATACACCAGATCGAAGGGTGCATAGCCGAAATGGCGTTTTAGGACAGCGATTCTTTCGCGAAGCGCCTCCTCGCGGTTTCCGAGCGACTTGTTTTCCGAGTGCATGCGGGAGGTTGCCCATTCCCGCCGCAACCGGCCAAAGGCGCCGGAGCGCGAAAGCCGGATCCACAGATCGTAGTCGAAGGCGGAATGCAGGGAATCGTCCAGAAATCCAGCCGCCTCGGCCGCTGCGCGACGGAAGAAGACCGCTGGCTGGCAAAGAAAACACTCGCGGCGAAGCAGGTCCGGATCGAAGTCCTTGGTCGGATAGAGGGCCAGCTTTCGTCCGGCCTGGTCCACCCACCAGCCATCCCCGTAAACGAGCACGTTGGATTCATCTTTCTGCAGTTCTTCGACCGCCTGCCGGACTGTTCCCGCCAGCAGAGTGTCGTCGGCGTTCAGCCAGGCGAGGATGCTGCCGCCCGAACGTTCGAATCCCTTGTTGATGGCGTCCGAGGCGCCGCGATCTGGTTCGGAAAAATATCGGAGCCGACCATGATAGCCACCCAGCAGCTCGATGGTGCCGTCGGTGGAACCGCCGTCCATGACGATGTATTCGATGCGCGGATAGTCCTGGGCCAGCACGCTTTCGATTGTTTCCCGCAAAAAGGCGGCGCTGTTCAAACAAGGAGTAACAATGCTCACCAAAGGAAGTTGCGCCGTGCTGGGTGATGCCATGGTTGCGGCTCTCGACACCGTTCCGGTCCGGGACAGCTACACTATAACAGAGCGTTCCGACATGCTTGTGCCACGCCCGCGGTTCTCTAATACAACCTAGTACACGGCGGTTATCTTGAAAAGAGCTTTTATTACCGGCGTTACGGGACAGGATGGATCCTATCTGGCCGAATTTCTGCTGCAAAATGGCTACGAGGTCCACGGCGTGAAGCGGCGTTCCAGCAGTTTCAATACGGGGCGCGTCGACCCGATTTACGTGGACTCTCACGAACACGGCAGCCGCTTCTTCCTGCACTACTCCGACCTTTCGGATTCCGGCAGCCTGTGGAAGCTGCTGTATGACGTGCGGCCGGACGAGATTTACAACCTGGCGGCGCAAAGCCACGTGCGTGTCAGCTTCGATGTTCCTGAATACACGGCCGATATCGCCGGAACCGGGACGCTGCGCCTGCTCGAGGGCATCCGCAAGACGGGAATCCACGCCAGGTTTTACCAGGCCTCCTCGAGTGAGATGTACGGTTCCACACCGCCGCCGCAGCACGAGCTCACGCCGTTCCACCCGCGCAGCCCGTATGCCTGCGCGAAGCTGTTCGCGCATAACATCACGGTGAATTACCGCGAAGGCTATAACCTGTTTGCCTGCTGTGGGATTCTGTTCAACCACGAGTCGCCGCGCAGGGGAGAAACGTTCGTCACGCGAAAGATCGCCCGCGCGGCGGCCCACATCAAGATGGGTTTTCAGGAGAAGCTGTTCATGGGCAACCTGGACGCGCGGCGCGACTGGGGCTACGCTCCGGAATACGTCGAGGCAATGTGGCTTATGCTGCAAAGGGACGATCCGGAGGATTACGTGGTCGGCACCGGTGAGATGCACAGCGTCCGGGAGTTTCTGGAGGCGGCCTTCCGGAGCGCCGGCCTGGACTGGCACGATTACGTGGAAATCGACCCGCGTTACTTCCGTCCGGCGGAAGTGGAGGCGCTTCAGGCCGATCCGTCGAAAGCCCGCCGGCAACTCGGCTGGCGGCACCGCACCGGCTTCGAAGCGTCTGGTGAAACTGATGGTGGATGCCGAGCTCGAGGACCTGGGACGCCGCATGGCGGGTGTGGTGCCCAAAGTCAGCCGGCGCGAGGAATCGTGATGACGGACTTACGCTCAAAGCGGATCTCGGTGACCGGCGGAGCAGGATTTCTCGGTTCTTATCTGGTGGAGCAACTGCGGGGGCAAGGCTGCCAGAGCGTTTTTGTGCCGGTCCGCCGCGATTACGATCTCGCCACGGAAGACGGTGTGCGGCGGTTTTTCGACGACGCGCGGCCGCAAGTGCTGTTTCACCTGGCGGCGGTGGTGGGCGGCATCGGCGCCAACCGCGCCAATCCGGGGCGGTTCTTTTATGAGAACGCCGTAATGGGCATCCTGCTACTGGAATACGCGCGGCGCTGCGGTGTCGAGAAGACCATCGTTGTGGGAACCATTTGTTCTTATCCGAAGTTCGCGCCCGTTCCTTTCAAGGAAGAATGCCTGTGGGACGGCTATCCGGAAGAGACCAACGCGCCCTACGGCGTGGCGAAAAAGGCCCTCCTGGTGCAGTGCCAGGCATACCGCCGGCAATACGGCACGAACGCCATTTTTTTGATGCCGGTGAACCTGTACGGCCCGCGTGACAATTTCGATCTGGAAAGCTCGCACGTGATTCCGGCGCTCATTCGCAAGTTTATCGAGGCCCGGGAGGCCAAGATGCCGGAGGTTGTCTGCTGGGGCGACGGCTCTCCCACCCGCGAGTTTTTTCACGCCGCCGATGCCGCCCGCGGGCTGCGGATGGCCGCGGAAGCTTACGACGGCTCCGAACCGGTAAACCTGGGAAGCGGCCAGGAGATTTCCATCGGCGACCTGGCGGAGCTGGTTGCCCGGCTCACGGGATACCCCGGCCGGATCACCTGGGACACCAGCAAACCCAACGGTCAGCCGCGGCGCCGGCTGGATATTTCCCGTGCCCGCGAAGCGTTCGGGTTCGAGCCGCAAATCGGTTTGGAGGAAGGACTGCGGGAAACCATCCAGTGGTACGAATCGAATACGATCAGCCGCATCGAGTCCCATGGCCAACCCCTCCTTACCATCGTCACCCCGTCCTACAACCAGGGGCAATACATCCGCGCCACCATCGAAAGCGTGCTGGCCCAGGACTACCCACACATTGAATACATCGTGATGGACGGCGGATCGCGCGATCATACCGCCCAGGTGGTGGCGGAGTATGCCAGCCGCCTGGCGTTCTTCTCGGAGAAAGACAGCGGGCAGTCGGAGGCCATCAATAAGGGGTTCCGGCGGGGGAAGGGCGAAATCCTCTTCTGGATCAACTCGGACGACACCATGATGCCCGGCGCGGCATCCAAGGCGGTGGCTGCGCTCGAAGCTCATCCGCGGGCCGGCGCCCTTTACGGCGAAGGTTTCCTGCTCGACCGCGACGGAAATGTCACGCAGCGGTTCCCGCACACGGTTCCGCCCAATCTCTGGCGGCTGGCGTTCGTGGCCGATTACATTTTGCAGCAATCGGCTTACTTTCGGCGGCGGGCGCTGGACGATGTGGGCTACCTGGGCGAGAACCTTCACTGGACCCTCGATTGGGACCTGCTGATTCGCATCGCCAAGAAGTACCCGTTGGTGTACCTGGATGAAGAGCTCGGCTGCCTGCGGGAATACGCGGAAACCAAGTCCGCGGTGGGAGGCATCCGGCGCGCGGTCGAGATTCGCGACGTGCTGCGCCAGCACACCGGCAGGCGCTACCCGCCCGGCTACCTGCTCTACGGCGCCGACACACTGCGGCTGATGTATCTGGATCTGGTGGATCGCACGGTGCCGAAGGGCCTGGGATTGCTGGCGCGGACGCTGAAGTTCGGTGGAAACCTGGTGGCCGGGCACATCATGAACTGGGCGGCGCACAGGTCCCAAGGCATCTATCCGGACGGATGGGTGAGCCGGAAGGCTTATTGGATGTTGCCGCAAGGCCGGGGAACGATCGAAATCGCCGGCTCGTCGCCCGACTGGGGACACGCGCTGGAAGGTCAGGCACTCACCGTGCGGGTGAATGGGGAAGACCTTGGCACGTACCCGTTCTACCCCGGAGATTTCCGCATCCGCATCCATGCCGGCGACCGTTTCTCGACGTTCGCGCCGGAATTGGTTCTACTGGCGTCGCGGTGGGCTATCCCGCAAATATTCGCGCTCGACCTGGAAGTCCGCCGGCTGGCCTTCCGCCTGGATGAGGTGCGCTGGGTCGAGCCGGAACCCGCGGCCGCCGACGAAAATTGATCCGGCTCCGGGCGTCGTCGTATCCTCGGAGTAAAGGCGAGCGGTGGAGTCCGCTTCATGCCGCGCCGCGCGGCCAATGACTCCTGCGGTGGTTTTGCCGTGGGACAGCCGTTTTCCACGTTTCCCGCGACCTGCCGATCATGATTTCAGTGGTGGACTCAGGCGAAAAAATCGACCAGGCCGCGGATGCCATCGAGGCCATGCTCGAGGACGGTTTGATCGTCATATCGGACGTCGATATCGTGCGTCTGGTGCGCAGCCAACCAGGGATGGAGGCTACCGATGCCACCGGGCCTGCCCGCTAAGGTATTGCAGATTCATATTTCCGAGGCCGACCGCCACCAGGGCAGGCCGCTGCACGAAGCCATCGTCGCCCAGTGCCGCGAAAAGCACGTCGCCGGCGTGACGGTGTTCCGTGGACTGGAAGGCTACGGCGAGACGGCGGAGATGCACCGGGAACACCTGCTGCGGCACAATCAGCCGATCGTGGTGTTGATTGTCGATTCCGCGGAGAGGGTGGCCGCGCTGCTGCCAGCACTCGAAGGAATGCTGGACACCGGCATGCTCGCGATGTCGGACGTTACCGCCATCCGGGTGAACCAGAGCCACAACGGCTGACGGCGGGCCCCCCGATTCAGCGTCCGAGGAAACTCCGAAGAAGCTCCGCCGCCTGCCCGGCCTGGCACTCGGTTTCCTCGGTGAGACCTTCGCCTTCTCCGAAATCGCGGCCCGGAATGCGGCATAGATAACAGGCGCCGCCGAAGCCGAACAGTTCGCGCGCCAGCAGCAATACCTCACCGGGCTGAAGCGAGTGGCCGATGCCGCCCGGCGATGGCGGGGAGGGTTGCAGAGGTTCGATGCACGCCTGTCCGGGCCCGAGGTCCGCATCGATGAAAACGACGACTTCCGCCTCAGCCATGTCGGCGGCAAGTTCCGGGGTGGGTTGAATCTGAACGCGCGTTTCGACACCCGGCAGGGCACCGAGTAATTGAACCGCACGTGCGGCGGCGCCGTCGTCGCGGCGCCAGGCGTTTCCCAGCGCGATGAGAAGAGTCTTCAATTTCCATCTTTGCACTATCGGCAAAAGGCCGGCGCGCGGGAATGGGCGCGCCGGCGGGAAAGCAGGAAGCTACTCGGCTTTCTTAGCAGTAAATTCGCGGGGAGGACGGTCCATGCCTTCCATCGTTTGTTTGAACTGGATTTCGTTTCCGGAAACGGTGCCTTCATACACCATGACGCGGGTGTTGCCGTTGAACTCGCGCTTGATTTTGAATGAGATCTTGTCGCCGGCGACTTTGCCTTCCGTAATCTCTGTTTCACCCATCTGGGTGGATTGAGAGCCGGTCAGCGTGTCGCCGTCCACTTTGAATTGGAACGTCACGTCCATGGTCTGGCCGCCCCGTCCGGGCATGGATGCCTTCCAGGTGCCGGAAACGTCGGCCGCCAGCGCGGCCACGGCCGCCAGGCCCATGATCACAACAACGCTCAGCAGTGTTCTGAGTTTCACTTCTTGATCTCCTTGCGTGTGGAATCAACCACTCCTGTGAAGACAGTTGCCGCCGGAGAAAAGTTACTGTTTCCAGTTAATCATTCACATGCACCACCCTGGCGGGGGGGAAGCCGTTGAACCAGGTGGCTGAAGCGTTGCTGTAGGCGCCGATGTCCTCCGAGTAGACCAGGTCGCCGATTTCGAGGTCGGGCAGCTCTTCGGACTGCGAGATGGTGTCCAGGCCGTCGCAGGTCTGGCCGAAGACGGCGCAGATCTCCGTCTGGCCCTGCTTGAAGGCCTTCACGCGGTACTGGCAGTGGTCGAAGATGATGCCGGAATAGGTGTGGTAGACGCTGTCGTCGATGTAGTAGCAGGTCTTGCCGTCGCGCACGGCCTTGCCGATGACGCGCGCCACCGAGGTGGCCGCCGTGGCCACCAGGAACCGGCCGGGCTCGGCCAGGATCTCGATGTCCTGCGGGAACAGGCGGTCGATCTCGGCGTTGATCTTGCCGGCCAGCGTGGCAGAACGGCCTGACGTGCCGGTTGTAACGCACCGGGAAGCCGCCGCCGATGTCCAGAATCTTGATCTCGTGGCCGCGCGAGCGCGGCCTCGCCGATGACCGCGGCGGCGATGTTCAAGCGCCTGAACGAAGTTTTCGAAGTTGGTGCACTGGCTGCCGACGTGGAAGCTCAGCCCCTCGACCACCAGCCCCGCGTGGAAGGCCTCGGTCGATCAGGTCCGCCGGCTTCGCCCGGGTCGCAGCCGAACTTGGAGGACAGCTCCACCATCGAGCCGGTGTTCGGCACGCGCAGCCGCAGCACCAGGCCGGCGTGCGGGGCGTACGGCTGGATCTTGCGCAGCTCTTCGCGGGTTGTCGTAGGTGACCAGCGGCTTGTACGCGGTCGAGCGCCTGAAGCGTCTCCTTGGGCTTGATGGGGTTGGCGTAGATGATCTTGTCCCAGATGAAATCCTGCTGCTCGCCTGGCGGGAAGCTGCCTGATGTTCTCGTAGACCAGCATGAACTCGGGCAGCGAGGCGACGTCGAAGCTGGCGCCGGCCTCGTAGAGCGTGCGGACGATCTCCGGCGCCGGGTTGGCCTTCACGGCGTAGTACGCCTGCACCTTGGGCAGGTGCCTCCTGAAGGCGGCGTAGTTGCGCCGGATGACGTCGTGGTCGATCACCACCACCGGCGTGCCGTGCTCGCCTGGGCGATGGCCTGCAATCGTTCCGCAGTCATGGTCGGTCGAGGTTAGTCGAGAACCGGCTCGGAACCGTCCAGCATCTTCACCTTGTTGTGGGTGAAGTATTCCTTTGTCAGCGCCTTCATCATCTCGCCGCGCTGGTCGTAGAGGCGCCGCAGCTTGCGCGGCTTGTGCCGGGCCAGCGCGTAATGCGTCAGCAGCGGCATGGCGATGGTGGTGTCGGTGTAGCACACCACGGCGTCGGGCAGGCGGTCGGGGTCCACCTTGCCCCAGCTCACCGCCTCGCTGGGCGTGGCGCCGCTCAGGCCGCCGGTGTCGGGGCGCGCGTCGGTGACCTGGAGGAAGTAATCCTGGCCGAATTCCTTGATGCGCAGCACTTCCTGGATCTGCGGCTCGGTCTGGAGCATGAAGTTCTTGGGACTGCCGCCGCCCCACAGCACCACCGCGCTCTTGCCGCCGGCGCGCTTGGCGGCCAGCACGAAGGCGGTGGTTTCGTTCACGTCGATGGAGGGGTTGACGCGCAGCTTGTTGCCGCGCAGCTCCACGCCGGCGACGTTCATCCCGATGGTGGAGTCGCCCGGCGACGAGGTGTAGCACGGCACGCCGGCGCGGTAGGCGGCCGCCAGCACCGAGACGTCCTTGAGACCCGCCTTGCGCTCCCATTCGGCGGCGTACCTGCCCAGCAGGTAGTGCAGCTCGGCCGGTGCCCATCTCCTTCTGGAACTCGGGCTGGACGAGGATGTCGCGCAGGATTTCGTCGGTGGCCATCAGGCAGTCGCTGTAGCCGAGCAGCACGTCGTAGACGCGCACGATGTCGTTGTCGCGCAGCTCGGTGTCGTCCATCTTGAAGCTGCCCACGCGCACCGGGTAGTTCAGCGCGAAGTGCAGGTCGTGGTAGAGGTTGGCGCCGGTGGCGACGATCCAGTCCACGAAGCCCGCCTTGATCAGCGGCACGATCGAGGAGCAGCCCAGGCCGGCGGGCGTGAGCGCGCCCGAGAGGCTCATGCCGATGGTGACGTCCGGTTCGAGCATCTTCTCGGCGAACAGCTGGCAGCCTTCCTTCAGGCGCGCCGAGTTGTAGGCGAGAAACGCGTTGTCGACGAGGTCGGCGAGCTTCTCCTTGCCGGTCAGGTTCTTGGGCAGAATGCGCTTTCCGGACAGATACTTGTCCCGGTTGGGGCACTTCTTCTTCCTCAGCCAGTCCGGCATCTCGGACAGGTCTTCGCGATAACGGCGGTGTGTCTTTGGAGTCTTTTTGGCCATGGTTGAAAATACGATTATGGCAGAGAATGCGCACCGCACGAATTCAGGAGACCCCCGCATCGCTCGGCTTTTCGATGCCCGCCGAATGGGAGCCGCACGAGGCCACCTGGCTGGCCTGGCCGCACAACCCCACCGACTGGCCCGGACAAGCTGGACACCATCCGCTGGGTCTACGGCGAGATCGTGCGCAAGATCGCGGCCGGCGAGACGCGTTCGGATGCTGGTCAGACTCGAGGGCGGAACAACGGCTGGCGCGCCGCTATCTGGAACGCAGCGGGCGCCGATACGGCGCGCGTCGAGTTCGTCGTTGCATCCCACCAACCGCGGCTGGACGCGCGACAGCGGCCCGCTGTTCGTGCGGCGCGGGCAAGGGCAAGCGCGCGGAGACGGCCATCGTCCATCTTCCACTTCAACGCCTGGGCCAAGTACCCCGACTGGCGCAAGGACCGCCGCGTGCCCGAGACGGCCGCCAAGCTCCTGGGCAAGCAGCTGTTCGACGCGCAGCGCGGGCGGGCGCCCGTTTGTCCTCGAAGGCGGCGGCATCGATGTCAACGGCCGCGGCACGCTGCTGACCACCGAGGAGTGCTACCTGGATCCGGCAATCCAGGTGCGCAACCCCGGCCTGGGGCGCGAAGATTTCGAGGCGGCGCTCCGCGAACTACCTGGGCGTGACGAACATCTTCTGGCTCGGCGGCGGGGTCCAGCGGGCGACGACACGCACGGGCACATCGACGACATCTGCCGCTTCGTGAATCCGCGACCGTGGTGCTGGTCGAGCGAGGAAAACCCGCAAGGACGTCAACTACCGCCCGCTCGAGGAGAACTGGGAGCGCATCCGAGGACCTGCGCCTGGAGGACGGCTCGAAGCCCGAAATGGTGGCTCTGCCCATGCCTGGCCCGCTCTACTTCGACGGTGGCCGCCTGCCGGCCAGCTACGCCAACTTCTACATCTCCAACGCGGCGGTGATTGTGCCCACCTTCAACGACCCGAACGACCGCGTGGCGCTGGGCATTCTGGGCGAGCTGTTTCCGGACCGCCCCGTGGTGGGCATCCACGCCGTCGATCTGGTGCTGGGCTTCGGCACGCTGCACTGCCTGACGCAGCAGCAACCGGCCGGCGGCGGCGCCCGGAAGTGATAAGCTGAGCAACGATTGCAGGGAATCATTATGGAATCCAAACATACCTTCGGAATAACGGGCATCGCGTTGTCGCGACGCACCGCATTGAAATCCATGCTGGCGGCCGGGGTTCTTCCGGCGTGGGGCGCGCAAAGCGGCTCCGGAACCTTACAGCGCCACACGCTGCAGCTCGACGCGGAACACCAGCAGATCGACAATTTCAGCGCTTCCGATTGCTGGAGCATGCAGAAGATCGGCGGCTGGTCGGAGCCTGGCAGGAAGCGCGTCGCCGACCTGTTGTTCTCCCCCACCGCCGGCATCGCTCTTTCCTGCTGGCGCTTCAACCTTGGCGGCGGCATCAACCCGCAGATCACCAACCCCTGGCGCACGGCCGAAACCTTCGAGACGGCGGAGGGGCGCTACGACTGGACGCACCAAAAAAACGAGCAGTGGTTCCTGAAAGCGGCAAAAGAGCGCGGTGTGCCGCAGTTCCTCGCGTTCGTGAACAGCCCGCCGGGCCGCATGACGAAAAACGGGCTCACCTTCTGCGATAAGAACAGCGGCACCACCAATCTGAAGCCCGGCTACGAAGGGCAGTATGCGCGGTATCTGGGCGACATCCTGGAGCACTTCCATCGCGGCGGAGGCCCGGCCGGGCAAATCACGTTCGATTGCATCAGCCCCGTGAACGAACCCCAGTGGGATTGGGAGGGCCACTCGCAGGAAGGCAACCGCGCCTCCAACGCGGACATCAAGAAGATCACGCGCAGCCTGGCGGCCGAGCTGAAGCGGCGCGCGCTTCCCACACGCATCGCCCTGATCGAGAGCGGCAGCCTGCCGGACATGTGGCAGGCAAATCAGAAGTCCACGGCCGCCTGGGGCGCGCTGTACGGCAACTACCTCGACGAGTTCGCGGGCGACGCCACGATAAGCGGCATGCTTTCCGGGCAGATCGGCTATCACAGCTACGGTTCGGACGGCATCAACGGACCGCTCACCGCCAACCGCAAACGGCTCGGCGAGAAGATGAAGCAATACCCCGGCTGGAAACTGTGGCAGACCGAGTACTGCATCTTGAGCGGTCCCGAAGGCAAGGGCGGAAACGGGCGCGATCTCACGATGGCGACGGCCCTCGACGTGGCTCGGGTTATCCATTTCGACCTGACGCTGGCGGGCGTCTCCGCCTGGCAATGGTGGACCGCCATGTCGCCCGTGAATTTCAAAGACGGCCTGATCTACACGGATTGGAAGAAGCCGGGCGACGCGGAATCGATTCTGCCGGCCCGCCTTCTGTGGGCTTTGGGTAACTACAGCCGCTTCGTCCGGCCGGGCATGCGGCGCATCGAGCTGGCGGGGGCGGCGCAGGATGTCCGCGGCTTAATGGGGTCGGCATTCAAAGACGAAAAGGCGCGGCGAGTGGTGGCCGTGTATGTCAACGCCGGCGAGCAGGCGGTTGGAGTGCTGCCCGAGTTCTCGCTCGGAAAGCGGCCCTGGAAACTGGCGTCTCTCACTCCATACGTCACGTCGGACCGGGAGGGAGACGAGCTGAAGGCCTATCCGGCAGTCATGCCGGCAAGCCGCGTGGGAATCCCGCCGCGTTCCGTGGTAACGCTGGTAGCTCAGTTCGCCGGGCGAAGTTGAGAGACTTCACGAGCACGATCAAGGAGCATGCTGGACATGACGCCGACACGACGGGAAGTTCTTCGCGGGGTGGGCGCGGCACTGGTGGCCTTGCCCGCGGCCGCCCAGACGGGTGGCGCAAACCGGAGCCCGGAAGCCCCGCCGCTGACGCTGTGGTATCGAAACCCGGCGAAAGAGTGGGTGGAGGCACTGCCGGTCGGCAATGGCGACCTGGGAGCCATGGTGTTTGGCGGGCGTGGGCGCGAGCGCATCCAACTGAACGAACACAGCCTGTGGTCGGGCCATCACACCGATTTGGACAGCCCCCAAACGCTCGAGTACCTGCCCAAGGTCCGGCAGTTGCTGTTCGAGGGCCGCTACGCGGAAGCCAACCGGATGGCCGGCCAGTACCTGATGTCGCACACGCGCCCGGTTCCGGCTTCCTACCAGACCCTCGGCGATCTCCAACTGGAATTCCGCCATCCGGAGACCGCTGAAGCGTATCGCCGCGAGCTTGACCTGGACACGGGAATCGTCCGCACCAGTTTCACCGTGGATGACGCCAGGTATACGCGCGAAATCTTCGTGTCGCGCCCGGATGAAATCATCGCCATCCACCTGACTTGCGATAAGCCGGGCGCAATCGCATTCGGAGCCAGGCTGGCGCGCGAGGCCAACGCGCAGGTCGAATACTCCGCTCCCAATCGCATCGCGATGCGCGGCAAAGCCGACAACGAAGGCGTGGATTTCGCCTGCCACGTGGAGGTGCGCACCCAGGGGGGCAGGGCCGGCGCCGCGGCCGACGGGTTGAGCGTCGAGGGCGCGGATTCGGCAACGCTCATCCTGACGGCGGCCACCAGCTACAAAGGCGGCCAGCCCGGCCCGGCGTGCAACCGGCGTCTGGCGGCCGCCGCCGGGAAAAGCTACGACGCCCTGCGTCAAGCACACGTGGCCGAGCATCGCCGGCTGTTCCGCCGGGCGGAGCTGCAGATCGGCGGGCGCGACAGCCGCGTCACCATCCCAACCGATGAGCGGCTGGCGGCCATGCAGGCTGGCGGCGACGACCCGGGCCTGATCGCTCTGTACTTCCAGTACGGCCGCTACCTGCTGCTGTCCAGTTCCCGGCCGGGCACTCTGCCGGCAAATCTGCAGGGCCTCTGGGCTGACGGTTTGAATGCCGCCCTGGTCTGCCGACTACCACGTCAACATCAACATCCAGATGAACTACTGGCCGGCGGAAGTGTGCAACCTGGCCGAGTGCCACCAGCCGCTCTTCGATTTCGCCGAGAGGCTGGTGGAGCCCGGGCGAAAAACCGCGAAAATAGCTTACGGCTGCCGCGGGTTCGTCGGTGCACTACACCACCGACGTCTGGTTCCAGACGGCGCTGCGCGGCAACACCGTCTACGGACTTTGGCAGGGGGCTTCGGGCTGGCTGGCGCGCCACTTTTGGGAACACTACCTGTACGGCGGCGACCTCGCGTTCCTGCGCCGAGCGGGCCTATCCGTTCATGCGGGCGGCGGCGGAATTCTACCTCGACTTTCTGGTGGAAGATCCACGCACGGGGAAGCTGGTAGCTGGACCCGCCTCCTCGCCCGAAAACCGCTTCCTGACGCCGGACGGCGAGAGCGGGACGACGTGGATATCTGCCCGACCATGAGCGTGGAGATCATCACCGACCTGTTTCACCAACTTTATTCGCGCCAGCGAGATCCTGGATGCCGACGCGGCGTTTCGCCAGCGCCTGAACGACACGCTGGCGCGGCTGACGCCGCTGAAGATCGGCAAATACGGCCAGATCCGGGAATGGTCGCAGGATTTCGACGAAGCCGAACCGGGCCACCGGCACATGTCGCACCTGTTCGGGCTGCACCCGGGCCGAAGAATCACCTTGCCAGAACACGCCGGACCTGGCTGCCGCGGCGCGCAAGACCCTCGAATGCCGCCTGGCGCACGGCGGCGGCCACACCGGCTGGAGCCGGGCCTGGATCATCAATTTCTGGGCGCGCCTGCGCGACGGCGGAGCAAGCCTATGAAACCTCTTGGCGCTGCTCGCGAAATCCACGCTGCCGAACCTCTTCGACACCCATCCCGCCCTTCCAGATCGACGGCAACTTCGGCGGCACGGCCGGCATCGCCGAGATGCTGCTGCAAAGCCACGCCGGGGAGATCATCTTCTGCCGGCGTTGCCCAAGGCCTGGCCGGACGGCCAGTTTCGCGGCCTTCGGGCGCGTGGCGGGGTCGAGGTGGATCTGACCTGGCGCGGAGGCAAACCAACGCTCGCGACGCTTCGCGCCTCGCTCGACGGCACCCACAACATCCGGCCGCCGCAAGGCGCGCGCATTTCCGATGTGCGGTCGGGCCGGCGCAAGCTTCCCCTGGCCGTCTCCCAGGACGGCGTGCTGGCGCTGGCGGTGAGGAAAGGCGAGAGCTACACGCTCTCGTTCTGACGTCTCCGGCTGGATTCGCGAACCACCAGCCGCGGGGAAATCCAAACCGTTCGGTGAGGAGCCGGGTTCTCGGTGGCCATGCACTCCAGCAGCAGGCCCGCCGCCGTCTCTCCCAGTAGCAAGCTGCTCTGATCGATGGTCGAAAGCGGAACGCGCAGCAGGTCGGAGTAGTGAACGTTGCCCACGCCGATTACCGCGATGTCCTGGGGCACGCCTAACCCGGCTTCGAGGATGGCCTTCATGGCGCCGGCTGCTACCGGGTCGTTGTAGCAGAAAACGCCGTCGGGCGGCGGAGACAGGCGCAGGAGTTTACGCATGGCTTCGTAACCCGTGTTGTCGCCGAATTGGCCCCGGACGACGTATTCCGACGCCGTTTCCATTTTGTTGTCGGAAAGCGCCTTCCGGTAACCGCGCAGCCTGCCGGTGCCGGGGGAGATCGCCGGACCGCGAAGATGAGCGATTCGCCGGCAGCCCTGGTCGATCAGGTGTTGGGTGGCCATAACGCCGATATCGTCGTCGTTGACCGCCACGTAATTCGCCTTGGTGTCCGCCGGCATGCGATTCGATCAGAACCGAAGGAACCTGGCGGCTGCGAAGAGCCTCCAGGGTGCCCTTGCGGCCGCTGGTCTGCGCCGAGGCGATGATCAACCCGTCCAGACTGCGGGCCAGCAACAGCTCCAGCAGACGCTGTTCCGTCTCGGCGTTTTCCTCGGTGTCGCAAATCACGGTTTGATAACCGACCGGCTCGAGCTTCTTGGTGACGCCTTTCGCCACCTCGGCGAAAAAAGAGTGCATCAGATCGGGTATCACCAGCCCAACCAGGTAGGTGCGGCGGGTAACCAGGCTGCGCGCGATCCAGTTGGGTTGATAGCCCAACTGCCGCGCGCGCTTCATTACGCGCTTGCGCGTCTCTTCACTAATGTCGCTATGATTGCGCAAGGCCTTGGAAACGGTCATCAGGGAGACGCCCAAGTCCTCGGCGATGTCCTTCATGCGTGCGGCCAATGCAATCTCCTAATTGTCCAAAAGTAATGCCGGAAATCCATTCTACGTCAACGGTTTCCAGGAAAACCATCCCGGTGCGGGACAGCCGCGGGATTTTCGTGCTTATATGTTAGAACATTGATTTCGACTCCCATTGGCGAAACGGTGGAAGGATACCTGGAACATTTGTGTCCCGGCGTCACCCGCGGTCCGCTGCCGGAATGGCCGCCCGATGCGTTCGGCCTGGCCGCGGCGGTGTTGAAGAAATCGGGAGCCTACCAGCGCATTCTGGAGTCGAACTGGCCGCCCGCGGCTCCGCGGGCCGACAACGGCGAATCCTGGGCGGCGTTTATCCGGCGTATCGGGCTGGAGTGGCGGGGAAAATGGCGGACCGGGCCGCCGGAGGAAGTTGCCGGGTGGTGGAGCACGATCAACTCTCCCGATTCAAGAAGCAAGCTGCTCAGCCAGATCGCCGGCGATATAACGCTCACCCACGCGCTGATGCAGATCTGCGCTTGCGCCGACGAAGCCTGCTACGACGTTGGAATGCTGGGGGGCGACTTTTTCAAAGCTTCGGCCAGTGCCGCGCTGCTGCCGCGTGAAAGCGCCGGCTCCACCCTGTGCCGGAGCATCGACCGCAGCCGGCTGCGCGTACTGCCGAAGATGCACACGGCGCAGAGTGGCCTCACCATTCGGTCCGTATCGCAGAACCTGTCGCTGTGCTACTCCGAGGAGGTGGTTCCGTTCTGGCTGAACGCCGGGTTGTCGCGCCCCGGCTTCGATGATTATTGCGTGAACCTTCTGATCGTACCCTGGCCCGAGAAGATCCGGCCGGCCCAGTTTCAGGCGACCAAATACCCACCGGCCGGCGCGCGCCACGGCGACGGTTTGTTTACCTACGTCGCCGATGCGGCGGACCAGCGGACGCCCGAGGTTCTGGGCCGTCTGCTCGAAAAAGCGCGCCAATACGTCGGCCGGATTGACGGCGTCGTACTTCCCGAAATGGCGCTGTCGGTCGAGGAGCACGCGGGCGTCCTGCCGGACGTGCTCAAGGAGGGGGCCTTCCTGATTGCCGGTGTCGGCGACGCCGCCCTCGCGCAACCCCCAGTCCGGCTGGAAAGGGAGCCCGGCGGATCGGCCGGCCAAGCCGGGTTCGAATACGGTGCGATTCGACGCCGCCGTGGAGCAGTTGCAGTGGTCCTATTCGCAGGCGAAACACCACCGCTGGAAGGTCGAGAAGAACCAGATCATGCAGTACGGTCTGGGAAACAACCTCTACCCGGAGTGCGACTGGTGGGAGCATATTTCTGTCGGCACCCGCGAGCTATGGTTCGTCGCGCTGCGGGAGTGGCTGACGCTGACCACGCTTATCTGCGAGGACCTGGCGCGGCCCGATCCGGCCGCCGATCTGGTGCGGGCGGTGGGGCCGAACCTGGTGATCGCGCTGCTGATGGACGGGCCGCAGCTTAACGCCCGGTGGCCGGCGCGATACGCTACCGTTCTGGCGGACGATCCCGGTTGTTCGGTGCTCAGCATCACAAGCTTGGGGATGTCGGAATTGAGCCGGGCGCGCGACGGCTCCATCGGCTCGCGCGTCATCGCGCTGTGGAAGGACGCTCTCAGCGGAGCGGCCCGCGAGATCGAGCTGCCCAAGGGCGCCAGCGCCATTGTGCTGAACATTACCGTGAAGTACGAGCGGGAAATCACAGCCGATGGACGTCACGACGAGTGGGCGGCCTTCCCGATCCTGGGCGGCTACCACGCCATTTAGATTAAAATGAAGGTGATGGAAACCGTTTCTCCGAGAGATATTTCGGTCCTGACTCTACTGGCCGCAAGCCAAGGCAACGCCGAACAGATCAATGAGATTCTCTCGACCGTCAAATTGGAGGATCTGAGCGTCGCCGCCCAGGCCAAGGCGCGCGAGATTATCGAATCTGCGTCGGCGGACAAGGGCCAGCCCGCAGAGGGCCAATCTCCTGCCAGCGAGTTGCTCGACTGGGCCGAGAGCAACCGGCGGTTGATGGCCAAGCGCCAGCGGTAATACTCACAGCAACTGGCGCAGATCGTCGATCCAGTAGTCGGGATTCTGAGCGGCGAGTTCTGTTTCGCATCCCGTAGCCGTAGCGCACGGCACACGTTTTCACACCAGCCCGGCGCCCGGCGCAAATGTCCGCCGGGGCGTCACCCACCATCAGACAATTTTCGGGACGGGCGTCGAGAGCCTCCATGGCACGCAAAACCACGTCCGGCTCCGGCTTGGCGGGGAAACCGTCGGTGCCTTGCACGTGCTGGAAATGAGGCAGCAGGCCGAACCGGCGCAGGACATCGCGGGTGGTGGGTGTGCTCTTGGTGGTGGCCGTCGCCTTGGCGCCCTCGAGCGCCTCCAGCGCCTCCATCACTCCCGGATACAGCGTGGTGCCTCCGTGATTGCGGGCCAGGTAGTGGGCCCGGTAGCGCAGGCGCAATTCTTCCACCTGCTCCGGTGTGAATTCGGGAAACAGAACTTGAAACAGATCGGACAGGTGGCGGCCGATGTAGACGCGCAGCAACAACTCCTCGCAATGCTGGTGGCGGGTACCGTGAAGCACCTCGCGGATGGCCCCGCAGATATCGGCGGCGGAATCGAGCAGCGTGCCGTCAACGTCGAAAATGTAGGTTTGAAAGCGCGGGAATCACGCCGGTTGCGGGCTCTCCCCGTCCACCAGTGTCGGCGGAATGTGCTTCCGAGCTTCGTCGGTCTTCACCGGCTGCTTTTCCTCGGCCTTGACCGTCTGGCCGGAGTGAGCCCGGAAGGTCGGCAGCGTGTGGCCCTCGATCAGCAGCTTCACCTCGGCCCCGTCCAGCACCTCGCGTTCGAGCAGGGCTTCGGCAATCAACACCAGGGCGCCGGAGTTTTCGTCGATGATCTTCTTGGATCGCTCGTAGGCTTCCACCACCATGCGGCGCACCTCGGCGTCGATCTTGATGGCGGTGTCTTCGCTGTAATCGCGGTGCTGGGCGATTTCGCGCCCCAGGAAGATCTGCTCTTCCTTCTTGCCGAAGCTCATCGGACCCAGGTCGCTCATACCCCACTCGCAGACCATCTTGCGGGCCAGGTCGGTGGCGCGCTCGATGTCGTTGCCGGCGCCGGTGGTGAGGTGCTTCATGAACTTCTCTTCGGCGATGCGGCCGCCCATCAGGATGGACAACTGCGCGCCCAGGTAGCGTGGCCGAATACGAATGCTTGTCGTCGATGGGCAACTGCATGGTGATGCCGAGCGCCATCCCGCGCGGGATGATGGAGACTTTGTGCAGCGGGTCCGCCTCGGGAATGATCGCCGCCACCAGGGCGTGGCCGGCTTCGTGATAAGCGGTGTTCTTCTTTTCCTCTTCGGTAATCACCATGGACTTGCGCTCCGCGCCCATCATCACCTTGTCCTTGGCGATCTCGAAATCGTACATGGTGACCACCTTGCGGTTCTGGCGGGCGGCGGCCAGGGCCGCCTCGTTCACCAGGTTCGCCAGGTCGGCGCCGGCAAAGCCGGGCGTGCCGCGGGCGATCACCGATAGCTCGACATCGTCGGCGAGCGGCGTCTTTTTCGAGTGGACGCGCAGAATGGCTTCGCGGCCCTTGACGTCGGGCCGGCCCACCACCACGCGGCGGTCGAAGCGTCCCGGACGCAGCAGCGCGGGGTCCAGCACGTCGGGCCGGTTTGTGGCGGCCACCAGGATGACCCCTTCGTTCGACTCGAAGCCGTCCATCTCCACCAGCAACTGGTTCAGGGTCTGCTCGCGCTCGTCGTGCCCGCCGCCAAGTCCAGCGCCGCGATGGCGCCCGACGGCGTCGATCTCGTCGATGAAGATGATGCAGGGCGCGTTCTTCTTGCCCTGCTCGAACAGGTCGCGCACGCGGCTGGCGCCGACGCCCACGAACATCTCGACGAAGTCCGAGCCGGAAATGGAAAAGAACGGAACGTTGGCCTCGCCGGCGATGGCGCGGGCCAACAGCGTCTTGCCGGTGCCCGGAGGCCCGATCAACAAAACGCCCTTGGGAATGCGTCCGCCCAGTTTTTGGAATTTTTGTGGCTCGCGCAGGAACTCGATGATTTCCTGAAGCTCTTCCTTGGCCTCTTCGGCGCCGGCCACGTCCTTGAAGGTGACTTTGCGCTGCTGCGAAGAGTGCAGCCTCGCCCGGCTCTTGCCGAAGCTCAAGGCCTTGTTGCCGCCGCTCTGCATCTGCCGCATCATGAACAGCCAGAAGGCGATCAGCAGCACGAAGGGAACCACGTTGATAAGTATGCTGACCCAGCCGTTCGAATTTACTTCCTTGATGGTGACGTTGACGCCCTTGTCGCGCAGCGTCCGGAGCAAGTCGGGGTCGTTGGTGGGAATGGTGGTGGTGAGCTCCGTTTTGCCCTCGCGGAATTCGCCCTTCACCTCGGTGCCGGTGATGGTGACGGCCTTCACCCGTCCCTCGTTCACCTCATTCCAGAAGGCGGTGTAGGTAAGATCCTGCGCGGAACGGGCGTTGCCCTGTCGCACCACCGTCCAAAGCAGAACGGCGACGCAAATCAGCACCACCCAAAAAATTGCTGTCTTAACGTTCGAATTCATCCCAACTCCGTGCGGACGCCACCGGCCAAATTCGCCGGACCACATTCATAGAGACGTCCGGAGAGGCCGTGTCGATTCATGTTCTCCCATTCGGTTAATCACACTCTACCACCCGGACTAAAGGCTTTCCAGGCGTAAGTGTCGCCGAATCCAACGCGGAGCCGAACTGTCTGGCCCACACAATCTGCCCATTCAATAGTAGAATCGGCCAGTCGCGGCGCTCCCACAAGGGTATTCGTGCTTCCTGGAAGAGGAATTTCACTTTTTCCGGCCGGGACCTGCCCATCGGCTGATACTCGTCGCCGGGGCGCCAGTTGCGTAATTCCAGGCTGCCGGGCAGAGGATCCAGGTGGAGCCACACGTCCTCTCTCTTATAGGGACGCTGTAAGGGAGCATTCTGTTCCGGATCCGGCCATCTTTCAGACACTTCAAGCCGCAGACGCCGCCCGGTGGGCAGCTCCACCTCGCCGGGTATCGGAACAATAAGCGACCAGTTGCGCTCGCGGGAATCGCCGCCAGTGGCCGCCAGCCGCAGCCAGTCGAACGAACGGAAGACGTCCAAACCGGGCAATTGGATGCGCCCGCTGCCCTCCGGCTGGTTGATAAGTTCAAGAATCTGCTCGAAATGTTCGAAGTTGAGGTCCCGCAGGCTGCCTTTGGCGCGCTCGGCGGCCCGGCGCAGCACGCGGCGTGCGGCAGCCAATGGCAGCTCTTCCAGACTGGTGAGCGATACCAGAACCGCCCGGCCTTGCAGAACAACCATCTCCTGCTCCATCCAGACCAGCTCGTGCGACCAGTACTCCTCTTCTTCGAGCGCCAGCTCGGCCGTCCGGCCAAGAACCTCGGTAAGCGCCGGATTCCACGACTTTTCGAGCTCGGGCAGCAGTTCGTGGCGGATTCTGTTGCGGGCGAACGAAAGATCCGTGTTGGACGAGTCCTCGCGCCACTCCAAGCTGTTTTCCCTCAAGTAATCAATAACTTGGGGGCGCGTTACCTCCAGCAGGGGACGGATGAATCCATCGCGGGTGAGGGGCCGGATGCCTGCCAGCCCGGAAATGCCGGAACCCCGCAAAAACCGGAATAAGACGGTTTCGGCCTGGTCCGAGAGGGTGTGCCCCAAAGCGACACGGTCCAGCCCATGCACCTTCATGGCCCGGCGAAAAAATTCCCGGCGGGCCTCGCGGGCGGCCTGCTCCAGGTTGCCTGCCGAGCTGGCGGCGAGTCCACGAACATCCGCGGCTTCCACGCTTACCGGGATATGGAGCCGGGCTGCAAGCTGCTCGACAAAGCGTCGATCGGCATCGGATTCCTCGTCGCGCAGTTGGTGATCGAGGTGGAGCACCCGCAAAACCCACCCCCACGCTGGGGCCAGCCGCGAGAGAGCGGTTAGCAGGCAGACCGAGTCGGCGCCGCCCGAGACGGCCACGCCAATGCGCTCGCCGCCCGCCGCCAGTCCGTAGCGCCGGATAGTGCGTTCAACGGCTTGGATGAACGTGGATTCCTTCATCGCAACGTCACCTTCATTAGATGGTAATAGCCGTCCCGCCGGCCCAGCGTCACCGGGACGCCGAACAGCTCGGACAGGATAGTATCGCGCAACAACTCTTCCTTGGTGCCTTCGCGGTGCACCTGTCCGTCGCGGATCAGCACCACGCGTTGTATTTCCGGGATCAGGTCCGGCAAATGATGCGTCACCATGATGATACTCATTCCGTTCGAAGCCAGCATCCGCAATGTGTCGCGCAATTCCCCGGCTGCGCGGACGTCCAGGCTGTTCGACGGCTCATCCAGCACCAGGGCCTTCGGGTTGTGCACCAGCGCGCGTCCAATCACCACGCGGCGCAGCTCGCCCGACGACAGCTCGTCCGTCCATCGTCCCGCCAGGTGCTCGACTTCCAGCAATTTCATGACCCGCGCAGTTTCTTCTTCCATCTCTGCGGTGGGCCGATAGTAAGGCTGCAGGCCGATGCTGCTGAAGAAGCCCGAAAGAATAACCTCCCGGCTCTTGTAGCCGCGTTTGCACAGGTCGATGAGGTCGTTCGAAACGATGCCCAACTGCTCCCGCAACTGAAAAACGTTCCAAACTTCCTTGCCGAAGATGCGCACCGTCGCCGGCGGGTCGATGCGCAGCGGATAGCATTCGCGGGTGATCACCTTGATGAGCGTGGATTTACCCGAGCCGTTAGGGCCCAGAATGGCGACGTGCTCGCCGGCGTGGATGGTGAGATTGAGCCGGTTGAGCGCCAGGGTTTCGCCGCGCCGCACACTGACATTCTGGAAGTGGATGAGTGGTGTCTGTTCGTTCATGATGTTGAGAAACGCACCCAGCTCGTATCTCCATTCTACGGTTACCGCGACACGCCTTCGCCACCCCCCGCTACACTGGGCGTATGAACTTGATTTCCATTGGCGTGGTCCGCTCGGACATCGTCGATCGCAAGGCCATGCCGCCGTTGGGGGCTCCGGCCCGGGTGGAGATTCATCCCCAGTTCGAAGACGGGCTGCACCGCTTCGAGAAGCACTCGCACATTTGGGTGGTGGTATGGCTTGAAGGCCAGCGGGACGTGTTGCAGGTGAAGCCAAGAGGCCTGAAGGATGACGGACCCCAGGCGATGCACGGGGTGTTCGCCGTCCGGTCGCCGGCGCGACCCAACCCTATCGGACTCACAGCGGCACGCGTTATCGGCCGGGAAGGCCGCATCATCCACCTCGACCGGCTGGATTTCGTGGACGGAACCCAGGTGCTCGACATCAAACCTTACTTCGTTTCGAGAGACTGCATCTTCTCGGCTACCAACCTGCAGATCGGTAAGCCCGCCTCGCGCGACGCGATGCGCGAATCGCTGCTCATGCAAGCCGAAAACTACGCCGGCCGCGCCAACCCGGATACAGCCTTGGCGGTGAGAATTGTGGAGCACTTCCGCGCCACTTACTGCGACCTGAACGACCTGCCGCACTGCACCGTGACGGTGCCGGAGGGGCGCCCCGGCCTGGTGGACGCCATCCGGGGAATCACCCGCTCCAGGTTCGGAAATGCGAGCCTGGCCACCACGTTCGCGAACTCCGTTCGTTTTAGCCGCGAGCCGGGCACGGCGGGCAGCGACACCGTGTACCTGCTGGCGGAGGTTCCGCCGGAATCGTTGGAGCGCACGCTCACCTGTCCGGAAAGTGAATTGTTCCAGGTGGAAAGCGCCGCCCCATAGGATGACGCTTCCGGCAAGCGTCCCGCACGGCGCACTCAGGCGGCGACCGGCGCGCGGGGACGCCGCGCCGGCTTCTCTTCGACCTTGTCGGGCAATACCTCGGCGATGGATTTCACCACCCGCGTGGGCTGGAACGGGAATTGTTTCAAGTCTTCCAGTGTGGTCGAGCCGGTGAGCACCAGCACGCTTTCATACCCCAGGTCGGTGGCCCCGCGGATGTCGGTCTCCATCGTGTCGCCGATCATGATGACCTCGTCGGTGCTGAGACCCATCACCTTGCGCGCGGCACGCATCATGAACGGATTCGGCTTTCCGACGTGATAGGCCTTGCGGCCGGTGGCCGATTCGAGCATGGCCGCAATCGCGCCGCAGCCCGGCCGCGGACCGGCGTCGGTAGGGCACCAGGTGTCGGCGTTGGTGGAGATCAGCCCGGCGCCATTGGCAATCAGCCGGTGCGCGGTCTCGGCCATTTCGAAATTCAGCGTTCGGCCTTCGCCCACAATGACGAAATCGGCGGCGTCGCGGCTGATGGCGTAATCCACTTCGGCCAGCGCGTTCAACAGGCCGCCTTCCCCGATGACGAACGCGGTCCCGTGCGGTTTCTGCCGGGCCACGAACTGCGCGGTGGCCATGGCCGAAGTATATACGTTCTCCTTGGTGGTCTCGATTCCCAGTTTCTTCAGCTTCACCACCACATCCTGCGCGGTGTAGGTGGAATTGTTGGTCAGAAACAGATACGGGGTGTCGGTATCGCGCAGAAAATGCACGAATTCCACCGCCCCCGGGATTATGGCGGACCCACGATAGATCACGCCATCCATGTCGATAAGGTAACCTTTTTTCATAGGTACACCAAAAGAATAAGAAGTCCATTCCACAAACGGATGAATGAAACGTCTCGAACCGGTTACAGGGGAAAGTTGAAAACGACGGAGTTTGGCGGGAAGCGCCGCGGCTCACCCACCACCGATATCCGAATTATAGCAAACCGGCGGCACGCATTTTGTCACGGGGCGGCAGGCGCCTGCCGGCTGATTTTTCGTAGCGCGTCGTTCGCCCGGCGGGCGCTGTCCGATTCGGGATTGGCGCTGACGGCCAACCGCCAATACCTGCGGGCTTCCTCGAAATTGCCGAGGTTTCCATAGATAGCTCCCAAATTGTAGAGCGCATCGGCATTCGGTGGCTGGGCGGTCGCCAAGGCCTTGGTTTCCCGTAGCGCCCCCTCGCTGTCGCCCGATTCAAAGAGCGCGCGGCCCAACTCCAGGCGCGCATCAGCGTTCGCGGGCTCCAGTTCGACCACCCTTCTCAAATACTTCACCGCGTCGGCGGTCTTTCCGGCCTCACGCGAGAGTTGTGCCAGGCGCAGCAGCATCGGCACGTGGTCCGGCTTGTTGGCCAGGTGTTGTTCGAGCATCTGCATTTCGGTCGTCCCGGGGCTGGTGGCCGCAACAGGATGAGTGGTTGTTTTCGGGGGGCCGTTCCCGCGACGAAGAAAGATCAGGCCGAAGACAATTAGCAGGATGGAGACCGCTACCAACGCGGCCACCCGCCGCGGGACATTGGTTTTCGCTGTCATGCCGCCAATACTTTCTCCACAATCTCGACGCCGGTTTTGCGCAGGAACTCTTCCGGCGATTCGCCCCCCACCAGAATGAAGACGTAATCGTTCGGCAGCTCGATGGTCGCGCCATCGGCCTCCAACCGAACGCAATCCGGCAGAATCTCGCGTACATTCGATTTGCGCACCACCCGCAGCAGGCCCTCGCGCTCTCGCTCGGCCAGCATTTCGCGATTGCGCTGGCGGGCACGGTCGAAGCTCTCGCCCCGGTAGGAAAGGGTGACGCGGTTTCGTCCTGCTTTGCTGACCGCCAGCGCCGCTTCGAGCGCCGAATCGCCGCCGCCAGCCACCAGGATGTCCTTGTTCTCGTAATCGCCGGCTTCGATCAGCCGGTAGGCCACCTTAGACAACTCCTCGCCGGGAACGCCCAACCGGCGCGGCGTGCCGCGTTTGCCGAGCGCCAGCACGACATAGCGCGCGCGGTAGCCGCCTTTCGGCGTGGTCAATTGGAACACGTTGTTCGCGCTGTCGCGCCGGATGGCCTCGACTTTTTCGTTGGTGTGAATCACTACGCCGGTGTTGGCGATGATGGACTCCCACACCGAGAGCAAAGACTCCTTGGTGCTGTCGGCAACGTACAGGCTGCCATACAGCGGCATTTCGATCGGCTCGGCCATCAGGAACTTGTGGCGGGGATAGTTGCGGATGGTGGCGGCAATCTCGCCCTGTTCGAGGGTAATGTAGCGGAGGCCATACTGTTCGGCTGCCAGAGAGGTGCTTAGGCCCGCCGGGCCGGCGCCGACGATGGCTACGTCGTATGGCCCGGGGTCTTCCGCAGCCACGGCCACGGAGTCATGGTGGCCCTTGGGCTCTCGCTGGATGCCGTCCGCTTCCAACCGCCGCCGCACCTGCTCGGCCGCCAGGCGGCCTTCGTTGATCGCGGTCTTGATGAGCCCCATGCCGCCCAGTTCGCCGGCGATGAACAGGCCGGGCACGCTGGTTTCGAAGTTCTCGCTGACCAGCGGCACGCGCAACGTCTGCAGCACGTTTCCGATTGCCAGCGTGATGGCCGATGTGGGGCACACTTCGACGCACTTCGAGTGCCCTTTGCAGCGGGCCGGCTCCGCCAGAATGGCTTTGCCGCCGGCCAACGCCAGGGTACCCGTTTCGGGACAGGCGTCAACGCAACTGCCGCAGCCAATACACAGGGTGGCGTTGATCACCGGTCGAGGCTGGCCCGGCTCGCCCGGCTCAGCTCCGCCCGTCTGCACTTCGGCGTGATGCACGTTCCACAACGCCATCGGTGCTCCGCAATGCGGACAGAATCCCGACCCCGAGATGACGGGCTTGTCGCAACGCGGGCAGGGCCGTGCCGAAGCCGGGGCTGGCGCCGCCTCACCCGGCAGCCGCAGTCCTCGCATGTAGTGGCGGACGAAGAACAGCGTAATCGCAAACCCGATCAGAAATGCAACCAAGGTTTCCATGCTCGTCCCAGCTCAGTAGTAGCCCATCAGGACCACGATCGAAATATGGACCACAATCAGCACCGCGAACGAGTAGCTGAAAGGGCGGTGCACTACGTGCCAGAGATGAAAGATCTGCTGCGCACGCTCGAGAAAGACAATCTTGGCCATTAGCCAGCTTTGGCGGCGTGCGGCGTGAATTACATCCTCGAGCGCCTCCCGACCGGATGACAGGAACCCGAAGGCCGAACGTACCAGCCCCAGACCGCCGAGTTTCGACCTTCTGAGCGCCGCCACGCGCAGCGGCCGTGCCAGGTCGAGCTTCAACATGGTGAGAAACAGCGCGGCCAAAGGAAGGGTTTTCACTTCGACGCGGCTGGGCACCTCGAGCAACGGACGCAGCTCTTCGGCGCTGAACACCTGTTGGGCCTCCAGTTTCGCGGCCAGCGCTTCCCCCGCCTGCTCCAACTCCTGGAACGACAGCTCAGCGGCGCTCAAGCTGCGTGGAATCTGCGCGTAGAGATAGCGGCCCGCGATGCCGCTAAGCATCACCGCGAGCATGATCCAGTAGGCAACCCCGGCGATTCCCTGAAATTTGAATGACGAATGAAAGGTGATGAGCACCGGCGCTGCGATCCCGGCCAGCACGTGAAAATTCAGCCACGTTTTGGTCTTGCCGAACCGGGACATGCCAGCCCATCGTTTGCGTGCGGCATAGAGGTAAAGAAACACGAACAGCGCGAACCCGGTGATGCCCAGCCGCAGGCCAATGGTGCCGCCGGGCTTCAGCACCGCGTGAAGCGGATGCCGCATCCGCAGCGGCTGTGCCAACAGGTAATAATCGAAGCCGAACCACAGCATCCAGCCGGCAAGGAGGGACAGGGCCGCCAGCCCGGTTAGCAGGCACACTCTCTCCATCCGAAACCGCGCCGGCGCTGCCGCCGACGGTCTGGCGGGCGCTTCAAGGGTTCTTCCGGTCAGGTTCATTGCCGTTCCGCTTCGGCTGCGCTACCGGGTCCGCCATCTCCACCTGAGTGGTGACGTTGAAACGGCGGTAGCCGGAGTACTCCAGAAAATTGCGCCAGTGCTGGCGCCGCGTCCGGGCCTCCACCGTGATCGATTTTGGAAGCCAGGCCGTCTGCCGAGGAGCGCGAAACTCCACCGGCTCATAAACCACAGTTGCTTCGAGCGATTCCAACCCCAAGTCCGGCATCGGTTCGGCAAGCTCTGCGTGCATTCGCGTCACCGCGCCGCTGGAGCTATCAAGCCACGCGGTTCCGCGCCACGAGAGGGGGTACTCCTTTCCTTTCAACTCCAGCGCGGAAGGCGACCGGGTACCGCCCAGGTGTCGAAACTCCACCATTCTTAAGCCTTCGCCGGTCGCTGCCGGCGCCACTTCTTCACGAAACTCGAAACTCCCCTGGTAGTAAGAATGGAAAATCAGGTTTAGCGTCGAGAACCCGTTAGTCAGAAGCAAAGGTTGAGCGGGTTGCTTCGACTCGCCTCCCAGCGGTGCGCGCGTCTCCTCGACAACCATCCGGTCGCCCGACAATTCGACCAGCAAAACGAAGCTATCGCTCTGCTGCCGCGCGGACTCCACTTTTCCCTTGGGGCCCAGCTTCTCTTGCCGCACCCGCTCCGTACAAGTAACGGATGTCGCTCCGGCGCGAAACGTTTCCATCTGTTTCGCCGCCTTCCCCAGTAACTGCTCCAACCCCGCCGGTGCGGGCGCGGCCTGAGCAGCCAGGCCGCAGAAGATGCAGGCCGTCGCCACCTGCCGCCGCCACCTACTCATCGTGAAGCCCTCCTTTTCATCGTCCGAAACGATACCCGAGAGTAAGAAAATACTGGTTGTAATCCTCGACATTGCCCCGGTACAGTATGAGCCCTCCGCCGAGGATGTAGTGCGTCCCTACCAGATATTGCAACTGGCAGTTGCCAAACCAGGCGCGTGACTGGCTCGACAGGCCGGAACGCACATCCTGGCGCCCGGCCTGCAATTCAACCCGGAAGTTTTCGGCCATCTCGCGCGACAGGTCCACCGACGAGTAGGTGCCACTGCCGAAGCTGCTGTCGAATCGCGCGTAGCGCGCGTCGGCGCGCATTGCCACCCAGGGGATCCGCCGCCAGGTCACCCCGTACATGCGGTTCCACGAAGGCTTGGCGTCTCCATTCTTGCTGTCGCGGCCAAGAGTCGCCGAAACGCCCAGTTGTTTAGTCAGCATCAGGCGAAAGCCGCCGCTCAGCCCCTGGAAGAGCAACTGGTCCACCAGGCCCGTTCCGACCAGGCGGCTGTCGAACGACGGTACCCAGCGAAAGTAATTGTGCGTAAGGTCGAACGAAATGCGCTCGGAGGGCTGGAACCGCACCGTGAGGAAGCTACGGCTGGGCCGCACCTCGGATTGCGGAGTTCCCAGCCGCCCCTGCTTCAGCCGATCGATCTCGACATTGTGGAACACCGAAAACACCGAGCGGTAAAAGACGGCGTTTTCCAGAAACAGGTATTCCCGCTCCGGCCGCCAATGGATGCGAGTGAGGGCCACGCCCACGGTTCCGGTGTAGCGCCAGTTGTCGAAGCGGCCCTTTTCGACGCTGGTGAACACCCCGGCAATCTGACGATTCGGGTCGTAGTTCCAGGCGGTGGGGTCGGGCGTCGTTCCTGCAAATGCGCCGCCCACCCAGCCGCCCTTCAGGCGCCGGGCGTAGTAGCCTCCATCGATCGTGCTCAAGCTGGAGGCCCAGGGCACCAACAGCCTCCCGAAGCCGAACGTGTTTCGCGACCGCGGGTTGTTGTAGTAGAGCGAAAGGTGGTAGGTGCGGTTCATCAGGTCGAGCAGCGACTGGGTCTGGGGAGCACCCGAGCGGGTGTTGATTCTTCCCCGCCAATAACCGCTGAGGTTCCAATACGAGCCGCCCAGTCGCGTCATATCGGCGCGCACCGCCAACCCTACCTGCTGGAGATTGGTTCCGCCGGAAGCATGGTCTTGAAGGCCCCCGTAGTCGAACAGAACCCGGCCTCGCAGGCGATTCACTTCCGGCAGGGGAGGCCGCGGAACGGCGGCCCGAAGCTCGTCTTCAATCGGGTCTTCGTCGCCGGTGAAGGAGACAATTTGCGCATAGCCGTGCTGCGAGCCGGACGTGCGCAACATCTCGACCAACTGGGCGTCGGAAGCCGAGAGTTCGGCCAAGTCGCCTTCCTGGATCGGCTGGCCGCCCGGACTGACATCGCACAGCGCCGAGTTGCGCGCCACCGCCGCCACCACGATTTCCGCCACTGCTTTGGCGTTCACCAGCGCCTCTCCCGGCGGCAACCGCTTTACCGTGAGCGTCATGCCTTCCGCCAGTCCGGCCGTGCTGCCCGCATCGAGGTATACCGAGCCAGCCGCCACTTGCCGAACGTGAAAAGTGGTTTGCGAAACCGGCGTTTGGGCCGAGGCGACGGTTGCCGCCGCCAGCATGAAGAGAAGATTGCCAACACAGGCACGTGTCATGGCATCAATCTCCTCTCCCCGTCGGGTGGCACGAGTAACAATTATGGCGTTGTAGACGTAATTGCGGACACTTCGGTGCTGACCGTCCGTCGACGCCTTTTCGATGCGCGTGGCAGTTGATGCAGGAAAACACGGCATAGTTGGCCGGATTGGTGTGACAGTCATTACAGGTGGTCCACCTGCCGTTGTGGGTCCCGGAGTAAATGGGGAACTGGCATGTGTGAAAGTCGCTCCGCTCCAGGTGGTGGTGGTATGGCACGTCGCACAGGTTTCGGAAATCCGGCCGCCACGTGGTTTGGATTCGTTACCGATTGATACTCCGTGCGATGGCAGGAGTAACAGTCGGTGGGCGTTCCGGCATACTTGCCGCCCACGTGGCAGTTGGCGCATTGCACGGAGGTGTGGGCGCCGGTGAGCGGGAACCCGGTGGTCGAGTGGTCGAACACGGCGCCTTGCCACTGGGTAGTGTTGTGGCAGAGGTTGCACTGTTGCGGGAAGCCGGCGGAGGAGTGGTTCGGATTCGAGGTCTGGTTGTAGTCGGCCAGGTGGCAGGAAACGCAGTCGGTGCTGAGACCGACGAACTGGTTGTTTACATGGCACTGGCCGCAGGTTACCGATGTGTGCGCACCGGTGAGCGGGAATTTGGTCTGCGAATGGTTGAACGAAGCTCCATCCCATCCGCTGGTTGTGTGGCACAAAGAGCAGTCGGTGGGGAAACCGGCAGCGGCGTGGTTTGGGTTGTTGGTCGAGTTGTACTGGGAGATGTGGCAGCCGGCGCAGGCCGTCGGTGTTCCCTTAAAGACGTTGTTCACGTGGCACTGCGAACAGGCCACCGTGGTGTGGCGGCCGCTCAGTGGGAACGAGGTTGCGGTGTTGTGGTTGAACGTGGCCGAGTTCCACCCGCTGGTTGTGTGGCACAGCGAACAATCGGTGGGGAAACCGGCGGCGGAGTGATTCGGGTTTGTGGTGGCGTTGTACTGCGAGAGGTGGCACCCCGAACAGGCCGTCGGCGTTCCCTTGAAGACGTTGTTGACGTGGCACTGCGTGCAGGTGAGTGTGGTGTGTTGACCGGTGAGGGGGAACGCCGTCGCCGTGTTGTGATTGAAGACCGCTCCCTGCCATTGCGTCGTGTTGTGGCAAACGGCGCAATCCTGCGGGAAGCCGGCCGCGGCGTGATTGGGGTTGGTTGTCTTCTGGTAATCGACCAGGTGGCATCCGCTGCACTGAGTGGTTGTGCCTTTGAACACGTTGTTGACGTGGCAGTTCTGGCACGAAACGTTGACGTGCGCGCCTGTCAGCGGAAACTGGGTGGCGGTGTTGTGGTTGAACGTCGCACTTTGCCACGTGGCAGTGGTGTGGCAGGATTCACATCCGGTGGAAAAGCCGGCGGCTGCGTGGTTGGGGCTCTTGGTGGCGTTGTAATCCGGCAGATGGCAGCCGACGCAGTTGGCCGGCGTGCCCTTGAAGACGTTGTTCACGTGGCACTGATTGCACGCCACCGTCGTGTGCGCCCCGGTCAATGCGAACTTCGTCGCCGTGTTGTGGTTGAATGTCGCACCCTGCCACTGCGCTGTTGTGTGGCACGTCTCGCACGCGGTAGGAAATCCGGCGGCCACGTGGTTCGGGTTCTTCGCCGCGTTGTAATCCGGCAGATGGCAGCCTACGCAGTTGGTTGGCGTGCCCTGGAAGACGTTGTTCACGTGGCACTGATTGCACGCCACCGTCGTGTGCGCTCCGGTTAGCGCAAACTGCGTCGCGGTGTTGTGATTGAAGGTCGCACCCTGCCATTGCGAGGTGGTGTGGCACGTCTCGCAGGTTGTGGGGAAGCCGGCTGCCGCGTGAGCCGGATTTTTCGCCTGGTTATAGTCGGCGATGTGACAGGCGCCGCATTCGAGCGGCGTTCCGGTATACCGATTGTTTACGTGACACTGCTGGCAGTCTGTCCCCAGGTGTGCGCCGGTAAGGGGGAAGCGCGTACGACTGTGGTCGAATACGGCCCCTTTCCACTGTATCGTCGTGTGGCAAACGGAGCAGTTGGTCGAAAACCCAGCGGAGGCATGGTTCGGATTCGTCGTGCCGTTGTAGTCCGATAGATGACAGCCAATGCAGTCCTTGGCGGTTCCCCGGAAGACGTTGTTTACGTGGCACTGGCTGCAAAGAACAGTCACGTGCGCCCCGGTCAGCGGGAACTGCGTGGCCGTGTTGTGATCGAACTTGGCCCCTTGCCATTGGACGGTGGTGTGGCACGTCGCGCAGGAGGTGGGGAACCCGGCCGCCACGTGATCGGGATTCTTGGCGTCGTTGAACTGCGCCATGTGGCATCCCGCGCAGTCGGTCGAGGTGCCTTTGAAAACGTTGTTTACATGGCACTGGCCGCACTGCAGGGTGACGTGCGCCCCGGTTAGCGGGAACCGCGTGGCCGTGTTGTGATCGAACTTGGCTCCCTGCCACTGGACGGTTGTATGGCACGTCTCACAGTTGGTGGGGAACCCGGCCGCCACGTGGTTGGGATTCTTGGCGTCGTTGAACTGCGCCATGTGGCAGCCCGCGCAGTCGGTCGACGTGCCTTTGAATACATTGTTCAGGTGGCACTGGCCGCACTGCAGGCTGACATGTGCCCCGGTTAGCGGGAACTGGGTCCCCGAGTTGTGATCGAACGAAGCTCCTTGCCACGCGGTGGTTGTGTGACACATGGCGCAGTTGGTGGGGAAACCCGATGTTGCGTGCGGCGGGCTCATCGCGCCAGCGTAATCCGGCTTGTGACAATCGAAGCACTCGGTTGGGGTGCCGGTGAACTGCCCGCCTGTGTGGCAGCTTTCGCACTGCACCGATGCGTGGGCTCCGGTTAGCGGAAATCGGCTCTGGTTGTGGTCGAACTTCGCGTTGCTCCAGGTGACCGTGGTGTGACAGGAATCGCAACTCGTCGCGAAGCCCGCTTTACGGTGGTCGGGGTTCGTGGTGGCTTCAAAATTGGCCATGTGACAGCCGGAGCACTGCCGCGACACTCCCTTGAATACGCCCGCCGGATGGCAGGAAACACAGGCCAGGGTAGTGTGCGCGCCGGTAAGTTCGAAGCCCGTGAAGGAAGTATGGTCGAACCTGGCGCCGGTCCAGGACTGCGTCGAATGGCACAACGAACAGTCCGTCGGGAAACCCGCCGCGGCGTGCGCCGGGTCGGTGGTGCCGTTGAAATCGCTCTGGTGGCATGAGATGCAGTTCGCCGAAGTGCCTTTGAAGTTTCCCCCCAGGTGGCAGGCTGCGCAATCCAGGGTGGCGTGGCTTCCGGAGAGAGGAAACCCGGTGAAAGCGGCGTGGTCGAAACGCGCGCCTTGCCAGCGATCGAAGCCGTGGCACTGGTCGCAGTTCGTGGTAAACCCGGCTGTCCGATGATCGGGGTCGCGCGCCTGTTCGAACGACCTTGCGTGGCACGAAATGCAGCTTGTGGAGAGCCCCTGGTAGACGGCCGTCGCGCCTCCGGTGTGGCACGACTCGCAGGCCGCGGTCGAGTGCGCGCCGAGCAGCGGGAAGCGATTCATGTGCTGTTGAATCGCGGCGGTATTAACAGTCCAGCCGGCCACCGTGTGGCAGTTCTCGCAGGCCGCTCCCTGTTGTCGGCGATGGAAATCGGCATGGCAGGTGGCGCACTGGCGGCTGGTGTTGCTGAAGCTCAGGTCGCTGTGGCACGCGCGGCAGGCCACCTTCTGGTGCATGCCTTTCAACGGGTATCCGGTGTTGGTGTTGTGGTCGAATTCGATCTTCGCCCGCAGCGGCGTCCAGGCAGTGACGCTATGGCAGTTCTCGCAACTCATGCGCAGCGACCCGTGCGGATTGCGAATGCGCCCGCGCACGGATTGTTGAGCAAAGAGAGCGGCGGCCAGACACCCGCACGTCAGCACCCCCGCGAGAGCGCGATGCACTATTTGTGGCATTCGGCGCACCTCCGCGGCGTCTTCGCGTAAACCAGTACCTGGCGTCCTTGCCAGGTCTCTGTGTGCTGGTGGCACAGACGGCAGGCAACACCCAGGTGCGCCCCGGCCAGTTTAAAGCCGCTGCGTTCGTGGTCGAACAGCGACGGTTTCCACCGCGCTGGAGCGTGGCACACCGAGCAATCGGGGTCCTGGCCCGGCCTGTGAAACTGCCCGCCGTGCGGGTCTTCATGACAGGCCCGGCAGGCGACCGGAGCGTCGGCAAAGACGATGGCGCGGATGCCGGCGGCTTGCAGCTTTGGCTTATGGCAGTCCATGCAGCCGGCAGTCCGGTGTGCTCCCCGCAGAGGAAACCTGGTGGAGTCATGATCGAAGGGCACGGTACCCTTCCACCCGCTAGTTGTGTGACAGGCGTCGCATTCCCGCCCCTGGCGGCCGTTGAGATCGGTCTGGAACCCATGTGGATCGCGGTGGCAGGCGTCGCAGGCGCGCGAAGCGAAGTGAAACCGCCAGGGTTCGTTCTCGGCCTGGGCCTCTCCCAGATGGCAATCCCGGCAGGCCACGGCGGCGTGCGCTCCGGAAAGCGGGAATCCCGATTCGCGATGTTGCGCCAGGCCGTAGTTCGCAGGCCGAAAGGCGTTTTCCGTGTGACAACTTTCGCAGCGGTTGCCCCAGCGCGTACCGGCGAATTGGCCCTGGTGGGCGTCCTTGTGACAGTCCAGGCAGCGACCGTAAGCGGGATGAAAATTACGTTCTGCCCTGGCGCCCGGGTGGCACTTGGCGCACTCCACCTGCGCGTGCTTCCCGTTAAGCGGAAAGGCGGTCCGGCGATGAGACTGCACGGTAAACGTGGATGGCGCGAAGGCCGTCTCATTGTGGCAGGCGCCGCAATCGCCGCCGCCGGCGGACGCCTCAAACTGGCCTCGATGGGCGTCCTGGTGGCAATCCATGCAGCGCTGATGCGCCACCGGTGCGGAGAAGTCGGTGGTCTTATGGCAGGCGTTGCAGGCCAGCGAGGCGTGCTTGCCGCGCAACGGAAATTTCGTCTTGTCGTGGCGGAACGATTCGCTGGGGCTCAGTTGGCGCCAACCCGCGGTGGAGTGGCATGAGCTGCACCGCGCTTCGAAGGCTCCTCCGTGCGGGTCTTTGTGGCAGGAGGAACAATCGGCGAACGCCATCTGCCGGAGCTTCAATGCCACTGGCTTCGCCGGCTCCGGAATGTGGCACTTCTCGCAGGCGACAGCCGCGTGCCGCCCGGTAAGCGGATAATCCGTCGATGCGTGGTTGAACCGTGACGCCGGTTTCCATTGCTCGAAGTCGTGGCACTTTGCGCAATCGCCGCCAAGCGTTCCTTCGTGCACATCCTGGTGGCAGGAAACGCAGGAAGAATCCAGTCCCAGGTATGTTTCGGCGAGATTCGTCTTCTTGATGCCCGCGCGATTAAATGAGGGGATAAATTTCGGCTGGTGGCAGCCGCTGCACTTCAGCGCGGCGTGCTTGCCTTCGAGCGCAAAGCCCAGCCTGTTATGGTCGAAATTCGTCTTGGCAAAGTTCGGGTCAACCAGGTGGAAGCCCACACCGCCGTGCTCGGGGTGGCACCGCCCGCACGCCGCCTCCCCGGTGCCGCCGTTCATCGCTATCGCGTGGTAGCCCCGCTTTGCTCGCAGCCGTTCCGCGATCTCCTCGTGACAGTGCAGGCACCGGAGAGCAGGCTTCTCGGAACCGAAGGAGTGACAGTTGCCGCACTTCAAGGGACTGTCCAGATCCTGGTGCGCGCGCGACAGGCGACCCGGAGAAATCTGCGCACGCACCATTCGCGGAGCCATCAGAACAATGACAAAGACGTACCAGTAGCGCGCCCGGGAGTGTCCAAAAAAGTACAGTGCTCCCCCTGCTACGGCACCCATCCTCAATTGCCCCTCCGCCGAGGGCCAACTCCTTTCAAACATCAATTTGGCGCTAATCCAGGCTGAACTCACCCGCCGAAGGCATTCCAGATTTCGACGGAGGCGAAAGACTACCACTTTTAACGGCGGAACGTCGAGGAAGGCCCAGCACGCTGGGTGCCAGGAGAAATCTTAGGGCAGATTTCGATTCATACTAAATGACTTAGTCGTTCTAATGCTTCTTGCCCCGGCCGATCAATAAGTCCTCTTGGGTAAGAACACCTAAGCCAGCGATGAAATTTCTGCCCTCGGTATGTGAATTTTCCGCATGCCACGGCGGCATACTGTCCTTGCCCCTTTGCCGTGTATCCTGCCCCGGCCGGCTACTTCGGATTGTCGCGTTGTGCCAGCGTCGGCGCCCTTAGCCCATGGAGTTGAACGTTTCGTGAAATTCCTGATGTGGATGGTCGCCCAGTGCCTGGTTTCTATACTCCGGTTCGCACCGCGGTAACGGTTTCACGCGTGTCGTTATGCCGGTGCACTGTTTTTTCTTAGCCGGATTTCACGGCGTTCCACGCCCTCTCCGGAACCGGTTTCCTGATACGCCAGGGAAACCTCCCATCGTTCCGCCGGTAGCAGGCGCGGGAAACGCTCGCCCCATTCAATCAGGACTGCCGCGGGGCGGCCGAACAGTTCGTCCAGCCCCAACGTATCCACCTCGCGATCGTCCTCCAGGCGATATAGGTCGACGTGGTAGACGGTGGGGTTCTCTCCGTATTCGTGAATCAGCGTATAGGTGGGGCTCGAGACTTCCTCCGGATGGGTGCCGTTCAGCCCGTTGACGATTCCTTTGGCCAACGTAGTCTTTCCCGCGCCGAGATCGCCGGTCAGCAGCACCAGGGCATTGCCGCCGACGATGCCGGCGATGGTTCGGCCGACAGCGATGGTTTCGTCCTCGGAGGTGGTTTCCCAGATCATGATCTCCTGCATGGGCGAATTTGTCAGGCGCGCACGGCGCGGATGGCGTCCGGCAGATATCGGAGAATGTCGGTGGCGATCACGGCCTGCTCGGTTTGGTGCCCGGCGGCGATTTCGCCGGCCTTCCCGTGCAACCACACGGCGGCGGCCACAGCCAGTTCGGGCTGCTTCGGAAACTGTGCGAAAAGCCCGGCGATCAGTCCGGTAAGAATATCTCCCGAGCCTCCGGTGGCCATCGCCGGCGTGCCGGTGTCGTTGATCCACACGCGGCCATCCGGAAACGCCAGAAGCGTGTGTTGTCCTTTCAGCACCACCGTGACACGCCGCTCGGTGGCCAGCGCACGGGCGCATTCGATCCGGTGGGCCTGCACATGAGCGGTGGAAACCTCCGCCAGACGGGCCATTTCTCCGGGATGCGGAGTCAAAACCCTTACCCGGCCGGCGCCTCCGAAATCCGTGCCCGCCAACGCGTTTAACCCATCGGCGTCCACCACCAGCGGCAAATCACATTCGGCGAATACACGCCGCACGAATTCGAAAGTCTCGTCACCGGCCCCGATGCCCGGGCCAAGCCCGACAACGGTTTTACCCCTGACGAGAGAATCGAAGCAGCCGGGCGCGAGCGAGTCGGCTGAAATGCCGCCGGAATCGGTTTCCGCCAGGGGTTCGGTCATCATCTCCGGCGCGTAGGCGGCGATGGAGGCAATGGCGGAGGCGGCCGAAGCCACCGTAACCAGCCCGGCTCCGGCGCGCAGCGCCGCCAGCCCGGCCATCGCCGCGGCCCCGGTCTTGCCTGTTGAACCGCCCACGATGAGAACGTGTCCGAAGCTACCCTTGTGCGCTCCCCGCGGGCGACCCGCGAACAGGTGGGCAAAATCGCGCCGCTCGAGCAGGCTGAGCGACACGGCGGGATCGTTCTCGTAGAGCGACGCCGGGCTGCCGATGGCGCCGATCCGCAACTCGCCGCAGCAATCGCAATTCGGCGGCACGGCGTGACACACCTTCGGCGCCGTGAAGGTGACGGTGTAATCGGCGCGGGCGATCTCGCCCTCGCTGTCGGCCGTGTCGCTCTGCATCCCGGAGGGGATATCCACCGCCACCACGCGCGCCAGCGGAAAACCGTCGTTGATTTCGCCGATCAACTCCGCCATCCGGCCATGCGCCGCGCCGCTCAAGCCGGTGCCCAGCAGCGCGTCCACCACCACCGTAGCCAGGCGCATCTCGACGGTGATTTCAGGCGACACCGCGCACCCGCACGCTACCAGCATGTGATAGTTCGCGGCGGCGTCGCCCTTCAATTCGGCCGGATCGGCGGCCAATACCACGTGCAACGCCAGCGGCCGGAAACGGGTAAACAACTGCCGCGCGACAACCATTCCGTCGCCGCCGTTATTTCCCTTGCCGCACAGCACCACAACACGCTGGCGGGATAGCGGGGAGAATTTCTCGGCAAGTAACTCGGTGACGCGGTGGCCGGCGTTTTCCATCAGCACAATGCCCGGAATGCCGAGCTCCATGCTGCGCCGGTCCACCTGGCGCATCTGGTCGGCGGTGAGAACTTTCAGCATAGGCTATTCCAAAATTCCCTCCAGGCGCCGGAGATTTTCCGATTGGCCCATGACAATTAAATAGTCTCCGCTCTTTAATACGGCGTCGGCCGGCGGATTGAAGAGCATTTCTCCGCTGGCGCTGCGGATGGCCAGCACGACGACGCCTGTCTGGCGCCGCATGTTCACCTCGATCAGCGATTTATTCACGATCGCGGATTTTTCGGAGATTCGCACCTGCTCGATGTGAACGTCCAGGCCGGTGTCGGCGGCGGCAAAATCGAGGAATTGCGTCACGTGCGGCCGCAGCAGTGTCTGCGCCAGGTGCGCACCGGTGCGCACGTAGGGCGCATAAACGGAATCGGCGCCCGCCAGCACGAGCTTCTTTTCGGCCTCTTCCTCGGCCGCCCGGGACGCCACCGTCACCTTGGGATTCAGCGTCTTCGAGGACAACACGACGAACAGGTTATCGGCATCGGTCGAGAGCGCGGTGACCACCCCGCGGGCCCGCTCGATGCCCGCCAGGCGGAGGATTTCGTCGCGGGTGGAGTCTCCGGCCATGGCCAGCAGGCCGGCGCGGGTGGCGTCTTCCACTCGGTCTGGTCTTTGGTCCACCACCAGAACCGGCCGGCCGGATTTCTGGATTTCCAGGGCGGCGCCGCGTCCGACGCGCCCGAAGCCGCAAACGATGAAATGGTCTTTCAGCTTGTCGATCATGCGTCGGGTCCGGCGTTGTTGAAAGAAATTACCAAGCTGCAATTCAATGATAGCCTCGGTCATCACTCCCACCGAGAGAAAGATGGTGCAGACGCCAAAAAAGATCAGGAACGAGTTAAAGATGCGCCCTTTCGGGCTTAACGGATGGATCTCGCCGTAGCCCACCGACGTGACGGTGGTGAGGGCCATGTAAAAGGCGTCCAGCGGCGGGTAATGCTCGATAACCACAAACCCCACCGCCCCGGCGACGATGATCACCATCATGGCGACCCCGATGAGCAGAATGCGGCGGATAATGCGGCCCATGGCTTGCCCTTACAGCCTCCGCGCCAGCATCAAAGTCATGTCGTCCTGCAGTTCGGGCGACCCGGTCCATTCGCGCACCGCGTCGAGCACCGCGCGGAGAATCTCTTTTTCGGGCCGGTGGAAGTGCCGGGTAAGGACGCGGATCAGGCGCTCTTCTGCGAACATTTCGCCATACTCGTTCTCCGGCTCGGTGATTCCGTCGGTATACATCACCAGCAAATCGCCGCTCTGTAGTGTCACCGTACTCTGGCCGTATTGCGCAAACGGGAAAGCGCCCACCACCATGCCGTTGACGTCGAGAAGCGAGGCCTCGCCCTCCCGAATCAGGATGGGCGGAAGGTGGCCGGCGTTGGTGTAGGTGAGCAGCCCCGATTTTTCGTCGTAGATCCCAATGCAGAAGGTGGCGTACTTCTCCATCGACGTCGAGGCGAAAAGCTGCTGGTTGAGCTGCGACACCAGCTCCGCGGTCGAGGGAGGGCGGAGGGCGCCGTCCCCGCTGGCGGCCGCCTCCACCGAGAATCGCAACTGCGTGCGCAGCGACGACTGTACGGTGGCCATCAGCAGCGCGGCCGAAATGCCCTTGCCGGCCACGTCGCCGATGGCGATGGCGGCATGGTGGGAACCGAGCGACTGGTAATCGTAATAGTCGCCGGATACCATGCGCGCCGGGTCGCACATGGCCGTCAGAGAGAGCGTTCGCAGATCGGGCACTTTGTGCGGGTGAAGCTGGGTCTGCACCTCGCGGGCGATTTCGAGCTCCGTCTGAAGCCGCTCGCGCTCCTTCTCGACGCTCAGCAGCCGCTCCAGGTTTCCGGTCATCAGGTTGAACGACTTTGCCAGCTCCGCCAGTTGGTCCTTCCCGCGCACTTCGATGCGGTGCGTGAAATCGCCTTCCGTCACTCTTTGCGTTCCTTCATACAAGGAGTGGACCGAGGACGTAATCGTCTTGGTGATCGAAACGCCGATCACCAGCGACACCATCTCCACCACCAGGAAAGCGATGCTCACCATCAACAGGAACGTCAGCAGCAGGCCCTGATCGATGACGCGGCTCTTGCTGAAGACGACGTTGAAGACACTGTAAATGCGGCTGGTCATGCCCAGAATTGCGCTTCCCTGCTGGCCCGGGTATTCCCACACGTAGGAAGGCAGGCGGCTGCCCCAGGTGACCGTCAGGTCGAAGAAGTTCGCCGGCCGCGGCACCTCGTTCTGCGCTACCACATTCGGGTCGGTGTCGCTCGGCGATTCGACCTGCTTGGCGCCCGCCACCCAGCTTCCCGCCGGCGTTCGTTCATCGGTGAATCCCCCCAGCGTGATTTTGCCGACGCCGGGCGCCAGAGAGTTCAAAAACGACTGTGTTATCGGCGCGATGATGGTGGCTTGGTTGTCGCCTTCCTGGTAGTGTGCCCACAGATAGAACCGCCGGGCTTTCACCATCAGGCCGGAAGCATTGTCCCACTTTTTGTCGGACTGCAGGTCGAAGCTGGTAACGGGGAACTTCAAGTCGCCGCCCTTCGGGCTGCTCAGTTCCAGGCGTACGCCGGGCAGGTCTCGCTCCAGGTTGGAGACGATTCTTTGGGCCACCTCCGGCCAAAGCGGCCGCGGCACCCGCGACAGCGATTTCGCCGCGCGGTCCAGTTCGTCCAGGCGACGTTCGTATTCGCTGTGGATGAGGTACGTGCCAATTTGCCCGGCCAGCACCCAGGCGGCGGTCTGCGCCAGAATCACCACCAGCATTACCGGCACCACCGCGATGAAAATGTAGGCCACAATCAGGCGGTTTCTCAGCCGCCAGATGGCCCGCCGCAAGGCGTACAACCCCAGCCGGAAAAGCAGCGCGAAGCCGGTAACCAGCATGCCCGCCCGGCCGGCGAGAAAGGCGCCGCCGCCGAGGAACTGGAGCAGGAAGCAGGAAAGGAAAAGCAGCAGAAATACCTTGTCCGCGCGGCGCGCCCCGCGGTAGGTTCGAACTGCCCGCTCGAACGGTGAATTACCGGCGTTCAAGGCGAATTCCTGTCCCTTCAAACTGATTGGATGCGGTGCAGCGTACGGCGCCGCTTTTCGCCGTCGGGCCGGCTGAGGACTTTGCCGGCTCAATGCAGCTTTTCAGCGTACCGCGAATGCCGGGGCGCGGAAAAGGGTACTGAATAGTGCGATCTTAAGGCCGGGAACGGGAGATGGCCGGCAGCTCCTGCTCCCACTCCGGCACCTCGACGCCCGGCTGCAGATAATAGTGCGTCAATCCGTCCTGCACGTACTTCATGGCCGAGGCGGGATCGTCCGCGAAACCGAACAGATCGAGATCGTCTTCACCGATCACGCCGTAACGCACCAGAGCGTCGAAGTTGAGTATCTCTTTCCAGAACGATGTCCCGTAAAGCAGGATGACAATCTTCTTTTCGAGCTTCTGCGTCTGCGCCAGGGTGAGAAGCTCCACCAGCTCGTCCAGCGTGCCGAAGCCGCCCGGGAAAACCACCATGGCTTTCGCCAGGTAGGCGAACCAGAACTTGCGCATGAAAAAGTAGTGGAACTCGAAGCTCAGCTCGGGCGTGATATACGGGTTCGGCCACTGCTCGAACGGCAGCCCGATGTTCAGCCCGATGGTCTTTCCGCCGGCGTCTTCGGCGCCCCGGTTGGCGGCCTCCATGATGCCGGGCCCGCCGCCGGTACAGATTACAAAGCGCCGGTGGGAATTGGCCAGGTTGTCCGACCATTCGGTGAGCAGCCGGCCCAGCTCGCGCGCCTCGTCGTAATAGCGGCCCATCACCGGGTGGCCTTCGCGGATGCGCGCCGAGCCGAAAAACACGATGGTGTCGTGAATCTTCTCCCGGCGGAAGCGGTCGAGCGGCTCGAGATATTCGGAAAGAATTCGTAGCGAGCGCGCCGCTCCGCTGTCGAGGAACTTCTCGTTCTTATATGCACGCGGGCTGCGCCTTTCGGCCGGTTGCTCAGTCATTCCCGGGGTTGTCTCCTTGCTGGGCTGCTTCCAGTTTTTCCAAGCGCAGCTCCAATTGTCGCACCGTCTTCACGAGCTCCGGCAGACGGGGGAACGCCGTCACCGCGCGCCGCCAGGTACGGGCGTCGAAGGCCGGCGAGCCGGAGATGACGCCGCCCGGCTCGACGTCGCCGCCCACGCCCGACTGCGCGTAAACGATGCTGTTGTCGTGAATGGTGAGATGTCCGGACACACCGACCTGGCCGGCCAGCAGCACATTCCTGCCGAGCACCGAACTGCCGGCCAAGCCCGCCTGGGCGCAAATAATGTTGTCTTCGCCGACGACCGAAGCGTGGCCTACCTGTACCAGGCTGTCGATCTTTGCGCCGCGCTTCACCCGCGTCTCTCCCACGGTTGCGCGATCCACCGAGGTGAGCGTCTGTATCTCGACGTCGTCCTCGATGACCGTGACGCCCGACTGCACGATCTTGTGATGGGTGCCCCGCGCCGTTTTGGCGAAGCCGAAACCGTCGCCGCCCACCACCACGCCGTTCTGCAGCGTGACGCGGTTTCCGATACGGCAGAACTCCCGCACCACCGCGTGCGAGTGGGCGTGGAAGTCGTCGCCGATCTCGGCGCCAGTATACACCACCACACCCGGCTCCAATACCGCGTTGCGGCCGATGCGCACGTTGTCGCCGACGTAAACGAAGGGTCCGATGGCGGCGTTCTCGCCGACCGCGGCGGAATCGGAAACAACAGCCAGGGGATGAATGCCCGGCGCACGGTGGGGAGGTTTATAGAACAGCTCGAGCGCCCGCGCGAAGTCCAGATATGGATTTTCGGAGACGAGGCAGGCAATCGGTAATTCCGGCGGCAGCTTTTCTACCAGGATGGCGCCGGCTCGGGTCTCCTTCACCTTATGGGCATACTTCGGGTTGGCCAGGAACGTCAGATCCGAAGCGCCGGCACGTTCCATTCCGGCCACTCCGGTAATGTCCAGGCCGCCGTCGCCGTGGAGGGTACAACCGAGGGCTTCCGCGATTTGAGCGAGCTTCATGCAACCCAGCGTAATCCATGCGGAGACGGAAGCCCAACACGCGGCGATGCCGCCAGAACCGCGGCCGAATCCGCCGGCTCAGCACGGAACCCCGCCGGACCGATAAAATGGACGTCGAAGGCGGAGGCCGGAGCAGAGCGGTGAGATCCTGTACATTTCGCATGGCACTGACCGCAATCGTCGCGGCCGGCTCGCTGTGCCTCGGCGCCGCGGGGGAAGACCCGCAACGGGGTACGGAGAGGCCGCCTTCGGGCCAGCGCGGCACCGTGAGCGAACTGCAGCGTGCCGCCGAGGTATTTCGGGAAGAAATGAGGACACTGGGCCGGGCAGGCGGCCGGGGGGCGCGCACCAGCGCTTCGAGAGCCCGATTTCACGGAAGGGTGTTCTGGAATTTCCGCAACGACTTCCTGGACGCCGTTCCGCACCAGCTTCGCCAGCGCGACGTCGGTTATAAGAACCCACTGCGACGGAACCAGTTCGGCTTTAACCTCAGCGGCCCTGTCAGGATCCCCAAAATCTACGACGGCGGCGAACGCACCTTTTTTTCGGTCTCCTACGAGGGGGTGCGGGAAGGCGTGGGCAGGTCGAATCTCGAGACGGTGCCGATTGTGCCGGAACGCAGCGGCGACTTTTCCCAGACCGTCGACCAGTCCGGCAATCTGCTGCCGATTTTCGACCCCTCCTCCACCAGTACTAACCCGAATTACAATCCCTCCAGCGACGTCACCGAGCAAAACCTGCAATATGTCCGCGACCCGTTTCCCGGCAACCGCATTCCAACTTCGCGGCTGGACCCGGTGGCGCTGGCCGCGCTCAATTTCTACCCCGCCCCGAACGCGAATGCCGGACCTTTCTTCCAAAACAACTACTTCGTGGTGTCCAAAGAACACAACCAGGCGGACGGGGTGATTCTCAAGCTCGATCACAACGCCGGTGAGAAAAACCGCTTCGCCGTCGGCTACTCGTTGTCCAACGGCACCGAGGGCAGCGCCCGCCTGATTCCGAACGCCGCCGACTCGGCATCGCCGGACCGGGAATATGTCACCCATCGTGCCTCGGTGGAGCACGTCTACTCTATCTCGCCCCAAAGTGTAAACACTTTGACATTTGATTTTTCGAGAACGGAGACGAACAATACCTCCGACCAAGGGAACTTCCTGGGGCAGCTCGGCCTGGGCGGAGTTTCCGGCGACGTATTTCCCCGCCTCAGCCTGGGGTCGTATCTTTCCATGGGGCGCGTGGTTCCACTCCGGCTGGACATTCGGAACACCTTCGAAATCGGCGACTCGTTCTCCATCCGACGGGGAAAGCACAACCTGCGGCTGTCAGCTCAGGTTACGAGGCAGCAGGTAAACGTGCTCAGCCCCGCTTTTCCGGTGGGCCTGTACCGCTTCAGCGACGGCCTTACCAGTTTGCCCGGCATCGTCAACACCGGCCACGCTTTCGCCAGTTTCCTGTTGGGCCTTACGGAATCCGCTGAGGTCAGTTCCAACCCGAATCCCTCCTACTGGCGCAAAACGCGCTTCAGCATCCGGGCTCGTGAACGTTACGACCTGAAGCCGGGGCTGGCGGTCAACCTGGGGGTGAACCTGGATGCGGCCAGTCCGCGCACGGAGAAGTTCGACCGCCAGTCCACGGTCGACCGCGACGCCGTCGATCCTGTGACGGGCGAGAAGGGCGCTCTGGTGTTTGCGGGCCGGGATGGAAGAGGGTCGGCATTCCAACCCTTCCAGATTCGTCTCGAGCCCAGAGCCAGCCTGGCCTGGAGCCCACACGCCAACCCGAAAACGGTGATCCGGCTATCCTGGGCGCTCAATTTTATTCAGTCCGGGCTCCCCTCCACGCAATGGGGCACGCAAGGTTTCACCCGTTCGCTGACCTTTACCTCAGCCAACGAACAGTTGAGCCCCGCCTTTCAACTGCGAGACGGTGCTCCGCCTCCCGATTACCCGGTTCCCGACCTGCGGCCCAATGCGGCCGATGGCACGGTGGCCAACCTGGTGGATCAATCCTCGCGTATCCCGGTGATTCAGGAAGCGGATGTCTCCGTCGAGCGCCAACTACCCTCCCAGATCTCGCTGGTGGCGGGTTTTTCCGACCAGCGCGGCCACGACATGGACGTCGGCGATTGGGTCATCAACCTGAACCCCATTCCGCTCGACGATCTGGTATACCGGGACCAGTTGAACGATCTCGATTTTCGCCAGTCGCTGCGACCCTATCCCCAGTACCTGGGTTTCAGCCTGGCCGGGATGTACCCTCTCGGCCGGTATCAGCGCGATGCCGGCTATCTGCGCCTGGAAAAGAGACTCTCCGGCGGCCTTTCGTTGAACGCGCGCTATGAGTATTCGAAGCAGTTCGACGACTATTCCTCGGGCCGCCAGGACTTTTTCAACGCCGGCAACGAATGGTCGCTGAACGCCCGGCGCAGCGCCGCACGAATTTTCATTGAGCTATGTCTTCGAGCTGCCTATCGGTTCAAACAAAGCCCTGCTATCGTTCTCCGATTGGCGGCGGTACCTGGTGGACGGTTGGTCGATCAGCGGCATGAGCTCGGTGGAATCCGGCGACCCGCTTATGTTCCAGCCGAATTCAACAATACCGGACAGGTTGTCAGCCACCTGCGGGTGAACGTGGTTCCAGGCGTAGACCCGCATGTCCCCGATCCCAGCCCGGAGTCTCTGGTTCAACCCGGCAGGCATTCTCCCATCCCGCCGGACTTCACTATCGGAGACGCATCCCCGACGGACCCTACCCTGCGCGGCCCCATCCGGCAGAATCACGATCTCTCGCTCACCAAGCGGCTTGCGCTGACTACCGAACAGTCGCTGGAATTCACCGCCTCCGCATTCAACTTCTTCAACCATGCGAATTGGAACGACCCCGACACGGTGATCGGCACCGAAGACGCTCCCAATCTCAACGCCGGCAAGATTATCGGCTCGCGGGGTGGGCGGGTGATTCAATTGGGATTGAGGTATAGTTTCTAAGTGAAACGCGCGACACTTTGCCTTCCTTGCTCTGCGCCGCTTTCCGCGGTTCCATCTCGCGGCGCCAGAGGAGAGCGCTGCCCGGAAGGCACCGGTTTCTGCGCATTCCCGCCTGGACGGTGGCCTCCCGGCAGAAGTTCGACCCGCGAAGGTGATCAAGGCGGAAATCGAGGGAACACCCACGAAGGTGCTGCGTGTGGCGGGCCCGGCGACGGCCTGATGGTGTTGATCGTAATGGATGTGGTGGGCGACCTTGCGCTGATTGACGAGGCGCGCACGGCGCTCGCCGAACAGATATCGGCACCTGCCGCCGAATGCCTGGGCCGGATTGCTTCGCGCGCAGGACGGGCTGAAAGCGCTGGTCGAGCCGACTCCCGACCGTAAAAAGTCATCCAGGCTATCATCGACTTACCCATCAACGGCCGCGCCGGCCTGCTGCCCACGATTGTAACCGCCGAGCAGCTTGCCACCGAGAATTGTCGAGAAGACGCGCCCTTGCGGGTAGCCGTTCTCTACATCACGGACAGTGACATCTATAACTACCGGGAGGACTATACCAACCCGGTGGTCAATCGCAGTGATTCGAGCGACCTCAGCCGGCGCTTCCCGGAAGGGCTGATCCGGGAGGAAATCTCTCGTCTCAGCGACAACCTGGCCACGGCCAAGGCGCCGGTCTTTATCGTCCATCTCGAATTGAACCGGCAACGATTGAACGACGCTTACCAGAACGGGCTTCTGCAGTTGGCCGAGACCACCGGCGGCGTCGGCACGCTATGCCGCACCCGGCAGGAAATTCCCGACGGCAATCGCGGACATGTTCGGAAGAATCCGTTCGCTGTGGGCGGTCGATATCGCTTTGCCGCCGTTAGTCCCAAGAAACTACACGGTGACGCTGGACGCGGGCGATACCGGGCTGACGTACAAAAACCGGTTCAGCACACCGAAATAGGTGGTAGGATCGAGCCATGAAAAAGCGGCAAGTATCGGCGTGGTTGGCGGTGCTCATCGCGATTTCCGCGGCGGGAGCCAGCTCGTTGATTGTGTATCGATTGGCCACGAATCGCCGGCTGGTCTCCATCAGTCCCACTCCCGAGGAGGAGAACCAGCGGCTGGAGCAGCTTGTCGCCGAGCGGGACCGGCAATTGAAAGACTTGCAGGAGCAGCTCGCGGACATGCAACGTCAATTGGCCGGAGTGGAATCGGCTGAAAAAAGGAAGGGTGACGGCTCCGAGGCAACCGACGCGCGGCTCGAACAGGTCCGTATGTTGGGCCAGGCGCGAGACCAGTTGCAGGCGGCCAGGAAATTGCTGGCCGATACCCAGCAGAAAGCCGCCGGGCTGGAAGCGACCGTTGAGCAGCTCCAGCAGGAGAACGGCAAACTGACCGGCGATCTGGCGGATGCGCGGGACAAGATCGCCTCCACGGGGCGCGTTGCCAGCGCCCTTCAGGACGAGCTGAAAGCCAGCACCGACCGGATCACCCAGTTGACGCTCGACAGCCAGAACAGCCGCCAGGAATCGAAAGCCGCCACCGAGAAGCTGGGGCAGTATCGCGACATCTTCAGCCAGATGGAAGAGATCGAGCGCCGGCGGGACGTTTACCTCACCAACCTGACGCGGCGGTACAAGGATTTGAACTCGGAGTTGCGTTCCCTGTCGGCCAGGGTTGAGGCCGCGCGGGACAACCCGCGTCAGGGAATTCCGGACACCTCGCGGATTCAGGACCTGATTCAATCGGCGGACGACGACCTGCAGCAGTTGACCAACCTGGATGCCCGCGCCGACCGGCTGCGGGCGCAGTTCCGAAAGCCCTGAAGCGCCTTGGCGTGGAAGTTGGCTCAAACAGCGGAAAGCAACGGCAGCCGCGGGCATTTCTGAGATTGGCGGCCCGGTGGAGAGCCGTTCGCATCCGCCCTCGATATAAAAGCGAAGAAAACCGGTTGCGCCGGACCCATTCGAAAGTTGGCCGCGGGGATGCCGGCTTATCGATCCCGATCTGACGGTTCAGGCGAAGAAGGAGACTTCCTTCATGGGGTAACGCTTGCGGTTTCGCGTCCACAGCTCCGCTCCGTTCGCCACCGCGCAGGCGGCCATCAGCGCATCCCCGAGCTCGACTCTATGGCTCTTTCTGAATCGCCGCAGGTACAGGCCCGCCTGATGAGCTGTATCTTCGTCGATGGGGATACAGGTCAGCGCCCGGAAGAGATTGTTCAGAGCATCGTACTCGTTCGGACGGGCGCCCGCCCAAAGTTCCGTAACACTGACGGGCGAGTAGAGGACAGCAGCGTCGGAGTTGCTCAAATCTATCCACCTGGAGACGATGTCCTCGTTTTTGCCGCGAGAGACTTCTATCAGAATGTCGGAATCGACGAGAACAGTCATTTCTTTTGAAGCCTGTCCAGGCGCTCGCCACACCGAAGACCTCGAACATACTCCACCGGATCGAGAGTTTCGGAGTCGCCCTTGCGAATCCCGACAAATTCCTGCATGGCCTTACGCTGCTCGTCCCGCTTGCCCAGGTAGCGTTCCCGAACGGCTTCCCGCACGAGTTCAGAAATGGTGGTTTTTCGGCTCCGTGCGCGAACGTGAAGAGCGTTCCAGAGTTGATCGTCGAGGTACAACTGCGTTCGCCTCACGATGTATATCATACATCGCCATAGCCCATCAAGAATATCTCAGGCGGTTCCATTGAAGAGCGTTATGATTGTTGTGTGATCGGTCCGCACCAAGTGGTCATCGGCCTATCGGCGGGATTTGTACTGATCCTGCTGGGCTTGGTTCCCGGCTTGTTTCAAGGCCTCGTAGAAGGTGTGCGCAACTTCAGCGACGCGCTGTGTTCCCGGTTCCCCAGTCCATCCTGTTCGTACGCTCGCATCTATCAACCGAGATGGCTCGGCCTACTCGGCGCGGCCCTCATTGCCGCCACGCTGCTGGCGTATTCGGCGCACTAGCCTCTTCACGGCCAGGAGCCTTTCAAGTTCAGCGCGCCGGACTGCGTTCGATCACCATCAACGTGAATGTTCCGGGCAACACCGGAGGCCTGGCCCGGCGTCCCGCACCGGCCGGCGCCGGTCCGAACTTCGCCGAGACGATGTAGACACGGTGGTTGGTCGGGTCGAGTCCCATATTGCGCGCCCCCTGCGGCGTGGGTACGTTTTCGACGACGCGATACTGGTTGGGCGTGTCCTGATGAATCACGGTGAGCGTGCCGCTGGCATTCGAGGCAAACGCGTCGCCCGTGGCCGCATCGAATCCGGCGCCGTCAACGCCGCTGCCGATGGGGACGGTGGCGACCACTTTGCCGGCTTGATAATCGGAGATCGCCATCACGCCGCTGCGGCATCCGCTGAAAAGCCGGTGGTGGGCGGTGTCGATGGCCATGGAGACCGGTTGCTTGCACGGTGCGGTGGGCCAGCGCCGCACCACTTTCGCCGCTTTCGCGTCGATCTCAACCACCTCGCTGTTGTCGGTGATATTTGCGTACACCTTGCCGTCGCCGGCCGGCTGGCCCGATTCCGGTTTGCCGCCGAGCGGGATGTTCGTGATGAGGGTTCCCGCCCGCGGGTCGATCACCGTCGAGGAGTGCGCGTCGCCGTTTAGGGTGAAGACGCGGTTGGATGCGCTGTCGTAGAGGATTGCGTCGGCATCCTCGGCGGCCGGGATGCGTTTGAGTGCCTTGAAGGTCTTCAGATCGAACATGACTACCGACTGGTCGTTACCCGAGGTGGCGAATCCGTGTCCCGTGGCCGGCACCAGCGCGGTTCCGTGCGCACCTTGAATGCCGGTAACTTCGCCGATGAGCTTCCCCGTGTCTTCGTCAACCACCATCAGGCGATCTTGCCGGGCGATGAACAGGCGGTGATTGGGAGGATCGGGGATGACGTAGTCCCAGCGGCCTTCTCCGCCCAGCGTATAAGTGTGTGTGATGCGGTAGGACGGTGACGATTGTGCGAGAAGTGTCGCCGCGGCTGCCAGTGTGAAAACGAGGGCGATGTTGCGCATAGTTCCCCTTTTTGACTGAATATGGCCCAGCACCCCTTCGTTCGAGTTGAAGCGCAAGGCGGTGGAAGACGAGCCGCCGCCTTGCGCCGGGTTCGCTAATTCGTGAGCTTTCCGCGAAGCACGATGATGGATGCCTTCGGGAGCTGATACAGCGTGTCCGCGCCGGCGGCCGCAACCGTCGACTTCGATGGCGGTCCGTCGGGGTCCGCGTGACCGCTGCGGCCCCGGCCCCTTCGGCCACGGCCTCGCGGGGGAGCCGTCTCGCCGGGAGGAAGCGGGTCGGGATGCCACTGGTATTGGGCGGCCCCGAACACCACGCGGTCAACCGTGCCGGAAAAGAACCGATCGTGCTTCGTCGCCGGATCGGCAAACGTCACTTTCACCGAGTGGTCGTTGTCGGGATCCTTGTTAACAAACATCACGGACCACTGCCCGTCCGGCCGATCGACGGCGTATGCCGTCACCAGCGTGTGCCCCTCACCGTCTTTCACGTCGCTCGATACTTTGAACAGCTTGTGAATGGCATCCACCGGCTGTACCCATTCCTTGGTAATTACCTGGGTCGCCAGGTACTGGGGGGTGTAGCTGGTGACGTGGTTGTTCTCGTCGATCGGCAGGAAACCGCCCGAGCCCCGGTTCTGGGCTGCCATGTAGTGGAAATAATACGTGCCGCTGGCGCCCGCGCTCATCATGGCGCCGACATAATCGGCCAGCCAGAGAGCGGGCTTAACGGTGCCGGCTCCGCCGTCGCGGAGGTCGTTGCCCTCGGTCATGTAGAACGGCACATTCGGCGGCAGGCCGTTATCCTTCCAGGCCTGAACCACGTGGTTGACGTCGTACGGCTCTTCATACAGGGAACTCCAATCCGTGCAGGGGTGGTTGAAGCACGGATAGTGCTCGAAGGAGAAGAAGGTGAAATCCTGCAGGTGGCCGTGGGATTTCAGATAGTCGATAAACCGGCGCGTGAACGAGACCCTTCCGTTGGCGTCCGCCCAGGAATCGACGTCAGCCGGCGTCCCCTCGTAAGACGGCCCTCCCAAGGGCGCCTGCGGCACCAGCTTGTGGATTGCCTCGGCGAACTGTACGTACAGCGTGGCGTAGTCTTCCGGCAGCACGCGCTGCCCGTCCGCCTCCTCGCCCATCTCGATGTGCGAGATCGGATACCCCCGCTTATACAAATACGCAATTTCGTTGGCGGCATCCTCGGGAATGGTATACAGAACCGCTACCGGAATCATGGCGGGCAGTCCGCGGGTCACTCCGCAATTGAAAAAGAAATCCAGCCCGATCTGCTCCCCGCGCCCGTAGTCGAGGTCGGAAGCGGCGTGCCACGGATCCACCGAAGACGGCCAGGTGACGGTCTGCTCCCGGCTTGGCACGTGCTTGACCAGGTCGGTGAACTGGCCGTCGGCCGACAAGGTACCAACGTAGAGCTCGTTGATGGCATAGCCCACGCAGTTGCGCTGGTCGTCGGCGCCGTGCGTATCGCAGGTGTTCGAGGATTCCGTCATCCAGATGCGCAGGTATTGCACCGGGATGGTCCAGCTCTCGAGCTTCAGCGTGGGCGTTCCGCCCCGGCCGTCGGTGACGGCGCCCATCGCAAACGTCTGCCAGGTGCCCTGGTTGATGCCTTTGTAAAAGGGCTCCATGTCTCCCGTCCAAAACTGCACGTAATAGCGCTTGGCGTAAGGATTGGCCCAGGCGATTTTGATGGCATTGACATCCATCTTGGAGCCCAGGTCGATCATCACCCACTGGGGGTGCAGCGAGTCGTCCTCGCCGGTGTAGGCTTTTGACAGGTAGGGGTTGGTCTTCCAGTAGGAATTCAGGTCGCCATCGGTGAGTCGCGACCAGCCGTTGCCGTCGCCCCGGGTGGCGCCGCGATGCGGCAGCGGGTACGCCCAGGAGTGGCGGATCGTCTCGCCCGTAGGCTCGGCGCTGCCGGTGTAATAGCCCTCCTGCTTGGCCGCGTTGCTCCAGGTGCCGTTCGGGTTCCAGTGCCACGCCTCGATCTGCAACTCGGTGTTCTGGCGATAGGTGACGGCGCCCCATCCCGCTCCCAAAAGCTCTTTGAGGACCGGGTCAGTCAGCATCCTTTCGGTATGCTTCTCGTTTTCCTCCCGGGTGTTTCCGCCGCGCAACCGGTCTATTCCGCCACCGAGCGCACGGAGTGGGCTGAAGGAATTCACCGCCTGGGACGGGGCGGCGTCGACCACGATATTCTGCGCCGCAGCCGGGCCGGCCAGCCAAAACAACACACTTAGTCCACAACCGATTCCAAATACTCGCCATTTCATAACTGTCTCCTTCAATCGCCGCCGGCCGCTTGGGCAGGAGATCCGGCAAGCCAAGTGTATACGCGTCGCGGCGGCGGATACAAGCACCTGCGGCGCTTCCGCACAGCATTTTATCGGAACAACGACAGGTCGATTGCCTCGCCCATCGCCTTGTACCCGGCGTCGCCCGGATGCAGGTGATCTCCACCGTCGTATTTGGGCAGAAAGCGGTCGGGATGCTGCGGGTCGCGCACGGCTTTGTCGAAATCGATGACGCCGTCAAAGGCATTGCCGGTGCGTATCCAATCGTTGACGGCTTTCCTCTCCACGTCCTTTTCCGGCGTGTAATAACCCTTGTACACGGTGCCTTCAAACGGCGTCAGGGTGGCGCCGAACACCTTGATGCCCTTTTCGTGCGCGCGCTCGACCATCTGCTTCAGACCCACGATGATATCGCCGGCACTCACCGCTTCCGAAAGCGGGGCGGACGATCCGGCGTGGCCGATGTCGTTAATCCCCTCGAGGATAATCACGTACTTGACGCCCGGCTGCGCCAGCACGTCACGGTCGAAGCGCGCCAGCGCGTTGACGCCGAACCGAACTTCCGAAAATGCGTCGTGCAATATGCGGTTGCCGCCGATGCCGGCATCCAGCACCCCGATCTCCGGCCCGTCATGGCGCGCCAGCAGACGGCCCGCCAGGAAGTTGGGCCAGCGCTGGTTGGCGTCGACCGTAGAGCGGGCGCCATCGGTGATGGAATCGCCGAATGCGACCACCACCGATGCCGACTCCGGAGCCATTACGTCAACGCCCGTCAGAAATATCCAGGAAGTGATCGTGGAGGCATCGGCCAAGGACGCGGCGCCGGTCGCATCGCCGCCCGCGACATAGGAGGTCTGCTGGGCGGCATAGTGAATGCCGGCCGCGAGTGTTGGTTTCGGAAGGAAGACACTGATAGCTAAATCGGCGTTGGCGGGCACATCCAGCTTCACCGGATCGCTCAGCACCAACGCGTCCGGTGGAATCGAGACCGAGGGCTGGCCGCCAAACGTCAAAACTCGATCGGAACCGGCAACCACCCCTGAATCCCGCGAACGGAGAGCGATGTGGACGGAGCCGACCTGAGCGGTCTCCTTCCCGTAAGCGTTCGAGAGCCGGACACGCACTTCGGCGCCGCCGATGCTGGTGCGAACGATTTCGCGCAGCGTCTGGTTGTCGAACGCCAGGTGCGCCGCGAGGATTTCAGCGGCGTTGGCAAGTTCCGGAGAAGGGCTTGCGCCCCAGCTCGCGACCCAGTGGTTTTGAGCGACCGCAAGCGTCGCGAAAGCGAATAGCAGAAGACAAGCTGTTCTGATTTTCATGGTGCCCCGCAGACCATGATAATCCAGCCGCGGGGCAGACCATTTCGCGCGTACCGCGCGTCAGAAGCTAAACCGCACCGATAGCTCGAGGCGGCGGTTGTCGGCCGCTCCGGCGCCGCCCCGGCCTCCTCCGAAGCCGGTATTCACGCTGGTTGGGTCGCCGAATTGGGGCGAGGTGAGAATGCCCTGATACCCGCCCGGGTTGAAGTGGTTCAGAATATTGGCCACGCTCGCCGAAAAGGTGAGCGTGTAGCGTTGATCGGAACTGGTTCCGCCGAACATGCCGCGGCCGCCTCCCGGAGGTCCCATGCTCATCCCGCCGCCGCCGGGGCCGCCGCGCCGTCCGCCGCGTCCGTGGAACCCCCCATCGTAGCCCGCGCCCGCGCTGCCGCGGTGCTCGCCGAAGCCGAACACACGGGACACGCGCAGGTTAACGGAATACATCCCCGCCATGGTGAGGTAATCCCGAGGAACGAGACTTACTTGTGAGGCGGCATTGAAGTTCGTGAGGAAGTTGCCGAGGCTGGTACACACAACCCCGCTGACACCGCAGGAGGCGCCCGACGGGGCGAATGCCGCGCGCGCATTCGTAAGGGTGGTGCCATAAATATCCTGGCCGAGCAGAACTTCATAAGGCGAGCCGGACCGGATGACGACGAATGGGGAAAACGACAGGCGCAAAGGCGCTTGAATGGAGCCGAACAGGATGAGGCTGTTCCGGCGCTCGAATTCGGCGCGGCCCCAGTCCTGCTGGAAATTGTAGGGATTCGTCGGGGTGGTAGGCAGGTCGTTCGCGTACGAGAGGAAGTAGTGGCCGGCGAGGGAAACCCGGCGGCTGAAACTGGTGTTAAAGCCCACCATCACGAGGTTCTGTTTCATGACGCCGCCGGATTCGTATTCAAAAATGTTGCCAGCGCTGTAACCGTAAGGGAACACGCCATTCCCTGGACCCAGCGACTCCAGCGGATTGAACGTGCCCGGCAATGGCGCGTTGATCGGAACGTTCTGTGCGACGTGGTTGGAGCGGTTGTAAGTGTATGTTATCGAGAACGTGCTCGACTTTGGCAACTGGCGCTCGACCCCGATAGCGCTTTGCCAGCTATAGGCCGACCGCAAATTCGGGCTGATGAGGTTGATGCTGTTTTCGCCCGCGCTGAGTGTCGTGGGCAGCGGGACGGTGGGATAAAAGGTGGGGTTGAACACGGTATACGACAACTGGCTCACCCCGTTATTCAACACCGAGTTTTCGAAAGGATTTAGCCCGACGCGGTCGTAGAAGACCCCCGAGCCGCCGCGAATGACCGTCTTCTGCCGGCCGTTTCTGGAGTTGCCAGGAGCCCACGCGAATCCGATGCGGGGCGCGAAATCGCGGCGGTCGCTCATCAGATTCTGCACCTCGTAGCGCAGCCCCAAACTGAGCGTGAGATTCGGACGCACGCGCCAGTCGTCCTGGACGAACGGGCTGGCATCCCATCGCACCAGACCCACATAGGAGTCGCCGGCCGCTATGGTGAAACGGCTGGGGCCGCCTCCGAGCGCCTGGATTTCGGCTTCCGTGAAACCCGCCTGGGACAATTGCAGATTCCGCTGATACTGCGCAAGCGATGTGATGTGCGTCAGCACCGGGCTGCCGCTTGAATCGAGAACCACTTGGTTGTTGGCATCGAGCAATGGTTCGTCACCGCCCAGAAAGGTGAATGAGCCGTTGAAGCCCGCAGGGTTGTTGTTCTCATCGCTTACGCGGCGCACGCGGATGCCGAAGCGGATGGTGTGGCTGCCGTGGGAAATCGAGGTGTTGTTCTGTAACTCAAAATGCTTCTCCTGGTCGTGCCGGTCGCCCACTCCGTTGCCGCCGGTGATGAACGCACCGGTTACGTTGATACCCGGAATCAGGTTGCCCAACGACTGGTTCCACTCGCGTTCGAACTGGAACCGCGTTTCGTTGACGGCGTTGGGGCCAAGCACGGCCGACTCGGTGACCATCAGGTTCTGGGCGTCACCGGTGCTGTCGTAAGCCGACGCCGTATCGTAAGGCGGCGGCAGGGTGTATTGGCCCAGCCCCTGGTTATCGCGGTGGTTGAATCGCTCTTCGAAGCGCACCGTCAGGGTGTTGTTGGTGGTCAACTGGTAATCGACGCGCGGCGTGATGAAGGTGTTCGCGTTGGGCGTCACCACCGACGTGTTGACCGGAAGGACGCTAAACGTCGCCGGGTCCAGATAGACCGCGTTGGTAACCGTATTGTCGTTAATATCGCGCCGTTCGAAATCGAGAAAGAACGAGCTTCGGTTGGTGATCGGGCCGCCGAGATTTCCTTCGAAGTTCCGGTTGGAGTAATCCGGCTTGTTGCTGGCGAAGGGATTGCGCGAGTTGAACACCGCGTCGCTGTCACGCAGCGAGACCGATCCCCGCAGCTTGTCGCGTCCGGGCTTGGTGAAAATTTCAATGCGGCCGAAGCCCAGGCGGTCGTATTCCGCCGAAAACGGATTTTGGTTGATGCGGATCTCGCGGATCGTATCCTTGGGGGGGAGTTGTCCGCCGCTGAAGCCATCAATATAGATAGACCCGCCATTCGGGCCGGCGCCGGGACCGGCGAGCGCCTGCAAAGCGTCCGCAAGATCGTCCGGATCATCGGGTAGCGCGGCCAGATCCTCGCCCTTCAGAGTAAGCTGAGTGGCGTTATTCTCGGGGTCGACGCTGACGGTTGTGGAGGAGCCACCTTCCACTTTCACTTCCTGCTTCTCGGTAGCAATTGCAAGTTGGATCGCGAGTTGAACGGTGCTGCCAGCAGTGACGGTGACGGCCTTCGAAAAGGGTGTGAAGCCGGTAAAATTGACCGAGACCGTGTAGTCGGCCGGCGCCAGGCCGGCGAACGTGTAGCTGCCGTCGGCTTGGGTCTGGGCCGTCCTGGCGACGCCGTTCGCATTGAGCGTTACCGAAGCGGCGGGAATAATCGCACCCGACTCGTCTCTGAGAACGCCTTTAATCGTGCCGGTGGTTCGTTGGGCTGGCGCGCTGATGGCGATCAGCGCAACCGCCAGAAATGAGAAGCAGATTTTTCGCAAACTGAGCATAGTTCCCCCACGGCTCACTTTTAATACGAGTTTTTTCCAGTCGATTCGGTCGAATTCTACTGGTCGCCCTCTTCGCCGCCAGCCCCTCCGAGGTTCCACCCGCTCATGATGTCGCGAGTGGTTGAGGGAGAAGCGGTGAGCAGCGGTTCCACCCCCGCCAGGAGGGTGATTGCCGAGACGCGCGCCGGGTCGCTGCCCTGGGTTGTGGAAACCATAATGGCGTCACCCGGCTTCAATTCCGTCAGTTGCAGGGCGGGCAGGCGATCGAGCATCTGGCCGATGTCGCCGTTTCCCGCGCCTCGCATGCCACCAGGGCCGCGCATACCGCCGGCCCCGCGCACGCCGTCCGTGCCTCCTTCGGGACCCGCGGCGGTATGCTGGAAGCCGCCGCCGGGCCGGTATCTGCGGGCCAGCATGGCGGCCATCATGGGCGGCAGTTTCCGCATGGTGGTGTCGGCGTCCACGCGGACGGTGAGGGGCTTTTTCGAAGCCAGGTCCGTCACCACGATTTCACCGGCCGCCGGGTCTATTGACTTAATCGTGGCGGCAATTTGACGGAATGAACCGAAATAAAGTTTTTCCGCCTGGATGATCGAACCGTCTTCGTTCTTGTTGCCGAGCACCTTCACCTGGTCGTCAACTTTGATTTCCGCGAAGGAGCTTGGCGTGGCGTCGCTGAACTTGGCGGAATCCGGCGAATAGCGGCGATAATCCGTCCCGTCGGAAGGTTGGACGGTGAAGGTCCGGCTGCCCGCTTTGATGGTGAGTGTCTTGGCCGCAGCGTCGATCGCGGTGACCATACCGGTGGTGCCCCGGCGCCGCCAGTCCTCGATCTCCTTCTGCCGGATTTGAGCAAGATCCGCCTTGGTCATCACCAGCAGGGCGGTAGCCTCCAGGGTGCCCTCACCGGTGCCCTGGCGGCCCATTGCCACCACCCGGTCGCCCGGCACGAGCTCGGCAAACGGTACCTTGGTTCCTTTCTTGGGATCGGTTTCGCCTGGTGGGATGTGCAGAATCAGAGTGCGGCCGCTGACCGATACAGTAACCAGATGGCCGTTGTCGGCTTTCACCGAAAGCCGGCCGGCCGATGCATCGACGCTGATGATAGCGCCAGGTACCTGGATCCGCTGCCCCGCCGCGTTCGGCGTGGTCTGCGCGTGTACCCCAACTATTCCCCAAAGCCCAGCAAGAACAGGGAATCCGATTGCCCAGAAGTTCCTCATAGGACTCCTTGTCAAATTCCGGATTCGCTCAACTAAGGGGCGTTGCGCCGGAACGGCAGGTTACAGGAACTTTCCAGCGCTCATTCGGGGAAAAAAGTCACGCCGGTTGCCGGCGCCGCTCGACGGAATCGCGGACGAAGTGAACGATCTCTTCGAGCGAAGCCCCCGGCTGGAAAACCGCCGCCACGCCCTGCTGCTTCAGATTCTCGGCATCCTCGTCGGGGATGATACCGCCAAGGATAACGACGACGTCTTGCATCCGATTTTCCTTCAGCAGCTCCAGCACGCGAGGGACAATGGCGTTGTGGGCGCCGGAAAGAATGGACAGACCGATGACCTCGACGTCTTCCTGGAGCGCGGCGTTTACGATCATTTCCGGCGTCTGGCGGAGGCCGGTATAAACCACTTCCATTCCGGCGTCGCGCAAGGCGCGGGCAATTACTTTGACGCCGCGGTCGTGTCCGTCCAGACCGGGCTTGGCCACCAGCACTCGAATCGGTTGTTGCATTAGAGAATCGCCTTTTCCCGCCAACTTCCGAAGACGTCGCGGAATGCCGCGCAGATCTCACCCACGGTGGCATAGCGCCTGACTGCTTCGATGATATAGGGCATGGTATTGTCGCCGCCTTCCGCGGCGCGCTTCAAATTTTGAAGAGCGGCGGCCACCCCGGCGGTATCGCGGTCTTGGCGAAGCTGCCGCAGCTTTCGCCGCTGGCTGTCCTCGGTTTCCGGGCCGATGGTGAGCAGCTCGGGCGGATGCTCGTTTTCGTCGGTGAAGGCGTTGACGCCGACAATCAGGCATTCTTTTCGCTCCACCGCGGTTTGAAACCGGTAGCTCGAGTCGGCGATCTCGCTCTGCGGGAAGCCTTTCTCGATGGCGGCGATCATGCCGCCCATCTCATCGATTCGCCGGATGTAGTCGTGCGCCCTTTTCTCCATTTCGAGAGTCAGCGATTCGAGATAATAACTGCCGCCCAACGGGTCGGGCACCGCCGTAACGCCGCTCTCGTAAGCCAGCACCTGTTGGGTGCGCAGCGCGATGGTGACGGCGTGCTCGCTGGGCAGGGCGTAGGCTTCGTCGAGTGAGTTTGTGTGCAGCGACTGCGCGCCGCCCAGAACCGCCGCCAGAGCTTGGACGGCTGTACGGACGATGTTATTCTCAGGCTGCTGCCAGGTGAGCGAGCAGCCGGCCGTTTGCGCGTGAAAGCGCAGTTTCAGGCTGCGGTCGTCGCGGGCGCCATAGCGGCCGCGCATGGTGTGCGCCCAGATTTTGCGCGCCGCGCGGTACTTGGCGATCTCTTCGAAGAAATCGTTGTGGGCGTTGAAAAAGAAGCTCAAGCGCGGCGCGAAGGAATCCACCGGCAAGCCTCGCTCGATCGCCCAATCGACGTACTCGATGCCGTCGCGCAAGGTGAACGCCAATTCCTGCACAGCCGTCGAGCCCGCCTCGCGGATATGATAGCCACTGATGGAGATGGGGTTAAAGCGGGGTACGTGCCGGGTGGCGTATTCGACCACGTCGGTTACCAGCCGCATGGAGGGACGCGGCGGATAGAGATACTCTTTTTGCGCGATGTATTCCTTCAGGATGTCGTTCTGCAGCGTTCCGTCCAGGTGGCGCCAGTCGGCGCCCTGCTTTTCGGCCACCACCAGGTACATCGCCCACAGGATGGGCGCCGGCGAGTTGATGGTCATCGATACGCTGACGTCTTTGAGCGGAATGCCTTGAAAGATGGTCTCCATGTCGGCCAGCGAGCTGACCGACACGCCGCATTTGCCTACCTCGCCGAGCGATTCTGGGGCATCCGCGTCGCAGCCCATCAAAGTGGGCAGGTCGAAGGCGACCGAAAGGCCGGTTTGTCCCTGCTCGAGAAGGTAAAGATAGCGCCGGTTGGTTTCCTCGGGGGTGGCGAAGCCCGAGAACTGGCGCATGGTCCACAGCTTGCCCCGGTACATGTCGCGGTGGATGCCGCGGGTGTAGGGGAACTCGCCCGGCTCGCCCAGTTCCAGCGCTGGGTCCACACCCTTCAGGCTTTCCGGACCGTACACCACATCGACCGGGATGCCGCTCGAAGTGCTGCGTTCCCGCACGGCCGGGTGCCCTGCGGTTTCCGCGGATTTTCCCATTTGCCACCATTCTACTCCGTTGCCTGATTTGGCTTTGTGTCGTGCTACCATGCGAACACCAAATATGAGTGAGGAACCATTCAAAGAGCCGCGGCTGGCGCTTAACAAAATCTACACGCGAGGCGGCGACCTGGGCGAGACCAGTCTGGTGGGCGGGCAGCGTGTGGCGAAAGACGCGCCGCGGATCGAGTGTTTCGGCAGCGTCGACGAGTTGAACGCCTTTATCGGCCAGGCGCGGGCGACCGTCCAGGAAAATCTGCGGCTGGCGCCGGAACTGGCGCCGCTTGCGGCGATCCTGTTGCGCGTCGAGCACGAGCTGTTCAACCTAGGCTCGCTGCTCGCCACCAAGCCTGGCGACGTGGGGCCGCGGCAGCCGCGCATTACGGCGGCCGAGGTGGAACGGCTGGAAGCGGAAATCGACCGGATGAACGCTGGATTGCCCGCACTCAGTTCATTCGTATTGCCCGGCGGATGCCGTCTGAACGCCGAATTACACATCGCGCGGACGGTGTGCCGGCGCGCGGAGCGGCGGGCGGTGGCGCTCGCTCGCTCCGAAGAGGTGGCGCCGGAGGTAATCCGGTACCTGAACCGGCTCAGCGACGCCCTGTTTGTGTGGAGCCGCTGGGCCAGCCGGGTGTTGGGTAAGGAAGAAGTGCTGTGGCAGCCGAACGAAGCTGCTTCGGCGAAGAAGTAGCACCGAGCCTGGAGATGGACGATCAAGCGCCTGAGCTTTCCGCCGAGCTGACCGCCGCGGTCAACGCCATTCGCGCCGACAACCTGCGCGGCGCGGTCGCCCTGTCGCGCGAGGCGGCGCTGGTGGTGAAGCGCGCCGTATCCGGTCCGGCGCGTCCCACATGGCCGCTGGTGGTTCATTTGTGTAAGTCACTGGTGGACGCCCAGCCAATGATGGCGCCGATGTTCAACCTGGCCAACAGCGTTCTGCTGGCGGCCGAACCGCGGAAAGATTCAGAAGGATTCCAGCGCGCGGTTGCGGAAGCCTGCGACGAGTTCGATACCCGCACCCGTGTTTCGCTCGAGCGCATCGCGCGGCTGGCGAACTCGCTGCTCCCCGATGGAACCACCATTCTGACTCACTCGGCAAGCCAGACCGTCCTGGCCACGCTGGAAGAGGCGCGGCGCAACGGGAAGAGCCTGGCGGTTTATTGCACCGAGTCGCGCCCGCAACGCGAAGGGCTGGAGATGGCCCGGAAGCTGGCCGCGATGGGCTGCCGAGTGAAGTTCATCGTGGACGCGGCCGCGTATCGCGTCATGGACCAGGTCTCGCTGGTACTGGTGGGGGCCGACGCCATCTCGCGCGAGGGGGCGACAAACAAGGTCGGCACTGCCCTGGTGGCGCTGGCAGCGGCGGAGAAAGGCAAGCCGATGTACGCACTTTGCGGCAGCGAGAAATGGCTGCCCGCAGCCTGCCCTGTGCCGCGCGAGCTTCCCAAACCGGGAGACGAAGTTATGGAGCAGGAGGCCGCCGGCGTCGAGCCGGTGAACTACTACTTCAGCGTATGCCCGCTCGACCGGCTCACCGGCATCGTGTCCGACGAAGGAATTCTGCGGCCGGAAGAGGTGGCCGAGTGGCTGGACAAGCTGCCCGTGCATCCGGCGCTGCTCGATGGCGGCGCTGGTGTTGGATAAGATGGAGCGTCGAAGGGGCAATCATGACGTTTTCCCACTCTCGCCGTTCTTTTCTGGCCAGTTCGGGAACCGCCGCTTTCGCCTCGCTGGCGGCGAGGCTCGGGTGGTCTTACCAAGGAAGTCAGCAGTCGTTTGAAATCCCGCCGCTCGCGATGGTAACCGTGGAGGCCAAGCTGGCGTAAAGGCCGCTTGCAAACTTGACCATATTTGACTATTATGTAGTCATGAAGACAGTCAAGGTAGGTGAGCTCAAAAGCAAACTGAGCGAGTACCTCCGAGCCGTGAAGCGAGGCGAGACGATCACCGTGTGCGAGCGAAACGATCCGATCGCAAGGATCGTGCCGGCCGGGCGGAAATCGAACGTACTCGATGTCAGACTTCCCCGGCCGGGCGCACCGGCGTTGCGCGACATCGAGTTTTCCCCAATCGGCCCGTTGAAGGTGGACGTCCTGGATGTCCTCGAAGAGGTGAGGGCCGATCGTGATCTGCTACTTTGACTCGTCGGTAGTGCTCCGGAAGGTGCTCCATGCACCAGGAGTGCTCCGCGAATGGCCGGAGGTCAAGCGTGGGGTGGCCAGCCTACTAGTGGAGGTGGAGTGTATGCGCACTTTTGACCGCTTGTTCCACCAAGGAGATCTCAGCGCAAACCAGGTGATGGCGAAGAGAACGGAGATCTACAGACTGATGGATTCGTTGGTGGTGATTCATCCAACCCCGGCAATTCTCAGCCGCGCCGGGCAGCCGTTCCCGTTGCCGGTGAAGACGCTTGATGCAATCCACCTGGCTTCGGCGTTGGCTTATCGGGACGAAAACAGCGTGCCGATCGTGCTAGCGACCCACGACCGACGACTGGCTTTGGCCGCCCGCGCTTCTGGGCTTACGGTGATCGGGTGCGATTGAGCGCTCTCTGAAACGACTTACGCTTTCACCCCGATGTGCAGCGCCACGATTCCTCCGGTCATGTAGAAATACTCCACCGGCTCGAAACCTGCTTCCCGCATCTCCGCCGCCAGCCGGCCGGCCTTCGGGAACTTGCGCACCGATTCGGGCAGGTAGCGGTAGGCGTCGCGCGAGCCCGAGATCCAACCTCCCACCACTGGTAGAATCTTCAGCGAGTAGAAACGGTAGAGCGCCCGGAACAGCGGATTCGGCGGCGTCGAGAACTCGAGAATCGCCAGTTTGCCGCCCGGCCGGAGAACGCGGCCCAGTTCCGTGAGCCCGGCCCGGTAGTTGGCCAGGTTGCGAAAGCCGAAGGCTACGGTGATCAAATCGAAGCTGCCCGCGGCCAGCGGCAGCGACAGCGCGTCGGCTTCGAATACTTGCGAGAGCTTTCTACGCCGGCTGGTTTTTGCGCGCGCCGCCGTTAGCATGGGGTGACAGAAATCCGTGCCGAAGACGGGGCGGCCGGCCACTCTTTCAAGCTGCAACATCAGGTCGCCGGTGCCGCAGCACAAATCCAAAACCCGCGCGCCGGGGCGCGCCAGCACATCGCGCACCCGCCGTGCCGTTCGCCAGCGCCAGTATCGGTCCGTCTCGAAAGACAGCAACCGGTTCAGCAGATCGTAGCGGGGAGCGACGCGGCCGAACATGCCGCGCACCCATCGGGCCGCCTGCTCTTCGCTTTCGGTTCCCGCCGGTGTTGTCCCGTGGCTGGGGGACTCCGGAATCCGGCTCACACGGCTACTCCGGAAAGCGTCTTTTCGATGGCTGCCAGCACCTTCGCCGAGTCGGCGTTCGAAACCACCCGTACCTCGCCGATCGCGACCGGCAGGACGAAATGCACGGTGCCCTGAATGGTCTTCTTGTCGCTCTTCAGACGGGCCAGCAGGTTGGCCGCTTCAATTCCGGCCAGGGACGGGATGTGGCCGTAGCTGTCGGTGACGGCGATGATGCGGGCGCCGTCGGGCCGCGCCAGCATTCCCAGGTCGCAGGCCAGGTGCGTAGCCACCTTCATGCCGAAGGCCACCGCCTCGCCGTGAAGAAAAAGTTTGTAGCCCGTTTCCGCTTCGAGGGCGTGGCCCACGGTGTGGCCAAAATTCAGGATGCGGCGCAGGTCGCCCTCGCGCTCGTCGGCGGTGACAACTTCGGCTTTGATGCGAACGCTTTCCGCGATCAACCGATCCAGCACATCCGGCTTCTGGGCCAACACGTCGTCGACGCGTGTCTCCATCAGTTCGAACAGCTCGAGGCTCCGAATGATGCCGCACTTCACCACCTCGAACAGGCCGGCGCGGTACTCGCGGGTGGGTAAAGTGGCCAGCACCGAAGGGTCGATGAGCGCAACCAGCGGCTGGTGGAAACTACCCGCCAGGTTCTTGCCGGAAACCAGGTTGACGCCGGTCTTGCCGCCCACGCCCGCATCCACCTGGGCAAGCAGCGTGGTGGGAACCTGGATCACCGGAATGCCCCGCATGAAGATGGCGGCGAGAAAGCCGGCCAGGTCGTCGACGATGCCGCCGCCGAACGCCACCACCAGGCTGCTGCGGTCGGCGCCCCGGTGCACCATTTGGTCGGCCAGCAGTTCCACCTCGGCCAGGCGCTTGCGGTCTTCGCCTCCGGGAAACAGCAGCACTTCCGCGGGACGTCCACGCAAGCCGGCGTTCAACCTGGAGCCGTGAAACTCCCAAACATCCTGGGTGGTGACGACAAACAGCTTGCCCGCTTTCGGAGGGATAAACTCGTGCAAACGGTCGAGCGCGCCGCGATCGACGATCGCCTGGTAGGTACGCTGCGGAGTGGCCACGGAAAAGACCGGCATACAATCGTTGTACCATGAGGCTATCGCACACTTTACACAAGAGATAGTAACGGACTTCCTGGTTGTGGGCGCCGGCGTCGCCGGCTTGCGCGCCGCCATCGAGTTGGCGGAGGCGGGGCGCGTTCTTGTGGTGGCCAAGGACAGCCTGGAAGAATCCTCTTCCCAATATGCCCAGGGCGGAGTGGCCGCGGCGTTGAGCGACGACGACGAAGTGGAGCTGCATGAGCAGGACACCATCGCCGCCGGCGACGGACTCTGCAACCCGCTGGCCGTGCACACGCTGGTAGAGGACGGACGCGAGGCAATCCAGCAGTTAATCGAGTGGGGCGCGGAATTCGACCGTGAAGGCTCGAAGCTGGTGTTCGCCCAGGAGGGCGCGCACAGCCGGCGGCGCGTTCTGCACGCACACGGCGATTCCACCGGCAAGGAGATCGCGCGCGCGCTGTACAGCAAGGCGGTGACGCTGCCGTCCATCCGGTTTCTCAGCTACTCGGCCATCACCGATCTTCTGGTGGAAGACAGCGAAGTGGTGGGGGCCGTGGGATTCGATTCCTCAAGCAGCGGCTATTCCCGGCTGCGAGCCAACGCCGTGCTGCTGGCAACCGGCGGCCTGGGCAGGGTCTTCGCCGCCACCACCAACCCGGACGTCGCCACGGGAGACGGCGTGGCGGCGGCCTGGAGGGCGGGCGCGGCCATCGCCGACATCGAATTTGTCCAGTTCCATCCCACCGCCCTTCACAAAGAGGGCGCCCCGTGTTTCCTGCTTTCCGAAGCCTTGCGCGGCGAGGGGGCCCGGTTGATCAACAGCCGCGGCGAGCCATTCATGGAGCGCTACCACCGGCTGAAGGACCTGGCGCCGCGCGACGTGGTGTCGCGGTCGATTGTTTCTGAGATGCAGCGGGAAGGAACGCAGAATGTGTTTCTGGATCTAACTCACCTGGACGCGGAGTTCATTCAGAACCGCTTCCCGCGCATTTATCAAACCTGCCTGCGTTACGGCGTGGACATCAGCCGCCAGCCCGCGCCGGTGCGTCCGGCGGCCCACTATGCCATGGGTGGCGTACACACCGATCTGGACGGCCGAACCACCGTGAAACGCCTTTACGCCGCCGGCGAGGTGGCATGCACCGGCGTTCACGGCGCCAACCGGCTGGCCAGCAACTCGCTGCTGGAAGGCCTGGTATACGGCCGCCGCGCCGGCGTTGCCATGCGCGAGTGCGCCGGCGACGCGCCCCGCGGGGAAATGCCGGATGAGTTCCCCGAGCCCCAGTTTCCCGGCCACTCCGAAGTCGAACTGCGCGGGTTGACCTGGCGGCTGTGCGGCATCCTGCGCAGCGAAGAGGGGTTGTGCCAGGCCTGGCAGAAGCTGGCGTTCGCGCCGCTCACCACGCATCCGTTTCCCTCCCGCCAACTGCACGAATTACGGAGCATGACCGCCGTGGCGCAGTTGATTGCCCGCACCGCCCGCGCGCGCGAAGAGAGCCGCGGGGCACACCAGCGAACCGACTTCCCCGAAAAGCGCGAAGCCTTTCGCAAGCATTCCCGAATCGTTCTGCACAATGAAGTCGAATTCTTCTGAGCGCCGCCGGCCTGTTAACGGCGAACCTCCCTTCCGATGGCCAACCCGGCAGGCAAGGTACACTAGAAAAAGCTGTAGCTTCAAATGAAAAATCGAATTCGCTCGACTACCATCCTGGCTGTGCGCCGGAATAAGAAGGTGGTGCTGGCTGGAGATGGTCAGGTTACGCTTGGCTCGGAAGTCTTGAAAGGCAGCGCCAAAAAGCTGCGGAGGTTTCACAACGACCGCGTGGTGGCGGGCTTCGCCGGATCGACGGCGGACGCTTTCGCACTGTTTTCGAGGTTCGAGTCGAAGCTGGACCAGCACAACGGAATCCTGCAACGGGCGGTGGTGGAATTGGCCAAGGAGTGGCGCACCGATCGCGTGCTGCGGCACCTGGAGGCACTATTGCTGGTGGCCGACAGCGAGAGCACTTACATCCTGAGCGGCGCCGGCGACGTGATTGAGCCGGACGAAGACGTGGCGGCCATCGGCTCCGGCGGATCGTTTGCCAAGGCCGCGGCGCGGGCGCTAATGGAAAACACCGATCTCCCGGCACGCGCCGTCGCCGAAAAGGCGATGAAGATTGCCGCGGACATCTGCATTTATACCAACGACTCGGTGAACTACGAGGAGATCGGTTAGCAATGGTCATCTACCTGCCTTCCCAGCCGAATGGCGACCAGCCGCTGCTGGACGAACTGACCCCGCGCGAGATTGTGCGGGAGTTGGACAAGTATGTCATCGGACAGGCCGACGCCAAGCGGGCCGTGGCCATCGCGTTGCGCAATCGGATTCGCCGGCAGCGATTGAACCCGGAGATTGCCGACGAAGTGCAGCCCAAGAATATTCTGATGATCGGCCCCACCGGCGTGGGGAAAACCGAGATCGCCCGGCGGCTCGCCAAACTGGCCAATTCGCCGTTTCTCAAAGTGGAGGCCAGCAAGTTCACCGAGGTGGGCTACGTCGGGCGCGACGTGGAGTCGATGGTCCGCGACCTGGTGGAAATCGCCATCGATATGGTGCGCGGCGAACGCCAGGAAGAGATCGGCGAACGCGCTGAGCGCAACGCCGAGGAACGGCTTCTCGATCTTCTGATGCCGCCCCAGCCGGAATCGACGGAAAGCGTCGAGCGCACCCGCGAGAAGCTGCGCGAAAAGCTGCGCGCCGGCCGGTTGGACGACCGCACGGTGGAAATTGATGTCCGAGAGCGGGGTCCCACGTTCGAGATCACCAGCAACACCGGCATGGAGGAGATGGACATCAACCTGCGGGAGTTCATCCCCAACATCTTCGGCGGCCGCACGCGCAAGCGTTCCATGCGGGTTGCCGAGGCGCTCGAATACCTGGTGCAGGAAGAAGAGCAGAAGCTCATCGATATGGACCAGGTAACGCGCCTGGCGCTGGAGCGCGTGGAGCGGAGCGGCATCATTTTCCTGGACGAGATGGACAAGATCGCCGGAAGAGAAGGCGGCCACGGCCCCGATGTCAGCCGGGAAGGCGTGCAGCGAGACATCCTGCCCATCGTGGAAGGCACCACCGTGAACACCCGCTACGGCTTCGTCCGCACGGATCACGTTCTGTTTATCGCGGCGGGCGCGTTTCACGTCTCGAAGCCGAGCGACCTGATCCCCGAGCTGCAGGGCCGCTTCCCCATTCGGGTGGAGCTGAAATCTCTCACCGAAGAGGATTTCGTCCGCATTCTGACGGAGCCGAAAAACGCCATCACCAAACAGTACGTCGCGCTGATCGAGACCGAGGGCATCAAGCTGGTCATTACCGACGACGCCATCACCGAGGTGGCGCGCCTGGCGGCGCATGTGAACCGCACCACCGAGAACATCGGCGCCCGGCGCCTGTACACGGTCATGGAAAAGGTCCTCGAAGAGGTCTCCTTCGAAGGTCCGGACCTGAAGAAGAAGTCGTTCAAGGTGGACGCCGCCTACGTGAACAAACAACTGGCGGACATCGTGAAGGACCAGGACATCAGCCGCTATATCCTCTAATTGAATGTCTCGCCGTTCAAAGATCTGGGCCCCGGCTTCGGCGCTGGTGCTGCTGTGGGGATGCGGCTACATTGGCGATCCGCAGCCTCCGGCGCTGAACATTCCCATGGCCGTCACCGATCTTCGCGCGGCCGAGACCGGCGACCGGATTGTGGTCAACTTCACTCTGCCGGCTCTCACCACCGAGCAGACCGTTCTCAAGCAGCCGGGCAGAATCGAGCTGCGTGCCGGGCCGCCGCCGGAAAAATTGGATGTGGATTCCTGGTCCGGAGGCGCCACGGAAGTTCCCGTTACCGCGGACAAGTTTGGCGCGCTGGAGACGTCGTTTCCGGTGGGCCGGTTCGCCGGATCGCGGATTCTGGTGGCCCTGCGGTCGGCCGGCCCGAGCGGCCGGTTTTCGAAGTGGTCGAACCTCGTCACACTCCAGGTGGTGAAGCCTCTTCCGGCCCCCGTGGATGTGAAGGCCGAGTCCGCCGCCGGTGGAGTCGAGCTGACCTGGCGCCTGCCCGAACAGAGGCCCGGTGTGGTGTTCGACGTGTTGCGGAAAGGCGAGCGGGAAAAGGAACTGCTGGTGGCCGGTTCCACCGACCGGAATTCGTTCGTGGACACGGGCGCCCAATACGGCGCGAAATACGAGTACGCCGTCGAGGCCACTGAGAAGGCTGGCGACAGCAAAGCCGTCGGCGACCGCTCGGCGCTTGTCTCGATCGTGCCCGAAGACAAGTTCCCTCCGGCGGTGCCCGCCGGCCTTACCGTGCTGGCGGGAATGCACAGCGCCGAGCTGAATTGGGAGCGGGTGACTGATCGCGACCTGGCCGGTTATCGCGTCTATCGGGCCGAAGGGGATGGCGCGTTCGAACGGATCTCCGACACGCTCGCCGCGCCGGGCTTCAGCGACAAGGGCGTGACATCCGGCCGGAAGTACCGGTATCGGATCACTTCCATCGACGGGAAAGGAAATGAAAGCGCGCCATCGGAAAGCGTGGAAATCGCGATTCCCTGAGTGGCGGATGCGTTTGGGTTCTGGTGGGGGCAACTGCTATGAAAAGAGTTCGGTTCAGCATTCAACCAGATTCGCCGGCCACGGCGCCGGACGGTAGCCCGGACGTCAAATATGGGGTTGTGGAGGGCAACGTCATTCGAGAGGTGCCGTCGCTGCTGGCAACAGAGCCTGCCGGCGCCAGCTACCCGTTGAGCGGCGTCCGGCTTTTGCCTCCCTCGTCACCAACGAAGATTGTCTGCGTCGGCAGAAACTACGTGGAGCACGCCCGCGAGCTGAACAATCCCATCCCGGAAGAGCCGCTGATTTTTCTGAAGCCGCCGTCTTCACTGGCGGCCGACGGGGACGCTGTCATCTACCCGCCCATCTCGAAGAGGGTGGACTTCGAAGGAGAGCTGGGCGTCGTGATCGGCCGCCGGGCCAGGAACGTCGCGGCGGCGGACGCCCTCGATTACGTCTTGGGCTTCACCTGCGTGAATGACGTAACCGCCCGCGACCTGCAAAAGAAGGACGGGCAATTCACGCGCGGCAAGGGGTTCGACACGTTCTGTCCGGCGGGGCCGTGGCTGGTGACCAAAGACCAGGTCCGCCTGGACGAAGTCCGGGTGCGCACGCTGGTGGATGGAGCGGTCCGCCAGGACGGTTTCGTGAAAGAGATGATCTTTCCGGTGGATGCTATAATCGCGTTTGTCACACAGGTGATGACGCTCGAGCCCGGGGACCTGATCGCCACCGGAACGCCGCCCGGAGTTGGTCCGATGGAGCCGGGTTCGGTGGTTCAAGTGGAGATCGCCGGAATTGGCACTTTGACGAACAAGATTCGCAGGCCGTGAACCCGACAAGCACTGGCACGAAACTCGGATTTTTGTGAAAATCTTCATCGACACGGCAAATCTCGACGAGATCCGGCAAGGCGTACAGTTGGGCATCGTGGAGGGAGTCACCACCAACCCCTCTTTATTGGCCAGGGAAGGAAGGCCGACCCGCGAACAGATCCGCCTGATTTGCGAAGAGATTGACGGGGACATCAACGCCTCGGTGGTTTCGACGGAGTTTTCCGCAATGGTGAGCGAAGGGCGGGAACTTTCCGAGATTCATCGCAAGGTGGTGGTAAAGGTGCCGATGACCGTGGACGGAATCCGCGCGACGTCGGCGCTCAGCCACGAGGACATCCGGGTCAATTGCACGCTCTGCTTCAGCCCCGGCGCAGGCCCTGGTCGCGGCGCGCGCCGGTGCCGCTTACGTCAGTCCGTTTGTCGGACGCCTGGAGGATGCCGGCGAGTCTGGCGTGGACGTCGTCCGGCAGATTGTCGAGATTTTCAAGATCTTCGATCTTCCGACGCAGGTGTTGGCCGCTTCCGTCCGTTCGCGGGCGCACGTAATCAGCGTAGCCCTGGCCGGAGCGCACTGCTGTACGCTGCCGTTGAAAACGATCGAGTCACTGATTCATCATGCTCTGACCGACCGTGGTCTCCAAACGTTTCTGGAAGACTACCGCAGGGTGTTTCTATCGTTGCCGGTCGGCAGTTAGTGGCTGGCGGTTCTTTTGGACTCGAGAATACTGCTGCTGAGTGTCGCAGCCGCGGCGTTGATTGCGCTGGCGGTTCTGATCGTGGAGGTTCGCCGGCCAAACGCGGCGGAGAAAGAGCGGCGCCGCCGGCTCAAAGTAAACCGGAGCGGACGGATCATTGACTGCCTTGTCTTCGATGTGGAGGGTGATACTCTTCACTTCAGTTATCGCCTGCACGGCGTCGCTTACACCGCTTCACAGGATATTTCTTTCGCGCGGGCCACGCTGCCGGACGAGCTGGGCAAGCTGGTGGGTCCGGGCCACGTGAAGTACGATCCCCGCGTTCCCGCGAATTCCATTGTGGTGTGTGAAGAGTGGTCGGGGTTGCGCGCGCCGCGGCCCGACGCGGGTTTTACCACAACTAAGGAGGAGTGAACCATGCTTCGAAGACTGTTGATTCTGGGCGCGCTGGCCGCCGCCATTGCGTGCGGCGCCTTCGCGCAGAACAAATATGCAAAGCCGAAATCCGTGCTGCATATCGTCACCCTCTACTTTAAGGACAATGTGACGGCAGAGCAGAAGAAGGCCGTCTACGACGGCATTGAAAAGATGGCCGCCGAGGTGCCGGGCATCAAGAACATCTGGCTGAAGACCTTAAAGGTGCAGGGCCGCTACGAAGACCGCAACCCGGACGGCAGCCTGAAGAAAGCCTACCCTTACACGGACGCTTTTGTCATCGAGTTTGAAAGTCAGGAAGCGTTCGACAAATACGCGGATCACCCGGCGCACAAGGCGTGGGAGGCGCTCTACGTCCCTTTGCGGGGGCGCAGCACCACGTCAGACGTTTCCAACTGAACGGCGGTCCCGTCCGCCCGGCTCGGGTTGGTGCATTCGCGGCGCAGAGCATATAATCGGAACCTGACAGAAGTACGTGTGAGCGTGAACCTATGAGCACTACTGCCGATGTCCGCCCCGTTGTGTCCAGATTTCGCTGGACGATCTGCGCGCTGCTGTTTTTTGCCAGCACGGTGAATTACCTCGATCGACAGGTATTGAGTCTGCTCGCCCAGACCCTCGAGAAAGAAATTGGATGGAACGCCATTGACTATGGCTATATCACCGGGGCATTCCAGATAGCCTATGCGGTCGGAATGCTCGGTGCGGGATACCTGATCGATCTGCTCGGCACGCGCAAGGGCTACTCCGTGGCCATGTCGATCTGGAGTCTCGCGGCCATGGCCCACGCCGCGGCGACTTCCGCCTTGACCTTCGGCGTCGCCCGGGCGTTTCTCGGATTGGGTGAGGCGGCCAACTTCCCGGCCTGCATCAAAACGGTTGCCGAATGGTTCCCCAAACGAGAGCGCGCCTTCGCGACGGGCCTGTTCAACTCCGGCACCAACATTGGAGCCATCGTGGCGCCGCTCACCGTACCGTGGATTGCGGTGACTTATGGTTGGCAATGGGCCTTCATCGGCACCGGAGCAATCGGGTTTCTCTGGCTGGTGTTCTGGATTGTCCTCTATCGCAAACCGGAAGAGCATCCGCGGGTGTCCGCCGCCGAACTGGCCCTCATTCAGAGCGACCCGCCGGACGCCGACGAAAAGGTCGCCTGGGCGCGGTTGCTGAAGCATAAAGAGACGTGGGCCTTCACTGTCGCCAAGTCTCTGACGGACCCGGTCTGGTGGTTCTTTCTGTTCTGGTTGCCACTTTACCTGCAAGAGAAATTCAGTCTGGCCCTGATGCAGATTGTGATCCCCACTTTCGTGGTCTACAACGTGGCCACGGTCGGAAGCGTGGCCGGAGGCTGGCTCTCCGGGGGCCTGATCAAGAGGCAGTGGAGCGTAAACCGCGCGCGCAAGACCGCCATGCTGGTTTGTGCTCTTTGCGTGGTGCCGGTGATCTATGCACCGTATTCCAGCAGCCTGTGGCTGACTATCGGGCTGGTAAGCCTGGCGACGGCCGCGCACCAGGGATGGTCGGCGAACCTGTTTACTCTCACCTCGGATATGTTTCCCCGCCGCGCGGTCGGCAGCGTGGTGGGCATCGGCGGAACCGGCGGCGCCATCGGCGGCGCCCTGATTCAGGTGGTGACCGGCTACATCCGCCAGTTGACCGGCGGCTATCTGCCCGTGTTCATTTTCGCGGGCACGGCGTACCTGATTTCGCTGGCGATTGTCCACAAGCTTTCGCCCAAGCTGGATGCCGCGGACTTGCGTTAAAGCGGTTTGGAGCAGGCGGGCGGGGCTACCACCCGCCCGTTTCCCGCAGCGTTGCCGCCATCCGTTTACTCACCACCACCTCCAGGCCGTTCGACATTTTCAACAGCCAGCGTTTACTGCTCAACGGCGATACTTTGCGGATGTGATCGGTGTTGACGATAGTGGAGCGGTGAACCCGCCGGAAACGGGCGGCGGGAAGCCTCTGCCCGAGCGTTTTCAGCGTGTCGCTGGCGTAGAACCGGCCGTTAAGCGAGATGATGGAAACCACGTCGTCCTCGGCGTGGAAAGCGATGACGTCGGCGGGGTCGATCAGGTGAAAGTCTCTGCCCAGGTGTCCGATGATACGCCACGGCGCGTCCGCCGCCGGTGGCGCCGCGGCGCTTTTCCTGCCGGCAAGCTGGGCGCGCGCCTTGTCGAGGGCCGCGGCCAGGCGTTCGCGCCGCACCGGTTTAAGAAGATAGTCCACGGCGCCCGTATCGAACGCGTCGAGCGCGTGAGTTTTGTACGCGGTGACATAAATGATCAGGGGTGCTTCGCCGGCGGGTAGGGCCTGCGCCACGGCCAGTCCGTCCAGCTCCGGCATTTGCAGGTCGAGGAACAGAAGGTCGGGCGCCAGCCGGGCGGTTTTCTCCAGCGCCTCCAGGCCGGAAGCGGCTTCGCCAGCCACCAGCACTTCGGGGAACTCCTCCAGTTGCTCGCGCAGCACCTGCCGGGCAATCGGTTCGTCATCCACGATAAGGGCCTTCATAGGGCCTCCTGCTCGAGCAAGCCGGCCGGGATGGAGAAAGCCGCCGTGGTCCCATCCGTGGCCGACTCGATGGTCAAATCGGCTTGCGGGCCATAACAGAGACGCAGCCGGCGGCGGACGTTTTCGAGTCCGACGCCATGGCCTCCCCCTGCGGCCGGTGCACCGATGGCGAAGCCTTGCCCGGTGTCGCGTACGCTCACCTGCTAAACGGCCTCCCCGGCAGGCGGCGGCGACACTCACGGTGCCGCCGTTGACCAGCGGCGCGATGCCATGCCGCACCGCGTTCTCCACCAGCGGTTGGATGGTCAGCACGGGTATTGGCACCGATCGGGCATTGGGGGCGACGTCCAGCTCGGCCCGCAGTTTCGATCCCAGGCGCAGAACCTCAATCTGAAGATAGGCGGCGACGATCTTCATCTCTTCTTCCAGGGGAATGAAAGAACGCTCGGTCTCTAGAAAATAGCGGAAAATTTCCGCCAGGCTCAACACCGTCTGGCGGGCATCCACGGCGCTCTTGGGAATGATGCCATAAAGAGTGTTGAGGGCGTTGAACAGGAAGTGCGGGTGAATCTGCGCCTGCAAGAGCGCGCAGTTCCGCCTGCGAAACCAATTCGCGCGCTTCCCGGTCGCGCGCGACCTCCAGTTGCTCCGCCACGGCCGCCGCGAACCGCGCCAGCGCATCCAGATCTCCGCGCAAATAGCGGCGGCCGCCTCGACGGCGTCCCAGGCCGAGAAAACGGACTTCGTCGGCGCGGACGCGCAAGGGCGCCAGCACTTCAAAATCCGGCCGTGCCGGAAGCGCCGCGAACACCGGATACATCGGGGTGGCGCCGGCTTCCCAGGCTACGGCGCCGCTGCCCAGCAAGCCGTACGTCTCGGTGTTCATGTAGTCGCCGGCCACTCGGACGCACTGTTCGAGAAATTCGTCTTCGCTGCCGGTGGCCGCGCTCAGATGGCGCACCCGCGTCAGCGCCACATCCAGGCTTTTGCGCGGAAACGCCAGGCGCATCAGCTCGCGTTGCAGCCATGAGCGCGCCACCGCGAACAGCACCAACACCAGACAGGCGGAAACGAACAACAGAGCCTGGCCGGCCGTTGGGATTTCGGGCAGGTGGAGCAGGCCCGCCGACGCGGCGAAACGGGCGACCACGTAGGTGAAGCCCGCCGCCAGCAGAAAATTCCCCAGAAACCTCACAAACGCGTCCACCAGGACGAACCGGTAGTCCTGCATCAACACAAACAGCGCCAGCGGGATTCCGGCATGGTGAAGCACCAGTTCGAGTTCCCATACCCCGTGGGTTTGGCTGCTATTGAGGTGCAGGAACCACATGGCGAAAAGAAACAGGGCCATGGCGCCCAACCAGCCGGGAGCCTGCCTTCTGCCCGCTGCCGGCGAACAAGAAGATCCACACAGCGGCGACGATGGTGAGCGCGCCAAAACCGAAGGTGGTCAAAAGAAGTCCCCATTCGTGCTGCCGGGCCGGCTGCCAGAAGAATTCACTCAAGTGCAGAACGATTGCGGCGGTGCTGATGCCGTAGCCCGCAATCGGGAGCCAAGGGAGGATTCAAACCCGTGCACAGGTGCAGCAGTAACGCGGGAATCAGGCTGAGCAGGCAGGTGCTGGCGGAAACCAACAGGGGGAAGGAACCCCGTGACGCGCCACAATGAAAAGAATCAACAGCGACGTCAGGTTCCACGAAAACGCAAGTCCGGCCGCCGCCAGGCTGAGACGGCTGGCTGACAGGCTGCGGGAGCGCCGCTGCCCCACCAGAAGCAGAATGAACGTTCCGAAAATCACGGCGCCGAACAGATGCCCCAGAAAGTTCACCAGCAGCGGCTCGTGAACCGGCAGCAGCTCGGGCATATTGGTGGTCGGCATAAGAGGCTAATCGCGCGGAATCTCCCAGCCTTCGCCACACTCGAAAACCTTGAATCGCTGGCGCGGGCGGCATCCCAGCATGTGATCGATGAAGCGGTCGATGGCCGCCGCGCTCGCGGCGAACATTCCGTAATGCATGGGCACCAACCAGCGGGCGCCGATGTCTTCGGCCAGCTCGGCGGCTTCGTTGACCGTAAAGTTGCCGGGGATGGCGCGGGCGGGGTCGCGTCCGTTGACGGGCAGCAGCGCGACAGTGACGCTAGCGCGGCGCAGCCGCTCGGCCAAGCCTTCATAGGGGACACAATCGCCCGAGTGATAGATGGTGGCGTCGCCGAACCGAATCAGGTAACCGAGATAGCGATGGCCGTCGCGGGGGTTCCAGTCGAGACTTTCGTGCGCCGACGGCACCGGCTCGATTCGGATGTGCTCGCCGTCCTTCCAGTAGTCGACCGGCAGATCGACATCGGTGGTGGTCATTCGCAGATAGTCGATACCCATCGAATTCGCCCTGCCCGCGGTGCTCTTGGGCAGCACCAGGCGGGCGTGCCGGCTGGCGCGCAGAATGGCGGGAACCGTTCCGGGGTCCAGATGGCAGCCGTGCGGATGGGTGGAGAAAACCATGTCGGCGTGGCGCACCTCGCGGGCGGCCAGCGGAGGCGCCACCAGCCGCTCGCGGGCAATGGCAGTCCGCCGGTACCGGTTCATCTGCGAGTTCGACAGATACGGGTCGATGTAGAAAATGGAGGTGCCGTACTTGATCGCGAAGCCGCTGTGTCCCAGCCACCACAGAACAGGAGACGGCGCGGCGGTGGAATTGATTTCCCGAATCAGTGCGGCGCCGGCTTTGACTGGCTGGACCATCGCTTCCCGTTGAACCTATTCTACGCACTCGGACGATTACGGTTGGCGAAAAGGCATCAGCGTGCCGCGGCGCGCCGCAGGCGGTCCACTACGCCCTGCCACTCGGGCGTGTCCGGCGGAAGTTCCACCGCAATCCAGTCCAGCTTCAGTTGGTCGAGCTGGTGCAGCGTGTCGTAGAGCTGCGCGGCGTAGCCGGCCGCATCCGCCGGCAGGCGCACTTCGCGGCTCGCCCGCACCTCCCGCCCGATCCAGATCCAGGCGCCGTTTCCACTCTCGGGGAGCGGGCCGCCGGCCACCAGAACGACCGGCGTTTGCGGACTGTAATGCCTGGCGTGCAGGCCGGGCGAAGGATGCGCGCCCTCGATTTCACCGGCCAGGCCGACGGCCCCGATCACCGCCTCAATCTGCTCGCGCGAAACCATTCCGGGGCGCAACAGCACCGGTTGCCCCCCCGCCAGCGAGAGCACCGTGGATTCGATTCCCACCTGGCATGTCCCGCCTTCCAGAATGCAGTCCACGCTGGCGCCGAGGGAAGCGCGGACATGCTCGGCGCGGGTGGCTGACAGCTCCGAGAAGCGGTTGGCGCTGGGCGCCGCGATGGGTACGCCCGCCAGACGTACCAGCTCGAGCGCGATGGGACTGGCCGGCATGCGCAGGCCCACCGTCGGCAGGCCGGCGGTGACCAGGTCGGGGATTAAGGGCCTCTTGTAAACCACCAGTGTCAACGGGCCCGGCCAGAAGCGTTGCGCCAGATTCTCCGCGGTGTCGGGCCATTCCCAAGCCAGCTCGCGCGCCATCTCGAGCGAGGAAACGTGAACGATCAGAGGGCTGGTGGCGGGGCGGCCCTTGGCTTCGTAAATCTTCTTGACGGCCACCTCGGAAAGGGCGTTGGCGCCCAGGCCGTATACGGTTTCGGTGGGGAAAGCGACAAGCCCGCCGTCGCGCAGGATGCGCGCGGCCTTCTCCAGGTGCCGCTGGCTGATCATGCTTGCGCCTCGGGACTCAATCCGGCAGCTCGTCCTTGTCGCTGCCGACGATCTTGCCCGTCTTCCGGAAAACCAGGTAAGCGTGCATGAGCGCATCCAAATCGCCATCCAGCACGCGGTCGACGTCGCCGATGGCCAGCTTCGTCCGGTGATCCTTGATCAGGCGGTACGGCGCCAGCACGTAGCTGCGGATCTGGCTGCCGAAATTGATGTCCGCCTTGGTGTCTTCCACCTTGTCGTCTTCGGCTCGCCGCTTGGCCATTTCGTGCTCGTACAGGCGTGCCTTCAGTTGCTTCAGGGCACTGGCGCGGTTTTTGTGCTGAGAACGCTCGTTCTGGCATTGCACCACAATCCCGGTGGGCAGGTGCGTGATGCGGATGGCCGATTCGGTGCGATTCACGTGCTGCCCGCCCGCGCCGCTGGAGCGGAACGTGTCGATGCGCAGATCGTCGGTCTTGATGTCGATCTTGATCTCTTCGTCCACCAGCGGATACACGAACACCGAGGCGAACGAAGTGTGCCTGCGCGCGTTGGCGTCGAACGGCGAGATGCGCACCAGCCGGTGAACGCCGATTTCGGATTGCATCAGGCCGTAGACGTTGTCCCCGTTGATTTCGAAGGTGACGGACTTGATGCCCGCGCCCTCGCCTTCCAGGCGGTCGGTCACTTCGGTCGGATAGCGATTGCGTTCGGCCCAGCGCAGGTACATGCGCAGCAGCATCTCGGCCCAGTCCTGGCTTTCGGTTCCGCCGGCGCCCGGGTGGATGATTACGATGGCGCTCAGGTGATCGGTCTTCTCCGACAGGAGCATGGCCGTTTCGGTCCGCTCCAGCAGGTCGGTGAATTGCTTCACTTCCTTTTCGAGATCGGCGAGCACATCCTCGCCCTCGGCGGCCAGCTCAAACAGCGTTTCGATGTCGGCGACGTTGGAGCCGAGCTTGCGCTCTTCCGCCAGCGCCACTTCCAGCCGTTTGCGCTCCTGCAGGATCTTCTGGCTGTTTTCGGGCTGGGCCCAGAAGTCCGGCTGGTTCAACTGGGCCTCAATCCTGTCCAGTTCTTTCTTCCGTTTGGGGGCGTCAAAGATAGCTCCGCACAGCTTCCGATTGCTGGCGGAGCGAGTTGAATTCGCGTTGCAGTTCGTCGAGCGTCATCACTCAGATTGTAGCAAGGTCGAGCAAATAACCCGGTTTACCGGCGTTTGTGCCGACGGTTTGGCCGATCCTGGCGGTGAGGCCGGCGGCTTCGTGGATGTGGCCGCAGAAAAAGCGCACGGGCTGCTCTTCATCGATGAACCGGCGGATGGAGCTGCTGCCGCAATGCTCGCCGGCGGAGTTGCGGTCGAGCGGAGTTCCGTGGGGCGGGCAGTGACAGATGAGGATCAGCGGCTTCAGCCCGCGGAACGGTTCCAGCCGGCGTCCAATCTCCGGTTCGCGGTATTCGCCGGGCGTGTTGAACGGCGTCGGATTCGAGTAGCCGAGACCGGCCACGTGGAAGCCGTCCACTTCGAGACGCCCTCCGTGGAAATTCACCAGACCGTGACCGGCGCACATCCGGGCGATGTCGTCCTCCGATTCGTGGTTGCCGGGCAGCACGTACACTTTGCCCGCGCGCCGGCCCAGCAACGCTCCCACCGCGTCCAGGCCTTTGGCCCAGCTCACCATGTCGCCGGCGGCGAAGTAGTAGTCCGCCTCGACTTCCATCAGCCGGGAGAGGGCACGCAAGTCGTTATGGATGTCGGAAAAAATGAGGAATCTCATCCCAAGGTCCGCTTACCGGCGATTGTAGCGCGACGCAAGCCGGATTGTATGATGGTGGTTTAACCGCAATGACGAAGTCCCTGTGTGTGTATTGCGCCTCCAGCGGCATGGTGAAGCCGCTGTATTTCGAGGCCGCCGCGGAACTGGGGCGAACCATCGCCGGTCGCGGGTATGAACTGATCTACGGCGGCACCAACGTGGGTTTGATGGGCGTCGTTGCGCGAACCGTCCAACAGGGAGGCGGCCGTGTGGTCGGCGTCATTCCGGAGGCGCTGGTGGCCCGTGGCATCGCCTACGAAGGAGCGGACGAGCTGATCGTTACGCGGGACATGCGCGACCGGAAGGCGGTGATGGCCGAGCGCGCCGGGGCGTTCGTCGCGCTGCCCGGCGGCTTCGGAACGCTGGAGGAGCTGCTCGAAACCATCACGCAGAAACAGCTTCGCTATCACAACAAGCCCATCGTCCTGATGAACACCGCCGGCTTCTACGACAAGCTGATCGAGGTGTTCGAGGCCTTCTACGAATCGAGCTTCGCCAAGCCGGCCTATCGCGAGCTGTATTATCTGGCCGGGGAGCCCGGTGCGGTAATGTCGTACCTGGACTCGTACGTTCCGCACGAGGTAGTCGCCAAGTGGAATCGCTAAAGATGGACAAGCTGAATTGGCTGCTGATCGGAATCGGCGACATCGCCGTGAAGCGGGTGATTCCCGCCATCGTGGACAATCCGAGGTGCCGTCTTTACGGCGTGGTGACGCGCGACCCGGCGAAAGGCGCCCGCTACGCGGCCAACGTCTGGACGCGCCTGGAAGCGGCTCTGGCCGACCCGAATATCCAGGCCGTGTACGTGGCCACTCCGGTGGCCCTTCACAAACCGCAAACCATCGCCGCGCTCGAGGCCGGCAAGCACGTACTGTGCGAAAAGCCGGTGGCGCTGAATTACGCGGACGCGCGGGAGATGGTGGAGGCGGCCGGCCGCTGCCGGCGTCTGGTGGGCATCTCCTACTATCGCCGCTGGTATCCCAAGCTGCAGCGCGCCAAACGCATGCTCGAGCAAGGCGCTATCGGCCGGCCCGTTTTCGCCTACGCCTCCTGCCACGACTGGTTCAATGCCGAGGGCGGCCAGCGGGCCTGGCTGCTCGATCGGGACTTAGCCGGCGGCGGCGCGCTTTTCGACATTGCCACCCACCGGATCGACGCGATGAATTACCTGTTCGGCCAGCCGGAACGCGTCGCCTGCCAGCTCTCCAACGTAGTTCACAACTGCCCGGTGGAAGACGCCGCAACGCTGCTGATTGAATATCGCAGCGGCGTCCGGGTGGCCATCGACGCGCGCCGGCACAGCCGCATTCCGCGCGACGAGTTTCGCATTCAGGGGGTCGAGGGCGACCTGGAGCTGACACCGCTGAACGATCCGCGCTTCGTCTGGCAGCGCGCGGACGTACCCTCGGATATCGACTCGCTGCCGAACCACCCGAACCTTCACTATCCCTGTGTCGACGCGTTTGCAGAAGCGGTGCTGGACGGGACGCCGTTCCTTTCCAGCGGCGAGGCGGCGCTGGCCACCAGTTGGATTACCGACGCCGCCCTGGCTTCCAATGGCCCGCGCGAGTTCCGCTATCATGGTGAATAAGTCAAAGAGGGAAAGCCCGTAATTCCGCGGTAACCGATTCAGAGCACTTGCATGTCCCGAGAAAGTTCGGAAAAAGTCAGCGTAAATAGCTGGTTGGAAGACGAGCTCTACACCCAGTACCGGAGCGACCGGCGAGCCGTCGACGATACCTGGAAAGAGGTCTTCGACAGCAACGGCCACGCCGTCGAGACGCCCGCGGCCGAACCCCCCAGGCCGGCGGCGCAACCTGTCAAAACCGGCGCGGGCGAGGAATTGGTGCCGCTGCGCGGCGCCGCCGCCCGGATTGCCGAGAACATGCAGGCCAGCCTGTCGGTTCCGCGTGGCCACCTCGCAGCGCACCATTGCCGTCAAGGTGATTGACGAAAACCGCCGGATGATTAACCAGCACCGCGCGTTACCGGCGGCGGCAAGATTTCCTACACTCACATCATCGCCTGGGCCATCGTGAAGGCGCTGGACGACGTACCCGGCGCTGAACTGCGCCTACGCCGAGGAGCGACGGGCAGCCGTTGCGCGTGGTGCGGCAGCAAGATCAACCTCGGCATCGCGGTGGATGTGGCCGGCAGGGACGGCGCGCCGCTCGCTGCTGGTGCCGAACATCAAAGACGCCGGCGCGATGAACTTCCAGCAGTTCATGGCGGCGTTCGACGACATTGTGGCCCGCGCCCGCGCCGGCAAGCTGACGCCCGCCGACTTCCAGGGCACCACCATCTCGCTGACCAATCCGGGCACGGTGGGCACGCAGTGGCTCGATTCCGCGGCTGATGGCCGGGCAGGGCGCCATCATCGCCACCGGCGCCATCGATTATCCCGCCGAGCTACCGAGGCGCGTCGCCGAACAGACGCGCGCCGTCGCTGGGCATCGAGCAAGGTCATGACCCTGACCTGCACCTACGATCACCGCATCATTCAGGGCGCCGAATCGCGGCATGTTTCCTGGGCCGGCTGCAGGCACCTGCTGGACGGCGAGGACGGCTTCTACGACGAGATCTTCGCGGACCTGCAGATGCCGCACCAGCCGGTCCGCTGGGAGGCGCGACCGGCAGCGGCGGCTGCCGGCTGGCGCGCGGCGACGCGCATCGCCGAAATCGCCAAGCAGGCCGCGGTCTGCAATTGATCAACGCCTACCGCGTGCGCGGGCCACCTGATCGCCGATCTCGATCCGCTCGGCTCCGAGCCGCAGCTACCACCCGGAGCTCGACCCGGCCACCTACGGGCTGACCATCTGGGACCTGGACCGCGAGTTCCTCACCGGCACGCTGGGCCAGCCGATGGGCGAGCTGCGCACGGCGGCGCCCGACCGCGTGGCCACCCTGCGCGAGATCCTGGAGACGCTGCGCCAGACCTACTGCGGCAAGATCGGCTGCGAGTACATGAACATCCAGACCCGGAGCAGAAGCGCTGGCTGCAGCAGCGCATGGAGCCGGAGGCGAACAGCTGGCCGCATCGAACCGGACGTCACGCTGCGCATCCTCGCACCGGCTGATCGAGGCCGAGGAGTTCGAGCACTTCCTGCACGCCCGCTTCGTCGGCCACAAGCGGTTCTCGCTGGAAGGCGGCGAGACGGCCATCGCCATTCTGGACGAGCTGCTGGAGCGCGCCGGCGAAGCCGGACGTGCACGAGGTCGTCATCGGCATGGCGCACCGCGGCCGGCTGAACGTGCTGGCCAACCTGGTGGGCAAGGACGCTGACGCCAGATCTTCTCGGAGTTCGAGGGCGACACCGATCCCGCCAGCACCCAGGGCTCCGGCGACGTGAAGTACCACCTGGGCGCCACCGGCGTGCGCACCACGCGCTACGGGCAGCGAGCTGGTGATTTCGGTTTCCCCCAACCCCAGCCACCTGGAGGCCGTGGACCCGGTGGTGGAGGGCATCGTGCGGCCCAAGCAGGACCGCCTGGGCGACACCGCGCGCGAGCGCGTCATCCCCATGCTGGTGCACGGCGACGCCGCCTTCGCCGGGCAGGGCGTGGTGGCCGAGACGCTGAACCTCTCGCAGCTGGAGGCTACCCCACCGGCGGCACCATCCACCTGGTCATCAACAACCAGATCGGCTTCACCACGCTGCCCGAGGAGGCGCGCTCGACGCCCTATTCGCACCGACGTGGCGCGCATGCGTGCAGGCGCCCATTTTCCACGTCAACGGCGACGACCCGGAAGCCGCCATCCGGGTGGCGCAGCTCGCGTTCGACTACCGGCAGCAGTTCAAGAAGGACGTCGTCATCGACATGTTCTGCTACCGCCGCCACGGCCACAACGAGGCCGACGACCCCAGCTACACGCAGCCGATCCTGTATCGCAAGATCAAGGCAGCATCCGTCGGTGGCCACCCTCTACGGCCGAGCAGTCTGGTGCGCGAGGGCGTCGTGGCCGCCGAAAAGGTGGACGCCCATGCGGCAAGGCGCATCGCCGAGCAACCTCGCCGAGACGCCGTCGAAGCCGCCCAGCGCGGGACGAGCGCATTCCAGGTGCAGGAGTTGAGCGCCGAGCCGGCCGAAGAGATCGCGCCGCTACTGCCCGCGCACCGCCGTCAACCGGGCGACGCTGAAACGCATGGTCAACGGGCTGACGCACTTCCCGGACGACTTCCATCTGCATCCCAAGCTGCGCGGATTCGTCGAGCGGCGCCGCGGGAGATCCTGCGACCGGCGGACCGGTCGACTGGGCGCTGGGCGAGGCGCTGGCCTTCGGCACCCTGCTGCTGGAAGGCACGCCGGTCCGGCTCAGCGGCCAGGACAGCGGGCGCGGCACGTTCTCCAGCGCCACCTGGATTTCTACGATTACGAAGACGGCCACTTGTACATTCCCTTGCAGCACCTGGCGCCGGACCAGGCACGCTTCGACGTGTGGGACAGCTCGCTCAGCGAATACGCCGTGCTGGGCTTCGAATTCGGCTACAGCCTGGGCGACCCCTTGACGCTGGTGATGTGGGAGGCGCAGTTCGGCGATTTCGCCAACGGCGCGCAGATCATGATCGACCAGTTCCTGTCCTCCTCCGAGGCGAAGTGGGGCCAGCCGAGCGGCCTGGTGCTGCTGCTGCCGCACGGCTACGAAGGCCAGGGGCCGGAGCATTCCAGCGCGCGCATCGAGCGCTTCCTGCAATTGGCCGCGGAAGACAACATGCAGGTCTGCAACTGCAGCACGCCGGCACAGTATTTCCACCTGCTGCGGCGACAGATGCAGGGCGGGCACGACCGGCGCGGCGTGCGCAAGCCGCTGATTATCTTTACGCCCAAGAGCCTGCTGCGCCATCCCAAGGCCGTCTCGCCGCTGGAGGACTTTCTGACGGCCGGCTTCCGCCCGCTGGTGGACGACCATAAAGTGCTCCACGACCGCGCGTCGAAGGTGCTGGTGGCGTCCGGCAAAGTCTACTACGACCTGCTGGCGGCGCGCGAACAGAAGCAGGCGGACCACGTCGCCATTGTGCGGCTGGAGCAGTTTTATCCGTTCCCGGCCGGCGAGATGCGCGACCTGATCGAACGCTACCCCAGCACCGCGGAATTCGTCTGGGTGCAGGAAGAGCCGCGCAACATGGGCGGCTGGAGCTTTGTGCGCGACCGCATCCAGGCTCTGCTCGATTCCAGCCGGCGCCATCTGCGTTATGCCGGCCGCCTGGAGAGCGCCAGCCCGGCCACCGGATCGTTGAAGCGGCACAACGAAGAGCAAAACGCGTTTATCGAAGAGGCATTTACCGGCGTCACCGCCGAGCGGCCGTGGCGCATACGCCGGTTCACCCGCTCTAGAAAGTAGCGCATTGGATACGCTGGCACAGCTCGGCGCCACCCTCGGACTGGGGGCCATGGCGGGCTTCCGGTTGTACGCCACCGTTCTGGCCATTGGCCTGGGTGTTCGTTTTCACCTTTTCACGCTGCCTCCGAAGCTCTCGCACCTGGACGTGCTGGCTTCCACGCCGATCCTCGTCCTCGCCGGCGTACTGTATGCGATCGAATTCGCCGCCGACAAGGTGCCCTGGCTGGATAGTTTCTGGGATTCCTTTCACACCTTCATACGGCCATTAGGGGCCGCTTACCTGGGTGTAACTGCGTTCGGAAATGCGAACCCGGCGATGCAGATGGCGGCCGGGCTTTTGGCCGGGACGGTAGCCCTTACCGGGCATTCCACCAAGGCAGGCGCGCGGCTGCTGGTGAATCACTCGCCCGAACCGGCGTCCAACATCCTGGTCAGCGTCGCCGAGGACGTGCTGGTGCCGTTCGGAACCTGGCTTTCGTTGAAGCATCCGCTGTTCATGCTGGGGGTGGTGGCCGCCTTTCTGGTTCTGTTCGCCTGGATCTCTCCGCGCATCTACCGGCTCTTGCGGCTGGAAGTGCTGGCGCTGGGAGGGCTGCTGGCGGCCTGGCTCGGCGGGCAGGAAGAGTCGGACCAGAATGCCGGCGAGGTGATCGAGGCGCTGAAGGGCAAGCCGGCGGAAGGGTGCGTCAAAGTGGTGGCGGCAACCGGCGTGCCCGGCCTGAAGCGCTCGGTTGGTTATCTTTGCCTGCTTCCCGGAGAGGTGCTTTTCGTCGCCCGCCGGTGGGCGCGCAGCCGCACGCGTTCCGTCCCCCGCGCGGAGATTCGCCTGCTGGAGCACCGGCAGCGATTTATGCTCGACCAACTGGTGATGCGGACAAACGGAAAGCCGGCGGTCTTCCACGTCTTTCGCAACCGCCGGGCGGCGGCCGGCAAGTTTATCGCCTGCTGGGGCGCGGGTGTGCCCCCGAAGGCGGTCGGCGCGGGGAAATAGTCATTCACGCGGCGCTTTCGCACGCGCGTGTTCGAGCACCGAGACGACATCGTCGTAGCCGTTCTCCTGGGCCAGGCTGAGAGCGGTTTCCCCCTTGTTCCCCTTGGCTGCCGCGTCGGCGCCGCGGTCCAGAAGCAAAGCGACAACTCCGGCGCGCCCCATGGAAGCTGCTTCATGTAGCGGTGTCAATCCGCCCGACGGCTCGCGCGCGTTGATGTCCGCTCCCCTGTCGAGAAGCAGGCGCACCGCCTCCACCTGCCCGGCAAGCGCGGCGTCGTGCAGCGGGGTGGCGCCGCTGGCGTTGCGGACATTGACGTTGGCGCCGCGGTCGAGCAGCAGACCGAGCACCTGTAGCTGTCCTTTCAAGGCGGCATCGTGCACCAGGGTAGAGCCCGTGGCAGTCGCTGAATCCGGTTTCACCCCTTTCGCCAGCAGCAGCGAGACGATTTCCGTCTGGCCGCGGACCACCGCTTCCTGGATGCGCTGGAGCGTGTTTCTGTCGGTGGGCGAAAGGGTGTTATCCCGCGAAAGCAGCACCTCGGCCGCCTTTTCCTGCCCGAAGCGCAGCGCTGCGTCGAGCGGGGTGGCGCCGCTCGCGTCGCGAACCGAAGGGTCGGCGCCGGCGTCGAGCAGCAGCGAAACAATGTCGGCGTGTCCCTTGGCGGCGGCGGTAAACAGCGGCGTCTCTCCCGAGCCGGGAACGGCAACTCGCCAATCGGCGCCGCTCGCAAGCAGCAACTTCACCATTCCGGCGTGGCCGCTCCAGCACGCCTGGTACAAAGGGGTCGCGCCGCTCGCGTCGCGGGCGTTCACCGGCGCGCCGCGATCGAGCAACAGACGGGCAATTTCGACATAGCCTCCGTTGGCGGCCAGGTGCAGGCAGGTGGAGCCGTCTTTGTCCCGGTTGGTGATATCCGCGCCGCGGCCGAGCAGCAGGCTGACGACGTCAAGGTGTCCGGAGATGATGGCGTAATCGAGAGCCGTCGATCCCGCCTCCGCGTGCCGGGCGTTGATGTTGGCGCCGGCGTCGAGCAGCAGCTTCACCACTTCCGCCGAGCCATTCCAGGCGGCATCCTGCAAAGGAGTCCGGCCCAGGTCGTCGCGCTGGTTGACGTCGGCTCCCGCGGCCAGCAAGGCACGCACCGCCGGGGCGTCTCCGTCGCGGGCGGCCTGGTGCAAATCCCCTCCGGCGGCCATTGCCCAAACCGCGGCGGCGGCGAGCGCGCCAACCCCAACCGCCACCCGGGCCACTCTCATGGCTCCAGCGTAACACCCGGCGGCAACAGCGGATGCACCGTCACAGGGCCTGGAAGATCAGGCATTTCAGATACAGCGTTTCGGGAACGGTGAGCAGAATGGGGTGGTCGGCGGCCTGCGTTCTTCTTTCGAGCACCCGCAGCGGGCGCCCGGCATCCAGAGCGGCCGAGGCGACGATCTGGAGCAGCATGGCCTCGTTCAGGTGGTGTGAGCAGGAGCAGGTAACCAGCACGCCGCCCGGCGCCAGCAGGCGCAAAGCGCGGTAGTTGATTTCCTTGTAACCGCGCTCGGCGGCCTCCAGGTTCGAGCGCGACTTGGCGAACGCCGGAGGGTCCAGAACGATGGTGTCGAACTGCCGCCCGGCGGCGGCGTAGCCGTTCAACAGGTCGAAGACATTTGCCTCGCGGAAAGCGATGTTTGCGAGACCATTCGCCTCGGCGTTTCGGGCCGCGAGATGCAGAGCGGTTTCGCTGGAGTCCACCGCCTCGACCTGGCCACAGACAGAGGCAAGGTGCAGGGCGAATCCGCCGCCCGAGGTGAAGCAGTCCAGCGCTTGGCCGCTCGCGTATCGTGCGGCAGCCAGGTAATTCTCGCGCTGGTCCAGGTAGGCGCCGGTTTTTTGTCCGTGCAGGGCGTCCACCCAAAAGCGGACGCCGTTCATGGTGATACAAATCTCCGCCGGCAACTCTCCCCAAAGGATCTCACTGGCAACCGGCAGGCGCTCGCGCTCGCGAACGGCAACGTCGTTTCTGGCTACCCCGGCGGTTGGCGACAGCAGTTCGCGCAGGCACTCCACCAGCACGGGCTTTGCGCGGTCCATGCCCTGGGTCAGCGTCTGGAGGCTGAGGATGTCGCCATAGCGGTCGACAATCAGCCCCGGCAGCAGATCGGCCTCGCCGTGCACCAGGCGGAATGCGTCGGTTTCGCGCACCACCCGCCGCCGGAACTCCAGCGCGGCTTCCAGACGCTTACGCCAGAAGGCTGCATCCACCGGCTCCACTTCGCGCGAGAGCAGGCGCAGGCAAATCTGCGACGCGTCGCTGTAGTGGGCCGTGCCCAGCAGCCGGCCGCGCGGGTCCGCGACCGCGACGGCATCCCCGCCGGCTGCGCCGCCGCGGTCCGTCACGTCGCTCGCGAAAATCCACGGATGGCCGGAAAGCACCCGATCCGCGCCTTTGCGGCTGACGCGAACGGTGGAAGGCTTGTGCGTTGGTTCCAAGTGTCGTTCCGCGCCGGTACTAGGTCGCGCGCCAATTCTGCAGCCGCGCGATGCGGTCTTCGGTGGCCGGGTGCGTCGAGAACAGCCGGGCCAGGCTCATGCCTGAGAACGGCTTGATGATATACATGTGAGAAGTGGCCGGATTGGCGTCCATCGGAATTCGCTTCGAATAGGTCTCCAGTTTCTGGAGCGCGGAAATCAGGCCGTAAGGCGACCCGTTGACCTCCGCGGAGGTGGCATCCGCCGCATACTCGCGCGTGCGGGAAATGGCCATCTGGATCAGCAGCGCGGCGATGGGCGCCAGAATCATCATGGCCACCGCACCCACAATTCCGCCGTCGTCGTCGTCGCTGTTCCGCGGACCGAAGAAGAAGGCGAATCGCGCCAGCATCGTGATGGCAGCCCCCAGCGTGGCGGCGATGGAGCTGATGAGAATATCCCGGTTCTTGACGTGACCGAGTTCGTGGGCCAGCACGCCCTCCAATTCCTGGTCGTTCAGCAGTTGCAGAATGCCCGCCGTGACGGCAACGGAACTGTGATTGGGATCGCGCCCGGTGGCGAACGCGTTCGGAGAAGGCTCCGGCGTCACCCACAGCTTCGGCATCGGCAATCCCATTCGCATCGTCAGGTTGCGAACCACAGGAGCCAGCCGGCGGTAGATTTCCGGGTGCTCGGTTTCGGAAACCGGCTGCGCCCGGTTCATGGTGAGCGCCAGTTTCTCGGAAAAAAAGTAGCTACCGACATTCATGAGGAGTGCCACAAACAGACCGATGACCAGACCGTTGCGGCCGGCGATCGCCTCTCCGCCAACCAGCAGCACGCCACTCATGAGACCCAACAGCAAAACAGTTTTCACATTGTTCATGGCTGTGTGATACGATCCTCTTCTTTATTGTCCTATACCGGACCGATGCACGACTTCGCCTCGGCGGCGGGCGGCCGGCGGATGTCTGGCTGGTATGCTGGAACTAGAAGCAGATCCAAAAGGAGATTGAGCACTCATGAGCGACGATACTTCCCGCAGGTTCTTTATGAAGTACGCGGCGGCAGCCGGCATCTCGCTGGTTCCGCTGGCCCAGAAAGCGTTCAGCGCCAACGATCGGATCAACGCCGGCTGGATCGGCACCGGCAGCCGCGGCAGTTACCTGCTGCAGCGCGCCAAGGACGGCGTGGGCAATGGGATCGAGGTGGTCGCGACCTGCGACACTTACACGGGCAACCTGAATCGGGGAAAAGACCTGGTGCAGAGCCTGTGGGGCAACACCCCGAAGACCTTCATCGATTTCAAGGATCTGCTGCAGATGCCCGGCGTGGACGCGGTGGTTATCGCCGTTCCCGAACATCTCCACTACGAGATGACAATGGCGGCGCTGGCGGCGGGAAAGAACATCTACGTGGAAAAGCCGCTCTCCCACGACATTGAGCAGGGCATCGAGGTGGTCAAAGCGACCAAGAAGGCGGGCACGGTGGTGCAGGTGGGCACGCAGAACCGCTCCAACAGCCTGTATCAGATGGCCAAGACGCTGCTCGATCAGGGGCTGCTGGGCGATATTCACTATGTCCGCGCGTTCTGGTACCGCAACTCGCTCGACAGTGCTCCCGCCTGGCGCTATGCCATCCCGGCCGACGCCAGCCCGCAGAATACCGACTGGAACCGCTTCCTGGGGCCGGCTCCAAAGCGCCCGTTCAGCAAAGAACGCTATTTCCAGTGGCGCCTGTACTGGGATTATTCGAGCGGCATCACCACCGACCTGATGGTGCACCAGACCGACATCACCGCCTTCGTCTGCCACCAGGAATACCCGAAGCAGGCGATGGCGAGCGGCGGCATCTACCGCTGGACCGACCCGAACGACGATCGCGAAGTGCCCGACACGTTCAGCGCGGTGTTCGAGTACCCCGACCGGTTCCACGTCAACTACAGTTGCTACTTCGGCAACGACCACTTCGGCTACGGCGAGCAGTTCTGCGGCAACGAAGGCACCATCGAGGTGAACAGCCGCGAGAACCTGAGCTTCTGGCCGGAATCGTTCAAGGGGAGGCCGCCCGCCAAGGTGGCCGCGCGCAAACCGCTTAGCCTGTCGATTCCCGGCAACGACAACAACGCCGTGGCCGCGCACATCCGCAACTGGATCGAAGCGATCCGCGGAGAAGCCAAGCTCATCGCCCCGGTGGAAGCCGGCAACATCGCCGCCATCACCGGACACTTGGCCACCCTCAGCCTGAAAAACAAGAAAGTGGTGTTGTGGGACCCCGAGAACATGAAGTACAGCTTCGCTTAGAGGAACGGCATCCGACCCGCTAAAAGGCAGACTTCGAACTAGTAAAAAGACTTGATTGACAGAAGCGCTGAACCGCTTTTAAAATATAATGCATTATATAATTTAATGGCTGATCTCATCGGGCGGCGCTCGTGGCGTGTAGCCGGAGTCAGTACCCAGAGGAACGCGGTTGCCGAAAAATCTGGCTGCGGCGTTTCGTTTAGTGCGTGAATTCAAAGGGATTTCCGTTGTAATCCGATCCGCTGTTTCCATGTTCCGGCTGCCATCCGCTGCCCGATGCCGGGTCGTCCCCGACCAGGCTCGAACGAAACACAGAGGGGACGGCTGGGATGGCGATTTCGGATTCGAACGCGATTGAAGGCCCAACCATGAAGTCCATCACCTCAGGCCCCATCCAACGGATTTCTCTGAAGACCAGAGTCAGCGGTTTGATTCGCGAGGCCATCCTCTCCGGCAAACTGCGGCCTGGCGCGCGGATTATCGAGCTGAAGCTGGCCGAGAGCCTGGGCATTGGGACAACCGCGGTGCGCGAGGCGCTGTTCGAGCTGGAATCGGCAGGGTTCGTCACCCGGGTTGCGAACAAAGGGACGTTTGTCACCAGGCTGAACCGCTCCGACATCGAGCAAATATTCCAGGTGCGCCGCGAACTGGAGGTGCTGGCGGTTCGGCTGCTCGAAGAGCAATCGGCTGGCGAGGCGGCGCCCACGCTTTTCGATTGCGTGCAAAAGATGCGCGAGGCCGCCGAAGCGCGCGATTTGCGGAAGTTCTACACTGCCGACCTGGAGTTCCATCGCACTATCTGGCGACTGGCGGGAAACAAGTACCTGGAAAAGGCGCTGGACGGCATGGTTGCGCCCATGTTTGCCTACTTCGCCATCATGAACCAGCAGGCCTCGACACTCGACCTTCTCACCAACGCCGAACGCCACTCCAGTCTCGTCCAGGCGCTCCTGGACGGCGCGGGCGCCGCCGAGCAAATGAGGGCACAGATGCAGTTTTCGGCGGGGAGGGAATGGGATGCGCTGTTCGAAAGCGCCCCGGAGGAAAGCGCGCTTCACGCGGGGGAGCGAGCGGGTGGCTTCTGAAGCATCCTGAGAATTAAAGCGGCGTTGTGGATCGGCTTGCTAACCGAATTCTTGGTAGGCCGTCTACCCAGTGTGGCCGAAAATTGGGTAGAATGTCTTCCAACGCCATGACGAACGAACCCTCCGACCGAATCCAACTGCTGCAAGGCACGCTGGACATGTTGATCCTGCGCACCTTGCTATTTGGCCCCGCCCACGGGCACCAGATTGCCAAACACATCCAACGAACGACGGAAGATCTGCTGCAGGTGGAGCACGGATCGCTCTATCCGGCGCTCCACCGGCTGGAGCGCAAAGGCTGGATTGCGTCCAAATGGCAGCCTGCCGGAAAAGATCTGAAGCGCGAGTTCAAATATTACCGCCTCACGCCGGCCGGAAAGAAGCAGCTCGTCTCGGAAGAGTCGAAGTGGAAGAAACTAACCGCCGCCGTTGCACGGATCATGTGGCCCGCCGAGGAGAGCTGAAATGCGCTGGTGGGGCCGCAAGCGACGTGACGAAGATCTGGACCGCGAGCTGCGCGCCCACCTGGAACTGGAAGCCGCGGAACTGCAAGAAAGGGGCCTCTCCCCCGAAGAAGCCCAATACTCCGCGCGGCGGGCGTTCGGCAATTCGACCTATCTAAAAGAGCAGGTGCGCGAGGTGTGGGGCTGGGCTGCCATGGAACACTTGGCACAGGACCTCCGATACGCTGCCCGAACATTGCGCAGGGATCCCGGCTTTACCGCGGTTGCCGTTCTCACGCTAATGCTCGGCATCGGCGCGAATACCGCGATCTTCAGCTTATTTGACGCTGTCTTGCTTCGCGATTTGCCGGTACGGGAGCCTCAGCGGTTGGTCCTGTTTGGTAAGGGAGAATGGGTCGGCAGTCAAGATACGCTTCCGGATCGAAGTTGGCAGCTTTTCTCGTATCTCTTTTATCGCGAGTTCCGGCGGGACAACCAGGTTTTCTCTGATGTGGCCGCGATCGATAGCATCCTGTTTGGCAGTCACGGCCGAATCGCAGGTAAGCCGGATCTCGAAAAAATCAATGTGGAGCTTGTCTCCGGCAGCTTCTTCAACATGCTGGGAGTCAATCCGGTTGCCGGTAGGGTCTTCACGGATAGCGACGACCGAACGCCGGGAGCGCACCCGGTCGCCGTAGCCAGTCATTCCTGGTGGCAGCGGCGTTTGGCTGAAAATCCGAAAGCCGTCGGGAGCACGGTCACGATCGGCTCCACCGTCTACACCATCATCGGGATAGCTCCACCGGAATTCTTCGGAGTCACCGTCGGACAATCGCCCGATCTGTGGATTCCCCTGGCTATGGAAAAGGAGATCTCGCCGGGATGGAACGGTTTGACGCGGAATCTCTTTCAGTCGCTGTATATTATTGCAAGGCTCAAGCCTGAAGTGACTTTGATGCAGGCCGGCGCCGATACCAACCTGCTCTTCAAACAGATCCTGCACGAGTATGCCGGCCCTCAGCCATCGACGAAGCAACTGCAGGCGATCCGGAATGCACGGATCGAACTGACAAACGCAGACAGAGGGCTATCCCAGCTTCGATTGCGCTTTTCGACGTCGCTGAGGCTTTTGATGACGGTGGTCGCGCTCGTGCTTTTGATCGCATGCGCCAACGTCGCGAATCTGTTGCTGGCGCGGTCCACGTCGCGCCGCCGTGAAATCGCCGTGCGGATGTCGATTGGCGCCGGCCGATCCCGACTCGTGCGCCAGTTACTAGTCGAGAGCGGACTGCTCGGACTGGCGGGGGCCCTGTTAGGCGTGCTCTTTTCGTGGAACGCCGGCCGGCTTTTAGTTGCTCTGGCGTCGCCGAGGTCCGCACCGATTCCGATTCGTGTCGCGCCCGATTCGCAGGTCCTATTTTTCACCACAGTTGTCGCGATTTTTACCGTGCTCCTGTTCGGATTGACACCGGCTTTCCATGCCACGCGGCTGGAACTTGCTCCGGCCCTCAAGGAAGGTCGCGAGGCGGGCGGCGCAACCCGAAATCGCTTCTCGCGTGGTCTTGTCATCGCACAGATATCGTTATCGCTGATGCTGCTGGCAGGAGCCGGCCTGTTCTTGCGCAGCCTGAACAACCTCACAAATGTGGACACCGGCTTCGACCGGAAGAGTGTGTTGATCGTGGGAGTTGATCCCACCGCGAGCGACTACCAGCCGGGCGCCCGGCTGGAGAACGTGATGGAACAAATCGAAGAACGCGTCGGAGCGCTCCCTGGTGTCCAAGGGGCCAGCTTTGTTTTCTCCATCTTCGGTGGTGGATGGACGGACCCGGTAACCGTGCCGGGCCGCCCAAAATCCGACAACGACCCGGAGGTCTTTCAAAACATCGTTGGATCTCGATATTTCGATGTGATGAAGATTCCAATCCTGCTGGGTCGCGGTCTGAACGGGCGAGACAATTCGGCGTCCCGGAGAGTCGCCGTAATCAGTGAGGAGACGGCTCGAATTTACTTCGCGGGTGAGTCACCGCTCGGGCACACCTTCTCGATCGGCAATGACCCTGAATGGCAAAACATCGAAGTAGTGGGGGTCACAAGGGACGTCAAATACATGAGCCTGAGGCAGCATCAGAAGCCCGCGGCGTTTTACCCCCACGCGCAACACCCGATGTTCCTGAACAACCTCGTCGCTCGCTACACGGGCGATCCGCAGTCAGTCGTTCCGGAAATTAGAGAAGCCGTACATTCGATCGACGCCACTGTCCCCGTGAGCGACGCCAAGACCCTACAGCAGGTAGTTGAAGACTCCACCATAAGCCAGCGTCTGGTGGCGCAGCTTTCCACTGCTTTCGGCTTGCTGGCAGCTTTGCTCTCGTGTGTCGGAATCTACGGGGTCGTGTCCTACGGGGTCGCGCAGCGAACGAATGAATTCGGCATTCGAATGGCCCTGGGTGCGGGACGTGCAAATGTACTTTGGATCGTGATGTGGGAGACCGTGCGCCTGCTTGTGGTGGGTCTTGCAGTAGGACTTTTCCTGACCGTTATCTCCGGCCGTTTGGTGGAGAGCCAGCTATTCGGGCTTGAGTGGTACGATCCGATCTCTATCACTATCGCGGTAGCATCCATGATCGCGATGGCGTTACTTGCAAGTTACGTACCGGCGCGCCGCGCCACCAAAGTCGATGCCATGGTTGCCCTGCGCTATGAATAGACGGTTCAAATTCTGGCATCGCTGGAGACAACGCAACGACGACCTGGAGCGCGAGCTGCGCTCCGATCTGGAGTTGGAGACCATCGAGCAGCAGGATTGCGGCCTGTCGCCGGAGCAAGCCCGCTATGCCGCACGGCGGGCCTTGGGAAACACGACATTGCTGAAGGAAGATATGCGCGACGTCTGGCGCTGGGGCTGGCTGGAACGAAGCAAGCAGGACCTTGCCTACGCGCTTCGGAACTTTCGGCGAACGCCGGGCTTTACGGCGGTGGCGGTTGTCACGTTGGCGCTTGGCATCGGGATCAATACCGCCGTGTTCAGTGTTGTCAACACTGTACTGCTGCGGAAGCCGCCATACGCCGACCCAGACCGGTTGGTGACATTACGTCAGAGTTTTCCCAGAATCGGCGGCCCTTCGCTCGCGTGCAGTCCGGCCGATTACCTCGATTATCGAGACCGTACGCGCGCATTTTCCTCCATCGCCGGGTACGAAGATGCCGTATTCGATCTGACCGGAGGGACAGTGCCGGTGCGCGTCCAGGCGCAGCGTGTAACGTATACGCTGTTCTCCACGCTGGGTGTTTCGCCGCAAGCCGGGCGCACGTTCTCTCCGGCTGAGGACCAACCAGGGGGTCCGCGGGTCGCTATCGTGAGCTATGAGTTTTCGCAACGATACTTCGGCGGGTATCAGAATGCTGTCGGCGCACGCATCAGGCTTGACGAACAACCGTACACCGTGATCGGCGTCATGCAGGCGGGATTCGAATTTCCCTTCACGGCGGCAAGCGTCGGCGAGCCGCCAGCGCTTTGGGTGCCCATGGCCTTCACCGCCGAGAGGATTCGGAATCGCGCCGCCGACTTCCCGGTGCACCTGGTCGCGCGGCTCCAGCCAGGAGTTTCCCTCGCGCAGGCCGGGCAGGACGTTGCGCGCGTTGCCGACGATTTCCAGAGGGAGCACGCCGACATCTATACCGGAAACTTGCGCCTTCAGGTCAATCTTGATCTCCTTGGAACGCGAGAGGCAGCACGGGTCCGCCCCGTCCTGCTGGCGCTGGCGGGGGCCGTGGTTTTCGTACTGATGATTGCCTGCGCCAACGTGATGAACCTGCTGGTCGCTCGCGCGGCGGCACGGCAACGCGAAATGGCCGTCCGCGGCGCTTTGGGCGCAAGCGCCGGGCGGCTGGTTGCCCAGTTGCTTACCGAAGGGGTTTTGCTAGCGGCGTTCGGCGCGGCCCTCGGGTGCGCTTTGGCAGAAGCGATCATCCGGCTGGTCGCGAAGCTCTGGCCTACCTTCGTCGCGGGCTTGCCGCAGGTCCGTATCAATACGACAGTCCTGGCATTCACGCTCGCCGTGTCCGTGCTCACCGGTATAATCTGTGGACTCGCGCCCGTGTTCACCTGGACCCGCTCGGATATCGGAGCAGCATTGAAGCAAGGCGGCCGGCACGAGGCATCCAGAATCAGCAACCGAGTGCGCGGAGCGCTGGTGATATTCGAAGCTGCGAGCGCTGTGATCCTGTTGATTGGCGCCGGGCTGCTGGTGCATAGCATGCTGGAAGTGCTGCGCGTGCCCATGGGGTTTTCTCCCCAGGGCGTCCTGATTGCGCGTACGACCTTCAACCGACGGCGCTACCCTTCCGACGAGGTCCGGCGCGAATCGGAGCGCCAGATGGCGGAGCGCCTGAAGTCGCTACCGGGCGTCACCGCTGTCGGCCTCACCACTCACATCCCATTGGCTGATGACCGGCAGATCGGATTCATTCTGGAAGGCGAGGACATTCACGCCGCGCGCTGGGCCGATAATGCGCTCGTCAGCGGGGAGTATTTCTCGGCGATGGGAATCCCGATAGTACGGGGCCGGACTTTCGATAACGAAGATACGTCACAGGCCCCGCCCGCGGCCATTGTCAACGCATTGATGGCCCGCCGGCTGTGGCCCAAGGGCAATGCTATCGGGAAACGGCTCATTTGGGGCGGACGCAAGCTGACTGTCGTGGGCGTTGCAGGCGACGTGCGCATCAAGGCGCTCGATGCCGCTGTGAATTTTACGATCTATACATCCCTGTACCAGACCGAAAGCGCTGCTACAACGAGCGCAGTATTTATAGTACGCAGCCGTACGGATGATCCGGCGTCGCTCGTACCGGCAGTCCGGGAGGCAATCTGGTCCGTGGATCACGGTGTTCCCGTTTTTGATATACGCACCATGGATCAGATCGTCTCGCGTTCCCTGACGAGTCGGCGTTTCGCGGCGGTCTTGCTGTCTTCGTTTGCGATCCTGGCTCTTGCACTGGCGGTAATCGGACTCTACGGCGTGCTTTCGTACGCAGTTGCTCAACGCACCTCGGAACTGGGGGTTCGGCTTGCGCTGGGAGCAACTCAGGGAGGAGTCCTCCGCCTGGTTCTTAGCGATGGTCTGCGCCTCACGACGATCGGGGTTGTTATCGGCGCGCTTCTCGGAACCGTCGCTGCACGCGCCATGTCACGCCTGCTCTTCGGCATCCAGACCTTCGACATGGCTGCGTTTAGCATTGCTGTTGCGACCCTGATCGTTGTGGCACTAATCGCCAGCTACATACCTGCCAGGAGGGCCTCGCGCGTCGATCCGATGGTGGCGTTGAGAAACGAGTAATGAGCGGTGCTATGCGCTGGCTGCGACGAAAACAACGCGAGCACGATCTGGAGCGTGAGTTGCGTTCGAATCTGGAATTGGAGGCTCAGGAACAACAAGAAAATGATCTCTCGCCCGAAGAAGCCCGGTACGCCGCGCGGCGGGCGTTCGGCAACGTGACTCTTCGAATGGAAGAGGCTCGGGAAATGTGGGGACGGGCTCGGCTCGAGAGACTCGCTCAAGATCTGCGCTAGGGATGGCGCGTGTTGCTCGAGAATCCGTCGTTTACCGCCACCGCGGTGCTCTGGCTCGCCCCGGGGTATCGGTGCGAATGCGGCGATCTTTACCGCGCTGATCACCATATTGCTGAAACCCCTGCCAGTGTACGAACCCCGGCAACTGGCGCCGATCGGAGTACGAGGCGCGGAACACAGCGAACCCAGATTCGACTTGCCCTATCCACTCTATGAACTGCTCCGCGACTGGAACCGCGTCTCTTCCTCGATCCTCGCGTAGGCCCCACTGCGGTTGAATGCCGCCGGCGACAGGTAGCCCGGACCCGTGAATGGCGAACTGGTTTCCGGCTCGTTTTTCGATTGTTTGGGCGGAGCGGCGGGCGTCGATCCGCTGGTTGCATTGCGACACGAGTAAACCCGGAGAACCAGGCAAGTGGCGGTCCAGGGACGGCAGGAGTTCAGGGCGCCAGGCCAAGGAACCGCCTGGCGGCCGGCGCCAGATAGCGGTTGGCGATGATGCAGTTGCCCCCGTCGGCCCGGCAGCCGCCATCGAAGTTGAAGAACACGGCGCCGGCCTCCTCGGCGAGGATTTTCAGCGGCGCCAAATCCCATACCTTGCCGCTTTGCTCCACCCACAGCTCGGCCCTGCCGGAAACCACCATCATGGCGTCCTGGGGCCCGCCCAGACAGCGCACCGCCCAAAACTGGTTCAAAAAAGGAAGTACGCCCGCCGCGTACGGCTTCCGCACGCACGCCTCCAGGCTGTTGAAATAGAGCAGCGCCTCGGAGACGGTTTGAATCTCCGAAGCGCGAATCGGTTCGCCGTTCAGCCAGGCGCCGCCGCCGCGGGAAGCGAAATAGCACTCGTCGAGCGCCGGGAAATTGGCCACGCCCAACACCACCTCGCCGTCCGCCTCCAAAGCGATCAGGTTGGCGAACATGCGGTTGCCGCGCAGAAAGTCGCGCGTGCCGTCAATCGGATCGACAATCCAGCGGCGGCCGCTTTGCGATGGGCGGTCCGTGCCTTCCTCGCCGAGTATGCCGTCTTGGGGAAACGCGCTGCCAACCAGCTCGGAGACGGCAAGCTCCGCTTCGCGGTCGGCTGCGGTAACCGGGGAGTTGTCGGCTTTTGTATCGGCGGCGATTCCGGTGCGCCAGTGGCGCAAGGCGATTTCTCCCGCGGCGGTCGCCGCATGTAAGGCTACCGCCAACTCAAAATCGAAGGGCATGGTTTATTCTAACTGTTAGGATTCGCGCCTTCGACCGGCGCCGCTATCGGATGGGCGAAGCGGCGGCCGCCGGGTTCATTGCCAGTCATGATTCACCGAACGACGTTTAGCCTGCTTGACGAAGCCGCCGAACAGTGGGGCAACCTGCCGGCGTTACATCAGCCGAAAGGCGGAGGCCGGTATGAAACGTGCACCTACGCAGAGTTTCGCCGCCGCTCGATGGAGATCGCCTGTGGACTGCGCACGCTGGGGGTGGGCAAGGGCGACATCGTGGCGATCCATTCGGAAACCACCGCCGATTTCTTCGTGGTCGATTTCGGGGTGATGGGCAATGGCTCCGTTTCGGCGGCGCTGTATACCAGCTACCGTCCTGAAGAGCGGGCGGCGACGCTCGCCAAATGCGCTCCGAAGGCGACCTTTGTCGAAAATCCGGACGATCTGCGCGCGCTTCGCGAAGGCGGCGCGGGGAAGCTGAATACCCGTTGGATTCTTATGTCCGGGCGGGAAAGCGGAATCGCCACCACTGACGATATCCGCCAGGCCGGCCGGGACGCCTTGAAGAAAGACCGGTACTTTTTCGAGAACCTGCGGGAAGATTTGGAGCCGCCAGACCTGGCGATCCTCTATCTCACCTCCGGCGCAACCGGTGAGCCGAAAATGGGACTGGTCTCGCACAGCGCCATTCTGGCCAACGCCGATATGGGGCCGGTGGTTTTGAAGATGGACAACAACGACCGCATCCTGGATTTTCTGCCCTCGGCGCACATCACCCAGCGCGTGGTGGGCGAGTTCGTGCCCATCCGGATGGGAGTCCAGATCTGGTTCAGCGAAAGCCTTGCCAGGCTGCCTGGCGAAATGCGCAAGGTGCGGCCCACGCTCTTTGTGGCGCCGCCGCGCCTGTATGAACGCATTCACCACAGCATCGCCGCCGAAGTGCACAAGAAACCGGCGCTTGCGCGTGGACTGTACTTTATGGCCGTGGGGCTGGGCGCCGACGCCACCCGCCGCCGGCAGGCGGGCGAAGCCATTCCTGCCGCCAGAAAGGCCATGCTGGCGCTGTTCCGCAGGCTGGTCTACCGGAAAATTCTCGATCGCCTGGGCGGCCGTATTCGGGTGGCGGCGTCCGGCGGCGCCCCGCTCGGCAAAGACCTGGCGGAGTTCTACTATTCCATCGGCCTGCCGCTGGTGGAGGGCTATGGGCTCACCGAGGGCGGGGTGGCCAACATGAACCCGATTGAAAATCCGAAATCGGGGAGCATCGGCAAAGCGCTTCCGGGAGTCGAGGAGAAACTGGCGGAAGACGGTGAATTGCTCATCCGCAGCCCGACGCTTTTCCATGGATATTTCGGGGATCCGGAAACCACCGCGCAGGTGCTGGAAGACGGATGGCTGCACACCGGCGACATCGCCGAAATCGATGCCGACGGCTATGTCTATATCACCGGCAGGAAGAAGGAGCTGATCGTCTCCTCGAACGGCAAGAAAATCTACCCGGCGCGTGTGGAGGCCCTGTTCAAGATGGAGCCGCTCATCAACCAGGTGCTGCTGATCGGCGACCGCCTGCCGCACCTTGCCGCGTTGTTCACCCTCAATCGGCCGGCGGCCGAAGCGTTGCCTGGAATGGAGTCCAGTCCAGGGCTGCCTCTCGGCGAGTTGGCGGCGGCCCAGCCGGTTGTCGAAGAGGTAAAGCGGGCCGTCTCCCGCGTGAACCGGAAACTCGCTTCGTTCGAGCAGATTCGAAAGTATCGGATTCTCGACCGCGAATTCAGCATTGAGAGCGGCGAGCTGACTCCCACCATGAAGCTGCGGCGTGCAATCGTGCTGCGAAACCTGAGGCCTGTTGTGGAGGAAATCTACGGCAACCGCGAGGACGCGGCGCACTCGGCAATCGCCGCCGGCATATCGTCTCCGGAAGCCTGAGGTTTTAACCTTGCGTGATGGGGACGTGATTTGTCTACGGGAAGATAGCTTTCACTTCCATCCCATCCGTCAGCACGCTCTCGCCGGGCAGGGCGATGGCGTCGCCGTCTTTCAGGCCATCCACAACCTGGATGCGCGTCACGCTGGCGATGCCAGTTTTCACCGCGCGCCAGCGCACCACCTTTCCGTCGAGTAAAAACACGCCCGGCCGGCCGTCTTCCTGCCGCAACGCCTCTTTCGGGATGGTCAGGGCGCTGTCTGCCACCTCGCAGAGAATGGTGGCGTTCACGTTGGTGCCGGGCAACAGGTCGTGGTTGGGATTGTCCACGATGGTGATGACGTTGCCCACTTGCCGGTTGCCCAGCGCCACCACCTGGGTGGGGACCTTGTCCACGATGCCTTTCCATTGCATGCCCGGCTGGGCGTCCCAGGTAATGGTCACCGGCGCGGCGCGCCGGATGCGCCCCAGTTCCGGCTCATCCACATAAACGGTTACGCGGAGGCGCGCCATATCGCCGACCTCCGCAATCAGCGTGCCGGCGGTAACGTAGTCGCCGGCGCGAACGGGCAGGTTATAAACCTCGCCGCTCAACGGAGCGCGCAGCGTGGCCCGCTCAATCGCAGCCCGCGCCCGCCCGGCCTGCGCTTCGGCTTCCCGCAGCCTTGCCTGCCAGCCGATCCGGGCCTCCGCCGAGCTGAGCGCGGCTCTCTTCTGTTCCCAGGCCTTCAACTCCGCGTCGGCGGAAGCCAGGCGGTCCTGCGCGTCCTGCAATTCGTCGCGTGTCGCAGCCTGCCTGGCGAGCAGCTTTTTCAGGCTCTCCACGTCCTCCCGGGCCCGGTCTCGCGCCACCCGTGCCTTTTCGGTTCCCGCGTCGATGTCGGCGCGTTCCTGGGCGCTGCCGCCTTGTTTGAGAACCGCCAGCTCCTGGTTTGCCTCGGCGATACGGGCGGTTGCCGCCTCCAGATCGGCCTTCGCCGCTGCAGCCTCAACCACGGCAATCACGTCCCCACGCCGGACCGTATCGCCCCGCGCCACCGGAACCTGGCTCAGCGTGCCCGGCTCGTCGGAGTACACGGCGGACCAAGCCAGGGGCTCCGCCTTGCCATTGCTGGAGACCGTACTTTCCAGACGCTCCCGGACCACTTTGGCAAACGGAATCTCCGGCGGGGCCGAACTCCTGAAATATGCCCACAAGGCAATAGCCGCTACGATTGCCACTGACGCTGCGACAAGTATCCTTTTGCTCAACACTTACTCCCCTGCGGGCAAAACCGGATGCTACCGCCGCCGGCCGGCGCAGTAGTCGAATAACAACTGCCACTCCGCGCGCTGGATCTCGAGCGCCAGCTTTTCGGCCTCGGAGCCCGGCGTTTTCCGCGCCAGCTCGACGAAGTCGATGAAGCGGAACGGGTCCCACTCGGCGCCTTCCCGGTAGCCGGCGTTCGGAAAACTGGACAACAGGTTTGCTGCTTCGACGTGGAGCGCCGGGAAGATTTCGTGCCGGCCGGCGCGCCGGAACCAATACGCCGAATTCCAGGCATCCGGCTCCTGCCGGTGCATGATTCCGTGCCAGAAGCTGCCTTCCGTGGTGGCAAGTCCTTGCGCCACCTCGTGCGCCTCGTCCAGGCACGAAAAGTACAGCCACAAGCCGGCCAAGGCGCCGTTCGGCGAGCGGGCGTCCGGAAATAGCGCCTGCGCACTGGCGCCCCGCAGTCGCGCGAGAGCTTCCGTTGAGGAGCACTTCCCCTCGGCCAACGGCATCAGTCGCCGGCCCGCGCCATCAAGCGCGAGCAATTCGGCGACCTCGGCGCCGTAAGCCTGAACGTCAAACTCCATTGCTCCCCTCCATTTTGACAGACTACGTTCCCGGCATCGACCATTTCAAAACAGGCGAGTCAGAATGCCGCCTCTCCGGCGCGCAGACCGAAAGCTCGCCAGACCGCCAAGTTCAGCTCCGCTTCAACCTGGCTGATGTCTTCTCCGTCCTCCACTGCGTACAGGGTCTTGCTGAGATGGACGATTTCCTTTGACCGGTGGGCTTCCGGTGACGGGAGTGGGAATAGCTCTACGTATTGGGTGATAAATCGCCTGCGGCCGGCGTACAGTTTGTTGTGAAACCGGCAATCGTAGTAGGTTTCGATGAACTTCGCGTTCGCCACGCCCAGCGCCAGCCAGAGTAAGTCGGCGTTGCCGCCCCGGGGGTTAAGCCAATAGCAGTCGCCGTTCACCACCGAGCCTCTCAGGTCCAGCCAGAACACCGGGCTCTCGGAGATGTCCCGGAAAACCAACTTCGGCGCCGCCCATCCGGCCGGGTCCTGCGGAACCCAAATCTCGTACCACCGGCGCCCGGCACGGCGAACATACTCCCGGCGTTCCAGCAGCGGGCGATGGCGCTCGAGATAGCGGCGGGTGCGTGGATAATCCGCCAGGTCGAGAACCTGCCGGCGGCCATTCGCCGAGTGGTATGGATACAGAATCATACGCGGCGTCGAACCTGGCGCGGCCCGATACCGCCGGGCGTCGTGGTGGGTGAGCAGAGGCCGCAAAAGCTCGGGCCGCTCGCTGTCGGGCAGTTGGTCCCAATCGGAGCGGATAAAAACCCGGTCGGCCGTGGTCTTCACGCCCACCCGGACTTTTCCGACATCGCCAAACCTGCAAGCCGTGTGAGCATCCACAGTTCGAAGCCAGGCCTCGGTTTCGGGGCTGGTGAGCCGCCACACGCCGTCCGCCGCCAGCAACCCGTGCCGCACGTGAAAATAGCGTCCGTCTGGAAGTCTCACGGTTCCCGTCGCGGCAAGTGCGGCAACCGCGTCGGAGCAATCGCGCGCGGTGGCCGTAGCGGGCGCGGAATACATGGAAGAGAACGGCCCCAGCCGGTTCCGGGCCGAATGCGCGTTCTTTCTCAAAAACAGCAATGCCGGCAGAACGGCGGCGCCAAAGAGCCTGGTGTCGCCGAGGTCCCAGACGTGAAGAACCTCGAACCGGCCGAGCAGCGCATCGCGAACCCCTGCACCGGATTTCGTGGTCAGCAGCCGGTTGGAGACGATCAATCCGGCGCATCCGCCTTCGCCCAGCGCGTCGCCAATCGCCAGCAGAAACGCGTGGTACAAATCGACCCGGCCACGCAAACCGAACCGGCTCGCCAGACCGCGGGCAAAGCGGGCGCCGAGCACCTGTGTTCGCACGTAAGGCGGATTCGCGATAACGGCATCGAAGACCAGGCTGGATTTGGCCGCGATCTCGCCCAAAAAGTCCGCGGCGCGGAGCACCACCTTGCGCGAATCGAAGCGCGCCTTCAAGCGCACCTCCGCGCGCGCGACGGCGTCCGAGTCGGTGTCCAGGCCGTGCAGTTCGAAATGGGAAATGCCGCGCGACAACAGGCGGCGGCCCATCGCCTCGAGCAGGCTGCCGTCGCCGAGCGCCGGGTCGAGCACGCGGAGCGGGGCGCCGGAATTTCGCTGGGGCAAAGCGTCAACCAGGCGTGAAGCGATAAAATCGGCCAGCTCCGCCGGGGTGTAATGTTTCCCCTGGCGCTTGACGTCGCCGGCGTCTGGCGCATTGTCTCGGTGCTTGATAGGAATTCTCCGCCCGCAATCCTAGCACAGGCCCCCGTGAAAGCTCAGCGCGTCAACGTCAGGCCGACGGAAAAGACGTTCACCGGAGAAAACACCGGCGGCTGCTCGCCGCGCTGGAACTTTAGCAGAATCGCGTTCTGGAGTCCGCCGAAAATGTAGTGTCCGAACAGGTAGTTGCTGTTGACAGCCAGCTTCCCTTCAAAGTAGTTCCGGTTGGGACGCCGGGACACGTCCAGCACTCGGTAGTAGTTGTCGGTTGCCGATAGCGTGAGGTAGCGTGCAAAAACCAGGCCCATGCCAAGCTTGGCGTTGAAGCGCGAGACCTTTCCAAAGTCGTCCAGAGCGCCTACATGATTGCGAACGATGTTGCCGATATCGTAGGCGACCGTCGGCCGGACGTAATAGGAGGTGATTCTCGATGCGGGCTTGCTGGCGGCGCGCTGTTCATCGGTCTGCTCCCAGCCCTTGACGACGGGCGTGACGGCGAAGTGGGCATAGGCCACCTGGGATTTGTAGTCGCGGTCCGCTTCGTGCCGCCCGCCGAAATCCACGACGATCTGTTGCAGCGCGCCCGCGGAATCCCTGGCCAACTGGGTTCCCCACTCCAGATCCAGGCCCGTGGTAATTCGCTTCGAGATGCCCGTCTCTCTCAAAGGGATGGTACTGACGTCGGCCGCGACGAACGGCCGGAGTGACAGCCAATAGAGCGTCGGGTAGGGCGCCAACACCGGATTCGGGTCGGTCTCAGTGGTCCGTCGCATGGCCGGGATGCCTGCCAGGATCCAGTTCTTGAGAACGGGCCGATACTCCAGGCTCAGCAGTCCTACGTTGCGCCGAACGCCGCTGTTGGCCCTGCTGAAGGGACTGGTGGGGTCAGAGGGGCTTACATACGAGGTGAAGGTAAAGTCACCGAAGAATACGGCATTGTCGCGCGATGGAGCGCCGGCCTCGGGCTTGATGAGGGCCGCGACGCCGAAGGAACCGGCATCCGAGGGAAGCAACCTCCGCAGGTCGTCGGGCAAGACACTCTTGTCCAGAGATACCGTCACACGATAAGGTCGCGGGCGTGGCGGCAGGCGGCCGGAAAGCTGAAGTTTGACGTAGGTGCCGGGCAGAGCGGTGATTCCACCGAGTTTTGTTTCGGTATTCGTGGATGCGGAGACAACCCGCAAATCGTGTGGCGGCATGGGGTCGGATGGATCGAATTTCAAGCTGACCTTGAGCTTGCCGGAATCTCCCTGGGCCCGTTGAAACGCCTGCGCCAACTGCGCGACGCGGGCCCGCCCCGCCACGCTGAAGTAGATGGTGTTGCCGCCGGTCAACACGTTCAGCGGCTTCAGCACCGCGCCCGCGGGCGCGACGCTTCCGCTCAACGACAAGCTGATGGATTCTCCCGAGCCGGCGGCGGGCAGGCCGCTGAGTTCCAGGTGGACTTCGCGCTGTTCGTGCTCGCCGAGCGCCGGCAAACCGCACGACGGCAAGCCGCGAACCAGATCGACCGTTTGCCAGCCGCTGGCAGTCAGGCACTGCAAGTTGGAAAGTTCGAGCCTGACCGGCGTGCCGGAGTGAGCGAACCGGATCTGAACCAGGCGCAGGGGGGTGTTGGCAGTTGCCGGAACCACGACGTAGGCATACGAATCGGCGGCGGACCATTTCTCCAAGTCCACGTTAAAAGGCAGCGAGACCACCACCCGGTTGGCCTCGACGCGGACGTTCGGGTCGATTGCCCACACCGGCAGCGTCACCAGCCAGAACGCGAAAAGACCAGCAATGCGCATGACGCTCCTTACGGAAACGGGATGATGGAGCAGCCCGTTGCGTGATTGTTCCACAGAACCGCGGCAAATTCTTCCACGGTCGTGGTCGCCGACAGCAAATGACAAATGTTCGCGAGGGTGACCTGGTACGGCTGGAACACCTGCTGGCGCGCGGTTTCCGCCAACAAGTCGGCGCAGGCTCCCGTGTTGAAAGGAGTGACGGGAGAAAGCAGGCCGAGGGTTTGTGTGGGTTGCGGGTCGCCGGGCGAAAGGACGTCCGGATTCGCCCAATTCCGAACCGCGATGCGTACGCGGCAAAAGAACGACTCGATCTTCCATTGCCGGCAATCCGCCTCGGTGGGGTCGTCACCCGGGTTCAGATCGGAGCAGGGCGCCACCAGGTTGGAGACGTCCCGCGCAAACTCGGAAAGCGTGACGTCTGATTTCGGATGCAGAGCCTTTTGAAAGAACTTGCCCGGTGGAAGCGACGCCGTATTGGCTGTCAGGATGCGGTAAAGATCGTCCATCAGCGCGGGAAACGCGGCCTCGGGGACGCCTGCTTCGCCCAGCGTCTGCGCCGCGCGCAATTCCTCGACGCGGTGAGTCCCCGTGTGCAGCGCAACCGCGGCCTTGACCGACATCAGATAATCGGCTCTCGGCATGTAAGTTCCTCCTTAACCGGAATGGCGGCAAGCGGGTGGAAAACCTCGCCGCGTTATCTTGTTATTATGCGTTCCTCCAGCCGCATCGATGCCGGCGACCTGGTTCTGATCCGAAGCGTGGATTCCGCGCTTGCCGAGGCGGCTACGAAAAGCGGGACGTGGCTGGCTTGCCGGCCGGGTTGCACCGAGTGCTGTCTGGGGCCCTTCCCCATCAGCCAGCTTGACGCCCGCCGGCTCAGGAGGGGACTGGCCGAGTTGGAGGGGAACGATCCGGAAAAAGCCGGGCGTCTTCGCGGGCGCGCCCGTCAATACGTCGGGCGGATTGCCGTCGAATACCCGAACCAGCCGGCAACGGCGGTGCTGGCCGGTGAATGGGGCTGCGACGAGCCGTGCCCGGCGCTCGATCCCGAATCCGGCACCTGCGATCTTTATTCCGCGCGTCCCATGATGTGCCGCGCCTTCGGCCCCGCTGTCCGATGCGATGACGGAACGCTGGGGGTCTGCGAATTGTGTTATCAGGGCGCCACCGACGCCGAAATCGCGGCTTGCGAAGTGGAGATCGATCCGGACGGCCTGGAATCGGCCCTCGATTCCGAGTGGGAAGCGGTCTCCGGGCGCAGTGGGCAAACTCTGGTGGCCGCCGCACTGGCCGAGTAACGTCCCTGGCAAGTTCAGAACCGCGCCGACACCCAGTCGCGGATTCGCCGGTTGGCGGGATCTTCCAACAGTTGGTAGGCGGCGCCGGAAGCCAGAATGACAATGGGCAGGAAGATGATTGCCGCCCATGCCGAGGGCCGGCTGCCCAGCAGGTAAATCCACCACCGCTTGTACCACCACAGCATCGGGATGTGGAGGATGTACAGCGAATAGCTGGCCTTGCCGAGAAACATCGCTAGCCGCGTGGACAATCCCCGCGCGGGGAATCCTCCCCCCAGCGCCAGACCGAGAATCAACAGCGCGTTCAGGGGACGAAGCGCCGAGCCCGGTTCCATGGAACCCGGCAAAATCGCGGGAAACGCCACCACCAGGATGCCGAGGACGGCGCTGGGGGCGTAGAGCCAAATCCCGTGCCGCGCGAAGTCCCTTCGGCTGTGCATCAGGCCTGCGTAAGCACCGGCAGCGGTGATGCCCAGCAGGAAGTCGGAAAGATGGATCAACGGCTTCCAGATTTCGGGAACCCCCACCCATCCCAAGACCATCGGCAGGGCCAACGCCCCGACGGCCACTGCCACGATCTTTGTCCAGCTCATCCGCCGCAACAGGATAATCGCAAGAGGGAAACAAAGATAGAAGAAAAGCTCGCAAGACAACGACCAGGCAGGGGTATTCCAATTCACCGGCAGCGTGCCCGACCAGCCCTGGAGCAGCAAACCGTAATTGGCCAGCAGCATCGCTTTTTGCGCCACCGGCGGGCTGCCGGCCCCGGTTCGAAACATGTCAGAGAGGATAATTGGCGCGACGATGACCAGGCTGAACAGGTAGACCGGGTATATCCGCGCGATGCGGCCAGCGCCATACCGGATCAGCCGGCGGCGGTTCCAGGCCGTGGACCCGTAGCTGCGCGCGAGAACGAAACCCGACAGCACGAAGAACGTCCCGACGGCAAAGTAGCCGCTGTGGACCAAATTGTAGCCGGCCATTGGCAAAGCCCCGGCCCACGCCTCCAGCATCGTCCCCTTGCCGGTTAAGTGATGGAAAACCACCCAAATGGCCAGAAAGAACCGCAAGCCCGTCAACGCCGGCAGGTGGTCGCGGGGGGTCTTCACCGGTGGCGGAGGCGGCGCACTGGGTAACGGGACTCGCGACGCCTGCAGGATTGTGCCTTCAGGGGGAGCCAGTTGAGGAATAAGATTGACGGAACCGATTGTTCTATTCTATGTGGTCCGGAGTTCGGTCCGCCACGAAATTCACCGGTGGGGGGCCGGCTTAATCGAGGATGACGATTTCGTTCGGATACCCGTCGCCGGTGGCATCGAGTGGACCATCCACCCGAACCTCGAAACCGGAGGCTCCCTGTTTCACGGAAACGACTTTTCGCTTGCCGCTCCCGGCGAAAACGAGGGTATCGCCGGAATCGACGCGGGTGTTGCCGTACTCCGGACCCGAGAACAGGAACCCCGGGCCCCCAGCCCCTGTCCGGATGCCGTGCGTCCAGCTTCCACTGGTCACGTCGGCCGGTACAATCCGCCGCGGGAGGAAGGTGAGGTCGAAGCGTTGGATCTTGAGGCCCGCTGAAAGACGCCTGTTTCCAAACAGTCCGCCGAAACCGTCGCTCCCAATTGTCACTTCCTGGCGAGCGGTGGGGTAGAACACCGTCGGATGGTCCAGTAAAGTCTCACCGTTGAGACGAATCCGCAGCCTGCGCTCGACGTCGGTGTAAGTGATTTCGAGGCTGTACTCCCTGCCTGGAACGATTCTGACCCACCGGGTGGATGGCCCGCCCTCGCCGAAACGATCGTAGCGGAAGCTGATACGGCCGCGGTCCAGCATATCGAGGTACAGGGTATTTTGGAAATCCGCATGGCCGCTGGTTAGAAACACCTCGTCCGAGTTGCCCCGCCACCTGGCGAAAATAATCTTGGCCTCAATGCTGAGACCATTGATGCGGAGCTGCTGCGATTGCGGTTTCTGGCCGAACAGCGAAGCCAGCAAGCTGAAAGCCCTGGGATTCTGTTCGGCCAGGGAGTTGTCGTATCCGTTGATGCTCAGCGCGGTGTTGGTAGCCGCCCCCCAAATGCAGCCGCCGACGAGCACGGCGACGGCTGCCGATCGCATGACGGCGGTGTTTGCCCGATAAATCAGGAGCAGGGCGAAAAACAGCGACAGCACCAGTAGCGCCGGGGCGAAATCTACCGAGTAACGGACAGCCACCCACCCGGTTAGAGACACGCAAACCAGCAAGGCCACCGAGGAAGCGTAGAGCGCCATCAGCATGGTGGGTAGAGCGGGGTTCTCCCAGCGTTTCTTCAGCGCCAGAAACAACGGCGTCAGAAGCCCAATCAGGTACAGCGGGGTGATCGACAGCAACCCCGCCGCCTGTTCCTGGTAGTAGTTCGCGGGCAGCCACTCCGGGTGGCCAAACGGGGGACGTGGAAAATAGAATTTCATGTAGGGGAATCTCCTGACCAGCTCGATTCCCTTCACCAGAAAATAATAAAGCCCCAACAGAAGATTGTCTGGCGAGAGCGACAGGTTCGCGCCGTTTGCGTTGGTCGAAAGCGCATACCGGATTCCGAAAGTCCAGCGGGTTGCCGAACCGGGCGAAGTTGTACCACAGGATGGCGCAGCCGCAGAGCGTGATGGGCGCGCTGAAGATCAGAATGGCGCGTACGAGCGGCGCGCCGCGCATTCCCCTCGTCCGCGCCAGGTGGAAAACGTACAGAAGCCACACCACCGCCGCCGCCACGACGTAATGAGGCCGGCATCCAAACGTCAGGCCGATCAAAATGCCGGCCAGCGCCGGCATGGCGGCTCCGCTCCGGTCCGAAAGCAGGTGGCGCGCCAGGCAATACATGCCCCCCATGAAGAAACAGAATCCGGCGGCGATGGACACCTCGTAGATGGCGGTGCGCCGCAACAGGATGGGCGAATACTGGCACAACCCCAGGGCGGCGGCGGCCAGGCCGCGCAGCAGCCAGTGGGGGCGTATTCCGGAGACGCGAAGCAACAGGAACAGCACCAGGCAGGAAAAGATATAACCCGCCGTGACGTAGCAGACAACGACCACCGCGGCCGGCGATGCGGAGCGCGCGATCACCGTCCAGGGTAAATAGAACGTAAGGACCGGCGTGAGACCGAAATAGACGTAGTACCTTCCGTGGTACAAGGACGCTTCGTGGATCCGGTAGGGGGCATTGGCCTCGGGGTTGTGGGGGTCCTCGAGTGCAAGCAGTTGCGGCGCGGGCTGGATGGGCAGATAAAGATGACCGGCCAGGAAGCCGTCCGTCAGGCTGTTATATAAGTCATTCGTCGCCTGGATGCGCCACTGGAACGGCTCACCGCTGGACGTTGCCGTCCAGCAGTAGAACGTGACAATCGCGGCGCCCAGCGCCAGCCAGGCAACGCTTTCGAAGACCTTCCGCGCGGCCGTTTGGCGGTTTCGCGACACGGCGACGGAACTGCCGGCCAACCTCACTGGCCCACTGTCTCCCGCATTATGGCGACAACGACGTTTTCTACTTCCTGTGCCACCGTCTCAATTTCCGGACGGCCGAACGCCTTCATCATTTCGGTGGGAAGTATGGTTGCGAGGGTATAATCGCCGGCCGTCCCATAAGCCGAGATCCGGCAGGGGAGCATCGTCGACACAGCCCCGTCGCTTTCCAGCACCTTCTTTGCCTGCACCGGGTTGCAGACCTCGAAGATGCGGCACTCCAGGGCCAGCTCGACACCCTTGTTGCGCATGGTTTCCTTCAAATCGTGGACCGCAATCACACCGAATTTGTGTTTTGCCGCCGCATCCCGCAGGTCGCTCTCGATCTGCGCCAGGTCTTTGCCCGTATGGAGCTGAAAGATCATGTTGCCCGCCTTTCCCGGTCGCTCGTACTCATGGACCAATTTACTACGTACTCCTCGGTGAAGCTCGGCGCAAGGTCATGCCGCCGAATGCCCGGCGGGACCGGATTCGCAAGACTTTTACCATCCACTCAAATAACTCTCCCCACCGGAGCCGTCTAATTCTCAAGACCATGGCGGACTCGAACTGGAACTTGGCGATGGCGCCGGTGGGCGCCTGCGACCGGGGTACGAACCCGGCAGAGGGACTGCCTTGGCGAATCGTCAACTGCCTGGAACGGATTTGCGCCGTCGGCGCGCTGGCGGCCCTCTCCCCAGGCCTGGCGGTCGTGGGCCTCACGATTTACGGTCTGTCGCGAAGGACGCCGCTGGTGGCTCACCTTCGTGTGGGACAGCAGGGCCGGCCCCTGTGGGTGTTGAAATTTCGCACCATGTGGGAGAAACGGCCGGCGAAACACCCGCGTAGCTGGCGACTGGTCGAGCGGATCGCCGACGACCAGGGGCCGAAGAGAAAAAGCTTCGCCGACCCCCGGGTGTGCAGCCGCTTCGCCGGGTTCTGCCGTCGTTTTTCCATCGACGAGCTGCCGCAGTTACTCCACGTCGCCACCGGAAAGATGTCTTTCATCGGGCCCCGCCCGCTCACCGCCGGCGAGCTGGAGGAGTACTACGCCGGCTGCGCGGACGAAGTACTGCGGGTCAAACCCGGGCTTTCGGGGCTATGGCAAGTAATGGGGCGCAATCGCTTGACTTACGAACAGAGGCGCGCCTTCGACCTTCTCTATGTGCGGACCCGTTCGCTGGGTCTATACCTCGCACTGCTCGCTCAGACGCCGCGCGAGATCCTCGGCGGACGAAACTCTTGCTGAGGACCGGACGAAGATGCCTTCCGTCAGGGACCGACGGCGAGCGTGACCTGGTCGGTTGTCGTCAGACCATCCATTTGGATTTGTAGCGACACCGTGTCGCCAGCCGGGGCGCCGGGGGGAACGATAACGTTCAGTTGATTCACGCCTACGAACTCACCCGAAAGACCGGAGAAGTCCGGGGTGCTGGGTACACCTCCAAACAATACGGTCGGCGTCTCCACAGTCCTCCGGATTTGGTCCAGCGAATTGCTGCCGCTCGAGATCGGCGGATCGACGGCGCCCAGTCCGGTGGCGAGGATAATTACGTAATCGCCTCGCTTGGCGGGGTGCGTCGCGAGGCCGGGAATGGATCCCACGGGCGCGGCCAGAGAACCGTCCAGGTTGATGGCGATGGCCTGGCCGACGCCGAAGTTCACGCTGAAAATGCCCGGCGATGTAGGCGCGATCTGAACCTGCTCCGGCTCGGAAGAAACACCGTCCCGCGTTACAACCATCGTGACGGTTCCCGACGTCACGCCGGGCGGCAGCGCGTCCACCGGCACCTGGGCATTGATTTGTGACAGTCCGGGCCCGTTGGAGGGAAAAACCGCGAGCATTGGCGCGGAAACGTTGTTGAAGGTAACCGAGACGTTGCCCAACACCGTGGACAGCGGAATCGAATCCGCGAGAGTCGTCGTGGCCGCAAGGTTGTTGCCGAAGATCGAGATCAGCGAACCGGGAGTTACCGGCTGACCGTTCGCGAAACTGGCGCCGTTAACGACGCCTCCGGCTAGGACTTCCGGAGTCTGAGCGTTCACTCCGGGGACGGCAGCCAACACAAGGAGAAGGATCGGCCACGACGACTTCATGTTTTCTCGCTTTCCGTCACCCAGTGTAAGGAATGGTTTTCAATTAGAAAAGACCGTAGCCGATAGTTCACAACACTTTTACTTTTTCGATTCAAGCGAACACAATCAATGAAGAGACCGGCGAATTTCCTCTTCGGTTTGAACGACCTCGGGGTTTTTTCCGCCATTCAAAAGCGCGGCCCGGGCGGCCTCGGCCTGCGCTTCGCTGTAACGCCGCTCGGCGGCCAATAGCTTCGCCAGCAGCCAATGAGGCTTGAACCAGTTCGGAGACCACTCGATGGAACGCCTCAGGCTGGCCTCCACATTGGCGGCGTCGTTTCGCGTGGCGTAGAGTGCGGCCAGTGAATAAAAGGCGTCGGGCCGGTCCTCGGCCGTGGCCGTGGCCCGGACGGCCGCATCCCAACTCTCTCGTACGGCCAGCAATTTCGGAAGGACCAGAGTTGTTGTCATGGCGGCATTCCACATGGCGCGAGAATACCAGAGGTCCGAAGAGGCGCCGGGCGGCTGCCAGCGCCTCGCGTCCCGGTGGACATTGATTGCGCCGGCGATGTCTCCCGCGTCGACCCGCTGCCGGGTGACGGCCAGGTTCCGGTCGTACGCCAGCAGACGGAGCGCGAATAGCAGAAAGAGCACCGAGGCCGGCAAAAAGGCGACGGGTAATACCCACCGTGAAAAGGAACGCCCGCCGGCCGGAATGATGGGCGACTCGATGGACCCGCCCACCAGCACGGCGATGGTGGCGGCAAGGTAAAGAGCGGTTGGAGCGGTCAGGACGGCGAACTGCTGGCTCACCAGGGCTGCAAGAAAACACGCCAGCATCGCCGTTGCGGTGGGGTCGTTGTTCGGCCTCTTCAAGACGCGGCGCCCGGAGTACAGCGCGAGCGAGATGAGCCCCACCAGCACGGCCAGGCCTGCCAGCCCCTGTTGGGCCAGCACGTCGAGAAACATGTTGTGCGGCGATTCGTGGTGAAAGTCCGGGTAAGCTCGGGCCAGTTCCACCGACATCGCGTGGGGAAATACCAGCGAAAAGCTCTCCGGACCATAGCCGAACCACGGCCGGGCGTACGCCATTTTGAGGGTGTCGCGCCAGAGCATAAGACGCGCTCCCCCGAGAGCGTCATCAACGGACCACTTAACGCGATTGCGAAGCGCGGCGCCCGGCGGCAACCAGTAGAATGCCACGGCGGCTGCCACCGCCGCGACGGCCAGAGACAAACCGCGGCGGCCCGGCCTCGGCCGCCAGTCCCACAGCAGGAAAAGGGCGCCGGCCGCCAGTCCCAACACCGCCGCCCGCGTACCGCTCAGAATAAGCGCCAGTACTCCCGCCGACGCGGATGCCGCCCCGGTGAGGCGCCACACGCGTTGCGCGTCGCCCCGGTTCAACGCCAGGCCCGCGAACACCGGGTACAGCAGCCAGATGCCGAAATAATCTGCGTGTCCGAGCGTGGAAGGCGGACGGACGATGGTCCAGGGAGCGTCACCCGCCAGGTATGCCTGGCGAGGCAACAGAGGGTCCCAGCCGAAATACTGGGAGATCCCGTACAAGGCCGCAGGCAATCCGGCGAGCGCCATCAGCCGAATCAGGCGGCGGGCGCCGGCGCCGTTTTCGCATACATAGGCTGCCATCGCCAGCGTTAGGACGACGATGGCAAGCCAGCTTACCAGTCCAAACCGTCTCCAATTGGTTCCGGTCAAGGAGAGCGCGGGATCCACCGAGGTCCACGAAGAGATGGCAATCGAGACGACACCGGCCGCCGCGAGGTAAAGCAGCGCTCGGCCGGCGGCGGAGCCCATCAGCGTGCGAAATCCCTGACGCGCCGCGCCGGCAGCCAATAGGGCGCCCGCCGCTCCGCAGAGTAAAACCACAATCTTCGGTGTGATGTCAAAGTAAAACAGAACGCCAGGGACAAAAATTAACGGAATTATTACTAAAACCGAGCCAAGTAGAATCCCCATACACGCTACACTACCTCACAACGAGGGCGAATGCGGGATTCTTTCGATATTCGACAATATTTAACATTTCTGGGAACGCGGCTGCGGTTCCTCGCCGTTGTGTGTGGCTCCGCACTGGCCGTGTCACTGGCGATCAGCCTGCTGTTGCCAAAGAAGTATACGGCGACCTCGCGCGTCATTGTCGAGCCCGCGGCGGGAGCCGACGTCCGCTCCGCCATGGTGATAAGTCCCATTTACCTGGAATCGCTGACGACGTATGAGCACTTCACCTCGAGCGACAGCCTGTTCCTCACAGCGGCTAACCGATTCCATTTGCGAAAGTTGTTCGGACGGCGGCCGATCGAGTCTCTCAAGCGGGATGTCCTCAAAGTGGAAATGCCGCGCAATACCAAGATTCTCGAGATTAAGGCCACACTTCCGGACGCTCGGCTGGCCCAAGCGCTGGCGCTGTACCTGGCCCGCCAGACGGTGGAGTTGAGCCGGAGCGCCAGCGAGGAAAGCGACCGGGAACTCCTGTCGAGCGCCGAGAAGCAGTGGAGCGAGGCGCGTGCCCGGCGGGACAAAGCGGAAGCCGATTGGAGCCGCTCGGTCGGACACGAGTTGCCCGAGGATCTTCGCGCCGCCCTCGGCTCGGACATGCAACTGCGCTCGCATATTCAAGCGCAGCTATTGGCCACTCAAGTGGACCTGGCCGAAGGAGAGCGCGGGGACAGTCGCTCCGAGCCCAATCTCGCGGCAGTCTGGGTGCGTGACGCGCCCTCCCGGGCCCGGGCACTGCAAAAGCAGTTGACAGATCTGGATGCGCGAATCGAGCGCGAACAAGCTCTTCTGGCGGACCGGGAAACGAAGTTGAGTCTGCTCGACAGCGAGCGGAAGCAGGCGCAGGCGGTGCTGGCAGCGGCCGAAACCAGTCTCGGCGAGGCGCGCGCCTCCGCCGGCTATCGCGGCGAGCGGTTGCGGATCATCGACCCCGGCATCGTCCCCGAGAGGCCCTCTTCGCCCAACCTGCCATTGAACGTCATCGCAGCGGTCTTCCTTGGCGTGCTGCTCTCGATGGCGATTACCAGCGTGGAGTTTCTGCTTCGCCAGCAACCCGCGGTCGAAGTGCTCCCCATGCCGTCGAAAGCGAGAGAAGCGGGTGACTGAGACGGCGCCGCTATCGGGTTGGCGGCAGCAAATGTTGGCTGCCTGCGGAGTGGGGCTGGCGGCGGGAGTGGCCGCTTCATGTGCGCGGTTCCCCTACACTGCGGGGATGGCGCTCGCGCTGGTTGCATTGCCGCTGTCGTTGTGGGTGATCGCAGGTCCGTTCCGATGGATCAAGTTGCTCCTGTTCGCCACGATTGCGCTGCCTCCGCTGCCGGTTCCGGTGGGCAACTCGGGCCCGCACCCGGCCGTCGCGATTGCGTTGCTGGGACTGGCGGCGGCGTTTGTTCGTCCTTCGGGCTGGCAGCTTCGCGCATCTCTGCTGAACCTTTCCGTGGTGTTTTTTTCCGGAATATTGGCCGCCAGCGTGGCGTTGGCCGCCCTATATTCCGGCGCGGCCATTGCCGCCGGCAGCCTCGCCCGCGTCGCGTTATTCTGCATCGCGGTGTATGTTTTCTTCTATGTGTCCGCGGCGCCCGCCTGGCCCGATTGGGAACCGGGAAAGTACTTTCGGTGGCTGTTCGTTCTGGCATCCGCCGGAGCACTGTTCGCCTGCCTCGATTTCTATTTTCAATTCCCTGCGCCGGCGGGCTTCGGCCCTCAGTTCATCTGGCTCGATTCGGGCGTGTTCCGGCGGGCGCAGGGGGTGTTCTACGAGGCCAGCACGCTCGGAAACTTCTGTGCGTTCTTCCTGGTGATGGCGGCGGTTGCCCTGGTGCGCCCAATCGCAAGCAGGAGTCCATCCCGCCTCATACTGGTTCCCGGAACCGCCGTGCTCGCGGCCGCGCTACTGATGTCTTATTCCCGTGCATCGCTGGTAAATCTGTCTGTCGCCGGCCTGGCGTTGTTGTTCCTATGCCGGAAGAAGCTGCGGCCGATTCGTATAGCCTCCATTGGCGTGGCGGCCACGGCTGGAACGGCGGCAGCCTGGCTAATGCTCCCCACCTTTGTCGATCTTTATCTGGCGAGGATTCGGGCATCGGCCGAATACTTTGTTTCCGCCCCAAATGCAGTTCTCTCCGGGCGATTGCAGAGCTGGAAGTTCCTGGCGGAATTTCTTATCGCGAACCCCTGGCATGCCATCGTCGGGATCGGCTACAAGACGTTGCCGTATTCGCACTATCTGGGGCGCGCGGTGGTTGCCGACAACATGTATCTCAGCATTCTGGTGGAAACCGGAGTAGTTGGATTCGCCGCCTTCCTCGCACTGAATGTGGCCATTTTGAGAGCGTCCTACCAGGCCGCGAACTGCCAGGATGATGCGCGGCGTTTCGCCGGCGCCTGGATGTTCTGTTTTTGGGCCGGAGAGATGGTCCAGATGCTGTCCGGCGACATACTCACTTACTGGCGGGTGCTGCCGGTTTACTTTTTCGTTATTGGCCTGGCAGTGCGGCCCCGGTTCTCGGTCCGGCCATGAACATTCTGTTTCTCGATCAGTTCGCCGAACCCGGCGGCGCGCAGCTCTGCCTGCTCGACATCCTGGCGGTAGCCGTCAAAGCCGGGCACCGGGCGCACGTCGCGCTTCCCGGGCCGGGACCCGTGGCATCCCGAATTCGCGCCCTTGGGATAACGGTCGATCGAATTACCTGCGGGCCATTCGCCTCCGGCAAAAAAACCGTGGCTGATCGCCTGCGCTTTGTGTGGCAGTTTCCGACCCTGGCCGGCGAAATTTCACGGATGATCGACAGGCGCGCAATTGACCTGGTGTACGTGAACGGGCCGCGCCTGGTACCCGCCGCCTGTGTTGCCGCCCGGCGAAGTGCGAGTCTGCTATTTCATTCGCACAACCGTCTCGCCCGCCGCCAGGCAAAACTGGTGTCGCGGTCGATTCGTCTACCCAGGCGCGCGCGAATTGTAGCTGCCAGCCAGTTCGTCGCCGAGGACTATCGGAGTCTGCCATCCGGGACGGTTAGTGTGGTCTACAACGGCGTGGGTCCGCAGCGGTTCCACCGGCCGGATCACGCGGGCCGGATGCGCGCGGGCGTTATTGGCCGAATTGCCCCCGAAAAAGGCCAGGGCATTTCCTGGAAGCAATTGCGCGGTCGCCGGAGTTGCAGGAACATTCCTTTTTGGTCTGTGGCGACGCGCTGTTCGGCGACTCGACGGCTCTGCGGTACCGCCAATCGGTTAACGCGGCCGCGACGCGCCTGCCGGTGGAATTCATCGGCTGGCAGGACGACATCGGCGTTGTGCTATCGCGGCTCGACCTGCTGGTGGTGCCGTCGCTGGCGGTGGAGTCGACCACCCGCGTGGCGCTGGAGGCGTACGCCGCCGGGGTGCCGGTGCTGGCGTTTCGTCACGGGGGCTTACCGGAGGTGATCGAAGACGGGGTCACCGGATTCCTGGTGGACGAACCCACGCCAGCGGCACTTGCTGACGCCATGACCGCTTTGCTGCGTTCTCCCCATATGCTCCGGAAGGCGGGCCGGAGGGCCCACCTGGTGTGGCGAAATCGCTTTACGGCGGAGCGCTTTCAGGAGCAGATTCTCTCAGTGATTGAGTCGCTTCGGTAGCGCCCGCGAGCAGCGTGCGGACAAGCAGTCCGGCTAGCGTAGCCACCAGCGCCGCCGATACGAGCAGGGTCGAATATCCCCAGTGGGTGATAATCGCACCCGCTGAAAACGCCGCAGCCGCCTGCATAAGCGAGGCTCCGGTAAAGGCCATCGCCGAAGCACCGGCTCTTTCCTCGGCGGGAACCGAGTTCATCAGGAACGTGTTCATGCCCGGCTCGCTCATCCATTGCAGCGCCATGAAGGCCGCGTAACAGGCGGCGGCCACGGGAACCGACGTCTTTGTCGCCATCGCCAACAGCGCGAACGCGGTGGCGACGATGGCGGTGGAAATCCCGTTGATCAGTCCCAGCCGCCGGAACAGAATTGGGGCCGCCGAGAGCGCCACAAGCTGCGCCATCTGGGCAGCGGAGAAGACCGCTCCAACCGTATCGTCGCCGGCCCCCAGCCCGCGCGAAAAATAGGCGTTGAAGAACGGATTGAAAGCACCCGTGGCCAGGTTCCAGACACCGAACGCTATGAGATAACGGATCACGACGCCGCGCTTCGGATAGACGGCCACCCGGTGGGCGGACGACTCGAGCGGCCGCAGCCTGCGCGCGGGCCACAACGCCAGGCCCGCTAGCGCGCAACCGGCCAGCAACGCTAGTCGCCGGGCGTCATTCAAAACCAGCGAAGGAACCAGCGCGCTGAACCACGCCGGCAGACGCCCGCCAACCCATCCTCCGGCAATGCCCAGGGCGATGGACACCGAAAAGAAAAGGCTGAAGGCCCGCGCACGGCGGGGCTCGCCGCGTAGGGCAGCAATTGTGGGAGCGATTGCCACCCCCCACAACGCAAACAATGCGCCTCCCAAAAACGAAAGTGGGATCAGCACCGGCGGCCAGAGTAACAGTGTTTTCAACACACAAATGGCTGTGGTGCCGGCGAAACAGAGTGTGAACGTTTTTCGGAGTCCCAGCCGGGTGAGTAACATCCCTGAAGGTAGGGCGGCGGCCAGGCTGCCGAGTGTCGCCGAGCCCGCGAGCCAGCCAAGCAGACGTTCGTCGAAGCCAGCGTCGAGCAGGTAGAGGTTGTACAGCAGGACGAAGACGAACATCCCCAGGTTGAACAGGGAGGCCGCCGCCAGGAACGCACGAAAGCCGCCGTCAATACGGACGCCGCGCAGACGCCAACGCGCCAGCGCGCCGGCGAGCGAAAGCAGCGCGCGGGCATGATGAGTCGCGCGTGTCGCCAGGAATCGGCCGTATCGGAAGCACCGCCGCAAGCGGAGCCGGAAGGTCAACTTCGACTGCGGCAGATAGACCGCATCCACCGGACCCGGCAACCGCGTCGGCAGCAGCCTGCGGCAGAGAATATGGCGTTTGCCAGCGGCGTCCCCGACCAGGTTCAGATGCAACAGAATTTCGTCCTTGTTCGGCCGGAACAAGCCTTCCACCGGCGAGGCGGCGCAAAGGCGAATCCAATCCCGCACCGCCGGGGAGCAGGCGTCGCATTCCTCCCGCGCGGCGTCCGCCAGGCTGCATTCAAACCACCGTTCCGCCAGGCCGAAGCAGACCGCTTGAAGGCTCCTCAGCCCTGGAGGGTGAAGGCTATGCCAGAGTCGCCAGAAGGAATCGTCTCCGGAGCGGTCTTCAAGGAAGTGGGCGATTTCGTACGCCTGGTAGGGGCGAACGCTGCCGCGAAGCAGGTGTCGCAACATGTGAAGGCACGAATAGCCCAAGGCGTCGGCGGGATGGAGCACGGTTACCGTCAACCCTTCGATCGTTCGCACCGTCCTGCGTTCCCAGAACTCCTCCACACCAGGCGCCGCAATCCTTTCCGTGGTCTCATCCCAGAAGCGGAAGTGGAGGTCGATGGAAACGGGAATTTCAGGATCGAAGAAGTCACCTCTCCACTGCCAGCCCGTTTTCCGGACCAGCGTCGGGAGATGGTCGGTGGGAAAGGACTCGAAGTGCTCGAGTGGCTCGTATCCCCGCGCGACGAGGCTTTCGTTGGCCTCGGCAACCCGATCCGGTGGGCAGAAGATATCCACGTCGTACTGCGTGCGCATGATGAGATCGCCGATAAAATCGGGATATTGGGTGAACCCCTTGAGGGTAAGGAAATCCAACGCCCCTTCCCGAAGCACGGATGCGATTTCCCTGTAGGCGCCGAAAATCCGCTTGATGCGTTCCCGGTTGCCGGCCAGATTCTTTTGCAGGCGCTCGCGAGCCACTGGCGGAAGCAAGTCCGGCGGGATCTTCTCCAGCAGCAGTGTTAACTGCGTGCGGTCTGAGAACGCCAGCAGTTTCGTCCACGCGCCGCCGCCGAGAGCGGCTAGCCCTGATTGACGCGCTCCCGAAAATTGAAGTGCGTTCAGCAGAGCGGTCGCATAATCTGGGATGCGCCTGTCGCTCCAGTTCATGCTCTCCCCGTCAAAATTCGAATCTTAGCGACGCCTGCATACGGCGCGGCTCTCCCGTGGTGAAGATCTTCCCGAAAAACGGCCCGAAATCGGGGTAAGGCCCGGGAATTCCCCAGTTGGGATGGTTAAAGACGTTAAAGGCGTCCACTTCGAATGACACGCTGGATGATTCGCCCATCCGAAACTCACGGGCCAGCGAAAAATCGAAGACATTGTTTCCAGGCCCGGGAATTGTGTCTCTTCCTGCGTTGCCGAAGGTGTACGGCGCGGGCGCGCTGAAGGCGCCGGTATTGAAGAACCGTTCCGGAGTGCGCTCGCTTCGGGGTAGTTGGACGACCTGGCCCGGCACAACATCGGGGCGATTCGGCGTGCCGCTGTTGGCGGGATCGAATGCGAAGTACGCCGGATTCAATGGCGTGCCATCCTGAAGCGTCACGATGCCGCTCAACCGCCAGTTGCGGAAAGCGGGCTTCAGCACCGGAGCCGAAGGCAGCCCGCTCACAAAGCCGGCGCTGATCCGCCGCCCGACATTGAAGAACGACAAGCCCCGCTCGAGCCGCAGGTTCCGCTCGTCCTGCGCCCCGATGCTGTCGTACTGGCCCGGAATAATCGTGTCGGCGTCGTCAATCGATTTCGACCAGACGAAACTGGCAAGCAGCGCGAAGCGCCGGGACATCCGCTTTTCAGCCTTGACCTGGAGCGAATTATAAGAAGAATTTGAAATGTGCTGCCGTTGGACGATGCCGCCCAGAGCCGGGAACGGTCGCAGCGACTGTAGATCGCCGGCACGCGGCGCCAGGTTCTCTCCGGTCGCCACGTGCAGCGGAGTATTGAACTGACGGAAGCGTCCCAGCTTGGTGCCCTTCGATCCGATGTAGGCGATTTCGAGCACGGTGCCCCCCGCGAGCTCGCGCTGGATGCCGGCGTTCCACTGCTGCACATAGGGGGTGCGTGCGGCGGGGTCGAGACCGAAATAGGACGGAAGACCCGTCGATTGCGTTTGCGGGAAGCCGTTGCGAAGGGAGAGCACCGGCGCGGCGGCGCCGTCCGTCTCATTGTCTTCGCTGCCGATGCCGTTCAGCACCAGGTCGTATACCTCCAAGCTGATTACAGGACTGAAAAAGATTCCGTATCCAGCCCGAAACACGGTGGCGCCGCGGCCGATGAACGAAGGAAGCCGGTACGCCAGTCCGACGCGAGGCGCGAGATTGTTCTTATCGGGAGCGGACGCCGGATCGACTGGCACAAGCTGCGGCGCCGACGTTCCTCGATAGGCTAGATTCAGGAGTTTGTTTTGTGTTTCGGAAAACGGCGAAAAGTATTCGTACCGGACGCCGAGGTTGATAGTCAACCGGCTGCTGACGCGCCAGTCGTCCGCAAGATAACCCGCGTAGCTGTTTTCCCGCAGGTATGCCTGTGGAGATCCGACGCTGCGCTTGGTTACCTGTGGCGATCCAAGCAGGAAATCGGCGAACGCATCGCCGGAAGTCTCGGCGGTTCCGTCGAGACTGGTAAAAGCGCCGGTAAAGATGTACTGGCCGCGGGTCAGCCGGCTCTGCAGATAGCCGCTGAGAAAGTGCGTCCAACTGAAGCCGGCCTTCAAAGTGTGGCGGCCTCGCAACACCGACAGGCCGTCGGAGGCGTGCCAGGAGTTGTCTCGCTGCATCTGGGGAAGGGTCGGAGAATCGGCGACCAACGAGAAGTTGGTCACCAGGAAGAACGGCAGGCCGAAATTGAACGGGTCCGAAGGAGCATTGGCGATGCCCAGCTCGCGAGCGATATCGGTCTGAAAAGCGCTTTCCGGAAGATCGAACGTGCGCAGGCGGGTGAAGGAAAGTCGCGCCTCATTCAACCAATTGGTCATCGCCAGCGTGTGCCCCACGGCAGCCTGCTGCGCCCGCATGCGCTCGGCGGTGGGACGCAGCGGAAAGGCGCCCGCTACACGGTTATGCTCGGCATTCAAGGTGTAACGCCCGTAGAGTATGCTGTGGCTGTTGAACTGATGGTCGACGCGTCCCGAAACGCTGTCGGCTCGGTTTTCATTTGGTGTTGCATCCAGATAGTTGCCGTCCGCGGAGCTTCGATTCGGCAGCGGCTCGAAACTGGCCAGGTAGGCGCTCGCAATCGGATCGATCCGCTCGTCCGGTATAGCGTTGTTCGGGAACGGCAGCCGGGCTGTACCGGACGGATCGTAGATCGTGTTGCGGCCGGCGAACAGGCCGTCTCGCAGCGCGGCGTCGGGCACCAGGTTCAGTGAAGAAGTGCCGCTCTTCTGCCGCAGCCCTTCATAGGTGGCGAAAAAGAAGCTGCGCGCGAAAGGCAGCGGCCCGCCCAGCGAGCCGCCAAACTGATTCTGGCGAAAGATCGGCCGGGTCAGCGCAGGGTCGTCAAAGAAGTTCCGCGCGTCGGTCGCCTCGTTGCGCAGGTGCTCGAACACGCTGCCGTGAAAATCTCGGCTTCCCGACTTGGTCACCACGTCAACCACACCGCCGCCCGACTGCGGAAACTCGGCCCCTGGCAGCGAACTCAGGATTCGGAATTCCTGCACTGATTCCATGGGTGGATAAATAGAAATGGCGTAAGTTGTACGGTCGGTGGTGTCCGCACCGTCAAGCAGGAAGGAGTTCATGGTCGAGCGCGCCCCGTTGATAGGCGGATTCAATGCCACCGCGCCTCGGGAACCTTCCTGGATGTCGTTCACCACGTCGTGCACGAGGCCGCCGAGATGGCGTGGAATCGCGCCGGGCCCCAGCGTCACCAGTGACACGATGTTTCGCGAAGCGAGCGGGAGCGTGCCGATAGTCGCCGCATCCAGGCGATAGCCGACCGACGATCCGTCGGTTTGCACCCTGGGCAGGCGCGCCTCAACCGTCACGCTTTCCTTGCTCCCGGCCACGTTCAGCGTAAAGTCCAGCCGGGCCTTCCCGTTTACCTCGAGCGCCACATGCCGCACCCGGACCTCGCGAAAGCCATCCTTGGCAACCCGGATTGAATATTCTCCCGGCGCCAGCTCCGCCACCCGGTACTCGCCCTGCGAGTTGGTGGCGGCGGCTCTTTGAAAGCCGGTCGCTTCGTTGATGAGAGCCACCAATACACCGGATGCCGGGGACCCCGATTCATCCGTCACGCGGCCGGACAACACCGCTGAGGCCACCTGTCCGTAGGCGCTCGCGGCTAACACTGCGAAAACAATCAGAGTACGCATGGTCACGCATCTCCCAGGGTTCGAATCAGAATTTCAAGCTCGTCCACCGCGTGGCGGAGGTCCCCGTAATGAAACAGGAACGCCGGCCTGACACACAGTTCGCGGATACTTCGCTGCTGCTGTTTGTGAAATCGTTCGGCGTAGCGAGGCAAGTCTCGGGTCAATCGATCGGCCGCGGCTTCGGCCGTAAGCCGTGCGAGCGCGGGTTTTACGCGGCCGTCGCGATCGAGAAACACCAGCGCCGACACCTCGCACACCGGCGCCGTCCGGATGCCCGCAATCGAGGACGTCGAAACCTCGATCGTCATTTTGCCGTTGCGCCCGTGATACGCGACCTTTCCGGCCAGCTCCGGCAACACTGCTCCAGCGGTTTCCCGGAAGCGCATCTGGAAAGGCTTGCCCATCACCGTGGGGCGCTCGCTCGCGCGCAGCAGCATGGCGGCGTCGTCGCTGACGAAGGTCCAGCCCGCCCGGGCGCAGGCGAATGCCAGAGTGCTTTTCCCGGCGCCCGACGGGCCGGCCAGCAGTACTCCTCTTCGCCCCTTGGCGACACACGCGGCGTGCACCGGGGTGAGATAAATCTGCGCCAGAAGCAGATAGGCGGCCGGATCCAGGTAATGCCAACGAAAAAACCCAGGCGCGGCAACCGTCGACGGGCTGAACCATCCGAAACTGAACCCTCGCAACGCATCGCAGACCGCGAAGTTGCGCTGGTTGCCAACCACGGCTATCAAGTGCTCGCGCGCGCGAAAAATCGGCTCCGGGGCCATTCCGTCGTCCTCGTCCTCGCTCACCGCCAGTTGGAGCTCGACCGGGTGTGTGTCGAACCGGGTTGAAAATTCGTTCCAGCTCTCCGCCGCGGCCTCGGCCACCGCCAGGCTGTTGGTTCGCAAATCGAGAGGAAAGCCAAACGGATAGAACCGGCCCCGAATCGGCAAGGGGCTGTTCAGCTCCAAAGGATCCGGACCGGCGATACTTTCCCGCCCGATATTCGACCGGCTCGGCGCGTCGAAATCGATCCTCACTTTCGTGCCTCCTCGAAATCGAAACCCAAGGAGCGGCGAGCCGGGCGCCACACCACCCCGGCGAGAAAGGTGGTATTGATTGCTGCCGTCAAAGAAGCCGCGCACGGAATTCCAGCGACGCCGAAGCGATGCATGAAAAGAAGATCGAAGACGATTGTGGCCGCCAAGTGGAGCACGGCGCCTCGGAACAAGGCGGTGTTCCAGCCCATCGACGACACCATTCGTCCGGTTAAAACCAGAACGAACGCGAACGGCAACTGTAGCGCACTGGCCCGTTGGACGAGGCTCACGGTGGCGGCGTCGGCGCCGGTAAACGCGCCGTGCTGGAACAGCAAAACGACCAACAGGGGCGAGAACACCGCCAGTAGCAAAGTCACCGGAAGCGAAACCAGCACGGCCGCCGTCGCGTGCCGCTTCAGAGCCCGGCGCATCTGGGTCCACCGCCCGGCGGCGGCCATCGTCGAGAAGAACGGAAAGGCGGCGGTTCCAACGGCCGCCGGCCCCAAGGCGATGGCCAGCGCCGTGAGCCGGGTTCCGTAAGCCAGTGACGCGACGTTGCCGGGGCCAAGCGCCGCTGCCATGGCTTGGTCGATCATCGTAGAGGCCGACATCAGGCCGGTGACACCGAACAGCGGCACCGACTGCCGCAGCACCTGCCGGAGTTGAGAGCCTGTGTTCCGGATTCGCGGAAATGGGAAATAACCCAACACCGCCAGCGTCGTGCCGGCCGCCAGCAATTCCAGCAAGCTGCCGCCAAGCGAGCCGGCAACTAGCGCCCAAACGCCGAAGCGCCCGCCGGCCGCCAATACCACCGCGATCGTCGCCACCGGCGTTGCCGCGGGTATGGCGGCGGCGACGGCGAACCGTCCGGCCGCGTACAGCGCCGCGCGCCACGTGCCTCCCAATCCGGCGAGCAGCAGCAACGGAGCCAGAGCCGTGAGAAACACCTTGGTCAACTCACGGTCCGGCTGCGTGAATCCCGATGCCACCACGGGGGTCAGGTACCTGGCCACGCATGCGAGCATGGCGCCCAGTATCCCCAGCACGACAATGGAATAGCCCGTCACCTCCGCCAGCAGCCGGCGCGAGCAGTCCTCGGCGCCGTTGACTCGCTCCGCCACAAAGACCGGCACCAGCGCCGTCGAAACCGAACCCGCGTACGCATCGGCAAGAAACGAGGGCACGAGAAATGCCAGCAGAAACGCGTCCACTCCGCTCGAAATTCCATATTGGCGGGCGATCACGATCAATTTGACCAGTCCGATGGCTCTGACGGCGAGTGTGAAGCCGCCAACAGCAGCCGCCGCCGGCAGTACCGGGGCATCCGTCCGGAGGAACGGCGCGAGTTTGTCTGCAGGCTTGTTTCCCAGTTTGAACATGGACGGAGTGCCGGCAGCCCTTTCCGGTACATCCAATATACGGGTTTGACGCCCGATTTTCCGAGGCTCAAAACCAAAACGACCGCTTTTTACAGAATTGGTACAACCGCTGAACAATTAACACGGTTTAATGGAAAAGACTTTAGTTGTAAGGCGACCAATGCCGGCCGGGCGGGAGGGAGTTTTCGACTTGCGGGTAGCAATCGTTCATTACTGGCTGCTAAGAATGCGCGGCGGCGAGCGTGTCCTCGAGGCGCTCTGCCGCCTGTTGCCGGACGCCGATCTGTTTACCCTGTTTTACGATCCCGCGGCCGTCTCGCCGCCCATTCGCGCGCACACCGTGAAGGCCTCGTTCCTCAACCCGATGCGGCGCTTCTACCGGCACCTGCTGCCCTTGATGCCACTGGCGCTCGAACACTTCGACCTGCGGGGCTACGACCTTGTGGTCAGCAGCGAATCGGGGCCCGCCAAAGGCGTAATCACATCGGCCGCGCAGCGGCACGTCTGTTACTGCCACACGCCCATGCGCTACTTGTGGGACCTGTGGCCCGATTACCTGCACGATTGGGCCGGCCCGCGTTGGAAGCGCGCGATGATGGCGGCCGCCGGATCCTATCTTCGCTTGTGGGACCATGCATCGGCGGCGCGCGTCGATGAATTTGTCGCCAATTGCGAAAACACACGGCGCCGCATCCGGAAGACCTATCGCCGCGAAGCCACGGTAGTGTACCCCCCGGTAGACGTAGATTCGTTCTACTGGAAGCCCGCTGACGACTACTTCCTGGTGGTCGGCGAACTGACACGCTACAAAAGAATCGACACCACTGTAGCGGCCTTTTCAGCGAGTGGACGAAGACTGCGAATTGTCGGGGAAGGCCCGGAGTACAGGACGCTTCGAAAACTGGCGGCGCCAAACGTCGAATTCTGCGGCCGGGTTTCGGAATGCGAGCTCCGCGAACTGTATGCACGTTCGCGGGCGCTGATTCTCACGGGTGAAGAGGATTTCGGGTTGACGCCAGTCGAGGCGTTTTCGAGCGGCAAGCCGGTGATTGCGCTGGCAAAGGGCGGCGTGCTCGAGAGCATGGCAGCCGCGCCGTCGCTCGCTGGCGTGCTCTTCGAAGAGTCGACACCGCACCAGTTGGAAAACGCGCTTTCGAGATTCGAACAAATCGAGGCGGGAATTCGCCGTGCGGACCTTCAAGCCGGGGCGGCCCGCTTCTCGACGGACGGCTTCCTGGATGCGATGCGCCGCGTTCTCGACATTCCGGAGTCCGTCATCGACGAACCGGTGGCATCGCCAGCGGCGACACGCCCTTGGCGTTTTCTGGAGGGTCGATTCCCAGCAGGTCGGCCACCAGCGGCGCCACGTTGATCGACGGCATCGGCGGCCAGGTTCCGCCTTGTGGCAGGCGCGGCCCGCGGCCGATCAGAATGGCCTTCATGTCCGGCCGTGTCGGGACATAGCCGTGGTAGCCGCGCGGGGAATCGAGTTTCTCTACCACCGCGCCGGCGGCCTTGTCGGCGGCGGAATATCCCGGAGCCAGGTCGAAGTAGACGTCTCCGCAGTTTTCACAGAAGATTCCAAACTGGTCGCTGTATTTTTCCGGAAGATAGATCGCGGTGATCAGTTTCTTTCCGGTCTTGGGGTTCTTGGCCGCCATCAGCGCCTCAATCACCTGCTGGCGGACCTGTTTCTTTTTCGCCGGCGCGACAATGCCGTCTTTCCAGTCGGTTGTGTTGATGAGAATGCTGTTCGATAGGGGAACGGCCTGGGTGTGGCTGAGGTCGATGGTTCCGTCCGGGGCGAGTTCGAGCAACCCCGCAGCGCGCAGCAACGCGCCGATGTTCACTTGATAGGAAATCGGGGCCATACCGTGGTCGCTGGTGAACAGCACCGTGTCGCCGCCGCCGGCGAGCGACGCCAGTTGCCGGGTAAAGCGATCGACCGCCACATACGCCCACGTGCGAAACGCCCGGGCGAGCGGGTCGCCGGCGCGGTCCAGGCCCAGCCAGGTATGGTCGGCCTCATCCGGCAAACTGAGGTAGCTGATGAAGAACCGGGGAGCTTCGTTCTTCCACAGCCATTCAGCTTGACGAGCCATCTGCCGGACCATCAGTTCCGTGCCCTCCAGATATCGACGCTCGGCGGTTCCGTCGCCGCCTTCGGCGATGGTCTTGCCGAACTCACCCTGGTCCAGCAAGTGATAAGGGCCGTTGCCGATGAAGCCCCCGGCTTCCTGGATCAACCGCCGCCGCGCGTTGCCGTTTACGTCGCCTTCCTTGAAATAGCCCAGCTCCTGAATCGGGGTCTGGTACAGCAGAAAATCGGAGCCGTCCTCGGCAACTTCAAACAACCGGAAGTACACCATCGCCGGACCGGCGTCTTTCACCGAGGCCAGGTACAGTCCGTCGCTGAAATGCCGCGCCAGGTCGCGGTTTCGCGGGGCTTCGGTTTCGAGCGGCGCCACGGAAACGCGAACACGAGGGCCCTTGGGATCGACGGCGACATAGAGCGTGTTGTAGCGCGCGTGCCGGCTGCCGTCGTCTTCCGCCACCAGCGCTCCCAGAAAATTGACGCCGCCGGCGATCCAGTGGAACTGCCGAATGGGCCGCGGCGACGCCGGCAGCGAAGGACTCCACTTCAAGCCAAATACCGGCTGCACATCATTTGCCCGCAGCGCCAGGTGCCCGGCCAGCATTCGCGTCTGGTAGCCGTTCACCACCACCGGTCTGTGCCCGTGCACCCCGCCGGTGTTCTCGTACAGAAACGGATAGCCTTGCGTCACCTGCTGCGCGACGCTCTTGACCCCCTGGCGCGCGGCGGCCACCCAAATCGGCTCGGCGCGAAGCGACGTACCGCGAAAGCCGTTTTCCCGTTCGAGTACGGAGTGCTCCGCCCGCGGAAGGATTGGCTCGCTGTTGTCGGTGACGTAGTTGCCGGCCCCATACACGCCGGTCCACAATGCCGCGTGGGAGGGCGCCGTGAGACTGGGGAAGGCCGGCTGCAGCCCCTCAACTACGAGCCCCTTGGCGGCTATCTCATGTAGTGTCGTCAATTCCTGCGCAACCGGATCCTGGCTCCAGATCTGGTAGCCGAGCCCATCCAGGCTCACCAGCATCACCCGGCCCTGCTCAGGCGATTGGGCAGCAAGTCCAAAAATCAGCGAGAGAGCCAGGCACAGCGGCGCGAAGCGCCGGAAAGGTTTCCGCATCGGCATTCATCATTAGGATTGCAGATTCGCCCGATCCCGCGCCGCAAACCTTGTTCTGTTTGGAGTGCTACCATCGCCTTGTTGAAGATACAGTGAGTGGTTCGGTCGACCCGATGACGAGCGGAAATCTCACCCGGCGAAGTTGCATCCGGCTGCTGGCCCTGGCGGCTGCGCCGGCGACGCTGGCCGGCGCCGGTTTCCACCTGGTTCGCGTCCGCTGCCATGACGGAGCGGCAAAGTGCCGGCTTCTCGAGTCCGTAGCTTCCTTCGGCCGCGATCCATCCCTGGCGGCGGTGTTCGAAGCCGTTGCCGCCGCCCATCTGCCGGAGCTTCTTTTGGTTGGCCGTGCTGGGACGCTTCGCCGGCTGGCGGAGTCGGCCGGACCGGGATGCGAGGCCGGCGCCCCGACCGAACTGAGCTGGTTGGACCGCCGGATTTGCCGGCGGCGCGGCGATGTGTTCCTGGAGGTTTGCCGCTACCCGGAGCGGCTGGAATTACGGGTTTTCCGGTCGCTCGAACAGCGCGCCTCCCGCTGGTACACGAACCAGTGCTCTAACGGCTGCCCAATCGGGATTTCGCTCTACCGCTCGCTGCCAGTCTTAGAGAATGTATCTTGATCTGGAAAACCCTCAGTACACAATCCGCGCCTGCGGCACTCCGAAAAGAGCCTGGACACCGGCTTTTTGCGTCGTCATACTAGTTTTCCGGGCAAAAAGTAGATGCGAGGTGCCGCATCTTCCGTAGCGGCCACGCACATAGTGGAGGTCGATCGTGAAACGCTTACGTTCCCTGTCCATTTCCCGATGTTTGTGCTTGCTGGCTGGCCTTTCCGCGTTGCCCGCTTTCGCGGCGGAACAGCCGGCGTTTCGCGCCGGTGCGGCGCGCGTCGACATTACGCCGGCCCAGGATGCCGCGCTTTTGATGGCCGGCTATCCGGATCGACCTCAGCCGTTCCAGAAGATTCACGACAACATATACGTTCGCGCAATCGTCCTGGACGACGGAACCACCCGGGCTGCCTTATTGACCTGGGAGTTAATCGGGATTCCCAATTCCGTTTGGGATGAATTATCGGATCGAATCGCAAGGGAGAGCGGAATCCCGCGCGACAATATATTGATTTCCGCCGTACACGACCATGCCGCCCCCGCACTGCCCTCCCCGCGCCCGCCGTCGGCGGGTGAAACGGCACGAGCGCCCGATCCGAATGCCGCTGCATATTTAAAAAAAGTGACTGACGCGGCGGTCCAGGCGGTGCTGGCGGCAAAGGCAAAGCTGCAGCCCGCCCGCATCGGGTTCGGCACGGCAACCGCGGACGTCAACATCAACCGCCGGGAACTGACGCCGAAGGGCGAATGGTGGCTGGGCTATAACCCGGACGGGCCTTCGGACAAAACCGTTGCGGTAGTGAAGTTTGAGACGCTTTCCGGCAAGCCGATCGCGTTCTTTATCAACTATGCCGTGCACGGCGTCGTGATGGGACCGCACAACCTGCAGATCTCGGGCGACCTGCCCGGCGCTTGCTCGCGCTATGTCGAAGCCTTTTACGCGGGCGCCAAGGCAGCGGGTGGCCGCTCGGATGCCGGCTGGGAGCTGCGCCAGCGGCCCGACGGCGGGAATCCCGACGTGGTGGCGGTGTGGACCAGCGGCGCGGCGGGCGATCAGAATCCCGTTTCGATGGCCGAAACGGATTTCAGCATGGTCGACGCTTTGGGGAGAATCCTCGGAGAGCAGGTGGTCCGGGCGGTGTCCCATATGAAGGCCACCATCCCGGAGAAGGTTTTCGCCTCTCAGCGGGTGGTCACCTGTCCCGGACAAAGGATTCGGCCGGTGCCGCATTCGAACAACGAGTACACATTTAATGCTTCCGATCCGGTAAGCATTCGCCTTTCACTTCTGATGGTTGGAAATGTCGCTTTTTGTGGAGTATCCGGAGAGGCGTTTACATTAATCGGCGAACGGCTGAAAAAAGAGTCGCCATTCAACGACACCATGATGGTCACACATACGAATGGATCCAGTGGCTACATTCCCAACGACCAGGCGTATGGTCAAATAAGCTACGAAATCACAACCACTCACCTGAAAGCAGGATGCGCGGAAGGCTCTATCGTCGACGGATTCGTCGAAATGATGAATCAGGTTCGCTAAAAGAGGAGGTCCTGCCTTATGCGATACGGGCGCCTGCCTGTGCTTGGAATGCTGACCGTTATGGGAACGGTCACGTTCACCGGGATGGCTCAAAAACCGCTGTATGTGGATTCCAGCCAGCCGGTGGAACGGCGCATTGAGGATCTGCTCGGCCGGATGTCGCTCAAGGAGAAGATCGGGCAGTTGAACATGCCCTGCGTATACCTCAGGCAACTGGGGCGCAGCCCTTCGGAGAAGCTGGAAGGGTGCCGCCGTTTCACCCTGGGTACCCTCACCGACGAAATCGGACCCGGCGGAGGCTTCTTCACTTTGGCCAACACCGCCCTGCCGGGGGGCGCGCGCGAGCAGGCGCTCTATTTCAACGAGCTGCAAAAACTGGCCCTCGAAAAAACTCGCCTGCACATTCCGCTGCTCGAGACCGAGGAAGGCACTCACGGCGCGATGTGTTCGGGGAAAACCATTTTCCCCGAGGGACTTGCGATTGGCAGCACCTGGGACATGGACCTGGTGAAACAGATTTATGCCACCGCGGCCAGGGAGGCCCGCGCGGTTGGCATCCACCAGCTTTTCACCCTGGTTATCGAACCGAATCGTGATCCGCGGCTGGGCCGGAACGAGGAGGGATTCAGCGAAGATCCGTATCTCTGCTCGCGGATCGCCGAATCGATAGTGGGCGGCGCGCAAGGCAGCGACATTTCGGCGCCGGATAAAGTCGTCACCGGGCTGTGCCATTATCCCGGGCAGAGCCAGCCGGTTAGCGGACTGGAGCGGGGGGCAATGGAAATCTCCGAACGGACGCTTCGCGACGTGTTCTTGCCGCCATGGGTGGCCGGCGTCGGCCGGGCGGGCGCCCGCGGGGTGATGGCGACCTATCCCGCGATCGACGGCGTGCCGACCCACTCCTCCGAGTTCCTTCTAACCAAAATCCTCCGCCAGGAGCTGAACTTCCAGGGACTGGTGCTCAGCGAAGGCGGCGGCATTGGAACTCTGGTGTACGAGCGGATCGCCGCCAACCAGAAGGAGGCCGGGCAGATGGCGATGCGGGCGGGTGTGGATGTCGGAATCTCGTACGAGCCGGGCTACATGGGGTTATTGGTCGAGAGCGTGGCCGAAGGGAAGGTGCCCAATAGCCGAAATAGACCGGTCGGTGCGGCGCGTGCTGCGGCAGAAGTTTGCGCTCGGGCTGTTCGACCGGCCACTGGTCGATCCGGACCGCGCCGCGCAGGTGGACCACAGCCCCGAAAACCAGGCGCTGGCGTACCGGGCCGCGCGCGAGGGCACCGTGTTATTGAAGAACGACGGGTTACTGCCGCTGAATAAACAACTGCGAGCCATCGCGGTGATCGGGCCAAACGCCGACGACCAGCGCAACCAGCTTGGCGACTATACCCCGAACAGCATCCTCCAGGAGATCGTCACCGTGCGGGAGGGAATCCGGCGCAAGGTTTCGCCGCAAACCAAAGTGCTGTACGCCAAGGGCTGCGACATCATGAGCGAAGACAAGAGTGGCTTTGGCGAAGCACAGGCGGCTGCCAAGGCCGCCGATCTGGCGATTGTCGTGGTGGGAGAGGCTCAAAACGGCTCGCACTCCACCGACGGCGAAGGCTATGACGTGGCCAGCCTCGACCTGGCCGGCGTGCAGCGGGAATTGGTACAGGCCGTCTACCAGACGGGCACTCCGACGGTGGTGGTGCTGATCAATGGGCGGCCGCTCTCCACCCGCTGGATTGCGGAAAATATTCCGGCGGTGGTAGAGGCCTGGAGCCCCGGTGAGCGCGGCGGTGACGCCGTCGCCGACGTCCTGTTCGGCGACTACAACCCCTCCGGCCGCCTGCCCATTACGATCCCGCGCCACGTCGGCCAACTGCCGGTCTATTACAACCACGCTCCCTCGAAGACCTATTGGACGCAACACGGATGGGGGCGGCGGTACGTGGATATGAGTTCCGACCCGCTGTACGTGTTCGGGCACGGCCTGAGCTACTCGGAATTCGCGTACTCGAACCTGGAGATCGCTCCGAAGGTGATCGGCGAAACGGGTGAGGTTACGGTCAGCTTCGATGTGAAGAACACCTCCGCGCGGGAAGGCGCCGACGTGGCGCAGTTGTACTTGAACGACGAACTGGCGTCCGTCAGCCGCCCGGTGAAGCAACTGGTGGGATTCGAAAAAGTCGATCTGAAGGCGGGCGAGACCAGGAAAGTGAGCTTCACCGTGACCCACGGGTACCTCTCCTTGCTCGATCGCAACCTGAAGCGGGTGGTGGAGCCGGGTACTTTCAAACTGATGGTCGGACGCTCCTCGGCGGACATCCGCCTGACCGGTGAATTCGAAGTGCGATGATCTGGCGCAGTAAGGAAGACTGCCAATGGACCAGGAAGAATCTGAGACCCCCACGCGGACGACTCCGCTGCCGCTCGAATTTCCGGGCGTACATTACATGGACGAACTGGAGGTGGAAGCCGCCGTTCGCGTCCTCCGCTCGCGATCGCTGTTCCGCTATTACGGTGTCGATCTGAAGAACGAGACCGACCAGTTTGAAGCCGAGTTTGCCAGCGCCGTGGGCGTAAAGCACGTGCTGGCGGTTTCGAGCGGCACCAACGCCCTGTCGGTGGCGCTCTCGGCTCTGGGGGTGGGACCGGGCCAGGAGGTGATCGTGCCGGCCTACCTGTGGGTCTCGGTGGCCGCCGCGGTGGTCAACCAGGGTGCCATTCCCATCCTGGCGGACATTGACGAAACCTTCTGCCTCAATCCCCAGGACGTGGAACGCAAGATCACCCCGCGCACGTCCGGCGTGGTCTTCGTGCACATGAGCGGTGCGCCCGGCGATGTCCAAGCGGTTCAGCGGGTTGCGCGCGCCCGGAACCTGTTCCTGCTGGAGGACTGCGCCCAATGCAACGGCGGCAGCATCGGTGGGAAGAACGTCGGCAGCTTCGGCGACATGGGCATTTTCAGCTTTCAGATGAACAAAAACATCACCTCCGGCGAGGGGGGAGCGGTGGTCACCGGCGACGATGCGCTGTACCGGCGCGCCTTCGCCTGTCACGACCTGGGGTATGCCCGCGACGACGAGGGCCGCCTGGCATTCGGCGAGCTGGCGCTCTGCCTGTGGGGAAAGGGTTGCCGGATGGACGAACTGCGGGCTGCCGTCCTCCGCGTCCAGTTGCGGAAGCTGCCGGCCATCACCGCCGCCATGCGGCGAAGCAAATATCGCATCCGCCGGGCGCTTGAGCGTTTCCCCGAAGTGCGGCTCCGCGGGATCCTCGATCCAGACGGCGACACCGGCTGCTTCCTGATCACGACTTACCCCAGCTCCGAACTGGCCCAGCGTGTCAACCGCGCCCTGCGAGCCGAAGGCATCGTCACCTGGCCGCAGGGCATTTCGAACGTGGTGATGACCGAATGGGGTTTGCACCTCTACTACAACAACGTCAGCCTGGTGCGGCGCACCAGTGTCGACGGCCGGGGGTTTCCGTGGAGACTTGCCGAAAACATCGACTCGCGCCCCGATTATGAGAAGGGCGCCTGTCCGGTGGCCGACAGCCTGTTTGAACGCAGCATGATCCTGCCCATTCCCTCCTGCCTGAGGGAGCAGGACGAAGACGATATTATCGCCGCCTTCGAAAAGACCCTGAAGGCGTGCCTGCGAGAAGCCTCCGCGGGAAATAGTTGATGCTTTGACCCGAAGGCTTTAATCTAACGTTTATCTCCACTCGAACGGCACAGCGGCTGACCGGCACGCGCAGGCCGTTCCAAACCGAGTACCTGGAGCGAGTGACTTGATATTGCTGCTGTTCGGGCCGCCAGGTTGCGGCAAAGGCACCCAGTCGCGCCGGCTAGCGAAGCGGCTGGAGATTCCCGCCCTGTCAACGGGCGATATGTTGCGGGCTGAATCGGCCGCCGGCTCAACTCTGGGCCGCCAGGTCGAGCAGATCCTGAAGTCGGGCGGATTGGTCGGCGACGACCTGGTCAACGGCGTTCTTCTCCAGCGGATGCGGCGGAGGGACAGCGCCGGTGGATTTCTGCTGGACGGATATCCGCGCACCGTCCATCAATCCCGATTTTTGGATGGAATTCTCGAATCCGACCCGCTGCTGGCCGGGCGGGCATTGGGCCGGCCGCGCGTCCTGTATTTCGACGTCGATGAGAAAACGCTGATCGGCCGGATCTCGGCTCGCAGGCAATGTCCGGTTTGCGGCCGGATTTACAACCTCGCGCTCGATCCGCCACGCGTGGAAGGCCGCTGCGACGACGATGGCTCGGAACTGGTTCTGCGCGCGGACGACCGTCCGGAAATCGTCCGCCAACGGCTGCGCGCCTACGCCGAGTTTACGGCCCCGGTTCTCGATTACTATTCGCGCAGCGATGTGTTTCGCGTCGACGCGATGCAACCCCCCGAAAAGGTTTTTGCCGACATCCTCGAAATACTCGCCGCCGCAGGCCTGCTGGCGCCAGAGACGGTGAAACAGGTCCCACTGTGACCCGGAAGGGGAGTGAACGCACCAATGACAGAAGCGGATCGCCTGATGGTCCGGTCGCAGCTTTCCGACCGGCGCGACAGGCTGGAAGCGATTGAAAACCGGCAGCCCGGCGCCCCGCACCTGAAGCAACTGCTTCGGGACGTGGACGCCGCACTGGCGCGAATGGAAGACGGCACCTGGGGCATCTGCGAAACCTGTCACGATTCGATTGAACGGGAACGGCTGCTGGTGGACCCTTTAGTTACCCGGTGCCTGGACCATCTCACCGAGCGCCAGCGCCACGCCCTGCAGGACGACCTCGACCTGGCGTTACGGATCCAGACCGGATTGCTTCCCCCGGCCACCGTGGCGACCGCCGGCTGGGATACGGCGTATCACTACGAGCCGCTGGGAATGGTGAGCGGAGACTTCTGCGACCTGATCCCCCACACCGGCGGCGGTTTCTTCTTTTCGCTCGGGGATGTGTCCGGAAAGGGCGTCGCTTCTTCCCTTCTCATGTCGCATTTGCACGCCATCTTCCGGAGCCTGCTATCGGTCGGATTATCTTTGGCCGAGGTGGTGCGGCGCGCGAACCGGCTGTTTTGCGAAGGTACGCCCAAAACGCATTACGCGACTCTGGTGTGCGGGCTGGCCGCCGCCGACGGCAAAGTCGAGCTGTGCAATGCTGGCCACTGCGCTCCGGTCTGGATCCACGGAAAGGGAACCGAGCAGGTTGAGGCCACTGGCTTGCCGGTGGGGCTGTTTTGCGACGCGGACTTTTCCACCACGCGCCTCGTGCTGGGGCCGGGCGATCTGCTGGTGCTCCACACCGACGGCTTGACCGAGGCCACCGGCGAATCGGACATCGAATATGGCACCCAACGGCTCCATCAGGTTCTGAGCGGACTCCACCGCCAATCGCCGCGGGAAGTACTGGACGCCCTCACTGCCGACTTGCGCAACCACCTCGCGGGCACAGCGCCTTCCGACGACCTGACGATGATGGTGCTGGGGCGAGGCCCGTCGGGCTCATAAACCTGCAAACGTAACTTCTTCCGGGTGAGCGCCGACTGCGAAGGAGGTCTGCGCCTCGGCCGGTCGCCGCGAGCCCCGTGCAGACCCGCTCCTTTCGGTCGTGGCTCAACCCGAAGCGTAAGCGCTGGCGGTAACTCTGTTGGCACGTTTCGACCGCCAACTCCGCGGCGGGCGGACCATCGAGGCACGCCGATCGACCCGGCGCCTGTTCGCATAAGCTCGGCGGTCTATCTTTGAACCTATGCCTGACCGGCTGAATGGCAAAATTGCGGTGGTCGCGGGGGCCAGCCGAGGCTGCGGACGCGGCATCGCCGTAGCTCTTGGAGAACAGACCGCCACGGTCTATGTCACCGGCCGCGCCACAGTCACGCTGGCTTTCGATCCAAATGTGATCGCAAAATCCGGGCAACTGATCTTTGTGGGAGATGCGGCAAAAGAATACGGATTCACCGATATCGACGGCCGCTACATCGAAAACTTCTACCGGGCCACCGGACGGCTGTAATCAGCGGCCGATCCCGCGATGGCTTGGCGACCCTCCATCGGAATTACAATCGGGCTCACCGCAAGTAGAACAGGCTCAGACGGGGCAGGCCGTTGTTTTCGAACAGACGGCGGTCGAGGTATTGCTTTTCGAGCATCGCCAGTTGGTCGGCGGTCATCTTGCCGCGATAGGGACGAAGCTGCCGGTCCAATTCGCGCCGGGCTTCGAACAGGTCCTCTTCGCTCTGCGCGGCGCGCGCGACCGCCGCGACTTTGTCTTCGAGCGCCGTCAGGCGCTGGTCGAGCTGCTCGAGATCCTGGTAGTGGGTTTCGGCTTCCCGGGCCAATCCATCGAGCGATTCGGCTACTTGCTGGAACTTCGCTTCGGGCAACGCCCGCAGCTTAGCCGCGTTGGCGCTCAGGAATCGGCGCAGATCCTCCAGCGCGAACGGCGCTTCCACCACCTTGCGCTGTCTTGCGGAGGCGCCGGATTCCGCCATTGCCTTCGCCTCCGTCATCACCGCTTGTGTGCAATAGGCCACCGAATTCACTTTTTCCGTTTTGCGCTTTCCGGCGCGGTATTTCTCGAAGGCGGCATTGATGCCGCGCAGGATCGCTTCGAGCGGTATGCCGTTGTTCTTCCAGCTTTCGACCAAGGCCCAATCGAGGGTTGAAAACCGAAACAGAACCGTGCCACGAACCTCCCGGAAATGGTCTTCCGCCTCGGTGAAGTAGTTGAAGTAGTTGGAAGGCCACAGGGGTTCGTCGTCCGCGAAAGGCTGGAAGGGCTCGTCGCTCAATGATTTCGCTCCCAGATCAGGCGCAGCCCCTCGAGTGTCAAATCGTCGTCCACCTCGGTGAGATAGCGCGAGCCGCGGATCACCAGGGCCGCCTGGCCGCCGGTGGCCACCATTTTCGTCTCCGGCCCCAACTCTGCGAGAAGCCTCGCGATGATGCCATCGATCATGCCCACCGCCCCATAGTAGAGCCCCGATTGGATGCTGCCGACCGTGTTGGTGCCGATTACCGATTCCGGCTCGCGAAAATCCACCATCGGCAGCCGCGCCGTGCCGCTGAACAGCCCGCGGATGGACATGCCGATTCCGGGGCAGATGACACCGCCGAGATACTCCGCCTTTGCCGACACGGCGTCGAAGGTGATGGCGGTGCCCAGATCGACGACGATGCACGGCCCGCCATACTTGCTGAAAGCGGCAACGGCGTTCACAATGCGGTCGGCGCCGACATCGCGCGGATTGTCGTAGCGGATTGTGATGCCGGTGTCCGTCTGGTGCGTGACGAACTCGGCTTCATGGCCGAAGTAGCGCCGCGCCATTTCCACCAGATTCGCTTCCACCGGGGGAACCACGCTGGCCACGATGATGCCGTCAATGTCGTTCGGCTCAATTGATTCCACCGCGAAAAGCTGGCGCAGTTTGAGCCCCCACTCATCGGCGGTCTGCTCGAGAACGGTCTGCAAACGCCAGTGGTGCACCAGCCCCGTACCACGGAACACGCCGGCCGTGACGTTGGTGTTTCCGGCATCAATCGCCAACAACATGAACCACTCCTTTGTCCCCGGAGCGCTACCCGGCGGGCCGCAAACCGCCCGCGTACAGCGTCAGCACGGTCCCGTCGTCTTTTCGCAGCTTCAGAAACCCGCGCGGCGTCAGGCCCTCGGTGACGCCGGTCAGCTCGACGCCCTCGTCGTCCACCATTACCCGGCGTCCGCGCACGTAACTTGAGCTATTTTCGAACATTTGCAGCACCGGTTCCACGCTGCTGGTGGTGAGTATCCCCGCGTAGCTGTCGATGGCCCGCAGCAGGTATACCAGCAGCGGCTCGCGTTTGTGTTGGCGGCCGGTGGAAAGGCGCAGGCTGGTAGCGCTGCCGGCGATCTCCGGCGGAAACGACGTCTGGTTGACGTTGATGCCGATTCCGGCGGCAATGGCTGAATCATGAAGCTGCGTCAGCACGCCGGCGCACTTTTTGCCATCGATCATTACGTCGTTGGGCCACTTCAGGTCGCTCGTCGCGCCGCCCACCAGGCGCAGTGTGTCATTCACCGCCAGACCCAGCGCCAGCGTCACCACCGGCATCTGCTCGGCGGGCAGCCGCAGCCGTAAAATCACCGTCAGATACAGGCCCGATTCCGGCTCCGAATGCCATCTGCGGGCGAAGCGGCCCTGCCCCGCGGTCTGCTCTTCGGCCACTACCACCGTGCCGGAAGGACACTCTTCAAATGCCAGGCGCGCGGCCTCGTTCATGGTGGTATCGAGGGTCGGGTAATAGTGCAGGTGGCGTCCATGGAGGCGCGCTCGAATCCAATCCAAATCCAGTGGCATATCGGTGTCTTCCGCCGGGATAGCTATAGATTACCAGCCGCGATGTCACCCCTACCGGGCGCGGGCGCTGAACGGGCATCGGAACGAGAGACCGAAGCCGAACGACCAATCCGGCCCGAAACCACTCAGCCGCCGGGCAAAGCTGGCATCCCACTGCGCGTTCCGGCCGATCATCCTCGTCACCCCCGTATCGAACACGTACGTGTTGGGTTCCCCGCGCTCGGCTTCGGTGAACCCATACACCTCCCAAAACCCGGCTAAGCCTGCCGGAAGATCGTGGCCTGCCGACGCGGAAACCACCACCTGGTGCAATCGCCCCCCCGTGGCGGCCAGGTACGCCCAATTGACGTTTCCGTTCAGGTCGAAGCCGGCGGGGAGGTCCTTGGCCCAGGTCAGTTTCACGCCTGGTTCCCACGCATTGCTGCTAAACCCGGGTGCGCCGGTGGGAGCCGAAATCACGCCGATAAGCCCAAATGCCGGCCTATTGGCGGTCTCGTCCACGATCTTGTACTTGAAGGCGAACTCCGAATCCCCTCCGCCGAAGGTTCGTGGCGTGTCATGCGTAGGGGCCTCCGACAGGAGGCCGGGATTCGCGAGGCGAAGTTCCAGCCGATGTCCCAGGCCGATGCGAAACAGCAGGTTCCCGACAGCGATGTCGCCTGGCTGTCCCGCCCCGTAGAGGTCTTTGTTAAAGCCGCCCTCCACCTGAACCCAGCCCGCTCGGACAACGTCGCTCGATTCGGTGAAATCCGGGCGATCGGTCACCATGGGATACGGATTAGCGGCCGTCGGCGGCTGCCCAAAGCAGAAGTGCCCTGCCAGAATTGCAGTGGAAAGTACGCCCGCCCGGCTCATGCCACCCCACGACATAAAGAATTAGGCTAAGCTAATTATGAATCTCTTGTCAAGCCAGTTTGTCGGCATATTACGCTTGCAGACGCGCATACATTGGGGTACCATCTGTTTTAGTGTTAGCTAGAAATGTGGCTGGTGAAACGTCAGAATCGGTTGACGACTATCTCAAGGCGATCCTTGAATTGGGTGGAACCGAGGCGTCACGCGTTACCACGAACGCACTTGCCGAGAGGCTCAGAGTACGCACACCCTCGGTGACTGGAATGCTTCAGAGGCTGGCCTCGGAGAGGCCTGCCCTGGTCTTGTATGAAAAGCATCGCGGTGTCCGGCTCACTGCGGCCGGCAAGCGGCGGGCGTGGGAATTGGTACGGCATCATCGTCTGCTGGAACTGTTTCTTCACGACGTTCTGAAGTACTCGTGGGACGAAGTGCACGAAGAAGCGGAGCGCCTGGAACACTTTATTTCGGAGCGATTCGAAGATCGTGTTGCCGCGATTCTCGGCGATCCGGAATTCGACCCGCACGGGCACGTCATTCCACAGAAGTACGAAACAGGCCCGCTCCGTGATGAGGTGCCGCTGGTGCAATGGCCCCTTCGGACGCCCGCCACAATAAGTAGTGTTTCCGACCGTAGTGCCGCCGCTCTGCGTGAACTGGAGCGGTTGGGGTTGATTCCCGGCACTGTGCTGACGGTGGAGCGCAGGAACTCCAACGCTTCTCTGGCGATTCGGATAGCGGACCGCCAGGATCCAATTCGCCTAAGCACCGATTTGGCGATTCGTGTTCAAGTCGCCGGCCCGCCCGGCTCTTAATCCGGGCCGCAGTATTCACCGGCTGTTGCTTGCCGAACAGACAAACCGAGTCGGAGGAAAGTGTTAGATGGAGACGAACGATCCGCGCGGCGGCCACCTGTCTTTAGAAGGCGTACACGGTTCCGTCGCGGTGCCGCAACATCAGGCCGGGTTCTGGGAGCAGTGGAAGGCTTTCGTCGGGCCGGCCATTCTCGTCAGCGTCGGTTACATGGACCCCGGCAATTGGGGAACCGACCTGCAGGGCGGCGCTCAGTTCAAGTACGGGCTTTTGTGGGTAGTCGGCCTGGCCAGCCTGATGGCCATTTTCATGCAAGTAATCTCCGCCCGCCTGGGCGTGGTTACCGGGAAGGACCTCGCTCAATGCTGCCGCGACTGGTATCCGAAATGGACCCGCTGGCCCAACTGGCTGATGAGCGAAGTCGCCATTGGCGCCTGCGACCTGGCGGAGGTTCTGGGCAGCGCCGTCGCGCTCAACCTCCTGTTCCACATCCCGTTACTCTGGGCGGTGATCATCACCGGCCTGGATGTTCTCCTGCTGTTGGCGTTGCAGCGGTTTGGGATGCGTGCCATCGAGGCCGTCGTGGTAGTTCTTATCGCAACCATCGGCGTTTGTTTCTTTATCGAGCTGTTTGTCCTGCCACAGACCCAACCGAGCTTTGGCGAAATGGGATGGGCGATGATTACGCCCCAGTTTCGCCAATCGGGCATGCTGTATATCGCTATCGGAATTATCGGCGCAACCGTCATGCCTCACAACCTGTATCTGCACTCAGCCCTGGTGCAGAGCCGCAAACTCCAGCAGGACCCGGAGTCCATGCGGCGGGCTATCCAGTTCAACACCATCGATTCAACCGTGGCTTTAGGCATCGCCTTCTTCGTGAACGCAGCGATCCTGGTGCTGGCGGCGATGGTGTTCTTCGGAAAGCAAAGTGTGGTTGTTTCCGGCGGGCAGGTAGTCACGTTCAACCCCGACAGCGATTGGATTCGCGTTGCTTACCTGACTCTGGCGCCGTTATTGGGAACCGTGGCCGCCAGTACGCTGTTTGCAGTGGCGCTACTGGCCAGCGGCCAGAGCAGCACGATTACCGGAACGCTTGCCGGCCAGGTTGTGATGGAGGGTTTCATGCATTGGCGCATCCAGCCCTGGGTGCGGCGGCTCATCACTCGAACGCTCGCCATTCTCCCGGCGGTATTTATTATTGGCCTGCGCGGCGACAGCAGCGTCACCGATCTGCTGACCCTCAGCCAGGTAGTCCTGGCGTTGCAGCTTCCATTCGCCATGTTCCCTCTCCTGCACTTCACAAGTTCCCGCAAGCGCATGGGACGTTGGAGGAATGGCCGGTTTCTGCTGATTGCCGGTTGGGCCAGTGCTATTCTTATCACAGCGTTGGACGTTTATGGCCTGCCGGATTCTCTCAAAGCCGCCTGGCAGGTCATCATCGGCGGGTGAGCGGGCGGGCGTTAAGGAACGGCGATGTATGACAAGATTCTCGTAACCCTGGATGGCACACCGACCGACCGGGTGATTATCGAACACGTGAAAGCGCTCGCCAAACTTGCGCGGAGCCAAGTGGTGTTGCTTCATGTCGCCGACGGATGGGCCGCCCGAACCTACGGCCGCGACGCGGTCAGCCCGGAAATCACCGAAGATAAAGCCTATCTGGAGAAAGTTCGGGAGGAGTTTCAATCCACGGGCGTCTCCGCGGAAGCCGAAATGGCATATGGCGATCCCGCAAAAGAAATCATCAGTTGGGTGGATCGGAGAGGCTGCAGCCTGGTGGCAATGAGCACGCACGGGCACCGCTTCTTAGCGGACATATTTCTCGGCGCCACAGCCACCCGGGTCCGTCACAGCGTCAGCGTGCCCATTCTTCTTCTTCGCGCGAAGTAACGCTTCTAACAAAAAACCGGCGGCTGGGTGCCCATCGCGGAAGACTCGGCAGCTCTCACTTCCGCCCCAGCCGCCGCACTTACACCGTGTGAAGCGGTGATCGTAAAACGGGTCCTGGCTCTACGCTGAACAACAATCCAAAGTGCCCCGGTGCAGGTCCGGACACCGGGGCGTTCTCCCGGAACATCACACACAACACCAAATCGCTTCCAAACTAGCTGCACCCGCTGGTTCCGCCGCAGTTTTCGCATTTGTAGCAACTGCCGTTGCGGGTCATCAGCGAGCCGCACTCAGCACACAAAGGAGCATCGCCGGTCTCCGGCGCGAAGGGCAGCATCTGCTGCGGCTCGGGCTCGGTGGGACGCAGCTTCGAGGTCTCTCCGGCTTCGCCCAGCGCGTACTCCGGACCGAGGAACTTGCCGCCGAGCCACCGGAAGATGTAATCCATGATCGACTTCGCATAAGGCACCTGCGGGTTGCCGGTCCAGCCGCTGGGTTCGAAGCGCACGTGGCTGAACTTATCCACGAAGAATTTCAACGGCACGCCGTACTGCAGGGCATAGCTTATCGCCGTGGCAAAGGCGTCCATCAGGCCCGAGATGGTGGAACCTTCCTTGGCCATCGTGATAAACACTTCGCCCGGCGAACCGTCGTCGTACAGGCCAACGGTCAGGTAGCCCTCGTGCCCGCCGATGGAAAACTTGTGAGTCAGCGACTGGCGTTCGTCCGGCAGCTTGCGGCGTACCGGCCGATAAATCACCTTCTCCGTCGCGCTCTGCGCAGCCGGCTCTCCCACCTTTCTTCTCGGCTTTCGCCGAACCCGTGCTCAACGGCTGCACGCGCTTCGAGCCGTCCCGGTAGATGGCCACCGCTTTCAGACCCAACCGCCAGCTTTCGATATAGGCGTCCATGACGTCTTCCACGGTGGAATCCTCAGGCATATTGATGGTCTTCGAAATGGCGCCCGAGATAAACGGCTGCACGGCGGCCATCATGCGGACGTGGCCCATGTAATGAATGGTCCGGGTGCCGTTCTGCGGCTTGAAGCTGCAATCGAACACCGGCAGGTGCTCCGGCTTGATGTGCGGCGCCGCTTCGATGGTGCCGGTGGCGTCGATGTGGTTGACGATGGCATCCACCTGCTCGGATTTGTAGCCCAGCTTGATAAGCGCCTGCGGCACGGTGTTGTTGACGATCTTGATCACGCCGCCGCCCACCAGCTTCTTGTACTTCACCAGCGCCAGGTCGGGTTCGATACCGGTGGTGTCGCAGTCCATCATGAAACCGATGGTGCCGGTGGGCGCCAGAACCGTGGTTTGCGCGTTGCGGAAACCCGTCCGCTGGCCCAGGTCGTAGGCTTCGCGCCAGACGCGCAGGGCGTTTTCGAACAACGCCGGCGGCACCCTGCGGCTATCGATGCGGCGCACCGCCTCGCCGTGCATTTTTACCACTTCGAGAAACGGCTTTTCATTCACCGCGTAGCCCGGGCACGGCCCGGTGGCTTCGGCCACGCGAGCGCTGGTCAGGTAGGCCTGCCCGCACATGATGGCGGTGACGGCGGCGCCAAAATCGCGGCCCTCGTCGCTGTCGTAAGGCAGCCCCATCGACATCAACAGCGCCCCCAGGTTGGCGTAGCCCAGGCCCAGCGGCCGGAAATCATGCGAATTGCGGGCGATGGCTTCCGTGGGGTAGCTGGCGTTGTCCACCAGAATTTCCTGCGCCAGAATGACCGTGTCCACCGCGTGCCGGAATGCTTCCACGTCGAACTGGCCACCGGGAGCGACGAACTTCATCAGGTTGAGCGAAGCCAGATTGCAGGCCGAGTCGTCCAGGAACATGTATTCGGAGCAGGGGTTGGACGCATTGATGCGGCCGCTTGCTTTGGAGGTGTGCCAGCGATTGACGGTGGTGTCGAACTGCATGCCCGGGTCGCCGCACTGGTGGGCGGCTTCGGACATCTGCTTCAGCAGGTCGCGCGCGTTGTAGCGCCTTACCGGCTGGCCGGTGACCACCGACTTCGTCCACCAATCGCGGTTTTCCACCACCGCCTGCATGAAATCGTCGGTGACGCGGACCGAATTGTTGGCGTTTTGGAAAAAGATGGAGCTGTACGCCTCGCCGTCCAGCGACGAATCGTAGCCCGAATCGATCAGCGTGTGCGCCTTCTTTTCTTCCTTGGCCTTGCACCATAGGAACTTTTCGACATCCGGATGATCGACGTTCAGAATCACCATCTTGGCCGCGCGGCGCGTTTTACCGCCGCTCTTGATCACGCCGGCAAAGGCATCGAAGCCGCGCATGAAGCTCAGCGGACCGGAAGCCCGGCCGCCACCCGACAGAATGGCGTCTTCTTCCCGTAGCGACGAGAGATTGGTGCCGGTGCCCGAGCCCCACTTGAACAGCATGCCTTCCGTCTTGGCCAGATCGAGAATCGATTCCAGACTGTCGCGAACCGAATTGATGAAACAGGCGGAACACTGCGGGCGCGTCTGGCCGGCTTCCAGGCGCCGGATGGCGTCGGCGGCCTCGTCGTGATACCAGCCGTAGCCCCGCGCCTCTTCCACCCCGACGTTGAACCAAACCGGGGAATTGAAACAAGCCTTCTGCGTCAGCATCAGGTGAGCCAGCTCCGACCGGAAGTTCTCGACGTCCTCATCGGTGCGAAAATAACCGCCCTCTTTGCCCCAGTCCGCGATGGTATCCACTACCCGGTGGACGAGCTGGCCGACGCTCCGCTCCCGCTCCGGCGAGCCGGTACGGCCGTGGAAGTACTTGCTGACTACGATATTCGTGGCCGTCTGCGACCAGTCGGAGGGAACCTCCACATCCCGCTGCTCGAAAATCACCTGGCCCTTATCGTTGGCGATGGTGGCGTTCCGCAGCTCCCACTGAACTTCGTCGTAGGGTGTCTTGCCCGCCTCCAGCCGGACAGTGAAGTGTCGGGGAAAGCTGACCCCTTTGCGCTCTTGCCGGCGCAGGTTCCTCCGCTCCGAACCCTGCACCGAGCCGATATTTACTCCCAGCAACCCCATTTTTCCTATGCTCCTTATTAATGTTTTCTGAGGTATGGACGCACCCGACCTCACCCACATTCCAGATACGCTGCAATTGAAACCTTACCCCCACATCTTGTGGTCCGTCAAGGTTCAATTCTATATGGCGTATTTATGTTCTTGAAACAATGGAGAATTCTGTTGCTCGCCCTTGACGAAAACAGCCCTCCCTGGCCCTCGGTTGGCCAACCACTAACCGGTGGTGACAACGTCGATATCCACCGGCGAAAGCTCCCGCTGTCCCAGGCGCACCAGGATGCGTTTCGGACCCGGCGAAATGCCGGACGGGAGGCGGAAGTTCACCTCGTACCGGTCGGCCAGCGGGTCGGTGCACAGCGACTCCAGGCGCTCGACCGGAACGCCGTCGATGGTGGCGGAGAAATCTGTCGCCGGCCCCGCCTCCTCTAATACCACTTTGATGGTGCCGGAGAGGATCCGCGGCCCCGAAAGGTAATTCAAACCGTCGGTGACGGTGACGATCCGCGGCACCCGCGGCCCCTGGGGGATGACGCGAAACAACACCTCGCTGGACACCGCCCGATTCAGCCAATACATCCGGACAGTCTGCAAGCCGGTATCCAGCCCCTCGGGCAGAATGGCGGACACCTGCCGGAGCCCTCCCAGGCGCGTGGGGCCGACGTAGGTGACCGTCGCGGGCCGTCCACCCACCAAAACCCGCAGGCCGTTCAGATCCACCTCTTCGTGCAGATCCTCCATCCACAGAGAGAGCCCGGCATAGCCTCCCCGGTTGGGCGCCAGCGGCTCGGAAGATTTCCAGTTCGTCAACCGCCGGACGAAAGCCGGCTTGGCGGAGTCCGCCAGCGCGTCCAGGGTGCCGCGCCACCCCACGGGCCGCTTTCGCATGGTGAGCCACATGTATTGCGTCCCGGCGCCGTCCTGGGCCAGCAACTGAAGATCCTGGTTCCAGGCGAAGGCGGCGGCCTCGTCGCCGCGGATGGAAACGCCCGCCCAGGTGTCGACGTTCAGCGTGGTCACCGGCAGGCTGTTCATCTGGCAGCGTAGAATTCCCCCGGGCTTCAGGACGCGCCGCGCCTCGGTCAGGTACCGGAAGATCACCTCGCGGCTGGGGATGTGCTGAAACACCGCGTAGGAGTAGACGAAGTCGAACGAATTGTCGCCGAACAAGTTGAGGTTGGTGCCGTCGCTGGCGTGGACGTGCACGTGCGGGAACTCCCGCAGGTTTTGCTCGGCCAGCGCAATCATCTCATCGGAAACATCCACGCCGTGCAATTCGCCGAACTGCGGCGCCAGGTGGCGGAGAATCCGCCCGGGGCCGCAGCCAATTTCAAGAGCGCGCCACGCCCGCGGATTTCTTTCGGCCAGTCGGTTGGTTTCTTCCAGCAGGCCGCGCACCACCTGGCGGGCAGTGTCGTGGAATTCGGCGTCGTCCTGGCCCCTCCGTCCGAAGGCCACGTAATATTTCGCGTCTTCCCGCGCCCGCCGGTTCCAGTCGTCGCGCATGCGTTCGGAAACGCTCTCGCCGCTCACAGGCTTCCCCCTCCCCCCGCCGGCGCCTCCTCCAGGCACTGGTTTTCCTCGACGGTGTTCTCTTTCAGGCTCACGCCGGGAGCGGCCATCACACAGCGCCCGGACATGCCCGCGCCGCTGACGATGTTGCCGCGCACCAGGTTGTGCCGCGCCGCGTGTCCGGCGTCCCCGCCCAGATAGATGCCGGCGGAGAAGATATCGGGTTCTTCCCGATTGTAAAGGCAACCGGGCTGCGACGGCGCTCCCGAACACCCGGCCTGGTCGAGATGCGTCAACTGGTTGTTGGTGATGACGTGGGCTTCTCCCAGAACGAGGATGCCTCCGAACTTCGCGCCGGTTACGACATTGCCCGCCACCCGCACCTCGCGCGATTCGACGTCCGGATTCGAATTGCCGAACACGATGCCGTAATAACCGTTCGGGTAATCGCCGGCGCCGCCCCGGTTCACGCAGGAATTGCCCAGCACTTCGCCATGGTGAAAGCCGTCCAGTTCGATGCACTCGCCGTTCAGCTCTTCGAAGCGATTGCCGGCGTAGGTGGAACGATCCACGTTGCCGGCCGTCGCGATGCCCGCCGGCCGGGCGCCGCCCTCCGCATCCACGGCGTCGAACGGATATCCGATGCGCACGCCGGTGTTGCCCGCGACCACCACCCGGCTGGCGCTCCCCACCAGGATGGCGTCGCGCCCGATGTCGTCGAAATGGTTCCGCTGGATGCTGCCGTCGGCGTTTCGCTCCGAGCCGGAATTCGAGTGCGTCCACACGCCGTTGCCCGAAACGTACAGAAAGTCCGAATCGTTCACCGAGAAGCCCCAGGTGCCCTCTTCCAGCAGAATACCCCCGGTGGTGTTGTTCCGGTTCGCGCCGTCGCGCGAGCCGCTGTGTTCCACCGTCAACCGCTCCATGTTGACCCGCCGGGAGCGAGCCACCAGCACCGCGAAGGCGGGCATCTCGCGAAACCGGATGTTTTCGAGCGTCAGGTCGCGCGCCCCGTCGGCGGCAACGCCGTTGGCGGAGTAGAAACCGAGAAAAGCGACACCCGGGGGAGGCACTCCGATGGGCTTGGCCAGCTTCGCTTGATTGCCGTCGACGCTGAAGCCCGAGAGCTTCACCCCGCGCGCCCCCTGCACGAAGATGGCTGCCTTGCCCCTAAACCCGTCCGCCAGGCGCAGCGTGGTTCCTTGCGGGGAGCCGGCGATTTGCAGTTGCGAAACCGACGCCGGGATGACGATCTCCCGGGTCAGCTCGAGCACGCCCGCGGGCAGTTCAACCTGGCGGGCTCCCTCCGCGATGGCCTTGCGAATCAGGTCCTCAGCGACATTCTGACAGGCCGCCGGGGATCCAATGGCGAACAGCAACCCCGCCGCCATCACACCCAGTGAGGGGATGCCGGGGAAGTTCGAGGCGGTAGGGAACTGGCGTGGTCGGGAGGGCGGTACTTGCGGGCGCCACCCGGCGCGGCGCTCGGCGCCGGGCGCGGTGGACTCCGCATCGGAGGGCATTACTTGATCTCTTCGCTCTTTTCGTCCGCCGGCTCCTTACCCCAGTTCTGCCGGATGACCATGGTCTGGTCCGAATAGAAGGTACGCCGGCCGCTGGCGTTATAGGTCTGAGGATCGGCGTGGATCGCGTAACCGGCGGGCCCCCCGGTCATGCTGAACTTGTAGCCCGTCTTGTCGCCCTTTGCCAGGTCGCCGGGAATCAGGTCGGCGGCCGACGGCCCGGCTTCGCCTCCGGCCGGCGGCCCCAGTTCGGCCAGCGACGTGGCGAACCGGCCAAATTGAGAGCTGTACTGCGTTTGGGCCGTATTGAGGGTGCCGATCTGCCGGATGGCGGCTGTCTCGTTGGCGTACATCCGGGCCTTATCGAGCTTGGGAACGGCGATGGCGGCAATGATCAGGATGATGGCGATAACAATGAGAAGCTCGATCAGCGAGAAGCCGCTCTGGTTTCGGTATTGCTTAAGACGGCGAATCGACATGGCAGTTCGCATTCCTCTCCTTCTATTTTAGACGCCTCAAAGCGGCGCGGCGTTGAGGCCGATCAAACACGGCTCCCTGCCGGGTGCCGAATGTTATACTTTTGTCGTACCCGCCGAGAAACGCTGGAGTGGCGGAACTGGCAGACGCACGGGACTCAAAATCCCGCGACCTTCACTGGTCATGAGGGTTCGACCCCCTCCTCCAGCACCAAAACCAGATTTTCGATTCAGAAGACCGACTCTCCTCACTGGCCGGTCTTCGCGGGGACCGTTACTTTGACCGGAACCTGAAAAGACGAAGCCGGGGCGTCACCCACCTGAACGCTAATCGGAATCTGGAACTCAACCGTATTTCCCCCGGCGGACTGGCCGCTCAGCCACCACAAGTCGAATGCCAGGAACGAAACCACGAACAGGATGCAGAGATAGCCCACGTCCCACCTCCAGAGGACGGCGAGTGATTTCGGAGCTTTGTCCGCCTTGCCGAGCGCCGTTCGATACGCCGCCACGATTCTGCGCTGGCGATTCATCGCCCGAAACGTCAGCCAACTGAACCCCAGAAACAGGATGACTCCGATGAACAGAATGACGGCGGCCAGCACGGCCGTCCGGAGCTCGGGTTTATCCCAACGAAGGTAAATGACGCCGGTAGCGGCACTCAGAAAAAACGTGCCGAGGGTCATGCGCACCGAGCTGTAGTGGCGCGCCCACGCGCCGTGCTCTTTATATTCGTCGGCCAGAACGTTTCGGGTGTCCGCGCCAGCCGCATCTACAGGCCATCCAGTCCACAGTCCCTCTGCCATCGCAAGTCCTCCCAAGCATTCGGCGAGTCAAACCGCAAGCGCCGGCGCCGCCACAATGCGCTAATTATACAAAACGCCATCTACCGGCCAGTAGCGTAAACTTTCAGCTTGCAGCCGGCAATCCGCTGGCAATCAGGATCGTTTACCCGGTGGAAGTGGCCGGTGGACCATTCTATTCAAACGCAAGGTACTTCGAGGCCTCCGAACCCGGCGAGACCGGCCCAGGCAACGACGCCGTGAAGCATTCGGCGTTTAGCTTTCAAGAAATCCCTCTTTCTTCCGCGGGCCACTTCTTGACGCCGTCCACCGTTACCGAGCGCAGCCGCCGCCATAAGAAATGAGAAAACAAAACCGATCCCGAAAACGGACACCGCTGTGGCACGGCCATTCCTGGCTGTGTCAGGTCCCACCGGCATCCTTGCCGGTTTCCATTTGGTGGAACAAACCTAAACCCACCGCCGAACACTCGCGGCTGGCCAGATCCGAGGGCTCACCGCTGCCTGTCAAAGCTTTGGCAAAACAAACCCGTTTCCCAATACCCCAAACAGGTCCGGCTGAAAGCTTGCCCCACAGTTATTGGTTCGCTCAAGCGGAAGGGTGGCGTGTGCTACGGAAATAAGCTGGGATCGAGAATGGTCAATCCGCCGAGGCTTTTCCCTTGTAGGGTTCCGAAGTAGGTGCGCCGCCGCTGATGGCGATTGCATCATCATTGACTGACGTATTATGTTTAGGACCATTGCCGGAGGGAGGATCGCTTTGAAGCTGAATTACCTCGCACTCAGCGCGGTTGCCTTCGCCGTGCTTGCCGCCCAATGCTTGTCCGCGCAGCCGCCGGTGGATCCGGCCTTGCTGCCAGTGGACGACGTCGCCGGCTTGCCGAATGTGCTGCTGATCGGGGACTCCATCTCAATGGGCTACACCATTCCGGTGCGAAACCTGCTGAAGGGCAAGGCCAACGTGCACCATCCGCCCGAAAACTGCCGCGAATCGGGCTATGGCGTGACGCATCTGGATGTCTGGCTGGGCAGCACGCACTGGGACGTCATCCACTTCAACTTCGGTCTGCACGACCTGAAGTACCTGGCTCCCGACGGCTCCTACACCACGCCGGACAAGGGCACGCAGGTGGCGTCCACCGAAGTTTACGAGCAGAACCTGCGCAAGATTGTCGCGCGGCTGAAGCAGACCGGCGCGAAGCTGATCTGGTCGAACACCACGCCGGTGCCGGACGCCTCCAGCGGCCGGGTGAAGGGCGACGAGATCCGCTACAACGAAACCGCCGCGCGGGTGATGGCCGAATCCGGCATCCCCACCGACGACCTGCACGCCATCATAGCGGCGAACCCGGAGCTGCAGCGCCCGAACAACGTGCATTTCACCGAGGAAGGCTACCGGGCACTGGCCAACGCGGTGACGGCCAGCATCGAGAAGGCATTGCTGCCGTAATCCGGAACGATCGTTCCGATTTTGACAGCCGGCTTACTCGCGTGGAATGGCGGTGGAGTTGGCCGCCTTTCCGTCTTCCTTTATGAATAGCTTCTCGTATTCTTCCCAGTGGGCGATCATGATCCTCATCTTCTTCCGAAGCTGATCGACGAGGTTGGGCCCGAGTACCCGGATGTTTTCTTCCTCGGGGGTTTTGGCGAGATCGATCAGCGGCTCCTTTTGCGACCGCAGCAGGTCGATCAGCACACTGCTGTTGTCGAGCTCGCGGCGCGCCACTTCCCGGATGGCAAGCCACTCCGGAATGTCGGTCAACTCCTGTTGGTTCTCCACCGGACGGCTCAGGCGCCAACCCTTGATGGTATCCAGGTCGTACTGGTAATCGATGGCGTCCCGGCAGTTATTGACCAGGGCTTCAAATACGCGCAGCCGTTGATCCAATAGTTCGTAGCGCTGCCGCAGGTCGGCGGATTGCCGGATGGTATGAACATCGCCGCGGGCCCGGTTCAGTTCGGAGAGCATCCGCACGAGCAGCTTGTCCGTCAGCGCCTTGCCTCCCAGCCCCTGGTATTGGTGGGTTCCCTGGGTTTCGTCGAGATTCCGGGCACGATCTTCGGTTCTCGCCTGGAACTCGAATTTCCGGTAATCCTGCGTTTCTTCCGGAGTCAATTCATCGGGAAACGGCACAAAGGGCCGGGTGAGCCAGCGTTGCTGGACCGAGCCGAGGTAGAAGATGGTTCCCCCGTAGTTGAGGACCGCTGTGTCGCGCTGGATGCGATCGAGCGCGAGCCAGGCGTCCAGAAGCGCCGCGGCGTTCGATTCGCCGACAGAGCCGGCCGCCAGCGTGTGGAGCAACTGCGTACGGGAGAGGTTGTCTTCGGCCGGTTTCTTTACAAACGAATCGTAAAGCTGGAAATACAAATCCCGGTTGAATCAATCGCCGATCAGGTAAAACAGGCGTGGCGCGGTACTTTTCGAAGCCTGTTCGAGCTCCTCCAGGTAGCGCACCGGTATGGGAATTCCCTGTGCCGGGTAGAAGGGGTAAAAGTAGTCCAGCAGGAAACCCACCTCGGCTTTGTAGGGGGTGGCATTGGGTCCTTCCAGGTTGGCGACGGCCATGCCGGGGCCGAGCCGGCTGGCAATCAGCTCCGGCGCGCTTTCGCGCACCCACTCGGCATCGATCTCGAAGCGGCCCACACCGGCGTCGCGCGCTCCGTCCTGAAGAGCTGCGAAGAAGTCGTGATAACGCTGGTACATCTTCCGGCCACGGTAGAGAGAATTGCCGTTGGGACCCTGGTACAGGCCTTCGCTCCAACTGATACCCGAACCGGAGTCGTTGGTGTGCAGCGAGAGGATCTCGATTTCAGGGCAGGCGGTCAGCAGAAGTTTTATCGACTCGCGATACAGGGCGCGCACTTCCGGGTTGTCAATGGAAGGAGCGAAGCGAGGCACACGGGAGCGCAGCGGGTGATCCACCTGCGGACCCCGCCACAGAGGATGCGCCTGATATACCCGTTCGGGGAGCATCTGGGGCTCGAAGGTGGTGAAGGCGGCCTTCAGGCCGAGCTTGCGCAGAACGGCGCAGCGGGCACGCAGGATGCCCATCACCGTATCGGCATAATCCTGAGGAAGGTACGGCTTCAGAGCTTCGGGAACCGCGATCTTGAGCAGGCCGACGTTGGACATGGCCCAGGCCGGGTAGGGGTCGCCGGGAGTGTCCAGTTGCCAGGTGGCCCAGGGCAGGTCTTCGGCGGTCAGCACAATGTGGGTGGCGCCGGACTGCTTGGCTCTGCGGGCAAAGTTCTCAAAGTCGGCCAGATTCTCGGAGTGGCATCCGAAAATCACGGTCTTGAAGTGCGCCAGCGGATTGGCCGCCGCGTGGGTGCCGGCCGGCGCAATCAAGAGGCCGAACAGCAGGTATGGAAGCGCCAGCGCAGCGGAGTGTTTTCTCAATCGTGGATGTTGCATCGCCTGAACCTGGAGTGCCCCTTGGCTTTCGGGCTCCGTCGATTATACATCCGATCCCCGCTGCGAGCCGAACTGGTCCGCCGGTTGATGGCAAACCGCAAACTCGAGGTCAGTGTTTTATCGGCCTGATTTTGATATTGCGGAACTCGATCTTGCCGCCGCCGGTGTTATATTGCAGGCCGACGATTCCCGAGGAATGCTTGGAGTCCCCTCCATCGAGCACCTTCCTGCCGTTCAGCAGCACGACGAAGTGGTCACCATCGGCGGTGATGTCGTAGCTGTTCCATTGGTCCGCGAGGATCTTCGTGGGTCCCGCTTCGATCGCGTTCACCAGAGACCCGGTCTTGTAAGTCGGCCGAAAATCCCATGGGGCAGAAGATCGAGTTGCCAGAGAATATGATGGGCCGAAAAGCACAGTTGAAGTCACACAAGGATGGACGCTTGATCGTGAATGTCGAAAGGCACGATGATGATGGAAAAATCACCGGCTGGATTGCCAAGAAGGATCATTTTACTCGGGTATTTGATACCCTGACCAAGCCGGAAAAGGAACAGGCCGAATCCGACTGTGACGACTTGGTGCGTGCTCTAGTGACGCCTGCTGGAGAACACGCAGGATTTATGCTACATTCGGACTGCGGAGCATGGGATGGACAACCCGCGACCAATGTGCGAATGCGGCTACAGTCGCTCGGAATGGGGAAGAACCAAGCCGAGTGCGTACTTGGCGCAGCCGTGGGTGGGCGGTGGACTCTGGTGAATGTCCCCTTCCGGCCGGAGTTCCTTGGCGGACGCCGGTGGAATCTGAATGCCGCACAGTTCCGGTTTGAGCCAGTCCATCTAAAAGATGATGACTCACCACAACACCCGCATTGGGACTCGATCCTCAAGCACATCGGGGCCGATCTGGATGAATCGGTAAAGGGTATGGAGTGGTGCCAGCGGCACGACATTCTCACCGGAGCCGATTGGCTGCTTAATCTGGTCGCGTGCATCCTGCGCGACCCGTTCGAGCCTACGCCATACCTCTTCCTGTGGGGACCAGAAGATTCGGGAAAATCCATTCTTCACGAGGCGATCGCCCTACTGGTCACGAAGGGCGTCGTGAAAGCCGACAGGGCGCGTAACCAACACCAACAACTTCAATGGTGAACTCGCTAACGCCGTTTTGGCAGTGGTCGAGGAAACCGATCTGTCGCAGTCCGGCTGTGCAAAAGATCGAATGAAGGAGTGGGTGACTTGTCGTCGGCTGTCGATTCGCAAGATGCGAACCGACCAGTACGAACAGCCGAGTACGCTACACTTCGTTCAGTGCGCCAACTCGCTGAACTACTGCCCCGTGTGGCCAGGTGATTCCAGGATCACGGTCTGCCACGTTCCAGCCTTGATGAAGGGTAACATGATCCCCAAGAGGGTTTTGCTCAAACTACTGGAGGATGAGGCCCCGCACTTCATGGCGACTATCATGGGATTGCGGCTGCCAGCACCAGATGGCCGGTTGCGAATTCCCATTGTGGAGACGCAGGAAAAAATCGACTTGGGCCATCAAAAGGCACCGACCTCGCTGTTTATGAAGGAGAAGTGCATCTTGAAACGAGATGCAAAGATTGCGAAGTGCGATCTCCATGAAAAGTATGGTGAATGGTGCAAGGAAAATGGCTATGAAGTCGAGAACCGAACGCAGTTCGGCAATCAATTGGTTGAGTTTAGTGGCGGTGCTGTTCAGCGAAGGGGAAAAGCCGAAGGTATCACCGACGGCAAGCGGCACGATGCCTTTCAGGGCATCTGTCTCGCCCTGGCCGTGTGAATGACTACCGTTTGACGACACGCTGCCCAGCTTGTAGTTGGGTAGCGTGATCGTCTCGGCTCTGTTTTCTGGGGCGACGCCATTTTTTTGCGGGACATGCTGCGCACGGAGGCGCGGCGTTCCCGTTTTCGGAGTTGGGCAAGCAGCCGCAACACAACACTTTCACCAGGACTTCTTCTTCACGATCGGGGTCCATAACAATTCGTTTCTGATAAGGTCAAGCACTCGTGCAAATAAATCTAAGAGGAACAACTGTCGTGCCAAGTAATGAACCACTTCTAAATATGACACAGGGGGCAATGCACCTCGGGTATAGTTTGTCAGGAATGCGGAAGCTAATTGAGAGGTCGAAGAGGCGACTCCAGGGCTACCCTGTTAAAGGGCCAACCCTTCGATTCTTTCAAGCCAATCCTGGGGACGAAATCAAGTTCCGTCCAGAATGGCTGGAAGACTACATCGACGCCTGCACCCACGATCCCGACAAGGCAACACTGAAAACTTTGGTTGCCAAACCAAAACGCAAAAAGGATAGGCGACCAGGGGCAATGATGAGGGCGATGTCCAACAGCGGTTTCGCCTCGGAACTCCTTGCTCTCTAGGACGCTTCCCAAAGCGGTTCCGTGTAGCTGTCACACCACTGAACGTAATGCTTCCAGCAAACTTGTGGGGTATTGCCGAGCAACTTGGCCAAGGTCTCGATGGTGGTCGCCTTGCCCGTCCAGTACCCCTGCAATGTCCGTTTTGCATAGGTATGGCGGCAGCTATATAGGCACACGTCGGCGTCGAATTGAATCTTCTCTCTCTTTTCCACACGACGCCGCAAGCGAACGAATGCCGTCGTCAAATTGCTCTGTGTCCAAGACCCACCATTACGGTTACGGAAGATCGGCCCTGTAGGGAACGCCTCCATCTGTACACGAGTCAGAGCAATAATCTCGGGAGCCTTGACTCGGACGATTCGGTACTTTTGGGTCGTCTTCGTCCTCTTGGGCGTCACCCTCCACTCCATTCGGTCGCCCATGTCCGTAATTTGATCTTTCGTCAATGGGGCGAATTCAATGCCGTACCGAAGGCCAGTCCGAATGCAGACTTGGAGTGCCATCCGCAGGGCAGGGTTGGCGTGCTTCATCAGAGCCGCCTCCTGCTCGTCAGTGAAGTACGTGATCCGGGTCCCGGCCTTTCCCGCCAAGTACCCCTTGATTGGATTGTGCGGGATCACCTTACGCTCGACGGCGTAATTGAGTGCCCGTTTGAGGGCCTGAACCTTAGTTCGTCGGCCTTTCTCCCAGGAAGGG
>CAWEOG010000023.1:0-20581 GCA_963810595.1 Bryobacterales bacterium | reverse complement strand
TATCTGCAGTTCGTAGCCGGTCTCGGCGGGACTGCCGCCCGCTTTGCTGGAGCGCAGAAAAATGCCGCTGTTTATTTTGGCGCCGGCTCGAAAATCAACCTTCAGATTGAAGTCCGCGTAAGCATCCACGGTGCCCAGCCATCCAGGGCGATCTCCCTCACAAAAGATCGCTCCGTTAGCGACGCCCCAGGCCGCCGGCTCGGTAGCGGATGCCTGGTGAGCCTCCCAGCCATTCAGGGTGGAACCGTCGAACAGGAGTTTCCAGCCCGCTGCGATTTCTTTCTTGGTTAGCGTGTTAGGGGCCTGTGCGCTCAAGACTCCGAGCGACAGGGCACAGATGGCTAACTGACTCGCGATATTGACGACTTGTTTCATCATTTCGTTTCCTCGGTGCTGTAACCAGCGCCGCATTAAGAGCCGCCGACGTTTAGGTGAACAGGATGCTGCTGTCGATTTGGGAGACCGTCGGAACTCCGGTCAACAACATGGCGCTCTGAAACTCGACTCGCATTCGGTTCATGAACAGCGCGACGCCCTCGGGGCCGGCTCCGTACGCGGCGCGAAGAATGTGCCGGCCAACCATTACGAGGTCAGCGCCCAGGGCCAGGTACTTCAGCACGTCGGTTCCGGAAGCCACGCACCCGTCGGTAAGAATCGGGACCTTGCCCTTCAGCTTCGCGGCGACGGCCGGCAACACTTCCGCGGTTCCGGCCGTGTGGTCCTGCCGGCGGCCGCCATGGTTCGAGACGGCAATTCCCGCGACGCCGGCGTCGACGCACCGCAAAGCGTCATCGGCCCGCATAATTCCTTTAATCACGATTGGAATCTGGAACGCTTTCACCAGTTCGCGCAGCTCCGCGACACTTTTGGGCCCGGAATCCACGTCGATCGAAATCCATGCGGGACCAACGTCCTCAATTGCCGACAGCCACTTCAGGATGATGGGATTGGGCGCCGGCTTGGTGTTGTAAAGGGCCAGCCCCTTGTATTGCTTGATGACGGACAGATTGCGTTTGACGTCCGCCTCGGGGTATCTCGGGTCGTCGCCGACCGAGCCGATCGTGCCGGCGGCCACGCATCCGCCAACCAGGGCGTCGAACCAAGCTTCCTGCGTCATTCCTTTCCCGAATTTTGTGCCCGCGGGTCCCATGGGTGCGGCCACGGCGGGGAAGGAGATCTTGTGGCCGAAGATGGTGGTAGAAGGGTCGGCCTTGGTGATGTCGTGCACGTTGCGCATCAGGACTTTAACCCGTTCGAGCGCGGTGAAGTTGTTTTGGAACGACATGCCGGTGCCGGCGCCGGCGATTCCCCCGCGGTCTCCGGAGCAGGCAACCCCGTCGCACACCGGGCAAACCCTGCAGGTTGGGTACAGACGCTCGCGCGCCCTGGCCAGTACTTCATTCACGTCCAGGCGGCCCGGCCCGCCAGCACCGCGCGTGGCGCCTGGTTCGGGCGGTTGCGCGGCCGCCCTCTCCGGCAGCATGACCTGGCCAACCAATCCCCCGCCGCCTATCAGCGACGAGACCTTTAACAAGTTCCTCCGATTGAGACCTCCGTCGGGGAAACCTCCTTGCCTGGTTTCGGCCTGCTCACGTTGCGGAGGAAAGTGATCTCGATGGTCTTTCATGATCTTTACCCATTCATGATTTTAGGGTCTTAACTGCTTAAAACGTTAATCCCAACGGAGGATGTTATGACCCCTCGACCGGTTTGTCAAGGATCGGCGGTTCGGGGTTTAGCGTACGTTTGTCCTTGACACGCTGCCGAAGCCGTGGCACACTTGGCATAGTCTAACTATGTCAGCCATTTCCAAACGTGATGAAATCCCGCCGGGCACGCTCTACATGCTCATTCTCAAAATGCTGGTGCGACACGGCGAAATGCACGGGTTCGAGATCGCCAATGCCATCCAGCAGGTATCTGACGAGGTACTGCAGGTGGAAGAGGGGTCGCTCTATCCGGCCCTGCAGCGCATGCTGCTGAAAGGATGGGTGACGGCGGAGTGGGGGGTGACCGCCGGCAACCGGCGAGCGCGGTATTACCAGCCGACGGCCGCCGGGCGCAAGCAGTTTCTTTCAGAAGTGGAGCACTACCAGCGCGTGAGCGGGGCTATACAAAAGATTCTGCAAACAGCCTGACGAGGTGTCAAATGAACTGGCTTGGCGAGCTTTGGCGCCGGCTCAGATTCCGGCTACACGGATCGCGGTTCGATCGGGAGATGGCCGAGGAAATGCGGCTTCACCTGGAACTGCGAGCGGAACAGCAAGCGGCACAGGGGCTGGACGCAGGGGCGGCGCGGGATGCTGCCCGGCGCCAGTTCGGCAACCTGACGCAAATGCAGGAGCACAGCCGGGAGGCATGGGGCTGGACGTTTCTGGACACCCTCTCGCAGGACCTCCGCTACGGCCTCCGCACGCTGGCGGCCCAGCCCGGCTTCACCGCGACGGCGGTGCTTTCGCTGGTTTTGGGGATTGGGGCGAACACCGCCATATTCAGCATTCTGAACGCGGTGATGCTGCGCGCGCTTCCGGTGGAAGACCCGGGGCGTCTGGTGGAGGTTACGTCGGGCCGGAACTCGCATTACACCAACCCGATCTGGGAACAAGTCCGCGACCACCAGCAGGCGTTCTCGGGTGCGCTGGCCTTTTCCAACGCCCAATTCGATCTTTCCAGCGGAGGAGAAAGCCAGTACGCGGAAGGCCTGTGGGTGAGCGGCCGCTTCTTCCAGGTTTTGGGCGTTCCGGCTTTGCGGGGGAGAGTCTTCGATAACACGGACGACCGCCACGGCGGCGGCACCTCCGGACCGGTTGCGGTGATCAGCTACAACTTCTGGAAGAGACATTACCAGGGCAACCCGGACGTTGTGGGAAAAACGGTGCGTCTGAACCGGCACAAGTTCGAGATCGTCGGCGTCACGCCGCCCTGGTTCACCGGCCTGGATGTCGATAAGGGCTACGACGTCGCCATCCCGATCGGGTGCGAACCGCTGCTGAACACGGATCGCAGCGCGCTCGAAGCCCGCAGCTGGTGGTGGCTGCGGATTATAGGACGGCTCACTCCGGGGGAGAGCCTCCGTCAGGCCGACGACCGGATGAAGTCTATCGCCCCAGATGTCTATCGCGCCACGTTGCCGCCGAATTACGCACCGCAAGACAAGAAAGAATATCTGAAAAGGTCGTTCTTGCTGAAGCCCGCCGCGACAGGTTTTTCCAGCACCGGAGAACGCTACCGGAAAGCGCTGCTGATACTGATGGCCACCGTCGGCCTGGTGTTGCTGATCGCCTGCGCGAACATCGCCAACCTGTTACTGGCGAGGGCCTCGGCGCGGGCGCGGGAATTCTCGGTGCGGATGGCCATTGGCGCCGGCCGCGCGCGCATCGTCCGGCAATTGCTTACGGAGAGCCTGCTGCTGGCGATTCTGGGCGCCGCGGGCGGATTTTTGCTCGCTCTGTGGGGTGGCAAGGTACTGATAAGCCTGCTCTCCACATCGAACAACCCACTCGAAATCAATCTTTCGCCGGACCTCCACATGCTGGCGTTTACCGTCGCGGTGGCGATTCTCACGGCACTTCTCTTCGGGCTCGTTCCGGCGCTTCGCGCCACGCGTATCGGCGTGAACGAGGTTCTGAAGGAACACTCCCGCGGGGCGCTGGCGGGGGCCAGCCGCTCCCATCTCGCCAAGGCGCTGGTGGCGGGCCAGGTGACGCTCTCGGTGGTGCTGCTGGTTGGCGCCGGCCTGTTTCTCGGAACCATGCGGAACCTGTTGACGGTGGACCCCGGCTTCAGCCGGCACAATGTTCTGCTGGTGACCGCGGATATGCAGCAGTCGGCGGTTCCCGCCGCGGAGCGCACACGAGTATCCCAGGACGTGCTCGCGCGGGTGCGGCGTCTTCCCTCGGTTACGTCCGCCGCCAGCGCGTTTTTTACTCCCATCAGCAACATGGTATGGAACGAGTGGACCTATCCGGAAGGTTACAGCCCGAAATCCCGCGAGGACACACTGGTATACTTCAACCGGATTTCTCCGGACTATTTCCGGACCATGCAGACCCCGCTGATAGCCGGCCGCGACTTCAACGAGCGTGACACCCTCAGCGCGCCAAAGGTGATGATTATCGGCGAATCGACGGCCCGCCACTTCTTCGGCATGGCAAATCCCATCGGAAAGACCATCGGCATGGACCGGCCGGAACACCCAGGGGAGCGAGACGAATACCAGGTAGTCGGCCTGGTGAAAGACACCCGCTATCAGCGCCTGGACGAAGCACAGTTGCCCACCGCATTCCTGGCCAGCACGCAGGATGCGGAGCCGTGGCCCCGCGTCTGCTTCGCCCTGCGCACCTCCGGCCCGCCAATGGAGATTGTTCCCTCGGTTCGCGCGGTATTCTCCGCGGTGAACCCGGGGCTCTCGCTGCAGTTCCGCGATTTTGAAACCCAGGTGAGCGACTCTTTGATTCAGCCCCGGCTGGTAGCGCTGCTTTCCTCGGTTTTCGGATCGCTGGCGCTGGTGCTGGCGATGGTCGGCCTGTACGGAATTACGGCTTATGCGGTGGCTCGGCGTAAGAGCGAGATCGGCATTCGCATCGCGCTGGGGGCGGAGCCCCGGGGTGTGGTCTGGCTGATACTGCGGGGCATCGTTGTTCTGCTCGGAATCGGCATCACGCTCGGCCTGGCAACCTCGCTGGCCGCCGACCGCCTGGTGGCCAGCCTGCTCTACGGCGTGCGTCCCAACGATCCGCTGCAGTTGACCGGGGCGGTGCTTACGCTGGCGATTGCCGCGGCGGTGGCCGCCTACCTGCCGGTCCGGCGCGCGGCGCGGCTGGATCCCATGGAAGCTCTGCGCGAGGAATAATGCTTCGCGGGAACTGGCGGCTACTTCAGGGGCTTGTACGCCACGCACTCGATCTCCACTTTCATGCGGGGGTCGGGCAGCTCGGCTTGGACGGTGGTTCTGGCCGGACGCTCCACCGGAAAGAATTCGCCGTAGACTTCGTTCATGCCGGCGAAGTCGCGCCGGTCTTTCAGATAGACGTTGCACTTTACAACGTCAGTCATCTCCGCGCCGGCGGCTTTCAGGACCCGCTGGATATTTTCGAGCACCGTCCGCGCTTCGTGCTGGATGGTCCCGTAGCTCATCGTGTCGGTTACGGGCTCGACCGGTCCCTGGCCGGACAGAAACAGGAAGTCGCCGGCGCGCACCACGGGGGTGTAGGGACCGCGCGGGGTTGGCGAGTCATGCGGAAAAATGCGTTGGATCACGTTCGCTCCTGGCTTTGATAGGTTTCCTTTCGAGACGTTACCACGCCGGGAGCATCCGGAGAAAGCGCGCGCCTACGGGACGTAGTAGCCTTCACGCACTTTCACCTCAGCCTTCTTGAAACGATCGGCGGCTTCCGGTGTCAATCTCACTTCCACCTTGCGGAATGTGGAGGCCGGCGCATCCGGCGGGCGGTACAGCAAAAGATAGCGGCTTCGGATCCGTTCCATCAACTGGAGGAACGATGTATCGGCATGCTTCGAGGGGATCGCGTCGCCGCCGGTCTTTTCGGCCATCAGGAACACGTTGGTGGGAGTGAAGTCCGGGTTGCGCTGCAGGTTGTCGCGCCGGGGTTTGGGCGGTTTGGCTCCGCCCACCACAATCGCGTTTACCACCACATCGGCGCGATACAAAGACTGGAGCACCCGGGTGTCGGGCACCTGGTAGTTCAACCCGCGATTGTCGGTGAGGATCAAAATGGCATTGCGGGCCCGCGGCTGGCCCTCTTTGTCGGCCGACTGGCGCAGGTAGTTCGCCGCCGCCACCAACGCCTGGTTGGTGGAAGTGCCGCTGCCCAGGTCGTTATTCCACAAAGCAGTCTGAATTCCGCGCACCAGGTCGTGCGGATCGTCGGTCATCTCGATGTAGACCTGCGTATTACGCCCGTAAAGCAGGATGGCCGCGCGGTCGCCGGGCCGCAACAAAGCCAGCGCCTTTTCGGCGCTGGCCGCCATCTGCGCGCGATATTTCGCCACGCTGCCGCTCATGTCGAGCAGGAACACCACCCGCAGCGGGTCGGTTTGGTGGCCGAAGTAGGTGACATCCACCTGCCGGCCTTCATCGAGCACCACGAAATCGCGCTTCTCAAGACCGGTCACGGGCCGGTCCTTCCGCAGAACCTGCACGTCCAGGCGCACTTCCGCGGTGCCCGCCGCGTAGCTGGCCTGCGCGGCGGCGGAACCCGCCATTCCAAGTAGTAGGATGAAGAACACAGCCATGCGGAACGTAATCGCCGGTACCGCCGGCCACATTGACCACGGTAAGACCGCGCTGGTCAAAGCGCTCACCGGCACCGACACCGACCGTTGGGAAGAAGAGAAACGCCGCGGCATTTCGATCGACATCGGGTTTGCCCACCTGGCTCTTGGGGATGATGTCCGCATCGGATTCGTTGACGTGCCCGGCCACGAGCGATTCGTCCGCAACATGCTGGCCGGCGCCGGAGGCATCGACCTGGTTCTTTTGATTATCGCCGCGGACGAGTCGGTTAAGCCACAAACACGCGAACACTTCGATATCTGCCGGCTGCTGCACATTCCCCGTGGCATGGTCGTGATTACCAAGTTGGACCTGGCGGAGGCCGCTACTCTGTCCCGTGTTCGTCACGACGCGGTCCAACTGACTGCCGGTACATTTCTCGAAGGCGCGCCGGTTGTGTTCGTCAGCTCAAAGACGGGCGAGGGCCTCGACGAGTTGCGCGTCGAACTGCGGAAACTCGCGCTCGACGTCCCCCAGCGGGATGCGACGCGCCACTTTCGCCTGCCGATCGACCGCTCGTTCAGCATGAAGGGCTTCGGCACGGTGGTGACCGGCACGCTGGTGGCCGGCTCGGTGGCGGAGGAAGAGGAGGTGGAAGTCCACCCCGCCGGGCTGCGGCTGCGTGTACGCGGGATTCAGGTGCACGGAAAGGGCACGCCGCGCGCCCTGGCGGGTCAGCGCACGGCGGTCAACCTGGCGGGCGTGGAAGCCACTGACATTCGGCGCGGCATGGTGCTCACCGCGCCGGGTTTGTTCCGCCCCACCCGGCGGGTGGACTGTCGATTCGATCTGCTGGCTTCGGCACGCCCCTTGAAGCATGGCGTTAAAGTACACTTTCATTCCGGCACGGCGGAGGCGCAGGCCAGCGTACGCCTGCTCGACCGGACAGGCGCTGTCGAGCCCGGCCAGGCGGCATTCGCGCGCCTGCTGCTGGCCGAGCCGTTGCTGCTTCTGCCGGGCGACCGTTTTATCTTGCGCATGTTTTCGCCGGTGGTGACTATTGCCGGCGGCACGGTGCTCGACATCGCGGCGCCGCTCAGGCTGCCGCGCGCGGCGGCGCTCGATCGACTGAAGACGCTGGCCGGAGAGGGTCTGCCGCCAAAGCTGGCGCTGCTGGCGGGCGAGTCGGCCGGCGGCGTTTCGTTGTCGGACCTGGTAGCACGCACGGGCCTTTTGCCGGACGAAATCGTGGCGGCCGCGGAGCTCGCCGGCCTGGTTGCGGTGTCCGCTCCGAAGCCGTGGCTGTTCGCGCGCGCGTGGCTGGAAAATACGGCGCGCCTGCTGGTGAACGCCGCCGGCGCATTTCACCAGTCGAATCCACTGCAGCCGGGCATTCCGAGGGAGCAGCTCCGAGGCCGCTTCCTGGCGGAGGCTCCGTCTTTCGCGATGGAGGCCGTGCTGAAGCAGGCTCCCGAGCTGGTTGCGGAAGGCGAAGTGGTGCGGCTGCGGAGCCATCGCGTCTCGTTCAGCGGCGAGGAGGAAGCGGCCCTCGCCACCATGGAGCGATTGTTCGAGGACGCCGGCCTGCGAGTCCCCTCGCTCAAAGAGGTGCTGGCAAAGTCGGGGGTGGAGGAGGCGCGAGCGCGAACCCTGTTACAGATCCTGCTGCGGAAAGGGAGGCTGGTGCGCGTTTCGCCGGAACTGGTCTACCATCCGGCAGCCATCGCGCAGTTGAAGAAAGTGCTCGCGACGCGCAAGGGGCAGAAATTCAGTGTTCCCGAATTCAAGGAGTGGACGGGAATCACCCGTAAATACGCCATTCCGCTGTTGGAGTTTCTAGACCGGGCGCGCGTCACCCGCCGCGAGGGCGATCTGCGGGTTGTGCTGTAACCCGCGCAAAGCATTCCAAAGTTCGTTGAAGTCCTTTTCTTCTTGGCGTGATTCTCTTCTTCCAGCTTATTGACAACACGGGTAATCCCATCCCTCACGAAGAAGACGTTGAAGTTGATCAGCAAACCAGGACGCAAAGAACGCAAATGAATTGACAGTCATCTGGTTAGAAGGGTGGATCGTCGGACTTCTCTAGCGCCTGGTCGGATGCGGGGGCGAGTAGTAGGGCGGACAGGATTTCGGTTGCCGCTTGCTTGCCTTTTTCTCCGATTTCTCCCAGTGGGCCGACACAGCTCGGACAGCCAGCTTCGCAGGGACAGTGGGCCAGCAGCGACGCCGCTCCTTCGAGTAGACGGCGCCTGCTTGCAAATAGCGGCGCGCTTTGGCCAATGCCTCCCGGGTAATTGTCGTACAGATGCAGATCGGGCTCGAAGGTCTTGAGCCCTTGACCGATCTCCTCGGTCAGCGAAACACCCAGGTCGCGCGGGTCGCACATCAGCAGAAGCGCTCCGACCGTGCGTAGCGCGCTGCCCAGGCCCGAAAGCCCGTTCTGCCTTTCGGTGGCGGTCAGGTGGGGAAACTGTTCCCAGAATTTTTCGGGGAAATGCAGCCAGAATGAGGTGGTGTGCATTTCCTGCTCCGGCATGGATAAGTTGCCCGCTCCCACATTCTCGAGCGTGTAGAACTTCACCTTCTTGAAGCCCACAATCTGACGGTTTACGCGGACTTCACCGTGCGCGGCGCGCGCTTCGGCAACCGGTGCGGAATCGAATTCTTCCAGGACCTTTACCTGGGTGTAGTCGATGGCATCGGTGAAATAGTCGCAGTCCACTCTGCGCACATACGCCTTGCGGCCTTCGTAGTCGAATTTCTCCACCTGATATTGCGTGGCTTCGTGCAGATAAATGGCCTTCTCGTGCAGTTCCACCAGCGCCGCCGGGAAGGAGACTTCGGCGATCACCCGGTTGTCGTTGGTGGTGTCGATGACCACGAAATTGTCGCTCGTCACCGAACGCAGGCTGACCGCGTCGGCCGGGTAGGTGTCCGAGGTCCAATGCCACGCCCCGGCACTGTGGTGCAGTAGCTTCAATTCTTCGAGAAAGCGGCATATCTCGGCGACGTCGTGCGGGCCGAAACGTTCTCCATCGCGCACCGGCAGCTCGAAGGCGGCGCACTTCGTGTGCTGGATCAGGATTTCCAGGTTGTCCGCATTGATGTGCGCCTGCTCGGGAGGGCGTTCGAAAAAGTACTCGGGATGTTCGACGATGTACTGGTCGAGGGGCGCGCTGGAGGCGATCATCACCGCCAGCGAGACGCCCTGCCTGCGGCCCGCACGCCCCGCGCGCTGCCAGGTGGAGGCCACCGTGCCCGGGTAGCCGGCCATCACCACCACGTCCAGCGAACCGACATCGATGCCCAGCTCGAGCGCATTGGTGGCCACCACCGCGCGGATGTTTTCTTCGCGCAGCTCGCGCTCGATTTCGCGACGCTCGCGCGGCAGGTAGCCGCCGCGGTAGCCGCGAACGCCGGCGGCGCCGGCCGGAAGCTTCTCGCAGGCATCCTTCAGATACGTCACCAGCACTTCGGTGGCCAGCCGATTGTTGGCGAATACCAGCGTCTGGTGACCGCGTTCGATAAAGTCGGTGGCCATTCGCCGCGTCTCGTTCAGATAGCCGCGGCGGATGCCCAGTTGGCGGTTCACCACCGGCGGATTGTAGAAGGCGAAGTACTTCTCCCCCGACGGCGCTCCGTTGTTGTCCACCAGGTGTACTTCGCTTTCGGTCAGCGCCTCGGCCAGCTCTTTGGGATTGCCGATGGTGGCCGAACAACAGATGAATTGCGGCCGCGAACCGTAGAATTCACAGATGCGCTTCACCCGCCGGATGACGTTCGCCAGGTGGCTGCCGTAGACGCCGCGATAGTAATGCAGCTCGTCGATGACGAAGTACTTCAGGTTTTCGAAGACCTTGGCCCAGCGCGTGTGGTGCGGCAAGATGCCGGTGTGCAGCATGTCCGGATTGGTAAGCACCACGTTGGCCCGTTCGCGGATGGCTTTGCGGGCGTCCTGCGGGGTGTCGCCGTCGTAGGTAAAGGCGCGGACACCGGACCCCATCGACTCGACAATGGCGTGGAATTCGTGAAGCTGGTCCATGGCCAGGGCCTTGGTCGGAAACAGGTACATGGCCCGTAACTCGGCGTCTTCCGCCAGGCCGGTGAGCACCGGAAGGTTGTAGCACAGCGTCTTTCCGCTGGCGGTGGGCGTCACCACCACCACGTTGCGGCCCGCCCGCGCGTGGGTGAATGCTTCGGCCTGGTGGGTGTACAGCCGCTCGACGCCGCGCGCGGCGAGAGCCTCCCGCAGCCCGGCCGGCACTTCAGCGGGAACCGCGGCGGAGTCGCCTTCGCGGGCGGGCCGATGGCGAAGCGCCCGGATCGGCGAGCTGGCGGCACCCATCCACTTTTCCAGTTTCTGCACCGTCGCGATCAGATCGGTTTCGCGGGAGCCTGAGGTGGGATCGGGGAATCCCAAACTGAGATTCATGAATTGTATTCGCCTTTTCTTTGCTACCTTACAGCAAATCGGCCGTCCTGACAACAAAAAACCGCCCCGCGGCACCTTCGTGCCGGAGACGGCTTCGTTTCCAGAAATCGCGGTTGCCCGGGAAGGCTAGCCAGGCCGCACAAACTCGTAGCGTTCCAGCGTCGCGGCCATGGTTCCGTGGCTATCGTCTTTGCGCAGAACCTTCCCCATGCAGCGCAGTCTGACGTCCCCCGACTTTTCGCCGGTAGGAAGGCTGATATAGTACTCGATGGACTGGCCCACGGGTACGTCCACTTCGCCAAACAGCAAGATGCCCCCCGAACTGACATTCATGGTTTCGCCAGCTTGCTCTTTCGTCTCCGCACCGGCGCGGGTGACCGCCACTGGAAGCCTCAGTTCAAACCGCTTCGCTTTGCGTTGTTCGAGTGTACTCACCTTCTCCAATCTAAATGGATACGGAGATGGAATCAAGGGTAAACACCTTAGTTGGCGGTAGTTTGGGTTCAGTACTTTGGGTTGCAGCGAGATAGGACTACTTTATGTTCACCCGTCAAACAAAGATAGAAACCTTTGTGCTGCAATCAGTTGTAGTACATTGGCAGGGACAGGTCGTGACCCGGAATGACTAACCCGAGGAGCGCTTGGGCGCGAACCGCCGGGCAAATGAGTGGCCACCGGGACAGGAGTGAAACTGAAACAACCCCCTCCACCTTGGAGAACAAAGCTCTGGAATGGACCAATGCGCCCAGTCCTTGGGTGGGTGCTGCTTACTGTGGGCATCGCCGGCTGGATGCTGCCCATCCTGCCGGGCTGGCCATTTTTCATCCCTGGTCTGGTCATTCTCGCCGAGCGCTACAGATGGGCGCGCCGGTTGCTGAACTGGGCGAAGAGAAAGGTCGGCCGCGCCGCCCGGTCCTGATTTCCGTCCTGAATTTTTGCGGTCCTGGTTCGGACGGCGCGAATCCCCTACCATAGAGTGATGTCAAATTGGGGTGACCGTTATGGCGCCACGTTTCCTTTGGGACAATCGTGGGACGAGGATGGCCAGAGTTACAACTTCTGTCTTTACTCGCACCATGCGCGCCGGGTCACGCTGCTATTGTTTCGCGAAAACGACATCCAGAGGCCGTGTTTTGAGGCGCGGCTTGACCCGCTGGTGAACAAATCGGGGCGTTTCTGGCACTACCGCCTTCCAAAAGACAAGGCCGCCGGCGCCAGATACTACGCCTACCGCGTCGGCGGGCCGGCCAGCGAATCCGGTTTCCGGATGCACGCGTTCGACGAAGAAAAGCTGGTGGTGGATCCGTACGCCAAGGGCGTGTTCTTCCCAGTCACGTTCGATACGTTCGCCGCGCAGCGTCCTGGTCCCAACACCGGACAGGCGCCGCTGGCACTTCTCTCCGAGGTGAATGCGGTTTACTGCAACAACCATCCCACCGGGAAGCCGCGGCACGACCACGACCTGGTTATCTACGAAATGCACGTGCGCGGGTTTACCCGCCACGAGAGTTCGGGGGTCTCGCCAGAGAAACGGGGCACTTACGCGGGGGTTATCGAGAAGATCCCTTACCTTTGCGATCTCGGTGTTACCGCCGTCGAGTTGATGCCCGTTTTTCAGTTCAATCCACAGGAGGGCAACTACTGGGGCTACAACCCGCTGTTCTTCTTCATGCCCCACAACCTCTATTCAGCTTCGCCGCACGATCCGGCGGAGGTGAAGCTCGAGTTTCGGCGCATGGTGGACGCTCTGCACGAGGCGGGCATCGAGGTGCTGCTCGACGCCGTCTATAACCACACCGGAGAAGGCGACCAGCGGGGATTGAAGTTCTGCTACAAGCTGGTCGACGAAAGCACCTACTACATGATTTATCCGGATACGCACCAGTACATGAACTTCTCGGGCTGCGGCAACACGCTCCATTGCGCCAACCCGTCGGTGCGCCGGCTGATTATCGACAGCATGCACTTCTGGGTAAAGGAAATGGGTGTGGATGGATTCCGGTTCGACCTGGCGGCGGTCCTCAGCCGGAACTCCGACGGGTCGATGAACTTCGACGACCCCCCGCTGCTGAGCCAGATTGCGGGCGATCCGCTGCTGGGTGGCACGCGGCTGATCGCCGAGCCCTGGGACTTGGGCAGCTACCAGCTTGGGCGCGCCTTCCGCGGCATATTCTGGTCTCAATGGAACGGGATGTTTCGCGACGGCATCCAGCGCTATCTGCGCGCAGACGCCGGCCTGGCGGGCGAGATGGCGCGCCGCATATACGGCAGCGACGACCTGTTCCCGGATACCCTCAACGCCGCCCGGCGGCCGTACCAGTCGATCAACTACTGTTCGTCCCACGACGGCTTGACGCTTTACGACATGGTCTCTTACAACCACAAAAACAACTGGGCGAACGGGGAGAACAACCAGGACGGCACGCTCGATTTCAGTTGGAACTGCGGGCACGAAGGCGACGGCGGGGTGCCCACTGCGGTTCTGGAGTTGCGGCACCACCAGATGAAAAATTTCATTCTGCTGCTGGTGCTGTCGAATGGCACTCCCATGTTCCGCATGGGCGATGAATTCGCCCATACCCAGCGCGGCAACAACAACCCGTGGAACCAGGACAATGAGACATCATGGCTGGATTGGAACCGTCTGAAGCAGTTCGGCGATATCCACCGGTTTATTCGCCGGGCGATTGCTTTTCGGAAGTCGCACCCCAGCATTTGCCGGCCGCGGTTCTGGCGCGAGGACGTTATATGGCACGGGGATGATGGGCCGCCGAACTGGAGTGTGGATTCCCACAGTTTCGCCTTCTACCTGAACGGCGCCGCCGAGAAGGACTCGGATCTTTACATCATTTCCAACGCCTGGCGGGAGCCACTGAAGTTTCGCATCCGCGAACCCGGCCGGTGGCGGCTGGTGGCCGATACGGCCGCGCCTCCGCCGAAGGATTTCTTTGAAAACGGGGAAGGACCCCTGGTTGACGGCGGCACGTATGAGGCCGCCGCGCGCTCCACGGTACTGCTGATGAGGGATTGACCCGCCGGACGCTACTTAGGGAGAGCTTTGACCGCGACGACGTGGGAGTCCGCCTGAAACTTCCTGTAGTCGCGGAAACGGGTAATGGTTTCCAACCCCAGTTTTTTCACCAACAGGACACGAACGGTGGCGTCCAGGCTCACCATCTGCGGAAACCAGAGGTCCGGACCGGCGCGGTGTTGAATAAATTCCAGCTTTGAACCCTCTTGGACACGGGCCAGAATCCAGCCAATGGAAACCGTGTCGATACTCTCTGCCTGGACTTTCGCCCACTCGTAATCTTCTTTGTCGATCCACAGCCGGCCCTTTAATTTGGGCAGATACTTCGAGTACTTATGGGTGCCTTGGTAGCCCGGTTTGGGATAGGCATCCACCACGTAGACCGGCCGGCCGTCGACGATCTCCGAACCGGCGAGCTTGAAGGTGAAGGCCTTGGGGATTTCGTCCAGAATCGCGGCGCGCCGTTCGCGGTCTGCCTCGTACGCCTTGATTCTTTCGGCACGCTCGGCAGGCGTTTCTCCCAGGCGCTTCTTGATTTCCTGATCCATCCGCTCTTTTTCTTTTTGCTGCTCCTCGGAGCTGAGCGGCTTTCCGTCGCGAGCGATAACCCGGGAGAATGGCTGGCCTTCGAGGATCAGGATTTCTTCGGTTTCGGTGTCGGTTTTGGTTACTTTGCCGTCGCCATCCTTCCGCCGATTTTCCGTGCTCTGGATGAAGGTATAGTCCTTGAGTGCCTGCCACCCCTGATGGCTGCGCGCGATCGACCGCCGGACGATTTCCATGACGTCGGGCTGAGCATCCGCCGACACAGATGGCCTCTGCGCGGCCGCGGACACCAGGCTCACAACGACTCCGACAAATGTCATCAGGACACGACGCAATGTCATACCTTCACTTTGGACGCTATGCTCCGCCACTTGGTTTTCGATTTTACAGCTAATATGGCGGCGACCTCTTTCCGCCAGCCGCAATCTCGAGCAGGAGTGCGCGGTGTTCCTCCGAGATTACAGCCATGGCTCTTGTACTTTGATTCCGGGCTTATGCGCATGACCGGTTTTGACGCCAGCGGCGCGATAGACGTCTACGAAATGATTTTCTTCCGCACCGCGTACAGCACCAGCTCGGCGGTGTTGTGCAGGTTCAGCTTTTGCATGATGTGGGTGCGATGCGTTTCCACCGTATACACGCTCAGGTTCAACAAGCCGGCCACTTCTTTGTTCGACTTGCCTTCGGCCAGAAGCTGCAGCACCTCTTTTTCGCGGTCGGTCAGCAGGTCGTAGGAATCTTCCAGGTTCCTCTGCTGCAGGTAACGCATGTAATCTTCGAGCAGGGTTTTGGTGATGGCGGGGCTGAAAAACGGCTTGCCCACCGACACCGCGCGGATGGCGCGAACCAGATCGGCGTCCGCCGTCTCTTTCAACAGGTACCCCTTGGCGCCGGCGTTCAACGCCCGCAGGACGTAGGACTCGTCCGAGTACATGCTCAGCATAATGACACCCAGGCTGGGCCGGGTCTTCATCATCTGCGAGGCCGCGTCGATGCCGTTAAGCTGCGGCATGGCAACGTCGATTACGGCGACATCGGCGTGGTTGTCCTCGACGTACTTCACGGCTTCACGGCCGTCGCTCGCCTCGCCCACTACTTCGAGGTCGGGTTCCTGCTCGAGCAGCAGGCGTAATCCCTTGCGAACGATTCCGTGGTCGTCGGCCAGCAGAACGCGGATCTTGCTCATTGGGCGAGCTCCCTCTGGTAGGGGATGTCGACGGTCAGCACCGTCCCCGATTGGGGTTCAGATTGAATACGCATGTTTCCCTCCAATTGTCTCACTCGCTCCTCGATGCTGATGAGACCGAGTCCGCGCCCGCGGCTGTCGGAGGGCATGCCCACGCCGTCGTCCTCCACCCGCAATGAGATGCCGTCTTCGCGGCCGTGCAGAACAACGCGGATTTCCTTGGCCTTCGAGTGCTTGGCGCAATTGGTGAGTGCTTCCTGCACCACCCGGTAGATGCAAGTGCGGTGGCGCTCTGGCATCAGCTCCAGGTCGCCTTCCAGCTCCACGTTGATAGGTGTGCCGCCGCGCCGGGAATAGTCGCGCGCCTGCCACTCCACAGCCGGCCCCAGCCCGAGATCGTCCAGCATCGAAGGACGCAGTCCCATCGCCAGGTCCCGCACGGTGCGCAGCGTTCGTTCGGCAAGGTGCTTGGCTTCGGAGACGGACGCCAGGAAAAACTCCTTGTCCGCCCCGCGATTCCGCTCGATGTTGCCCAATTCCATGCGCAGGGCGGTCAGAGTCTGTCCGACGGCGTCGTGCAATTCCCGGCTTAGCCGTTTGCGTTCCTCTTCCTGCGCGCTGACCAGTTCCCGCGACAGAGATCGGAGCTCGCGCTCCGCGCCTTCGGCGCGCTCCCGGTTTTGACGCTCCCGGCCCTCCAGGCGGCCCACCCGAAAGATAACCGCGATCGCAATCAGCAGCGCCAGTCCCATGGAGAGGATCATGGTCTTTCGCAGCTCGGCGGCAAACGCTTCCTGCTGTCTGGCGATTGCCGCCTGACGGCTGTTGAGATTCGATTCGCTGGTTTCGCGGATATCATTCGCCAGGTCGGAAACCGCCTCCCGCTGCGGCAGCACGTTCTGGCGAAGGAAGGCCGCGCTGTACAGCATCTTTTGCCGAGGGCTCCATTCGAAGACCGGTTCCAGCGAGTTCCAGTAATTGTCCAATTCCCGGCTGAGCTTCGCCAGCGACTCCAACCCTTCCTGTTTCCCGATTTCGTCCAGGTTGGCGAGGTGCCGCTCCATTTCCCGGCGGATGCCAACCAGTTGATCGCGGTGCCGTTGCGCGGTCAGGTGAGACGGGTCGAGCAGGTAGTCGCGAAGAACGATTTCGGAAAGATACAGTTCCGATTCAAGCGACGCCAGCAGCGCGCTGGTGTGCTGGTAGGATTCGTGCGAGTTGACGGTCTCGGCGTAGATTTGAGTGGCTTTCCGGAAGGCGTTGAACCCGGTCAGAACCATCACCACGATCAGCGCGCCGAAGGCCGCCGTGAGAATCGGCCACGTCTTGGTGGTCAAAGGGACCACGTTTAGCCTGAACACGTTCCCTCGCCGAGCGCCGGGCGGGGTCGAGTTGTCGTTAGCCTGCATAGGTTCGGGCAGTCTTGTCGGTACGGGCCTTCTACTTCCATACTCTACGCTTTCCCGCGGGCCGGGCGATATCCCATGAAGGCACCAGAAGGAGAGGAGACGCGGCCGCGGGGAGGCGGCCAGGCGGTTACTGTTTGAGTAGGTCGCGCACCCGACCGACCAGCGACTCCAGCGTGAACGGCTTCTGCAGGTAGCCGACGCCTGGGGGGAATTTGCCGGTCTCGACAGCTTCCTGAATTTCCGGGTCGTCCGTGTAGCCGGAAACGTACAGCACTCGCATGTCGGGCCGGGTCGCCCGTAGCGTTTCGGCAAGCTGGCGGCCGCTGTCGACGCCGATCTGAAGGTCGGCCACCAGCAGGTGAATGGTGGCCGTCGACTCGGCGGCAAGGCGCAGCGCCTTCTCCGAAGATTCCGCGCCGATGGCCTGGTAGCCCTGGCGCGTCAGAATTTTCTGCATCAGCGCGAGGATGCCTTTTTCGTCTTCTACAATCAAGACCGTTTGTGGCTCCGGTGGAGCCGGAGCAGCCAGGCCCGGCTCGGGCGGCGGCTCGCCAACGGCCATCGGAATCAGCAGCAGCACGTCGTTCTGTCCGCCGCCGTCATCCCAGCTCACCAGCGCGGCGCCGTTCAACTGCAGAGAGCGGTGTAGAGCCGCCAGGGACGGCGGTGCGCCTGGATCGTCATGAGCTTCCAAATCGGGTTCGATAATCGCCCGCCGAAGGGTGTCTTCGTCCGCGTTCAGGGCAAACGTCACGGCGGCATACATGCCCGCCGGCAGCGCGTGTTTTTCACCGGCCACCCCAGACGGCCAATTGATTTCGAGCGTCCGGACGGCAACCGGCTCATTTCCGCCCGCCAGCGCTGCCAGCAGAGTTATGGTCTGGTCGACGTCGCCGCGGTTCGCCTCCACCAGCAGCGGTTCGGCGGGCGGATGGAAAGTGAACTTCGATGCGGGCCCCAGCCGCGCCTGGACTTCTCTCAACAACTGACGGAGGTCAAAGCGGGCACGCGGCGGGGCGGCCTTCCGCGAGCTCGCCTGCAAGCGGGTAACGAGATTCGCCAGGCGCGCGCATGCTTTCTGGATCTCTCCCAGGTCGGCTTCGAGGGGAGCGTCGCCGGTGTGGGTTTCGGACAGTTCTTCGCAGTAACCCGAAACGATCATCAGGAGGTTGTTACAGTTGTGCGCGATGCGGCTGGCCACGTGCGCCTGCGAATCGAGCGCGGCCGATTGCTCCTTCTGCCTGTCGCGAAGCCGTTTTTCTCCCACCGCGATGGTGGTGACATAGATAGATGTCACGCTGCCTTGGTCATTCGTTTCCGCCAGGGCCGTATCGAGCAGCCAGGTGGAGGGCTGGCCCGACGCCGCGCCCCGGTATTCGCATTGCCCGGCGCTGCGCTCGCCGGATGCCAACTCGCGGTAAAAGGCGGCATAGCGTTCCCGGTCGCGATCGTGCACGTGGGAACCAGGAAAGCCGCCCGACTCGAGAAGCTGAGAGGGATCCAACCCTGGAATGACGTCGCCGCTACCGGAAGCGGCGACCACCCGCAAAAGGCTGGCATCCAACTGCCAGACAACGGCGGGAAACCGGGAGGGCGCAGGCGACCGGGTACCAGGACCTGGTTCCTGCGTCGGGGCGGCAGATTCGGTGTCTTCATCACCCAGTTCGAGCAGCGCGACCAGAAACTCCTGTTCCCCGCCTTCTTCCCAACTTTGTGAGCGCTGCGCTTCGAGACGGACCTTCTGGAGGCCACGGCGGGTTTCCAACAGGCTCGTCATGTGAAAAGACCGGTTCTCGCCACCGGCGGCCGCCTGGCGGAACCGCTCGCTTAAACCGGGGAAACGGACGACGTCTTCAATGCGCAGCTTTGCAAGCTCTTCTACGGGGATGCCGACCAGGTCCCGGAATGCCCGGTTGACGGAGAGGATGTCCCGATTAACGGAAAGCAGTGTTACGGCAACGGGCAGAGTGGCGACGATTTCCGAATAGTATCGCCGCTCAGATTCCAGCAGCGCGAGCAGGCGTGCCACATCTCTTGCTCTCCAACGTTCGTGGTCGGCGTGATTCATGGTGCACAGGGGTCAACTACCCTAACTGCCAGTGTCTGCTCTTGGTTGTTGCAAAGGCAATAGGTTAGACCGGCTATCGGCGTGCGGTCAGTAATGGTACGCCAAGGGCTGTTCGCACGGTGAAGTCCGCAGCGTCAGCGCCAGGTCGCTGGAAGTCATGTTACATTCATGAGGGAGTCTTCGTCCCATGAACCCCATGTTTGATTTGAATGGAAAAGTCGCGGTTGTCATCGGTGGCGGTGGAGTTCTTGCCGGAGAGATGGCGATGGGCCTGGCACGCGCCGGCGCCGATGGACACATCGCCCATTACAACATCCAAGGCTTGTACAGAGACCTGGTTTTCCGGTTCGAGGGAGCGCTGCAAATGGGCGCAGTACGTGCTGCAAGGCGGGGCATACGGCTGCGTCGGCAGCCCGGCCCACACCTGGTCCGACGTCGAGAAAGCCTTGATGGTCTGGATGCGGGACAACCGCATCGGCTGAACAGCTTGATGTCCTCTACCGTGCTGAAGTCGATGAATGTGAACTGGCGTTGCTGCGCAACCTGCAGTCCAAATATCCCACCCAGGCTGGCGAAGCCAGCGCTATCCCAGTTCAACTTGACAGGGACAGCCAATGCTATAGATGTCCAAAGTCAGCAGCTATCGCTGTTCTAACTTCAAACCCAAACCAGAACAAGCGTGTCTTTACACGAGAACACGGAGAACCACTATGCAATCTGACCATGACGAAATCCTGGTACCGGGTACACCCACCAGCGAGCTTATTTCCAACAAATTCCTGCTGGACTATGACGAGGGTTATCGCCGCGTCCTCCTGGTCGAGCGGGAAACCGGGCCGCAGGTCCTCGGGCAGGTGACCTACAGCCTGTTTGATAATACCTGTTCGGGGGAATTGCTTTCGCGCCTGGCAGGGTTCGTGCAAGACTGGCACGACCACCTGGAAGAACACGAATTGCCGCACAGCGTATCCCACAGGCTGGCCGCGCAGTTCGTCTACCTGGCCTACTGGAAGGCGATCCGTACAGAGCTGCAGATCAACCATGCTGGCAACAAGATTACCGTTTCGGTGCGCTTCCCGAAGAAACCCGAACTGAGTTGCACCCTGGCCCAATTCCTCGACCCAATCGAAGACCCACTGTCTGCAAACGAGTCGCAAGACTGGCTGCGATTTTCTGAAACGGTTGCTGAGCACGCCGCGATCTGGCAGATTGATCTGATTGTCGATCAAGACATATACAGTGCATTTGCCCCACGACCTGCCAATGGCCATGTTCACCTTCGCAGATGATCCTGCAATCGAGTAAACCATGACTGACGAGAAGAACACCCCATTGGTCAAGGCTCCGCGTGAAGCCGCTCGAGGGCACAGAGACCTTGCCGGAAACCTCTGAAGCGAAGTCCACCAAACCCGACACGAACCCGTCGAAGAAATCCGTACCGATACGCCCGCCTCACCCAAATCTTCGCAAACAAAAAAAGAAGCGCCCAATCCCCTGCTGACCGACCCGTATGAGTTCAACCAGTGCACTATCACCATCGTCTACACCCTGCTCGCAAAGCAGGGAACATGTCGGTAGCGTTCACAGCCACAAAGATGCGCCCATCGTCAAGACCTTCTCCCGAACCAGATGTGCCGCTGCCTGAGCGGGTTACTAGAGTAATGAGCACCCTGC
>CAWEOG010000022.1:0-398513 GCA_963810595.1 Bryobacterales bacterium | reverse complement strand
CGATGGCATCTCGGCTTCGGTCGACCCGGCCGGCCGGGTGGTGCACGAGCTGCCGGCCTTCCGCGAGGTGGTGGACCGTTTACCCTTCGATTGGGTTAAAAGCGAGACGCCCTACACGCGGCACGGCGACTGGTTCGCCTGGAGTTCGCTGGTGCTGGGCCTGGCGGCGAGCGCCGTTCAAATAGCTCGCCGCCGGCAGTTGTTAAGATAGGCGGAGCGTTGCGGGTTCGCCGGCCATGCGGAAGACCGTTCTTTTACTGTTCGCTGCCACGCTTGCGGCCTCCGCCGCCGCGGCGCAGGCGCCCGCCTATCCGTGCCAGCCGAGCGAGGAAGTGCAGGCGGCGCTCGACCAGGCGACGCAGGTCTCTCGCAGCCTGCCCTTCGAGCAGCGCATCGCGCCGCTGCGTGAGCTGGTCCGCCAATACCCCGACAATATTTTCGTCCACCACGCCTACCAGGACGCATTCCGCCAGGTTCCTTTCCACCTGGAAGAGATGGACCGGGCGCAGGCGCTTTACGACGGAATGAAAGATCGCACCCTGGCCAAGTACCTGACGGCAAGGCTACTGATCGGGCGCCGGTTAAAAAAATCGGCCACGTTGTTTCTGGAGACGCTGCATGAACGGCCGGATTTCGCCTGGCCCCACCTGGGAATCGCCGAAATTGCATCGCAGCCGCAGAACTTGAAACCAGCGCTGGTGCTCTCGGAAATGGACGCGTTCGCGCGGGCCTGTCCGGACGCGCCGGAGAGATTCCTGGTCCTGCCGTCTACCAACGACGCGAAGGAGCTGCAAGCGGGGATTGGCAAGCTGGCCAGGCTGCTGGCTCAAGACCCCTTGCCGGCGCGCCTGATTCCGTACTATCCGCGGTTGTGGGCGGCGGAGAAAAAACTAACCGGGAACGATTCGACGGACGCTTTCAAGGCCCTGGTCGAAAGAGATTTGGATCGGCTCCGCCGCCTTCCGCCGGTGCCTTCACGCCAATGGTTCGAGGTTCTCCATACGGGATTTTCGCTGGTTGGGGACAAAGCCGGTCTGGCCTGGCTTTCAAAGACCGTCGAGGAGAAATTTCCCCGATCCGACCTTGCTTTTCTGGCCGTCTATCAGCAGTGGCTCGCCGGGCATCCGCCTCCCAACGGCGCCGCCACCAAGGACGAGGTGGCCAAGTATCAGTACGGATTGTTCCAGCAGGCGGGAGAATGGCTGAAGACCTGGCCCGATCAGCCTGAAGCGCTGGTTGCCCGCTGGTCCAGCTACAGTCAACTTCCCGCTTTCTCGAAGACCGACATTCCCAGCCTGATGGATACCGTGCGAAAGCTGGTGAACGACCATCCCGACGTCTACTTTTCCAGCCCGCCCCGGAAGTAGTAATGGCCAACCTGCTGGTGGAGACGCGGACGTCGGTCGAGACGGCCAAGGACTGGATGGAACGGGGCCTCGATCATTTCGAGACGCAGATGGCGGGCAGCGAGTATCTCCGACGTCATCCCGCGATACAGAAACGACCTGCCGGTGGCGCGTTCGATCAATGCAACCAACCAGACGCTTTTCGTGCTGGCCGATGTGATGCGCCTGACCGCCGACCGGGTGGGACTCGAGCAGGTGACGCCGCTGGTGGCCCTGCTGCTCTCGGCCGAGGCGCCGAATGAAAAACTGGCGCTGAAATCGGAGATCACCGCCTACCAGCGGCGGTTGGCCCAGTATTATTATTTGCGCGCCCGGTCTGAAGAGATCTCCGGCGACAAGCTTCGCGCCGGCAAATTCTACCAGGCGATGATGCGGCGGCTGGCCGGCGGAAAAGACTCCGAAGAAGGGCCAGAACAACGACCAGGCGAAGGACGACAGGGTTGAGGACGCCCGCCGGTTCTACCTTTCAACCGGCGGCGCGAGCGCGGGGTTCGATGCCTGGGCAACCGCCGGCACGGACGATGCCGACACGGCCTGGCCGCCCAAGTTCGACTACCTGAAGATTCCCGGCGAGTGGCAGGCCTCCGACCTGGCGGGACACCCTTGGAGCAGCAATGGGCTGCGAGGCGAGCCCACCCTGCTGGTGGTCTGGACCAGCCGCTGCTTCCACTGCCGCGAGCTGATGGAGAGCCTGGAGGCGCTGCAAAAGGAGATCGAAGGCGAGGGTGTGCGGCTACTCAGCATCAACGTGGACCGCGACGAGGAGCGCGCCCGGCGGATCGTCGAGGAATGGAAGCTGGCCTACCCGGTCATTCACTCGCCGGAGATTGCGCACCGCTATTTCCCGGTGCTGATGCGGCCAATGATCTGGATTTTGGATAAGGAAGGAAGGCGCTCTCCGATTCCGCACAACGGCTACGGCGCCCAGTGGCTGGCGCGGCTTGCGCCGGAGTTTGCGCAGGCGGGCGCGGTGCGGGAACCTGTGCCGCCGGCCGCGCCCGCAACCAAGTAGGCGCCGGTTAACCGTGCCGGATCACCAGCACGTCGCCGTCCTGGACGATGTACTCCTTGCCCTCCAGCCGCAGCAGCCCCTTCTCGCGCAGGCCGCGGTAACCGTTGTGTTCCATCAGCGCCTTCCAGTTCACCACCTCGGCCCGGATGAACTTCTTTTCGAAGTCCGAGTGGATGGCGCCGGCGGCCTTCACCGCGGTGCTATCGATCGGGATGGTCCACGCGCGCACCTCGGTCTTCGCCGGCGGTGAGGAAACGCATCAGCCCCAGCAGCGCGTAGGCGGCGCCGATCAGCCGCTCGATGCCCGATTCCTGGAGGCCGTAGCTGGCCAGAAATTCGGCCGCCTCTTCCGCGGACAGCTCCGCCAGCTCGGCTTCGATCTTGCCGCAAACCGCGGTGACCGCCGTGCCCGGGCCGGCCGGCCAGCGCGCCTTCGCGGAACTCCTTCTCGACCTCGTGCAGGCGCGGCGCATCGTCTTCGCCCAGGTTCAGCACGTACAGCATGGGCTTCTGGCTAGAGGAACTGGAAGCCGCGGATGCGCTTTTCGTCGTCTCCGGCCGAGCTCCAGGTCGCGCAACGGCTGGTCGGCTTCGAGCGCTGCCTTGCAGCGGACCAAGCAGCTCGAACTCCTTGTCGAGTTCCGGGCTCTTGATCTTCTTGCGGTCCTTTTCGAGGCGCTCCAGCCGCTTCTCCACCACCACCAGGTCGCTGAGAATCAGTTCGGTCTCGACGTCGTCGATGTCGCGCAGCGGATCGACGCTGCCCTTCTCGTGCGGCACGGAGTCGTCCTGAAACACGCGCACGACGTGCGCCAGCGCGTCCACCACGCGCAGGCTGGCCATCAGGCTGGCGTCGCGCAGAGCCTCCTTCGAGATGGACGGGAAATCCAGGAATTCGACGCTGGCATGGGTCACTTTCGGCGGCTGGAAAATCTTCGCCAGCTCTTCCAGCGCTGCCGTCGGGCACCTTGGTGACGCCCACGCGCGCTTCCGAGCGAGCCGACGCGCGTGGATTCGTGAACGCCGGTGAGAATGGTGAACAGGGACGTCTTGCCCACCATGGGCAGGCCGATAATTGCTGTCTTCATAATCGTGAACTCTCGGCTCCGTCGCGGGAAAAACGGCGTCCGCCGCCTGGTGCTACAGCGGAACGTCCACCGTGTTAAGAATGTCCAGCAGAATCCGGTCGCTCAGCTCCGAGCTGCGCTGAGAAAGCGAGGTCCTGGCATTCACCACCACGCGATGCGCGAACACCGGCACGGCCAGCCGTTTGACATCGTCGGGAAGGACGTAATCGCGTCCTTCGAGCAGCGCCAGTGCCTGCGTCGCCCGGTAGAGCGCCTGCGCGCCGCGGGGGCTGACGCCGAGCGAGAGCTCTTCGTGGGCCCGCGTGCGCTCGACGATGGCAAGCATGTAGTCGACCACGGCTTCGTCCACCGTCACCAGGCCGGCCTGCGCCTGCAATTGCAGCAGCTCGGCGCCGTCGAGCATTCGCGCGACGCGCGCGGCCGCCTCTCCGCCGGGGGCGCGCACGATCTCCCGTTCGCTGGCGGCGTCCGGATAGCCGATGCGCAGCCGCATCAGAAAGCGGTCCATTTGCGATTCCGGCAGTGGATAGGTTCCATGGTGTTCCACCGGGTTTTGCGTGGCAATCACCATGAACGGCAGCTCCAACTGGTAGGACCGCCCGTCCACGGTCACCTGCATCTCGTTCATCGCTTCGAGCAGGGCCGATTGCGTCTTCGGCGTGGCCCGGTTGATCTCGTCCGCCAGCAGAAAGTTGGTGAACACCGGGCCGGGCTTGAACTCGAACGCTCCCGCGTGGGCGTTGTACATGGTGACGCCGACCACGTCGCTCGGAAGCATGTCGGCGGTGAATTGCAGACGGTGGAAGCGGCACTGCACCGAATGCGCCAGCGCCTGGGCCAGGGTAGTCTTTCCTACCCCCGGAACGTCTTCAATCAGCAGGTGGCCGCGCGCCAGCAGACACACCAGCGAGAGGCGCAAAACCTCGGGCTTGCCACGAATTACTTCGCCCAGCGCGCTTTCCAGTTCGACCAGCCGGGTGGCCGCGGCAGGCTGGCTCTCAATCGTCTCCCGGGGAGTCATCTCTTTGATTCTATCGAATATGCGCCGCGGCTCCCGGGGATGCCGGAAAAAGGGAGGGCAGCGACGATTTCCCGCTTCGCGCGCGCCGGCCGGTGAATCTCTTACTATGAAGAGTGGGCTGGTAGTCTTTTGGAAAGAAATCTCCTTCCCCTTCCGATAGCCCGGTGGAATTCGAATGGACTTGTTGATCTTCGACCTGGACGGCACTCTGATCGACTCGAAACTCGACCTCGCCATCTCGGTGAATGCGGCGCTGGGTCACCTGGGCCGCGAGGCGCTGCCGAACGAAGAGGTGTTTTCCTACGTCGGCAACGGCGCTCCGGTGCTGCTGCGCCGCTCGTTGGGGGAAGACGCCACCGACGATGAAGTGCGGCAGGCGCTGCAGTTCTTCATGGAGTTTTACCGCAACCACATGCTGGTGAATACCAAGCTCTACCCGGGTGTTCGCGAGGCTCTCGACGTTTTCCGCGCAGAGGGAGTTCAGATGGCCGTCCTGACCAACAAGCCGGAAAAAATCAGCCAGGCCATCATCGATGGCATTGGCCTCGGCGAGCATTTCTTCCGCGTTTACGGCGGCAACAGCTTCGAACAGAAAAAGCCCGATCCGGTGGGAATCAATTCGCTGCTCGAAGAGGCCGGCGCCAGCAGAGAAAACACCTTAATGGTGGGCGACAGCGCGGTGGACGTGCAGACCGCCCGCAACGCGCGCATACCGGTGTGCGGCGTCACGTACGGGATACAGCCGGAAAGCCTGGAAACCGACCCACCGGATTTTTTCGTGGACAGCCTGATGGAGCTGGTTCCACTGGTGCTCGATCGCCGCAAAACCGCCTGAGAGTGGGCCGTTTCTGCTCCCTCACATGAGCGCGTAAAGGTTGCCGTCGGTGCTTCCCACATACACGACTCCATCGGCCACCACCGGAGAAGAAAGTATCGATCCGAGTGAATACATTCTTTCCACGCCGATGATCATGCCGTCCAGGGTGAAATCGGGATAGAGCGCGCTGTCGATCAACTTCCCCTTGGCGTCGGTGTATTTCGGTCCATTGCGCCTGGACCCGTCCGTCTGAAATTCGGATTTCCGATCGCCGGTGTTGGCGTCCAACGCGTGGAGCCAGCCATCCGAGGTCCCGTAATAAACGGTGTCGCCGGCGATCGCGGGCGACGAAAACGAAATGGCCTTGTTCTCGACGTTGAACACCACCTCGCCGTTGGCGGCGTCCAGCACCTTGAACCGCGTACCGTCCGAGGTGGGAAAGTAGACCCGTCCGCGGTAAACCGCCGGGGACGCAATCACCCACCCCATTTTGTTGTCGTGCTTCCATTTCTCGGCGCCGGTTTTGGCGTCCACCGCGTAAAAGTGGCCGTCCCGGCAGCCGAAGTAAACCACGCCGCCGGCCACGGCCGCCGAGCTCGCAATGCCGACCTGGTTGTAATTCACCGTGTCTTCCCCGGTCTGGAATTTCCAGACCAACGCTCCGGTTTGCGCATCCAGAGCGTACAGGTAACTGTCCCAGCTCCCGATGTAAAGCACACCGTCCACAACGGCCGGCGAGGCATGCACCACGTTGCCGGTCGGAAATTTCCACTTGAGGCCGCCGGTGGATGCGTCGAGGGCGTAGACGTTGTGGTCGCCGCTGCCGAAGTAGACCAATCCGCCGGCGACGGCGGGCGAAGACAGGAACACGTCGAACGGGTCGGGCATCATCTCGGTGCGGGGCATGGCGCCGTGGATTCCCGGCGCGGTGAAGCGCCGCTCGCCAGCCGTCTGGAACTGCCATTTGAGCTTGCCGCTTTCCGTTTCGACGGCATAGAAATTCCCATCCACGCTTCCGAAGTACACCAGGCCACCGTCCACGGCGGGAGAGGAGTTCACGCCGCCCTTGGTTTGAAACTTCCACCGCAGCGACCCGTCGGCGGCGTTGACGGCGTAAAGGTTGTGGTCCGAAGAGCCGAAGTAGACCGTTCCACCGGCGACGGCGGGAGAGGAAAACACCTTTTGGCCGGTGGAGAATTTCCACTTTACGGTGGAGAGGCCGGGAGCTGCGTTAGAGTGGTAAACACCGCTGTGGGCCGGATCGGCGCGAAACATGGTGGCGTCGGCGGCAAAGGCTCCGAAAGCGAACAGGCAGAGGGCGAAGACTCTCAGAATGGTCGTCATGGCTGTTGATGTCCGCCGCACGCAGCGTACCTTTGCAAGCTGTTGATGTCTTTCGGATGTCGATGCGGAGGAGTGTTCATCCGTGGGAAGTTGTGTCGCGTAAATGGGACCGAAACACAGAACCACATCCGCCCGCGCCAATACTCGAGTGAGGGCAGGTGCGCCGATTGCGTGGTGCTGCGCGGCGCTCTGGCTGGCCGCTTGCGGCGGAGCCAAGGCGCCTCCCGTCCGGGATCTCGCCGGCGGCGAAGATTTGTCCCGTTTCGCCCTGGTCTCACTCGGCGGCACGCGCGATGGCGACCGTCTGGCGGTTGATGCGGCATTCAGCGACGGCGCTTCGTCGCTCCACGTCGAGATGCATTTCGCGGTGGGCGTGCCCACTTCACTCAGCTCCGGCGCCTGGCGTTGGGAGCGGAATGGCGCTGTTTCCTCCGGCGCCGTGACGGCACGCTCGGTGACATTTCTGGGCGGGCAATCCGGCCGGCCGAGTATCGGAGGCAGCTTCGATCTGGCCGGCCCGGACGGCACCGCCCGCTATCGCATCAACATTCCCGTCCAGGAGCTGAAGTCGCCGTTTCGCGGCCTACTTCGTCTTCACCCAGATTCCCTTCCGGTTGCTTTCAATCACTTTTTCTAACAGCTTCATCCCCCACAAACCGTCGGCGAAGGTCGGAAAATCGGTTTCCGCTTTCGGGTTGGCGATTTTCGCGTAGAAGCGCTTGTAGACCTGTTTGTGTGCGTCGGCGTATCCTTCGGCGTGGCCTCCGGGCTGCTCGGCGAAGGCTGGCCGCCTTGGGCGCCAGCAGCGAAGGGTCTTTCAACAACGACCAGGTTCGGCTCGTTGCGGCGGCCGATCCACAGCTCGTTGGGGTTCTCCTGGTTCCAGATGACGCCCGCTTTGGTGCCGAAGATCTCGATCTGAAAACGGTTCTTGCAGCCGGCCGAGACCTGGCTGACGGTGAACGCGCCACGGCAGCGCGGGCCCAGCTTCAACAAGCACATGCCGAAGTCTTCGGTGGATACCTTCACTTCTTCGTAATCGCTCGGTGTAAGCGTTTTTCCGGCGAAGGTTTCGACGGCCACCTTGGGTCGTTTCCTGGTTTTGTGGAAGGTGTTCAGGAGGGCGCTCAGCGCGGTGATCTTCAGCCCGGTGACGTGTTGGATCATGTCCATCCAGTGCGAGCCGATGTCGCCCATGGTGCGCAGCGCGCCGTTGTCCTTCTTTTCGATGCGCCAGTTATAGTCGGTGTCGTACAGCAGCCAGTCCTGCGAGTAGGTGCCCTGGACAATCAGAATCTCGCCCAGCTCGCCGGCGGCGATCATCTGGCGGATTTGCTGGGTGCAGGGGTAGTAGCGCAGGTTGTGGTTGACGCAGTTCACCAGCTTGCGCTCTTTAGCCACCCGCACCATCTGTTCGGCTTCTTTCACCGACGTGGCCAGCGGCTTTTCGCACAGCACGTGTTTGCCGGCCGCCATGGCTTCGAGCGAGACCGGTGCGTGCAGTGCGTTCGGCGTGCAAACGTGGACCGCCTCGATCTCCGGATCGGCGAGCAGTTCCTGGTAGTTCGCGGTGGCGCGCTCGATGCCCATGGCGCCGGCAAACCTCCGGGCCTCGTCGTCGCTGATGGCAGCCACTGCGGCCACCTCGACGTTTCCCAGCCGGCGGATGCCTTCCGTGTGCACCCGGCCCATGAATCCGGCTCCGATTACCGCCGTTTTGATTCTTCCGCATAACGCTCCTTTCCGGTTGTCCTTGCTAGGTCGCCTGGTTCGTCCGCTCCCGCCGACGGCTACCGCGAGGCAGGCGATTCAGGCTAAAAGTCAAGATGATATCTCCAAACTTTATCGCATATGCTGGTAGACTGAAGCAGAATCATGGTGATACGGATTCGTCTCGGCCATGGTCCCCGCATTCGCAAGAAACGTCCGGTGGACAGGCTGCTGGCGCTGGCGCTGGCGGGGCTGCTGACGCCGGCAGCGGTTGTGGCGGGGGTGCTGGCGTCTGGCGGATGGGCGAGGACATGGGTTTCGCTCGCGCCTTCGCCATCCGCGAGGGCCTGTTTTCGCACTGGCAGGTCTGGATGGGCTCGTCTCTGCTGCTGGAGTTCATCGCCATGACGCTGAACCGCTACGGGCGCGGCCGCGGCCCTGGTTGACGGCCGAGTCACATCCTTCGTACGATTTTTTCAATTTCAGGGTGATTCCCGAAAAAGATTGGAATTCCAACCGGTTTCGGACCCCTCACCGTGGCCCGGCGCAGCCGCCGGACGCCGATAACGAGAGGCCGTTCGCCATCCCGCTGTTAGACTGGGGTCGAGATTCCGGCTGGCCGGGTTGGCACCGGCCAGCACGGGTCTGGTCATCGGACTCCTTATCACGTCGAGGCCGCTCCTGGTGGGGCGGCCTCGCTTTTTGACCATGCAGAAACCTTACCGAATCCTGTCCCTCGACGGCGGTGGAATCCGGGGTGTCATTCCTGCGCTGGTACTGGCGGAGCTGGAGCGGCTGGCGGGCCGCCCCGTATCGCAAATGTTCGACCTGATTGCCGGTACGTCCACCGGAGGGATTCTGGCGCTCGGCCTGGCCAAGCCGGCGCCGGACGGCGGGCCCGCATATCGCGCCCTCGACATGGCGTCGCTGTACCAGAGCGAAGGGGCCACCATCTTTTCCAAACCGTGGCCGAGACGGCTCCTCAGCTTATGGGGACTGGCCGAAGAGAAGTACGCCGCGAACGGCATTGAAGGAGTGCTGGCCCGCTACTTCGGCGAGGCGCGCCTGAAGGACGCGTTGACCGACGTGCTCGTCACCGGCTACGAGATGGAGCGCCGGCAGCCCTTCTTTTTCCGCAGCAGCCGGGCGCGGTGCAACTCGATCTACGATTTTCCGATGGCCGCCGCCGCCCGCGCTACGTCCGCGGCGCCGACGTTCTTCGAGCCGGCCAAGGTGGGCACCTCCACCGGCGCGGGTTACTTCGCGCTGGTAGACGGCGGCGTGTTCGCCAACAACCCCGCGATGTGCGCCTACGTCGACGCGGTGGCGGAAGGCCACCGGCCCGAAGACATCCGGCTGGTTTCCATCGGTACCGGCCAGACCGGCGATCGTCTCTGCTACCAGGACGCCTGTAAGTGGGGCGCCGCCCAGTGGGCCCGGCCGTTCATCAACATCGCGCTCGACAGCGTCAGCGCCGCCGTCGACTACCAGTTGCGGCACGTCTTGCGGCACGATGCCGGCCAACCGAAGCGGTACTGGCGGTTTCAGACCACGCTGGCGCCGGCCAACGAAGGTATGGACAACGCCTGCCCTCAAAATCTGCGGGAACTGAGGCTCCTTGCCGAAGATCTCGTCCGCAACCGCCGCGACGAATTTTGCGAATTACTGGATTCCGTGTAATAGTTCACGCCTCGCACAAAGCGCTAGCCGGCGTGGAAGCCATTGCAGTGGGAGCATGTTTGCACCGATCTGGCGCATGCTGGTGGCGAACAATCTCAACTGCGCCCTCGCCAGACCGCGTGCCGGGTGAAGGATGTTTTGCCGGGCGACTGAGTTCGTTCAGCCTGCAATTCAGGTCTGCGCTCTCCAGCGCTTCCCGGGTCCGGACCTAGAAGGAGTTTGCCCTTTATTTCCGCGGTCTGGGCGGTTCTCAGCCAAGCGGCGGCTCCAGGATCGAGGGTGAAAGACGGCGATCCGATAGGGCGACGTCTTCGAGATCAGAAACTTCCAGATCGGTAGTCGCGTTGAGAAGAGAATTCGAGCGCGCGTTAGATTGTTGCGCCGGAAAGAACGTGGCTGCCCTTCACCGAGAGACTTCGTTGGCCCTTCGGTTTCTTCGTCACTTCTTCGGTTACTCCGTTCGCGTCATTTCGACCGGCGCGAGCCCCATGCGGTGGAGGAAGCCGGCATAGCGTGGATCCCGCCGAAGAGGATCGAATAAGGGCATTCCCGTGAGCCAGAACAGCTTGTCATCCCGGAGCCGGTAGGCGGTTTCCAGCCAGTCAAATGCCGCATCGGTGTCGCCAAGACCCGCATAGATTGCCACGAAGGCGATCGGCGGAGCCTGACCTTGAGTAGAAGCCGAACGAGTTCGCGGAGGAGACCCTGATCTTCATCACCCGGCCAAGCGGCCTAGACATGCCCCAGAAAGGCGTTATAAAAGGCCACCCGCAAAGTCAAGAGTTCTCAAACGCGGCCACAGCCTCCGCAGCCCTGCGCAGCACCATGCCGCCCACCCGAGCCCGATGCGCGTGAAGGGAATCCGGGAAGGATTCGTCCGCCTGGCCGGCCTCCCCCTTTCCGACTGGCGTGCGTTGAGATACCCCCAGGCGAGCGCTGTGCTCACGAGGAGCGAGAGTGGGGTCGAGCCTCAACGCGTACCGACCCTCCGCTATCGAATCAGAAAACCGGCCAACAGACCCTAGAAATATTGCGTAGAGCGTGTGGGCGTCCGAATTGCTTGGGCTCAGTTCAATGGCACGCCGGAAATCTCGTTCGGAGGCGGCCAGTCCCAATCGAGCAGCCAGTCTATACCAAGAGCGAAATGAGCGATCCAGGCTGTCGTCGATGGCAAGATCGTTCAATGCCATCTGTTTCGCACTTGGGTACGTCTCGCGGATGGGAGCGTGCCCCCAATAACCCAGGCCGACGAGGCAGCCGGAATGCCAGGCGAGCGCCAGAACAAAATCAGGCGCCTTGACGGTTATCTCCCGCAAGTACTGGAGCGCCTTTCCGATCCCTTCCGCGCTCATCTTGCCCAACTCGGTGCGGGCTTTCAAATAGAGCTCGACAATTTCCGGCGCCACCGGCCGCGTCGGAACTCCGACCGGCGTTACGGCGCCGGCCGGCTTCAACGCCGTGGCTACACATGCGGCAATCGCCCGCGCCGCTTCGCGCTGCGTAGTCAATACGGCGGACATGTCGCAGTCGTAGCTCTGAGCCCACTCGGGCGCTCCGCTCCATCAGCATCAACTGCGCCGTCACACGAACCCGATTGCCCTCATACAAGACCGCTCCTTCCACAACGCCATCCACGCGGAGGTCAAGGCGATCTCGTCCAGCTTCCGGTGCTTCCTTTTAGATGGCGTACGGTCTGCCTTGAGATCACCCTCACCGCTTGGATGCTGGGAGTTCGATGATGCGGGCATCGGTGCCCGTCGGCGAAGTACTCTCGGGCAGGTTCGCCATTCAATTCGCAAAGGGCAGCACTGCCAGCGTAGGTTCCAGTACGGCCGGTGGCGCTTGATCGGCGCGATAACGATAGCCGCGGCGGCGAAGTGTCTCGACATAACGGGGGGCCCGCGCCTTGTCGCACAGCACGGAACGGATACGGTTCACGCAATAATCCACGCCGACGTCATAATCCACGAACGTGGACTCGCCCCATACGAGGCGGCGGATCTCCTCGCGGCCGACCAGCTTGCATGACTGACTGACCAGGGGCACAGTACGCGGCACGGGTGCGGCTGGAGCTTGTGGATCCTGCCGTCCTTCCGCAATTCACCGGTCTCCCAAATCCAGTTCAAACGGCTCCGAAGCTGACTTGGCCAGAAATCGGCATCATCTTGCAGAATTATAGACCGTTAACTCCTCAACTTCAATCTTTCCATGAGGTTGGACGCAAAGGAAATTCTAAGCCAGGTTCCAGCCGTTGTCTATGGCCGGGAGACCGCGGATGCCTTACCGTGGCGTGTGAAAGGAAGCTATCGAATATGTATACTGCGAAGCGTTTCTCAAGATCCATCGCGGCGGCCCTGGCCGTTGCTGCTCTGTTTCTGATTTCGCCTCCACCCATCCATGCCGCGGATGGGCAAACAGCGGCTGGGGCATGGGTCGTGTGGGTCGAACTCCAGCCAGGTGTTCGGGTACCAATGCTGCAGACCTTCACCTCAGATGGACTGATCATATCTTCAGCATCTTTCGAGGGCCTGCCGGGCGCCACTATCCGCAGCAGTCCTCTGCATGGAGTCTGGGAGAGGACAGGCCCGAGTGCCTACGCCACCACGAATCTGGTTCTGGTTTACGATTTTGGTTCGGGCTTACTCATCGGCTTTGGCAGAGCTCGTGCAACGGTTTCGGTTGCCAAACATGATCCCGACCGGGCTTCCGGAACGGTCCAAGTCGAGTTCCTATCCTGCCCGTCGCCTTTTGCTTGTCCGGACCCGCAGGCAGCGGACGCCGCTTGGACTCCATTTCCTGGCATGCCCCTCAGCCTCCAGGTTACGGCCACCCGTCTTCGCTTGCCGAAAAAGCGGTCGTTTTAGGGATCACTCCACAGCGGCGGCAGCCGGATCAGACTGCTGGTGCCGCCTGCACGCTGTTCTTGGACCGCCAACCAACACGCTTTACGACTATGCTGGAGTGCCGCGGGTTTGAGAACACCATGACGCTGGCTGGGATTGCTCTGCGGTTCGGAATCTGAATACAATCTTCGGTCAAGGACGGAACCCGATATGAGCGGCAGAGGCCTTTTGCTGCAGTTGGTCGAGTTTGTCGCCCGGCATCCGCGGCTTTCACAGATCGCTCTTATCGAGTTTTCAACGCTGGTAAAGGTCCACAGGAGCATAACTCCCTTCTTGAGGAGGCGGTTCGAACCGTCAACCCTGGCAAAGCGTTGGACGTCACGATGGGACAGGGTCGCAACGCCATCTTCCTGGCCCTGCGCGGTTGGGATGTTACCGGATTTGACGTCTCGGAAGCGGCTCTCTCTCGTGCCGGCGAAGCGGCGCGGCAATCGGGAGTGAGCATCCATGCCGTGAAGTCCACGTCCGAAGCGTTCGACTACGGCGTAGGTTGCTGGGACCTGCTCCTTCTCTCCTACCCCTGGGCGCCCGTGTCGGATTCCACCTTCGCCGCCCGGCTAAAGCAATCCCTCAAGAACGGAGGGCTGGTAGTTTTCGAGCACCTTCTGCACGACGGACCGGAACCGGCGCCCAGAGCAGCGGGCGCCTCCGTTCCCGGCGAGCTCTCGAAGCTGTTTGCCGGTTTCGAGATCCTGCGCTACGAAGAGGTCACAGGCGCGCCCGATTGGGAGCCGCCCTTAGGCGGAAACGAACCACCACGATTGGTGCGCATGATTGCACGGCATCCTGGAATCGCCCCGTGAGTGAGATTGTGGATGGTTCACGGGCTTGTGGCATGGGCGCTCGTCCTTTCCACTCTCCGCGCCGACGCCCTGCGTCACACTTGTACACTGGAAACATGCGGGTGTGTGTTTTCGCGGGCCTGGTGGCGCCGGTTTTGGCGGGCGTTCTCTTTGCGCAGACTCCCTGCCCTCCAACGCCGGTCTACCAACCGTGCGACGTCACTTATGAAATGACCGCCACCGACGCGGCGTCGCATCCCGCTCCTTACCGCGACGTGGAAATCTCGGGCGAGTTTCGCGGGCCTAGCGGGCGCACCCTCGCAGTGCCCGGCTTCTGGGATGGCGGGCGTAAACTGGTGGTGCGCTTCGCTCCCACCGAGCCCGGCCAGTGGGCCTTTCACATCGTCAGCAACCTGGCTTCTTTGCCGTCCGCCACCGGAACCCTGCAGGCGCAGGAATCGCCCACCGACGGCTTCCTTCGCCCGCGTAACGTGCACCACTGGGCCTTTGTCGAGCACGACAAGCCGCACCTGTGGATGGGCGACACCTGCCTCCGCTGCTTCCTGCTCGAGCGCCCGCAGTTCGACGCGGTGGTGGAAAAACGTTCGGCCCAGAAATTCACCCACATCCGCGTCCTGGTCACCGGGATTCGCGCGGACGCGCCGAAGACGTTCCCGGCGCCCGACGCTCCCAATCTCGAATACTTCCGGGAAGTGGACAACCGTGTCAAGGCCATGAACCAGAAGGGCATCGTGGCCGACCTGGTTCTTGGCGGCGCCGACAATGCGCTGGAAGAGATGTTCCCCTCGCGCGAGCAGCGCGAAAACTACATCCGCTTCGTGGTGGGCCATTTCGCGGCGATGAACGTCACCTGGGAACTGGTGGAAGGATTCGAGCAATATACCGACGGCCGGGCGCTGCTGGCGGAGATGGGCAACCTGGTCAAGAAACTGGACCCCTACAACCATCCGCGCTCCACCTTTACGGCCGCCACGTCGGCCCCGCTTCTGGGCGACGGCTGGATGACCCACGTGCTGGATCGGAGTTCGGACAACCAACTGGGCGCCATCGAGCACCAGCTCTACCCGGTTCCTTTCGTCAACGCGGCATTTGGCTACGAGGACAGCGGGGCCGGCAAGACTTCGCCGCTGGCGGTCGGTTCGGACGAGTTCCGCCACCGGCTGTGGGAGGCGACGATGAACGGCCAGTCGCCGGTGTTCGGCAACACCGGAACGCTCGCCGCAGCGGGAGCGCCCTTCGACTCCAAGTACCTGGATTCGCCCGGAGCCGGCTACATGACGGCCTGGAACACTTTCTTTTCACAGACGCGCTACTGGGAACTGGAGCCCTTCTTCGACGTTTACGGCGGCCGGGGGTTGTCGCTGCCCGGCATCGAATACATCGTCTACGTGCCGGGCGGAGAAACGGTGGAGATGATGGTGATCAAGCACAAGTACGACGTTCGCTGGTTCAACCCCATCGACGGCCAATTCACCGTGATGAAAGACAACTTCAACGCAGAGCGATTCGAGATGGCGCCGCCCACGAAAGACCACGATTGGGTACTCCATCTTTCCCGCGAGGGCACCAAGCGGGGCATGGAGAAGAGCGTGATCTTCGATTCGCGCCCCATCCTGATGCAGGAAGCGGAGACCTCTCCGCAGCGCACCCCGTTCGAGGTTGTGGCCCCGCCGGGCGACGAAATTCCCGTGGGCCAGGCAGAGCCGTACGAAGTGAAAATCACCAAGCAGACGCCGGGCACCAAAGAGATGATGTTTCTGTGGACCGGAGAAGTGAACATCGCGAAGCAAGGTTTTCGCGTATTGGGCACCGGCCCGAAAGGCGAGTTCCGAGTGCCGGCCAGTATTATCCGCAGCTATCCCGCGGTGCTCAGCGTGCGCGTTTCCGGCATGAACAAATTCGGCAAGGTCTACCAGTTGGATAAAATCTATCGCGTCACCCAGTGAAACCGAAAATACTCTCCATTGATACCAGCAGCGAATTCGGCAGCCTGGCGCTTTCACTCGGCGAAGAAATTGTCGAGGAACTGCCGCTCGACGCTCCCGGCGGCTTCGGGCAGGTGCTGATCGGCTCGATCGAACGCCTGCTGGCCGCGCACGGCTGGAGCGCGGGCGACGTCGATTGTTACGCCGCCGCCAACGGACCCGGCTCGTTCACCGGCATGCGCATTGCGCTGGCGGCGGCAAAAGGGCTGGCGGCGTCTTTCGAGCGTCCCTTGGTGGGTGTGTCGAACCTGCTGGCGGTGGCGTGGTACGGAACCGGACCGAAACGGGCGGCCGTGCTGGACGCCCGCCGCGGTGAGATCTACGGCGGCCTCTACGGAGCCGGCCTTGAAAAACTGGCGGACGAAGTGGTGATGCCGTTCCGGCAATTCCTGGACTGGCTGCCGCGGGACGGTGTCGAGATCGTCGCGCAGGACTTCACGCCGTTACGCACCGCGCTGGACCTATCAGCGTTCGCCAATTTCACGTGTCGCCCCGCCCCGCGCGCCCTGGCGGCCGCGGTTGCGCGGATCGCCGCGAAACGCTATGCCGCCGGTCTGGCAGTGGACCCCGCCCTGGTGGACGCCAACTACGTCCGCCGCTCCGACGCCGAGCGCTTCTGGGTGGACAAGTAAGCGGGTCCGGCCGCCTACTGCTTCACTTTGATGACGAAATAGGTGAAGTTCTTCTTCACCAGGAGTTGGTGCGGCGTGTTGGCGGGAATGTGGACGATATCTCCCAGCTTCAGCGACACCCGTTCCCCACCCTCAATGGACTTGCCGCGGACTTCCCCTTCGCCGGTGTTGCGCGGGCTGACGATTTTGCCGCCCACCACCAGCTCGGCTGCGCCCGCCTCGACGATGAACATATCGGCATACACCACGTGCAATTCCGCTTCGCCATCGGCGGTGCGCGATGCCAGCATGGTGAAGTGATTGCCCCAAGTGTCGAGTGTCTCGAAGGCATTCTTGGCCGGAGACTGCGCCACTTTGGGGGCCAGTTCCGCTTCCTTGGCCTTGAGCGACGCGGCGCTGTAGTGGACGAAGCCCGGCACCTCGGCCGCCAGCAGCGGCAACGCGAATAGCCCCGCCGCGATCGTCAGAATGGTTTTTCGCACGGTTAATCCTCCTCGTAATCCTCGGACTCCCAGCAACCCTGCATTCTATCCGATTGCCTCAACCCCGCGCCGGCCAAGTCCGAGCCGGCGGGCGGCTGGTTCGATGTCTTTCCTTTCACCGGAGAATTTGAGGTAAATTTCGCACCCTGCCGGTGATTCCCCGGCTTGCTTTCGCCGAAATAGGAAGATATACAAGCTTCGAGCTCGAGCAGTTCCAGAAGAAAAGGATTGGAGGCGGCTGCCGCGGAAACAGACCGCGGAAACTGGCGTTCTTCAGGGTGACGCAAGGCCGCGCATCGGGTATCTCCAGGAGGGAGAGCCTGTACAATGAATGTACTGTATAGGAGCATGGCATGCACTATGCAACCCGAGAGGCGTCTCCTGCAAAAGGCACCACAGAGAGTAGTTGCTTTTAAATACAATCACTTGTGGGATCGAGCGTATTGGCATGACAGGTGCCCTTGCGATTGCGGCTGCGAGGAGCGGCCGAGAGGAGATCCGACGTGGGCTGGTTAATTTCCATCGTTTTGGCCTTGATCGCCTTACTACTGGCCCGGAAGGCGCACCGGGAGGCGGGCGAGACCGCCGAGCGCGTCAGAACTCTGGAGCGGCTGGTGCAGGGTCTCACCGCACGCTTGCACAAGTTGGAACAGGGCGCCGTGCCGGCGCAGGTTGTGGCGCCGCCGGCAAAGGTCGAAGAGAAGCCGCCGATGCCGGTTCCGACCCCCGTGGTGGAGAGGGTAGTGGCCGAAAAGCCATACGTGCCGCCGCCTCCGCGAGTGCAGGCACCCGCCGCTCCTTCGGCCGTAAGAGAAACCTGGGAAGCCACGCTCGGCGGCAACTGGCTGAACAAACTGGGCGTTCTGGTGCTGGTTTTGGGCATCGCTTTCGGGCTGACGTATTCCTTCAGCCGGATGGCCCCGGCGGGACGCGTGGCGTTGGGCCTGGGGATCAGCCTGGCGATGCTGGGGACGGGCGTGTTTTTCGAGCGTCGTGAAAACTACAGGATTTTCTCCTACGGATTGATTGCCGGCGGCTGGGCCGGTGTGTACTTCGCCACCTACGCCTCCTACGCCGTCGACGCGGCCAAGGTGGTCGGCAATCCGGTGACGGCCGTGGTGCTGCTGTCGGCGGTGGCGGCGGCCATGATCGCTCATTCGCTGCGCTATCAGTCGGAATGGGTCACCGGTCTGGCGTGCCTGTTGGGATTTCTTACGCTGGCGGTTACTCCGGTGAGCGGGTTCGCGCTGGTGGCGTCGCTGATTCTCGCCGCGGCTCTGCTTTTCCTGTCCCACCGTTTCGGGTGGAGCACGATTGCCTTACTCGGGGCGCCGGCCACCTACGGGCTGTTCTTGTGGCATGCCTCCCGCAGCCACGCCGGCAACCTGGCCGCCGCACAGGCGCTGCTGGTGGTGTACTGGCTGGTGTTCGAAGCGTTCGATCTGCTCGACGCCCGCCTGCGGCGCGGCAGCCGTGGCGCGGGACTGTCCATCGCGCCGCTCAACGCGCTGGGCTTCGTTTCGATGTCGGCCGTCTCTTGGTTCGCCAAGCGTCCCGAGGTCGCTTACCAGATGTTCGCCCTGGCCGCCGGGCTGTACCTGGTGGACACCGTGGTCCGGGCCTTCCTGTTTAAAACCGGCGGGACCAAAGCGGCGCTCCGCGAGACCTACGAATTCTCCCTCGGCCTGGCGTCGGCGCTGGCGGCGTGCGCCATCGGTTTCCACTTCAAGGGCCCGCGCATGACGCTCGGCTTCGCTATCGAGGCCCAGCTTCTGTTCCTGGCCGGCGTCTGGCGCCGGCAGAGATTTCCCCGCGCGCTGGCGGCGTTACTGTTCGCCGTTTCCGGCGGCAAGCTGCTGCTGTTGGATTCGTCGGTTCCGCTCGCCGGCGGCGGGCCGTGGCGCGAGTGGTCGCTCGTGGCGCTGTTCCACTCCGTCCTTTTCTACATGAATCGCGGCCTCAACCGGGCCTCCAAGGCTTACGGCCACCTGGGCGCCGCGGCGGTGCTGGCCGCCATCGCCGCCGAGGCCCCCGCGCAGTGGGTCGGCGTGTACTACCTGCTGGCGGCGATGTTGCTCTATGAGTTCGGGCACTGGGCGCGGTCGCGGGATTTCCGCAACCAGTCCTACTGGGTTGGAGCGGCCGCGTCGGTGTGGATTGTGGCCTTCAACCTGGAAGCCCTGTTCCGCACCGGCCGGCCGGAGTGGGCGCCGCAGATTGCCGCCGCCGCGCTGTTTTGGCTGGCCTCGGCACGCATTTACCTGGCGGGGCGCGAGCGCGTCGCAGATGCCGAGCGAAGCGCGTCGCTTTCGCTCGTCACCTGGATGGGCTCGGCCACGCTGGCCGTGTATGCCTGGAACGTGCTGCCCCCGGTGCTGGTGGCGCCGGCGTGGGCCGCGCTGGCGCTCGTCACGCTGGAGTGCGCACTGACGTTCCGCATCGCACCCATGCGCGCGCAGGCGCAGGTGCTGGCCGCGCTCGGCTTCGCCCGGCTGTGGTTCGGTAACTACGACGCCGACCGCACCACGCTGGGCCTCTCGCACCGCCTGCTGACGGCTGTGCCGGTGGCGCTGGCGCACTACTACCTGCGAATCCGCCTGCTGGCCGAAAAGAGCCTGGCCGCCGAGGGATGGGAACTGCAGCTCGCCCGGCTGCACCTCTACGCCGGCTCCATCGTCATCGCTTTGCTGGCGCGGTTCGAGCTGGGCCGCGGCGCCGCGGTGATGGGCTGGGCTGCCTTCGCGCTCGTGCTCGTCTTTCTCGGCCTTTCCCGAAAGAACGCCGACTTGCGGTTTCAGAGCTATCTGCTGGCCGCCGCCGCATTCGTGCGCTGCTGGACTACCAACTTCAACGAACCCGGCCAGGTGGGCGCCGCTGACTCGCGATGGCTCGCGGGAGCGGTGGTGATCGCCAGCCTCTATGCCGCGCAGTTTGCCGCGCGGTGGTATCGGGCCGAGCTTTCCAGAGCCCGCAACTTTTGGGGAGTCCTCGACGGCGGCTCGCGGGACTATTTTTCGGTGCTCGCCAGCGTGTTGCTCACCGTGCTTCTGTACTTCGAGATTTCCGGCGCGCGGCTCACCGTGGCCTGGGGTGTCGAGGGCGCGGCGTTGCTGGCCGCCGGCTTTCCACTGCGCGAGCGCATTCTGCGGCTTTCGGGCCTGGCGCTGCTGCTGGTGTGCATCGGCAAGCTGTTCCTCTACGATCTGCGCAACCTCGACACGCCCAGCCGCATCCTGTCGTTCATCGTCCTGGGCGTGTTGTTGATCGCCGTTTCGTGGATCTACACGCGTTTCCGCGGCCAGATCTCGAAGCTGCTTTCGGAGTGAGCCATGAACCACAGGCTGGTATTGGCTGGATTGCTGGCGATGTTTGCCGGCGCGGGCGCGCTGGTGTACTTCGGCAACCCCGAACGCCACGCCAGCCTCTCTTCGCTGCTCACCATCGCGAGCGACGCCTCGCGGGACATCGACCAGGTCGGGCCTGAAGGCGACCCGTGTTTCCGACGCCGACGAGATGCGCTTCGGAGACGCCATGGCCGCGCGGGTGGAGGCCTGGAACGTGGTCCAGACCCGCTTCGGACCCTGACGCGGCCTACGTCTCGGAGGTGGGCGCCGCGCTGGCGCGCTTCGTTTCCCGAACCGGCATCCGCTACCGCTTTCATGTGCTCGATTCGCCCGGTTCTGAATGCCTTTGCCGTTGCCGGGCGGCCACATCTACATCAACTACGGGCTTGCTCGGCTTTTATGGAATCCGAGGCCGAGCTGGCCGCCGTTCTGGGGCACGAAATCGGACACGTCGACCGGCGTCACGCGATCGAGCGCTGGCAATACGAGGCGAAGCTGCGCAAGTTTTCACTGGAAGACATCGGCCAGCTCGGCGACCAGGCGCGCCGGCCGCTCGAGATCACCTACGACGCAACCGAGGAAACCGAGGCGGACGACTACGGCGTGGCGCTGGCAACTCGCGCGGGCTACGAACCGGAAGCCGCCGCGCGCCTGATGCGCCGTCTGCTGGCGCTGGCGCCGCAACCCGCCGAACCGAAGCCCCGGACCCCCGCCGGAGAAGCTGCCCGCGCGGTGCGCCAGACCTTGGGCGACTGGCTTTCGACCCATCCGCGCACCGAAGAGCGGGTGCGCCATCTGGAACGCGCCGCCGGCGGCGGGACAACAGTGTCTTATCGCGGAGAAGAAAATTTTCGCCGGCGCATTCCGCGTTCGCGGCTTAATCTGAGCAGCGAACTGGTAGGAGCGCGGGCAAAGCGGGCCCCGAATGGCATACGATGATTTCGGGGATTTCTATGTCACAGATCAAAGGACCAGCCATCTTTCTGGCGCAATTTCTGGGAGACGATGCTCCCTTCAACAGCCTTTCCGCCATCACCGCGTGGGCGAAGTCGCTCGGCTACAAGGGCGTGCAAATTCCGTCCTGGGATAGCCGCGTCATCGACCTCGGGCGGGCGGCCGAATCCAAAACCTATTGCGACGAGCTGAAAGGGCAGACCAACGGGCTCGCCATCACCGAGCTGGCGTCGCACCTGCAGGGACAGTTGGTGGCCGTCAATCCGGCCTACGACAAGCTCTTCGATGTCTTTGCGGCGCCGGAAGTGCGCGGCAACCCCAAGGCCCGCACCGAATGGGGGATCGAGCAGGTGAAGATGGCCATCCGGGCCAGCGCCAATCTCGGCCTCAGCGTCATGCCGACGTTTTCCGGCGCTTTCCTGTGGCCCACCATGTATCCGTGGCCGCAGCGCCCGGCGGGACTGGTGGAGGAAGGCTTCAAGGAGCTGACCCGCCGCTGGAAGCCCATCTACGATTGCGCCGACGAGTACGGCGTTGACATCGCCTACGAGCTGCACCCCGGCGAAGACCTGCACGACGGCTTCACCTTCGAGATGTTCCTGGAGGGTATGAACAACCATCCGCGCGTGTCGATTAACTACGACCCGTCGCACTTCGTGCTGCAATGCATGGACTACGTCGGCTTCATCGACGAGTACGGGCCCCGCATCAAGGCCTTCCACGTAAAGGACGCCGAGTTCCGTCCGTCGGCAAAAGGCGGCGTGTACGGCGGATTCCAGGAGTGGAAGAAGCGTCCGGGCCGCTTCCGCAGCCTGGGCGACGGCCAGGTGGACTTCAAGCAGGTGTTCACGCGGCTTACGGCGGCCGGCTACAAATCCTGGGCGGTGCTCGAATGGGAGTGCTGCTACAAGGACGCCACCCAAGGGGCCAAAGAAGGAGCGCCGTTTATCGAGTCGATGCTGATCGACGTTCCGACCCGGGCTTTCGACGATTTCGCCGGCGCCACCAACGATGCCGCGACCAATCGCCGCCTGCTGGGAATCGAATAGTTTTTCATGCAGTTTCTGCTCATTCTCACCTGCGCGGAACGGGAGAAGGACTTTCTGCTCGCCGACTTGTGGGACGCGGGCGCGAAGGGCCTTGAAGAACGCGAGATCGACGCCGGGCGGGTGGAGCTGCGCACGTTTTTCGGCGATCAGGACACCACCCGCCGCGGGGCCGACAGGTTCGCCTCGTTCGCGCCGCGGGTTGAACAATCGGAAGAGGTCGACTGGATTGAAATCGCCCGTTCGTTCTGGAAGCCAATGGCGGTAGGCGAGAGGTTTTATCTGATGCCAGAGTGGGATGCCGCACAGCCGCCGGCCGGACGCATCCCGCTCCGCATGTACGCCGGGCCGGCCTTCGGCTCCGGCGACCACGCCACCACGCAACTTTGCCTGGAGGCTCTGGAGCGCCATTTGCGGCCCGGCCAAAGCCTCATTGACATCGGCACCGGCACCGGCATTCTGGCGGTGGCCGCGCTCCGGTTGGGCGCCTGGCCGGTGGCCGCCTGCGAGATCGATTCGCTGAGCGTCGCCTTCGCGGCGGAAAATATCGGCCGCGAGCGGGCTGCCGTCGGCCTGTTTCGCGGCTCCACCCGCTCGCTGCGGCCGGCAGCGGCGGACGTCGTCGTCGCCAACATCAACACCACCACGCTGGAGCTGCTGGCCGGCGACCTCACCAGGATTGCCCGCCAGCGGCTGGTGCTTTCCGGGTTCGCCGAAGGCAACGAAGAGCGTGTCGTCGCGGCGTTCAAAGGCTTCGAGCCGATAGACCGGCGGGAAACGGGCGGATGGCTGTGCGTGGTTTTCGCGCGAAGTTAATACGGCACCTTGTCGGCCTTGCGGTTCCAGGCCGCGAATGCGCCCAGCGCCTGTTCCCGCAGCGCCTGCGCGGTTTTCATCCGGCGACGTTCCGGCTCGAGCGCAATTTCGTCATACAGCACCGCGTCGTCGAATTGCGCGGCAGCGGCATCCTCGCGCGTAGCGGCGAAGTAGAGCCCTTTCAGCCGGGCCCAATAAATGGCGCCCAGGCACATCGGACAAGGCTCGCAGCTTGAATAGATTTCGCAGTCTTCCAGGTGAAATCGCTTTAACTCGGCGCAGGCCTTCCGGATGGCGACAATCTCGGCATGTTCGGTAGGGTCGCACGCGGACGTCACACGATTCATCCCACTCGAAACAATCGCGCCCTCGCGCACAATCACCGCGCCGAACGGGCCCCCTTGTCCCGAGCGGACGCTTTCTTCCGAAAGCGCGATGGCGTGTTGGAGAAAGCGGTTGTCCATGGGTTCAAACGGTGACAATCCCCAGCGGCGCGCGGGAGCGCCACTTGTTCCGCGTGAAGTCAGGAAAGTCCATGCTGCGGCCCCGGCCGGCGATGGAGCGTTCGCTCAGCTCGGTTACGGCGCTGATGGCAGCGGCGTCGTACACATCCATATCGGGCGTTTCACCGTGGAGCAGGCAATACATCAGCCGGTAGTTCATCACGTAGTCCATGCCGCCGTGTCCGGCGCCTTCCGCGCTTTCGGAAAGCTTGCGCCAGAGCGGGTGCTCCCAATCCGCCGCGTAGCCGGGAGAAGCTCTTCCCACTTGTCCGCCGGGCTCCGGCCCTCGACATAAATAACGGGATTGGGATATTTTTCAACCAGGCCCCTGGTGCCCTGCACCTGGAACTTCCGGCTGTAAGGCCGCGGATCGTTGGTGTTGTGCACCACCAGGATGCTCTGGCCGGCTACGGTTCGGATGAGCGAGCTCACCGCGTCTCCCATCAGGATGTTCAGCTTGGCCTGCGGGCTGTCGGCGCCGAATTTTTCCGCCGCGTATTGATGCAGTCCGGCGGGCTTGGAGGCCACCGTCACCAAATAGTCGAAAAGGTTGCCGCGGTTGATATTCACGGTCTGCGCCACCGGGCCCAGACCGTGCGTGGGATAGATGTCGGCGTTGCGGCGGAGCGAGAAATTCAGCCGCCACAGGCCCTCGCCCTCGTCGCTGAACTTGAGCGCGCGCAGGTCGTGCAGGTAGCCGCACTCGGCGCGTACCACGTCGCCCAGCAGGCCTTTGCGAACCATGTTGAGCACCATTAGCTCCACCCGGTCGTAGCAGCAGTTTTCGAGCATGATGGCGTAGCGGCCGGTGCTCTCGGAGGTTTCGACGAGCTGCCAACATTCTTCGAGCGACGTCGCCGCCGGCACCTCGGTGGCCGCGTGCTTACCGGTCTGCATGGCTTCGACGGCCACCGGCGTGTGCCACTGCCACGGGGTGGCGATGTACACGATGTCCAGATCCTGCTCGGCACACATGCGCTTGTAGTCGGTTTCGCCGCGCACGTACGAAGCCGGCCGCGGATGGCCCGCCTTCTCCACCAGGTTCTGTGCGTTCTCCGCGTGGCTGGCCACGATGTCGGCAACCGCCTTGATCTCGACCTGGGGAATCCGCACCAGGTCGTGCACGTGGCTGGTGCCGCGGCCGCCGACACCGACGATGCCCACGCGAACGTGTTCCAGCGTCTTCCGCTGGGCATTCGCCACCGGCACGCTGCCGGCCGCCGCCAGGCCGGCGAACCCCGCGGCGCATTGCCGCAAAAACCCTCTCCGGTCCACTCCGTCGTTCATAATAGGGCCTCCCGTCGCGACTGCTATTATATGCCGCCGTCCGGCTTTGCAGCCTGGCACTCGAGTCCGCGCGTTCAATCGGCCTTGCTTGGCTCGGATGACAGCGCCGCGGAGGCAACCGTCACCTGCCCCCGCAGCCGGATGTCGCGGGAGGAAGAGCCCATCAGGATCTGGTATGTGCCGGGGGAAACCGCCCAAGCGTGCGTGGCCGTCGCCCAGTGCGACAAGGCCCGGGCGTCCAGGCTGAATTCGAGGTGCGCCGTCTGGTGCGATTTGAGGTCAACTTTCTGAAACCCTTCCAGTTCTTTGGGTGGCTCGGAAACTTGCGCGGATGCCGGCTTGCCTACGTACAACTGCACCACTTCGGCTCCCTCCCGCGGGCCCGAATTGGTGACGTCCACCCCGACAGTCAGGCGCTGTGAATCGTTGTCGAACCTGATTGTCCCGGAGGAGATCTTGAGGTTCTTGTATGCGAACGACGTGTACGACAATCCGTGTCCGAACGCAAACAGCGGCTCAATCCCCTTCGCGTCGTAGTGCCGGTACCCGACGTAGATTCCCTCCGAGTAATGGGCCTCCCCATCCACGCCAGGATATTGCGCGGGTGTATTCGCCGCCAGATCGGCCAGGCTCTTTGGAAACGAAAGCGGCAACTTTCCCGAAGGATTCACATCGCCGAACAGCACCGCCGCCACGGCATTGCCGTCTTCTTCTCCCGGAAACCAGGCTTCCAGGATTGCCGGGACCTTGTCCACCCACGGCATCAAAACGGCCGAGCCACTCTTGATCACCACCACCGTGCGCGGATTGGCCGCCGCCACGGCTTCCACCAGCGCGTCCTGGTTTCCGCTCAACGAAATGCCGTGATCGCGCCCTTCCGTTTCCCGGTCGCCCACCATGACGATGGCCACGTCGGCGGTGCGGGCAAGCGCGGCGGCCTTGCCCGTGTCACTACCGTCATCAAAGCTCACCTTGATATTCGGACCCACTCTCGCCTCAATTCCTTTCAACGGCGCGACACTGTAGAGCGGACGGACGTGCGAGCTGCCGCCGCCGCCCGTCGAGGCCTCGGCCGCGTAAGGGCCGATCAGCGCAATGGAATGCAGTTGGGCCGTTTTCAGCGGAAGCTCCCCGCCCTTGTTTTGCAGCAAAACCATCCCGGCCTCGGCAATTTTGCGGGCTTCCACGCCGTCCTCTTTTTCCGGTACGGGCTGCAGTGTCGCCGGATGGTCGAAGACACCGAACCGGATCATGGTCCGAAAACGCCGCACCAGTTTGTCGTCAATCACCTTCACCGGCAGCTTGCCCGACTCCACGGCGGCCTTGAGATCGTCGCTGAAATACTTCCCCGTCGGCATCTCCAGATCCAATCCGGCCAGAGCCGAGGGAATGGTGCTGTGAACGGCGCCGAAATCGGATGTGATGAAGCCTTGGAATCCCCATTCCTGCTTGATGATCTTGTTCATCAGCGTGTCGTTTTCACAATTGAAATAGCCGTTCACTTTTGGGTACGCGCACATGAGGGAAGCGACCTGACCCTGCTTCACCGACGCCTCGAACGCGGGTAGATAAATCTCGCGCAGCGCGCGTTCGCCGATAATCTCATTCACCTGGAACCGGCTCTCCTCCTGGTTGTTCGCTACGTAGTGCTTGACGTTCGCGATGACGCCTTCGCCTTGAATGCCTTCGATATCGGCAACCGCCAGGCGGCCTGCCAGGTAGGGATCTTCCCCCAGCCCCTCGAAGGTGCGGCCGTTTTGGGGAACCCTGGCAATGTTCACGTCCGGCGCCTCCATCAGGTCGTTGGCCAATGCCCTGGCCTCGGTTCCTTCCACCTTGCCGTAAAGCTTAGCCATCCCCACGTCCCAGGTGGCGGCCAACGCGATCGGAGCCGGCAGCGCCGTGGCGGCCCCTTGATGGCCCGGACCCCCGTTAGCCGCCCCCGCGGGCCCGTTGGTCACCCGCAAGGCTGGAATGTGGAGGCGTGGAACGGGCGGGACATAACGAAATTCGGTGGGCGTCCGGATTCCGTGTAATTCCTGAATTTTCTCGTCGAGCGTCATGTGGCTGACAATCTCTCGCGCCCTGGCATCCGGACTCTGAGCGATCAGGAAACCTTGGCCGGCAACCAGCCCGGCAACCAGAGTGGGAATTGTCAACCTGTGTATTTTTTTCAAGACCATTCCCCTTCGTAGCGGTAGCGTTGACACTAAGGTTGATTCACATTCGGTCCGGTGGGGCTCAGTTTTCGGGCGGCGTCTGCAAGGAGGATGCCTGCTGGATGCCCAGGGCGAGTTCCGGCAAAATGCCCAACCGCACGTAGATGGGACGGACCAGAACGCGTATTCCGGGAAGCTGACGCGCGAACCACACACTTCCCACGGTGCACAGCGAACCGCCCAGAACGACGGTTGCCTGGACGCCGATATGAGCGGCGAGTATCCCCGCCAGAAGACTCCCGAACGGAGCCATGCCCATGAACGCCATGGAGTAAAAAGCCATCACGCGGCCGCGCTTCTCATCTTCGACGATGGTTTGGAGAATGGTGTTGCTGGATGCCATTTGCTGCATCATTCCGAAGCCGGCCGCCGGCAGCAGCAGCAGCGAGAGCCATAACCAATCGGACAGAGCAAAAGCGACCAGCGAGACCCCGAAAAGTGCGGCCGAGACGGCAATCCGCCGGCCCAGGCCGACGACCGAGGTGCGTATGGCCAGCGTCACGGCGCCGACCAGGGCGCCCAGACCGGATGCCGCCAGCAGGAATCCGAGGGCGTGAACTCCTCCGTGGAGAACCCTCGTGGCGAAGACCGGCATCAGCACGTTGTAAGGCATTCCCATCAGGCTGGAGATGCCGAGCAGGATCAGAATGGAACGGATGGGCACCGACCCGGCCATGTACTGCCAGCCTTCGCGCAACTCGTGCCATACCCGGCGCCGGGGCTGCCTCGCCTGCCTGACGGTAATCCTCATCAGCAGAAGCGAGACGATTACGGCGATATAACTGATGCCGTCCAGAAGAAAGCAATAGCCCTCGCCGACAGCCGCGATCACCATGCCGGCCAGCGCCGGCCCGACCAGGCGCGCCGCGTTGACCATCGAGGAGTTAAGCGCGATGGCGTTGCCCAGGTCCTTGCGGTCTTCCACCATCTGCACCACGAAAGCCTGCCTGGCGGGCATATCGAAAGCATTGATCAGGCCCTGCCCCAGGGCGAGAATTACTATCTCCCAGACCCGGATGATGCCTCCCAGCGCAAGCGCGGCCAAGGCAAGCGACTGCAGCATGGAAAGAAACTGCGTGGCGACCAAAATCCGGTGGCGGTCCCAGCGGTCGAGCCACACACCGGCCAGGGGAGCGAGGAAAAAGGCCGGGATCTGTCCGGCAAAGCTGACGAAGCCGAGCAGCGCCGCGGAGTCGGTCAGCCGGTAAACCAGCCAGCCTGTCGCCACCCTGGTCATCCAGGTGCCGATGAGCGAGACGCTCTGGCCGCCAAAGAACAGACGGTAGTTGCGAAACCGAAGGGCGCGCGCCGCGCTTGGCCACTGCATTACCCTTCCATTGTGGATTGAGCGGGAGCCTCGCCGAAAGTAGGAGGCATTTTTCGCGGTGTCCCGAATGTGCGTTGATATCGACGGCTTTTTCGGCCGGCAGCCTCTGTGCTCCAGGCAAGAGAATGGTCCGTGAACCGTCGGTTACTTGGGGATTTTCAGGAATTCGGCGGGGGTAAGGGCCCGGCGGGTGAAGCGGGCTTCCCGCACGGCTCCCTTGAAATAGTAGGTTTTGTTGATTCTCACGCCAACTGAGGAATGTCCCGGCCCTTCCGGCGCAAAGTGGATTTCGGCGCTGCCCTGCAGCTCGCCGTTTACGTAGCTTCGGAACGTGTGGCCGTCGTACAGCATGGCCACTTGATACCAGGCACCGAGCGGATGCAGGCGCTGGTCGTCAAACAGCGTTTTCGAAACGTCGCCCGAGTTCACATAGGCGTCGAGAGCCCATTGGCCGCCGTACAGGCGGGTTTCGAGAAGGAAGCGATTTTCGGTGTCGGCCCCGGTTTTGGGGTCTCGCTCTTGAAGGTGAAAGAAGCGCTGGGCCTGCGCGCCGCCGCGGTCCGGACGGAATATTACCTCCCAGGTGAACGTCTCGGCGCCGGCCAATGGATGGTTGTCGACGAACAGCGCATCGCCGACACCGTTGAATTCCACCGCCTGGCCCACCGGCGTTTGGATGACCCGCGGATGACCGAGAACCGTGGTGGCGTACCCGCCGATATTTTCCAGCTTGTCGAAGGTCCAGATCTCGGGAGGACGTTGGGCCATCACCGGCAGCGCGCAGACGACGACGGCGCCGTACAACACAAACTTCACGGTGAGGTCGCGCATGAAACTCCTTCTACTTGTCTTTGAGCATCTTCAATCCGGTGGGCAGAACGAACAGGCCCTCCGAGAGATCCGAGTTGACGGCCACATCTTGGCAGAATAACTGGAACACGCGCTCGCCGTCGCGGTAGCGCGTCAGAACGTAGGGCCACTGGATGCCGTCCACCTCACGATAACGGGCGTATACCGTCACCTCCTCGAAGCGCTGGCGGGTGGTGGGATCGCGACGATAGTACCTGGTTTTGACGGGCAGCTTGCTGGCCTGCTCGAAATACACGGTCAGCGTTTCGTTTTCGCTATCGATGATGTTGACAATATTCACCGGCAGGTTGTCGAGGATGTCGGGTCCCTCATATTCGAAAAGCAATCCCGGCTCTTTCAGCCGGCTTCGCAACAGGTACAGGATGTCCAACGACATGCTGGTTTTGTAACGTTCGAAGCGGTCGGGATCAACCTGTTTGGCGCCGCGGTAGGTGACTTCGTACCCCTCGGTGTCGGTGAACAAGAGGTACCAATCCGCGTTCTTTCCGTAGGTCTGCCGCTGACGCACGTTCAACTCGCCAACTTTGGGTGTGCCGCCGAGGGGGTCGTAGTAGCGGGTATAAACCGTCGCCACCGAGAGACCTGACAATTGTTCGTCGTAGAAAGAGTAGACGCGGCCCTGCTCGGTGACATCCCTCAAGGTGAGAAAGTGCTCGCCGCCCAAGGCTTCGACGGCATCCTGAACGACGCGCTTTCCCCGTTCCTGCTTGGTTTGGGCGCTCGCCGCGAGCGTCAGCGCCAGTAACAGAACCGTCGGCTTCATGGTTTTTTGGACAACTCCCCGGAGGTCAGGCCGGTATTCACTTTCAGACTGGTGACGGTGGATTCCGACGTCCCCAGCGTGCCTCGCCTGGACGTCAACTTCACCGGCCATTTTACGCCAGCTTCCTGGTTCCATTCGAGGAACTGTTCTTCGACGTCCATCGGCCCTTGCGCGGTGGGACTGGTGTAGGTTTCCTTCACCGGAAGTCCCGATTGCGGGTCGAATTCCAGGCGGACCTGGTTGCCTTCCTTGTCGCTGATGCTGACGGCGTTTTCGCCGACCGCGTCGACGGTGCGGTCCGGGTCCCTGTCGCTGAGCAGCAGGGTATGCAGGGCGCGGAACAGTTCCTGCTTCACTTGCCGGGCCACCGGCGGGGGTATGGACATCTCGCCCTGCGGGCTTTGGAGCCAGCCGGACGAGCCGTCGTAGAAGACGACGACCTTGCCGAACGGCAGCACCTGTTCGGACCGAAGGGTGGTGGGAGCCATCCAATAGGCGGTGCTGGTGATGTTCATTTTGCCGCCGCCGGGACCGGTGGGCACGCTGGCTTTGGTTATCTTCGTGTAGTCCCGCACGGCTTCCAGATTCGCCGCTCCCCCAACCGCGTCCTGGGCCTTCCGGAGCAGTTCGCGGCCCCGCGCCCGGCTGGCGGCATCCGAGACGACGGCCGGCTTGCCGGGCTCCGGAATGGTGAGATCGATATCTTTCACCGGAATTCCCAGCGACGCCAGTGGTTTGTCGAAATCTTCCGGCTTGCCCGCGACCACGATGGTGAAATCTTCGGGCTTCAGGTGTTGCTTGGCCACCCGCAAAACATCGGCCTTGGTTACGTTTGAAATCGCATTCTGGTAGGTTTTCAGGAAATCTCTCGGATATCCGTTGTATTCGTAGGCGAGCAGGCGGTTGATGGTCTTCGACGGACGGTCGAAGAAGAACACGAAGCTGTTGAGCACGGCATCTTTCGCGGTGGCCAGCTCCTGATCGGTGACCTCGGAGGTACGAATGCGGTCGATCTCCTGGCGGACAACCTGGATGGTGGCGATGGTGGAGCCGGACTTGGTGCCGGCGTTCACTTCGAACAGCCCCGGGTGGCCGTAGTGAGCGCCCCAGTCGGCGCTGACGTGGTAGGCATAGCCCAGTTCGGTGCGCACCTTCTTGAACAGACGGCTCGAAAAGCTGCCGCCGAGGATGTCGGCCATCACTTCAAGGGCGGGATAATCTTTGTCTTTGAGGACACCGCCCAAGTGACCGAGGCGAATGAAGGACTGGTTGACGTCCTCTTTCTTCGCCAGGAAAACACCGGGATGGGGAGTTTTCAGCACCTCCGGGAACGGCGGCACCGGCGGCTGTGTCGCTTTCCAGCCGCCCAGAAGGGACTCCAGCCTGGCTTTCAACTCGGCGGTGTTGAAATCGCCATAGACGGCCATGATGATGTTCGAGGGGAAAAAGTAGCGTTTGTAAAATCCGAGGATGTCGTCGCGAGTGATGCGGTCGAGGCCGGCGTATTCGAGCTGCCAGCCGTAAGGTGTGTCCGGACCGTATACGGCGCGGGCGAACTCCCGCGAGGCGATCTCGTCGGCATCGTCGTTTCGGCGGGCGATGGCCGAGCGGTAGCGTGTTTTGGCGAGGTCGATCTTGTCCTGGCGGAACTCCGGCTCAGTCAGAACGTCGCGGAACACCGCCAGCACCTGGTCGGTATTCTCTTTCAGCGCGCTGAAGGTGACGCTGCCGCTGGATTCCCCGATCTCGGTTTCCACGCTGGCGGCCATGTCCTCGAGCAATTCGTCGAGCTGGTCGCCGGTCTTGTCTTTGGTGCCTCCGGTACGCATGGTGGAGCCGGTCAAGTCGGCCAGGCCGACCTTGTCGGGCGGATCGAAAAGGTTGCCGGTGCGAACCAGAGCGGTGCCGCGAACCAGCGGAAGTTCGTGGTCTTCGAGGGCCAGGACTTTGATGCCGTTGGAGAGCGTGAACTCGGTGACGTCGGGGATCTTCACGTCCCGCAGGGACGGGAATTTCAGTTGGCTGAGCTCGGTGGCGGGCGGCTGGCAGGCCAGCGGCGCGGCAACCAAGGCCAGAATCGCGAAGCAGCGGAGGATTGGATTCAGGCGGCTCGGTTTCATTGTCCCGCTCCTTCTTTTTCGGGTGGAACCGTATAGGCCACGGTGCGTGCATCGGCAGGGAAGTACTGGCGAACTACGCGCTGGACATCGTCGGCGGACACCTGATCGATCTCCTGGATGCCGGTGAACAGCTTCCTCCAATCGCCGTAGTTGACGTAGTAGGAAGCGAGCATTTGCGCCAGGCCGGAGTTGCTGTCGAGGCTGCGGATGAGTTCGGCGCGGATATTGGTTTTGACGCGCTGGAGGGTTTCCTGGTCCACCTTTTCTTTTTTGAGGCGGTCGAGAATGTCGTAAATCGCCTGCTCATTCTCCTCGGTGGTTTTGCCGGAATTGGGCAGTGCCGCGAACAAAAAGAGGTTGGTGTGTTTGCCGCCCGGAATTCCTTCGGCGGCCATCACGGCCAGGGCGATCTTCTTGTCGCGCACCATTTCCTTGTACAGGATGCCCGTACGGCCGCTCGAGAGGATGCCGGCGAGGACGTCGAAGACCGGGTCGTCCTTGTCGTTCTGGTTGGGCCGTTTGTAACCGATGAACAGCCAGGGCTGCGAGGGCGACTCCACGGCTACCCGCTTTTCACCGTGTTGAACCGGTTCCACGGTATTTCTCCGCGGCGGAAGCGGACCGGCGGGAATGCGTTCGAAATAGCGCTCGGCCAGTTGCTTCATGGCGGCCGGGTCCACATCGCCGACAATCGCCATGGTGATGTTGCCGGGAACGTAGTAGATGCTGTGAAACTCCGCGGCGTCCTTGGCCCGGAGATTTTCGATGTCCGAGCCCCAGCCAATCAGAGTGCGGTAGCCGGGCGTCTGGAAGGCGGTGGAAAGCAGCATTTCCTGCAGCCGGCCCACGGGGTCGGACTCGATTCGCATGCGTCTTTCTTCGCGAACCACGTCGCGCTCTTTGTAAAATTCGCGGTAGACCGGCTTCCAGAACCACTCCGATTGCAGCATGAACCAGAGCTCGACGCGGTTGGAGGGCAGGCTGTAGAAGTACACCGTCGAATCGGAGCCCGTACTGGCGTTGAATCCGACACCGCCATTTTCCTCCACCACACGCGGGAATGCGTTTTGATCGACCAGCGCATTCGCCTGGGCGATTTTGTCTTTCAATTCCGCTTCCAATTTCTCGATCAGCTTGGGGTCGGCGTGCAGTTCCTTGTCGCGCTCCTGATCGAGGCGGTCATAGATCTCCTCGATGGCCGCCAAGTCCTTTTTTTCTTCCGGCCAGTTTTTGGAGCCCACGCTGGCGGTGCCCTTGCCGATCATGTGCTCGAACATGTGGGCGAGGCCGGTGCGGCCCGCGGGGTCGTTCGACGCGCCGGCGTCCACCATGGCGTGGAAGGACACGACGGGCGCCTGGTGGCGCTCCAGAACAATGAAGTGCATGCCGTTGGCCAGCGTGAATTCGGTGACCTTCTTTTCAAAATCCGCCAGGCTTTGGGCGTGCGTAACCGGCGCAAGCAGTGCCGCCAGGGCGACGGCCGCCACGAGGTAACGTCTCATACCGGACTCTTTCTCCTTCCGGCGCGGCGGCGGGCGCCGCAGCGGGCTGGAAACACAGTTACAGCGCAGGTGTCTAGATTGCTGAAATCGCCTGCGGACAGTGAATTCATTGTAGCGGTTCAGACGGCCGCGAAGCACCAACCGCCCGGGATGCGCCTTCGGTCGAGCGTTGAATCCAGTCGAGGACAGCGACGTCGACCCAGAAACGATGGGCGCCACGCGCCAGAAACGCCACGTGGCCGCCGCGCTCGGGAAACATGGTGGCGATGTGGGGATTCTCAAGAAGAACGGGCGACCGGAAGGATTCGAAAGGGATCAGCGGATCGTCCTGGGCATGCAGGACGAAGGTGGGAACACGGATGCCGTCGAGAAAGCGGCCGCAGGACTGCGTGCGGTAGTAGTTGACGGCATCGCCGAAACCGAATGCGGGGGCGGTAATACGGTCGTCGAATTCGAGCACCGAGGAGACACCCCGGATTCGCTCGAGGGGAAAGCGCTCCGGATAGAGGAAATGAAAGCGGCGGTACTTGTTTTTCAGGCGCCGGGTAAAGCGGCGGTCGTAAATGCGCCAAGCCGCGACCGACATCCGGCGGCTGCAGGCTTCCAGGTCGAGCGGCGGCGAAACAGCGGCCACGCCGGAGACGATTTCGCGGGCCGATTCGCCCATCTCGCCGGCCAGCTTCAGCGCCACGTTCGCGCCCAGCGAAAATCCGACGATCCAGGGTCTCGGAAAGCCGGCTTTTGTGAGCTCTCCCAAAACCACCCGCACGTCGGACGTCAGGCCGGCGTGGTAGAAGCGCTTCGAGTGGCGTTCGGTTCCGCCGCAGGTGCGAGTGTTCAGACGAAGGACAAGGTAGCCTTCGAGCAGCGCAGCGTGGGCCAGTGAGCGCATGTATCCCGATTCCGCAGAACTCTCCAGGCCGTGAAGGAGCAGCAGCGTACGGTTTGGCGCCTCAGGGGGCCTCTGCAAGCGGGCTTCGACCAGCACATCCGGCTCGGTTCGGTAAAGCAGCGTTTCGCATGGAAAATTGGCAAGATCGTCGCCGCGAGGCCAGAAGTTGGCGGCTATGGTTTGCACATTCGAATTTCGAAATAGAGGATTAAACGGGACCAAACACCCAGTGTAACGGCAATAAAGAGGGCGACAGGAACCGCCACCCGTCGTCAAACGGAGGACTGCCGGTTCCTGCCGGCGGGTAAACAATCGGCTGGGTGCAAACGAAACTCAGTCAACCTCGGCGTCGGCGTTCGGGCGTTCGCGCAACTCGCCGCGGCGATTCAGGTCTTCTGCCAGAATGATGGCTTCGGCGAGATCGCGCATGGGGCGGCGCAGCCGGCGGCTTTCGTTGCGCAGCCGCAGATAGGCCTCTTCCTCGGTCAGGTTGTAACGGAACTGCAATATTCCTTTAGCCCGTTCGACCAACTTGCGGGTCTCCAATTGGCGCTTCATTTCGAGAGCCTCTTGCTGAAGCCGCAAGTTTTCTTCCTGCAGGCGGGCCTTCGAAATGATTCCGCCCATCTGCTCGCCCACAAAGGTGAGCAGGGCAATTTCTTCGGGCGTGTGCGCGTGGGGCTCGCGGTGGTGGACGTTGGTGACGCCGATCACTTCTCCGCCGCTCACCAGGGGGACTGAAAGAAACGCTTCGTAAGTGTCTTCGACCAGCGACGGAAACTTCTTGAACCGGCTGTCGTTCTCCGCCTTTGCCGGCAGAGAAACAACCGACTTGTGCTCGGCGACCCAACCGGTAATGCCTTCGCCCATGGGGATGCTCAGAATACCCAATTCGGCGGCGTGCGGCACCTGCGAGGCTCTTAAGACAATCTGGTTCGTCTCCAGGTCGATGAGATAGACGAGGCAGGCGTCGCAATCGGTCACCTGCGCCGTCAGTCCAACGATCTCTCCCAACATTTCATCCAGCGTCAGCTCAGAACTGACAATGCTGCTGATTCTGTGCAGCAGGGTTACCTGAGACGTCGTGGGCTCCATGTTTGTCGTCACCGTTGCCATTCGATACCAGAGTAATCATGGTCCCGAGTCTGGTCCAATCGAAAGTTCTTATGAATCCTATACTGGAGGAGCGGAACGATTTACGGTGACGACAGGCAGACGGTATTTTGTAATAATGGCCTTCGCGTGGCTGGGCGTCCCAACGGCGCATGCCGCGGGCAGCGAATGGGTGCGGGCCAGCGCCGGCAAAACCGAGGTGGTCAGCGACGCCGGCAGCGGCGTGGCCGAACGGGCCTTACGATACCTGCTGGATATCCGGGCGGTATTCGCGAGTTCTCCGGCGCTTGCCGACGGCGCGCCATTGCCCGTGCGCATGATTCTGTTCCGCCGGGAAGCCGACTTTGCGCCCTACCGGACGTCACCGCTTACGAAAGGCTTCTACCAGAGCTCTCCGGAACGCGACTACATTGTCACTTTCAACAACCCGAACAAGCTACGGCGGACAATCTACCACGAGTCCACTCACCTGGTGCTAAACCACTCCTCTGTGGTGCTTCCATGCTGGATGGAGGAAGGCACCGCCGAATTCTATTCCACGCTGGAAGCCCGCGACGGCAAACTGATCCTGGGAAGGCCAATTGAGGAGCACTTGGAGGCCCTTAAGACGCTCAAATGGCTGGATGGGGACGAATTATGGAGCGTTACGCCGAATTCGATGTATTACAACGAAGCCAGCCACGTGGGCATTTTTTACGCCGAGAGCTGGGCGCTGGTCCACATGCTGCAATCGGACGCGCGGTATCGGGACCATCTGCCGGATTTCGCGGCCCAAATGAGCGCCGGCACGCCAGCGCGCGAGGCATTCGCGAATGCGTTCGGGCAGCCTCTGGACCGGATTTTGCCCGAGTTGCGGCGATACGTAGCGGTGGGCCGGTTTCCGGTGAGCGAGGTTCCCTTTCCCGATACCAGCGCGGCTCCGGCGATCCATTCCGCGCCCATTAACGATCAAGAGGCACAAATTGAGCTGAGCGAATTGGCGAGATACGTCGGAAAAGATGATTTAAGCCGTGAGATTCTGAAGGACCTGGGGAAAAATGGAGCGGATTCTTCCGTGCTGGAGACAGCCCGCGGCCTGGTCGCGCTGCGCGACAGCGATTACGGCGAGGCCGAGAAGCGCCTGGCGCGGGCGATCGAATTGGGAACGCAGCGCGCCGAGGTTTATTTCGAATATGCGATGCTGCTGCGCGACCGGGGCGACGGGCGCGAGCAGGTGGAAAAGCTGCTTCGAAAAGCGGTGCAACTGAATCCGCGCTACGCCGAGGCGCAGTTTCTTCTGGGATTGATGGCCGAAGACAAATCGCGGCACGAGGAGGCGGTGGAACATTTCCGCGCAGCCACCGAGGTGCTGCCGCGTCAGTCGTCGTTCTGGCACGCCCTGGCACTGGCTTACCACGAACTGGGCCAACAGGATCGCGCCCGCCACGCCGCACTGCTGTCTTTGCGCACGGCGAACTCTCCCTACGAAGAAGACCGCGCGCGGGCAGCGCTTCAGTTGATCGCCACGAAAGCCCCCACCCCGCCAGCGGTGCGCCCCGAGGTGGTGGTGCCCGAAAGCTGGAACCCGCCGCGGGGCGACACGACGATTGAAGGCACATTGATTCAGGTGACGTGTGGCGGGAGCCAGCCGGTACTGGCTGTAAGAACGGAGCAAGGCACGTGGACGCTTACGGTGTCCAATCCGAACAACGTCCGCATCCGCAACAGCGGTACGGCGCAGCGTGAGCTGAGCTGCGGAGCCCAGGACGCGGTGCCGGTGGTGGCGGAGTTTCGAACCGTGAACAAAGAGGCTCGCACCGGAGACCTGGTGGCCATCGAGTTTCGATAGCCGGAGAGAATTGCAATGACGACGACACCTCTCAGTTTTATCTGCCCCAAGTGCGGCTCGGCGGACGTGTTCTACAGTTGCGAGCCGAAGTGTTGCTTCAACCACGTCTGCGGCTCGTGCCAAACCACGTTCGAGCCGGTGACACGCGCCACCGGGCGCAAGACGATGGCGGAAGCGCCGGCCGGGGAGCGCGACACGACGGGTCCGACGTGCCAGTGCGCGACGTGTGAATCGATCAACGTCTATCTGCTCGAGGATGGACAGGCGGTGTGCGTGGATTGCGGTTCGGTGCTCGAAATCGAATTTTCCGAAATCGCCGAAGGCTAATCCTCGTCGTGCCCTGAAGCGAGCGTGGTGACGACGGCGAAATCTTCCAGAGTGGTGACGTCGCCCTTGACTTCGTGAGAGGTGACGATTTCACGCAACAGGCGGCGCATGATTTTGCCGCTGCGGGTTTTCGGGAGCGCCTCGGCAAAACGGATTTCCTGAGGCCGGGCGAATTTTCCGATCTCGTGGGCGACCCAATCGCGCAGGTCGGCGGCGATCTGTCGGTGATCGTCGTAGCCTTGCTTCAAGGTTACGAAAGCGCACACCGCCTGGCCGGTAATCTCGTCCGGTTTGCCGACAACCGCCGCCTCGGCCACTGCGTTGTGCCGGACCAGCGCACTTTCGACTTCCATGGTGCTGAGACGGTGGCCGCTGACGTTCATGACGTCGTCGACACGGCCGAGGATCCAAAAGTACCCCTCTTCGTCCTGGCGCGCGGCGTCGCCGGTGAAGTAGACACCGTCGAAGCGATCGAAATACTGCGACTTGTAGCGCTCCGGGTCGCCCCAGATGGAGCGGATCATGCTGGGCCAGGGGCGTTTCACGATCAGGAAACCTTCCTTGCCTCGCTCGACAGGCTGGCCCTGCATGTCAACCACCTCCGCCAGGATGCCCGGCATCGGGAAGGTGGCCGAGCCCGGTTTCAGCGGCGTTGCACCCGGAAGGGGCGAAATCATGATGGAGCCCGTTTCCGTCTGCCACCAGGTGTCCACGATGGGACAGCGGCCTTTGCCGATGACGCGGTGATACCACTCCCAGGCGGCGGGGTTGATGGGTTCCCCCACGGAGCCAAGCAGACGGAGGCTGGAGAGGTCGTGCATTTCCGGCCATTTTTCGCCCTGGCGGATGAGAGCGCGGATGGCGGTGGGGGAAGTGTAAAGAACGCTGACGCGGTACTTTTCGACGATGCGCCACCAGCGGTCGTAGGCGGGATAGTCGGGCGCGCCTTCGTACATGACAACGGTGGCGCCAGCCGATAGCGGTCCGTACACGATGTAGCTGTGGCCGGTGACCCAGCCGATATCGGCGTTGCACCAGTAGGTGTCCTGTTCGCGCAGGTCGAACACCCACTTGGAACTCATGGTGGTCTGAAGCAGGTAGCCCCCGGTGGTGTGCAGGATTCCCTTGGGTTTCCCGGTGGTGCCGGAGGTGTAGAGGACGAACAAGGGATGCTCGGAATCGAGTGACTCGGCGGAGCAGACGTCGGTGACTTCCCGGTCGAGATCGTGCCACCAGAAATCGCGGTCCGGCGTCATGGTTACATCCGAGCTGGTACGTTTGCAAACAATAACCGAGGCAACTGACGGGCAATCGGCGACGGCCTCATCCACCGCGCCTTTGAGCGGCACTTCCCTACCCCGGCGCCAGCCGCCATCGGCGGTGATAACGACTTTGGCTCCAAGGTCCTGAATGCGGGCCTTCAGAGCCTCGGCGGAGAAGCCCCCGAATACGACGCTGTGCGTGACGCCGATGCGCGCACAGGCAAGCAGCGCGATGGGCAGCTCGGGAATCATCGGCATGTAGACGATGGCGCGGTCGCCGGTCTTCAGGCCACGGGCTTTTAGAACATTGGCGAAACGACAGACGAGGCGGTGGAGCTCCTGGTAGGAGATCATCCGCTGGTCGCCCGGCTCGCCTTCCCAGATTATGGCCAGCTTGTTCCTGCGGTCCGTCTGCAGATGGCGATCGAGGCAATTATAGGCAGCGTTGGTTTTGCCGCCGACGAACCACTTCACGAAAGGAGGGTGCCATTCGAAGACGTCTCTCCACTTTTGAAACCAGTGGATTTCCTTTTCGGCAAGTTCTCCCCAGAATTCTTCCGGCGCCTCCACCGAGCGCCGGTACATCTCGCGGTAGGCATCCATTCCGGCGACGCGAGCGTGGTCGATGAATTCCTGGTTGGGTGGGTAGACAGACTGATCGTGCATTTCTCCTTCGCCTCTCTTAAGTCGGGACCGGTAATGGATTTTACCATTCCGGGGGAGTGGCGCGGTTTTCAGGCGCTTGAGTCTGAATTCGAAACGAGGAAGACCGCAGACCGGGAACTGCTACAGCAGCAGCAGGTTTTCCTGAGTCTCTCCAGTGACGAAGGCCTTGTCGGCGCCGACGAAAACATTGACTTCCGAGCGAACGCCGAAGCCTTCGAGGTAGACGCCGGGCTCGACAGAAAAACAGGTGTTCGGAATGATGCGGCGCTCATCGTGGGTTTCCAGATTGTCCATATTTGCGCCGACGCCGTGGACGTCAGTCCCGATGGAGTGGCCGGTGCGGTGGAAGAAGTCGCGGCCGTGGCCGCAGGAGACGATGTAGCCGCGCGCCACGTCATCGACCTCAAACCCTCGGATCGGACGGCCAGCCGCCACCGCATCAATTACAAAACGGACGGCACGATCGCGGGCTTCACGCACGATGCTGAAGGTGGCAACAATATCGGGACGCGGGCTGGCGCCACAATAGCCGGTCCAGGTTATGTCGTAATAGACCGAACCGGGCTTGCGGAGCTTGGCCCAGAGATCGATGAGAACGAGATCGCCCGGAAATATCTGGCGGTGGGTGGATTGGTCCGGTTCGTAGTGGGGGTTGGACGCGTTTTCGTTGACGGCGACAATGGGGCCGTGGTCGGTGGTCAACGAGGCCTTGTCGAAGCCTTCGCGGATGAATTTGTAGATTTCGTATTCGTCGATGCGGCGTACCGCCCGTACCGCTTCGGAGACCCTGCGGAACGCCTCACGCCGGATTTCGTCGACCAGGCGGCCGGCTTTGAGATGGGAAGCGAGCATGTCGTCGGTCCAGACGGCCTGGAACAATTGCACGAGATTGGCGGAGGTGGCGACTTCGACGTTCAACGACCGGACGAACTCGACGGTGCCCGCATCCACCATAGCCACATAGGGCACGGCGCAGTTTGGCGAGTACTGCATGGCGACCCGCTTCGTTCCGTGGAGGAGGCTGGAAAGACCCTGGGTCTGCTCGCGCCATCCGGCATACAGGCTGTTGGCGCCGGGCAGAGGGTCCAGCACGTTGGGCTCGATGCGATGGGAGAGCTTGCGAGGTTCGCCGGCGGCGGGAATCAGATAGTACCAGCGGCGCGTGGGAGCGTTGGGTATTGCGAGGTCGAGAACCTGGTAGGCGATCGGATCGCGGAAATGGTGGTCGAAAAACAACCAACCGTCGAGGGACTCCTCACGAAGGGCGGCCTGGATTTCCGAAAGACGCATAACTCACTTTAGCGCGGCGCGGCAGGAGCTGGCGCTAAACAGGCGCGGGGTCAGCGGGTGACCTGGATTGACACCGGCGGCGCGACCACGCCGGCCAGGTTCTTCTCCGTCACCACTTGGAAAGAGACGGCGTCGTCGATCCAATCCTGGCTCAGACCGCTGGGGTGTTGCGCGGCGACCGTGACCGCAAATTCCTGTCCGGAGAACCAGCAAGGGAAGCGAAATTCGACCAGTACGCTTTCACCTGTCTCGAAAGACCCCAGGGACTTGCCTTCCACGCGGGTGTTGGTGCCGAAAACGTCCATGCCCAGCCGGTTGCGGATGAGGATGCCGACCATCGGATCGGAGACAGGACATTCAAACCGCAGGCGGATGCGCACGCACATCTCCTCGCCCAGGCGCAGGACATCCGTGCGGTTGCCGTGCGCATTCAGAATTTCAATGCCGTCGATGCGGCTGGCGCCATCACCGTGGCGATGTTTGCCAGCCAGATCGGCGCTAGCGTCGGTGGGGGCGAGTGCGGGCGTCCGACCGGACGACAGCACCAAGCCAATGTAGTAATCCACCACCTCCTTCGGCAGGCCAGACATTTGCACGCGGCCGCCGAGCATGAGAACGGCACGGTCGGCAAGACGCTTCACCAACCCGAGATCGTGCGACACGAACAGAACAGTGACACCTCTCTGGCGCAGCTCTTCGAACTTTTGGACGCACCGGTTGGAGAAGGCGGCGTCACCAACGGCCAGCGCCTCGTCGACGACGAGGATCTCGGGCTCGACGTGGATGGCGGTGGAAAAAGCCAGGCGGACATACATGCCGCTGGAGTATTCCTTAACCGGGCGGTCGATGAAGTCGCCTATGGAAGCAAAACTCTCGATACCCGGAAAGGCAGCTTCAATCTGGCGCGGCGCGAGGCCGAGGATCTCACAACTGGTTCGGACGTTTTCCCGACCGGTGAACTCGGGGTTGAATCCGGCTCCCAGTTCCAGCAGGGCGGCAATACGGCCTTTGGTTTTCACCCGTCCGGAGGTCGGCTGAACAATGCCGCAAATGATCTGAAGAAGCGTGCTTTTGCCGGAGCCGTTGGGGCCGATGATGGCGACGAACTCGCCTGGCTGAACCTGCAGGTTGACATCGCGCAACGCCCAAAAGACTTCCGCGGGCTTACCCCGACCGCTGAACGCGCCAAGCAGGCGACGCCAGGGCTGTTTGTAGCGTCGATAACATTTCGAGACGTGTTGTACGAGGATCAAACGAATCCTTAGCTCGCGGCAGCGACTCGGTTTCGACGGACGCCGAACGCAGACCGGTTCCAAGCTCTATCCCAGCGTAGCGGAAATGGAGCTTCAAGGGTTGGAGCCGGCCGGCGGGAGTGTAGCGCGAAAGGCCCGATTCACTACGGCGGGAAACGGGAGTGACATTTCTTTTTGCACAATATCGTATTTGTTTTCATCAGTCTGAATTGTTCTTGAAGCGGCTTGGAGACGCACCAGTGATAGCTTTGGGTCAGAAAGGCCGCCAAGCGGCAACAGGGGGAGTTAACAAAGACGACCATGGGGGCAGAAACGGTCAAAATTAAGAAAACCAAGGTGGACGCCAGAGCCGCCAGCAGACCTGTGAAACGCATTCTCGAAGAAAGAACAGAACAGGGAGTCATCGAAAAGGCCGTCGATCAAATTTTATTTAATCTTAGTGAACGATTGGCGAACCCAAATAACACTTCCGGCAATATTAGCGAATTTTTAAAACTTATCAGTTTTCAGCGCGAGTTGGAGGACAGCAGGCCCAAGGAGATCATCGTGCGATGGGTCGAACCGTCGAGCGAGTAACCATCAACCGTAATATCAGCTATGCACCGCTTCCGACACAAGCCAGATTCCATTCCTCAACAGCCCGCTACAAGGGCTACTCCGGGCCGGTGGGATCAGGCAAGAGCCAAGCACTGTGTCAGGAAGCGATCAAGCTGTGTTACCAGAATCCGGGAAGGACGGGGCTCCTAGGAGCACCGACGTATCCGATGCTGCGGGATGCGACACAGACCGCACTCGTCGAGGTGCTGGAGGGGAACCGGATTCCCTACGAACTACAACGGGCGGAAAACGTACTGACATTAACGGACACGATGTCACGGGTCCTGTTCCGATCGCTCGAGGATTATGAACGTCTTCGCGGCACGAACCTCGCGTGGTTTGGGGTGGACGAACTGACATACGTGAAGCCGGAGGCGTGGGACCGACTGCAGGCGAGATTGCGGGACCCGAAGGCCAAGCGCCTGTGCGGTTTCAGCGTCTGGACGCCGAAAGGGCGCGACTGGGTCTTCAAGAAGTTTGTAGAAAGGACCAGATCAGGTTTTGAACTTTTCCGGGCCAAGGCATTCGAGAACCGGCATCTTTTGACGGCGGTTCCCGATTTCTACGAGCAGCTCCGGTCAAACTACTCAGATGCGTTTTTCCAGCAGGAGGTATTGGGAGAGTATCTGACGGCGGACGACAACCGGGTGTATGCGTCGTTTGAAAGGGCGGCCAACACGCAACCAACAGCGCTCGACCCGGGCCTGCCGTTGCGGTGGGCCCTGGACTTTAATGTCGATCCGATGTGTTCGATCGTGGCGCAACTTCAGGGCGAGGAAGTTATTGTCCTGGACGAGATTGTTTTGCACCGGGTGAGTACGACGGACGCGTGCGAACGATTTTTCGAGAGATTCGGGAAGCATGCCGCCGGAGTGCTGATCTATGGCGACGCCACCGGTAAACGGCTACAGACTGCCGGAACTACAGACTTCGAAATGATCCGGCAGTTTTTTTTGAAGAAGCGGATCCGGCCGTTCCAGTTGCGGGTGCCGGATTCAAACCCTTCGGTGCGCGACCGGATAGAGCTGGTGAACAGCAAACTGCGGTCGGCAGACGGAGCCGTACATTTGCGAGTCGATGCGCGGTGCGAACGATTGATCGAAGATCTCGAAACGGTCAGCTACAAGGAAGGCACCTGCGAGATCGACAAAACCAAGGACAAACAACTGACGCATCTTTCAGACGCATTGGGATACATGCTGTGGGAGGAGTACCGTTCGCACAAGCCACGCACAAACGAGAAGAGGCGACTGATTTGACGAAACCGCTCATAGCAGTAACCGCTAATGGTTCCGCTGCGATGAAGATGACGGCGGTAAGCGGAATAGAGGGACGCAATCCGATATGAGGCCACCGACAATCGAGGAACATCCGGAAAGACGACCGCTGCTACCCCTGTGGAAGAAGTATCGCGACCTTTACGCCGGCGGTGAGCAATTTTGCCTGATGGCGGGGGAGTACCTAGCGCAGCGGCACCACGAGCCAAGTGAAGTGTACGCAGAGCGGCTGAGCCGGGCGTATTACGAGAACTATATTGGCGCGATCATCGACTGGTACGCCGCGACACTGTTCCGGCGCGAACCCGTTCTGTCGATAGCGGGCGACGACGATCCCGCGCGGGCATATTTTAACGCGTTTACCGAAGACTGCGACCGGCGAGGAACCGGCGTGAGCGACTTTTTCCGACGCGTCTTCGTGGATGCGCAGGTCACCGGAAAGTCTTATGTTCTGGTCGATTTTCCGCGCCGAACGGCTCCCTATGTGACGAAGGCGGAGGAAGACCAGGCAGGCTTGTCGCGGGCATACCTGGTGCGGTACACGGTGGAACAACTGATCGACTGGGAACGAGACGACAGGGGCGATTACAGGTGGATTGTTCTGGAATTACCGATCGGAGAAGAAGAGCGACTGGAGCCACACCTGCGAGGACGCCGCCGCCGTTTCATACGCTTTGACACCAATGCTTACTCGGTTTTTGAACGGGCGGAGGGAAAAGGGCGCGAAACGGTCGAGACAGTTGTCGATGAAGGTCCGCACGGATTCGCGAAACTCGGCAAGGTCCCGTTGTTTGAACTCGATTTCACCTCGTCGATGTGGCTGATGAATCGCGCGGCGCCCATACAACTGGAGCATTTCAATAAATCAAACGCTCTGGGGTGGGCGCTGACCATGGGGTTGTTTGCGATGCCGGTGGTTTACTCCGACCGCGAGTTCGATCAGATCGTAGGGGAATCTTATTACATCCAACTGGGCGCCCAGGACCGGTTCGGCTGGACAGAGCCGGAGGGGAATGTCTACGAGATCGCGGCCCGGAATCTGGATCGCCTCAAGGAGGAGATCTACCGTGTCTGCTATCTCCTGCACCAGGCGGGCGGCGCGTTTTCGACATCGGCGAGCTCGTCGGGTTTGAGCAAGCAAAGAGACTACGCCGTAACGCAGGAAGTGTTGCGGGGATTCGGCGACGCGCTGAAAGGCATGATCAATCGCATCGCCCGCAACATTGCCGACGCCAGACAGGACAGATTGTCGGTTCATGCTTCCGGCCTCGACGAATTCGACATCGGAGATTTTACGTCAGAACTCACGGACGCGACACAGTTACTGTCCATGGGAATTTCATCCCCCACATTAACGCAAGAGTTATTCAAAAAGCTGGCGCTGAAGTACCTTTGCGACGCACCGCAGGAACTGAAAGACGCCATCACGCAGGAGATCGAACATAACGGATTCCGGGGTTCGGAAAAGGAGTGAGATGCAGGACACACAGGACGTGTCGAACAACGACGATAGCCTGCAGAAGGACAAACTCAGGAGCATCGTCAACGACGTTATCAGCGAGTTCGTAGAGTCGCAGAAGAAGACCGTCGAACCCGCGTACAAGGCAGAGCTGGTGGAAGAACGCAAGCGCAGGGAATCGCTGGAACGGCGGGTCAACGAGCTGGTGAAGGAGAATGAGCGCAGCCGGAAAATGGCGGAGGAGGCCGACCGGCATTCGAAGATCAAGGGTGAATTGCAGAAGATGGGCGTCGCCAAGGTCGACCTGGCTTTTCGGGCGATCAGGGACGATGTACGCCGCTCCGACGACGGAGCTCTGTTCGTGGTTTCAAACGAGCAGCCGGTCGGATTGACGGACTTCGTGAAGCAATTCGTCAACGAGAATCCAGAGTTTCTTCCGGCACGTATCCCGGGAGGCTCCGGCACTTCGCCGGCGGCGAGTGCAGGACAACGGAGCGCAGGTCGAATCAGCTTGGAACAGATCAGGCCCGGAATGGACCCTGAAGAGCTTCAGCGCGTCCGGCAGCAAATTGCCGAGGCAGCCGCCGAGTCGTTTTTGAAGTACTAACCTGCATTTCTCTTCAACTGTCAGCCAGGGAATGGCGGGAGGCCGGAGCAGCGGCTTAGCGGAAGGAACATGTTCCGTCGTTGAGCTGTCAGCGCGGGTTTCCAACCACGCCCTGAGTTGAATGGGGGAGAGAAGCAGGTTACTTAACAACAAATCCCAACATTGAACAGGAGCAAACCAGACGAATGTCTGCTATTACTTCAGCGAATCTTGCGAATGCGATTGTCAAGCTGGTAGCCGTTGACGCGCTGCCTTGCCTGATGGGAAACCTGGTTATGGGTAACCTGGTCAATCGTGATTTCGAGCCCAGCATCTCCCAGGCGGGCGATACCATCAACATCGCGATCCCTCCAACCCTGACCGCGAACAACCTGGCGGAAGGCGGAACCGTTCAGACTCAGAGCCCGGACGTCGGAAATGCCCAGATCACTCTGAACACACACGCCGAAGCCACTTTCCAGATACCCGACGTGACCAAGATCCTGGCGGTTCCGGACCTTCTGAAGTTATACATGGAGCCGGCCATGATCGCGCTGGCGGAACGAATCGAGGGCGACCTGCTGAACCTTTATTCCGAATTCTCAGCGAACACGCCGGTTGGAACGGCCGGAGTCGCTCTCGACGAGGCCGCGGTGGATGCGGCAGAGACCACGTTGTTCCAGGCGAAGGTGCCTGCATCGGAGCCGAAATATCTGGTGGTAGACGCCGCGAGCTACTCGCAACTGCGGCAGATCCCTCGTTTCAGCGAGTACGGGAGCGCCGGGGAAGCCGGGCTGCGCGCAATTCTGGATGGAACCGTGGGCAGGCTGAAGGATTTCTTCGTTCTGCGTTCTCAGTTCGTCAAACAGGTCGGGACGGGACCGACCACGACCTACAACCTCGCGTTTTCGAAGAATGCCCTCGGCTTGGTGGTTCGCCGCCTCCCCAAGCCGCTTCCCGGAACGGGCGCCATTGCCGAGTATGCCGAATTGGGCAACTTCGGGATGCGCGTGATCATGAGTTACCAACCCAACACACTGGCACAGCAGTTTACGGTGGACGTTTTGTACGGCGCCGCCGTGCTGCGCAACACTGCCGGCGTGCAGGTGTTGAGCTAGTCGAGGACGGCCCCGGCCAAAACGACCGGGGCCGATCCCAGGAGACTCACCATGGATACCAAAACATATTTTCGGAAAATTCGAGCACTCGAGCAACAAATTGAAGGGCGGGACGCCGTGGTTGTGAGCCTCGAAACAGCGACCGGGGGAAAGGGCGGCGTAGTGATGGAGGCTCCACGGTATCTTGCCTGCAAGCTGGTGGTGGAGGACAAGGCACGTTTCGCAACTCCCGAGGAGGCGTCGAGATTTCAAAGTGAAAAACGGGCGGCTTACTTAACGGCCCTTGGACAGACCGAGCCGGAGGGCGGCAGTCCCAAGGTTCCATCAGGGAACCCGGGAAGGGGCGCCAAGGCATCCGGCCGGCCGACGAAATAAAGGAAGGGATCCCCTGACCCATGGCACTCCTGAAAGATGGAACGCTGGCCGGCATCAATGACTTAACGAGACTGGACGCCGGGTTAATCGACGTTGCGAGGACCGAAGAGATCGATTTGCTGCAGAAGCTCGATCTGGCGAGGGAGGAGATCGCCTATCGTCTTGGCCAAGAGTTGCAGGACGAATCCACTCGCTGGCCATTCGCCGCTTCAGCCGGCGGTCCGACGGCGGAGAACATCGTCGCAGACGCCCGCCTTCAGCGCTGGCACGCCCTGGAGACACTGGCGCAGGTTTATCGAGATATTTACCACAGCCAGCTCAACGACAGGTACGGGAAGAGGTGGGAACATTACCAACATTTGTCCGAGAGCGCCCGCGACGACTACATACACGGTGGAATCCCGGTGGTAATGAAGCCGATTCCCCGCCCGAAGCCGCCGGGCACAGTTATTTTGGCCGGGCCTATTCCGGCGACAACTTACTTTCTCGCCGTGTCGGCAACTCGAACAGGAGAAGAGGGGGAGGCCAGCGAGATCACGGCGATTTCCGCGCCCGACAACCACACTCTTCAGGTTGTCGCGCCGTCGCTGGCGGAGGACGCTGACGGGTGGAATCTCTACGCGGGGCTATCAGGCGCGGATCTTGCTTTGCAGAATCCGACGCCGCAACAGGGAACAGCAGTGTTCGTAATGCAGACACTGGCCACAGATACCCGGACACCTACGAACGGACAGGAGCCGGACTCAATTGTAAGGCCAAGACGGCGGCTTCGAAGAGGGTAAGGAACCATGACTCCGATACTGAGGACGGCGATTCGTTCCGCGCTAACGCGGCTAATTGACGTTGGATCTCTCAATGCCAAACTGGCGCAGGTATCGGCCAGCGATGGATCTGTGGGTGAGCAGATTGACGAAAAGCAAGTGCTGTGGCAGTCGCTCTCCATCGAATTGGCGGAAAAGATCCCCGGCACTCACTATCCCGTGTTGCTGGTTCACTGCGAACGGGTCAAAAACACGCTCAAGCAAAAATTCTCACGGTTCTCCGGCACAGCGTCGATTGCGGTGGAGGCGCGAGTTTCAAGCGACAGGGCCGAGGGATTGGAGGACCAGACGCAGACGTATGTCGATGCCATCGTCAGCCTGCTCGAAGATTCGAAAGGCAACTGGGGCGATGGGATATATTACCCCGGCTGCTACGAGGTGGCTTACGGCGCGCTGCGTCCGGGCGGCAAGAGGTTTCTGAAAACCGCGCGGGTGTCGTTCGACCTCGAGGTTCACACGAACTAGCAGTTCTCGAATCAGGAAGCTGCAGGACCAGGCCGTACCGCGAGCGCCGGACCCTGCCGCAAAGAACGCTTCGGTCGCTGGAGGGCCACCCCGGCAACCAGATTTCGACAGATTTTCAAGGAAAGCTTGATCCAAATGTCCTGCTACATATCATCAAGTGCCAACAGATTCTATACCGCCCTGGAACCGAACTTCGGTAAAATTCCGGCGGTCGGCAGCGAATGCCGGATACCTGGGGTGTCCTTGCGGCTGCAACAGACTCCGGAGATCCGAAACCGCCGAGACAAGACGGGCAGCCGAACGTTTTTCGGATTGCCGAAGGAACTCCGGTTTGAAACCCGGTATGAGCTGCGCTCTTACTTGACCGCTCTTTCGGAGGGGGCGAGTACTCCGGCATACGGCCCCGTGTTCCAGGCCGCGCTCGGGGCAAGCCCTTTCATCTTCGGTGGCGGAACCGTCGCGAACGCCACGCAGACGACCATTCGATTTCAGCAGCCACACGGGCTGTCTGTTGGTAACGCAATCACGTACAACGGCGAGTTGCGTTTTGTCTCGTCGGTGACCGACGAAAGCGAAGTAGGGTTGAATGCGCCATTGACGGCTGCACCGGACGCCGGCAATGTTCTTGGAGCATGCGCGTCATATGCGCTCGAAACAGAGTTGCCGAGCTTTTCGCTGTTCGATTTCTGGAGCCCGGAGACCTCAGTCCAGCGCGTAGTCCGAGGAGCCTGTGTCGACAAACTGAAGATGACTGTGAATGGCGACTACCAGGAATTCACAGCCACGGGATTCGCATGCGGAACGGTGGACAACCGGACATTTCAGGCGGGTCAGGCGGGCTTGTCGGCCTTTCCCACCGAACCGGAGATGCAGCAACTTTCCTTCGACGTCATTCCCGGACACCTCGGCCAGGCCTGGATCGGGAGTGGGCCATCGCGGCTGGCAACTTTGGGGAGCGCTGAGATTACGGTCAGCAACAACATCGACATGCGGGCGAAGGAATTCGGGATAAACGAACCGGCGTGCCTGGTACCGGGAGACCGTGAAGTGGCGGTCAACTTCGAGATCTACGCTCGCCGCGACGACCTGACCCTATCGCTGTACGAGTCTGCGCGTCAACGGTCACCGATCGGGTTGATGTTCCAACTCGGCCAGTCACAGGGGCAGTTTTGCGGAATCTACATTCCTACCTTCGTTCCCGAGGTGCCGGAGTTCGACGACAGCGAGAACCGGCTGCGCTGGAACTTCCAATCCTGCCGCGCTCATGGTTACTTCAACGACGAAGTATATGTGGCATTTGGGTAAACGGATGAACTATCGAAGCACGTGTGCAATCCAGAGCGAGAAGTTTCCCGGCGTAGCGTACACGCTGCGCCGCGTTTCTCTTGGCGCGCGGGTGGAGCTTACCGAGAAGCTGAGCGACCTGGCCCGCAAAGTCCAGTTCCACAGAGCGGGCGCAAGCGCCGCGGACCAGGCGACGGCCAGCCACCTCTGTAGTAAGGCGGACGAGATCTATCTCCGGTGGGGCCTGGTCAGCGTCTCCGGCCTTGAAATCAATGGAGAGCCGGCAACGGTCGAATCGTTGATCGAACGGGGGCCGGATGAACTGGTTCAGGGCATTCTTGAGAGAATCCGCGCCGAATGCGGGTTGAGCGCCGCAGAAAGAAAAAACTGCTAGTCGCCTTCCACTTCAGTCGCGCGAACAAGACCGCGTGGGAGTGCGACAGTTGCCGCCGTGCCGGTCTGGAGTCAGTTCGGAACTGCGCGATGCACGACGGCGGGCAAGACAGCGACAATTCGGAAACAATCGTGTGGGCGCATCGGGACATTATTGTCGATCGCTGCCCGATTTGCATTATTTCGGCGGCTAGCGTTGCCTGGCTGGACCGCTACTACATTTGGAAGACGGCGGGCTGTCAGCTCAATGAAGAGATGTCCAGCCGAGACATGGAAGCATTCCTGACTCTCATGGAAGTAGAGCGGAGCGAGATACTAGATGCCCACAACTCAAACACTCGATGAGATCGTCGCGGACGCAGTGCGATTGAGCGGGATGAATTCGACACTCGGGCGCCTGAGTTCAGGACGAACGACGACGGAGCCCGGCGGCGATGTCCTCGAGAAGCCACAAAGCGACGCCGATTCCACGAACAGCGGCATCGACAGCCAGCGGCTGGACGTGCTGCTATCGGCGCGGCCGCCGTCCGAATCGGACCAGGCCGCGGCGGGTGGCAGCGACGCGGCGCTGGAACTCATTGACGCGCTCAGGATGCAAACTCAAGCGACCAGCGTCAACACCTCCGCAATCAGCGAAAACAGCCAGGTTGTCGCCTCCTCCGGGAGCAGTGGATTGGCCAGCAACGTAGGCAAGTCCCTACTTGGCGTGTTTGGCGGGGCCTTGGGACTGTCGCCACTCATTTCTTTGTTTGGAAAGCTCTTCGGAGGCGGCGAAGAAACAACCTACGCGCCGCTGCCAGTTTATTCACCTCCAGCGCCGGTGCAGTACACCGGTTTTCTGGGAGGGCAGGCGTATTCACCGGTGCAATCCCAGAACGAAGCGCTCCCAGCGGCCGCGGCCTCCGGAGGAAACATCATTCGCTCGGCGCCGGTCACCATCCGGGTGGAGGCACTCGATTCCCAGTCCTTCATGGACCACAGCGATGACATTGCCCAGGCAGTCCGGCGGGCCCTGTTGGAGTCGCACACGCTGAACGACGTCATCCTCGAGGGTTAAACTATGGCAACGCTACCGAGCTTACGCACTGGCGCACCCTGCCAGTTTCCAATTCAAAAACAAATCTCTTACCGCACAGCAGTGCTGCAGTTCGTAGACGGGACGGAGCAACGTTTTCGAAAGACCGAGGACGCCGAACTAAGATGGAATCTCGTGATGCGCGATCTGGACGAGCAGGAAGCGGCCGCCCAACTGCGCTTTTTCGAGGATCAACAGGGAGCCGCACAACCAATGGAATTCACCGACCCCATCAGTGGAGTACTGCACGAGAACTGCTTTCTGGCAGATGATCGTCTGGACATTCAAGGAGACGGTGAAGGGCGGTGGTCTTTGGCAGTGGCGATCGTCTCAAAATAGGCGCCTATGCTTTTTTACCCTCAACTACGCAGCGGAGCGTTGACCTGCTTTCCGTTCCAGGCAGCACGACAACACCGGACTCTACTGGCGTCGGAACCCAGCGTTCGCTTTCGGCGCCCGGACACACAGTTCCATTACGCGGTCTGGAATCTTACCTATCGCGAAATCAGCAGCGACGAGTTCGCACAACTGGAGGAGCTTTTCAGGGCGTGCGAAGGAAGACTGCGAACTTTCACGTTTTTGGATCCAACCGACAATCTTCTGCTGTCGTCCCAGGACCTGACCTCTTCCGCGTGGACTCCGGGCGGCAATTTGAGCATTGTGAATTCAACAGAGCAAGCGCCCGGCGGAGGTCCGGTGTTTGAGATAGGCAACACGGCGCAGTCCGATCAGTCTCTGACTCAGACAATCGGAGCGCCACCGCACTTTCGTTATTGTTTTAGCCTGTGGCTGCGGAGCCCACAATCTACGAGCGTGACTTTGTTTCACCGCAGCACTGCAGACAGCCAGCAGTTGACGATATCTCCTCGCCCGACCTGGCGCCGTTACTGGCTCTCCAGCAGCCTGCCGGCAATAACGGGAGTGGAGAGCTCGACCTTCGGGATCGTGTGCGCGGCCGGAGCACAAGTCGCAGTTTCCAGCCTGCAGGTGGAGGCACAACCGAATCCCTCGGCTTATCAGCCGACAACCACCGCCACGGGCATTCACGCAGGGGCGCGGTTCGATCAGGATTTTATCCGGTCGACAAACGCCGGGCCAGACAGTGTTTCGACCGAGATACGCGTGATTGCGCCATTGTTCCCGTAGAGTGACATGATGAATCTAAAAGACGCCAAGGAACTTGAGTGTCTGGAGACACCACTACTGCTCTTCAACCTGCAATTGCCATCGGGGGACACGTTTTTCTTCTCGACTTATGCAGCCACAGTAGGCGGGGTCAGCTACGCGGCACGAGTCACAGGGCATAAACTGGTGGAGTCGCGGTTCCCGTTCGATGAGACGGTTACCGGAGCATCCAAGCTGGTACTGACCCTTTCGAACATAGACGGGCTCGGGATGCAGGTCGAACGGGCTTCCGGCTGGAAGGGCGCCAAGCTGACCACGCAATTTCTATTCTACGATCTGGTGGAGAGAGCGCCCGCAACGGATCCGGTCGTACTTTTCACCGGAATCGCCGATCCTCCCGAAGAAATCACCGACACCGAAATCACCATCTCGTTCTTCAACCGTTTGAATTTGAAGCGCGTGATCCTGCCCGAGACACGAATTGAGGCCGGGTGCCCATGGATTTTTCCCAGTTCTCCGGAAGAGCGCCAGACGGCCCTGGATGGCGGCTCACGCGGCAAGTATTCCCTTTTGTTCCGATGCGGATACTCGGCCGACAGGCCGGGCGGCTGCGGCAATCTGCAAAATGGCTTGCCGTATGAAACCTGCAATTACTCCCGCGCGGACTGCGAATTGCGAGGGATGTTCTCCACGGACGCCGTTGGAAACACCACAGGCCGCTTCGGAGGGCTGGAATTTCTGCCGGCTTCCATCCTCGTGCGAGGTTATGGGGAGCGAAACTACAGGGCGAGTGAAGTAGAAGAAAACACGACACGGTACAGCGACGTAGTGCCGCTGGTCTACGGGACGGCATGGTACCGGCCTCCAATCGTTTTTGCAAGGAACGACGGAAACCTGACACGAATGCAAGTTCTTCTTGGAGCTGGAGAGGTAGAAGGGATTCGAGCCGTTCTAGTGAATGATATCGAGGTACCGGCCGGACGCCCAAATACCAACATGACGGCGACAGGATGGTATGAAGTCGTAAGCGCAGGGGACCGAAATGGGAAGTTCGATTCCAACTTCGCCGATGGTAGTGGGAACCCACTAGGCGATCCGTACGGCAGCCTCGCGTACCTGTCGCTGGTTGTGCCCAATCGAATCAGCGACGGGCGGCCACTTCCGCAAGTCCAAATACTGATTGACGGAATGAAACTGCCACGCTACTCGCAAAGCGGCGAATTCCTGGATGAGGCGTTCACCTCAAATCCGGCATGGGTAATTTTGGACATGCTGCGCCGCAGCGGATGGGAAATCGACGAAATAGACCTAACCAGTTTTGCTTCCACCGCGGAGTACTTCGATCAACTGGAGGAAATCCAGGTTCCTGGCTCTGACGGGATGGTACTTCCCCGATGCCAAACGAATCTGGTGGTGCGCAGCCGCCGAAGTGCTTCCGATCTGGTGAGGAGTGTCCAAACCAGTGCCTCCCTATTTTTGCCTTACGACAGCCAGGGCCGGCTGTCGCTCCGGCCGGAGACGACGCTGGCAAGCCAACATCCCACGGCGAAGGCCACCAGCAATGCTACCGAACCACTCAATGGCGGGTGGCCAGCCTACGAATTCGGCGACGGGACGAACGGCTTTTCGGGGATCCTGCGCGAAATTGACGGACGCAGCTCTTTGCGGATCTGGTCGCGACCGACCTCAGAGACTCCGAATCGCTACACCGTGGAGTTTCAGGACGCATTCAACGAGTTTCAACAAGACAGCGTATCCTTGGTCGACACCTCAGATGTCTCGCGGGCCGGACAAGAAGTGCCCGCGACGTTGGCCGCCAGCGGACTTCCCCACGCGAGCCAGGCAATACGCGCCGTGCGCCAGGCCCTGTTGAAGTCCACTCGGGGAAATCTATATGCTCAGTTCCGCACCAGCGCCCGCGCCATCGGTGTCCAGCCGGGAGACATCATAACGCTCACCTATGCGAGCGCCGGCTTCGACAGGCAGCCATTTCGCGTAGTCCAGATGACGCCCGACGTGAATCACGAGACCGTCCGGCTGACCGCGCAAATTCACGATGACGACTGGTACAACGACGGCGAGGACTCGACTCTTGCTATCAACAGCAGGCAACGAGTCATCACCGGTCCCGGAATTCCCCGGCCGTTGTGCGGAGCGGAACTCGATGTGGACGGGCACACCCGTTTTTCTATCGAGGAAGTCGCTTATGAAGGGACCGATGGCACACCCATCCCGAGCCTTCGGGTTCGGTTCACGCCGCCGAACACAAATTCCGACATCGGGATGATCCCGCCGCGTCTGTCTCTGGATGCGGTGGTCACGCCAGGCGCAGGCGCTCTAAAGAGCGGACAGCGGCTGTTTTATGCAGCAACCTGCATTTCAACAGCAAACCAGGAGTCCGGCCTGTCGTTCCTGGTGCAGGCAACGACAGGCGACAACGAAGATACCTATTCGGTGACGCTCAACGAGATTCATGTTGGAGATTCCGCGACAGGTGTCCGGATCTACCGCGGAACTTCCCCACTCGAGCTGCTTCTCATCAGCGAGTTCCCGGCTGGACCGTCCAGCTTTACAGATACAGGATTCTCACCACAATTAATTCCGCCTCCCGACCCTAACTATAATCATGCGAATTTCTATTGGCGGACACTCCCGTATCCGGAAACTGCCGTTGAGCAGGCCAGCTCGCAGTCACTGACCAACAGCCAACTGCTGCTACCCTCGGGCGAGTACGAATCAAAACTTGTAGTAATCACTCGCGGAACGGGCCGGGGGCAGGAGAGGGTAATTCGCACGAACTCGGAGACAATGCTAGAGGTTACCCAACCCTGGGCCACCGTCCCCGACACGACGTCGCTGTTCGCGATTGCCGACCCCACCTGGCACTTCGGCGCTACCAGCTATTCCGACCAGGTTGAGTTCGAGATACCTAACTTACACGGCGCCACTATCCAGGTTTCCGGACGAGCGGCGAACGCAAACGACGTTGAGACGTCTCCCACTGACAGCCCGTGGACCAACTGGATCATCGGAGGCTCCGCAGGAGAGGGCCTGGACGCCTTGCCCCCGCCCAAGCCGTACTTCGCGCTGGAGCTCGGGCGAGCCGGCCATGTCAGCCTCACGGGAGTTTCGTTTGAAACACTGGAAAACACACTGACGATCAGCTCCGGAACGCTGACCCTGCATCACTGGGATGAATTACAGGCTCCAACTACTTTCTCGCTGGCGGCCGAGCTGGCTTCGGACAGTAACCTGGTGTCGATCGCCGGTGAACCCGTATTCTCGAAGGATGATCTGTTCCAGGTTGACGGTGAAATACTTCGTGTAGTAGAAGATGGTCTTCAGGCCGGTCAGTATTTGGTGGAAAGAGAGGTATTTGGTTCCGCCGCCGCTGTCCACCCGATTGGAAGCGCCGTCTACTCGCTTGTCCAAAAGGTCTTCGTGGTTCCCTTCCCCAAAACATTCTTCACGACGACAGCAGCGGAAAAACTGGATTTCCCCATCCGGCTGCCTGGTGTGAGAATCAGCGCCGCGGAGTTTTTCGTGACCAACGAGAAAGGGCCGAGTGAAGTGGCCTTTCAGGCCTTCACCAACACGGCCGATTATGGCCTGAGAACGCTCGAAGGCGGGCAGTTCTGCCTTCAAGTGGAGGGCCATCTGCGGGTTGAGACCAATGCTACCGTTCCTGTCGTGGCCGACAATACGATGGCCGTTCGCGATCTATTTGCGCAAGTTCAGGAGGCAGCATCCAGCGGCGATATTGAGATCGTGGTGCGAAGGAACGGAGATCAGTATGCGGAGTTAACCATCCCGGCAGGGACCCTGATTTCCGCCCTTGTGAGCAGATTCGGGGTTGCCGCCCTGCAGGAACGGGATGTGCTGTCCGTGGATATCGTTGCCGCCGGTGACGCCTCGTCGGGCTTCCCCGGGCGCGATCTGACGGTGACCATTCGAACCTGAGGGCCACCTGTCGCGTACCTGCCCGCACCGACAAAAAGTCCACCTGTTGAAACCGTAACGATAGAATTGATATCAGTTGATGATCCCATCCCGTGTGGAGACGTATTCCGGCTACCGTGCCGATGAGCGGCCGCTACGCTTTTTGTTTGACGACATCATGCTCAGCATCAAGCGGATCGCCGACCGCGTCCGTGGGCCTGAATATGAGAGCTTCCAGGTGATTGCCAGCGACGGAAACCGCTACAGGCTGGTTCACGATTTAAGAATGGGCCACGACTCCTGGAGCGCCGAGCTGCTTGCTCGAAACCCTTAATCGTCTGTCGGACGCCGCCTGGACCATATCCGCCCGAGTCTCCCAAAAATCACCCCAGCATCAAACTTTCCGCGAAAAGTGTACGGCTGAAAATCCCGCGCCGCAACGTTGTTTTGATCCGCACTCCTCATTTAGAAGGACAAATTCCCGCCAGCATGAGGATTTGCCCGAGGGATCACCGACTGTCTAATTCTTCAACAGGCCAACTGTTTGTGTGAATTCACTCAGTTTGCGCGCTGCCACCCAAAATCCTGCCGATTCTGTTGTCCCTGACTCCTGAAAAGCCTTGTTTTTTGCATTCTGGCGTTTGGCACCCGAATTGCCCTATAGTAGACAACTACTAAGTCGTCATTGACTTACATCATCCCACGGCGAGACCCAGCTCGCCGTTAGCCCCTCTGAGCGAAGCCCCGCGGTCCCAGCCGCGGGGCTTTTTCGGATAGTGGCGGAAACGCGTGACGCGTTATCCTCGAAGCGTTAGGACATGGCCAAACTCTCCGACCTCAAATTCACCTACCTGCTGTACATGAAGGCTTACCGCTACCGCAGCTTCGATTGGGCCCCGGGCGCGGTGCTGCGGAAGCCGCTGGCGGTTTCGAAAATCGCCGTGGTGACCACCGCCGCTTTCTACGCACCCGGCCAGGAGCCCTTCGACGAGAAGTTCAAAGGGGGCGATTTCTCCTATCGCATCCTGCCCGCCGAAACGGACCTGGCTTCCTTGCGCGTGGGGCACAAAAGCGATGCCTTCGATCCGCGCGGCATCGAGGCCGACAGAAACGTCGCGCTGCCGCTCGATCGTTTACGTGAGATGGCGTCGGCCGGCGAAATCGGCTCGGTCGCCCCGCGTCACTTCAGTTTCATGGGCTCCATCCCCGCGCCGGCCCGGCTGGTGTCGCAAACCGCGCCCGAGGCGGCCCGAATGCTGCAAGACGACGGCGTTGACGCCGTTCTGCTGACGCCTGTTTGACCGCTGTGTCATCAGTCCGTGGGGCTGATCCAGAGCGTAATTGAGAAGGCGGGCGTTCCGACGGTGTCGGTGTCCGTTCTGCGGGAGATCACCGAAAAAGTGCAGCCGCCGCGGGTGCTGTTCCACGACGGCGAATTGGGATATCCGCTGGCGGCGGCAAACGATGCCGGGCGCCAGAAGCGGGTGATCCGGGCGATGCTCGCACTGCTAGCCGAAAGCGTCCCGCCGGGAGTGTCTGCCGAGCACTCCGAGAGCCCGACCTGAAGGGCCGCGTGGCCTCTGTCAGGCAGCCTCGGGGCCGTTCTCGTCGTAGCGTAGCGGATTCAGCGTCGCCAAACTGAAAACGGGGATGGGGCTGAAGTCCGGCAGCACCGGCGACGGCTGTATGACCATCACCGCCAGCCCCACGATCACGCCTCCGCGCTCTTCCACCATCCCTTTCAGCTCTTTCAGTTTGGAACCGGTTTGCAGCAGGTCGTCCACCAGCAGAACGCGCTCACCCGGCGCCGTCTCCATGTGGGGCAGGAAGTGCTGCGGCTCGTTCTCGTTTTCCCGCTCCGCCCAATACACCTGCTTGGCTCGCAGCGCCTCGCACATCCCGTAGGCAACCGGCAAACCGTTCGGCGCGGGCGCGACAATGGACAGTTCGGAGATGATGGCGCGCATGTCGGCGTGCGAACGCACCATCCGGCTGAGGGCGACGTTTAACACCTTCGCCGACTGATAGAACCGAAGGGCGATGGGCACTTTCAAAAATTCGTCGGCGCACAGCCCGCCTTTGTAGCGGGTGAATTCGTTGCGCAGTGCGCCCGTCTGCCGGAGCAACTCGATCACTTCGTCCGGCGTCGGAATCAGTTCCATTTCAATTCGCTCCTTTACCGCTCAGCACCCTCGGAATGGTGCGGAGGATAATCTTCCAGTCCAGGGCAAGCGACCAGTTGTCGATGTACTCCAGGTCGAGCTTCATCCAGGAATCAAAATCAAGCTGGTCGCGCCCGGCCAGAGCCCACAGGCAGGTCAGCCCGGGGCGCATGCGCAGGCGGCGGCGCTGCCAGCGTTCATAAAGTTCGACTTCCTCGGGCACTGCCGGGCGGGGCCCCACCAGCGACATCTGGCCGCGGAGCACGTGCAACAATTGCGGCCACTCGTCGATGGAAAATTTGCGCAGCCAACGCCCCACCGGGGTAACGCGTGGGTCGTTGGGGATCTTGAAGGCGGTGGTCTTGACGTTCATGTGGGCTACGCCAGCCTTCATTTGCTCGGCGTCGGCCACCATCGAGCGGAACTTGTAAACCGGGAACAGCCGCCCGTTCAGCCCGCAACGCTGCTGGCGGAACAGCACCGGTCCCTTAGAGGTGGTCTTCACCAGCAGCGCCACCAGCAGCATGAAGGGCGCCAGCAAGGCCAGCGCGGCGGTGGCCACCACAATGTCGGTGATTCGCTTCACCAGGAGCTGGATTTCATCGTACGGCGCGGCCGAAAACGTCAGCAGCGGCGCCTGGTAGAGAGTATCCAGGTAGACATGACTGTTGACGTGGGGAAAGAAATCGACCGAGACCCGCGTCTGCACGCCTTCTTCATCGCACATCAGGAAGACGTCCTCCAGGTCGGCGATGTTGGCGCTGTTCACTGCGAAGACGACTTCATCCACCACCTGCTGCTTCAACAACACCGGCAGATCGCATAGCGGACGCAAGGGGTACACCTTGCCGAGCGTGATTTCCCGTTCCGCAGTCTCGTCGAGCGATAGAAAGCCGATCAGGCGTACGCCGGCACGTTCGAGCAGCAACCCCGCTTTGTGCGCCCGCTCGCCCTGCCCGACCACCAGAACGTCGCGGGGAGCACTGAATTCCCGCTGGATGAAGCCGACCAGGGCGTCGGCACGAAACCGGAACAGCGACAGCAGGATCCAGACCATCCCCAGGTAAAGCGCCAGAAAAAACCGGCTCACGTCGAGCCGGAGGGAATATTGAAACAGGATCAGCGCGGCGCCGGCCAGGAAGCACTGTCTGAAAGCGTCGCGCAGCAGCACCGCCTTCGAGGCGGACAGCATCCTTTCGTACACCCGCAAGGAAACGCCAAGCAGAACCAGCGTCATGAGCGAGAACAACTCCAACAGCACCCTGACGGGCCCGGTGAAGTAAAAAAGGTGCTCGAACGGAAGATGGAGGCGTATCCGATAGGCCGTCTCGAAGGCAACGGCGGCCAAGACGACATCCGCCAACCCAAACAGGAATTTCGCTCTGCGGTGGTGCTTCGCGTACACTTTCGCCCCAAGAATATCACGCCCACCGAAGCGAAATCGCCTGTCTTGTAGCAAATAGGGTGAAAACCTGGCGGGGCCTGCCGCCAACCGGCCAGCACGAAAGGGTTCCACCAGTGTGCGCCTCCGTTTGACGCTGCGGCGCGTGTTCTGCCAACATTGGCACAGAACGCAGCCTGCCCGCGAGCGGCTGCCTTTTTGCGATGCGAACCTGGCTGCTTGTCTTCGCGCTTTTTGCTTCTGCCTGTGGCTCTTACTCCACCGCCCGCGGCATCCCCCGATACCGCTACCAGGTGGTCCACGTGTATCCGCATGATCCCGAGGCGTTCACCCAGGGGCTTTTTTACCTGGACGGTTATTTATACGAGGGGACTGGTCTGAACGGGCGCTCGTCCATCCGCAAGGTGAAGCTGGAAACCGGCGAGGTGGTGCAGCGCTACGACATTCCGGAAGAGTACTTCGGCGAGGGCATCATCAATTGGAAGGACAGCCTGCTCGAACTCACCTGGCGGGCCCAGAAAGGTTTCCGTTACGACCTGGCCACTTTCGCGCTGCGGGGCGAATTCAGCTACCCCGGCGAAGGCTGGGGCCTGACGCAGAACGGCAGCCGCATCATCATGAGCGATGGGAGCCAGGACCTGCGCTTCTGGGATCCGGAGACGCTGCAGGAAACCGACCGCATCTCCGTGAGCGACGATGCCGGACCGGTCCGCAACCTGAACGAACTCGAGTGGGTGAAGGGCGAAATCTACGCCAACGTCTGGCAGACCGATCGGATTGCGCGCATCCGTCCCGGATCGGGAAAGGTGGTGGGATGGATCGATCTCGCCGGCTTGTGGCCGGGCTCGGACCACTCCGAAAAGACGCTCAACGGCATCGCCTACGACGCCGTCCACGATCGCCTGTTCGTCACCGGCAAAGAGTGGGCGAAGCTGTTCGAAATCCGTTTGGTCGAGAGCCCGGACTCCCATTGACGCGCGCCGTTGCGGCCTGGTCGCCGGCGCCTTGTCCGAGTGACAGCCCCAGACATCAAAGTAGCGCCGGCCGTCAATTTTCCGATAGTGCTCGAAAAAAGCAGCTCGAAATCCCTGGTCAAACCACTGCCACTTATGCCGAAAAACATCGCGCAGCAACTCCCCCTTCAAGGCGGAGATGCCTTGACGTGTACGGTGTAACCGTACATACTGAAACCAGGATAGAGTGGAATGCGGCTTACCCGGTTTCGCCGCAAAGGACTTCGGCAGCTCCACGCGGATGACAACGCCAATGGAGTTCAGCTCCCGATGGCAGAGAGGCTGCGCAAGCTCCTGTTCGCGCCCGAAACCGCCAGCGACCTGGACCAAGTGAACCGATTCCCGGAATGGAGGTTGCATCCTCTCAAGGGAGATCTAAAGGGATTCTGGAGCCTGACGGTTAGCGGAACCTGGCGCATGATCTTCCGCGATGACGAAAGGACGAACACTGCCAGCGACATCGACTTGATCGACTATCATTAGGAGACTCGCAAATGCCGATGAAAAACCCGCCCCATCCGGGCGACCTGATCAAGACGGAGATCATAGAAACCCTCGGTCTCAACGTGTCCAGGGCGGCGGAGATTTTGAAAGTGCGCCGCGCCACGCTCTCCGATCTTCTCCACGGCAAGGCTGCGCTCACGCCGGAAATGGCTTTGCGCATCGAAAAGGCGTTTGGCCCCGACATGGACCATCTTTTGCGCATGCAGCTCGCCTACGACGTGGCGGTAACGCGGCAACGCTCCCGCGATATCGCCGTCAAACGGTATGTCCCGGCTTGAAACAGAAAGGAACCAAGCATGCCAGCCGACTACACGTATCTTGCCGACCTCGCCGCCGGATTCGATATTCCGGCCGACGGCATCCTCAGCCGCACGCTTCACCAGGACGAACGAGCCAAGATCATTCTGTTCGGGTTCTCCGCCGGCCAGGAACTTTCCGCGCACACCGCACCGATGCCCGCCATTCTGCATTTCCTGAAGGGCACCGCCACGGTGCGGCTGGGCCCCGACACCGTCGCTGCGCAGCCGGGCAGCCTGGTCTACATGCCGCCGCTTCTCGAACATGCGATCCACGCCGAGACACCGTTGCTCCTGATGTTGATCATGCTCAAGAACCCGGGCTGAGCACGGCCTGTGGAAGGCTGTGGATAACTTATCCACACCTTCTTGTAACCGGCTGAATTCAAATAACAAAAATTTCCACAGCCAGAGGCGCGAAGTTTCTCCTTTCGATCCACAGAAGAATGCGCGGCGGGGATTGCTCCCAGGCGTCCAGGGGGGTACTTTGGAAGACGATCCCACCATGGCGTCTCAGGACCTTGCCTACGAACGGGGCTTGCCCTCGAACATCGATGCCGAGCGGTTCATCCTCGGCTCGATCATGATGCAAGATCAGCTTTATATTCACGTCCGGGCAGTGCTCGAGCCCGAAGATTTCAGCTTGATGAAACATCGCTACATCTTCGCGCGGATGGGCGATTTGGCCGACGACGGGTCGAAGATCGACCGCGTCACGGTGGCCAACGAGCTGATCAAGCACGGCGAGCTGGAGGCGTGCGACGGGCTGAGCTACCTGGTGACGCTGGACGAGGGACTACCGGAAATCGCCAACCTCGACAGCTACGTCAAAATCGTCAAAGAGAAATCTCTGCTGCGACGGCTCATTCTGACTGGGCAGCAGATCATCCAGCGCAGCCTGAAGGCCGAAGAGGATCCGCAGGACATTCTCGAGAGCGCCGAAGAAACGCTGCTCAAGCTGGGCGAATACCGTGCCACCGAAGCGTTTTCCAACCCCGGTCAGATCATTCGGGAATTCGAAGGCGGCCTGGACGCGTTTCTGGATCCGAGCAAGCGCATCCGCGGCTTGAGTACCGGTTTCGTGAAGCTGGATGAGCTGACGGGCGGCCTGCACTCCGACGAGCTGATCATTCTGGCGGGGCGTCCCTCCATGGGGAAGACGGCTCTGGCGCTGAACATCGCCCAGCACATCGCCGCCAACCCCCACAACGAAGCGGCGGTGGCGGTGTTTTCGCTGGAAATGTCAAAGGAATCGCTGCTGACGCGCGTGCTGTGCGCGCGGGCCCGCGTCGACCAGGGAAAGTTTCGGGCGGGATATCTGAACCAGGAAGAGCGCCGCGCCTTGCAGATGGCGGCCACCGAAATGGTGGGAGCCAACCTGTACATCGACGACACCGCCGGCCTGACGCTGATGGACCTGCACGCCAAACTGCGCAAGCTGAAAAACCAGCACGGGCTCGGCCTGGTGGTGGTGGATTACCTGCAACTGATGAGCGGACGCGGGCGCTTCGAGAACCGCAACCAGGAAATCAGCGCCCTCTCGCGCGGCATGAAATTGCTGGCGAAGGAACTGAAGGTGCCGATGCTGGTGCTCTCGCAGCTCAGCCGCGCACCGGAAACCCGCCCCGGAGATCACCGCCCGCAACTGAGCGATCTGAGAGAGAGTGGCTCCATCGAACAGGACGCCGACCTGGTGCTGTTCATTTTCCGCGAGGAGGTCTACAAGCGCGATCGGGAAGACTTGCGCGGCCTGGCCGAGTTGATTATCGGCAAACAGCGGAACGGCCCCATCGGGAAGGTGCCGCTGGTTTTCCTGCGAGAATTCACGAAGTTCGAAAACCGCATCGGAGATCTGGACGAGGAAGCTCCGCCGGACTAATCCTGTTCGCGCGCCAGCTCCAATCGGCTCGAGAGTGTCGTTCGCACGGAACACTTGCGCCCGGGTACCGAAAAGTAATAAGACTGTCTAGTGCGGTTGGCTCGGCTGTTCCCTCGTCGATCCCGGCTCGCTTCCTCCCCAGAAGTGCCGATAGCCACATTCCGGCCAGGGTTGCCGGAATGAGAAACGCAAGCCCTTAAACCCGAAGCGAGTGGGTGTGCGTTCCGCATAAGGATCGCGTCATGCATATTTCCGAACTCGATACCCCCGCATTGCTGGTGGATCTGGATGTGATGGAGCGCAACCTGCAGCGCGCGGCCGACTATGCGCGAGCCCACCATCTCCGTCTGCGCCCCCACACCAAGACGCACAAGTCGCCGCTGCTCGGCCGAAAGCAGTTGGAGTACGGAGCCGCCGGCCTGACGGTGGCGAAAGTCAGCGAGGCGGAAGTGATGAGCGCGGCGGGGACGCGCGACCTGCTGGTGGCCTACCCGGTGGTCGGAGCCAGAAAGCTGGCCAGGCTGCTGGAGCTGGCGCGAAGCGTTCCGGTGACGGTCGCTCTGGACGGCCCGGAGGCGGCCGAACAGCTCTCGCAGGCGGCTGAGGCGGCCCATCTGAAGGTGGGTGTGCTGGCCGAGATGGATGTCGGCCTGGGGCGCGTCGGCGTCAACCCCGGCGACGAACTGGTGCGGCTTTCGCAGCTATTGGCGAAGCTTGCGGGGCTGGAGTTCCGCGGCATTGCGTTCTATCCTGGCCACATCAAATCCATGAACGAAGACGGAATGGCCAAGTGGAAGATGGTGGATGAGGTATTGAAGCGCGTTCTGGAGGATTTTCACAAGGCCGGGCTGCCCCTCGAAATCATCAGCGGCGGCTCCACGCCGGCTCTCTACCAGTCGCACCGCCTGACGGGACTGAACGAAATTCGGCCGGGCACCTATATCTTCAACGACCGGAACACCGTCTATTGCGGCTCCTGCGACTGGAAAGACTGCGCCGCCACCATCCTGACCACCGTCGTCTCCACCGCCCGTGCGGGCAACATGATTTTCGACGGCGGATCGAAGACGTTTTCCTCCGACCGGCTGGCGGTGGACGACGATGGAACCTTTGGACGCATCGTGGAAGCTCCCGAGGCGCGGTTCTACAAGATGAATGAAGAGCACGGCTACGTGGATCTGCGGCCGGGCGGCAAGAGTTTTCGGGTAGGCGACCGCGTGCGCGTGATCCCCAACCACATCTGCGTGGCGGTGAACCTGCACGAGATGGTGTATGGGGTGCGGGACGGGGAAGTCGTCGAAAGCTGGCCCGTCGAGGGCCGCGGCAAGCTGCAGTAAGCTCCCGCTACTTCCGCTGTAACGCTTCCGGAACCCGCTGCCGGTCGTGAGAGACGACGTGGAAGGTCCATTCGAGCGGCACGTTGACGGGCGGAAAGCACTCCTTTTCGTCGCACGCCTGATAGCGGAAAGTACCCTTCACCGTCACCTGTCTGGCGTCGCCCGCGGCGGCCATCAGTTCTTTTTGCGCGGCGAAGATGACGTCGCGGCTGACCGAGAAACGCTGCTCGTACACCGGAACCGTTTCATTGATCACCGCCAGGTGGAGCGTCTTCGACTCCGGCCAGCGGGCGTCGGTTTCCTTCCAGGCGGCGTCCGGCGCCATGTCCCACTTCACCGGGATATAGGTACTGTCCACTCCCGGCGCGTAAACGTGCATTTTCGGCGGCAGCGTCACCTCGAGAAGCAGTGTTGACAGGTTGCCGCCGGCCACGGTGTTATCGCTGGCTCGGTAACGCAGCTTCAGGTGCGGCGTCTCCAGTTCCGTCCATCCCTCTCGCGCGGCGTCCGGCGAAGTCTTCAGCAGAATGCTGCCGGCCGTGTACCGCTCGCGGTAGTCCGGCTCGAAGAACTTCTTCTGCACGACGCCTTGGGGGTCGACCAGGTAGGCGCCGGGGTAAGGAATTCCGTAGAACGGAGTGCCTTTCTCGGCCGTTTCATTGAGAATTCCGAAAGCCCGGATGATTTTCGAATCCGGGTCGGACAACATGGGATAGGTGATTCCTTTGCGAGCCGCAAAATTACGCAGCACCGCCACGCTGTCATAGCTGATACTGGCGACGTTCAAGCCCGCGGCGGCGTAATCCGCCTTCTTCTGTTCCAACTCCACGAGTTGGGTCTTGCAGTACGGTCACCAATCGGCCGAACGCACGAACAGCAGCAGCAAGCCCTTCGGACCCCGCAAGCTCTCGAGCGTCTGGACCTTCCCGTTCTGGTCGGTCGCCTCGAAGGCGGGAATCTTCTGCCCGATTTCGGGGCCTGTCTTCGGAACGGGTGATTGCGCCATCGCCACTCCGCCAGCCACCAGCGCCAGGATCGCCAAACGCATTTTGACCTCGGTGCTCACACGCAACAGGGAAACTGAGGCGGGGACCGGCTCCGGATGCGCCGCCGGCCCCCACTCGAAAGCTAAGTGGCTTTCTTGATGCTGTTGATGGTGACGGCGTCGCCGCTCATTTCACCGTCTACAGTGACCTTGAGACCATACAGGTCCGCGGGCACCTTGGCGGCATTCTTGATCGACATCACTTTACCATCCACCACCAGTACAGGTTCCTGGCCATTCTTGATGCAGGCCTTGACACATGCTACCGACTTGGCGGACCCATCCTGGTGGGCTGCTCCGCACTTGGAATCAGACACGTAGCCCGTCATCTCGCCGGCTAATGCCGAACAGGCGAACATGGCGCAGAGCGCCACAAACGTGAGAAGAGTTCGCGTCATCGAGTACCTCCTCTGCTAAATTGGTGAACCAAAACTTGCCCAGGTCACCCTCGGTAATGGTTACCATTGTCGCAGATTTGACGGCCGAATTGGCAACCGGATCAAGTTTGGGGACGACTCTGCCCCTACCAGTTGGCCGGTAGCGGCGCTACCCGCCGTCTGCCGGTCGTACGCGCCAGCAGGAACATACGGCTGTTCGAGACACGCCAGGTTCGGTGCGTGTCTTCACCCGAGGCCGCTAACCGCTCGCCCAGCTCGCGGGGAACGTAAAAGTCCATCTCCGGGCGTGCCCGCACCAGGCGTTCCGCGTCTTCCTCGGTGTGGGCCCGCAGCACCTGGGCGAAAGCGCGTTCGTCCACGTTCCATTCGCGCAGCTTTTTCAGATACCGGTTCCGCCGGGCCGGATCGAGATAGTTCCCCACCAGCACCATGATCCCCAGGTCCTCGTAATGCTGCCCCAGAGTCGGCAGCAGATCGTGAGGGTCCAGGTAGCAGTAATGCACCTCCGGCAAATCGAGCGTGGTCGCGTAGAACGAATCGTCGGCCAGCAGCAGGGTCATTGGATTCGTACGGTCGAGCTCGGCGTAGGCGCGCATCTGGCTGGGTACGTCGCTGGGCTTCGGCTCGGTGAACGCCAGAGCCCACATCGCGGTGGACGGCCCCATGCATTTCACGCCAAAGACGATGACCAGCACGGCTGCGAGAACGCGCATCCGCCACTTGCCGTCCCACGGGCCGTATTCCGCCGCCACCAGGCAAATCGCCGGAATCAGCGCCAACATGTAATGCGAGCTGCGATGCTCGAAGACCAGGATCGAGGCCAGCACGGTCGCCAGCCACAGAAAATTCACCCAGGCGCGGCCGTCGCGCTTCCAAACGGCGAGCCCGAGTCCGGGTAGCGCGGCCACAAGCGCCAGCGCGAGCACCGGATCGACCGACCACAGTCGCACCCCGTAAAAGGCGAAGGGACCAGCCTGCGACAACGGCTGGTGCCAGCCCCATTGAAACAGCGAGGTGACGAAGTAATCTTCCCAAAAATAGCGCGGCCGGACGATGAACTGGTAGAGGTGCCAGGGCACCGCCACCAGAGCCAGGAATCCGCCGGCGACCAGCAGTTTTCGAAACGGCGTCCGCTCGAGCGAGGTCACCACGAAGTGCGAGACAGCCCAATAGGCACACAGCACCAGGAAACCGAGTAACCCGTAAATGCTCTTGGCCATCACCGCCAGCCCGCAAACCGCTCCGAAAACGGCGGCGCTGTACTTTCCTTGGAGGGTCGGGTCGCGGGCCAGCAGCCACACCGAAAGAAGAATCAGCGCGCACACCAGAACGTCGGTCTGATCGACGCGCGCGAAGGTTCGCCACTGCGGATTCGACAACAGGAGAAAAGCGGCGATGGTGCCCGTCGTCGTGCTCTTTCTCCCCGGCCAGGCAAACAGCAGGGCCACGCCCAAAGCGCCCGCGGCCAGACACGGCAGCCGCACGGAAAACAGGGAGATCCCGAGCAGTTTCATGCTGATCGCAGTCAGCCAGAACAGCAGCGGCGGCTTGATGGTCAGCGGACGATGGAGAAACGTGGGCGTCATCGGGTCCGCGCCCTCGAGCAGCGACCGGGAGGCGTGTTCGTAGACCGCCTCGTCCATGCCGTCCACATGGCCGACGGGGTCTACCCAGGTATTGGTCAGCCGGACGCTCCAAATGCCCGCTGAAAGGAACAAGAAGGCCAGCACCCAAACCGCAGCCGCGTTCCGCATATTTCTGGAGTACGAGTCTAGCATCAGGCGGGCGACCGTGGGAAACTGCCGCGGGAACTCACCAGGAGCTGTTGGGCCAGCCGTTCGAGCACGAGGCGCGCCTTAAAGAGTTGATCGTCCGGCAGGCAGCCCTGAATGCCCTGCTGGACCTCGATAAGGGGGCGAAGAAGTGGAAGAGGAACGTGAGGCGGACGGCGGCCAAGGCCAATACGACGCCCTGGGATGACCCGAGCCCGCTGGTGTTGCCAATCGTGGCGCAACGAAGCCGCCCAGGTCACTGATCGCGCCGTCCGTTGCCTGCAGCACGGCATCCGCATTTGGGTATTCTGTGGCTACCGCCCATAAGGAAACCACTTTGGACAGTCAGATCGTTCAGAGAACCGATCGGGCTTGGACGTTTGAACCAACGCTGGACCGCCGCACTCTTGTGCGTGCTGTAGTTATCCAGAATGAGGTGGATGTCGAGTTTGGGAGGCACCCGTTGTTCCAGTTGGTTCAGAAACTTGATGAACTCTTTGCCGCGATGGCGGGGCAGGCAGGTTCCAATCACCTTGCCATAGGATTCCAAGGCGAGCCGCTGGAGAGGCTCAAGAGAAATGGCGGTCGCCGGAGTGAACATGCCGCATTGAATTACACTTCTCCGGTGTTGTCAATATTTATAACGGACAGGACACCAGTCCCGCTCAACCGGCAGGGCTACACAGGAATTTGGCAAACTGCTTGTCCGCTCCGAGGATATGCTGCTCGGTCCAATTCTGCATGAAGAACATCAGCACCCCGGTAGGATCAATCTTCCCTGATGAGAACTCCCTGCTGATGAGGTAGATTTGCTCTAACAATCTTGCATGCTCGATCGCGTGCGACTCGTACCCATCATAGCCGTGCGCGCGCATCATCTTCTCTTCCGAGCGGAAGTGCTTCTCAGCAAACTCAGCCAGGGCCGACAGCTTCGTCTGGAGTTCGTGACTTGGTTTCGCTGCACCAATAGCATTATCGAGAGCGCTGTGCAGATCACTCGCACGAGCCACCAACTCCTGGTGCTGCCGGTCAATCTCCGGAATGTGAAGTAACAGTTCGGATCGCCACTCGAATGGTGACATGGATCAGCCCTCCCTGGGTGACAAAGTGGAGTCGAGTATGAACTCGGGTGCTCGCTCATCCTGCCGGACGCCCCGTTCTGCGGCGTCACCTTTCCGGCAGTTTTCACACAGCATCTCCGTTGCCCTACTTTTGGTTATTTCTCGGTGGTTTGAGGATTCCGGCGAAGCCGACCGCTGATTCCGAACCGTATTCCGGGATGAACCCGCGGACCGTCGGAGCGTAGCAACGCTGGTATCTCGATTGTGCAAGAAGTGTCCGACTTCGTCAAGGGAAACCTGTCCAAAGCGAAGAGAAGGCACGATGCCGTTAGCGGAGAATGGGGCGCGGCGAAAGGGGCCTTTATCCCCGCCTCAGCAAACAGTGGCCCCGGAGCGCGATGCTGGCCGATGATTTGCCCCTCAGCGGCACATTGCGTCGCAGCTCGTCAAAAAAGCTCAGCAGGACGACCTCGCGGTTCTGCGTTTGCTGCGGTTCCGGCGTCTCGACAGCCGTACGAATCGCCCGCGCCAGGATAACGCCGGCTGCGCGATATGGGAAGGCGGACATTGCAAGATGTCACGAAGGCGCATAGCTCGCTGCGTTCACGATTTGTCCGATGGTCAGATGCATTGGGCCCCTATGGGGTGCTCTAATGCCGAATAGTCCCTATGAGAAGCCAAACTGCCACCGCCTTCAGCCCCGGCCGATTGAACGTGTTTGCGCCACTTGAAGTCTCCCTTACCCCATGACCATCCAGACCCCTCCTTCTTTGCGGACACTCTGGTTGACCGCGGTGGCAATGACATTCTTCGCGGCCAACTCTCTACTGGCTCGCTTTGCGTTACGGGAAGGGGAGATCGACGCAAGCAGCTATACGGCAGTCCGGATTCTTGCGGGCGCGTTGGTGCTGGCACTCCTGGTGGCCACCCGTGGAGGAGGAGCGCGCGCCGTAAGTACGAACGGTTCGCTGCGCGCTGCCTTGGCCTTGTTCGGCTACGCGATCCTGTTCTCGTTCGCCTATCTTTCCCTGGACGCCGGAACGGGAGCGCTGATCTTGTTCGCCGCCGTACAAATCACGATGCTGGGCGCGGGCATCCTGGGGGGTGAACAACCGCGGGCCCCGGAGTGGATTGGTTTAGCGCTGGCGTTTGGCGGATTGGTGTACCTGGTATCGCCCGGATTGACTGCGCCATCGCCTGCGGGAACAGCGTTGATGGCCGCATCCGGAGCGGCATGGGGGTACTACTCGTTGGCGGCCAGGCAGTTTCGCTCTCCGACCGCCGCCACGGCGGGAAACTTCGCCAAGGCCACACCCATCGCCGCCGGAGCGCTGCTCGTGACGTGGCTCGCCGGACAGCCGCACGCAAGCTGGACCGGCTTAGGGCTGGCTGCGATTTCCGGCGCCGTGACCTCCGGACTCGGGTACGCGATTTGGTACATGGCATTGGAAGGCTTGCGTACCACTCGAGCGGCGATTGTTCAACTCTCGGTTCCCGTCCTCGCGGCTGCCGCCGGAGTGGTTGTCCTCGGCGAGCAGGTGACCTGGCGCCTGGTAGTGGCCTCTATGGCGATTCTCGGCGGCGTGGCGCTGGCCCTTCTGGGAAAAACCCCGGCAAAGTTGTCCGTCCCAGAATGAACCGTTATGGAGGCGCTGCTGCTGGAGGTGGCCGCGTGTTGTTTGGGCCTGCCTCTCGCCGCGGTGGCACTCCGCTCTTTCGCTTACCTCTCCTCACTGCTGTCGCAGACAAATCGCCTATCAACTACCTCATTCTGATCGGGCAGATCGACGTCCTCCAGAAGCTCTACACTCGAATTCTGATTCCACCTGCCGTGCAGGCAGAACTCCAGCATCCCTTTAGGGGTCCGTTCGGGAATAACCGATCCACTTTTTGACGTACACGGGTCGGATCGTTCCGGTTGAGCCCCGACTGCAAAGGAGGGGGTCTGCACCGGAGCAAGGGAGGGAGTGCATTGGGCAGGCCACCTCCTTTACAGTCGGTGCTCAGCGGTGCTTCCGACCGCGAAGAGAGGTTTTTCGACGGATGCACTTGGCACGGTAATTTCAGAACCGGCCCTTGGCGCCAAGACCGGTCCGGAGCTGGGCTCGTCGATTTCGATGAGGCGATAGTTGAGCTTCAAAAGACCAGCTTCCGCGTGTCGCAGGCGGTGCTTGAGGACCTTGATTCTTCCCTGGTCGCTGGAAAGGTAGCATAAACACCGCTGGCCGCTACCGAATTTTCAGGGCGACGTGACGCCGCCAGCAGACCCAAACAAGGAAGGGCACAATTCTATTGCACGTGTCCGGCGAAAGTGTGGCACTCCGTTCAGTCAATGGCTCCACAGACTTTTTGTTTTCGGCTACCAACGAAAGCGGACGGTATCCGATAGTGGGCGGTGGCCCCGTAAAGAACCACCGCCAGCCAATGGAGGTCAACATTCAGAGAGATCAACGCTCGGCCTTTGCAGGCGACAGGGTACAGCGCTGCAGCCTGGCGTTCGCCCTCCGGCCCATGAAGCGGACGGTGTGGGGCCCCGCTCCCAATGACAGAATCGACTCGGACAGTACGACGGGGCTTGTATTGCTCTCGTCCACCAGCACGTTAAATCCGCCCGCGGCCGGTTGGCATTGCAGCTTGTAATCGCCGTCCGCCGGAATTTCCACGTGGTAGATCGCGCTGTTGGCGCTCGAAATGAAATCGCGGGCGCCCGTGATGCTATCTCCGGCTCGCTTGGCCGCCGCCGCGCCCATCACCAGCGCGCCATCGCGGAGTTCCAGTGGCGCAGTTACCGATTCGGCTGTGGCCGCTTGGAAGCTGACGGGGCGGGCGCCGGTGGGAGACGAGACCGGCCGGCCCAACAGCTCGAAGGAATGAACCAGCCAGTCGTGCATTCCCTCCACATCGTAAGTAGAACGAAACGGTTTCGCTTCCTTCGCGATTTGTATATCGTGCTCCACGTCCGGGGTGTAGCGCTTCCAGTCGAATTGCCCGAACAGCCAGACCTCGTGCGGGATGTAATGGTTCACGGTGGCGGCCACCACCGAGCGCCACGCCGCCAACGCACGTTGCAGGTGGACCACCGACTCGGCCTGGTCCTTCTCGTTACCCAACAGTTCGAAGCGGCCAAGGTAGGCCGCGCCGCGCAGTTTCTCGGCGTAGTAGATGCCCAGGTTGCCGGAGGCCTGTATGTCGGCCTCCGTGCAGGCGAACTCCTTCTGCCCGCGTTCCACCTTCGGGCGAGCGCTGGCGATGAGCTCGAGCGCCTTCCGGCCGTAACCCTCCAGCCGCGCGGCCACATCCAGCGGGCCCTCCTGTCTGGCGCCCGCCACCCATTCCGGAATGTTCGCCATGCTGTTGTCGATGGTGTTGTTGAAGATGTAGGTGCGGACATCGTGGTACATGGTGGCGCGTCGGTAATTCCGGCGCGGCTGCTCGAAAGAGGTGTTCCAGGAACCGATGGAGCCCTCCACATACCAGTCGCCGTTCATGTAGTTCCAGTGATACGACGTGATCAGGGGAGCGATTTTGCTGGCCTGCTTGAGAGCTTCGTAAACCTCGGGCCCCGCTTTGCCGAAGTGTTCGGTGAAGATAGCGCGCCAGGTGTCTTCGGGTTCCTCCGGGTTGTAGCCCATACGGCCCCATAACATATACCGGAACCAGAACTTCTCGAACTTGTAGGTCCAGTCGACGTGGGCCTTCGCAGCGGCCGTGTGAATCCAGTCCGTCCCCGGAACGTCGATCTCCGAGCCCTCCACGAAACCGGCTGTTTTCGGGCTTACCATCTGACCGACAAAGGCGCGCACAAAGTCCGGATCGCCCCAGCGCAGGATGAATATGTCGTCGTTGCGCAGGTGCCACAGCAAGCGGTAGCGCTTGCCGGCGAGCTCCATCCAGCGGTGATCCTGTACGTGCGGCTTGGTGGACGAATACATGTGCTCGCCGTTGAACTTGATATCCAGGTAAATCGGGCCGGCCGGCTTCACACGGTCGAGCATGGCGGCCAGCTCTACGGGATCGGCCTGCCAGTAGCGCAGAATGAACGGCACCGGCCGGCCCACGTCGCGAAGAGCGGCGAAGTACGTGTCGGCCAGCCAGTCCATCTTCTGCCGGGCGGTCATATCCGGCATCCGCTCGCCGGCGGCGGTGCCGATGCCGGTGAGCATCGGATAGGTCGCCAGCAGCGACTTGATGCACTCGCGCTGATAATCGCGCACCAGCGGCGAATCGAAGCCTGACTCAGGCACCTTGTGGTGCTCGGCAAAGCTGCGCGAAACGTGGATGTTCCAGGTGATCAGGTAGGTGTCGATGCCACGATCGGCGGCCATCTGAAATATCTTGCGGAAGAATTGAATATTGCGGTCCAGCTCCGCGGAGGGCACTTCCGCCGCCTCCGGATATTTGGCCACGTGCACCATACGCCCGAAAGGGTGGGCGCTCCAGAGGGTCAGCGCGTTATAGCGGTCGCGCGCAGCCATGTCCAGGTACTTGCGCCAATACTCCAGATCCCAGAACCACTGGTTATGCGCCAGGTCCTCTTCGGAAAGATAACCGGTACCCTGCAGAGGGATATTCATCTTGAGGGCGCGTACGCCCAGCGCGGGCCGCAGTTCCTGCTCTTTCAACCCGCCGGTAAGCGCCACCTGTTCGGCTGCGGCAAGCGCCCCGTACATGACGCCTCGGGCGTCGCCGCCGGCGATGGAATACCCGCCCGACGCTTTCCGAATGCGGAAGCCCTCCTTCGGCAGGTCTGTCGAGATGGACAAAACCACGCGGCCCAATTGCGCGGAATGCGCGGCCGCGCGCAGTTCTCCAGCCGCGTAAGTGGCCAGGGGACTATTCGTCTCACTGACCACGACGGTCTGACAGACGCCCGCCAGCGCCGATGCGAGCACCAGACCGGCGGCCAACCATACCTTCTGCATTCGCGATACCTCCCCGTTTGCGATTCGATTGCCAATGCTAGTGTGCCACACCGGAGTATACTATTCCCGTCTGTTTTCATCCGGTTGTTCCCGATGTGCCGTTCAGCGACGGAGGCTGACATGCGGAAATTTCTGTCCACTCTTGCACTGCTCTGGCTGGCTTCGAGTCTCGGCGCTCAGGAGCGTATTAGCATCCGCGTCGACACGGAATCGAAGACCGGCCCTTTGACGCCCATCTGGAGTTATTTCGGATACGACGAGCCGAACTACACCTACATGAAGGACGGCAGGAAGCTGCTCTCCGAGGAGGCTGCGCTGAGCCGTGTGCCGGTGTATGTTCGCACGCACAGCCTGCTGGTGACAGGAGACGGCGTGGCCGCGCTGAAATGGGGATCGACCAACGCTTACACCGAAGACGCGTCCGGCAAGCCGGTTTACGACTGGACCATCCTCGATCGCATCTTCGACACCTACGTCCAGCGGAAGATGAGGCCGTTGGTGGAGATCAGCTTTATGCCCGAGGCGCTCTCCACCAAGCCCGAGCCCTACAAACACAATTGGACACTGGGAAATGCGTATTCCAACATCTTCACGGGGTGGGCCTATCCGCCGAAGGATTATTCGAAGTGGGCGGAGCTGGTGTACCAGTGGGTGCGGCACTCGGTGGCGCGCTACGGCCGGGCGGAAGTGGAGACCTGGCTTTGGGAAGTATGGAACGAGCCCGACATCGGCTACTGGCAGGGAACTCCCGAAGAGTATCACAAGCTTTACGATTTCACGGTAGACGCCGTCAGACGAGCCTTGCCTTCGGCCACGGTGGGCGGGCCGGCCTCGACGGGTCCAAAAGGCGAGCGGTCCGGCAAGTTCCTGCGCGATTTTCTCGAGCACGTGGTTCGGGGCAAGAACTACGTCACCGGCGGCACCGGCGCGCAGCTCGATTTTGTGAGCTTTCACGCCAAGGGCTCCCCCAAGGTGGTGGACGGATCGGTGGTGATGGGCATCCAGAACCAATTGCAGGATCTCAGCAGCGGTTTCCAAATTGTGGCCTCGTTCCCGGAGTTGAAAGACCGGCCCATTATCATCACCGAATCCGACCCGGAGGGCTGCGCCGCCTGCTCGGCGCGCGTCTATCCGCAGAATGCTTACCGCAACGGCGTGATGTACTCGAGCTACACGGCGGCCGTGATGCCGCGCCACCTGGACCTGGCCGCCAAATACGGCGTCAACTTGCGCGGCGCTGTCACCTGGGCCTTCGAGTTCGAGAACGAGCCGTATTTCGACGGCTTCCGCGATCTGGCCACCAACGGCATCGATAAGCCGGTGCTGAACGTCTTCCGCATGTTGGGCATGATGAGCGGCGATCGCGTGGCGGCGGCCAGCCCGGCCGCGGCAGACCTGGAGGACATGGTGAAGTCGGGCGTCAAAGACAAGCCCGACATCAGCGCTTTCGCCAGCCGCGACACCGATTCGGCCGCCGTGCTGGTGTGGAACTACCACGATTCGGAAAAGCCCGGGCCGGTGGCGAATATCGACCTCGAAATCACGGGCCTGCCGGACGGCCGCATCCAATTGCACCATTACCGCGTCGACGGGGAACACAGCAACTCCTACCAGGCATGGAAGAAGATGGGCTCTCCGCAAAGTCCGACGCCGGAGCAGTACGCCCGGCTGGAAGAGGCCGGCCAACTGCAGCTTCTGGAATCGCCGCGGTGGGTTACGCCCCAAAAGGGGACGCTGCGGATTCCGCTGGCGTTGCCGCGGCACGGCGTCTCGTTGATCCGGTTGACCTGGTAGGAGGCGGCGTTGAAGAACCAGCACTGGCGGGTCGCCTTCGTCCTGAGCGCCGCCATCGCAGTCAGCTATCTCGATCGCCAGACGTTGCCGGTGGCCATCGCCGCCATCCAGCGCGAGATCCCCATCTCGAACACGCAGTTTTCGCAGCTTCAGGCGGTATTTCTGGTCGCCTACGCCGCCATGTACGCCGGCGGCGGAAAGCTGATCGATGTGCTGGGCACGCGGCGCGGCTTCTTCTGGATCATGGTGGTGTGGTCGGTGGCCTGCGCCAGCCACGGCCTGGCGGTTGGCTTTCTGATGCTGGCCGCCAGCCGGTTCTTTCTGGGCTTCGGCGAAGGGGGTGGATTTCCGGCGGCCACCAAGGCGGTGGCCGAACGGTTTTCCCCAGCCCACCGTTCGACGGCGATGGGCATCATCAACGCCGGCACCGCCGTGGGGGCCGTCGTCGCTCCGCCTGCCATCGCCCTGATTATCACCGCCGCCTCCTGGCGCTGGGTGTTCTTTGCCACCGGCGCACTCGGCCTGCTGTGGTCATTCTGGTGGCTCACGGAATATCGGCCGGCCGCCGGCTCCGCGCCGGGATTGGAAATTCCACAACTTGTCGAAACGAAAATCCCCTGGCTCCGCCTGCTCGCCTTCCGCGAAACCTGGGGACTGGTGCTGGCGAAGTTCCTGAGCGACGCCGCCTGGTACTTCTACCTGTTCTGGCTTCCGAAATACCTGTACGACGTCCGCGGCTTCGACACCAAAAGCGTCGGCTACTATGCCTGGATTCCGTACGCCGCCTCGGGTGTGGGCAGCCTGATGGGGGGATGGTTCTCCAGCTACCTGCTCAGCCGCAAGCTGTCGCTCGACACCGCACGGAAGGTGGCGCTCGGCTGCAGCGCGGCTGTGATGCCGTTGATCGCCTTCGTCGCCCGCTCGCCGGTGGAGCTGGCCATCGTGCTGTTCAGCATCGCCTTCTTCGGCCAGCAGTCCTGGTCTACGCTGGTGATGATCCTGCCGGCCGACCTGTTCCCGCAAAGCTCGGTGGGCTCGGTTGCCGGTCTGGTGGGCTTCGGTGGGTCCATGGGCGGAGTTGTATTTAATCTCGTGGCGGGATATCTTCTGGATCACGGCCACGGTTATGGCCTGGTGTTCGGCATCGTGAGCACGTTGCACGTAATTGCCTTCCTGGTGATTCTCGCTACCATCCGGAAGGTGGAGCCTTTAAAATTGGAAACCGCGGCATCATGAAAATTACAGACATCCGTACGCGCGTGGTTGAGTGGAGGGGCCAGACGGTTCCACCGCAACCGCATTTCTGCACGAACCCGGTGGACCTGCTGGGACCGGCGGGCGACGCCATGTCCAGCTTCCGCTTCCACGGCTGGCTGGTGGTGGAGGTTTTCACCGACGCCGGCTTTGTGGGCATCGGGAACGCGGCGTTGGCGCCGCGCGTCACCAAGCAGACCATCGACACCTATCTCAAGCCGCTGCTCATCGGCAAAGATCCGTTCGATTCCGAGTTCCTGTGGCAACTGATGTATCGCCACAGCATGGCCTTCGGACGCAAAGGCATCGGCATGGTGGCCATCAGCGCCGTCGATATCGCCATCTGGGACATCCTGGGAAAGGCCGCCGGCCAGCCGGTCTACCGGCTGCTGGGCGGCCGGACCAAGGCAAAAATTCCGGTGTACGCCAGCCGGCTCTACAGCCAGCCGCTCGATCAGCTCGCCGCCGAAGCCCAGGCTTACAAGGAGCAGGGCTACACCGCCATGAAGCTGCGCTTCGGCTGGGGACCGCTTGACGGCGCGGCCGGCATGGAACACAATCTCGACCTGGTGCGCACCGTGCGGGAGGTCATCGGCTACGGGATCGACCTGATGGCGGACGCCTACATGGGCTGGACGCTCGACTACGCGCGGCGCATGCTGCCGCTGCTCGAACCCTATCGCCTGCGCTGGCTGGAAGAGCCGGTCATCCCGGACGACATCCAGGGCTATGCCGCGCTCAAAGCCATGAACCGAATTCCCATCGCGGGTGGGGAGCACGAATTCACGCTGTACGGCTTCCGCGAACTGCTGGAAGCGCGGGCGGTGGATATCATCCAGTTCGACACCAACCGCGTCGGCGGCATCACGCAGGCGCGCAAGATAGCGGCGCTGGCCGAGGCGCACGCGGTGCCGGTGGTGCCGCACGCCGGCCAGATGCATAATTTTCACGTAGTGATGGCCAGCCTGAACTCGCCGCTGGCGGAGTTCTTCCCGGTGGTGGACGTTGAGGTGGGCAACGAGCTGTTCTGGTACATTTTCAGCGGCGAGCCGACGCCGGTCGACGGCCACATCGACCTGCGCGACGACGTGCCCGGCCTCGGGCTAACCATCAAGGAAGACGCCCTCAAGAAGTTCGAGGTGATTGAGTAATGCGCCTCATCCAAATCCGCGGCAACGACAGGCGCCGCGTCGGCGTGGTGGAAGGCGAGCGCGTTCAACTTTTGGGCGGGCCGGAATCCGTCTCCGCACTGGCCAACGCCGCACTATCTCGCGGCATCGGGTTGTCCGAACTCATCGAGCGCCAGCGCACCGGCGAATTTGTCGACTACAACGACCTGTACGACGGGCGATCGGGCTGGCGCCTACTTCCCTCGGCCGACCACCCGGGGGAGCCGGCCCGCTGCATGGTCACCGGCACCGGTCTCACGCACATGGCCAGCGCCAGCCGCCGTGACGCCATGCACGCTGCGGCCCAGCAGGTTACCGACAGCATGCGCATGTACCAGTGGGGCGTCGAAGGCGGAAAGCCGGTGCCCGGCGCGGTGGGCGCCGCCCCCGAATGGTTCTACAAGGGGGACGGCGGCATTTTGCGGGCCCACAACGAGCCGCTGGTGGTGCCGCCCTTCGCCGAAGACGGGGGCGAGGAACCGGAAATCGCCGGCGTCTACATCATCGGCCCGGAAGGGACGCCACGCCGAATCGGTATGACCGTGGGCAATGAATTCTCCGACCACCAGTTTGAGAAGCGCAACTACCTGTATCTGGCCGCCTCGAAGCTGCGCACCTGTTCCATCGGCCCCGAACTCGTCGTCGACCCCGATTTCACGCTGGTCGAGGGCACGGTGGCCATCGAGCGCGGCGGTGAAATCCTGTGGTCGAGCCCCATCCGCTCGGGCGAATCGGCCATGTGCCACAGCCTGGCCAATCTCGAGCACCACCATTTCAAGTTCCCGCAGCACCGCCGCCCCGGAGACGTTCACGTACACTTCTTTGGAGCCGACGCTTTCAGCTTCGGAAGCGGAATCAGGCTGGAAGACGGCGACGTGATGAAGGTGCAATTCGCAGGCTTCGGAAGAGCCCTGCGCAACCCGATCCGTATCGAACCTGGCGCCGGCGCAATCGTCGCGGTCAGCCAGCTTTAGGGCATCGAGATTATGAGCAAAGACGGAGACACTCCTCGCCGATCGTTCCTCAAGAAGGCCGCGCTGGCGGCCGGCGCCGCCGCGCAGACCCCCGCGCTGCAGGTCGCCGCCGGCCAACCGCAGCAGGCGGCTCCGGCCGCCGAGCCGGCTGACGTCGCCTACCCGCGGGTTTTCCGAGGCGCGCGGCTCAAGATGATCGCGTTTCCGCTGGGCGGAGTGGCGGCCGGCAGCATCAGCCTGGGCGGCCGCGGCCAGCTTTGCGACTGGGAGATTTTCAACCGGCCGCACCAGGGTAACCGGCCGCCCTACGCCTTCCCCTCCATCTGGGCGCAGGCGGGCGGCGCGAAGCCTGTCGCGCGGGTGCTGGAGGCGCGCATTCTTCCGCCCTACGAGGGCTCATCGGGCCTTGGTTCGAACAATGTTCCCGGCGTGCCGCGGTTGGACAGTGCGGAATTCACCGGCGAATTTCCGCTGGCGCACATCGCTTTTGACGACGCGGAACTTCCGGTAAAGGTGGCGCTGGACGCGTTCTCGCCGTTCATTCCGCACGACCCGGAAGACTCCGGACTGCCGGTGGCGGTGCTGCGTTACACCGTCAGCAACCCAGGCCCTACTCCGGCCACCGTCGCCATCGCCTTCGCGATCGACAACGTGGTGCACGCGGCAGTGCGGCCTCGCGGCGCCGCGGCTGCGCCGGAACTGGATCCGAGGCAAAACGAATTTCGCACCGGCGCCGGGCTGCGCGGGTTACTGATGAGCAATCCGTCGCTGGCGGCGAACGATGAGATGGCCGGCACGTTCGCCGTGTGCACGCTCGACGGTGTCGAAGGTGAGGTAACGCACTGGTCCGGCTGGCCGCAGGGACGCTGGTGGAACTCGCCCATGCTGTTCTGGGATGAGTTCAGCGCCAAGGGGGAACTCGACGCCGAAACCGGCGCGCGCAACCGGGTGGGCACACTTTGTCTGAAACGGACCATCCCGCCGGGAGCGTCCGTTCCGTTCGGCTTTCTGCTCGCCTGGCACTTTCCCAACCGCACTCCGGAGTGGTGCGGCTGGCACGCGCCGAAAGGCTACGAGAAAACCGTCATCGGCAACCACTACACCACGCGCTTCACCGACGCCTGGAACGCCGCCGAATACACGGCGGCGCACCTGCCGGGCCTGGAGCAACGCACCCGCCGGTTCGCCGCGGCCATCCGCGAGAGCACGCTTCCGGCGCCGGTCAAGGACGCAGCCACCGCGAATCTGTCTACCCTCGTGAGCACCACCTGCTTCCGCACGGCCGACGGCGAATTCCACGGCTTTGAGGGCTGCAACGACAACGCCGGGTGCTGCCACGGCAACTGCACGCACGTCTGGAATTACGAGACCTCGACGGCGCACCTGTTCCCTTCGTTCGCGCGCTCGCTGCGCAAATCGGCGTTTGGATATCCGATGGACGACGCCGGCGCCATGCATTTCCGCCAGGCGCTGCCCGACGGCATCGAGCGCTCCGGCTTCGCAGCCGCCGACGGCCAGATGGGCCAGATCATTCACGCCTACCTGGATTGGACCCTCTCGGGCGACATCGAATGGCTGCGCGGCATCTGGCCGCGAGTCAAAAAAGCGTTGGAGTTTGCCTGGGTACCGGGCGGCTGGGATGCCGACCGCGACGGCGTGCTCGAAGGCGTGCAGCACAACACCTACGACATCGAGTTCTTCGGGCCCAACCCCCAGTGCGGCATCTATTACCTGGGCGCCCTGCGCGCCGGCGAGGAGATGGCCCGCGCGGTGGGCGACGACGCTTCGGCCAGCCAATACCGCCGCCTCTTCGAAAACGGCCGCGACTGGATCGACGCCAACCTGTTCAATGGCGAATACTACATCCAGAAGGTGCGCGGCTACCCGCTGGTGCAAATTGCCCCCTCGCTGCGCAGCGAAATGGGAGCGGAGGACACCGAGCATCCCCAGTACCAGATGGGCGAAGGCTGCCTGGCAGACCAGTTGATCGGGCAATGCCTGGCGGAAGTGGCGGGGCTGGGCCCGCTGGTCAATCCGGCGCACGCCCGCAAGACGCTCGAATCCATCTATCGCTACAACTTCAAGCAGTCGCTGGCCGAGCACGATTGCGTCCAGCGCACCTACGCCCTGAACGACGAATCCGCGCTGGTGGTCTGCGAGTACGCCGGCCAGGAGCGGCCCACCATTCCGTTCCCCTATTACGCCGAAGCCTGGACCGGCATGGAATACTCCACCGCCGCGCAGATGATCTACGCCGGCCTGGTGCGCGAAGGCGTCGAGTGCGTCCGAGGCGTTCGCCTGCGCCACGACGGCGAGAAGCGCAACCCCTGGGACGAGCCCGAGTGCGGCCACCACTACGCGCGCGCCATGTCGGCCTGGTCGGTCGTTCTGGCGCTGAGCGGCTTCCGCTACGACGGGACGAGGGCGGCGCTCTCCGCCCTGCCGAAGATCAATGCCGGCAATTTCCGGAGTTTCTGGTCGAACGCCACCGCCTGGGGTACGTTTTCGTGCGCGAGGAACAACAACGGCGCCAGCTTCCGGCTGCGCGTGCTGGCCGGAAAGCTGGAGTGCCGCTCCTGCGAAATCCGCGGCGGCGCTGGGTCGACCGCTGCGTCCGTGAACGGGAAAGAACTGACCCATCACGTCACGCGGAATGGCGGCAACGCGGTCTTTGGGTTCACCGCGCCGCTGGCGGTGGAAGAGGGCGGCGAGCTCCGCCTCGAAATCCGCGCATAACCGGGCCGGCGTATAAAAAATAGGTGTACAATACTTCGAAATGGCGGAGTCTAAAAACATCGAAGCTGCCGGGCCCGAGTGCCTTACGTGGAATTGCGCCGACACCGCTGCTTCGCTGCAGGCGCTTCTGAAGTACGTCGAGGAGGAGGCGCAAAAGTCTATCTCCTGGTATTGGAGAAACAAAAGAACAAAATCGTTCTTTTCTCAGTGGGTTCAGTTTCTCGCCGTGGTGCTGACTTCCGCCGCGGCAATCATCCCGATTGTCGGGCAGATTTCACACTACCAACTGCTGCAGAACGCTTTGTGGGCTTCCCTCCTGGTGGGGCTCGCGGCCGCTCTGCTGGCCTTGGACAAGGCATTCGGCTTCTCCAGTGGATGGGCTCGATATGTCATGGCCGCGACAAACATTCGAAAATCATTGGAAGAGTTTCGAATGGACTGGGCCGAGCTGGTGGCGCAGACTTGCCCGAAACCAACCCCGGAGCAGGTGGCGGCTCTGATCCAGCGGGCAAAAGACTTCCGCCTCAACGTGGAAAATATGGTCGGGCAGGAGACCAAGGACTGGGTCACCGAGTTTCAGAATAATATCGCTCAGCTCGAAAAAGACGTCACCGCCCAACTTGCCACAATGAAGGACCAGAGCGAAAAAGCCGCTCAGGCACGGGAGACGGCCAACCGGCCCGGCTCCATTCAGTTGAGCGTGCCCAATGCCGATAAAGCCGACGCCGCGACCATTCAAATCAAACTCGAAGGTGTGGCGGGCGTGGTAACCGACGAGGCGGTGACAGGGTCGAAAACCTGGGTGCGGCTGAACCTGGTGCCCGGCATCTACCAGGTGAGCGTGAGCGCGGCGGTCGGCGGCAAGCCGGTCTCAGCGACGGCCGCGGTTGTGGTAAAGCCCGGCGAGATTGCCCAACCGGAACTCCCCCTCCCGATCTGAGCCTGCGCCGAGGTCGGGATTTGTCCCGGCTCCTGTGGCCGCGCGAAATCAGCGCCCGATCAGCCGGAGCACGACGAACGCGGTTCTCTGGGCTTCCTGAAAATTGTTGTCGCTGACCAGCAAAATGGATTTCCCACCATCGGGGAGAGCGGGGCCGAAAGTGATCCCTTCAAAGTTGTCGAGCCTCTGATAACCCGGGGTGAATTCGTGCGTGATCTTCGCCCAAGTCCAACATCAGAGTTTTCCGCAGTATCGCCGTCTTTGCGCCGGCGAGCGAGCCAACGCGGCTGACGTCTTTGGCGCCTGTGAGCCGGACGCGGTAGAGATGCGTGCGTGAGCAGGTTTTTCCCGGTTTCGCCCACGCTGGCAAAACCTCGTTCGAGAACCAGCAGATCGCTGTCGCTGACGGCCAGGATGTCCGCCACCCCCATCGCTCCCGAGGCGCCCCGCAGATCCTCCGGCAGCGGCATGGCATCGACGCTGTAGCCGTATTCGTGCAGCGGAGTGACGGTGTGGCCCTTGACCTCGTATTCCACGATGCGGATGAGGCAGCCCCGGTCGACGCCGCAGCGCTCTCCATCCTGCACCAGCGGGCCTTCATTCGCCGTGAACATGCGGCGGCCGTCCGTCGATATCGATAGGCTTTCGAAACCGAGGTTGTGCCGCACGCCGGAGGTTTGGCGCTCGCCGCCTTTTCTCAAAAACTTATCAGGGACCGGGAGGTAGCGCAGCAATTTCCCTTCGGTCGTGAATTCCACCAGCGCGGGATCGACAGGAGGCGTGCGGCCGGTGTAGCCTTCCGAGGAGACGATCAGAGAACCCCAGGGCGTGAGAGCAATGCCTTCGGGATCGAGAACCCAGGGGGCGATACGCTCGCCGTCCGGGTTGGTGAGACCGATTGCCTCGAGCGGCGTCAGGTGCAATTCCCCGCCCTCGATGGCGGCCTTCAAGGTGAACAACATGGGGCTCGCGGAATCGGGCAGGGCGTACAGCGTTCCGGTGGCGGGGTTGAAGGTCAGGCCGGAAATCCCCCCGAACCCGCCCCCCAGTTTGCGCTTCAGCAGCTCGGATTTGGGAAGCTGCACCGCCGGCCGGCCGGCCAGTGCAGCGGTGTTCGTCCGGTTCAGAGAGCCGATGGATTCAAAGGGCGTTCCGGTGGGTATGTTGAGATCGGTGTAAAACTCCAGCCGCCAATCCGCGCTCGCCCCGGCAACCCTGCCGGGAGCCCAGGCGGCGGATAAAGCCGCCCACCACAGCACTGCGCACAGGCTGATCGCGATAATCCGCGGCGGCATGATTGAATCTTCAGCTCCGCACCGGGATGCAGGTACTTTCCAGACGGTCCTCGTATGCCTGACGCACAATGGGCTCGGCAATGTCGCGCAGTCGCGTCCAGTGCAGGCTGCTGCCGAATTGGCTGTCCGACCCGGCGGCCAGATTGGACCCGCCCCAGATCTTGACATCCTGCCGGTCTTCGGCTGCCTGAAAGGCCTCGATCAGTTTCGGAACCTGGAAGGTTCCGTCGTCGTACGCCGAGCCGCGGATAATGCTGTAGGTGTACCGCCCGGTGCTGCGAGTGCAGATCACGCTGATGAGGTTGCTGTAACCTTCGGCGGCCAACACCAGCCGAGCGTGAGGGTCGCCCTTTTCGTCGACAATGACGAAGTCGTAGGGAGAGGAGTAGAGAATTTCAGGCCGCGCCGTGATAGGCGCGGTGCCAGCCCGGCCTTCGAGTAAAGCGCGCAGCCGGTCGCAGACCTCGCGAATGGTACCCGCCACGACACCTTCGTCGCCCAGCGTGCGGCCCAGCATGCGCTGGCGGCGGTAAGGCTCGAACACCCAGGTGAAATGGTTCTTCACCAGCTCCTCGAGGTTCACCGGGTAAAGCCCGCCGCAGACGTCAATCTTGTTGTTGTACTGTACGATCCAGCGAAGCAGCGGTGCGCCTTGCGAGCGCTCGAGCAGGTAGTGGTACTCCAGCACGAAAGCCGCCAGACAGACATCCTGGTCGGCATTCCAGACATACACGTGGACGGGACGCTGGTGTTGCAGCCATTTTTCCATCAACCTCCCTTGGCGGACGGCGATGTAGGCTTGCATGGCGGCGCTCATGGTCGCCTCGCGAATCACTCCTGTGTGGTGATCGAAATGCACGCGCCGGCCGACCCTACCCGGCACATCGTCAATCACTTCCAGCCCAATCGAGAACTCCGGTGTCTCGCGGATAAACTCGTCCCAATTCTCGAAGCGCTTCGTCCTGACGTGCAGAACAATATTCTCAAACGCGTCTTCCATCATGATTGCCGCTAGCAGAACCGCTTCCTCTCAGCCGCCGCGGTCCCAGGCTGGCGAAAGTGTCCCTGATGCTGATTCTACTACCTTCCCGCCGAAAGAACACCCCGCGAGGCCTGCCGCCAGCATCCCTTCCACCCCTCTATTCTGATCTAGATTCCCGGACAATGCGAAAAGACTCAGGATCCGCTGTGCCGGGGTTTGGTTCTTCCCCTTCTATCGGCGGGTTGTGCCTTTTCTTCAGGAAGATTCGTGTGAATACTGGCAGTTCCAAAGCGTTCCGGTACTCCGGCCGGTACGGACCGCTCGATCCATCGACTTCATTCCCGATCCGGCTGACGAATTCGATGCGGCGCCCGGATTTGTCTTATGATCGGAATACATGTAGGCGATTGGGCAGCCGCAGGACTGTCGCGCATGAGGGAATGCGTGCACTCCCCTGGTGTCGATGACGGAAGCGATCGGTAGCGTTAAAGGCGGCAGTGCGTCAGGAATCCTGGCCTTCGTTCTTCTTGTGTCCGCTTTCCTCGCCTTGCCGGTTTCCCTTTTGCTTCTGCGCCTGTACCGCCGCGCTGTCATCAAGACCATGTGCGCCCACCGGGGAACGGCGCCGCGGCAGCAAAGCGCCCCTCTCCCAGACGCGTCCGAGTACGCCGGCGACAAGCGCCCGCTGGCGCAAGCTTCCGAGGTGCTCTATCGGCGCGCCGTTGACGGGCAGCGCGGCACGGGGATAATCTACGCCGTCAGCGGCATGCTCTTTGCTGCCGTCCTGGCGGTTTCGTTCCTGGTATCGGGCGGTTTTGATTTCGTTCCGATGCGCTTTCTGATCTTGTGGTGGACCTACGCCTGGCCGGTTGTCCTGACCTTGAATCTCCTTTTCTGCGCGAGCTTGCGGAGAAGTTTGACGGTCGCTGCCCTTTACTTGCTGGGTTTCGCCGCTATATGCCTGCTCGCTGTCGCCCGAAACCCCGGCGGGACCGCGGGCAGCCTGGTCCTTCTGTGGCTGATCGAGAATGCCCCGGCGACGGTTTTGCTCGTACTGTTCCTCAAGCGCGGCATTCGCGCGGTCGGTCCTTTGGTCCTGGTCTTCATGGTTGCGGGCATAACTGGCGCCAACGCCCTCCTGAGTGTCAGCGACACTCAGGAGGGGATCCTTCGTTTCGCGGTAGACGTGGGCAGGTCCGTGGGACTCAACGCGACGGGTGTCTTTCTGGGGCTGATTCTGGTAGGTTTCGTGCTGCTCAGCTTTGCCGGATGGGCTCTGCTGCGCTGGATCGCTGTCCGCTACGAGCGGAAAAAGCTGAGCGACCAATCGCTCGCAATTGACGCCCTCTGGCTTTTCTTCGGCGTGGTTTACGCGATCGAACTCGTGCCGAGAGGACTCATCTGGATGGTGGCGGGGCCGGCCGCGTTTGCAACGTTCAAGCTCGCCTACCGGTTGATGTTCTCCTTCCGATCGCCCGCTCAACCTAATTCGATGCCGAGTCCCAGACTGTTGTGGCTGCGTGTCTTTTCGCTTGGCAGGCGGAGCGAGCGACTCTACGACACGTTCGGCGGCTTGTGGCGTTTCACCGGGAGTATCTCCATGATTGCCGGCCCGGACCTGGCCACCACAACGATTGAGCCGCACGAGTTTCTCCGTTTCGCGCGCGGGAAACTGGCCGGAATGTTCATAGACGGCGCCGGCACGCTGGAGCGCCGGGTGTCGGAGGTCGACCTGATCCCCGACTTCGATGGCCGGTTTCGCGTCAGTGAGTTCTTTTGTTACGACAATACCTGGCGAATGGCGTTCCGCCGCCTCGCCAACGCGAGCCACGCCGTGTTGATGGACCTCCGGGGCTTCTCCCCGCGCAATGCCGGCTGCAAGTTCGAAATCCAGGAATTGTTCCATTTGATTCAACTGTCCCGGATGGTGTTCGTCGTGGATTCGACGACGGACCGGTCCTATCTCGACCAGGTTCTCAAGGAAAGCCGAAGCCAGATGGGGCCGAAATCTCCGAACCACAACGGAGGGGAGATCCGGTTCGTCGCCGTTGACCGGATTCAGACCGCCGGCGTGAGGAGGCTGCTCGCCACAGTCTGTGACGCATCTGTAAGCGAAGCGGCATCCGCGGCCTCGGGCTAACCGGGGGGTGGCCGCGCTGAGGCGCATGACCTTATTTCGCCACCGCGCGCGACGGCTTCTGCCACAATGTTAGATATGTGCCTGGCAGTCCCGGGAAAGATCGTGGACATTGAAGATGGCGGCGACGAGCTGCTGCGGCTCGCCAAGGTGGATTTCGGCGGCATTCGCAAAGAAGTTAACCTGGCTTTCACCCCCGAAGCGCCGGTTCGGCGACTACGTGCTGGTGCATGTCGGCTTTGCCCTGAATACGGTCGACGAAGACGAAGCACAACGGATCTTCGAAGACCTGAAGCGTCTCGGCGAACTGGAGACGAGGAAAACGCGAAATCGGCGAGGGGCCCTGATGCGTTTCTCGACGAGTACCGCGACCCGGCCGCCGCCCGGGAATCTGTCGGGCGCCATCCACCGCAGCCGCCACACGGCCCTGGACCATCATGGAGGTCTGCGGCGGCCAGACGCACACGATCCTCAAGACCGGCCTCACCGATCTGCTTCCCGATACCATCTCGCTGGTCCACGGTCCCGGGTGCCCTGTATGCGTCACGCCTGTCGAGCAGATCGACAAGGCAGTAACCATCTCGCTGAAGCCGGAGGTCATTTTCACTTCGTTCGGAGACATGCTTCGCGTTCCGGGAAGCGAGCAAAGTCTGTTTGACGCCAGGGCGGAGGGGGCCGACGTTCGTATCGTCTACTCGCCGATGGATGCGCTGAAGCTGGCGCGCGCGAACCCGGAACGCCAGGTCGTCTTTTTCGCGGTTGGCTTTGAGACTACAGCGCCCGCCAATGCGATGTCCGTCTGGCAGGCGGCGCGAGAAGGTCTGAAGCAACTTCTCCGTGCTGGTCTCGCACGTACTCGTGCCGCCGGCGATGGAGGCCATTCTCTCTTCGCCCGAATGCCGCGTTCAGGGTTTTCTCGCGCCGGGCCACGTCTGCACTGTCGTGGGCTACGAGGAGTACGAACCCATCGCCGCCAAGCTACAAGAGCGCCGATTGTTGTGACGGGATTCGAGCCGGTCGACATTCTCCGGGGCATTCTGCGCACGGTGGAACTGCTCGAAGCGGCGAGCCCGGTTGTGGAGAACGCTTACTCCCGTGCAGTCCGCCGCGAAGGCAATCCGGCGGCCCGCGCGCGCATGACGGGAAGTATTTGAGATTTGCGCGCGCAAGTGGCGGGGCATCGGGGAGATTCCCTCGAAAGCGGCTACCGTTTGCGCGACCGATATCGGGAATTCGACGCCGAACGCCGCTTCGACACCGCACGCCATGACCCGGGCCGAATCGCCGCTTTGCATCAGCGGGCAGGTGCTTCAGGGTTTGAAGAAACCGCACGAATGCCCGGCCTTTGGGAAGCAGTGCACCCCGGAGCACCCGCTTGGCGCACCCATGGTTTCGTCCGAAGGCGCTTGCGCCGCCTACTATCTCTATGGAAAACATCCTCAACCTGAGTTGTCCGGCGCCGCTCCGAGTGATGGAAAGGTGCTGCTGGCGCACGGTGGCGGCGGCAGGCTCATGCAGCGGCTGATTGAAGGGCTCTTTCTGCCCGCGCTCTCACGCCGGCGAACCCGACTCGCTGCACGACGGCGCGCTGCTTGAGATCAATGGCGCCCGTCTGGCCTTCACCACCGATTCGTACGTGGTGCAGCCCCTGATTCTTCCCGGGCGGCAGCATCGGCGAGCTGGCGGTTTACGGAACGGTCAACGACCTCGCCATGTGCGGCGCGCGCCCGCTTTACCTGAGCACCGGCTTCATCCTCGAAGAGGGGCTTCCATGGAGACCCTCCGGCAGGTTACCGCCGACCTGGGAGAGGCCGCCCGGAAGGCCGGCGTGCGGCTGGTAACCGGCGACACCAAGGTGGTGGAAAAAGGCAAAGGCGACGGCATGTTCATCAACACGGCGGGCATCGGCGTCGTGGAGTCCCGCCATCCTATCGGACCGCAATGGTGGAGCCGGGCGATGCCGTCATTTTCAGCGGCGACCTCGGTTCGCACGGCGTGGCGATCCTCTCGGTGCGGGAGGGTCTGGAGTTCGAAAGTCCGGTGGAAAGCGACATCGCGCCTCTGTGGGAGCCGGTGGAGGCGCTTCTCTGACCGCCGGCATCGAAGTGCACTGCCTTCGCGACATGACCCGCGGCGGCGCTTCGTCCACGCTGAACGAAATCGCCAGTCGCGCGCGGCGTTCGCCATCGGGCTCGAGGAGGCCGCTATTCGGGTCGAGGAACCCGTGCGCGGCGCCTGCGAGATCCTGGGCCTCGACCCGCTCTACGTGGCCAACGAAGGACGCTTTGCGGCCTTCGTGCCAGCGGAGCAAGCGGATCGCGCGGTGGCGTATTGCGCCGCTTCCCTGTTTGCGCCCGAGCCGGGCGGGTAGGCGCAGTCACCGGCGCGGCGCCAGCCCCAGTCATTCTGCGCAGCCGAATCGGCGGAAACCGTGTGGTGGATATGTTGAGCGGCGAACAGTTGCCGCGGATCTGCTGAAGCGACGCATCTGCCGGCCCGATGGCGCGCCGCGCGGTTGAGTCGGGCGGCGCAAACCTTCGTGATGCTATTCTTGATCTAAGACACGGATCGAGAATCTTTCATGGGATATCCCCCGCGTTATCAGCCGTATAGAATGTCGTACTCCGGCTATTTTCCGCCTGGAGTGAAGTGGCTGATTATCGTCAATACCGGGATTTTCGTCCTCAATTTCCTGGCGGCGGGTACCTCGCTCGGCTCCGCTGTTCATCCCGTTCGCGCTGAGTCCCCGGTGGGTGCTGGAAGGGTTTGCCATCTGGCAGCTTGTCACCTACATGTTCCTGCACTCGGTGACTAATTTCTGGCATATCCTGCTGAACATGTTCATGCTGTGGATGTTCGGCAAGGACATCGAGAACACCTGGGGCACCAAGCGGTTCCTGCAGTACTACTTCCTGTGCGGAATCGGGGCCGGCATCTGCGTGGTGGTGGGCAACGTGCTGTTCGGGAGCCTGGATACGCAGACCATCGGCGCGTCGGGAGCCATCTACGGGCTGTTGCTGGCGTTCGGCATGTCTGTTTCCCGGACGCGATAATCCTGTTGAGCTTCATCTTCCCCATCAAGGCCAAGTACTTCGTCATCATCTTCGGCGCCATCGAGTTCCTGAGCACGCTTCGCGCCAGCGACAACGGGGTGAGCCACGTCGCCCACCTGGGAGGAATGATTTTCGGCTACCTGTACCTGCGCGCCCGCTTCAAGCGGTTCGACGCCGCCGGCTGGCTTCGCCGCGAATACAAAGAATACCGCCTCCGCCGTTCCAAGAAGAGATTTGAAGTTTACATGAAGAAGCGGCGGACCGGGTCGGATCACACCATTCATTGAGATCGCGGGCCCTGCCAGGGCAACCCGAGGTAACCCGATTCGCCGCTTCGTCCGTTCAATAATAGAGGGCCCGGGCATACTTCTCGCATGTCCCACGGCTCCCGGTTCCTCATCTGGTATAGTTGAACAGAAATCTTTAACCCTGGGGGCGAGTATGCGACTCCGGCGAATGGCAGCAACAATTTCCGGACTTTGTCTGCTACTGTACGCTCTTCCGGTGCTGGCGCAGGAGGGGCCCAAGCGGCAGTCGAGCGAGACCGTGGCAAAGCCCCGCAAAGACACCACGCCCGATACCCCAGCCGCGAAAGAAGACGAGAACCTCCCCAAGATTCCTTCGAAGTTCAAGCCCAAGCCGGGCGAGGAGCCTCCCTCCGACCTGACGTTCCGCAGTGACGTTATGACGGTAACCGTGGACGCCGCGGTGCTCGACAACAAGGGCCGCTTCATCCCGGGTATTCCCGGCGGCAACTTCCGGGTGCTGGAGGACAACGTTCCACAGAAGATCACCAGCTTCAGCGTGGGCCAGGCGCCCATGACCGTCGCCATGGTCATCGAATTCAGCAATCTTTACCAGCAGTATTGGACCGAGAGCTGGTATCAGACCTTGCAGGCTGCCTATGGCTTCCTGCAGACGCTGAAGCCGGAAGACTATGTCGCCGTGGTCGCCTACGACATGAAGCCGGAGATTCTCAGCGATTTCTCCACCGACAAACGCCATGCATACGAAGCCATGCGCCGCCTTACCATCGCCGCCTTCAGCGAGGCAAACCTGTTCGACGCGCTTACCGATACCGCCGAGCGGATGTCGGATATCGAAGGCCGCAAGGCGATCGTTCTGATTTCGTCGGGAATCGACACCTTCAGCAAACTAGACCTTTGGCGAGGCGCGCAAGCGCGTGCGCGAAGCCGGAGTGCCGGTTTATGCCATCGGATTTATGCAGGCGCTTCGTATGTGGTATTACGCCGCCGGGTACATGGGTCCCATTCAGCGAATGGACTTCCTGCAGGCCGACAACGAGATGCGGACCTTCGCCAGCGAATCCGGCGGCATGGCCTTCTTCCCGCGGTTCGAAGGGGAATTCCCCAGCATCTTCGGCGCCATCGCGCAGGCCATGCGGAATCAGTACTCACTGGCGTATCAGCCCACCAACCAGAAGCGCGACGGCACGTACCGCCGCATCAAGGTGGACCTGGTGAACCCCGCCACCGGCGAGTCCCTGCGCATCGTGGACGAGAAGAAGAAGCCCATCAAGTACAAGATCATGGCGAAGGAAGGCTACACCGCTCCGCGACCCGTGGAATAAGGATCCCTTGGGTTGGCTATAACTGGACAATATCGTCCGGAGCCGCATAAAACAAGGGCCGCGCGACATTGCAGGGAGTGAGAACAGACACTCCGCGGAAAGTCAAGCAAAAATCTCGTTGGTTTTCGAACACGTTACAGAATCATTGACAGCCTCCCCCACGCTTTGGTAACGTCACCATGTCTTGAAGATGGCACTTACTTCCACCCAACCCCCTTCCGAACACCAGAAGATCCTTGTGGTCGATGACAACACGCATGGGCTTGCCGCCAGAAAAAGCGTGCTCGAAGAGCTTGGGTACGACGTCACCACCACGTCAACGCCGCTAAAGGCGCTGGATGAGTTCCAGTCGCGAGAACTTCGATCTGCTGATCACCGACTTCCGCATGCCAAAGTTGACGGGTGTGGAGTTTATCCAAAAAGTTCGTGTCATCAAACCGAACCTGCCCGTGACTGCTGATTTCGGGCTTCGTCGACACGCTCGGTCTGAACGAAGAGAACACGGGCGCCGACATCGTTCTGCAGAAAAGCGCCAACGAAGTGCAGCAGATGCTGCGCTCCGTAAACCGTTTGCTGCGGAGGAAGACCTCACGAAAGCCGCCTGGCTCTCCTCGCGGTTCCTCGTCCATCCAAAGCGCAAGGACGCCGGATATACCAGCGTGAGAGCACGCCGCGCAGCCGTAATCTTTCGTTGCCTCGCTCGCCTGTTGCGCGCATCGCCGCACAGAAGGCCGGTGAAACCCGACCCCTCGCCGATCCCTACGGTCGCACCGGCCACACGGTGGCTTCGCCCGGCCAGCCCGGTGGTCTCAAATTGGCTGCGGTCGCTGACGTTGCGTCGCAAGATCGCGCAACTGATCGTTGTCGCCATCTTCGGGGAATCCCTGCCGACCGACTCGAAGGAATATCAGGATCTGGACAGACTGGTACACAACGTTGGCGTGGGTGGCCTGATACTCGTCAACCACCCCGAAACGCGGTGTTTTGCGCCGCGCCGAGCCCTACGAGTTGGTGGAGTTTATCAACCACTTGCAGCGCCGCGCCAGACTGCCGCTGTTGGTCGCCGGCGACTTCGAGCGCAGCGCGGCTTTTCGCGTCTCGAACGCCATCGAGTTTCCCGATGCGATGGCTTTCGCGGCGGCCGGCGACCTGGAGGCGACGCGCAAGCTGGGCGCCGCCACCGCTAGCGAGGCGCGGGCGCTGGCAACCGAGTGGATGTTCGCGCCCGTTGCCGACGTCAACAACAATCCGGACAATCCCATCATTAATACCCGCTCGTTCGGCGAAGACCCCGACATTGTTATCCGGCAACATGCGAGCTTTCATCGAAGGCGCCCGCTCCGATCCGAAGTACCGCGTGCTGGTGACCGCGAAGCACTTCCCCGGCCACGGCGACACCTCGGTTGACAGCCACGTCGAAGCTGCCGATGGTGGAAGCCGACCGCGAGCGGCTGGATTCGCTGGAACTGCGCCCGTTCCGGCGGCGATCGAAGCCGGTGTGGACGCCATCATGTCGGCCCACATCGCGGTGCCGGCCCTGGACCCGACGGCGCGCCGTCGACCGTCTCTCGCGCCATTCTCACCGGCCTGCTCCGCAACGAATGGAAGTTTCCCGGCATCGTCGTAACCGACGCCATGAGCATGGGTGGGCTTTCGCAGTACGTACAGTTCGGGCCGCGGAGCGGTGGCCGCGCTCAAAGCCGGCGCCGATGTCCTGCTGATTCCCAAGCGATCCCAAGGCCGCGATGGACGCCGTGGTGGCCGCGGTTCGCGCCGGGAAGATTTCAGCTCCATCGGCATCAACGAAAGCGTGCTGAAGGTCCTGAATGCGAAATACTATACCGGGCTCACCCGCTCCCGCATCACCGACCCCGACGCGATCGCCGACAACATCCACAACCAGGACGATGAAGCTTAGCGGAGAATGTGGCCGAATCCGCGGTGACGCTGGTCAAGATCCTGAACTCGCTGGCGCCGCTGTCCAAACCCGCCCAGAACCTGCTACGTAGTGCTCTCCGAACGCCGCTTCAACCAGCAAGGCCAGGTGTTTCCTGGACGAGATTGCGCCACCGCGCGCCGGCGGCCCATACCCGGCTGGTAGACCCGAGATGGAGCGCCGAGGAACTGTCCGAGACCGCGAAAGAACCTGGAGCTGTCCCGCCATCGCGGTCGCCGCGTTTCGCCTCGTTCGCTTCCGCTCACTCCCGATGGCCCTCCTCTTGCGCGGCGCTCTGGCCGATTTTCTGAAGCAACTTACCGCCGGCCCGCCCCGGTGGTTCTGGTATCGCTGGGCAGCCCCTATCTGCTTCGCTACTATCCGAACGCGCGCGCTCGCTCTCGACCTTCAGCCCAGCTCCCACTCGGAGCTGGCCGCCGTTCGCGCGCTGTTCGGCGAAATCCCCATCCGCGGCCGGTCGCCGGTGACCATTCCCGGTATTTCGGCGCTCGGTGACGGCATTCAAAGACAGGCCACCCGCATCCGCCGCTGAGTCGTAATCCTCAATACACTGTCTTAGGGGAGCGCAATGAAAGTGCGCTCACCGGTTGTATCCCCGCGGTGAAGCGGGGGACGACGAACGCAAGCGATAAGGGAGGTAACCGCATGGTGGAAATTACCTGGCTCGGACACGGCATCGTTTCAACTCAAGCTCGAGACCGGAGAAGTTATTCTGGTCGATCCCTGGCTCGAAGGCAACCCGGCCTATCCCAGTGGATTCGAGATCACCCGCCGGACACCATCTGGTGACTCACGGCCATTTCGACCACCTTGCCGGCGTCCTCCCGCTGGCCGAGAAGTTTTCGCCGAAGATCGTTGCCAACTTCGAGATGGCCGCCTGGCTCGAGAGCAAAGGCGCGGCCAACACCATCGGCATGAACAAAGGCGGCACCTGCAGCCTGGGGCCGATCGAGGTGACGATGACCCACGCCATCCACAGCTCGTCCATCATGGACGACGGCAAGACCTTGTATGGAGGCGAACCCGCCGGCTTCATTCTCCACTTTGCCGATGGCCGCAACGCCTATTTCGCAGGGGACACCGGACCGATGATGGACATGAAGCTGATCGCCGACCTGTACACGCCGGAGCTGGCGATTCTCCCGGTGGGCAGCCACTACACCATGGGCCCGCGCGAAGCGGCCTACGCCTGCCGCATGTTGCGTCCGAAAAAAGTAATCCCGATGCACTTCGGCACCTTCCCGGCGCTCTCCGGCCGTCCGGAGCACCTGCGCCGCGAGCTCAGCGACCTGCCGGAGATCGAATGTGTGGGCGCTCGAGCCGGGCAAACCGGTGACCTGGTAATGCCGCCGGAATCGAGCGACCCGCGGGAGAAGACGAAACAGCTTGCCGCCTGGTTTCTCGGGCCCAAGGCGGAAAACGCCAGCCTCGCCGAAGAGCTGGTGCTGCACGTTCTGCGCGACTATTTTCATTGGCGGCGCAACTACTTTCCCTCCGACGAAATCATCGTCACGCAGCACATGCGCCGTGAATCGCTCGACTACAGCGACGCGCTGCTGCAGCAATTGAACGAGATGCTGGCGCGGCTGAAACGCCACTTCCCCTTTTACAATCCGCGCTACATCGCCCACATGCTGTCCGACCAGACCCTGCCGAGCGTGCTGGGCTATTTCGCCGGCATGTTGTACAACCCCAACAACGTAACGCCCGAAGCGGCTCCGGTGACCGTCGCCTGGGAATTCGAAGTGGCCTCGCAGATTCTCGAGATGCTGGGTTATCTGCCGCCGCCACCGCCGGACGCGCACCATCGCGAGACGAAGAAGGAGTTCGGCTGGGCGCACGTAACGAGCGGCGGCACGGTGGCCACGATCGAGGCGCTCTGGGTGGCGCGCAACGTTCGCTATTTTCCGCTGGCAGCACGCGAGGCAGCCGTTCGCGCCGGCATTCCGCTGCGCATCAAAACCGCCCGGGCGAGCAACTGGCCGACATCGGCGCGGCCGGCGACGCGCACGCTGTTGGGCATCAAGCCGAATGAGGCCGTGTTCCTGCTTCCCCGGTTCCTCGAAGCCACCCGGCAATTCTGGGAGTCGGGCGAGGGCGCCATGGAAGAGACCGAAGCCAGCCGGCGGGCGTGGTCGTTGTTGCGCGAGACCGGCCTGTATTGCGGCTCGGGCGGCGTGGCGCCGTGCTATCGCCAGTGGCCGCCCGCCCTGTTCGTTTCCGGCACCGCCCACTACAGCATCGGCAAGGCGGCGGACATGCTGGGCATCGGGCGCGACCAGGTGATTCTGGTGGACGTCGACCGCCATTGCCGCCTGGATGTGCGCGACCTGGAAACGAAAATGCGAAAGGCGCTCGACGGATGGCCTGATGCCGCTGGCGGCGATTGCCATCGCCGGCACCACCGAAGAAGGCGCCGTCGATCCCCTGCACCAGGTGGTCGAGCTGCGCCGCTCGCTTCGAGCGCGAACTGGGCATCAGCTTCTGGATTCACGTCGATGCCGCCTGGGGCGGCTATGTGCGGTCGCTTGTTTGTCGGCGAGGGGGAAACCAGCGACGGCTCGCTCACCGCGGAGCAGCGAGACGCCCGCATCGGCCGCATCAACGAATTCACCAGCCGCCGGTTGACGCTGGCCCGCGGCAGCTACCGCCGCAGCCTGCAGTTGCAGTGGGGCAGCCGGGAAGTCTGCTACGCGTTCCTGGCTTTTCCGCAAGCCGAATCCATCACCGTCGATCCGCACAAGATGGGCTACATTCCCTACCCTTGCGGCATCGTTGCCTATCGCAACGACCGGGTGCGCCACTTCGTCACCCAAGAGGCGCCTTACATCCACAGCGTCTCCGACGACGCCGTGGCCATGCACCATTACCGGCCGCCGGACACGCTGGGGCCGTTCATCCTCGAAGGCTCGAAGCCCGGCGCGGCAGTGGCGGCCTGCTGGTTGTCGCACAAGATGATTCCACCCAGCCGTGAAGGCTACGGCGAGATCATCCGCGCCAGCCTGTCGGCGGCGCGCGAGCTGTACGAACGCCTGGTGCACTGGGACCAGAGTTGCCGCGCCAACCACGAAGAGACGGCGTACCAGTTCGTCACCCTCACGGCGCCTCCGCCAGACACGAACATGCTGTGTTTCGTGGCGAAGGAGCGGGGCAACCCGTCCCTGGCTGCGATGAACGCGTTGAACCAACGCATCTACGAGCGGTTCACCATCAGCCAGGAACACGGCGAGCGCGAATACAGCTACTCGCAGCCGTTCTTCCTGTCGCGCACCTGGCTGCATCTGCCGCAGTACACCGCGCACGGCGTAGCCGACTTCCTGGAGCGAGCCGGTATCGACGCCGAGACGTATCCCGCGGAAGGCATCTTTGTGATTCGCGCCACCGTGATGAGCCCCTACATCGTGCTGGCGGCCGAATCGAATCACAAACAGCAATTGCTGGCGGAGTTCGTCGAGGTGCTGGCGGAGATCGCCGCGCGGGAAATAGGGGCTAAGTAGTTCGTTTCAACAGTTCGCACGCGTATACTGTCGCCGTTCGAGCCATTTCATAAAATTCACAGAACGTCCCTGCCACCACGGCTGCGAGCACCATGAACCACTCCACCGGGCGATGCTTTCCGGATTCCAAGCGCTCGTTGGTGGTAGGGGATTTCGCAACAGGTATCCGCTGGATGGTAGCCGGCACAGATACCAAGGCGTTGCTGGTCCGTCGCGCTGCCGTAATCATGAATACCGGATCTCTACACGGGCGGACCGTGTCAGGTTGGCGACCATCCGGACGGAACCGAATTCAACCGCTCCGGCGTCCGACACGGGAATCCGTCTCCGGTCTCGTGTAACATAATCTCAACTCAGAGGGTGACCATGAGAAACGTTCGGGTGTGCATCTACGGTGGGACGGATCTTCAGGGAACACCTACGCTGTTCATCTCCGCGCTAGCTTACAAGATCCTCGACTCAATGCCAGCAGTGATCGTTACCGGCGGATTTCTGCATTCGAACAAAAGGCCGACGGCAGTCTCCACTGATGTAGCTGCCCTGACGGGGGCTCGCCACTATGCCGACGAGCACGGGATCGACCTGAAGGACTGCTATGAGGCATGGATTCCGGAGCCCAGCCTGGACAGCCGACCCGAAATCAAAGGTGCGGTTCGGATGACCGAAATGGACGGCATCACAGTACGAGTGATGACAGGACGAACCCCGCTGGGCCGCCGTCTGGCGATGGTCGCCGGCGTTGACATGGTCGTCACGATCTCAGGCAAGCAGCACACCGAGGTCGTGGTCGAACAGGCGCTGGAGCTTGGTCTCCCGGTCCTCCCAATACCCGATGCTGGCGGCGATTCGAGAGACCTCCTACGCAACTACCGGGAACGGATAGCTGCCGGCTTCGATCCAGGTGCCCTCGACAAGTGCCTCGCCGGCGTGTCCAATGCGATAGGTCGTGATCCCGAGGCGGCTGCGAGCGCGGTTGTAGAACTCATCCGCACGGCGAAGGTGGGTAGGTGCCTCGTGCTCCTCCCGTACGACAACGTGCACAACGAGCTGTACACCTCAACGATCGAGCCAGCCGTCGCCAGGCACATGATTCCAATTCGTCTGGATCGCCTCCCGAGAAGCGAGGCGATCTACACCGGCTTCGCCGACGCCATACGATCATCCCTGGCTGTTATCGCCGATATAACGCTCCTCAACGAGAACGTCATGTACGAAGTCGGTTATGCGCATGGCCGCGGACTGACGCCGTTGATTTACACGCGAGAGGCAGCTCGCCTCGATCAATTGCCTGTGTACTTACGGGTATTGAATGTACAGCAGGTAACCACGGAGAGGCCCCTCGACAAGCTTATCGATGACTACCTGTCGTCGTTGAGGGCCACCCGAAGAGCCAATCGGGTCGCTGTCTGAGCTCAGTAGGGCATCTTCTGTGCTGTCGGCCGGAGAACCCCGGTGCGACGATGGACGAACTTGGCTGACCTACCTTCGACCCGGCACTATTGTTGGCGAGAACAGCCCATAGCACCAAGAACGGGCTTCCGAACGCAAAGGGGATTTCGCAACAGCTCTGTGAGCTTTCGGCAAGCCTGTGTATGAAAGCAGGCTTTCCGGAAAGCTGACGAATCCCTGGTCAACTTCCCTCGGAATACGCTGGGTCGTTATCCGAAGCGGGATGGTCGCCGGATAGTGCCGGTGCCTACTCGTCCCGCAAGGCCTGCGCGGGGTCGAGGTGTAACAGGCGTAAGGCCGGCAGCAGGCTTGCCAGCACGGCGACCGCTACCAGGAATGCCGCCGTCGCGGCGAATGTCAACGGGTCGGTAGGCCGCACTCCCCACACCAGGTGGCGCAGCAGGTGCACGGTTGCCAGCGACAGACAGAAGCCGGCGGCGACTCCGGCCGCGGCCAGTCTCAAGGCCGGCTTCAAAATGCTCGAGATCGCATCGCGCACGTTGGCGCCTAAGGCCATGCGCACTCCCATCTCGCGGGTGCGCTCGGTGACGGATTGCGAAATCAGTCCGTAGAGCCCGACGGCCGCCAGCACCACCGCCAGGCCGGCGAGCAGCGAAAACAAGCTCGCCTGGTAACGCTGGCGGCCGGTGATGCCGGCGCGCAGATCGTCAATGCTGTGGAATTCGGCCACCGGCAATTGCGGATCGACACTTCGAATGGCGCTCTCGATCCGCACCACCAGGTCGGCCGGCGAGCCGGTGGCGCGGACCACCCAACGCGGGGAAAACCAGCGGTGAATCACCTGAAAGAAACCGCCCGAAAGCTGGGCGGCCGGCACGTACACCGTGGGCTCGAGGTTAATGGGGCCGAAGTCACCGATGCCGCTGTGTTGCTCGACGTCACCCACAACACCGGCAATCTGGCGCGTGGCGCCCTCGATTTGGACGTGGCGGCCCACGGCGTCCCCGGCTTCAAAATACTTTTTCGCGAAAGACTCGCTCACCACGGCTATACTCGTTGCGTCCGCGGTATCCGAGTCCAGAATGCCGCGGCCGGCGAGCAGCGGAATGCGCAGAGCTTCGAAGTAGCCCGGCGTGGCGTAGATCAGTTCGGTGGCTTGAAATCGGGTGGCCCGTCCATCCGGAGTTCGGAAGCCGTCATTCAGCGGCCGCTCGTAGGGCAAGGTCAGCGCCACCGCCGCCGACCGCACCCCTGGAATCCTGCGTATCTGTTCGAGACCACCGCGAAACAGCTTCTGGACGCTCTCGGCCGACTGGTAGCGCGCGTCCTGCAGCGAAGTTTGAGCGGTGAACACATTTTTCGTATCGAAGCCCGGGTTCAGCCCGTTCAGGTAGGCCAGCGTTCTCACCAGCAATCCGGCGGAAACCAGCAGAACCAGGCTCAGAGCCACCTCGCCAGCCACCAGCAAAGTGCGAAGCCGGCGCCGTCCGCCGCCCGCGAGGCCGCGCCCGCCTTCCACCAGAACGCTGCGGATATCCACCCGGCTGGCGTCTGATGGCCGGCAACAGGCCGAACACCAGGCTGGTAAGCAGCGCGAGGCCGAAGGTTGCGGCCAGCACACGTGCGTCGAGCGTCAACGGGTGCCACAGCTCGAAGCTGGAAGCGCCCAGACTCTTCAGCCCATCCAGTGCAAACTGGCCGATCAGCAGTCCGAGGGCGCCCCCGCCGAGCGCCAACAGCAGGCTCTCCACCAGCGCCGCTCGAACGATAGCGCCGCGGCCGCCGCCGAGCGCCATCCGTGTCGCGATTTCGCGGCTGCGTGCCACCGAGCGGGCCAGCAGCAAACCGGAGATGTTCACGCACCCTATCAGCAAGACCACCAGCACCGCACCCCAGGTCAGCAACAACTCGCTTCTGACGCTGGCGGCCATTCCCCGCTGGAAGGGGATGAGCCGCTCTTCGTAACTGGCGCCGGGCGGAAGGTGCTGCTGGTTCGCTAAGGCCGCGCCGAGCGACTGAACCTGCGCCGCCGCTTCCGCCCACGAAACACCCGGCCTCAGTCTGGCGATCACCCCGTAGTTCGACCCGGCGCCCTCGCCGGTGCGCGAGGGGCGCAGCGGCGTCCAGACGTCGGCCGGCGCTTCGGTGCGGAAGGTGTGGGACACGTCGGCCGGCGTTTCGGTTCGGAAACCACGGGGCATGATGCCGACCACGGTGTAGGGCTCGCCGCGCAAGTCGATACTGCGCCCCACGATCGACCGATCGCCGTGAAAAACGCGCTGCCAAAACGGATAGCTCAGCACTGCCACCGCCGGTCCGCCGGCAGTGTCTTCAGCGAGGCTGAACTCGCGGCCGATCTGGGGAGGCACTCCCAAAACGTGGAAATACCCGGTAGACACCCGCTGCTGTTGGATAAACTCCACCCGCCGGCCGCTGACGAAGTTGGCTCCGCCACCCACCCCGTACGCAGCTACGTCGAGCGCCGGCGCGCCGGAGCGCAACGCTTCGAACTGGGCGCCTGTCAGGCTGTCTTCGACACTCTCCATGCCTCCCTCGCGGAACACCACACCGAGGACGGCCAGACGGTCCGGTTCCGGGTACGGGGCAGGCCGCAGCAGAACGCCATCCACGAGCGTGTAGACGGCGGTGTTGGCGCCGATGCAAAGCCCGAGGGTAAGCAGCACGGTGAGGGTGAATCCGGAGCTTGTACGAAGCTGGCGAAAAGCGAAGCGCGTGTCCTGCCAAAGTGCCATACGAGCCACTCAAGCAATCGATATGCCAGTCGGGCTGGTTCTGGAACGGCGGCCCGTTATGACGCTAAGCCGGCGTGAGGCCCCGTGCAGGTGTTCGCTCTTGGGATGCCCTGTTCGTTTTCGTACCTGCCGTGCGGGGTAAAGCAGTTAACTCGCCCGGCGAAGTGGGCGTACCTCGGCCGCAATAGCCGGATGGGCCGCCAACGCGAGGTCGAGTTCATAGAGCGCTTGCAGATTCATCCAGTACCTGGCCGACGTACCCCAAAACGCCGCCAGCCGGAGCGCCGTATCCGCGGTGACTCCCCGCTCGCCTCGAACGAGCCTGCTGACGCGGTTCGGTGGCACATGGATCGATCGAGCCAGCTCATTGATGCTGATGCCGGCATCCTCAAGGTCCTCTTGCAGGATCTCGCCGGGATGTATCGGTTTTACACGACGCCTTTCAGTGGTAGTCGACGATTTCAACGTCATAAGCTTGACCGTCCTTCCATCGGAAACAGATCCGCCACTGATCATTGATTCGGAGACTGTGCTGTCCTGCGCGGTCTCCTTTAAGAACTTCCAAACGGTTGCCAGGGATTGCTGCCAGATCGTTCAGAGAACTTGCAGCGTCGAGCCGTCGCAGCCGCGTGAGCGCTTGCCGTCCAATGGCCAGAAATCGACGAACAGTCGCACCGTGATAGAGATCTTCAGAATCGGCACATCGAAACGTTGCGATCACTGTTACCAATATGGTAACACCAGGCCATCCACAAGCCAGGAAATCTCGCCGCGTTCAAGCTCCCCACTCAAGCCGCACCTTGCGCGATTGACAACCGGACCCGTTCCGCTAAGAAATCTGCGAATGGACCGATGTCTGGATCAATGCAGGCGTCGTCAATCGCGGTCCAGTTGGGCGGGGACGACTGCAAGTAAATCATGTTGCGCCAATACAAGTAAATTGTGCCCCAGTTACTACAAACAGCTTTATATCAGATAGTTAAGGACTGGGTGCCTCACTTGTTCAGGAATCGCTCAGCCCAACGCGGATTTGGCGAGCTACCCTGCCACGATTTCCACTTCTTCGGCGGCCGTGAAATAGGCGCAGTCGGGGTGGTGAAACACCAGCGCGCTGACGCTGGCTTCGGGGTCCATCATGAAACCGTCGGTCAGGTGCACTCCGATTTCTTCCGGCTTCAGCAGTTTCCAGATTCCCGCCTGGTCTTCCAGGCGCGGGCAGGCCGGATAGCCGAAGCTGTAACGCTTGCCCCGATAGCGCGAAGTGAAGCGTTCGTGCATGGTCATCGACGGCGGGTCGGGAAAGCCCCAATCTTCGCGAATCCGGCGGTGGAGCCACTCGGCGCAACCTTCGGCGGTCTCGATCGCCAACGCCTGCAACGCGTGAGCGTAGAAATATTCACCTTTTGCTTTAGCTTCTTCCGAACGCTCCCGAACGCCCTCTCCGGCGGTGGCGACAAACAGCGCGATGTGATCGCGCCGTCCTTCCTCGGCGTCCAGCACGTAGTCGGCCAGGCACAGGCCGTCGTCTTTCGCCTGGCGGGAAAAGTGGAAGATGTGAAGCGGGCTGGCGTCGCCGGGCGCAAACAGTTGGATGTCGTTTCCTTCGCGCTCCGCCTCGAAGAACTGCCAGACCGAGCGAACCTTCATGAACCCGGCGGCGCGCTGCTTCACTTCCTCGAGGTTGTGGTACAGGTCAAGCGCTTTCGCGTCGCGCTCTTGCAGGAGTTTCTCAAAGTTCCCCTTGAAGCCGAGATGCCGGCCGTACAGCATGTAAGGGTTGATGTAGCTCCACACCTCGCCGAGGTGAGGCACCAGGCGGACCTTGCGCTCCAGACTCGGTGCCGGGGGGATCGGAATATCGGTGCGCACCTTCGGACTGCGCACCGTGCTTTTCGGAACCGTGCCCTGCTCTCGCTCGGCGAAGACCGTTTTCGATTCGGTGGCGGTGTGCGCCGCCAACACCTCGTTGCGCCGCGCCGGATCCATAATCTCGTTCAACAGGCGCAAGCCGGTCATGGCGTCCTTCGCGTAAAACGTGGGAGCGCCGTAGGACGGGGCGATTTTGCCCATGGTGAACTTTTCAGAGAGTGCCGCGCCGCCCACCAGCAGCGGCAGGGCGATACCGGCGTCGCGAAAATCGCCGGCGGTAATCACCATCTGCTGGGCGCTCTTCACCAGCAGGCCCGACAGGCCGATGGCGTCGGGCTGTTGTTCGCGCCAGGCCCGGATCAGGTCTTCCGGCGGAACCTTGATTCCCAGGTTGATCACCTGGTAGCCGTTGTTCGAGAGGATGATCTCCACCAGGTTTTTGCCGATGTCGTGGACGTCGCCCTTCACGGTCGCCAGCACCACCTTGCCCCGCGTCGACGTTTCGGACTTTTCCATGAACTGTTCCAGGTGGCTGACCGCGGCCTTCATGGCTTCGGCGGATTGCAGCACTTCGGCCACAATCAGCTCGTTGTTGTTGAACAGCCGTCCCACCTCGTTCATGCCGGCCATCAACGGCCCATTGATGATCGCGAGCGGCGCGGCGCCTTCGGCGCGCTTCCGCTCCAGGTCTTCGACGAGCCCGTCTTTGCTGCCTTCGATGATGTAGTTCGCCAACCGCTGGTCGAGGGGAATATCGGCTGCCGCCACTTTGACCTTCGGCGCGCGCTTGCGGAAGTGCTCGGCCACGGCGGCGATGTGGAACTGGTTGACGGCAATTTTCTGCTCGCGCGTCTGCAAGCGCCAGTCTTCCGGAGCGGTTTTCAACAAGTCCTCGTCTTTGTGCCCGGCGGGCACCTCGGGCGGAGGCGTGTTAAACAAAAGATGTTCGGCCAGCCGGCGTTCCTCCTCCGGAATGGAGGCGAAGCGTTCCAGCTTTTCGGCGTTGACGATGGCCAGGTCCAGCCCTGCCTTGGTCGAGTAGTACAGGAACACGGAGTTGACGATTTCGCGCGCGGCCGCCGGCAGCCCGAACGACACGTTGGAGACGCCCAAAATCGTTTTGACGAAGGGAATCTTCTCCTTGACCAGCCGGACCCCTTCGATCGTCTCCACCGCGCCGCCGATGTAGTTTTCGTCGCCGGTGGCGCAGGGGAACACCAGCGGATCGATGATCAGATCTTCCGGCGGAACGCCGTATTTTTCCGTCAGCAGTTTCACGCTGCGCCCGGCCACCGCCAGCTTGCGTTCGCGCGTAAACGCCTGGGCCTGTAAGCGATCCTCGTCGATGGCGCCGACAATCAGCGCCGCCCCGTAGCGCCGCGCAATGGGTACCATCCTCTCGAACTTCTCTTCGCCGTCTTCCAGGTTGACCGAATTGATAATGCTCTTGCCCTGACAGTAGGTGAGCGCCAGCTCGACCGCGCGCGGGTCGGTGGTGTCGATCATGATGGGCGCTTTGATTTTACGGATGAGCTTCTCGTAAAACGGCGGAATGTCGTCGAACTCGTCGCGCTCGGACGACTGCAGGCAGACATCCACCACCTGCGCCCCGTTGCGCACCTGGCGGCGGGCGATGTCGGTGGCCTCTTCCCACTTCTCTTCCCCGATCAGGTTGCGAAACGCGCGCGAGCCGACCACGTTGGTGCGCTCGCCCACGATCAGCGGCCGGTTGCTCTCTTCCGCCTCCACCAGCTCGACGCCGCTGTAGAAAGCCCGCCGGCTGGCGGCCGGCGCGGTGCGGGGTTTCTTTCCCTGCACCATTTGCGCGATGGCCGCGATGTGAGGCGGCGTGGTGCCGCAGCAGCCGCCCACGATGTTCAGCCAGCCGTGGTCGGCGAATTTTTCGAGCTGGGCCGCCAGTGAGCGAGGCGTCTCCAGGTACTTCCCTTCCTCGTTCGGCAGGCCGGCGTTCGGGTAGCACGAGATGCCGGTGGTGGTGAGCTGGTGCAGCGTGCGCAGGTGGTCCGTCATGAACTCGGGACCGGTGGCGCAGTTCAGCCCGATGGAAAGCAGCGGCACGTGGGAGATCGAGGCCCACAGAGCGTCGGCGGTCTGGCCGGCGAGCATGGTGCCCATCGGCTCGATGGTGCCGGAAACCATCACCGGCAGCTCGTGCCCCAGCTCTTCGAACACACTGCGGATTCCCAGCAGCGCGGCTTTGACGTTGCGCGTGTCCTGGCAGGTTTCCACCAGCAGAATGTCGGCGCCGCCTTCCACCAGGCCGCGCGCCTGAACGGCGAAATGGTTCACCAGATCGGCAAAGGCGACACCGCCGGTGACCGTAATGGCCTTCGTCGTCGGACCCATCGAGCCGGCGACGAATCGCGGGCGGGCGCCGGTGGAGAACTCGGCCGCCGCCTGCCGCGCCAGCTCCGCCGCCCTGCGGTTCAACCAGCCGGCGTCGGCAGCAAGGCCATACTCGGCGAGAACCAGCGGCGTGCCGCCGAACGTATCGGTCTCGATGATGTCCGAGCCCGCTTCCAGATAGGCGCGGTGGACATCCAGCACCACGTCCGGCCGCGTCCTCACCAGGTTTTCGTTGCAGCCTTCGAGCGCCACGCCGCCGAAATCGCCGGCATGCAGATTGCGCTGCTGGAGCATGGTGCCCATGGCTCCGTCCAGCACCAGAATCCGCGTTTTCAGGCAGTCGTAAAGCGCTTGCTTTCTTTGGAGTAAGTTGTTCATTTCGGAATAGCGGCGGCCTGCATTGATTGTATCATTGGCCGATTCCGCGACTTCCGAGATGCGAGCGGTGTTGTTGGAAGCGCCGCGCCGGGCTTATCCCAACGTGGGCGGAAGCACTTCCATGGGACCCATCCACATCAATTCGCGCTCGATATCCTTGTGAAGCTCGTACTTCTTGCGAACGTTGGCGATCGCTTCGCCGCGAATTTCGATGTTGTTCAGATCGTACTGGCCAATGCCCGTCTGCCAGCAGTACAACAGGTAGCCCACCCAGGTGGGATTGATGCCCATGGCTTCGACACCCACCCGGTCGGCCGCGATGTAATCGGTGGAGGCGATGGCAATGCGCGAGTCGACCGCGTCGCCGCCCGCCGGACCGTTGCCTTCCATGCCTTCGAAACCGTCCACCACCGACGCGCCCCAGAAGGGCGCCATCTTCCGCGCCGTCTGCCAGATGGCGATGTGGCCCTGGCGCACGCTGCCGTGGTACTTGCGCTTGTCGTTGAAGCGCTTAGTGGCTCCCGGCGGCTGGTGCAGCGGAGCGCCCAGCGCCATGTTCTTCACACCCATGGTGGCGACCATGAAATTGTGGGTTTTGAGCACCGCCGCGTTCAGGACGAAGGCCTCGGGATCGAACAGCCGCGCCGCCAGACGCACCGGCACCAGGTGCATGTCGCGATCGAGAATGTTGAGCAGCTCGTACTTTCCCTCTTCATTCAGATCGACCAGCGACACGTGCTGCTTCTTGTACTCGTCGACCACGCGGTTGTACTGGAAGTTCTCAAACCCCGTGTGCGTGTTGCCCGCCGACGCCTCGGCGATGACTACCGGACCCGGGAAGCGGCCGTCCAAATAGTCGAGGATGCCGCGCAGCGCGTCGGCGTGGGTGGCCGCCAACTGCCGGTTGGTGGAGACGTTGTTCACCTTGATGACAACGTACTTCTTTTCTTTCAGGCGGGGGCGAAGCTGGTCGTCGATTGCCTCCAACGCCTGGCGCACGTTGGTGCGGCGTACGTCGCCTTTCACCAGCCCCACTGCAGATCGCCCTGCGAACGGAGCTGCCGTATCCGGCAAAACCAGGTCGGTGCTTCCCTTTTCGGGAAGCTGCATGCCGCGGGCGGCCGAAGCGGCGGTGGCGCCAGCGGCCATCAGCCGCCAGAAGTTTCTTCGGGAAAATGAACTAGACATGTTCTGACGTCCTCCCACGCAGTACTTTCAGATCTGATTATATACAAAAAAGAACAGGTAGTCTTCCACCGGCCGTTTGGCGCTTCGGATGCATTGAATGGTTGGCGCGGCCTGGCCTCGCGGAAAGGACACTGCACGGGAATGCCTGCCGCACCGTCCGTGAAACTCCATCTGGGCGCCTTCGATCAAGCAGTTCCCGGCTGGTATAACACCGACATCACACCCCACCTGTGGCTTTCCCGCGTCCCCTGTCTTCCCGGTGTGCTGTTCCGAATCGGAATTCTTACCAAAAAAGAGACACCAGCAGCACCGGGAGGGCGTCTTTCGGAGCCTGCATTACCTGAACGTCGCGAAGAGGTTTCCGTTTTCCTCCGGCTCGGTCGCCGCTATCTACAGCTCGCACATGTTGGAGCACCTGCTTCCCGGCGTGGCCCGGCAATGCCTTGGCGAGTGTTTTCGGGTGCTCGAACCGGGCGGGGTTCTCCGCCTGGGGGTGCCGGATCTGGACCAGGCGGTGGAAGCTCACAACCCGGCCGATCCCGAACCGTTTCTCAAACTGCTGTTCGAGTCGGACCAACTACGGGGAAAGAACCGGCACTGGTGGCACTACAACGAGGCGCTGTTCCGCAAGACGCTGGGGGAGCTTGGATTTTCGTCAGTTGAGCGGACAGAATACAGGTCCGGACGATGTCCGGATGTCGAGCGCATCGACATGCGGCCCGAATCGCTGTTTATCGAAGCCACCAAGTAGCTACAACCGCTCCACACCCGCTGCGCCGCTCCCGCTGGCCTGCGAATGCGAGCAGTCGAGGCTGGAAGGGATGACGCGAAACAGTGGCCGCCGCAACGAAAGCGCTGGTAAACGATCTCCGGATCTGATTATATATAAAAGAGGCAAGTTATCATGAAACACGATTCCTCCCGCAGAGGCTTTCTCGCCGCCGGACTGGGCATGCCCGCCGTGGCGCTCGGTTCTTTCCAGGCAGGTTCCCCCGGCTCGGCGGCAGCGCCAAAGGACTCCGGTTTGCGTTATCGGATTCTTGGCAAGACCGGGCTGAAGCTCACCACCGTCGGCTTTGGCTGCATGGTCACCTCCGACGGTTCGGTGATCGAACGCGCGGCCGACGCCGGCATCAACTACTTCGACACCGCCCGCGGCTACCAGGGGGGCAACAACGAGCGCATGGTGGGCGCGGCGCTCCGGGCGCGGCGCAAACAGCTACACATCTCCACCAAGAGCCATGCCCGAGACAAGGCGGGCGCCCTGGCGGAACTCGAGACCAGCCTCAAGGAGCTGGGGACCGACTACGTCGATGTGTGGTATCTGCACAGCTTGACCAGCCCCTCCGACTTAAACGACGAAACCATCGGAGCTCTCGTCGAGGCCAAGAAACAGGGCAAGACCCGGTTCGTCGGCGCCAGCCTGCACGGCAATCACCTGCAGTTGATTCCCGCGCTGGCTGCCCGACCCGAAGTTGACGTCATTCTGTCGAGTTACAACTTCACGCTGGATGCCGCCGTCACCAAGGCCATCGCCGACGCGTCGAAGGCCGGCAAGGGCACTGTCGCCATGAAGGTAATGGCGGGAGGATTCCGGCGTCCGCGGCCTGACGATCCGAACCAGCAAAAATTGAAAAGAGACGGCGCCATGCTGGCCGCTTTGAAATGGGCCATACGCAATCCCGAGGTCAACACGTCGATTCCGAGCATTACCGACCTCGACCAGTTGGAAGAGAACTTCCAGGCGATGACCAATCCGATTTCGGAAAAGGAACATCAGCTCCTGGCGCAACACAACGAGTTCATCCGGCCGCTGTACTGCCGCACCTGCGGAAGCTGCACGGGAGTCTGTCCCGAGGGATTACAGGTTTCGGAAATCGTCCGCTATTTGAGCTACGCCGAAGGCTACGGGCAGTTTGGGCTCGGGCGCACGCACTTCCAGCTTCTGCCGGCTGCGCAACAACAGGTACGCTGCCAGGACTGCACCGAGTGCACCATCAAATGCCCCAACGGTGTCCACGTGCGAGAACGGCTGATGCGCGCGCAGGAACTGTTCGCCTGACTGAGATTCCCGATTCGGGACACACAACCGGAAGGATTTCGCAATGAAGTGTCGGATGTCGATTTTCGCCATTCTCCTGGTGGCGCCCGTGTTGAAAGCCGCGCCGCCCCCGAGCTGTGACGTGTTTCCCGGCTCGCAGGCGGCCGGCCCGGTCTATGAGTACAACGTGGACACGCTCTTCGAGTACATGGACGGCCAGTCGGAGGGCTATTTCAGTTATGGGTTCAACAAGCTGACCGGCGTTACCTGCAAGAAAGGCGACCTGAAGCTGATTGTCGACATTTTCGAGATGACGGACCCGGAGGCGGCGTGGGGAGTGCTGGCTTCGCTGCGCGACCCGCGTCTGCCTTATGCCGACATCGGCACCGGCGGGCAGTTGCGCGAAAACAAGGCGATGTTTGCCAAAGGCAAGTACTGGGTGGAAATTACCGCTGAGCCGGAGGACGGCCACGCCGCGGTGGTCGAACAGGCGGCCCGGACGCTCGAAAAGAGCATCGCCGGCGAGACCCGGACACCGCCGGAGCTGGAGTGGTTTCCCGAGCAGGGCCTGGACAAGAAAGAAACCCGGCTGGTTCCGCAAAGCGTGCTCGGAATTCCATTGCTGAAGCGCGGCTACCTGGCCCAATACGACGACGGGATGCGCCTGTTTCTGGTGAGAGAAGCTTCTCCGGAAGGCGCCACAAAGCTTCTGGAACAATTAAAGGCGCGCTTCCAAGGGCAAGATGCAGCGGGTGCCGGTGACGGCGCCATTCAGGGCGAGAACCGCTACCTCGGAAAGCTCTTCATCTTCCGGAAAGGAAGCTTCGTCGCCGGAATAGTCAAACCCCCGGAGAGCGCCGACGCCGCCAAGCTGGCAGCGGCCTTCGCGGCCAAACTCCCGTAAGGCGCTTTACCTTCTCCGGGCTGCCGATACGCCAAAAGCCCAACGTATTCGGCGCCCAGGGTTGCGGCCGCAAGGCTGCAACCCTGGATCAAGCCGGACGCGGCATGCCACACACCGCGCATTTCATCATCGGAGCCGTCGAGCCTTCTTCTTAGCGCCTATTGCGTACCGCGACCGCGAGGCATTCCCCTGCGGAAGGGACGGGGCGGAGCCACGTAGTCCACGAGCTCATCGACGGGTTTCTTGCCGGCCCACGCGATGCCACGGAGCAGCATCCGTTGAATCTGGTAATTGTCGAAATTCATGTACATGTGGCCCTGCATCCACACGAACGCCCGAGCCGGCTGGCCGCCGGGGAGCGTGTGTTCGTAGGTCCAGATCTGCGGCACGACTTCGCCCTTGTGGTCGCCGGCACTGGGCGTTGCCGGGATCACAGTCGTGGCCAGCACGTGGATGCCAGGATTCTTCGCCCACGTCATCTTGAAGAAGGCTTCATCAAGAATCGTGATGTCGGACATGCCCTTCATGATGGGGTTGGTTTTGTCCACGATGGTGTAGTGGATTGGCGCCTCCAAGGTGTAGTTCACCTCACCATGCTTCTTTGCGCCACCCAGCAGCATCGCCATAAAGGCGGGATCCGGACCGCACGACGAGTCGTGAAGACTCACCAGCCCGCCGCCCCGCTTGACGAATTTCTCGATGGTGGCCTTCTCGGCATCGCTCATGTAGCCCGCGTCGCCTTTGTAAATCACGACGACGTCGGTGTGCTCCAGGTCGGCATCGTTGGGGCCGTGCAGAGCACCATCGACGACGGCCCCGCGCTCCGTCAGAAGCTTGCTCCAGTCGGCCAGAAACTGCGGGTAGTCGTGTTGACCCGTGGAATGGGACTTCAGCCCCCCCCAGATGAAAATGTGCATGCCATTGGGGTTCTGGCCCTGTGGCAGAGGAGCGCGCTGAAAGTTCGGAGCGGCTTCGGCTTGCGCCCAGGCATTTTGCTGCGTCGTCCCTGTCAGGAACAACACAAACAAAACACCGAGCACAATTGGCAGGATCCTGATTTCTGAAAGTTTGCGATCTTTCCCGGCCGTCGTAGTGGAAAGCCCAGGCCCGGTTCCCGTCCTGGTGCGGTTTCGTCTGCTTGTCACAAGTTGTCACCTCGTCTTTGCGTTAATGGTTGCTACAGTCCTCGAATTGTCCTGATCCCGCATGGATGCCGCCTCTCATCGGGAGTCGCGTGCGGGATCGTCCGCGGCAGGTATGAAACGCGGACGTGAAACTCCCACGTTTTGCGTTTTGGCTGCTGCGAAGCGCATTGTGGAGAACGACATCGGCTCGAAGTCTCCGGGGGCTTTTCAATCGCCCTTCCCTCCAGCCCTTTGAAGTCGCCGCGATGGTTCTCCCTCAAGCCGTAGTTTATATCCAACGTCGTCCAAACTCCAGGACGGCCGGCCGCGCGTGATCTCCACCTCCCACGGCGTGGTGATGCACGCATCCGGTCCGGCGATACAACTTATAGATGCTGCGCGTCCGTCATCGGTTCGAGTACCCCTCAATTTCCGACACAGGTTCCGCTTCGCTGTCGCGGCCTCGGCCCGGGTGGGTCGCCGCCACGCACGGTACTGCTTGCTGGTATCGTAGGGTCGTATCTGATGAGAGGAATCCGCGGAGTTATCGGGTTTGGGGAGCAGAGCGGGCCAACACCCGAAATCTTTCGGAAGCTGGAAGGCTCGCCCGTCGAGGGCCAGTCATGCGTCAACGAGAGCGGGGACGTGTGGCTCGCGTGCAGCGGGGAAATCTACAACCAGGCGGAACTGCGGCAGGCGTTGACAAATGCCGGCCATCGCTTTCAATCCGACAGTGGCGGCGAGGCGTGCCTGCACGCTTACGAGGAATACGGCAGCGATTTTGCGCGCCATCTCAACGGCGTTTTCGCGCTCGTCATCCTGGACCGGCGCGCGCGCCGCTTGCTGCTGGTTCGCGACCGGTTAGGCGTCAAACCGCTGTATTACGGAATCGATGCAGGCCACATCCGCTTCGCTTCCGAGCTGGGCGCTATCCTCGCCGACCCCGGGGTGAAGCGTGAAATCGATCCGCTGGCGCTCAACCTGTATTTTGTGCGCGAGGTGGTTCCCGCTCCTCACACCATCTACAGGGGTATTCGAAAGTTGCTGCCGGCCGAGTTGGTCACGGTCGATCTGTCCAAAGGGCACGCCGGCGTGGAGTCGGAGATCTACTGGAAGCTGGATTTTGCAACCGGCCGCTCGAAGCCCCTGGCCGAACTGGCGGAGGAACTTCGTTCGCTGCTGGCGGATGCGGTGCGTTCGCAGCTCCCGAGCGGCCATCCGCCCGGAGTTTTTCTTTCGGGCGGGCTGGTCTCGAGCGCCATTCTGTCTTTCGTCGCGGCCAGCGCGGGCGGCCCCGTCGACACGTTCCACATCGGATTCGAGGACGCTGGCGGCGAGGAACGGCAGTTGGCCGAAAACGTCGCAGCCCTCTCGAAAACCAGGCATCGGGAACAGATGTTTACGCGGGCCGAGTGCTTCAACGTTCATCGGGAGGCGCTCGCGTCATTCGACGAACCGTTCGGAGACCCATCCGCGATTGCCTACTACCTGCTCGCCAGAGAGGCCCGGCAACAGGTCGACGTGGCGGTTTCCGGCGACGGCGCGGACACCATGTTTGGGGGACACCTCTCGGGGCGCGATGCCCGGGACATCCGGCTTGCGTGCCGCATTCCCGACGGGCTGCGGGCGGCGGGCGCCCGGATGCTGTATCGCCGGCGGCGATACGCCGCCCTCAAGCGTTTGCAGTTGCCGGCGCCAACCATGCTGGCAACTTTACACGATCACCTCTTTGACACGGAGTCCAGCGCGGTGGTGCGGCGCGAGTGGCGCGTTCCCCCCGGCGCCTTGTGGGAAAGCTACGAGCGGCTTTGGGAAACGATCGAAGGGCTCGATCCCCTGAATGCGTACTTCGCGGGGTTGGCCGCCCATTACCTGCCGGACAATGTCCTGCCCAAGTTGGATTGTGCCTGCTCGGCGAATTCGCTGGAGGTCCGGGTGCCGTTGTTGGATTATCGCCTGGCGGAATTCAGCGCGCGCGTTCCGCCGAAGCTGAAGTTTACCCCAAATCGCACCAAAGGGATCCTGCACGCCGCCTTGGCGCCTCGGCTGCCGCCCATGGGTTTCGAGCGGAGCCGCAGCGCGTCGCGCATTCCGGAAGCGTATTTCGACGCCCTGAGCTGGAGGGTCCGGCTGGACGAACTCCGGCGGGCCGACAGCGGCCTGGAAGACCTCATCGACTTCAGCGGAATGGCCCGCTGGGGTCCGCTGTTTACCTGGCGTGTACTCGCCCTGGCGACGTGGTTCTGCGAGCGGCACGGCGGCGGTTTGCGCTAACCGCGCGCGCGTCGTTACAACGCTTCGGGAACCGCAGCCCGGTCCCGCCGCTTGCCGAGATAGCCCAGCCGCGTGGCTTCCCATTCCAATTCCTGCCGGAACTGCGGGTGCGCGATCTGAATCAACGCCTCCGCGCGCTGGCGGATGTTGCGTCCGTGAAGATTGGCGACGCCGAACTCGGTGACCACGTAGTGCACGTCGCCGCGCGAGGTGACGACGCCCGCGCCGGGTTTGAGCACCGGCGTGATGCGGGAAACCGCTCCGCTCTTCGCCGTGGAAGGCAGGGCAATGATCGGCAGGCCGCCCTTCGAGCGCGCCGCGCCGCGAATGAAATCCACCTGGCCTCCGATGCCGCTGAACGGCAGCGGACCGATGGAATCGGAGCAGACCTGCCCGGTGAGATCCACCTCGATGGCCGAGTTGATGGCGACCATGCGCGCGTTCTTGGCGATGACAAACGGATTGTTGGTGTAAGCGGTGGGCTGGAATTCGAAAATCGGGTTATTGTCGATGAATTCGAAAAGCGGCTTGGTGCCCAGCACGAATCCGGCCAGCACTTTGAACGGATGCAGCGTCTTCTTCTCGTTGTTGATGACTCCCGCCTGGATCAATTCGATGACCCCGTCGGAGATCATTTCCGAATGCACGCCCAGGTCGCGATGGTGCTTCAGGCTGGAGAGCACCGCGTCGGGAATGCCGCCGATGCCGGTTTGCAGGGTGGCGCCATCGGGAATCAGGTTGGCCACGTGGCGGGCGATGGCGCGGTGGGTGTCGGTGACCTCGCTTTTCTGGTACTCGGCCAGAGGGTGGGAGGTCTCTATGATGGCATCCGCCTTGCTGACGTGGATGAAAGTGTTGCCAAACGTGCGCGGCATCTGGTCGTTCACTTCCACGATCAGGTGCCGGGCGTTATTGGCGGCGGTGAGCGAACAATCGATGCCGGCGCCGAGGCTCATGTAGCCGAAGTTGTCGGGCGGCGTGGTCTGGATCAGCGCGACATCGATGGGCAGCGTGCCGTCTTCGAAAAGCTGCTCGATTTCACTCAGAAAAATGGGAATGTAGTCGGCGCGCCCGTCCTGGACGGCGGCCCGGACGTTTTTGCAGATGAAGAGCGCGTTGTGACGAAAGTGGTCTTCGTATTCGGCTGCCGTGTACGGAGCCGCACCCATCGTCGCCAGGTGGAGCACCTCCACGTCGTAAAGCTCCGGGCCGCGGGCGGTGAGCGCCTCCACCAGGTCGTGCGGCTGCGAGCAGCCCTGGTGAATGTACACCCGGTCGCGCGATTTTATGGCCTCGACGGCGCTGGCCGCCGTGGTAAGTCGAGATTTGTATAATTCCAGCCAATTCATACCCACTACCTAGTGGTGCTTACTTCTCCCCTTACTCTATCATGGTAGCCGGTGAGGCATGGATTCCGACCTCAAACGATTGCAGGATAAAGCTGAGAGACCGGCCATAGAAGATGATTATCTATTCAGACAATTCGCCGTTTCGGCGCTTTCCCGCTCAATCTGATACGCTGCCGTCATGATCTGGGTTCTCTGGATCGCGGTTCCCGCCATCGCCCTCGCGCTGCTGTCGCTCCGCGGGAAACGGAATTACGAGAAATGGTGGCGGAAGAGCCTGGCCACCGCGCCGTCCGCCTGGGTCCCGGCGACCACCATCATGGTGCCCGTCAAGGGCATGGAGGAAGGCCTGGAAGCGAACCTCCAAAAGCTCGCATCCCAGGACTATCCGGACTTCGAGCTCATCGTCGCGGCGTGGGAAGCGGGCGACATCCCTCCGAATGCGGTTCCGGCCGGGGCTCGGGTGGTTATCGCCTCCGAAGTCGAGCTTCCCCTGCTGCCGGCAACGGGCCAAAAAGTGAAGAACCTGATGGCCGCCGCGAAAGCCGCCCGGGCCAGCAGCCAGGTATTGGCCTTCGCCGATTCCGACGGTGAGGTTCCGCGCGACTGGCTTCGATCGCTGGTGACGGCGCTCGAACCAGAGAACGTCGGCGTGGCTACCGGGTTCCGCGTACACATCCCCGCCAGGCCGGCTTTCTGGGCCCTGGTGCGAAGCGTCTGGGACGCCGTCATCCTGAGCAGCTTCTCGCCCGCGGGCGCTCGCCTGGCGTGGGGCGGCGCGATGGCTATCCGCCGTGAACACTTCGACACCTGGCGCGTGCTGGATTATTGGAACGGCACCGTGAGCGACGACTACCGGCTGGCGGCGGCTGCCCGCGCGAACGAGAAGCGAATCGTCTTCACACCGCGGGCGCTGGTGGCGAATGCCAGCGGCACCGGCGGCCTCGAGTTTCTGGCCTGGATCCGCCGCCAGGCGCTGATCACACGCATTTACCATCCCGCGCTGTGGATTCTCGGCACCGCGTCACACCTCGTCTACTGCGCCTCGATGGCGCTGTGCGCCGCCGGCGCGGTCATGGGTTTCCGCTGGCTGCTGGCGCCGCTGGCCGTGCAACTGGCGCTGGGCTGGTTGAAAGGACGACAACGGCAGCGGCTGCTGGCGGCTTCCCTGCCTTCCCAGGCGCGCTGGTTCCGCCGCTACGGATGGCTCCACGCCTGGGCAACCCCGCTGGTCACGTGGCTGTGGCTGTATGCATTCCTTGCCTCCGCCGTCTCCAACCGCATTGAGTGGCGCGGCATCCGTTACCGTCTCGCGCGTCCCGCCGACCCGCCGCATCGCCAACTGTGGTAGTAATTTCTCATGCGACTTTTGTTGATCGCTTTGTGTACCTTCGCCGGCAGCCTGGCCGCGTATCAGAATCCTCCCGCCCCGCCGACGGGAACCATGGAGCTGCTTTGGCCGAACGGCGCTCCCGGCGCCCTGGGCAACGACGAAAACCTGGACAAACCCAAAATCTACATCAATCTTCCCAGCCACCCGAACGGTGCGGCCGTAGTGGTGTTTCCCGGCGGCGGCTATGTGCACCTCTCCACCGACAAGGAAGGGGGAAAAGTTGCCGGGTGGCTGAATTCGAACGGAGTGGCGGCGTTCGTGGTTACCTACCGCCTGGGCCCGCGCTACCATCATCCGGCCATGCTCGAAGACGCGGCGCGCGCCGTCCGCACGGTGCGTTATCGCGCCCGGGAATTTAAAATCGACCCGAATCGCATCGGCGTTATCGGATTTTCGGCCGGCGGACACATGGCGGCCACCATCTCCACCCACTTCGATAAGGGCGACCCCAACGCGCAGGACCCCATTGATCGGGTCAGCTCCCGGCCTGACTTCGCGATCCTCGCCTACCCGGTCATCTCGATGCGGGTCGGCATTGCGCACATGGGCTCGCGGACGAATCTGCTGGGCGAGAACCCGCCCAAGAGCCTGGTCTGGCTGATGTCGGACGAACTTCAGGTGACACCCGATACGCCGCCGACGTTTCTGTTTCAAACCGACAACGATCCGGTGGTCCCGGTGGAAAACAGCGCCCTCTATTACCTGGCGCTGAAACGCGCGGGGGTGCCCGCCGAGATGCATATCTACGCCGAGGGCAACCACGGAGTCGGCCTGGCCCCATCCGACCCGGTGCTCTCAACCTGGACGGAGCGGTTGAGAGACTGGCTGAAGGTGAGGCACATTATCCCCGCACAGTAGTCGCCAACGAGGAGGTCTGGATGCTGAAGGTCCTCAAGATCGGCTCGATCGCGCTGATCGGCGGTGTTGCGCTGCTGTTTGCCATCGGGCTCCTGCTGCCGGAATGGCACATCGCCTCGCGCACCATCCGGCTGCACCAATCGCCGGAGGCGGTCTGGCGAGTACTGACCGACTATCCGTCAATGCCCGGATGGCGCAAGGAACTGGTTCGGGTCGAACGGACGAAGGTGCAGGAGGCGGGTGTTACCAAGGTAATCTGGACGGAACATCTGAAGAACGGCTACGAGGTGCCCCTCGAAGACCTGCGGTCGGATCCTCCCCACCTGCTGATCCGCCGGATTGCCGACCCCAGGATGCCGTTCGGGGGCACCTGGAAGTATGAATTGCAGCCCGACGGCGGTGGATGCCTGGTAAAAGTTACTGAGTCCGGCTACGTGCGGATCCCGATATTCCGCGTATTCACCCGCTTCAGCGATCTTTCGGCGACGGTAGAGCAGTTTCTGGCGGCGCTGGCCAAGAAATTCGGAGAATCCCCACAATTCACTGACAAGCCGGCCGTGCAATACGTCGATGACATGTGAGTGCGGATTGCACCAGACCTTCGCACCGGCGCCCGGAGTGGGCTGCACACCGCCGGATGTGTTCGCATGCCGGTTTCTACCGAATACCACTTCGCGGAAGTGTTTTTTCCAATTTGTGAAGCGGCGCGGCGAGAGCCGACATAAGTTATTGATTTTGTTAGATACTGGAACCTGAAGGCATGGCAATCGTTTGGCAACGAACGTGCACTCCTAAGCGGCGCGGGAGTATACCCCTTCGAGGGGCTGTAGAATTTTGAGGCAGTCTTGAAGGAACTGAAGGCGCAATTCGGAAGTGCCCTGCTGATCATCCTGACGGTGGCCGCGGTGGTGGCCGCCGGCTACAACTTTCAGCAGCAGAAGAAGAACAGCATTCCCGACGATGGCGTCACCTGGGTCGACCAACGGCTTGGCCAAAACTCGCAGGCACCGGAGCGTCCTACAAAATACAAGGTGGTTGCGGCTCAAGTGGTTCGCGGCGGCCCGGCCGATAACGCGCGCCTGAAAAAGGGCGACATCCTGCTGGCCATCAACGGAATCCCGATCAACAGCGCGGCCGACGTGCTGCGCGAGCAACTCCGCCTGGGAGTCTGGCGGGAGGTGAAATACCTGATTGACCGGGGCGGTGTCCAGGTTGAGATCAAAGACATTGTCCTGGTGGAAGCCACCACGCCGAAGGCGCGATACTTTCTTTACCTGGTGGGCCTGGCGTACCTGGCGATCGGTCTTTTTGTCTACGTCCGGCGCCGCCGCGCGCCCCATTCGGTTCACTTTTATGTGTTGTGCCTGGTTTCGTTCATTCTGTCCACGTTCCACTACACCGGAGTGCTCGACAACTTCGACATCGCGATGTACTGGGGCAACGTGGCCGCCGGCCTGTTGGCTCCCACCATCTTTCTGCACTTTTGTCTGACCTTCGCCGACCACCGGCGTCGGCTGCGGGGCTTGCGGTCGTTGATTCTGTATGTCCCGGCCATCGCTCTGCTGGCGGCGTACTGGGGCGCGGCTTCCGGCACCTTGCGGGTGGATTCCCCGCTGATGGCGGTGCGCTGGATTCTGGATAGCGGCTGGCTGCTGCTGCTGTCGGTGACCTACCTGACGGGCGCGGCGGTGCTGGCGTTGGAGTACCGGCGCGCGGACGAGCCGGTGGTGCGCCACCAGTTGAAATGGTTGAGAAACGGAGCCGTTTTCGGGACCCTTCCGTTTACCGCTTTTTACGTGGCGCCGTTTCTGGCCGGCATTCCTTTGCAGCCGTGGATGGATTGGGCGGTGTTTTCGCTGGCGCTGATCCCGCTTTCCTGGGCATACGCCATCCTGCGTTATCGCCTGATGGACGTGGACGTGATCTTCCAGCAGGGCTTCGTTTATACGCTGGCGACGCTCGCCGTGCTGGGAGTGGTTTACGGCCTGATTGTGTCGGTGGGCCAGACGGGCGAGCTGAGCATGACCGCCGTGGTGGTGCTGGTGGTGACGGCGGCCTTCGTCTTCCAGCCGATACGCAACTGGCTGCAGGAACAGTTCGACCGGCACGTCTTTTACAAAGACCGCTACGACTATCGCCGCACCCTGGTTGAGTTCGCACGCGAGCTGAGCTCCGAGATCGACCGCGACCACATGCTGACCATGGTGGGAGAGCGGATCATCGACACGCTTTCCATCCAGCACGTGGCTTTCTTTCTGGAAGAGGGCGAGCGTCCCGGGTTCGCCTTGAAGATGGCGCTCGGACGACGGGACGGGGACTGGTGGATCAACGCCGCCCCGAAGCTGGACCTTGGTTATCTCGACCGCCCGGGCACCAAGCCGTACCTGTTTTTCGAGCGCACCCGCCACATGCTGGACGCCGTGAGCCTGGAGATGCCCGCCACCGAGCGGCGGGCCATCGCCGATCTCGACCTCACGTATTACTTCCGCTGTGTGTTTCGCGGACAGACCATCGCCTGGCTGGGCGCCAGCCGCACCGACAAAGACGATTTTCTTTCGAGCGACGACATCGACCTGTTGGCGACCATCAGCAACTACGTGGCGATCGCGCTCGAGAACGTGCGTCTGTACAGCAGTTTGCAGCTCAAGGTGGACGAATACGAACGGCTCAAGGAATTCAGCGAAAACATCGTCGAGTCGATCAGCGTCGGCATCCTCGCCGCCGATCTGGACGATCGCGTGGAGAGCTGGAACAACCAGATCGAGCGGATGACCGGCATCCCGCGCGACTACGCCATGGGCCGGCGTTTGAGCGATCTGTTCCCGACCGACCTGGTGGCTCACTTCTTCCGGACGCGCGGAGACACGGGTGTCCACAATTTCTACAAGCAGATCCTGCGGAAGAGCGAACTGCCGGTTGCCGCCGGCCGCAACGGAAACGGACACGGCGGAAACGGCGAAGCGAGCGGGAACGGCAACGGCACCGGAGCCGAAGACGAAGTAATGGTGAACATCGCTATCGCTCCGCTGGTGAGCAAAGATGGCCAGCAGATCGGCCGGCTGATCATCTTCGACGACGTCACCGAACGGGCCGACCTGGAGCGCCGCCTGGTGCAAGCCGACAAGCTGAGCTCCATTGGCCTGCTGGCGGCCGGCGTCGCGCACGAGGTGAACACGCCGCTGGCGGTCATCTCCACCTACGCCCAGATGCTGGGCAAGCAGGTGAGCGGCGACGAGGCCAAGGCCAAGCTGCTCGAGAAGATCGCGCGCCAGACGTTTCGCGCCAGCGAGATCGTGAATTCGCTGCTGAATTTCTCGCGCACTTCGACCACCGACTACGTGGACGTGGATTTGAATCGCGTGGTGCGGGAAACCGTATCGCTGGTCGAACATCAGCTCAAGAAGACCAACGTCGGCGTCGAACTGGACCTGGCGGAAGATCTGCCGGCGGTGCGCGGCAACTTCGGAAAACTCCAGCAGGTATTCCTCAACCTGTTCCTGAACGCCCGGGATGCCATGGACGGCACCGGAGTGCTCAGCGTGCGCAGCAGGCAGGAAAACAGCCGGGCCCGAATCGAGGTCTCCGACACCGGCCATGGCATCACGTCTGAGAACGTCGCCAAGATCTTCGACCCGTTCTTCACTACCAAGGGATCCAAGAAAGGTACCGGCCTGGGCCTGTCGGTGACCTATGGTATCGTACAGGAACACGGCGGTTCGATCGAGGTCCAGAGCACGCCCGGCCAGGGTACCCTGTTCCGCCTGGACTTCCCGCCTGCTAAAAAAGTAGTCAATGCCTGAAAAACCATCTGCCGGAAACCCTCCGGTCGAATCAGCGGCCTACCACCGCCCGGCCAGAATCCTTGTCGTCGACGACGAATCGGACATCCGCGAGAGCCTGGAAGCCCTGCTCGAACTGGAGGGGTATCAGGTCGACCTGGCGGAGAACGCGACGCAGGGCATCAAGCGGCTGGAATCGATCAACTACGACCTGGTTCTGCTCGATCTGATGATGCCCGACCGCTCGGGCCTGGAAGTGCTGGCGGAGTTCCGCCAGCGCGACGCCGACACCCCGGTTTTCATGATTACCGCTTACGGATCGCTCGAAGTTGCGGTGACGGCGCTGAAATCCGGCGCCAACGACTACTTTTCCAAACCCTGGGACAACGAGAAGCTCTTGATCGAGATCGACCGCATGATCTCCAAGCGGCGCCTGGAGCGCGAGAATACGCAGCTCCGCCGCGCGTTGAAGCAGCGCTACAGCTTCCCCAACATCGTGGGCAAGAGCGAGACCATGCTGCGGGTGCTCGACCTGGTGAGCCAGGTTGCCCCCAGCAAGGCGACGGTGCTGATCACCGGTGAAACCGGGACCGGAAAGGAACTCATCGCCAAGGCGATCCACGCCAACTCGCCGCGCGCCGAACAGAACTTCGTCGGCGTGAACTCCGGCTCGCTTCCGCCGGACTTGCTGGAATCCACGCTTTTCGGCCATGTCAAAGGCTCCTTCACGGGGGCCATCGCCAACAAGAAGGGCTACTTCGAGATGGCGAACAACGGCACCATCTTCTTCGATGAGATCGGCACCGTCACTCAGGACATGCAGGCCAAGCTGCTGCGGGTGATTCAGGAAAAGGAGTTCATGCCGATCGGCTCGACTGAGATCGTGCGCGTGGATGTCCGCATCATCGCCGCCACCAACAGCGACCTCAAGAAACTGGTGGACGAAGGCAGGTTCCGGGAAGATCTGTATTACCGGCTGAACGTGATCAACATCGCCCTCCCTCCGCTGCGCGATCGCAAAGAGGATGTCCCTTCACTGATCGAGCACTTTTTCCTGACCTACTGCAAAGAAAACGACAAGTTTCTCGATTCCCAGGGCCGGTCGACGCTGCGCTTCGAGCCGGAGGCCGTGCAGGTGCTGATGGATCACAATTGGCCGGGCAACGTGCGCGAGCTCGAAAACGCCGTCGAGCGCGCGGTGGTGCTGGCCACCGAGCCGATCGTCCCGGTCGCCGTGCTGCCCGACCACATCCTGCACGCCACCGGGATGAGAATCCGGCGCGACGAAAACGACCGCCTGCCGGACGACGCCTCGCTGTTTGAGGTGGTGGCCGACTTCGAAAGGCGCAAAATCTCCGAAGCGCTGGAAGCCTGCAACTGGAGCCAGACCGAAGCGGCCAACCAGCTCTCGATCCCGCTCTCCACCCTCAACCAGAAGATCAAGCGCCTGGATATTCAGATCCGCAAGAAGCACGATCGCGTGCACAACTGAGGCCGGCTGCGAGACGTAAGTTCAACCTCAGTCCAGTTTCTCGTCCGAGGCGCCTTTCCGTACCACAAATACCACCAACCGATTTGCCCGCCTCGGCTACCGCAGCACTCTGCTCTCGACCAGCACCTGGCCGGTGCCCGCCTGCGGGAGGGCGGCGTAGAAGACACTGCGGGACGCACCGTTTCCATCCGGTTCGTGGGTCTCTTCCCGGATTGGCGTGGCGGGCGCGGCGAGCAGTTTCCCGATGTCGCTGTAGTTGGGATTAGAGGCGAGAGAAGCCGTCGTCGGGACGAAAACAACGCGCAGCGTAAGCGGCCCTCCCGCCGTGGGAACGGTGAAGTTGGCCGAAAGCGGAGCACCGGGCGGCGTCTGCGCCCACTGCGCTGCGCCCGCCGGCAGCAGGCGCACCAGCGATCCACGGGCGTCTTCGAGATACACCGCAAGCTCGCCCACGGTGTTCGCCTGCACGGTGAGCCGCAGGTCGGCGCCTGCTGCCAGTGGCTGAGAGACATCCTGAGGCGTGTAGGAACCGTCCGGCTGCCGGCGATCGATGACATATCGGAGGGCCGGATAAGATCCGCCGGCGGCCCACATTGGCTCGCCCCGGACGGTGCTGGCACGAAGACCTGCCTTTGAGGCGACACCGGTGGAATAGAATAGCCGCCGGGCTTCCATGGCCCGATTCGGGCTTAAGAGCGCCTGTTCGGCGGCCACCGTTGATCGCGTTTCAGATGGCGCCGCCGCCGGGGCCGCCGCGGCGCGTTGTTCCGCACTCGCGACTTTGTCCGTCGCCTGACGCGGCTCTTCGCGGGCGGGTGGAGGTGGCGGCGGCGGTGGGGCGGCCTGGGGTTGCAGAACGTTCCCGGGGATGCCGCCCACCACCCCTCCGGCAGCCCCGCCAAAGGCGCCCTGCGCGGTCGGAGCGGCTGTGTCCGCCTCGGCGGACGGCTGTTTCCTGGCTGTCGGGGCGGGTGGTTTTTCGCTCCGGACCGCCGGCCGGGCCTGGTCGGCCGGAGCCGCGGGGGCCGGCTCCGGTTGCGGCGGATTTGGTTTGGAGTTTTGCGCCATTTCAACCGTCGCGACGGATTGCCGGGAACCGGCGTAGTGCCACAGCCCCACGCCCACCAGCAGCGCGCCTGCCAGGCTGCCCGCCATCGCCATCGCCGCCGGGCGCCGCAGCCACGCCCAGAACCCGGAAGCCACAACCTGGCGCGGGCTCCAACGCGGCGCGAACTTCGCCGCCGGCTTGCGGGATCGTCCAGCAGCTCGCGCAGCGCGTCCTCTTCCTGCAGCGCGTTGAACAGTTCCTGGTCTTCCAGCGCGCCTCAAAAAGGAGACGGCGCTCTTCCGGCGTCAGCGTGCCGGTGGCGTAGCCACCCAGCAGTTTCCGGATCTCCTCTTTGCTCATGGCTTCTTCTCCCAGCGGCCACCCATCAGCTCCATGAGTTGCTTGCGGCAGCGGAAATCCCACGTGTAGACGGTGTTCAACGAATCCACGCCGAAGCGCCGCCGGATCTCGTCGAAGCTCCGTCCCGTCCAGTTTCATGCGGAAGATGTCGCGGCAGCGCTCGCCCAACCGGCCCAGAGCCTCGATCAACCGGCCCGCGCATCTCGCGGCGCTCCGCCTCTTCCAACGGGCCGGGATTCGGATCGGGCAGCGGCAGTTCCTCCACCTGCGCCCGCGTAGAACTCGCCCCGCCGCGCCATGGTCCGCCGGTGCCCATGAATCTTGAAACGCGCGATCTGCAGACGCCAGCGGCACAAGCTCCTCCATGCTCTCCACTTGCGGGTACTTCTCGTGCAGCACCAGGAGCACCTCCTGCGCCATGTCCTCGGCGAACTCCCTCGTATAATGAGATGCCGCGAATGCCCGAATCCTTTCACGCAGCCGGGCCAGGATTCGTTCGCGATCCGCCGTGTTCGTTCCGCCGCCGCGTGGCCGTCAGTTTCATGATCGCGGGCAGCGCCGATCGACGCGCCGTCTTCATCCGGTAGTCTTCCACCAGCGGCATCCGGATGACGCGGCACATTTCAAACAACCGCGAATAGGCGCGCGAGCCGATGCGTTCGGGCAGCGTATACCGGTAATCGAGGCTGCCGCCTTCTTTCCGCCCCGAAGTCTCCTCCGGCAGATTGGTCGTGGCGATGAGCGGTTTGCGGTTGTTGCAGCGGTAGGTGATGATGGACGTCACTACGTCTTCCACCCAACTGGTGACGCGGTGTGCGCCCAGGTCGTCGAGCAGCAGAATCTCGGCGTCGAGCGCTTTCTTGTAGGCTTCGCGGTCGCTGGTGCCGGACTCTTTGTCGTAGCTCGATCGAATGCGGTCGAGAAGGTTCTGGTAATCAAAAAAGCTGCCTTCGAAACCGCGGGAGATCAGCAGGCGCAGCGCGGCCACCGCCAGATGGGTTTTGCCGGTTCCGGGTTCGCCGATAAACAGCAGCCCCGGCTTGTCCACCGCCGGAAATTCGCGGGTAAAGGCGCGGACGTCCACCATCACGGTGGCCAACGCGCGGCGTGAGATGGGGTTGTCTTCCGGCAACACAAAACTGTCGAAGGAGGCAGTCTGGTAATTGACTGGAATGCCCGCCGCGTCTTCGACGATGCGCGCGCGGTTTACCGCGGCGCACTCGCAACGCTCGGCGGCGGAGATGCCGTCGCGCTCGACGATCTTCCATCCGGTACCACCACACGTTTGGCAAACCCGATCCGGCATAGCCCCATTATCGTGCAACCCGGCAGGCCATTAGTCAAGGGCCGCCGGAGCGCCTTTTGTCGATCCCGAGAAAAGGCGCGCCCCTTCAATACCTCGATGGGACCGCCCGCCGGCGGGAATCCTCGGCGGGCCCAAATCCAGGCAAATGGTCTCGGGCCATTCGATGTAGTAAGTTGTTTATTTACAGAACGTTGTACGGAATTCTAGCTTTAGGATGGAAATCCGTGCTAGTGGAAACATTTGGTTTAACCGATAGTAAACAATAAGGGGGACCCTTAATGGCACAGACGCCCGCGCTGCTTCTGACGGCGTCGGTATGGGCCGTCGCGGCTCTCATCATCGGCTGGCTGACTTTCACGCTGAGGAAGTACACCAGACGGATAGAGACGCTGAGAGAGACCCTGGACGCGACGTCGGACGGAGTACTCGTGGTGGACTCAGCCGGCAAGGTAGTGGTATTCAACAGAAGGTTCGCCAAAATCTGGGGCATCCCCGACGATGTTCTAAGTCTAAGCGACGACCGCTACGACATTCTCAATTACGAACTCCCGCAACTGAAAGACCCCGACCAGTTCCTCGCGCGGACGCAGGCTATACATCGCGATCCCGGAGGGTGGAGCCGAGATCTCATTGAGTTCAAGGACGGGAGGGTGATTGAGCGCCGGGCGGAACCTCTTCGGAATGTGTCCAAGGTTCCAGGCCGCGTGTTGTCGTTCCGCGACATCACGGTCAGAAGAGGGATGGAAGCCGCTCTGTGCGACGAGAGGCGCCTGTTCCGCGCGTTGATGGACAACCTTCCGCACCACATCTATTTCAAGGACATCGAGGGCCGGTTCGTGCGGGTCAACCGTGCCCAGGCGGAGCTATTCGGCTACGATACACCGGAGATGTTGGTTGGTAAATCCGACTTCGACCTGTTCACGTCCGAACATGCCGAGCAGGCTTTTGCCGATGAGCGGGAATTGATTCTCGGGCACAAAGCCGTGCTGTCCAAAGAGGAAAAAGAAACCTGGCCGGACGGGCATGAAAGCTGGGTGATGACAACCAAGCTGCCGCTTTTGGATCCGGATGGCCGCACGGTGGGGACGTTCGGTATCTCGAAGGACATCACGGCGCAAAAGCTGGTGGAAAAGGAACTGCACGCGGCGAAAGAGACGGCCGAGGCGGCCAACCGGGCAAAGAGTGAGTTTCTCGCCAATATGAGTCACGAAATCCGCACTCCGATGAATGGGGTGATGGGAATGATCGAGCTACTGGCGGAATGCACCGATGAAGGCGAGCGGCGGGAGTATCTGCGCCTGGCGAGATCGTCTTGCGAGGCGCTGTTGACGGTGCTCAACGGCGTCCTCGATTTCTCGAAGATCGAGGCCGGGAGGATGGAGATGCATCGGGCGCCGTTCGCCCTCCGCGACTCTCTAGGCGACGCGATGCAGTCTTTGGCGCTGCGAGCCGATGAGAAAGGGCTGGAGGTAGCTTTTGACGTCGGCGACGACGTTCCGGATCGACTTGTGGGAGACAGCGGCTGGCTGCGGCAGATCATACTGAACCTGCTCGGGAATGCGATCAAGTTCACTGAGCAAGGGGAGACAGTTCTCGAAGTGAGCCTTCTCGACTCGACCGAGGAGACATGCCGTTTGCAATTCGAGGTCAGGGACACAGGCATCGGAATTCCGCTGGAAAAGCAGCAGATGGTTTTCGAGCCGTTCAGCCAGGCGGACGGTAGCACGATCCGGCGGTTCGGGGGAACTGGCCTGGGATTGGCGATCTCATCCAGTCTGGTCCGGATGATGGGTGGAGAGATCTCGTTGGCGAGTGAGGCGGGCCACGGCACAGCCGTACGTTTCACTGCCCCCTTCGGGTTGGACGGCGACAATTCCGAGGCAACTGAGGACACCCCTGTCGCACTGGCTGGGGTGCGTGCACTGATTGTCGACGACAATGCAACGAACCGGCGAATCATCGAGAGACGGCTTCGATTCTGGGGAATCGAGACCAAGACGGCCGTGGACGGCCCTCAGGCGCTGGCGATGATAGACACGGCTGAGAAGCCATTCCAGTTGCTGCTGCTCGATTGCCAAATGCCTGGAATGGACGGCTTCGAGGTGGCGGAGAAGGTCCACCAGAAGGTGCTCGCCGGGCTCCATCGCGGTCGCCATGCTCACCTCGGCCTGCCAGAAGGGTGACGCGGCGCGGCGCCGAGACCTCGGCATCCAGGGCTACCTGGCAAAGCCATTCAAGAGTTCCGAGCTGCGTGGCATCGTCGAGAAGCTGGTGAGGAGTATCGCCCGGGCTGACGAGGCTCCCAAACAGGAAAGCCGGCTGCCCGACATCGAGCCGCGTCCGGATGCCGCTGTGCCGCAGGGCAGGAAGCTGCGCATTCTCGTCGCCGAGGATAACCAGGTGAACCAGGTTTTGGCCAGACGGCTCCTGGAGTTGCAGGGTCATCACGTGTGGGTGTGCGGCAGCGGAATCGAGGCCATCGAACTTTGGGAGCGGGAGGACGTCGACCTGGTCCTGATGGACGTGCAGATGCCGGACATGGATGGATTCGTGGCGACCGCCGAAATCCGCTCCCGGGAGGACCGCGCCGGCGACGGTTCCCACACACCGATTGTGGCGGTGACGGCCCACGCGTTCAACAGCGACCACGAACGATGCCTGGCTGCCGGCATGGACGACTACATCGGCAAACCGATACGGGCATCCGATCTTACGAACGCCATAGCACGTGTCTGCACGCTCCGCAGCTTTGCCCTGGCGACCCAGGCAGAGCGGTTCAACGCTTCAATGGGAAAAGTCTCCAGTTTGTGATCCAAGCTTGCCTGGGTGCCGTCAGCCTATTCCACGGCTACCAGCACCTCTCCCGCTTCTACCGTCTGCCCTGCTTTTGCGGTGACGGAGCAGACCCGGCCGGCGCGGGGCGACTTCATTTCGTTCTGCATTTTCATGGCTTCCACCACCACCAGCCCCTCGCCGGCGGCTACCATCTGCCCTTCTTCCACCAGCACGCGGACTACCTTACCCGGCATCGGTGCGCCGATGTTCTGCCGGCCGTCTCCGGCCAGGCCGGCGCCGGGGTGGCGCGCGTCTCGCGGGTCGATCAACGCCACCGGCAGGTGATGGCCTGACACATCGACGAACCACCCGCCCTGGCCGGCCGGTCCGGGAATGATCTTTACTTCGTAACTGCGTCCGCCGGCCAACACCGAGTAGATGCCATCCTGCACGCGCAGAACGGAGACCCCGTCGAGCGCCAGTCCGGCGCCATTCCGCTCGAACCGCACCGACAGCCCCTCGGCAGCCTCGCTCCATTCGAGGGAGGCCGCTTCGCCGGCGATGGTCACGAGGCGCTTCACCGCAGCAGGTCCTCCATTCCAAGAGCCCGCCAGCGGGAATGCGAGGCCTCGTTCCGCGCCGGGCCGCGCACCGAGGTTTCATGCACTGCCGCCACCAGCGCGGCCACCGCCAGCAGTTCCTCAGCCGGCGCGCTCCGCGGGCCCCGGCGTCTGGCCAAGAATTCGTCGATGAAGCCGGTGTCGAGTTCGCCGCGTTGAAAAGCGTCGTCGAGCAGAATCTGCCGGAAGAACGAGATATTGGTCTTGATGCCGGCTACATAATACTCTTCGAGTGCGCTCAACATGCGGTGGATGGCGGCCTCGCGGCTATGTGCCCAAACAGCCATCTTGGCCAGCAGCGGATCGTAGTCGAGCGGGACCGTCCAGCCCGGATAGACGCCGCTGTCGAGCCGGATGCCGGGGCCGGCCGGCCGATAGATCGACAGAATCCTTCCCGGCGAGGGAAAGAACTGGTTGTCGGGGTCCTCGGCGTAAATGCGGCACTCGATGGCCGCGCCGCGCCACGAGATGTCGTCTTGCCGCAGCTCGAGCGGGCGGCCGGCCGCAATCGCCAGTTGCAGATGAACCAGGTCGGTGCCCGTCACCATCTCGGTGACCGGGTGCTCCACCTGCAAGCGGGTGTTCATCTCGAGGAAGTAGAACTCGCCGTTCCGGTCCACCAGAAACTCCACCGTGCCGGCGTTGTAGTAGCCGGCGGCACGCGCCGCCCGAATGGCGGCCTCGCCCATCCGGCGCCGCAAATCGGGATGGGTTGCGACCAGCGGAGACGGGCACTCCTCGATCACCTTCTGGTGCCGGCGCTGGATGGAACATTCGCGCTCTCCCAGGTGGATCAGGTTTCCATGCCGGTCGCCGAGAATCTGGATTTCGATGTGGCGCGGCTCGACCAGCCATTTCTCGATGTAGATCTCGTCGTTCGAAAAGGCGCGCCCGGCCTCGCTCGAGGCATCGCGCAGAGCGGCTTCGAGCGCCGGCTCGGCGTCCACGCGGCGCATGCCTTTGCCGCCGCCGCCGGCCGCCGCCTTTAACAACACCGGGTAGCCAATGCCCGCGGCCACGCGGCGCGCCTCCGCCGGATTCCGAAGCGCGCTTTCGGTGCCCGGAACCACCGGCACGCCAGCCTCCATCGCCAGCTTGCGCGCCGAGGTCTTCGAGCCCATCTTGCGAATCGATTCCGCCGAAGGGCCAATGAAGACGATGCCCTCGTCCTGGCAGGCTTGGGCGAAATCGGCGTTCTCACTCAGGAATCCGTAGCCGGGATGAATGGCGGCGGCGCCACGCGAGCGCGCCGCTTCCAGAATACGGTCGATGCGCAGATAGCTTTCGAGCGCCGCCGGCGGGCCGATGAACACCGCTTCATCGGCCATGCGGACGTGCAGCGCGCCGCGGTCGGCTTCCGAATACACGGCCACGCTGGGGATACCCAGCTCGCGCAGCGCACGGATGATGCGCACCGCAATCTCGCCCCGATTGGCTACCAAAACCTTCGAGAACATGCGGTGAAATTGTAGCAGGACCGCAAGCCGCGAGTCGCCCGGCGCTATTTCGCCGGGATGGTGAACCGCCCGTAGTCGCCGCGCATGGTGATCTTCGGGCTCTTCACCACGGCGCGGAACTGGTACTCGGCGCCGGCCTCGAGGCCCGTTACCTCAGCGTCGAAATCGCCCGTTGAACTCATCGGCTTCCATACGGTGGCGGTCCAGCGGGTGTTGTAGGTGGCTTCGGCCGTGCCGGCGAAACGCTGGTATTCAAAGCCTACCTGGAAACTGGAAAATTCCCCTTTGTCCAGCAGATTCCCGCTCAGCCTCACCGCACCCCCCGCTTCGACGGCGGCCTTCCCGGTTTCCACACGCGGCGGTTTGGTGAAGGCCGGCTCGACGTGCTCGAGCTTCACCACCACCGGGTTCGGCCACTTCATGTTGTTGTACAGGCGTTGGCTGCGTACCACCGAGATGCGCAGCCCTTGCGGAGTTTGTTCGAAGCGCGGGGCGCCGTCGACCTCCGGCATGTACTCCACCACTTTCCCGCTGCTCCCCAGAACGCTGATTTGCGTGGTGGGCGTCGCCTTCACGCTCTCCAGCAGAAACTGGCGCCGTTCGCCGCGCGGCCAGTTGGGATTTCGCGTCAGGAACACATAGAGAGCCTGGCCGTCCTTCCGCCGGGTGAACCACACATCGTCTTCGTTGGTGACAACCCAGGGCCGCGTGTTGTGTACCGCTTCGCCGTTCACCGCGTGCCACAGCGCCACCTCACGCAGCCGCTCCTCCTGCTCGATGGGAACTTCGCCGTCCGGCTTGGGACCGATATTGAGCAGCAGCGATCCGCCCTTGGCGCGCGTCTCGATCAGAATCTCGATAATGCGGGTGCCGCTCTTGTAGTCGTCGTTGGTGGGCTTGTACTGCCACTGGGTGCCCATCGTCAGGTTCGATTCCCAGGCGCCTTGCGGCGCGATGCCCGGAATGTACTGCTCGGGCGTCGGAATGGCGCCGCGCGTGATGAGCAGGTTGGGCTGCAACCTCCACGCCGTTTCCTTGGCCGGCACCGAGCCCTGGCCATCGATGAAGAACACATCGACGGGGCCGTAGTTCGAGAACAGCTCCGACACCTGGCTACGAATGAAGGCGGTGTAACGGGGGTCCGTGTCGGGGTTGGGATCGAGATTGCGGCGTCTTACCACATGGCCGTTCGTCGTCAGCCAATGGAAGTCTTCCGGCGAATAATAAAACCCCACCGCCAGGCCGTACTTGCGCAGCGCCGCCACGTACGGCCCCAGCATGTCGTGGCCGTACGGCGTATTCATGATGTTGAAGTCGGTTGTCTTGGTGTTCCACAGGCAGAAACCGCTGTGATGTTTGGTGGTGAGCACCACGTAGCGCATGCCGCACAATTTCGCCAGTACGGCGATTTTTTCCGGGTCCCATTTGCTCGGGTTGAAAGTTTTGGGCAGGTCGTGGAAGAACCAGTCGGTGTATTCCGGCGAAGCGCCCACCAGCGAGTGGCTGATGACGCTGCCCACCTGGCTGTCGACGCCGAAGTGGATGAACATTCCGAAGCCTGCGTCCTGGAGCCATTCGAGCCGTTCGGGCCGGTTGCCTCCCGAGCCCTGCCGGGCCTCCTCGGGGGGCTGCTCGACGCCCTGTGCAAACAAAGAAAATGCGCAAATCAATGCGCCTGCGATCGAAGCCGGCAGGCATCTGTTTCGCGGTAAGCTCATATTTCCTCCAATTTTCTCTTCGCGGTTCAGACTTCTCAGGTGTTGTATCACATCGGACGGCGGAGCGCCCAACGCGGCGCGAAAGCAACGGAATTGGGCACGTAAAGAAAATCGCCCTCGGCAATGCGACGCCGGCCGCAGGCGCCGCGCCGATATCGATAGGTCCAGGCCGTCAGCTCAGTGCCGTCATCGAGGACCACCGGTTGCGCCACCCGGCGATACTCGGCGCCTTCATACAAGTCCATCCGTTTCCAGAACGCGGCATCGGCCGGGAGCCGATAAACTTCTCCTTTCACTGTCTCGCCTGGCAGCCTGGCGGGTCGAAGTCCGGGGTAGCCGGCGATGCGGTACAGACGGCCTTCGATCCGGCCGCGGCCGACCAACGTGGCCCGCGACCGAAGAGCCCGCCCCGCGGGGTTGCGGAAAGGGCTCAGAAGGGACCCATAAACGAACAGATGACGAACAGACGGCATAAGGAGATATTCAAAACCGCGTGAAATGCCGCGGCGGGTGCAAGGGTTATACTAACGAAATCTCATCGGTGAGTGTGCAGCGGCGGTTGCGCTTCGATGGGCGCACTGTTGGAGGGCGCCTGCAAATTACGGCCGGACGGCGCGCAGGCCGGCAATGCCCCACAACGACAGCCTACGAGGCGGATCTTTCTAATTTTGATTTCGCTAAAATCGAAACTGATTCTGAAACGGCCGGGAGTCCCTTCGAATCGGGATGTCACAAGATACAGTGTCACGGTCTGAGAGGGTGCCGCCTGCACAATCCGATCCGGGCCGGGGTCTGCCAACCCGCGGCGACTGGGCGGTGATTCTCGGCGCCCTGTTCTTGGGCTTAACCCTGCATACCTGGTTCGCGACGTTCGGCACCTGGAAGATCCTGGCTCCCGAACCTGGGAGTGTGTACTACGACAACCTCGGACAAAGCCTGCTGCGAGGCAGTTTTGCGGTGAGTATTGAGTCGATCGGCGGCGAGGCGATTTATTACAACGACAAGATCTACGGGTATTTCGCCTTTGCTCCCGCTGTCCCGCGGATCGTTCTCGATGGGTTGTGGCCTCAGCTTTACGGTCTCTGGGGACGGCTCTCGGTTCTGCTTGCGGCCGCGGCTCACGTCGTGCTGGTGTCGCTGATTCTGGTGCGGTTCGGCTGCCGTCTGTGGAAACCGCTGCCGCTGCTGTTTCTGGCGGCGGCGACGGCGGGCGGCACGCTGGATTACATCGTGAGTCACTGTTTCATTTACCACGAGGCGATCATCTGGGGAGCGGCGTTTTCTTTAGGGACGGCGTATCTCGCCATCTGTTGCCTGTTGCGCCCCTCTTTTGGGCTTGCGGCGGGCGCCGGCGCGTGTGGCGTGATTTCCAGTTGGTGCCGGGTACCCGCCGGCGCGGCGGCGCTGTTGGCCTGCGGTGTGGTGCTGGCGGCAACAATAGCGAGAATTGCGCATTACCGGCCCCAGCATCCACGAAAACGAGGCGTCAAGCGGGTAGTGCCGCCCCGCCAGGCGAGCCTTCGCAGCCTCGAGCTGCAGACGGCGGTGCTGGGTGCGGCAATCCTGCTCGGTTTCACTTCGTATGTGTGGATGAATCGGGTGAAGTTTGGAACCTACCTGAACGGGACACCCGTGCCTTACATGGCCAACTATTTCGGCGAGCGGGCAGCCCGGCTCGGGGGCACGCTGTTCCACCCGGAACTCGCGCCGCGAATCGCTTGGGCTTATCTCTCCCCCTTTGCGTTTCAAATTCGGCCCGTGTTTCCCTGGTTCGCTTACGCGTCGATGCGCCAGTGGCAGCCGCCGCCCAAGGGATTCGATTCCGCTGAAGCCTGCGCCGGGCTGCTGGCGTTTGCCCCTGGATTCGTGTTGCTCGCCGTGGTAGGGGTCGTGTGGGGTGTCCGGCGGTATCACGAGCGCCGTTGGCTGCGCTACCTGGTTCTGATGCTTGGAACGATCTTTCCGGGGGTGTGCTGTTTTGCCTTCATCAGCCAACGCTACCAGCACGATTGGTTTCCTTTCCTCGCGGTGGCGGGCGCGCTGGGCGTCGCCTGGTTGGAGAATGGCGGCGCCGTCCGCTGGCGTCGGACACAGAAGGTGGTCGCCGGCGTACTTCTCTTTTGGTCCATTCCAGCGGGTCTCTCACTGGCATTGATTTTCCAGCGGGAGAATTCACCCTGGGTGCCGAAGGAAAGGAAGGTTGAGTATCACCGGTTTCAAGAGCGCGTGGACCACCTTTTTCAACTGCGGCCGCCTGCCGCGGGCACACCCAAGCAGCCGTAGAGCCCGAAGAGATTCGAGCCCGCGAAGAACCTGCAACGGCTGGCGAGAGGATAATACTCACGAAATCTCGTCAGCAATTGCGCGGGGCGGTTGCGCTTCGATGGGCCCGGGCCTGGCCGTGGTTTTTGATTTCGCTAAAATCGAAAGTGATTCTGGAACGACAGGGAGCCCCTTCGAATCGGGATGTCACAAGATACAGCGTCACGGTCTATAAGGGTGCCGCCTGCACAGACCGATCCGGGCCGAAGTCTACCTACCCGCGGCGACTGGGTGGTGATTCTTGGCGCCTTGGCCTTGGGCTTGACGCTGCACACCTGGTTCGCAACGTTCGGCACCTGGAAGATCCTGGCGCCCGAAGTCGAAAGCGCGTACTACGACAACCTCGGACAGAGCCTGCTGCGAGGCAGTTTTGCGGTGAATGTCGGATCCATCGGCGGCGAGGCAATCAATCACAACCACAAGGTCTACGGGTATTTTGCCTTTGGTCCCGCCGTGCCGCGCATCGTGCTGGATGGGATATGGCCGCGGCTGTACGGACTCTGGGGACGGCTTTCGGTTCTGGTTGCCGCCGCGGCCCACATACTGCTGGTCTCGCTGATTCTGGTGCGATTCGGCTGCCGTCTGTGGAAGCCGTTGCCGCTGCTGTTTCTGGCGTCGGCGACGGCGGGCGGCACGCTGGTCCTCATCGTGAGCCACTGTTTCATCTACCACGAGGCGATCATCTGGGGCGCCGCGTTTTCGCTGGCGGCGGCATATCTCGCCATCTGTTGCCTGTTGCGCCCCTCGTTCGGCCTCGCGGCGGGCGCCGCGGCGTGTGGCCTGATTTCCAGTTGGTGCAGGGCGCCCGCCGGCGCCGCGGCACTGTTGGCCTGCACGGTACTGTTGGCGGCGATTCTAGCGAGAATTGCGCACTACCAGCCCCAGCGTCCGCGGAAACGAGGCATCAAGAGGATTGTGCCGCCCCGGCAGGCGAGTCTGAACAGCCTAAAGTTGCAGGCATTGGCGCTGAGCGCGGCAATCGTGCTTGGCTTCACCTCTTATGTGTGGATAAATCACGTAAAGTTCGGAACCTACCTGAATGGGACGCCCGTTCCTTATATGACCAACTATCACGGTGAGCGGGCGGCCCGGCTCGACCATACGCTGTTCCATCCGGAATGGGCGCCGCAAATCGCATGGACCTATCTTTCTCCACTGGGCTTCCGGCTGCGGCCCGAATTCCCTTGGTTCGATTTCGGTTCCATGCAGCGGTGGTTCCCGCAACCCAAGGGATTCGATTGGGCCGAGGCCTGCGCGGGACTGCTTGCGTTTGCTCCCGGAATGGTCTTGTTGGCTGTGGCCGGAGTCGTATGGGGCGTCCGGCCATTTTCCGAGCGGCGGTGGCTGCGATACCTGGTTCTGGCCCTGGGGACGGTCTTTCCGGCGGTGTGCTGCTTCGCCTACATCAGCCAGCGCTACCAGCACGATTGGTTTCCGTTTCTGGCGGTAGCGGGCGCGCTGGGAGTGTCCTGGCTGGAGAAGGCAACGGCACTCCGCTATCTCCGGGCGTACAAAATAACCGCCGGTGTACTTCTGATTTGGTCGGTTGCGGCAGGGCTCTCGCTGGCGTTGATCTTCCAACACGAGGTTACTCCCTGGGCTCCGCAGCAGAGCATCATCGAATACCGTCACTTGCAGGAGCGCATCGATGGCATGCGCCATTGGGGGCCGCCTGCCGCGGGCGCACCCAAACAACCGTAGCGACCGAAGAGATTCGAGCCCGCCAAGAAACTGCCACGGCTGGCGAGAGGATTATACTAACGGAGTATGATCGGCCAGTGTGCGGCGGTTGCGCTTTTGCTGGGCGCGCTGATCGAGACCGGGTGCACGGCGGATGGCGCGCGCCGGGCCGCGGACGGCCGTGGGCTGCTGTTGCGCATCCAGCCCGCAACGCTACGCGCCGATGGATCGAGCGCCGCGCTGGTGGAAGCCCTGGATGCGCGCACCCGCCAGCCGGTTGAATCCGCCCGGTTTCGGATTCGCAAAGGCGCAGCCCTCGCCCGGATGGACGGTTCCTGGGTGCGCGCCGGCGTCAACCCCGGCGAGATCACGGTTTCCGCCAATGCCGCGGGCTACACACCGGCCACAGCCGATGTCGCCCTTCTCCCGGATTACGCCGATGCCGACGGCGACGGGATCCCCGATTCTCTGCGCCTTTCCGACGAAAGCGACCGGCGCGCCTTCACCGATTGGTTTACACTGCTCGCCGAATCCGTCTACGTGCTGCCTGAAAACCGCCGGCCTAAGGAAGTGACCGACTGCGCCGCGCTGCTCCGCTTTGCCTACCGGGAGGCGCTGCGCGAGCACACCGGCGAGTGGGCCGCCGGCCTGGGGCTTCCGCGGGTTTCGACAGCCGGATCGGTGGCGCGCTATGATTATCCGTTCACACCGCTCGGCGCCAACCTGTTCCGCGTTCGCGCCGGGCCCTTTCTTGCCGCCGACCTGGGCGACGGCGCCTTTGCTCAGTTCGCCAACGCCCGGTCGCTGATGCGTTGGAACACGTTCCCGGTAACGCGCGACGTCCATCGTGCGCAGCCGGGAGACCTGTTGTTTTTCCGGCAGCTCCAGCAAAACATGCCCTTTCACGCGATGGTCTTCCTCGGAAAGAGCCGATTCGAACCGTCGGCCGAAACCTATGTCGTGTATCATACGGGCCCCATTGACGGCGGCGCAGGGGAAGTCCGCCGGCCGGCGCTCGAAGAGCTGCTCCATCATCCGTCGCCGCGCTGGCGGCCAACCCCGGGAAATCCGAACTTCCTGGGCGTATTTCGCTGGAAGATTTTGCGCGAGTCAAATCCATGATGCGTTGCTGGCCACTGTGGGGAGCCGCAATTCTGTTGCTGGCCGCGCCCGTCGTCGCTCAACAGGACGAGGGCGAGAGGTTCTTCTCGCTCGGCAGCGAGCGCACCTACTCGCCGCGGGAGGAGCCGAGCGTCCAGCTCTGGGCCGGCGGCGTCAAAAAGCTGCAATTCCGCGTGTACCGGGTCTCGAAGCCGGATGAGTTTTTCCTCAACCTGGAAGACTTCCACGGTTTCGGCGGAACGCGCGCTCGCGCCGCTCGCCGGCAGACGCTGCTTGAACGCTTCCACCACTGGAAGCGTGGCCTGCGCGCTCACCTGGTCGATGTCATCCGCGCACAGTATGACCCCGCTTCGCGGCACGCCATCCGGGCGGCGATGCTGGCCAGCCCGGAAGCCACGCCCACGCAGCCGGCAAAGCCCCAACCGTCGCCGTCGGAACTGGCCGACGAATACGCCGCCGTTCCCTTGCTCAATTCCCAACAGCTTGTGAGCAAGTGGGTGCAGCCGGTGGAAAGCCGCCAGCGTTGGGAAAGCAGCCGGATCCCCATCAAGGTGCCGGGCAAAGGATTGTACGTGGTGGAGGCCACCGACGGCAAGCTGGCCGCCAGCACCATCGTCTCGGTCACCGGCATCGCGGTGGTGGTAAAAGGCGCACCGGGGCGCATCTTGGCCCGCGTGGTCGACCGCTTCAGCGGCCACGGCCTGGCCGGCGTTCCCGTGGTGGTGTCGCTTTCGAACCAGGACAACCCCGAACATCTGACCACCGACGAAAACGGATTCGCCCGCGGCGAACTGGGCAAAGAAACCGTGGACGAGGCGCTGATCTTCGCCAGCCGGGGCGACGACTTCGCGGCTTCCACGCTTTACGGGTGGGGACTCTCGAACACCGACGAGCGCCAACTGAGCGGCTACATTTACACCGATCGTCCGGTCTACCGGCCCGGCGACAAAGTGGATTTTAAAGGCATCCTGCGGCGGCAGGACGTTTCCGGATGGGCGCTGCCCAGCCTGGGATCGGTGGAGGCGCGCGTGATGGACGCCGACGGCCAGGAGGTGCTGCGCCGGAAGCTCGGCGTTTCCGGGTTCGGAACCATCCACGGCAACCTGGTTCTTCCCGCCGCGGCGGCGCTCGGTTACTACAACATCGAGTTGCACGCGGGCGAGGCCACCACCGACGGCGGCTTCTACGTGGAAGACTATCGCAAGCCGGAATACGAGGTGCGCGTCAGCCTGGACCAGACCCGCGTGATCCAGGGCGCCACGCTGACCGCCACCGCGAACGCCCGCTACTACTACGGCGAGCCGGTTCGCCAGGGCAAGGTCCAATGGGCTGTGTACCGGTCGCGCTACTATCCGCCCTGGTGGGCCGAAGAGGGTGACGTTTTCTCGGACGAGCGGGAAAACAACTCCTACGGCGGCGAACAGGTGTTGAACGGGCAGGGCAGCCTGGACGCCGACGGCAACTTCACCTTCCGCGTGCCCACACCACCCGAAACCAACGATTACCGATACCGCGTCGAAGCCCGCGTCACCGATGCATCCAATCGCGAGATTGCAGGCGCGACTTCGGCAGTGGCCACCGTGGGACCGTTCTACCTCAACGTGCATCCGGAAAGTTATGTGTACCAGCCCGGCTCACAGGCAAAAATCATCGTGGATGCGCGCGATTACGACAACCACCCGGCCGGCGGTGTGAGCTTCCGCGTCGATTTGGAGCAATGGAACTGGCACACGCAGTCCGGACCGGTGGTGGCCACCGCCCGCGGGGTCACCAACGACCAGGGGCAAGGGACGGTGGAGTTACCCACGGGTGCCGGCGGCTCGATGCGGTTGAACGCCTATGCCCGCACCCCGCAAGGCCGCCAAGTCACCGACACCGGCTACCTGTGGGTTTCAGGCGGCAGCGGTTGGGAAGGCAGCATGCCCGCGCAGGTGCAGATTATTCCCGACAAAGCCTCTTACCAGCCCGGCGAGACGGCCAAAATCCTCATCGTCACCGGCACGCCGGACGCCGATATCTGGGTCACGTCCGAGGGCCGCGGAGTGTATGAAACCGGTGTGGTGCACGCCTCCGGGCCCACCACCACCATGGAACTGAAGATCCGCAACGACCACAAGCCGAACTTCTTCCTCACCGCCGCCTTCGTCCGGGGCGACAAGATGTTCCAGGGTTCGCGCCGCATCCGGGTGCCGGCTGATGACCGCCATCTTAACGTAAGCGTCGCGGCCTCAAAAGACCGCTTCGAGCCGGGCGAGAGCGGCGAATTCCAACTCGAGGCGAAAGATTCCCAAGGCAAACCGGTCTCGGCGGAATTCAGCCTGGGGGTGGTGGATGAATCCATCTACGCCATTCGCAACGAGCCGATGCCCAGCCTGATGAAGTTCTTCTACGGCTCCATTTACAACCACGTCAACACCGAGGATTCCTTCAACTATTACTTTCACGGCGAGGCCGGCAAACGGCGAATGCAATTGGCCGGGATTCGCCCCGGCCGCGCCCGCGGCCAACTGAAACCTTCGCGCCTGGTGAACCCGGTGGTCAGGAAGGCTTTCCCGGATACCATCTACTGGGTGGCCGACATGAAGACCGATTCGAGCGGCCGCGCGCACGCCACCGTCACCTTCCCCGATTCCATGACCACCTGGCGGGCCACCGCCCGCGGTGTCACCACCGACACCCTGGTGGGCACCGGCGTCGGCCGCACCATCGTGCGCAAGAACCTCATCCTTTCGCTGGCGACGCCGCGGTTCCTCACCGCGGGCGACGATGTCGTGGTTCCCGCCATCGTGCGCAACTATCTCAACCAGGCGAAAGACGTGACCCTGTCGTTCGGAGAAGGGGCGGCCGGAAACGACAACCCGCAAAGCGCCCAAGTCAACGCTGCAGCCGACGGCGAAGCCAAGGCCGACTTTCGCCTTCACGCCGGCCTGACCGGCAAGATAACGGTGCTGGGGAAGGCGCTGACTGACACCGAATCGGACGCATTGCAGCTTAGCTTCCCGGTGCGGCCGTTCGGCAGCCTGGTGAGAGAATCGAAGACCGGTTCACTGGCTTCGGCGAACCCGGAAGCCACGGCTGAGTTGACCTACCCCCGGGAGTCGTCCGCCGATTCCCGGTCGCTCGAGATCCGGCTTTCGCCCTCGCTGGTCGGACCGCTGTTCGCCGCTCTGGATTACCTCACTTCCTATCCCTACGGCTGCACCGAACAGACCATGTCCAGCTTCCTGCCCGACGTCATCGTGGCGCAGACGGCCAAAAGCTTCGGACTGAAATCCACCATCGACGAAGAGAAGCTGGCCAAACAGATCCGCGCCGGGCTCGACCGCCTGTACGATTACCAGCACGAAGACGGTGGTTGGGGCTGGTGGCACGATGACGAGAGCTCGCCGTTCATGACTGCGTATGTCGTGAGCGGCCTGAAACTCGCGACGCAGGCCGGGGTGCGCGTGCGTGACGGCGCCGTCGGCCGCGGCGAAGCCTGGCTCGAAGCCCGGCTCAACTCTTCCGAAAAAGACGACCCAGATCTGCGCGCATACATGCTGTACGCCCTGTCGCTCGGCCAGCCCACCTCCCAACGCCAGCGCGTCAACCAGCTTTACGAGCAGCGCGGCAAGCTGCAGCCTCTCGGCCTGGCGCTGCTTGGCCTGTCGATACTCGAACAGAACGATGCCAACAAGAACAGCATGGCCGCGGCGGTGGCCCAGGGGCTCGAGGCCGTGGTGACGCGCGAAGGCAGCCTGGCCTATTGGAAGTCGACGCGGGACGCGCTGCTCGATATCGACGCCGACGCCTCCCCGGAAGCCACGGCTTATGCCGTGAAGTTTCTTGGGACCGTCGATCCCACCAGTCCGCTGCTCGACGCCGCCACAGTGTACCTGCTGCGCAGCCGGCGCCAGGGTTACTACTGGGATTCCACCAAGCAGACCGCGATGGTGATCTACGGGCTTACCGGCCTGGTCAAGCGCAGCGGCGAATTGAAGCCCGACTTCACCGCCGAGGTGTCGGTAAACGGCAAACCGGTGGCCACCCGCAGCTTCTCGTCCTCCGACGCGATGAAGCCCGACGGCGAGCCCATCCGGGTTCCGGCCGCCGCGCTGGCGGACGGCGCCGCCAACGTGCGCATCGCGTTCCGCGGCCAGGGCCGGCTGTACTGGAGCGCCACCGCCGGCCACTATTCGCTGGACCCCCACTCGCTCGGCGAAGCCGGCCACCGCCTCACCGTCAGCCGCGAGTATTACCGCCTGGCGGAGCGTGAAAGCGGGGGCGTCATCCGCTACGCGATGGAGCCGTTCGACGGCAAGGCCAAAGTCGGCGACGTGCTGGCCGCGCGGGTGGTTGTCAGGGGCGACCGCTGGCGCTACCTGCTGGTGGAAGACCCCATTCCCGCCGGCACCGAGCACATTGAGCGTTCCGATCTGTACGAACTGGTCAACCGCCCGCCGTGGTGGGGTTTCTGGGGCAGGCGCGAGCTGCGCGACGACCGGGCGGCGTTCTTCGACTACTGGTTCGACGGCAACGAAGAGTTCCTGCACCTGTTGAAAGTGGTCTCGCCCGGCCGGTTTCAGGTGAGCCCGGCGCGCGTCGAGCCCATGTACCAGCCCGAAGATTCCGCCCAAACCGGCGGCAGCATCATCGAGGTGACACCGTGAGCGAAGGCCACAGCATGAATATCCTCCAGCTCTTGCGCGCCTCGGTCCGGGACGTTCTCGGCGCCCGGCGATGGCTGGGCATTCAATTCGCCGGCGACATCGGCGTCGGGTTGGCCGTTTTCGGCTGGCTTTCCCTGCCCGATCGCAGCGTTTGGGACGTAGCCGCCTCGCTGGCGCTCTTCCTGCTGATTCTGGCGGCGTTTTTCCTGCTGAATGCCGCCACGTTCGCGGCGCTCCGGCGCCGCGTCCAGACCGGCCAGCGCGCTTCGCTGAAAGCCGTGCTGCCGCCGTTTTCCATGTGGATGGCGCTGATACTGGGCATCTCCGCCCTGATCTTCACCTTCCGGCCATTCGAACCCGCCACCACCGCCAGCTCGGGAGTTTTCCTCCCGGCGGCCGCCGCGCCGCAGCCGGAACTGCTCGAGCAATCCATCCGCTGCGGCCTGGCGATGATGTTTTTCCTGTTTCTGCTGCCCAATCTCAGCCGGGTGGCCGGCGCCCCGCAGCCCGCGCGCAGGACCTACGAGCTGTTGCGTGACTGGCAGTACTGGGTGTCGGCGGGGGCCATCGGCGCGGTGGCCGTGGTGGCGGCGAACCTGCTTGTCTGGTGGGTTCCGGGAGTCAGTGGACTGCCCGCCCAGACGGCCAGCATGGTGGTCCGCTTCACGTTCGCGCTGCTGATAAAGGTATTCGCCTGGATGCTGCTGGCGGCGCTATGCGCGCATCTCTACGTACCGGCAAATCCACCCGATAAGATAACCTCGCCCGTGGATTAGCGCGCTAAGCCAAGGGTCTTCATCTTCCGCCACAGCGTCGAGCGGTGCATGCTCAACTCCGCCGCGGCCATCGTACGGTTGCCGTGGTAACGCCGGAGTGCATGGAGGATCATGTCTTTCTCGTTGAGTGTGCGACCGTTGGTGTGTTGGGGCAAGACGTGCGACAGGAAGTGCGGCGGCAGGTGCTCGGGTCTGATCTCGGCGCCGTGGCACATGACAAAGGCATGCTCGATGGCATTCTCCAGCTCGCGGACGTTGCCGGGCAGCGGGTGACGCCTCAGGATCGCCATTGCCTCCGGCGTCACGCTGTCGATCGGCTTGCCGCTTTTCTTGCGGAAGGCCGCCAGGAAGTGGTCCACCAGCAGCGGAATATCTTCCGGCCGTTCGCACAGCGGCGGAATGGCAATATTGACCACGTTGATGCGGTAATACAGGTCCCGCCGGAAGGTCCCGTTGGCGATGGCCTGTTCCAGGTCGGCGTTGGTGGCGGCGATGATGCGGGCATCCGTGTGGAGCGTCCTGGCCGAGCCGAGCGGCCGGTACTCGCCGTTGTTCAGCACGCGCAGCAGCTTCACCTGAAGGGCGATGTCCATTTCACCGATCTCATCCAGCAGCAGAGTGCCGCCGGCAGCCACGGCGAACTGGCCGGGCTTGTCCTGCTTGGCGTCGGTGAAAGCCCCCTTCTCGTAACCGAACAACTCCGACTCCAGCAGCGTGGCCGGCAGGGCGGCGCAGTTGATGCGGACGTACGGACCGTAGCGCCGCGGGCTCAGGTTGTGAATCACCTGGGCGAACAGTTCCTTGCCGCAGCCGCTCGGCCCCTGGATCAGGACGTTGCACTCCGAGATCGGCGATATCCGGCAACAGGCTGATCAGCTTGTGCATGCCGCGGGTCGACGCTCACGATGTCCGCCAGGCTGCGTTTCTGCTCGAGGCTCTTGCGAAGGTGTTCGATCTCGGAAATATCCCGGAAAAACTCCACCGCCCCGACCCGGTTTCCCTCGTCGTCCTTGAGGATGGTCGTGGTGACCTGGATCGGCAATTCCTGTCCGCTGCGGGTGAGAATTGTCACCCGGGAATTGCGCACCGCCGCGTGGGTCTTCGAGCGTGTCTTTCAGGGCGCACTGGCGGTGGCAGACCTCGGTGCGGAAGATATCGAAGCAATGCTGGCCCACGGCTTCGGCTCGAGTGAAACCGGTGATCCGCTCGGCCGACCGGTTGAACAACGTGATGACGCAGTTGCGGTCGACGGTGAACACACCGTCGCTGATGCTGTTGAAAATGAGCCGGCTGAGTTTTGCTTCCACAGTCTACACCTGTTCCGTATGGTATCGACACCGCTCGCCGCGCGCAAAGCCGCGCCGGCATCTTGCCTTCACGCCGGCAGTCGATCCAGCGCCGTCCAGGCTTCGGATTCCAACCCGAGCTTGTTCACGATCAAGCGCGCCGGGCTGTTGAGTTGGAACTGGTCCGGCCGCTCCGGGTCCCACCAGCACCACCGGGCAGATGAAGGATTCCGCGAATTCCTCGATCGGGCGGCGGCCAAAGGTTGCGCCGCTGCGAATATGACCGAGGACCAGCACCTGGAATTCGCGCACCACCAGACAGCGGTGCAGTTCCACCCACTCGGTCCGCTCACACAGGCGGAAACCGACGTTGAGGTAATCGCCCGCCCGATGATCGTAGTAGAGTCGCAGTTCTTTTTCTCGTTCGATCGCGAGTTTGGCCCGCTCCGCCGGCGAAAGCAGCTCCAGCGAAGTGGTCGTTCGGGTCGTACGGGTCGGTGAGGAAATGAAACACGTTGAGCTGGATCTGGTGCAGGCGCGAGAGGCGCAGGGCATAATCGAACGCCCAGTCGCCCGGCATCAGAGTAATGGGCGCAGAAACCCACCGCATTTAGTGTCGGAATCGCCATAATTGTCTCCTGCAATCGGAAATATGGTTATCGCCTGAGTCTTGTCACTTTGAGCCCCCGCCGAGGCCGCGCGGCGCGGCCTGAATTGCCTCTTTGATGTAGTAATCGGAGTAAACCGCGCCGATCGGGTTATTCGCCAGGGACTTGTCTTTGACGAACAACGTCGTTACCGGCGCGTCACTGAGCTGGGAGAAAATGCAATCAGCCCCCATACACATTCCAACAAGCACGTTGATATCCGTCTCCATCCGGTTCAGCGCTTCCGCCTGGCCGGCGGGATTGCAGGCCACAGAGAGCGCCGGTCTCTGGCCTCTCTCCATTTGCGGTCCGATGAGCAGATCGGAAGCGGGCACGCCGCCGATTTTGCAGCACACCGGGTACACGGTGAAGAACCGCCGGAGCACTCGCACCAGAACCTCGGCGGGTTCCTGCAGGTCGAGACAGTAGGCCACTCCGATGCGTTGATAGCGCATTTCCAGACAGAAGTAGATCAACTCGGACAGGCGGCAGAGAGTCCGTTCCTGCTCGCTGGAAATATCCTGCGACGCCTCGAGCATGCGGGCGGTCTCGTGGCCGGCGGCGCGGGAAGAAACCACCGGCGTCATGATTTCGCATGACTCTCCGTGAAGGCACTTCCGTTCGAGGCATGCCAGGCAATCGACCGGGCCGGACCCGGACTGGACGTCTCCTTCGCGTGCGCCAACGTCGGACGCCTGTTCGAGCGGCGAAGGAGTTGCGCGGAGATCCGGATGGTTGGCCAGGCCGAAACCGGAGCGCAAGGCGCCGCTCGGCAAGACCTCGAGCAGCTCGTGGATCGAGCCGGCGACATTCTCAATGATTTCGACGCCGCGCGCGGCCAGAAACTCCCGCTCTTCGCGGCTGATGCCGCCGCAGATCAAAACATCGATGCGCTGCTCCGACAGGACCTTGGCCAGATCGAGCAGTCCGTGATCCTCCAGCGCCGCCGATTCCTCGGGTTTGGCCAGATTTCTCCGCAGCACCACCACCAGCACCGATTCGGCAAAAATGCAGCGGGGCGCCACACGGTCCCCGGCTAATGCAATTCCATATCGCATCCGCGCGTTCTCATAGCCGCTTTCTGCAACTGCCGTGCCGAATGCCGATTCCTCCGCCGGCCCGTACGGCGGCGGGCTTTCGCACCGCGGTAGGGCGGCCGGGCGATAGCCGTTACCGCACTCGGAGTTGCGCGGACGGCGTACGGCCGTTAGCGGATAGACGAGTATGCGCGGTATCGCGCCGCCGGCGTCACGGGATTTCGTCGCGATTGTCCCGACATGTCGCGCCCGCAACAAAATGTTGCAACGCCTGCAACGCCGGGCGGTCGGCTGACCGCGCCGTGGCGGCGCTTTCCCGGCCGGATGCGGGAATCCGCAAATGCCTCGAGAACCGCCTAAGAGCTTGCCGTTCATCACCCGCAGCAGCCGCGCTCGGCCACCGGCCGCGGCGTCGCGGTGGCTCCGCCGACAGGTTGGTACGGGCGTTGCATGTGAGTGTCGTGAAGCTTTAACCGCGGGAATGAACGCATGAATGCAAACCTGAGTTTGGCGCCGTCCTCTGACGCGGCCGCCCCACAAATAAGGAAGTATCCCTTTCACATTGAAAAGCCGGCCACCGGAAATCGCGTGGAGCGGTTCCTCGAAGCGTTGGCGGCGGTTCTCGAGTACAGCGACTACAAGCCGCTGCTCGATTCCTATTGCACCTCGAGGGCGAAGTGCAACCGCTGCGCGGTGGCCTGTCCGGTGTTTCTGGCTACGGGTGATGCGCGCGACATCCCCTGCTATCGCACCGAATCTGCTGCTCGACACGTATCGGCGCTACTTCACGATCGGCGGCTGGTGGAGGTCGCGGGTGGCCGGCGGCTTCGAGCTGACCGAGGACCTCATCGATGAGATGGTCGACGGCTTCTACCGCTGCACCGCCTGCCGCCGCTGCACCCGGGAATGCCCCATGGGGTTCGACCATGGCCTGATCACCCACCTGGGCCGATACGTTCTGAGCCTGATCGGCATTGTTCCGAAGGCGCTGCAGGTAAGCGTGCGCGAGCAGCTCGAGGGCGAGACCCGCAACACTTCGAAGATCCCCAAAGCGGCGTCTGTTGAACACGCTCGAATTCCTCTCCGAGGAAATGGAGGAGAGCCTGGGCGTGAAGGTGGAATTCCCCGTCGACCAGCCCAACCGGGACCTCGTCTTCTTCTGCGCCGTCAGCGACTACCTGCTCGAGCCCGACACGCTGATCGGCAACGCCGCGGTGCTGTATGCCGCCGGCGATTGGGAGCGGTGGACCATCGGCACCGGCAACTACGACGGCATCAACTACGGCCTCTTCTACAGCGATTGGCACCTGGAAAGCATCATCAAGCAACTCGTGGCGGAGGTAGCGCGGCTGAACGGACAGAACATCCTGATTGGCGAGTGCGGCCACGCCTCCCGTTCGGCCCACGATTTCGTCCCCGTGTTCGCCGGCCAGCATACCTACCCGGTGACGAACTTCATGGAGTACACGGTGGACTGCCTTCGCAAAGGCAAGATCACGCTGGATCCCGACATCGTGACGGAGCGGGTCACCTACCACGATCCGTGTAACATCGCCCGCTCGGGCTGGATCGTCGAGCAGCCCAGGGAGATCCTGCGATCGTTTGTACGGGATTTCGTGGACATGAAGCCCAACGGGCGCGACAACTTCTGCTGCGGCGGCGGCGGCGGGCTGGTCTCGCTCGACGAGACTCACGAGTTCCGCATGAGTATCGGCGGCAAGGTGAAGGCCGAGCAGATCCGCAAACCGGGGCCGACATCTGCGTGGCGCCGTGCGCCAACTGCAAGAAGCAGTTGAAAGAGCTCGTGGAGTACTACAAGATTCCGTGCAAGATCATGGGGCTGCACGACCTGATCCTGAGGGCGATCCACTTGCCCGGCGGCAAGACCCCGGCCGAGCGAAAGCAAGAAGCGGCGCTGCTAGAAGTGTAGGACTCCGGAAAATCCGAAGGGAACGGTGCTCGGACGACAGCATGGAACAATGGATTAACTTCGCAAAAGGTCCGTTATTCGCCTTCACCTTTCTGATCATGATTCTCGGGCCTCGCGCGGCTGGTGGTGATGCAGGCGTATTCGCTGGTGAAACAGAAGGGACGCCGGCTGCGCAACGCACCCTGGCGCAAGATCTTCGCCGAGGCGGCAGGCTGGGTCGGTGCCGGTGCGGCACCTGATTCCGGAGACCAAGCTCTTTTCGGCCGTCTCCTACCTGTTTCACATCGGCGTTCTGGTGGTGCCGCTCTTGTTGGCCGATCACGTCGCGCTTGTGGGAGCGATTGCTCAACCTCAGTCTGCCGGAAATTGGCTCGGCAGCTCGCCGATTTTCTGACCCTGTTTACGATTGCCGTGCGTGGTGGTTCTCCTGGGCTTCCGAATCTTTTCCCATCGGCTGCGCGCGATGAGCGGCGGCTCCGATTATGCCTCTGTTCTGGTAGTCCTGGCGCCCTTCGCCAGCGGCTATCTGGCCATGCATCCGCGCTGTAACCCGTTTCCCTGGGATGTCGTGATGCTGGCTCACCTGCTGAGCGCCGAACTGCTGTTTGTCCTGATTCCCTTCACCAAACTGGCGCACGTCGTGCTCTTCTTCTTCGATCGCATCTCGGCGCTGCACTGGCAGCTCCGGCCGGGTGCGGGCGCGAAGGTGGCTGAAGTCCTGTACGGCGAGGAGGCCCGGGTCTGATGTTCGGCATCCTCATTGACGTGACAAAATGCACCGGCTGCGAGAGGTGCGTGGCTGCCTGCATCGCGAACGAATGGCGCTCGATCCGCTGGCAGGCGGACCGCGACCGCGCGGTTACGAGCGACGGCCTTTCGGAGCACCGGCCGTCGACCGTACTGAAAGTCGCCGAATGGGCGATTTGCCCGGAAGAGCTGCATGCACTGTCTCGAACCGAGTTGCGTTTCGGCCTGCCTGGTGGGGGGATTGACAAAGACCCCGGAGGGGCCGGTGGTCTACGACCGCGACAAGTGCATCGGCTGCCGCTACTGCATGCTGGCCTGCCCCTTCCACGTTCCCCGATACGAGTGGGACAAGACGGTTCCGTACATGGTGAAGTGCGACATGTGCTCCAGCCGGCTGTGCGCGCAACCAGCCGCCGGCCTGCGTGGAAGCCTGTCCCCGAGAAGGCGCTGACGTTCGGCGACCGCGACGCAACTGTTGAGCGCAGGCGCGCACGCTGATTCGCGGAACCCGGATCGCTATCGGCCGCACATCTGGGGCGAAAAGGAATTCGGCGGCACCTCGGTGATGTACGTCAGCGACGTCGATCTGGCGGCGCTGGGCTGGCCCGCCAAGCGGAGCCGTGGCGATCCCCATCCTTAACCGAACCGCTTGTCGCACAAGACACCCTTCATCGGTTTGGGGGTGGCCACGGCCCTGATGGGGCTCAACTGGATCGTCAAACGCCGCAATGAGCTGGCGGAGCAACCGGAGCCGACGACGCGGCCAAGAGGGGAGCACCATGACTAACCGGACACGCGGGATCAAGGACATCTTGTGGTGCGTCGCGCTGGCAGGCCTGGTGGGCGGCCGGCTTCCGCCTCTGGTTCGGACTCGGCGCCACCACCAATCTTTCCGACGCCGTGCCCTGGGGACTGTGGAAGGTCCTCAACATGGTCGGCGGCGTGGCGCTCTCAACCAGCGGCTTTCACCGTCGGCTTCCTGGTCTACGTGCTGCGACTGAAGAAGATTCCAACCCTTCATGAAGCCGGCGATCCTGATCGCCTTTCTCGGCTATGGCTGTTCCTGCACGGCGCTGCTGTTCGACATCGGCTTGCCGCAACGCTTCTGGCACCCGATTCTCATGTGGAACGCCCACTCGTTCCTGTTCGAAGTCTTCTGGTGCGTCCTGCTGTACTTCACGGTTACCGCCATCGAGCTCGCTCCGGTGGTTTTCGAGCGGTTTCGCGCCGAGAAAGCCGCGCACGTTCTACACCGCGTCGCCTTCGTCGTGGTCGTGATCGGCATTTCGCTTTCGAGCCTGCACCATTCCTCGCTCGGCTCGCTTTTCCTGGTGACGCCGCAACGGCTGCATCCCCTGTGGTACACGCCGTGGCTGCCGGTGCTGTTCATCGTCTCGGCGATCGGCGCAGGACTCATGGTGGTGGTGCTGGTGAAGATCCTGTGGGCGCGCTGGTACGAGCCGGCTTCGGTTTTCGGTCCTGACTTCGAGCCGATCGATCCCGCTCATCCGGGTTGTCGACGGCATGCCCACGGCGGTCTTCGCCGCGCGGGCCTGAAGGGCCGGAGATGCCGCAGTTACGCTCGCTGGCAGACCATCGCCGCCGCGGTTCTCGGTCTTTACCTCGTTCTGAAAATCGCCGATCTGTTCCTGCACGGCGGCTGGGCGCCGCTACTGACCGGAACCTGGGAGAGTTGGCTGTATCTGGTGGAATTGGGCCTCACCGCGGTTCTGCCGATCGTGCTCGATGGCCCTGCCGTGGTCGCGCCACTCCCCGGCTGGGAGTCGCCGTCGCCGCCGTCTCAGCGGCGCTCGGGCTGGCCCTGAATCGCCTCGACGTCGGTATCTTCGGCTATTTTCAAAGCGCCGGAGCGGCCTATTTCCCATCGCTCATCGAGTGGATGGTCGGCCTCGGAGTAGTTGCCGCCGCGGGTCTGGTGTTCTTCTTCGTGGCGGAAAACCTGCCCATCTTCAGCCCCCAGCCGCCACAGGCCCAAAGCCACGCCAAATTGTTCCGGCTTTCGTACGGAACCTTCCGCCAAATCTGGAATACCGCCGTAACCGGCAGCGTCGAGCGGGTCACTCTCATCGCGGTGTTCGTGGTCCCGCTGGCGTTCGTGCTCATGTATCCTCCCTTCTACCGTCACCTGGCACCGGGACCCCAAGTCCGCGCCGCAATCGGAGTCGACATGGAACGCACCAAGCTCGAAATCGACGGCAATGATGGCGGTGTGATCACCGTTTTCCCCCATGCCGACCACCAGAAACGGCTGGGGGGCTCTAAATCGTGCGTGCGCTGTCACCACGTCTCGCTTCCCCAGGACAAGTCGACCCCGTGTTCGCGTTGCCACCGCCAGATGAACGCCCCAACCGATATCTTCGACCACGGGTATCATCTGGCGGCGGTAGCCAGACAAAAGCACCTGTCCGGGATCCACCCGGCCAATTAATCGTGTGCGCAATGTCATCCGGCCGGGCGTCCGGAAACGGCCGCCGGCGCCAAAGACTGCATGGAGTGCCACGAAAAAGACATGTTCCCCGCCGGCTTACCGGCCAAGAAGGTCAACCTGCGAATGGCGGTCAGTTATCGGGAGGCGATGCACCGGACCTGCATTGCCTGCCACAAGAGGGAGGCAGTGAAGCAGAACAAGCCCCATCTGGGCGACTGCCAGACCTGCCACCCGTCGCTGCGCGGCCGCCCCGCGTCCCAAACCGTGGCGCGTCTTTCGGCCGGCGGCGACTGAGGGTGGCCGGCGAAAACCAGGAGTGAGCTTTCGGGCGCCGCCGCGCGAGGTGGGCTGTCCTCTCATTCCCTGCTCCCACACCGCCGTGTTACCTTGATACTTCAGAATCTGAATCGAATGCTTGGAGTATTCACGGTGCCATTGTCCGCACAACTGTTGGAAGATCTCGAATCCGGTTTGACGCAGGACCTTTCGGTCCTGGTGGAGGCGCTCGGCGGAAACCACTCCCGTACCGCCGTGGCCGCGTTTCTTGGCGATGCGCTGAACAAGGCCGTCCGCCTGGGCCGCGAGCTAAAGCAGGCCCAAAGCGCCGCCGGCGCCGCCGACACCGAGACCGCGCACGCCCGCGCGTTGTTGCGCAGCCCCATCGCGGTCGAGTTCGCCGCCATCCCGCTGAACAGCTTCTTCGACAACTCGCTCAACCGCATTCTGTTTCCGGCCTTCGACGTCTTCTTCGGCGACGAGATGGCGGAATATGACAACACCAAGGGATCCCCGCCGGAGACAACGCGCCGCATCCTCGACGCCGCCCGCGTCATCCTGGCCGTGCTCAAACAGGATCCCGACCTCGACTATCAGGAAAACCTGCGCGACATCTTTCTGCTCAACATCGGCCCCGAGGACGTCAACATCCGGGGCATGGCACTCGAGTTCGCCGAGCTGTTCCCCGAGCCTCCGCTGAGCTACGCGGAACATTACGAGCGCCTGGCCGGCTACTGGCAATCGAAGTTGAGAATCGAAGCGGAAAGCGAGCTGGGGGACAAGCTGACGCCGTGCACCCGGTGGAACTCGGCATTTCGGGAAGCAGTGTCGGCTGCTCGGGAGCAGGAGACGGTGGCGCAGGCCTGTCTCTCGTTTGCCGCCGGCTTGAAAAAAGCGGCCTGCCAGGAGCGCATCGCGCAACTCGAAGCGGAACTCCCCACCTCGCGCGACAAACGCGAGACCGAAGAGTTTATCGACGACCTCAAACGCTACGCCGCATCTCTCGGATAGCGGGAACCAGCGCGCCGGTTGGCCCTATTTCATAATTGAGAACCGCGTCCAGGGCCGGGACGGCAGGTCGTTCAATACCGGCTTTTGCCAATCGTATTCCGGGTGCGCCTGAAGCAGATCGGCAGCCTTGAAGTCGCGCCCGCAGGCGTGCCCCAAGGCCGCGGTAAACGTCATTTTCGCCGCCAGGGCCGCGTCGGTGGCCTTGTTCTGCACCGCGCCCGCCGGCCCGAACGGGCCCACCCAACTGCCCATGCCGCGGGACGAAAGCTCGTCGTGCCCGCATAGCGTCCGCTCGTCCGGGTCCTGCTTGTTGGTCGTAGGTGTCGTAGTGGTCGGCCAGAAACTTCTGCGCCATGGCGACGTCGATCTTGCCTTTGTTTTCGCGCATCAACTGTTCCCAGCGCATGTGGCGGGCGTTGGCGCTGTTGCCCTGTCGTTCAACTCGAAGTCGGTCTCCTCCTTCGAGCCAGCTTCGGGTCGACGGGGAAGTTGGAGCCCACGAAATAGCCGTCCTTCGTGCGCTCAGAGCGTCGACGTTCTTCAGGCCCAGCTCGAGGCTGGCGATTTCGTTGGTCTTGCGGTCGGCCACCAGCCAGTTGTTGGCGTAGCCGCCGTTGTTTCCGTCCTTCATGATGCGCGCGAATTCGTCGATGGAGGAGGCGTACTGCATGGCCTTGCGCGCGCGCGACGAATTCGGGCACGCCGTTCGGGTCGAACCCATTGAAGCCGGAGATGGTGGTTTCGGTGATGATGATTCCCGCGCGAGTTCACGCCGAAATCGTCGCCGCTGTGAATCAACCCCGGCATGCCGTCCATGAGGATGCGGTGGCCCGCTTGCGGAACGATGTCGAAGATGACATTCCAGCGCTAGCCGGAGACGTAATCTCGACCAGTTGTTGTGGGCAATCACCACGCGGCGGTCGGCCTGGTGTAGCTTCCGGTGGCCACGAATGCGCTGCACCGGTCGGCATTGGCCTTTGGCGTGCCGTTCTTGTTCAGCCAGCGGTTGTAATAGCCGAACTCGATAAAGGCGTTGAGTGCGACGATGTCCCACCGGTCCAGCTCGCGACCCTTTGGCCCAAGCCCTTCGACAATGCCGTCGATTTCCTGGCGGTACTCCTCGTCCACGTGCGGCCAGAAGACTTTTTCGGCCGCCTCCCGGTAGTAGCTCCACGGCCCTTTATCGTGCAGCAGCAGCACCTGGGTTGCGTGGAAGTTGTCTTCAATCTCGTCCCGCAACAGGTATCCGTGCTGATACCCGATCTCGGAGGGCGTGCCCTCGAGATGCACGGGAATCCAGCCGTTCCGAGCAGCCGCGCGCGACGCCTTGGCCAGCCGCGCGTCTTTGCCTTCCGGCGGCACGCCGGCCGCCAGCAGAAGCGCGACCGCGAACAAAGTCAGGGTGACGAAAGATTTCCGCATCGGGTCCCCTCCCAACGGTTTCCGCAGATAAAAACCGAGTATACCTCGTACCGCCGGGAAGAAATGGAGCCTTCCCCCGGGAGAGCGGATTTCCGGGTAACTTTTGCGAACTCGGGCGGTAGATATCCCGTAGTTATTCCTGACACGAAAAGGACGGAGATAATTATGAGCTATCGAATGGCTCGGTTTGGAGTGTGCCTTCTTTCCACCGGATTGCTGCTCGGGGGGCTGCCGGCCGCCGCGCAGATCCAAGACAACCAGGACAAAACACTTTCGTGCGACGAACACGACAGCGACCGGTTCTGCGAGATTCGGGAAACCGTTCTGGCCCCAACCGGCCAGTTGGAAGTGAATGCCAGTCCCAACGGCGGCATCAGCGTGAAGGGCTGGAGCCGCAACGAGGTTCTGGTGCGGGCGAAGGTCGTCGCCCAGGGCAAAGACCAGGCCGGCGCCAAACAGATCGCCTCCCAGGTGCGGGTGAATACTTCGGCCGGCCGCGTCCAATCGGAGGGCCCTTCCATGGAAGGCCGGCGAGGCGAAAGCTGGTCGGTGTCCTATGAGATCTTCACCCCGCATCGGACCGACGTTTCCGCCGATTCGGTCAACGGCGGGGTCGCGCTGGCCGACTTGAAGGGCCGTCTCGAATTCCATACCACCAATGGCGGCGCGACGTTGCTGCGGCTGGCGGGGGACGTCGAGGGCCACACCACCAACGGCGGTGTGAGAGTGGTTCTGGCCGGCAACACCTGGGACGGGCGCCAACTGGATGTCCACACCACCAACGGCGGAGCGAGCGTGTCCGTGCCGGACGGTTACAATGCCCAGCTCGAAGCATCCACCGTGAATGGCGGCATGAAGATCGACTTCCCGGTGACGCTGAGCGGCGATATTTCGAAGTCGTTGCGCGTGAAGTTAGGCGCGGGCGGGCCACCCATCCGGGTTGGCACCACCAACGGCGGCGTCAGCATCCGGCGCGCCGGCGCCTGAACAATTTATCCAGCTTGACGGGGAGCCGGTGATAAAAAAGCAACTTCCCCATACCCCCACGTAAGTCCGGCTCCCCGTCAATACCGTGCCTGCCGGCACTCTCCTACGTTTTCTTCAGCTTGCTCAGTGATTCCTTCAACCACGTCACGTATTCTGGCTTGTCAATGAGACTTTGCACCCGAAAGACTCGGATACCGCAGAGTTTCCCCTCGTTGACCTGCTCGACGAAGAAGTCCATCAGGGTTTTGAACTCCGTTTCGCTGAGCCAACGATGTTCGCTGCCCGCGTTCAGGTACAGCGACCCCATGATGGGCTTCCCGGGGAACTTCTGGATGGCCCGGTCGAGCAGCGCCGCATGGTCGTTCAGTTTGCTGGTGTCGTAGAAGCTAAAGATGATCGAGTCGATGTTGTAGTCGAACTTCGCTTCGAGTTCCTTGGGCGGGTAGCAGGGAACCCAGATGGCCAGCCGCGGATTGATGGACTTGATCTTGCCGATGATCTGGCGGAATTCCCGGTCGCTGTGGCCTCCCTTCTCGGTCTCGCTCATCTCCTCGATGAAGTCGTTGAGGTAGATGCCGATAATTCTCCTTTCGGTGAGTGAAAGGTTAGCGATCCAATCGGCGTGCCGCATGGCCTGGTCGAATTTCCACCCCCAGATGCCTCTTTCGACTTTGGCGATGATGTATTTGACCCCCGGTGTATTCAGGTGTTTGTACATCAGGGTGTCTTCGAGCTTCGTCGTTCCGTCGTACGGCTTGTCGTGAGTCCACACCGTATTGAAGCCGATTTCCTTCACCATCGGCGCGATGTCGACCCGCGCATCGTGTTCCCAAACGGAAATCAACGGTTCAGACGGGAAATTGATAGGCCCGTCGGCGAATGCGGGAACTCCGGAAAAGGCGGATGGGATTGCCGCGAGCAACGCAGAGTGAAGGGTGCGCCGCAGTACGGTTCGCCGACTAAGCGGATCGGGCAACGGGTTGTTTGTGTTCATCATGGAATGCTTGTCCTTCAGATTAATTCAAAGTGCGAAACAGAAGGGGCGAGCAGATGAGGCCAAGCCCTATTTCTCCCTCTATGCCACAGGTTACACTGAAACGACTCCTGGGCGATTCCACGCTATCATAAGTCATTTGCTTTCGATGGGCGATTCGAACTGGTTCCGGCTGCCGAGGCTTTATCCGATTCTGGACACGGCGTCTCTGGAGGGCCGCGGCTGCGCGCCGGAAGTGTTCGCGGCGGCGGTGCTCGAAGCGGGCGCGGAGATCCTGCAGCTTCGCCACAAGGCTCCATTCACCCGGCGGGTCTTTCTGCTGGCGGAGCGAATCGGCGACTTGTGTAAGGGCGCCGGAGCCAGGTACATCCTCAACGACCGCTGCGACATCGCCGCCATTCTGGGGGCCGGTGTGCACCTGGGCCAGGACGATTTGCCTCCGCGGCACGCCCGCCAATTGCTCGGCCCGCGGGCGGTAACCGGTTACTCCACGCACAACGAACCACAAATGCGCGCGGCGGCGGAGCTGCCGGTGAGCTACCTGGCGATCGGGCCGGTGTTTCGAACCGGCACAAAGGAAAACCCGGACCCGGTGTTGGGCCTCGACGAGTTGCGCCGCCTGCGCCCGCTCACCGATAAGCCGCTGGTGGCGATTGGCGGCATTACGCTCGAAAACGCCAGGTCGGTTCTGGAAACCGGGGTCGACTCGGTCGCGGTCATCGGCGGACTGCTTCCGCGGGATTGCACACACTCTTCGATTCGAGCTCTGACGGAACAATGGCAACACCAACTTCGACCCTGAAACCACAACTCGAAAAACGCCTGGGCCTGCTGGACGCCACGACGCTGGTGATGGGCTCGATGATCGGCTCGGGCATTTTCATCGTGCCCGCCGAAATGTCCCGCGAGCTTGGCTCCCCGGGGTTGCTGCTGCTGGCCTGGCTGGTAGCCGCCGCGATCACTCTTGCCGCCGCGCTGAGCTACGGCGAGCTGGCGGCGTGCCATGCCGCAAGCCGGCGGCCAGTACGTCTATCTGCGCGAAGCCTTCGGCCCGCTCTTCGGCTTCCTTTATGGCTGGACGCTGTTCCTGGTGATTCAGACCGGCACGATTGCGGCCGTCGCGGTGGCCTTCGCCAAGTTCACCGGCGTCCTGATCCCTTTCATTTCGGCGGACATCTACCTGTTCCGCATCGGCGGCTGGGGCGTGAACGTGCAGCAGCTTCTGGCGATCGCGGTGCTGTCGTTTCTCACCTGGGTGAACACGCGCGGCGTGCGCACCGGGGCCACCGTGCAAAACGTGTTCACCACGGTGAAAGCCGCTTCGCTGCTGGGACTGATTGCGCTGGGGCTGATTTTCGGCCGCAACCCGGAGGCCATTCAATCCAATTTCGGCCACCTGTTTCAAGGCGTGAGCTGGGGCTGGGACGCGCTGCGGCTGGTGGGCGTGGCCATGGTGGGTTCGTTGTTCTCCTCCGACGCCTGGAATAACGTCACCTTTACCGCCGGCGAGACGCGCAACCCGCGCCGCAACGTTCCGCTGGCGCTGGCGCTCGGTGTAGGGTCGGTATCGGCTTTGTACCTGCTGTGCAACGTCGTGTACCTGATGGTGCTGCCGCTCGAGGGCATCCAGCACGCCGCCGCGGACCGCGTGGCTACCGCGGTGGCGGCCGGCATTCTGGGGCCGGTGGCGGTGACGGTGATGGCGGTGGCCGTCATGATCTCCACTTTCGGCTGCATGAATGGCATGATCCTGGCCGGCGCGCGCGTCTACTACGCCATGGCCCTCGACAAGCTGTTCTTCAAGCCCGTGGCCAAGGTGCACCCCACGCATCACACGCCGCAGGTCTCGCTGGTGGTGCAGTGCGTCTGGGCCTGCTGCTGACGCTTAGCGGAACCTACAGCGATCTGCTGGACTATGTTATATTTGCCGTTTTGCTTTTCTACATCCTGACGATTGCGGGCGTGTTCGTGCTCCGCCGCACGCGCCCGGAGATGGAGCGCCCGTATAAGGCGTTCGGCTATCCGTTTGTGCCGGCGCTTTACATCGTAACCGCGGCCTTCATCGAGATCGTGTTGCTCCTTTACAAGCCGGACTACACGTGGCCCGGACTGATCATCGTGTTGCTCGGGATACCGGTGTATGCTTTTTGGCGGCCGCGCAAGGCCGCCCTCACCGCTTAAAAGGAGAGTGAATGGCGAGTCGTTTGTTTGCCACGAAACCGCTGGATCTGCTGCTGCAGGAAGCGGAAGAAACGGGAGAGCGAAGTCTGCGGCGAACGCTTGGCCCGTTCCAACTGACGGCGCTGGGCGTGGGCGCGATTGTCGGCGCGGGGATCTTCGTGATGACCGGGCTGGGGGCGCATTATGCCGGGCCGGGGCTGATGCTGTCGTTCGTAATCTCGGGGTTGGGCTGCGCCTTCGCCGGGCTGTGCTACGCGGAGTTCGCGGCCATGATCCCGCTGGCCGGCAGCGCCTACACCTACGCCTACGCCACCTTGGGTGAGCTGCTCGCCTGGATCATCGGGTGGGACTTGACCCTGGAGTACGCGATGGGCGCGAGCACGGTGTCGTCGGGCTGGTCGAACCATTTTATCGAGCTGTTGAACATCTTCCACTGGAAGATGCCGTTGTGGCTGGCCTACGACCACTGGACGGGGCTCCGCATGGCGGAGAACCTCGTGGCGCGGCAGATGGTAGACCCCAGCCTGGTGCCGGGCACCCAGCCTTTCCTGCAAAAGTTGACACAGATTATGGCGGCGCAGCCGCCGGAGCTGGTGCGCCGCGCCCACGAACTGGTGGCAGCGCCGCACCTGTTCGGAGTGGAGATCGGCTTCAACCTGCCGGCGTTCCTGATCGCCCTCGTGATCACGGGGGTGCTGGCCCTCGGCATCCGCGAGAGCGCCCGCTTCAACGCCACCATCGTGGTGATTAAGGTCTCGGTGGTGCTGTTCGTCATCGGTCTGGGTATAACTTACATCAACGCGGGCAACTGGGGACACGACTGGCACTCTTTTGCTCCTTACGGCTTTTCGGGCATCGGGGCGGGCGCGGCGTACATCTTCTTCGCGTATATCGGCTTCGATGCGGTCTCAACGACGGCGCAGGAGGCCAAGAACCCGCAGCGGGACCTGCCCATCGGCATCATCGCCTCGCTGCTCATCTGCACCGTGCTGTACATCCTGGTGGCGGGGGTGATCACGGGCATGGTGCCGTGGCGCGACATCAACATCGAGGCGCCGTTGGCGCGGGCGTTTCTGGACCGCGGCCTGACGACGGCGTCGCACATCATCACGCTGGGCGCGCTGGCGGGGCTCACCAGCGTCATGCTGGTGATGCTGCTGGGCCAGACACGCGTGCTCTACGCGATGGCGAACGACGGGCTGCTGCCGTCGAAATTCTTCGCCGCCATCCACCCGCGCTTCCGCACGCCGTGGAAGAACACGATCCTGGTGGGGATGCTGGCGGCCGTGGTGGGCAGCGTCACGCCGATCGACGACATCGGCAAGATGGTCAACATCGGGACGCTGCTGGCGTTCATCATCGTGTGCGTGGCGGTGATCGTGCTGCGGCACAGAAGCCCGGACCAGCCTCGGCCGTTTCGTACGCCGTGGGTCCCGCTGGTGCCGCTCTTAGGCATTGGCTTCAACGGTTACATGATGTACGAGCTGGGCTGGATCAACTGGGCACGGCTGATCGTCTGGCTGATCATCGGCCTGGTGGTGTATTTCAGCTACAGCCGGCATCACAGCCGCGTCAGCAATCCCGATCGAACCTAGGCCGGCGCGTGAAGGGTCGTGTTCATTTATATCTTCCACGGCCGGAAACACAGTAAACTGCGGGAAGGGGAATCGGCGGCTTCCGCCGAACCATAGCGCGACATGATTGCCGAAGTAGAAAACATTTCGCTCCACCTGGCGCATCCCGACGAGTTCCCGGGCAACTGGGTCGGGCAGGAGGAGGTGATGCGCCAACTGCTGGCCGCCTGGCTGGTGGTGAACGAGAACGATCTGCCGATGAACCCGCGGCTGCTGGGAAAGCCCGGCGTCGGCAAGACGACGCTGGCCTACGCGGCGGCCAAGCGCCTGGACCGCGAAGTCTACATCCTGCAAGCGACCGTGGACACGCGTCCGGAAGACCTTGCTGGTAACGCCCGGTGATCCAGGGCGCCGGCCAACTGCGCTATGTGGCCTCGCCGCTGGTCACGGCCATGCTGCGCGGCGGCATCTGCATCCTCGACGAAGGCAACCGCATGAGCGAGAAGAGCTGGGCCAGCCTGGCTCCGCTGCTCGACAACCGGCGCTACGTGGAATCGATCGTCGCCGGCATCAAGATCAAGGCGCACCCGCTGTTCCGGCTCGTGGCCACGATGAACGACGACGCCTCCACCTTCGATCTTGCCCGAATACATCCACTCGCGGCTTGCAGCCGCAGATCCTGATCGACTTCCCGGAGCGCGAAGAGGAACTGGCCATCCTGCGCGAGAACCTGCCGTTCGCCGACGACGAGATTCTCGAATACGTCACCGACTTCCTGCAACTGGCGCACGCCGCCGACGAGCGCTACACGGTGCGCGACGGCATCAGCATCGCGCGCTTCACCATGAAGCTGCGCAGCATCAGCGACGACCCCTACGAGCGGGGCAAGGCGCTCGAGACGGCCATTCTCGCAGACGCTGGGCGAAGAGGCTCTGCGCTATGGCAGACGGCGCTGAACTTCCCGGTCCGCCGACGCCAGCAGCCTGCGGCGCGGCAACTTCCGCTATTTCCCGGTGGCGCCCGGACGCCTGGAGTTCGCCGCCGAGGTGCGGCGCGCGCTTCTGGAGGAGCGGCCGCAGTGGTGGCGGTGGAGCTGCCCGGCTGGCTGCGGGACGCCTATCTGAAGGCCGTCCGGCGCCTGCCGGAGATGACGGTGCTGGTTCTACCCGGAAGAGCAGCGACCAGGACCAGGCCGTCTACCTGGTGGTGGAGCCGGCCGATCCCTTCACCGAGGCCGTGCGCACGGCGCTCGAGATCGGCGCCGAAGTGGTGTTCGCCGAACCCGATGCCGACGAGCGCCCGCACCTGCCGGGCGCCTATCCGGATTCCTATTCGGTGCGGCACATCGGCGCCGGCCGGTACATCGAAGCCTACCGCCTGTACCCGCAGCCGCGCACGGAAGAATCCGCCGAGCATGCCTCGGGCATCGCCTGGAAGCTGCAAGGGACCGACCCCGGCGCGGCGGTCTTCGTGGTGGTGTCGCTGAACCTGCTCGATGGCGTTCTGGAGGCGATGGAGGAACCGCAGCCGGAGCCGCCCAGGCGCCGCGGCCGTACGGTGGACTTGTTGAATCCGCATCCCGCCTGCCTGGCCGAGATCACCTTCGAGTATCCGTTCCTGCAGGAGCGCTACGAGCGCTTCCGCGAGCGGCTGGAGCCGGAGGAGCTGGCCGACCGGCGCAAGTCGCAATGGGTTCTGCTGAAGGAAGCCGAGGTGGCGTACGAAGCGAACACCGGCGAAAAGGTGGCGCACTGGCAGCGCCGCATGATGGCGCGGTACTCGCGAAACCTGGCCGGCATCAGCAGCCAGTTGGTGCCGATCTCTACGACCTGACGCTGGCGGCGCGCTCGGTGGTGGACGACAATTACGCCTGGGAAGTGTGGGACACTGGCCAACCGGTATGCCTGGCAACAGGAACACAGCGACCCTCGAAACGGTGAACCTCTCGGGCGAGGAGGTGTTCCTGAACACGCGCAAGCTGCGCCTGCGGCGCCGCCTGCCGCGTCCGAAACAGCGGCTGATGCCGCGCGGGCTGAAGCGGCGCAAGAAGGAAAAACACCCGGGGAGTGGGCCGAGCAGATGGACGGCAACTCCATCTGCTCTTATCCGCCCGAAGACCTGGTGATCGAAGACTACGGGCGTTTCCTGAAGCAGAAGGCCAAGAGCATGGTTTCGGAAGAACGCGTGCGCGTCGAGCCGTTCACCACCTCGATTCTCGACGGTATCGACATGCGCGAGACCATCCGCCACTGGTACGAGAAGACCATTTACGTGCGGCAAGTTCGAGCGCCTGGCGGGCGACGTCGGCGCGGTAGTCGTGATCTTCGACGAAGACCAGCACGACCAATACCAGTACCTCACCACCTGGCTGGGCGAGCACCAGAACGAATCGGACATGGCGTTCTACGCCACCTATCCGTTCGACCACATGGTGGGGCCGGGAATCGGCCGGGCCGAATACGGGGGTTTCCTGCTAACCCTTCCACCGCGGCAGGATGTACGACGTGTGGGGCGACCCCGACTACAGCTTCGCCGAAACGAAGGCCGAGCGCCTGTTGCTGGCCGGGCTGGACTATTCGGTCGAGCGGCACGTCGTCTACGTGGCGGCCAAGCCTCCGCGTACGATCTTCCGCTCCATCGCGGCGCACCTGGGCCGCTCCATCTTGTACGTGCCCATCGGATCGCTGTCGCCGGCCAAGCTAAAGAAGCATCCGCGTGGTGCACGTTCTCGACGGCCACGCCCGGCGGGAAAGCGCCAAGGATTATATCTGGTGACTGCCGGCGCCGGTTGAGAATCCTTTCAACTATCCCAGCGGCCGACGTCGCGCAGGCGGCGGATCTCTTCCGCGAGCATCTCGGTGAGGTTGAGATAGTCGGTTTTGGCGGCGCGGTTGAGCGGCATCTGGCCGGGCTCGAGGAAAATGTAGTGCAGCGGCCGCATGTAAGACGCCATGCCGCGGGCGTGCGCACGCAGTTCGGGCACCTCCACGGTGGCGCCCGGCTTCAGCTCGATAAACAGCATCACCGCTTCGCCGAGGGTGCGGTGTTCGGCGCCCAGAGCCGCGCAGGCGGCGATCTGGTCGAACTGCATGTAATGCGCTTCGATATCGCCGGGAAACACCTGGTGCCCGGCGGCTTTGATCACCCACTTCGCGCGTCCGGAAAGATGCAGGCCCCGGTCGTCCACGTAGCCCATATCGCCGGTGTAAAGAAACCCGTCGGTGGAAACGGCGCGCGCGGTGGCTTCCGGGTTGTTCACGTAGCCGAGGAATGTCTGAGGGCCCCGGAAACACACGTCGCCGGTTTCGCCGGGCGGCAATTCCTCGCCAGCGCTGCCGCCTTCCCGCATCGGCGCCCGGATGCTCATCGGGTAGATGGGCGCGTCGAAGCCCAGCGTAGCGGCCAGCGCGGACGCGGATTTTTCCCTCGGGGTGTAGGTGCAAAAGCCGGAACTTTCGGTAAGACCGAGTCCAGTGGCGATTTGCGGCGCCATGGCCGCCAAGCGTTCGAGAAACGGCATGGGCACCTGCTGCCCACCGTAAATGGCGGCTTCCAGATTCTCGAATTGATACTGGTCGAAGTCGGGTATTCGCCATTCGAAGCTGTACATGGCGGGGATCTGGCCGATCATATTTACGCCGTGCTTCACGATGGCGTCGAGGGAGCGCCGCGCGTCGAAGGATTCGAGCACCACGGCGGTGCCGCCGTGAAACAACGTGGTCATCAGCGCTTCGGCCTGTCCCCCGACGTGCGAGGGCGGCAGATTCACCAGGAACCGCGTCCGCTCTTCAAAACCCATCGCGCGCCCCAGGCACATATTCTGGCTGGTTATGCTGCGATGCGAAAGCAGGGCCGGCTTGGGGGAGCCGGTCGACCCGGTGGTGAATATGGCCTGGGCCGGGTCGTGCGCGGTGACCGCGCGCTCCACCCGCTCGCGCTCCAGCTCGGAGACCGGCGAGACGTTATCGAGTGTCGCAAATCCGCTGCCCGGCAAGACCGCGATCCAACGCTCGACGAATGGACACTCGGCGCGAAAACTCCGGTCCACCGGCGTAACGGAAATGTAGGTTTTCGCTTTTACTGCGGCCAGCGAGCGCTGCACCTCGGGCAGCCGCATCCGCAAGTCGAGCGGAACGTGAATGACGCCGATGCGGAAGCAGGCGTACTCGAGCAGAATGTGGTCGCGGGAAAACGGCAGCGACGTAACCAGAAAATCGCCCTTGCGGTAGCCGATGGCGAGCAGCCGGCCGGCCATCTCGACGGTCTCGCGCCGGAACTCGTCCCAACTGACGCCGGCGCCGCTTTCATGGACGACGAAGGCGAGCGCCTCGGGCTTTCGCCTGGCCCAGAAATCCACGACGCCGTGCAGCAGGTGCCGGTCGTGGAATTCGTTCTCGTAGCGTTCCAGAGTGAGCCCGTTTATCTGTGATGGACGCTGCAAAATTACCCTCCCTTGGAATTGAACTTCAGGGACCTTTCAGGGAAGAAACTGCCGCAGGTAGGAGTGGCTCTGACGCAGCGACGCTTTGCGGTCCTCCAGGCTTCTTTCGAACGCCCGGTCCTCCACTTCCACGCAAACCGGCCCGCGGTAGCCGGTCTCGCCCAGCACCGAGAAGAAATGGCCCCAATGCACGTCGCCCAGCCCCGGCAGTTTGGGCGTGTGATAGTCGAGCGGATGCGCCAGGATGCCGCAATCGCGCAGCCGGTCGGCATCCATGCGAACGTCCTTGGCGTGGGCGTGGAAGATGCGATCCTTGAATTCCCGCAGGGCCTTCAGGTAGTCCATCTGCTGCCAGATGAAGTGGGACGGATCGAAATTCAAGCCGAAGTTCGCATCCGGGATGTCGTTGAACATGCGCCGCCAGATAACCGGAGAACCGGCCAGGTTCTTGCCGCCGGGCCACTCGTCGCCGGTGAACAACATGGGGCAGTTCTCGATGCCGATGCGCACGCCGTGATCGGCGGCGAAGGCGACCAGCGGCTTCCAGGTGGAGAGAAAACGCGGCCAGTTCTCGTCAACCGAACGGGTCCAATCGCGACCGATAAACGTATTGACATTGGAGAGCCCGAGCAACTGGGCGGCCTGTATCACCCGTTTCAGGTGCTCGACAGCCACTTCCGCCTCGCGCTGGTCGGGCGCCAGCGGATTGGGGTAATAGCCCAGACCGCTGATGGCGACTCCGGTGGAATGTATCATCTCCTGCACGCGCGCGCCGTGGTCGGAACCGAAACCGGCACAGTCGATGTGCGTCACTCCGGCATACCGCCTCTCCGCCTTGCCCTTGGGCCAGCACATTACCTCCACGCAGGCGTATCCCGCGGAACGCGCGAATGAAAGCACATCCTGCAGCGACTGATCGGCCAGGATGGCACTTACGAATCCAAGTTGCATAATAATGTCTCTTCTGTACTCCCAAACGAAACCCTCGATTTTCGCCGGACGGCTCCCGTTTCCGAGATCCGCGTTCTTCCGGCCGGGCACGCTGTATGTCTATCTTATGACGATGGCGGCGCAAATGTGGGCGCCGGGTTGAGGAACCGGCCCGCGGCCGTCAGGAAAGCCATTGACGGATTACGTCCATGGCGTTGATCAGGTTGGGGCAGCGGGCGCGCAGAAACTCTTCCGAGAGCGGTTCGGAGTAGGGCACTTGCGCGGCCGCCGCCAGACAGTGCCCGCCGTCGAAATCGACGAAGGCAATCCGGGCCGTGAATTCCTGTTCGGGCCGGCCGAAAACCAACCCCGGCAGCATGGCCACGCCAGTGTCCTCGAGCAGCCGCTCGCACATTTCCACGTTGGTGTGGATCCCGAGCGAGTGCAGTTTGTCGCTGTAGGACGAAAAATCGGGAAACAGGTAGAAGCCTCCCTGCGGTTCATTCACGCAGGCGCCCGATTCGTGCAGGGAGTTGGTGCAATATTGCCCCAGTGAATAGAGAATGCGGCGGGCCTGTTTCAGATACTCCTCAATCTCACTGCCTCCCTCGAAGGCCCGCACGGCGGCGTACTGGATGGGCGCGCTGGTGGAGGTGTAGGTCTCACTGGCGACGCTCGCCATGGCGTCCAGCAGCCTTCGGAGCTTCTGCGGAAACACGAACAGCCCCAGCCGCCAGCCTCCCGCGCCGCACCATTTGCTCAATCCGCTGCTGATGATGGTTCCCTCCGGATGGTAGCGTGCGATGGACTGGTGGGCCGCCTGGAAATTCAGCTCTCCGTAAATTTCATCGGAAAGAAGAACCATGCTGTGGGATTGCGCAACCTTTGCCAGCGCCTTCAGCTCGCCTTCGGAATACGTCAGGCCGGTTGGGTTGTTGGGATAGTTCAGAATGACGATGCGCGGACGGTCCGGATCTTCTTGGCAGTGCGCTTCCAGCTCGTCCGGCATTAATCTCCAGCCGTTTTCCCGCTTGGTTTCGACCCAGGTCACCCTCCGGCCGATGATGTGCGCCTGCGGAGCGTAGGACACCCAGCTCGGCGTCGGAATCACCAGATCGCCGTAATAGACCAGTTGGACCAGGAACATCAGCTCCTTCGAGCCCGGCCCCACCAGGACGTCTTCGGCGGTGCAAGGAATGCCGTTGACACGCCGCTGGTAGTTCGCCACCGATTCCCGCAACTGCCGCAGGCCCTTCACCGCGAGATAGTCTTTTTGAAACGCGTTCGCCTTAAGGGCCTCCACTACGGGAAGCGGCACCGGAAAGGGCGATTGCCCCAACCCAAGCTTGTAGATGCGCCGGCCTTCCCGCCGCAATACCTCGCAACGTTCATTGATGGCCAGGGTGGCGGAAGGGCGCAGCCCTCGGACATTCTGGTTCAGTACCATGCGCAGTCAACCATAGTTTGTTTACGGGCATTATAACCGCCGTGCCCGCCGGCTGCCGATTACCTCGCCTGCGCCATGACAAAATCCCACTCCCGCGCGGCGCGTTCGCTCACGCGGCGGCGGTCCGCCGGCAGCAGGAAGCGCTCGCGTACCAGGGCGCCCGCGGCCCGCGAGATTTTTCCCAGGTAGTCCTTTTTATCCCGGTAGCGCTCTCCGACCGACAGCCTGGGATCCTTTCTACTGGTCCGCTCCTCGCGGGTACGCGCGAACGGAAACCACGAGCCGATCATGTTCGCCGGCTCCCCCGTGACGAGGTTGCCCTTGGCGTCGCGATATGGCTTCAGCACGTTCCAGCCCGTGTAGGTTGCGAGCGGCACCGCCACCTCCGGCATCTTTACGCCGGCCACCGGGTTCCCATCCGCGTCCACCCGCGGCATCAGGAACGGATACTCCTTCCCCAGCTCCGGCGGCTCCACGGTGGCGACACCGCGGCTGCGGAAGGCGGGCCCGAAATCCAGGCGTCGGGGGACGTTGAACACCCGCGGCGTGCGTGCGCCCGGAATCGCCGGGAAGTGGAAACCGGCTTCGAGCGTCTGGTCCGCCAGGCGGGGATACCGGGAAGCAGGCGGGGCGACGCCTTGGGCCACCCACGCTTCCAGATCGACCAGCAGCGCGCGCTGGATGGGTCGGTGGTCGAGCGGGTCGGTGAGATTGGCGGTGCTCCTCGCCGCCGGCGGAAACCGCCCCGGCCCGTGGGCGGCGCCCGCGATGAAGTAATACCGGGTTTTGGCGGAAAAGGGGGCGTCGCGCTCGCCATCCACGGTCACATGGATGAGCGCGGCGCCACGGCCGCCATACTCGTAGGAGTTATTCGTGTAGAAAATCTTGGGCATCGTGTCGTCTTTCACCGCCAGGCGCAGCAGCCCGCCGGTGATCCCGGTTTCAGGGTCGGTCTGTGGAAGATCGGAAAAAGGAAACAGGTCCACCGGATAATGCAGGTTCAGCGCCGGATGACCGTCGCGAGAAGGCTGAGCGAAGCGCTGGTTGAAGCTTCCCCGCCCCGCTCCGGCCACGTCCGCCCAGACGCCGTCGAATACGATGCGGTCCTGCTCGTCCCGATTGAAGCCGTCGTACAGATAGTTCCGCAGCCAGCGCCCGCTTTGCGAAATCCCGAAGCCAATGGCGCGCTTCGACGCTTTCGCCAGCGGCGCCAGATTGCCGTACCTCCCGTCGTGCTTGAGGAACGAGACGAAATCCCGCACGGCCGCGAATCCCAGGCCAGCCACCGGCGGATCTATCGAGGTATAGACGAGCTCGTACACCACGCCCGGCGCCAGGCCCTGTTTCACATAGATGTGCTCTCGGTCGGCCACCGGTTTGCCGTCTGCCAGGCGGGCGAATTGCCAGGCGCTGCGCGGCAACACTTCTGTTTGAGACCAATCCATCAGGTCGTGTCCCACGATGCGCAGGTTCGGGTCGTCGGGATCGAGCACCGGGTAGGCGGCGTGATTGCGGTCGGCCAGCGCAAACTCGTATTTGGTGCCGGTCCCGATTTGCTGCGCGCGCACCAGGCCGGTAATGGCCTTGGCTCCGTCTCTGGCCACCGGCGCATACAGGCGCAGCAGACCCGGCTGGCGCGGAACGTCGAATTGCCACCCGATCCACACCAGCGTGTAGCCCCGCTCGAGCAGGAAGCCGTCGCCGAAGTCCTGGGGGCGCCGCGGGTCGAGCGCCGAACTCGCGTAGTCGAAACGACTGAGAAGCCCCTTGCCGCCGCGGTTGCTGATTTCCACCAGCAAAGTGCCGTTTCCCTTCTCCGGCGCGGCCGGGGCGAGCATATAAAAATCGGCCGAAAACTCCACCTTGCCGCCGGCGTTCCTGGGGGCGAATTCGATATCGCGCACCCGGCGGTTCACCTCCAGGGTGGGATCGTCGGCAAAGTACACCCGGCCGGCGATCTTTTCATACGCGCCCACCCGGCCGAACACCCTGCCGGACGCCACCGGCGAGCGCTCTGAGACTTCAATGCGCGTGACGGCGGCTTGTGAGGCCAACGCTGCAACGAAGGCCACCACCAACGCGCGAAAGACTACCTTGGCTGCTCTCACACTCATTGGTACTCCCAGGTCAAGCGGCACGTCTCCCGGTTCCCGTTAAATATTCTCATAAATCTTGAAGCGGGTGTGGCCCGGGGGGGCAGACGTAATCCGTCGGTAAAGGAGTCGCCCTGAGTCCGCGGCTGGCCGAGCGGGGGCGCCGCCTCTGCCAGCAGGCCCGAAGGGTCTACCTTTGAGCCTTAACAGGAGTCGCCTAGGTTATTTCGTGAAGCGTAGTAAAATTCGACACCTTTTCCCGCTCCTTTAATAGTTGCTATCAACGATTGACAAGTGTTACAAGGTCATGGGACACTGGCCCTAATCCCTTCTGTACCTTGTACATCTGGGACCGTAACAAGGAGCAACTCAATGAAATTCGCCGTCTGCTGCACCGTCGGTGCGGCAATCATGCTGGCCCTGCCGGCATTCTCGGCCCAGCTTCCGGGCAAGGCCGTTTATGACAAAACTTGCAAAAACTGCCACGGCGATCGGGGGACGGGATCTCCGACAGCCGATCAGTTCTATAAAGTCAAGATACCGAGACTTAACTCGGCTTATGTGCAGAGTAAGTCCGATAGCGAAATTAAGGAAATAATCACAGGTGGCAAGGGCAAGATGCCGGCGGTAAGAAAGTCGGATTCGATGGCATCACCGGCACGTCCGACGACGATGGGAGTACCTCCGCCTTCCGACCCGCATGCAAAAAAGCTGGACCCGGGAGAAGTTGACGACGTGATCGCGTACGTTCGCACCTTCACCAAGAAGAAGTAACACTCCTCTTTCGACAGCCTGCATCGTTCGAGTACTGGCCGTTTCGGGTTGGGCACGGACCCATGGACGGAACGGGCCGGGGCTCGTGAGCTTGGATCTGGGCATTCCCGCGACCAAGTGAGGCCACCCATCTTTGAAACGAAGCCCACTGCTCTTTGAACGCCCGGCGTGTACAAGGAGCAGTGGGTGTCGCCCGCCCCGGCGGAGGGGTCGAACCCCGCTGTCTTGCACTTGTCGCCGGCTAAGGCGTGCGTGGATTACCTGACGGCCGTATAAGAAATGATATCGCCTTTGGAAAGCACAATCTGCCAAAGTTGCAGCTTGCGCGCCCGGAACGCCCCGGCCGACTCCATCAGGTACAGTTTCCACATGCGGTAGAAGCGGTCGCCGTAACTCGCCCGCAGGCCTGGCCAGGCGCGATCGAAGTTTCCCCACCAGGCGAGCAGCGTTTTCTCGTAGTCCGGACCAAAGTTGTGCCAGTCTTCCACCACCCAAAGGTCTTCCATCGCCTTTCCCAGTTGCGCGATGGAAGGCATCATGCCATTGGGGAAGATGTACTTGTCGATCCAACGATCGGTACTGGTGACGGAACGGTTGCCGCCGATGGTCTGGAGCAGGAACAGTCCTTCATCACGCAGCAGCCGGTGGGCCAGCTCGAAAAAGGAGTGGTAGTTTTTGTAGCCGATGTGTTCGCAGAAGCCGACGGATACGACGCGGTCGAAACCATCGGTTTCGTGGACTGCCTCGCGATAATCCTTCTGTTCGAACCGGACCGGAAGCCCGGTGCACAGTTGGCGCGCGTAGCGGACCTGCTCGCTGGAGATGTTGTAGCTTACCACCGAGCAGCCGTGGACGGTGGCCATGAAGTGGGCCAGCCCCCCGAACCCGCCTCCGAGGTCGAGCACTTTCATGCCGGGTCTGAGGTACAGTTTGTCGCAAATCAGCCGGAGCTTGTCTTCCTGCGCGTCATCCAGGGTTCCGGCACTCTTCCAATAGGCGCAACTGTACTGCATTCTCCGGTCGAGCATGGCCTGGAACAGGTCGTTGCCCAGGTCATAGTGCTCCTTTGCGACTTTCTTCGAGCGAAACCTGGTCTGGCGGTTAAAAAGCCTGCCCTTCAGAGCAAGTCCGAGGGCGCCGATGGCGCCCGCGTTCCGATACAGCTCGTGGCGGTGAACGCGCGTGAAGCACTCGTCGAGGTCTTCGGCGTCCCACCAGCCGTCCATATAGGATTCGCCCACGCCGAGGCTGCCGCCGGTGAGTGCCCGCTGATAGAAACGAGGATCGAAAACCCGGATGTCCCAGGGACGATTCCCGTTAACGCGGATATCCGCCCGCGCCAGGATTGCGGCCACTTTCCTGGCGGCCGCCGGCAGGCGGGATTCGGTGGTTGGCGCCGGTCGTCCGCCCGCGGGAGATGGGAAAGTGTTGAGTGTTAGAGGGGGGGAACGCCGGGGTGTTTCGAGCTCCGACCCGATACCGGAAGTCATTAGAATCTTCGCGCCTCCTGTCCCAAAATTCACTTGGCAGTTCGTCGTGACAAGAAATCGCCGCGATTCAGATGTCTCTACTTCGAACTTAGCCCAGACGGCGCTGAAGGGCAAGTGGAACGCCCGCTACTGCTGGCATGGATGTCCGTGCGGGGGGCCGACGTCCACCGCAGCGCCCGCCGGCGGTGTGGGCATTTCAGACGGCGGAGGCAGGGCGGTTCACTTCGAGGGAATTGCCTAATTCTCGAGTTGTCTGACGGAGAAGCCGCTGGCGTAATCTTTGAATTCCGAGGGTCGCTGAACTCTTAACGGAGTTCTGGAGAACCTCTTCGCTTTCGCCAGAACAGAAGAAGTCCCAGCCCGCCGAGGCACAACGCGAGTTCTGCGGGTGCTCCTTCCGGCACCGAGGTCAAAAAAGGGAGGTATGAAATGGCAGTCAGGTACCTTGAAAACGCTGCCTCCCACTCGAGCAGCGCGAGAACAAAATATCATCTCGCGATGGCATATTTTGGAGTAGGCAAGAAGGCGATCGGGCAAAAGACGTTGGCTCTTGCGCAAGCGATAGATCCGTATCTGCCCGAGGCCGACATGGCGCACAGAGTTGCTCAGTCTGCACCTTAGGCTCTTGACAGCTCGGGAGGTTCTGGCCGATTCTTTCCGGGCGCCGCCTGCGATTCCGCACAGGCACCCCCCAGGCTAGATACTGAACTTGTCCGTAATAATGTCCACCCCAAAGCGAGTGCTGATGCGTGCTCTTCGGTATGGTGTCCTTACCGGATCGGAGCGCCAAGGAGGACGGATCCATGTGGTGGCGGCGCTACGGTTTGTAGACCATGGCTGCCGTCTCCACAACCGCTTGATTGTTGGTGAAGCTCTTCGTAATCCAGGGGCTGAAGAAATGGAACTGGTAGTTGACGATCAATACCCGCAGTCGTTCGTCGTTTGGATTCCCCGCAGTGCCGGCCGTGTAAATGACCTGGACATTGCTGCGCGTCATGCCCATAAAGCCGGAACCGTCCGATGAGGTTGGCTTGTTGTACAGAATCATATTCGCAATCTGGTCGCCACTGCCGTCGTAAGGGTTCACCACTGCCCACCGAAGGGCGTTCCGCACTCGCTCGACCATCGACTGGTGGGTGAACAACAGTTGCCCGAAGTCCAGTGTCCCGATTAATGTTGCCGAAAACAGCAGCAGGACGAGTACCGATTCGACCAGTGCTTGCCCACGCCGATTGCCGATCTGAAGGCGTTTTCGCTTAACTACTTTGATCATTCCGATTCCTCCGGCGCATAGCGCCCCATGAAAGGATAGGTAACTTGCGGTTTCCCGGTCAGAGTGAAGTTTCTGGCCACAGTTTCGATCCGGAAGGAGTTGATGGCGACGGTTACCTTGTTCGGGACACCCTCCGGTGTAAGAACATAACTGACGCTCACTGCCGACGTCGTTAAACGCGGCACCACCGGCAGTGTGCTGTCTGTTGGCGCGACAGTTCCGTATACAACCAGATTGCGTATCGCGGCCTTCCCGTTTTCCACGGAGCCGCCGGTAGCCGAGCGGTACGTGCGGTAGGCGGCGTAGCGGGCGCCGTTGCTCACCGCGGAGCACAGCAGGTTGTAGGTATACAAGCCGTAGCCGAACTGGAACGCTCCGAACATGCTCGGCAACAACACCGTGGAAGCGATGGCGAACTCAATCGCAGCGTTTCCGCGCCGCCTTCGATTCTTGCTGTTCATTCCACTAACCTCAGCAGGTTCGCGCCGGTGGCGCCGTCGCCGGTGGGCGCATTCGCCGGCCCGATGTAAGTGGCGCACTTTGAGTTGTTCGGGTTGTGGGCCTGGTTAGGCGGAAGGAAAACCTTCGCGAATCCCAGCACCGTCGCGTTCACAGGATCGTTGATGATGGGCACAATAACCACCCTTCGCAGCGGCGTGGAATCATGATTTGCGATATAGGTCGCGTAGTCCTGTGTATTCGGCAATGTGTCCTGATTCACCCGTTCGTCCAGGCTCTGTACCACGTCGGTGGTCTTGACGCCACCCGTCCGGTTTACCGGCATTCCCAGCGTGACCGTGTAATCCATGTGGTCATCTTCGATCGCCGAGGCAATCGCGGAGGCACTCGTGTCCTGAATATACCCGCGTTCCGCCGTCACCCCGGTTTTAACCAGGTTTAGAGCCTGCTGGTTTTGGTCGGATTGGCAGAGATTGTTCATCTTGACGGACTGGCCATTGCTGTTGACGCTCGAAGGCCACAACAGCGTCAGCTCATCCCCCGGCGAGTAACCGAAGTCGGGCGGGGTACCAACGTGCGCCAATGGAGCGAAAGGGAATACTCCTTGCGGGAAAGTGGTTGGCGGCTCGACGCCCGCCGTGGAGCGCGCTGCGACATTCATCACATTGGGCACACCCAGGGCCGTCATGAAGTAAACCGTAAGACTGTTGCTCGGCGCCGTCACCCGAACATACCTCACTCCGGTCGCGCTGGCGGGGTTTTCGGACCAGCTCACTTTGTCCGTGCTGAATTCAACGACTGGAGAATTGATCGTCCTCGTTCCGAAGTACCAGAGATTTTGGGTGGTGCCGACCGCATTCCGAGCGGCGCTGATGCCTGCCGCGCTGTTGTCCAGTTCGCGTGCCGCTGACAGCGCGGCGGCATCGGTGAACGCCTGCGCTTCATTCTTGGCAACGTAAGCGCGCCCCAAGTCCAGTACCAGCCCGAGAAAGCCCATGACAACGATAATGGAAACAGTCAGCGTGAGCAGTACAAAGCCCCGTTTGTGGGCACAAGGATCGCGTCTCATAGGTAATCCTGACTCCTATTAAATGGCTGTTGAAGGCGATTTGTTGATCGGAAGAAGGACTGGTATGAAGATATTGATTTCTGTAAGCACTAGGCCTTTGGTACCAGTACGAAGTACTATTACCAGTCCAGCCTACAGTTGACTCGTATGCCACCCGTCGCGTGCACCCGCCGCGGCGCCGGAATACCCACGGGCTGCAAGGACAGCTCACACGGGGTACACGGACTTCCGCGGGCTCACCGGAAGCGATCAGTCACTCATCAGTTGCCCGATCCGGACCCTCCCACGCCGACCGGCGGTTGACCCTGGTCCTGGCCTTGGCCTTGACCCGTGCCTTGGCCCTGACCCTGGCCTTGTCCGGGGTCTTTACCTTTGTCGCCGTTCTGACCCGGTGCGTTTCCACTGTTACCGGGGTGGGAGCCCGACTGTCCCGGCGGTGAGGACGGCGGCGTGAACGCCAACACGGTGCCTGCGGCAAGTGTCAATTCCAGAGTCACCGCCAGGCAGGCTGCGACACAGAGTTTAACCATTTCATGCTCCTCCACCCGCTCGGATAACACGATTATAGGAACAAATAATCGGGGAATCCATCATCGCCAACATAGGCTGAAGGACTGACCCGCCGATGAATGAATTCTTAAGCTCCTTAAGGGCGAGTAATTGAGTCCTTTCTCGTGCACCTTCGGCCTGTGCTTGCAGGACGCCGGAACATTCTTCTGGCGCTACGCCCAAGCTCCCGACGGACTGCTCCCGCTCGCTGGCGGCCCAGGCAATGGCCGGCCTCGTGCGCCGCAGCGGATGTGGGAATCCTGAATCAAGCGGCTGGCAAAATACACAACGGTTGCGATTAGCTCCGTTTCCTTATCCAAAGGTTTTGGTATTTCTCCTCATCAAAGACGGCTCGGACTGTCGATCACTACTTACATCGGAGTAGCTCCGATTAAGCCGTTTCCGTTCAAGGCTGGTCTGCTCGATGATCCCGATTGGTACTTTTTCTCAGAGCGAGCAGGGATCGGTGATTGGTGGGCGCATAACGTGGAATGCCGCTTCCACCTGCGTGAAGGCTCGTCCTTACCGAACAGGAGCGGAAGCAGGTGCAAGCCATCAGGCGCCATCGCAGCGCTTCCCGCAAAATCGCGCTGCGCGTTAATATCATTCTTGGTGCAGTGGAAGGGATTGCCAACAATGTTCTGACTCGCGACCTATCCACTTTATTGCCGACGGTGTTGCTGTGGAATAAGCGGCATGAAAGCAACGGCTTGGCCGGGACCCTCGAGGATCGCCTCCGTAGCGGGCGCCCCAATCGGATCTCCGCGGAAAAGGAAGCGGCCATTGTGCTCCTTTCGGCTGATTGAGGATTCCGTCCGAGACTCAGATAGGGGTTGACCTGGATCGAGATGACGTGCATAATCCACCAAGGTCTGACACCTGGAGGTCACATGAGTAAGATCAATTGGGGACGAGTCATCCTGGGCGGACTGGTTGCAGGGTTGATCGTCAACTTATCCGAGTTTCTGCTGAACGCCGTCATCCTGAAGGACGACTGGGACAAAGCCATGGCGGCTCTCGGCCGGCCGGCCGGAGACAGCGCCGGACAAATCACCTTCTATCTCGTCTATGGTTTCGTCATCGGAATTTTCGCCCTCTGGTTGTACGCCGCCATCCGGCCCCGGTACGGCGCCGGCCCAAAAACGGCGCTGGGCGCGGGCGTTGCCGTGTGGATTCTCGGTTATCTCATGGCGACCGTGGGGCTGATGCCCATGCAACTGTTTCCGGCGCGGCTGATGTATATCGGCCTGGCGGTTGGATTGGTTGAGATTCTGTTGGGCACCCTGGCCGGAGCGTACTTCTATAAGGAAACACCGGCCTGACGGAGTACGCCCGGGGGTTACGCAGCCTGGGAATAGGGGCCGGACAGGACGATTTCGTCACGCCAAGGCGCCGCCCGCCTTATTCGGCGTCGTTGGTCCGTTCGAGGAGGCGGTACAGGGTGGCGCGGTTGATTCCCAGGATGCGGGCGGCCTGCACCTTGTTGCCGCCAACGCTTGCAAGCACTCTCAAGGCGTGCCGGCGATCGAGCTCCGCCAGCGGCAGCAGCTCCCCGTCGGCGGAGACTTCAAGCGGCAGCGCGCCGCGCAGATATTCGGGAAGGTCGTGGACGTCGATCACTTCGCCGTCCGCCATCATACAGGCGTTTCCGATGACATTCTCCAGTTCGCGCACGTTGCCTGGCCAGTGGTAGCGCGCGAGCACCAGCTCCGCGCGCCGGGTGAGTCCCTTCACGGACTTTTGGTACTGACCGGAAAACCTCTCGATGAAGGCGCGCTCGAGCAGCGGCAGGTCCTCTTTGCGGTCCGCCAAGGGGGGCAAGCCGATCTCGACCATCGAAAGGCGATAATACAGGTCCTCCCGGAACTGCTTTTCCTCGATCATGGCGCGCAGGTCGCGGTTGGTGGCTGCGATGACGCGTACATCCACCTTGCGGGAAGCCAGCGAGCCCACGCGCTGCACCTCCTGGTTTTGCAGGACCCTCAGAATTTTCGCCTGGGTCGCCGGCGGCATGTCCCCGATTTCGTCCAGAAACAGCGAGCCGCCGTTGGCGTATTCGAACAATCCCATCTTGTCCTGGGTGGCTCCGGTGAAGGCGCCTTTGACGTGCCCGAAGAGCTCGCTCTCGAAGAGGGTTTCCACCACGGCCGTGGTGTTCCAGACCACGAAAGGGCCGGGTGCGGCCGGGCTCAGGCGGTGAAGCGAACGCGCGACGAGCTCCTTGCCCGTGCCGGTGGCTCCGGTGACCAGGACGGTGCGGAAGTGCGGCGCCACCCGGCGAATGCGGGCAAACACTTCCAGCATCTGTGGGCTGCGGCCCACCATGCCCTCGAAGGCCGAAGCCCGGCTGAGCTCGGCATCCAGCCGGAGCGCCAGGCGGCGCTGTCGCGTGTCTTCGATCAACTGGCCCACCCGGCCCCGCAAGTCGCCGATGTCCAGGGGCTTGGTGAGATAGTCGCTGGCGCCCTTCTTGATCGCCTCTACAGCGGAATCCGTCGAATAGTGACCCGTTATCAGGACGACATCGGTGTCGGGTGCGGCATCCAGGATTTGTTCGAGCAAGTCCATCCCGCTGGTATGAGGCATTACCAGATCCAGCAGGACGACGTCCGGGTGGCGGCGCAGGACCAGCTCCCTGCCACCCACCGGATCGGTGGCAGTGACGATTTCGAGTCCTTCCTGCGAGAGCGCTTCCTGGATGAGTTCGAGGCTGGCCGGATCGTCGTCGATGGCCACCAGCGTTACCGGGTTTTCGTTCTCCTTCGCCATCTTCAAGCGGGCTCTTTGTCCGCGCAGGGCCATCATAGCAAACCGACGTGCGCGGCTATTGTCTGGTGTCGCGGAAAAAGACAGTTTGTCGCGGAAATCGCCAACCGGATCTCCCGTGAATTCGGTTACTTGCGTTCTTTTTGCTGGCGTTTCGCGGGTGGCTCGACATGGCCCTTGGCATGCAGTATGGCCGGCAGGGAGCGTTGGTGAGGAAGGGAGACCGAAGGACCCCCTATCCCCATTCACCCCCGGGGAAGAGGCCGGGTGATGGTTCGGACAGGCTACCTGTGGGGCATGCATTGGCTGGGCTGGATTTTCTGGATCCTGCTGATCGCCCTTGTTGTTGTAGTGGTGGTGCGCCTGGTTTGGCCGAGGTCGTCGCCCTCGCTCTCACCGGTTGAGGAGTTGAAGCGGAGCTATGCGAATGGCGAGATATCACCCTCGGAATTCAAGAAGCGTAAAGCCGGTCTGAAGAGTTGACGCGAATCCGATTTTGAAAGTTTGTCCCCCCAGGCCGGGAGTGACGCCGGAAGGCGGCTGGCGTGGTGATCTCACGCCGCACGATCAGACCCGGGCCGGCAACTCAAACGTAAATCGGCTTCCCTTCCCCAGATCGCTCTCCACGCGGATGGTGCCGCCATGTTTCTCGACCAGTCTGCGGGTGATTGCGAGCCCGAGACCGGTGCCTTCGGCTTCGCTTTTCGGCGAAGAGCTCACCTGGCGAAATTCCCCGAATATGGCTTCGTGGTCCTTGGGGTCGATTCCGATTCCGTCATCGGCTACCGAGACACTCACCAGCCCGTCGCGTTTCAATCCTTCCAGCCAGACATTGCCGTGTTCTCCGGTGAACTTCACCGCGTTGCTCAGCAGGTTATACAAAATCTGCTTGATGCGAATGCGATCCGCATAGATGGGCAGATCGGTCACGATGTTGCTTTCGATGTGGAGCTTCTTGGCCGCCGCCAGGGGCATGATGGCATCCAACACCTCATCGACCGCCTCCGGCAAGACGAACACCTCCGGATGGAGGTCGAGTCCTCCCGCCTCGATCTTGGAAAGGTCGAGGACGTCGCTGATCAATTCCAAAAGGTGCGACGCGGCCGCCCGGACATGTTTGACGTAACGGGCCTGCTTTTCCGTCAGCGGCCCGGCGCCCTGCTCTCCCAACAGATCTGAAAAGCCGGTGATGGTGTTCAGGGGCGTGCGGAGCTCGTGGCTCATGCGCGCCAGGAAGTCGCTTTTGAGGCGGCTGACACGGGCCAGCTCCTCGTTGCGCTGTTCGAGCTCCCTGTTTACCGCCGCCAGTTGGGCCGTGCGCTCGTCAATGCGCCGCTCGAGCTCCACGGTGAGGTTGCGGATGGCGTCTTCATTCTCTTTCTGTTCGGTGATGTCCAGCGCGACGCCTAACAGGCGGTGGATGCGGCCGTCCTGGCCGCGAATTGGGGTAACGCGGTCCCACACCCAGCAGACCGTACCGTCGGGACGCTCGACGCGGTATTTCTCGCTGAAACCGCCGTCGTGCAGCCTGCTCAAGGCCCCGTCGACTCGCAGGCGGTCGGCGGGGTGAACGGCATCCAGACGGGAGCGAGGATGCTCCGCGAAGCTCCGGCAGTCGCGGCCCCAAATGCGGGCGTATGCCGGATTCACGTACAGGACTTCGGTGGCGGTTTCGTCCGTGAGCCAGAAGGCTTCTTCGATGTTTTCGGCCATTTGGCGAAAGCGTTCCTCGCTGTTGCGCAGCGCGTCTTCGGCGGTTTTGCGACGAACCTCCATCTCCACGACACTGGCAATCGAGGTGAGTACCGCCGGGGCCGGCAGTTCTCCCTGGAACGCAATGCTGCCGGTTGCGTCGCCGGGCAGAAGAAGGGGCACCACCGCGATTCCCGCGCGGGCGTCCGCTTTCCCCACCTGGCTGCGGGCGGCGTGGCGGAGCAGGTCGAGCGTCAGCCGCGACGCTTCGGGTCCCGCCGGGTAAGCCTTTTCCAAATCCGTAACATAGACGGCAACCCCGGAGAATCCGAACAGGCGGACAAGCGAGGCGGGAACGCGCTCAAGAAAACGGTCGGTAACTTCGCTGGTTTGAATCTCGCGTGAGAACTCGTACAGCCTTTCGATTTCCTGCTGTTTGGCGATGGCTTCACGGCGTCGCCGGCTGGCCGTCGCCGAGAGGTGGCTGCCGATGGCCGCCGTGCAAAGAAACGCCACCAGGACGCCCCAGTGCTGCGGGTCGTCGACCCCGATTCCCTTGGGCGGGAGAAAGAAATAATCGAAGCCGATGGCGCCCGCGATGGCGGCCGCGAGCGCTTGTTCAAAATCCCACTTCACCGAGATCACCAACACCGCCAGCACCAGCACCAGCGCGATGGTGGCGATGTTCACTCCGGGGACGTAAGAGAACATAACCAGGATGAATAAGGTGACGCCAATCGAGAAAACCAGGCGGGTCAGCAATCTGACGGTCGACCTCCCCGCGTTCATCCCAGGCTTTCCCTTTCCGACCATGGAAGATAGAGACAGAGACCCTCCCCCGCAATCGGCATGCCTTTCCGCACGCTGGTGATGCCCAGAGCCCGCTGCAGCACTCTCTCCGAAGATTATTGTAGTCCCTCGGCGCTCATCGGGTTAAAAGGCACACGCCCAATTCATAGACAGGATGTCGCAATATCAAACAGAGATCGACGGGGTGTATGCGGCGGCCAGACGCCGGTTGTGGCCCGGCGCGGCCACCGCGACGACTTTCCCATTGTCCTCCTATAAAGTTGAAACAAAATGAGATGACTCCCCAGTTCCGCTTTTCGGCCTGGCTCCAAGGAACAGGTTGGTGAGGTATGGTATGCCACTTGCCTCAATACCGGGTGGAGCCAAAGGTGAAACGCGCCACGCCACAGAAAAACGCAGTCGTCGCAATTTACGAGACTCCTGCGTCGGCCGAAAAGGCCGTTGCAGCCTTACGACATTCAGGATTCGATATGCACAAGCTTTCCGTCGTTGGCCGCGACTGCCACGCGCGGCGCCACCTCGACGTCGGCTCCGGCATTCGCCAGGGGAAGGGCCGGGAACAGACTGGGACCTTTTGGACGGGGCTCTGGCAGGAACTCTCCGGATGGGCCTTCTTCGACATACCCGGCATCGGTCCGGTGCTGATCGCCGGGCCGATGGCGGAGTGGGTCATTGCGTCACTCGATAACGCCGCTATCTTCTCCGGCCTTAGTCCGCTGGGTGCTGCCCTATACAGCATCGGAATCGCCAAGGACCGGGTGATCGACTACGAAAACGCCTTGCGGGGCAGCGGATTTTTAGTAATTGCCTACGGAACTTCAACAGAAGTCACGTTTGCGGGGGAAACGTTGGGTCTCCGGGAAGCATGTTGCAGCACCAATTAGACAGGATCGGTAAGTCTTGACCGGCCGGCGCGGCGGTGTAGACCGCGGCAACGGCCTGGGAGAGCCTCCCGAAGGACACAACCAACAACGGGATACCGCGCCCCGCCTGGACGGAGGCGGCAGGTTCCCGCAGAAGGAATCAATTAGATGAATCGAGAAAAAGAGCTTCAAGTGAGATTGATGAGGAGGTTTGCATCGATGGCAAAGAAACTGGATGTGGGCAGGACTACCGCCATCCTGGCCCTCTCTGCCGCGGTGGGTATTGGGGTGATGGCGGGTTCGCTGGTGGCCGCCAGATCGGCGGGCCGAATTAACCTTTCGGTGGCGCCGTCAACCGTCCGGGGGGACGCGCGAACTGAGATGTTCCACGGGTTCGCACCGGTGGTGAAAAAGGCGCTGCCGGCGGTGGTGAACGTATCGACGTCGAAGCTGGTGAAAACCGGAGGCGGGCAGAATCCGTTCTTCTCCGATCCGTTTTTCCGCCAATTCTTCGGCCAGAATTCCCCGTTCGGCTCCAATGTCCCTCAGGAACAGCGGGAGCACAGCCTGGGCTCGGGCGTGGTTATAAGCCCGGATGGTTACATTCTCACCAACAATCACGTAGTGGACGGCGCCACCGACGTGAAGGTGCTGTTCGGTGACAAGCGCGAGATGAAAGCGCGCATCGTCGGAACCGACAAGAAAACGGATATTGCCGTCCTGAAGGTGGACGCGACAAACCTGGCAACTCTGCCGATCGGCGATTCTTCCAAGATGGAGCCGGGCGACATCGTGCTGGCAATTGGGAACCCGTTCGGATTGAACCAGACCGTCACCATGGGCATTGTCAGCGCCATTGGCCGAGGCGGCCTGGGGATTGAGGACTACGAAGATTTCATCCAAACCGACGCCGCCATTAATCCCGGCAACTCCGGCGGAGCGCTGATCGATGAAAACGGCAACCTGATCGGCATCAACACCGCCATTCTCTCGGGTGGCGGCGGCGGCAACGAGGGCGTCGGCTTTGCCATTCCCATCAACATGGCGCGAAACGTCATGGACCAGATCCTGAAGTATGGGAAAGTGACCCGCGCCTGGCTGGGAGTGTCCATTCAACCGGTGACGCCGGAGATCGCCAAGGCTTTCAACCTGCAGGAAGATTACGGAGCCCTGGTGGGCGACGTCGAGCCCGACAGCCCCGCCTCCCGAAGCGGGCTGCAAAAGGGCGACATCATTCTCGATGTCAACGGCGAGAAGATTGCGGACAGCCGCGCACTCCAGTTGAAGATCGGCATGATGAAGCCGGACACCGAAGCGACGTTGAAAGTGTTCCGCAATGGGGTAACCAAGGACATTTCCGTCAAGCTGGGTGAACAAAAGGGCAATTCTTCGGCCAGCAACAACAATGGGGAATCCACTGATGTAATGCGAGGAATATCGGTCGACAACCTGTCGCCGGATGTCCTGCAGCAACTGCGGCTGCCGTCCGACACGAAGGGAGTCGTTATCACCGACGTCGATCCGGCGGGACCCGGCGCCGATGCCCAACTCCAGCGCGGCGACGTGATCGAGGAAGTCAACCGTAAGCCGGTGAACAGCGTTTCGGAATTCCAAAGCGCCATGCGGGCAGCGGACAATCAACCGGTATTGCTGCTGATAAACCGCTCGGGCAGCACGGTCTTTGTTGTAGTGAACGCAAAGTAGATCGCAAAGTCCCGGGGACAGGCCCAAACCCTGGACGCAGTCTCGACGTAGCACACGATACCGCTACGGGCCTGTCCCCACGACGGGACAACTGAAACAAGGAGTCGCAAATGAAGAAACTTAGCCTGACATTTTCAGCCTGCTTCCTGATACTCGGCGGAGTTCTTGTGCCGCGTATCAGAGCGGACCAATGGAACCAGATGACGTACGTGACATTCAATCAACCGGTGGAGATTCCGGGAAGGGTGCTCAGCGCGGGCACGTACATGTTCAAGCTGCTGGACAGCCAGTCGGATCGCGACATAGTCCAAGTGTTCAACAAGCAAGGCACCGAGCTGTATGCCACCGTGCTGGCGATACCCGACGTGCGTCTCGAACCCACCGGTAAGAGCGTAATCACCTTCGAAGAACGCGCCGCCAAAGCGCCGGAGGCACTGAAAGCGTGGTTTTACCCAGGAGATACGTACGGACAGGAGTTCGTATACCCCAAGGTGGCCGCCGTGCGGCTGGCCAGTGTCTCGCATGAGTCCGTTCCGTCGATGCCCACGGAGATGGCTCAGAATATCTCCAAACCGGCAAAGACGGGAAACGAGCCCAGTGTGGTGGCGATGAAGAAAGCCCCCTTGAAGGCGGAGAAACCGTCCGGAGAGGAAGTTGAAGTCGCCCAGGAGTTCAAAGCTCCCGCAAAGAAGAGCCAACCAAAAACCACCGAAATGGCCCAGGCGGAGCCTGCCCCGAGCACTCCGGCAAAGCTGCCGCAAACCGCGAGCCCGATGCCGCTGATCGCGCTGCTGGGCCTGCTCTCTTTGGGAACCGGCATCACGGTGCGTTTCGCCGCGGCGAGGATTCGCTAACCGGCGGCACGCTCAACACCTGGCGCCACTTTCGGCGCCAGGGAACCCCGGAGCACGATCCATGAAGATCCCAACCACCAGGAACAGGTTGATAGGACGCCGCAAGGTATTGCTGTTGGGGCTTTCGGGGATCGCGCTTCGTCCCGCGGCCGATCGGGCTTCGCAGGCTACCTTCTCGACAGACGTGGACTTGGTGCTACTCAACGTTTCCGTCACTGAAAACGGAAAAACAGCGGTTCTCGGACTTCAGAAAAATAACTTCCGGGTTTACGAAGACGGCGTCCCGCAAAACATTTCCTACTTTCGTAATGAGGACATCCCGGTGACCGTCGGTCTGGTTGTGGACCGCAGTGGCAGCATGGTTCGGAAACGCTCAGAGGTGATTTCGGCGGCCGCCGCCTTCGCCGAGTCTTGCAATCCGCAGGATCAGATGTTTGTCGTGAATTTCAACGAGCACGTAGCAATGGGGCTGCCTCAAGGGACGGCATTCACAAATAGCACGTTGGAACTCACCCAGGCGCTGTCGCGATTTGGCGCCCGGGGACGCACGGCGCTGTACGACGCGGTCGCCATGGGATTGCGGCAGTTGACCCAGAGCGACCTGAGGAAGAAAGTTCTGATCGTCGTCAGCGACGGCGGTGACAACTCGAGCGCCATTACGAAGCAGCAGATTCTTAAAATGGCCGAGGAGTCGGACGCCACCATTTACACGGTCGGCCTGTACGACGAATATGACACGGACCGCAACCCGAGTTTGTTGAAGCAACTGGCGAAAGTTTCCGGCGGAGAGGCGCTGTTTCCCGAAAGAGGTGAAGGACACGACCCTCGTTTTGAAAACCGTCTCGAAGGACATCCGGAACCAGTACACCGTCGGTTACGCACCCAAAAACCAGAAGTGGGATAAGCGATTCCGGCAGATCCGGGTGCTCGTCGTGGCGCCACATTCCAGGCACTGGAAGGTGCGTACGCGGAAGGGGTACATCGCGGCTGCGGCGATAGCCGGCAGTCAATCCGGAGAAATGGGAAAGCAATGACAGGGCGCGCCGGCTTTGCACCCGCCGGACACCGGAGGTTGCGGCTATGGCTGAAGTGGATTGGGAGTCTGCTGATCTTTTCCGGGGTTGCACTACTGGTTTGGCCGGGCGTTGAATACGTCAGAGCCCTGCGGTTCCAGCGCCAGGCCTCCGCTTATCTGAACCAGGTGGCCGAATCTCACGCGGTGCAACCGAAGCGTGTAATCCATTTCCCGGAAGGCGCGGTGATCGGGCGAATCGACATCCCGCGCGTTGAAGTTTCCACCGTGATTCTCGAAGGGGACGATGCCGCGCTGCTGCGGCTGGGCGCCGGCCACATTCCCGGCACCGCGTTACCGGGCGACGGCGGAAATGTAGCCTTGGCGGCGCATCGCGACACATTCTTCCGGGGCTTGCGAAAGATTCGCAAGAACGATCAGATCCTGCTGACCACTCCGTGGGGAGTTGATCTTTACAAGGTGAGTTGGACACGCGTGGTGAGTCCGGAGGATGTCAAGGTGCTCGACGGCGTGGGCCGGCCGGTGCTCACGCTGGTGACATGTTATCCGTTCAGTTACATCGGCCCGGCTCCGGAAAGGTTCATCGTCCGCGCGGTGAAAGTCGGCGCTGGCGGCGAGCCCCTTTCCCCTCCATCGCAAAGCAACAGCAGACCCCGCAGAAAGAATTCCGCGGGCTGATTTCCCCTTGGAGCGGAAAGGACGCGATAGTAGACAGGCTGTCGCAATAATGGGCAAGCGCGGAAAGCAACTGGCGGCCAACGAACCGCAAATTCGTCCTGGCGCCGCCGTGCCGCGTCGAGGCGATTTCGCAAATCCAAGAAAACCGTTCGGATAACGTTCGCGGCGAATCCCCTCGCAACAGGGACGGCGGTTTGGCGCGATGCTTGCAGTACTAATGGCGGAACTACGTGAGCCCGGTGAAATCGCGGCGATCCGCGGGACGACCGTTACCCAACGGACCCGAAGCCGTTCCAGCGGAATCGCCGAGGCGGGTGGGCAGGAAATGCCGCTCTATATCGGAACAATCCGAGTTCCAAAGGACCGCAGATTAAGGAGAAATTCATGAAGACCGTGACATTAGCATTGCTTGGTTCGCTGGTGGTGCTCGGAGTGTTGGTTGCGCCGCGCGCCCGGGCTGACGAATGGAACCAGGAGATGATATTGACTTTCAACACCCCCGTGGAGATCCCGGGGCGCGTTCTGTCGCCGGGATCCTATCTATTCAAGGTGGCAAACACATACAACAGCCATGAGATCATCGAAATCTTCAACGCCAATGGGACGAAACTGGTCGAGACTGCGTTGTCCCGCCCTGAATACCGTACGAGGGCGACCAGCAACCTGGTTGTGACCTTCGAGGAGCGGGCGGCTAATGCACCGTCCGCCGTCAAGACGTGGTTCTACCCGGGCCGAAACTGGGGTCACGAATTTCAGTATCAAACCCCCAGCAATAAGAAGTCGTAGGCGGCGACGAAAATCCCGGGGCGCTGTCGGAGATCGCCCGGAGGCTGGAAAAACTCACGCGGCAGGCTCCCGAAGACGGCTCCCCAAAGTAGGAGCCGCAAGCTGACATTTCCGAGACGCCACCGTCCCCTGGTGCAGGCGGTGGCACTTTTTTTTTGTAATTCTGTAGAGACGGGATGAGATCACCGGATATCCGAAAAGGGGGAGCAGAGCCATGGCCGCGGAAAAGATCGGGACCGAGCACAAAGCGATTCAAGTCAACCTCGACGCCACCAAGTACGGCACGTTCGCGGAAATCGGCGCCGGCCAGGAAGTGGTGCGCTGGTTCTTCCACGCCGGCAGGTCTTCCCAAACGGTGGCGAAATCCATGTCGGCCTACGATATGACGGTCAGCGACGCGGTCTACGGCAAGAGCGACCGTTACGTCAGCCGCAATCGCCTGGAAGCCATGCTCGACCATGAATACAACCAGTTGATCAAACGCCTGGACCAGCAGCGCGGCGCCACCACCATGTTTTTTGTTTTTGCCGACACCGTAGCCACGCGCAGCGTCTCTCACAAACGGGACGGGCACGGATGGCTCGGCCTGCGATTTCAGCACCAGTTCCGGGCCAAGCCCTCCGACATCATCATCCACGTTCGGCTGAACGACGTGGTGAGCATGAGCGAGCAGGAGGCACTGGGGGTGCTGGGGGTAAACCTGATCTACGGTGCCCTGTTCCGCCATCGCAAGCCGCAGGTGATGATCTCGATGCTGATGGACGACCTGAGCCGGCAGCGCATCGAGGTCGACACCATCAAGTTCTCCGGTCCGGCCTTCGAAAGCGTGGACAACCGCCTGATGAGCCTGCAACTGCTGGAGCAGGGCCTCACCGATGCCACCATGTTTACCGCGGAGGGCGAGGTGGTGCAGCCTTCCGAGGTGCTCTACCAGAAGCCGGTGATGATCGAGCGCGGCAGTTTTCGCCCGGTCACAAACGTCACCGTGGGCATGCTGGAGCAGGCGCTGCAACAGTTTCACACCGACCCGGAATCCGGCGGCGAAGACCCGGTGGTGGTGTTCGAGATGACGCTGAATAACCTGCTTACCGGGGAGCGTATCGATCACCGGGACTTTCTGGCGCGCGTGGATCTGCTGGGCGCCTTCGGAAAGATGGTGATGATTTCGAACTTCACCCGCTTCGACCTGGTGGTGAGCTGCCTGCGCCGCTACACTCACAACTGGATCGGATTAGTGGCCGGCTTCCCGACGCTCCAGGAGATCTTCGACGAAAAGTACTACGCGGAGCTGGCGGGCGGGATCCTGGAGGGGCTCGGATTACTGTTCAGCGGAAAGGTCCGGCTCTACGTGTATCCCACCAAGGAGTTCGAAGGAGGCGAGGTGGAGACCGCCGAAGCCCTTCAGTTGGCGCCGAAGCTACGCCCCCTGTACGATTATCTGTACCAGAACCGATTCATCGAACCGGTGCGGGACTTTGAAACCCACAACCTGGAAATTCTGCCTCGAGACGTGCTGGAGCGAATCCGCTCGGGCGACCCCTCCTGGGAGGAGATGGTGCCTGCGCAGGCGGCCGCCCTGATCAAGAAACACAAGCTCTTCGGTTACCGCAACAGCAAAGTTGTCGCCGGCACCGACTGACGGCCTCGGACATCCGGGCTTCGCGGGCGCGCGATCTTCGCGATTTCGCCGGCGAGGAGTCTGCTAGGATGTTCTGCATGTACAAACTCGTGGCGCTTCTTGTTTGTCTTTTCACCGCGGCGACGGCCGCCGAGTTGCCCTCCAAAAAGTATCTGAACCTGGCTTCGATCAAGACCATGGTCGCGGCCGCCGAAGCGGAGGCGCAGCGGCGCAACGTCCAGGTGACCCTTTGCGTCGTCGACGACAGCGGCAATCTGATCTACCTGCAGAAGGCCGATGGCGCCGGAATCAACACCATCCAGTTCGCCCAGCGCAAGGCGCGCCATGCCGCACTGTACGGCAGCCCTTCCAAGAACGCCGCCGACCAGCTCAAGGCGGGCAATCTAGCGGTGCTGGCCTATCCATCGGCATTCCCGAACCAGGGCGGACTGCCCATCAAGGTGGACGGCCAGACACTCGGAGGCTTCGCCGCCAGCGGTGCGGCCTCGGAAGTGGACGAAGCCATATCGCAAGCCGCCATCGACGCGCTGCTGAAAAACTAGGCGCCGAATCATCGGCGCCCGGCCGTCGCGAGTACTCACCCCTCTCTTCGAGCTCCGAACGCGAGTGAGGAGACTCTTGCAATCATTCCAGAGAGAACACCGGCTACTTTAACGAGGAAACAAATCCGTCGAGAAGCGCGTTGAAGCGGTCCGGTTCGTCGACGAACAGGGCGTGGCCGGCATTCTCAAACAGCTCGATGCGGGCCGACGGCAGGCGTTCGCGCACCATCCGCGCCTGCTCGCGCATCGCCGGCTCGGCGACATACAGCAGGGGTTTGTCGATTTTGGCGAGAATGGGCCGGTAATCGCCGCCGTTCAGATAGGTATTCACAATCAGCAGCACCGCGGTACTGGTGGGCACGCTCATTGCGGCGGCGATGATGCGTTCCAGGTAAGCTTCGCTTTGCGGTGTTTTGTACATCGACCGGACGAATTCCGAGGTTGCCTCAGTCCGCCGGGTCTGGAGCGCCATGTTCCTGGCCCAACGCTCGGCATTGTAGCCGGGGTACGGGTCGCGGCCGATCTCTCCGTCCACCAGCACAATGCCCCGCAGCGTTCCGGTGCCGAACCGGTCGACGTAGGTGAGCACCTCGGGAACGCCGAGCGACCAGCCTACCAGCACCACCGGCGCCAGCTTCAACTGGTCGATAACGTCTTTGATGTCGTGCGCGCGGCGCACGGGATAGTGGCCTTCGGAGGCGCGTTCGGATTTGCCCTGCGAACGGGGGTCGAGCGCCACCACGTGGAACTTCCTGGAAAGCGCGTCAATCTGGGAAGCCCAGATTTCGGCCGGCATGGTCCAACCCGGTTGAAAGACAATGGCCGCGCCTGAGCCCGCCTCGATATAGTGCAGCCGGATGCCGTCGCTCGATCGCACATAGCCCTCCTTCCAGCCGGCGCCCAAAAGCGGAGCCGCCATAAAAAGCAGAACCCACAGCGGCAGGCTCTTTCCCATGCTGGCATTGTAGACCAAACCGCCTCCCGTCCCACCTGTCCGGCGGAAACTCCGGAGCTCCGGTGGCGGTTGGCGGAACCGTGTCCGATGCGTTGGGCCAGGCGGGCGTGCGCCTGGGAAACCTGGAACCCGGCCGCCTGACGGTGAAGCGCCGGCACGGAGGCAGGCTGCTGCCTGTCGACTACAACCCCACTCGCCCAGATACCTTCGTCTGGTTGTTTCCGGCGGAGAAGAAATTCACTGGCAGAAAGACCAGCACGACGTCCGCTGAAGACCTGAATTCCGTACTTTTAGCGCCTATATCTTCCCTGTCCAAGTGCCGATGGACGATGAGAGGATAGGTGGGTCTGCGTGCCGACGTGGAAAGCGCAGCGTCCCGCTCAGATTGAATTCGAATGCGCCCGCCTGGCAACAGATTGATGAGGCTGTCGGGAAGTACCCGGACGAAAGCAGGACATCCCATGGATCGGCCTGTACTCCGGCTGCTATTTGGACGACACGCCCTCGCCGTATTGCTACCGCTCGCCGCGCTGTGGACTGCCACCTTGGCGCCCTGCCTGACAACGCCTGCCGAGGCCCGGAGCGGAGGCTTCCGGACAGTCGATCGCTCGACATCCCCGCCAGCCGGCTCCGCGGTGATGGTTCTGTTGGGATGCGGCCTGTTCGCCGCCGCTTACAGTCTCGCCCGCCGGCGTCGCACGCGGTGGAAAGGGCCGAAAGAAACGTCCGGCGATGCCGGGCAACTCCACGAAGCGGCGATTGCCGCGATGGCTGATGGATTCCTGGCGTTCGACAAAGACGGTGGGATGCTGGCCTCCAACCCCGCCGCCCATCGAATCCTCGGCCTTACTTCCGAACAGCTCCACGACCGGCGGCTGGAGGACCAGCGCTGGCACGCCTTCCACGAAGACGGGACGCCGTTTTCCGATGCCGACTTCCCCGCTCGGCAGGTGCTGCGGACCGGAGAGCCCTCAACCGGCGTCGTGATGGGAATTCGAAACCGGGACGGAGGCACAACTTGGCTATCCGTCAATTCGTTCCCTTTGTTCCCGAGGGACGACGGATCGCCCGGCGCGGTTGGGGTATTGTTCTCTGATATCACGGCCCACCACGAGACCGACCTGGTGTTGCGGGAAAACGAAGAGAAATACCGCACCTTGATTGAAGACCAGAAAGACGGCGGAGGAATGGTGGACCCGCAAGAGCGATTCGTCTTCGCCAACTCCGCCGCGGATGAGATCTTCGGCCTGGCCCGCGGGGGGCTGGTGGGCCGAAGTCTGCACGAATTTATCGATGATGCCGCATGGCCGGACCTGGAGGCGCAAACCCGGAGCCGGCAAAACGGCGAGAAGGGGAGCTACGAACTACCCATCGTACGACCCGACGGCGAGCGCCGCGTGCTGCTGATTGCCGCCAGTCCCCGCCACGGCCGCAACGGCGAGTACCTCGGCGCGTTCGGCGTGTTCCGCGACATTACCGACAGTAAGCGCGCCGAGGAGAAGTTGCGGCGCAACGCCGACCGCGCGGCGTGCCTGCTCGACCTGCACACCAAGGCCGATGCACTCACCGAACAGGAAATTTACGATTACGCCCTGGAACAATCCGTCCGGTTGACGGGCAGCGAAATCGGGCTGTCTCGAACGCCCCGGAGAAGACGGCGGAGCAATCCAGGTCGCGTTTTGCAACGTGCGGACAAGGCGGCCTCGCGAACCGGCTATCGAGAACCCATTTTCGTTGCCGGATGGCGGAATCTGGGCCGAGTGCGCCCGCGCAAAGCGGCCGGTGATCCACAACGCCCCTGGGGCGGCGGGCAACCCGGAATGTCACTTGCCCCTTACGCGGCACATCGGCGTTCCCTTCTTGAGCCACGGCCGAGTGCTGATGGTAATCGGGGTTGGCAACAAGCCGACCGACTACAGCCAGGAAGACGTCATCGGGCTGCAGTTGATCGCCAACGACATCGGCAAGATCATCGCCCGCCGCAAGGCGGAAGAAACACTGCGCAAACTCTCCCGCGCGGTGGAGCAATGTTCGGCCTCCATCGTCATCACCGACGCCGAAGGGGCAATTGAGTACGTCAACCCCATGTTCACCGAGGTTACGGGATACACGATGGAAGAGGTGCTGGGCAAAAATCCACGCATCCTGAGGTCGGGAGAAACACGGCCCGAGGTCTACCGGCAGCTTTGGGAAACCATTTGCGCGGGCCAGGACTGGCGCGGGGAGTTTCACAACCGGAAGAAGTCCGGCGAGTTGTACTGGGAACAGGCGTCGGTTTCGCCCGTGCGCGGCCCGGATGGAGCCATCACGCATTTCGTCGCCGTGAAAGACGAAATCACCGAGCGCAAGCGCGTCGAAATCGAGCTAAGACAGGCGCATCGTGCGGCTAAAGAGGCCGCGTGCGCCAAAAGCGATTTTCTGGCGTCGATGAGCCACGAAATCCGCACTCCGATGAACGGCATCATCGGTATGGCCGGCCTGCTTCTGGCGACGGCGCTTAACACCGAACAGGCGGAATACGCCGGAGCCATCAGCCAGTCCGCCGACTCGCTGCTCGGCATCATCAACGACATCCTGGATTTCTCGAAAATTGAAGCGGGCAAGATGGATCTCGAGCGGGTGAACTTCGACCTGCTCTCCGCGGCTGAGGACGTGCTCGACCTGATGACGTTCAAAGCCCACGAAAAAGGGCTGGAGTTGTTGCTGTCCTACGACGACACCGCGCCGCGCTTTATGGTCGGCGACCCCGGACGAATCCGGCAGATCCTGCTGAACCTGGTCAGCAACGCCGTAAAATTCACCGAAAAAGGCCATGTGCTGCTGGAAGTGAAGTGCCGCGAATGCGATCGCGAAAAAACGGTCATGGAGCTGACGGTCCGCGATACGGGTATCGGAATCGCGCAGGAAAAGATCCCGCTGTTGTTTCAGAAGTTCACCCAGGGGGACGCGTCGACCACCCGGAAGTACGGAGGAACCGGCCTCGGCCTGGCGATTTCCAGACAACTGACCGAATTGATGGGCGGCGAAATCGGAGTCTCTTCCGCCGTCGGCGTGGGAACTTCGTTTACCTGCCTGCTACCGTTCGAAGCGTCGCTGCCCTACGATGCGCTTTGCGGAGTGGAATCGGGGCCGCCGCACGCCATCTCGCCGGCGCAAGAAGAATCGGGCGCGGCCTCGCCCCCGTTTGTGGGTTGCCGGATTCTGCTGGCGGAAGACAACACCTTGAATCAAAAGGTGGCCGCCAGCATTCTGCACAAGCTGGGCTGCCACGTCGAAGTGGCCGCCAACGGGCTGGAGGCGGTGAAGATGGCCACCCAATTTCCCTTCGACATGATCTTGATGGATTGCCAGATGCCTGAAATGGACGGCTACGAGGCCACCGCGGAAATCCGGCAGCGCCAGGCGGGCCAGAGCCACACTCCGATCATCGCTCTTACAGCCCTGGCACTGGCCGGAGACCGCGAGCGCTGCCTGCTGGCCGGCCTGGACGACTACCTCAGCAAACCTGTCAAGCCCAGCGATCTCAGAAACATGCTCGAAAAGCACCTGGGCAACCTCGCCAGGCGCTGACGCGCCGATTCGGCTTCGCAAGGCCCGCCGGCTACTTCCGCTCGTAGCGTCCCATGTATTCCGTTCTGGCCAGCACGTGGTTGGCGAGAGCCCGGTCGAGTTCCACCCGGCGAGCCTGGCCGGATACCTCGAGGTTTGGCGTGTCGAGCGCGAACAACCGGAAGAAGTAGCGGTGTGGGCCATGGCCTTTTGGAGGACACGGGCCGCCGTAGCCGGGACGCCCGAAATCGTTGACCCCGCTGGTTGCCAGCTCGCCCGGCCGGAAGCCTTCTTTCAGGGCATGGACGTCCGCCGGGATATTCCAGAGCAGCCAGTGATTCCAGGTGCCTACCGGCGCATCCGGGTCGTCCACGATGAGGGCGAAACTGCGTGTTCCGGCGGACTCGCCCGTCCATTCGAGCGCCGGCGACAGGTTTTCACCGTCGCACGTGTAACGGCGGGGAATCGTTCCGCCGTTGGCGAACGCACCAGACTGGATGGTAAAACTCATGCTGTTCCCCTTATTTGCCGGACTTTGCCCGCCGGGGCTGCACGACGGCGCCGCCACAAAAAGCGTCACCGTCAGGATCGTGCGAAAAAGACGGTCGAGCGTTTGCATGGGAACGTAGATCCTCCTAAATGATGCGCACCCCGGCGATGCGGCCGTTCCTACTGGATTGTACCGGAGAACCCGCCGCCCCGGCGGCACTGGTGGCGGCACTCGCGAGTCGGTAACTGTTGTCCGATTCTTGTTAGAATCAAACATACATGGCAACGCGTGTGGCGCTGTTTGTTACCTGCCTGGTGGACGCTCTGTTTCCACGTGTCGGTCTCGCGGTGGCCGAGGTGCTCGAACGCGAGGGCTGCAAGGTGGAATTCCCCGCCTCGCAAACGTGCTGCGGCCAGCCGGCGTTTAACAGCGGCTACATCGAGGAGCCGCGCCAGGTGGCCCGGCATTTTCTGAAAGTTTTCGCCTCCGGCAGCCCGGCCGATTACATCGTGGTCCCTTCCGGTTCCTGCACGTCGATGATCACGCACCACTTTGAAGACCTGTTCCAGAAGGAGCCGGACCTCCTGCGGCAGCTTCACGAAATTGCGCCGCGCGTGTGCGAGTTTTCAACCTTTCTCACCGACGTGCTGAAGGTGGAGGACGTCGGGGCGCGCTTTCCGCATACCGTCACGTTTCACGACAGTTGCCATGCGCTGCGCGATCTCGGCGTCAAGGCCGGGCCGCGGCGGCTGCTGCAAAACGTGAAAGGATTGACATTGCAGGAGATGAGCATCCCGGAAGAGTGCTGCGGATTCGGCGGGACCTTTTCGGCAAAATTCGCGGCGCTGTCGGGCGGCATGGCGGCCACCAAGATCCAATCCATCGAAGAGACCGGCGCCGAATATGTGACCGGCGTGGATGTAAGCTGCCTGATGCACCTGGAAGGGGCCCTGCGAAAGCAGAATTCCCCGGTGCGGGCCATCCATTTGGCCGAGATACTTGCCTCACGGTAACAGGAACATGAGCGCGGGATACCAGGAACTGATCCAGATCGCACTCGACGACCAGCACTTGCAGGAGGCCGTCTATTCGTCCACCCGCCGCCTGATGGACCATCGCCGCAAAGTGGTGGCGGGCGGCGTGATGCCCGATTTCCAGGAGCTTCGCAGCCAGGCCAACCTCATCAAGCGGCACACCATCGACAACCTCGATTACTACCTCGGAAAGTTCGAAGAGAAGGTAGCGGCAAACGGCGGCAAGGTGGTCTTCTGCAAGGACGGCGGCGAGGTGGCCGAGTTTCTGGGAGAGCTGGCGCGCTCGAAAAAAGCCCACTTGCTGGTGAAGTCGAAGTCGATGCTCACCGAGGAGCTGGAGCTGAACGAGCGGCTCTCCGAGCACCACCTGGAAACGGTCGAGACCGACCTCGGCGAGTTCATCATCCAGCTTCTCCACGACCGCCCTTCGCACATCGTCGCACCGGCGCTGCACCTGACACGTTACGACGTGGCGGACGTGTTCACCAGCCACCTCGAAGTCGATCGCGAAACGGTTCCCGAGAAGCAGACCAAGATCGCGCGCAAGGTGCTGCGGGCGAAGTTTCTGGACGCCGACATCGGAATCACCGGAGCGAATTTTCTGGTGGCCGACTCGGGCGCCGTCGTGCTGGTAGAGAACGAAGGCAACGCGCGCCTGACCACCTCGGCGCCCCGGATTCACGTGGCCATCGCGGGCATCGAGAAACTGATTCCCCGCGCCGTCGATCTGGCGGTGTTTCTGAAAATTCTGGGCCGCAGCGCCACCGGACAAGCGCTCACCGTCTACACCTCGATGCTGAGCGGGCCGCGGCGCGCCGGCGAAATCGACGGACCCGAAGAGTTTTACGTCATCCTGGTGGACAATGGCCGGACGCGCGTGCTGGACGACAAGGAGAAGCGCCAATCCCTGTATTGCATCCGTTGCGGGGCCTGCCTGAACCACTGTCCGGTCTACCGCAAGCTGGGCGGGCACACCTATCCCTGGGTCTATTCCGGCCCCATCGGAGCCATCCTGACGCCGCAGTTCCACGGGCTTTCCGAGGACGGATGGCTGCCGTTCGCCTCCAGCCTGTGCGGGGCCTGCGGGGAAGTGTGTCCCGTGAAGATCGATATCCCGCAGGTGCTGCTTCGGCTGCGCGCCGAAGTGGTGAAGGCGAAGGCGCGGGACGCGGAAAGCCGCATGGAGCGGCTCTCGTTCAAGATCTGGGCCTGGCTGTCACGTCATCCCAAGTTGTGGGAAATGGCGTTGGCCATCGCGCCGGCCGTGTTTCCGGCCGACAGCGAAGACGGCTGGGTCCGCGATGTGCCGGCGTGGATGCGCGTCGGCCCGCTGAAGGGCTGGCTCAGCCAGCGCGAGCTCCCGCTGCCCGCCGCCAAGAGCTTCCGCCAGTTATGGAAGACACGGCAATCGGAAAAACCCCGCTGATGTCACGCGATTATATTTACCACAGAGTTCGCACCGCGCTCGGCCGGAACGTCGGCCAGCCGCCGGAAGAGCTTCCGCCGCCGCGCATCCGCGTGCCGGAGATGACGCTGGATGAAAAGCTCGAGCGCTTTCGAACGGCGATCGAGGCCCTGGGCGGGGAGTTTCACCTGGCGGCGTCGAACCAGGAGGCGCGGACCCTCGCGGCCGGGCTCACAAACGGCAAAACCGCGGTGGCTTCGCACTCCGCATTTCTCGAAGAGTGCGGAATCCTCACGCTCGAGAACGTCTGTCGCGCACCGGACACTCACGAAGAAGTGAAGGCGGCCTCGGCGGCGGCCGACGTCGGCATCACCAGCGCCGACTTTGCGCTGGCCGACACCGGCACCCTCGTGTTGCTCACCTCGCCCGAGGAATCGCGGCTGGTTTCCGTGCTGCCTGCGGCGCATCTGGCGATCGTGCCGGTGGCGCGGCTGCTCTCCGGCCTGGACGAGCTGTTCGTGAACGTTCCCCTGCCTGTCGGACAATCCAGCGCCATGGTGCTGATCACCGGACCCAGCCGCACCGCCGACATCGAGCAGATCCTGGTTCGCGGCGTGCATGGGCCGGGGGAAGTCCACGTTGTTTTCGTCCGCGGGTAAACTCCTCGGGTATCTGCAACGCAGCCGGGCCCTGATTCGTCGTTCAGTAAGAGAAGGACGCTTCGCGGGATTCGAAGACGCCCTCGCGCATCGCACGTCAAACCGCCGGTTCGAGTTCGCATTGGTACGAGGCGAACCCTATGAAACAAAAACATCTTGCTCTGGTATCGCTTGCCATATTGAGTCTGGCGCCGATGGCTCTGGCCCAGACCTGGGAGGTGGGCGCATCGGTCGGCGCCAGTATTCTGACCAATGATGGGTTGGGGCAGATTAGCGTCCCCGTTCTGAACGGAAGATCCTCGATGGAAAACGGATTCCGCATCGGCTTTCGGGGCACTTACAATCCGAACAGCTTTCTCGGGCACGAATTCAGCTATTCCTATAACGATTCGGGCATCAGCTTCGACGTGGCCAACGCCGTTCGCGACGCCAGCATTCACCAGTTCGCTTACAACGTTCTGATTTACCCGATGCCGCGTTCGTCGCCGATCCGACCCTTCGTAACCGGCGGCGCGCACATCAACCGCTACAGCAGTTTCAGCGATATTGCCGATCTCTCTTCGGGAACCACCAAAGCGGGCTTCAATTGGGGCGGGGGCGTCAAGTGGAAGGTGCTGCCGCTGGTGCTGTTGCGGTTCGACTTTCGCCAGTATCTCAACGGAAAGCCCTACAACATTCCCGACACCAGCGGACTGCTGCACCAGAACGAAGTGTCGCTGGGCATCTCACTGGATAAGTAATTGCGGAAAAGACGCCGCGGCGCTATTCCGCGGCATCCCTGTTTAACGGGATCTTCACCAGCACCCAGGCGATGGACAGCCCGGCAGCCACCGTCAGCGGTGTAGTAAGCATTGCCGGCAGGTGCAACTGCGGCTGACCCGTGATGAGGGTGGCGAACGACGGCACTCCGGCGACGAAAACCACCGCCAGCAGAATACCGGCGATGGCCTCGCCGGCAATCAGCCCGCTGGCCAGCAGCGTCCCCCTCTCTTCCACCATCGCGCGCTCTTCGGGGGAGCGTCTGGCGGCCGCGCGGTCTGCGATCCACTTGATGACGCCACCCACAAAGATGGCCGAGGTGGTTTCAAACGGCAGGTACATGCCCACCGCAATCAGCATGGGCGAACCCGAGCCGCTGAGGATGAGCGCGAGGCCGAATGCCGCGCCGATACCGAGCAGACCCCAGGCCATCTCGCCGCCCACGATCCCCTGCGCCAGTTGGGCCATGAGGCCGGCTTGGGGCGCCGGCAACGCCCGTCCTCCAATGCCGCCGGTAGCCAGGTTGGCCTCGTGCAGGGCGATGATCGGCCCCATCAGGAAGAACGCCAGCACGGCCACCGAAATAATTTCCACCACCTGCATCTTCCACGGCGTGCCTTTCAACAGGTGCCCCGCCGACAGGTCCTGGATGAGCGATCCCGACACGCAGCAGGCGCAGCACACCACCGAAGCGACCCCCAGCACCGCCGCCACCCCGGCGGCGCCCTTCACGCCCACCACCAGCATCACCATCGCGGCAATCACCAGGGCAGCCAGCGTCAGCCCGGAAACCGGCTGGTTCGAGCTTCCCACCAGGCCCACCAGGTATCCGCCCACCGCGGATAGGAAAAAACCGGTAACCGTCATCACCAGAGCCGCGGCGATAGCGGTGAACAAACCCTGCGTGTAGTTGAAGTAGATGAAGGTGATGGGCACCAGCAGCCCGGTAATCGCCAGCAGCACCATCTTGGCGGGGATGTCTCTTTCCGTTCTTTCGGTGGTTGCCGCGCCGTGCGCCGCCTCCGCCTGCGCCTTCAGCGCGCCGCGAAACGAGGCGACAATCGAGTGCCGCATGCTGAACAGCGTGTACGCCGCGGCCACCAGCATCGCGCCCACCGCGATGGGGCGCACGATGTTGTACCAGACCGTGTAAGCCAGCACGTCGGGCGGAGCCTGCGTGGGACCGCCCAGCCGGGCGCTCAGGTCCGGATCGAAAAACAGCAGCAGGGGAATCAGCAGCCACCACGCGAACACGCCGCCGCCGAAGCTGAGTGCCGAGAGTTCGGGTCCGATGATGTAGCCGATACCCATCAGCGCCGGCGAAAGGTCGGGCGTGGCCCACTCGACGCCGCCGTGATGCGTGACGCTGCCGATGGGCTGCTTGTCGAAATTGAAGTGGTGGATCACCGATCGCGGAAACGCCAGAAAACCCTCGACGTACTCGCGCAGGACGGGAAATCCGCTGTCACTTTTCAGAAATTGAATCAGGGCGCCGAACCCCATGGCGCCGAACAGCAGCTTGGCGGCGCCTCTGGCCCCTTCGCCTGCCTTCACCACGCCGACGCAGGCCACGCTTCGGGCCACGGCAGCTTGGCATCCACAATCAGCGGGCGCCGCAGCAGGATGATGAAGAACACGCCCACCAGTCCGCCCACCAGCAGGATGAAGGACGCTTCCCAGTAGTGCGCCCCCAGGTTCTCCCACAGCCGCTTGCCGCCCACGTCCACCATCAGAAAAGCGGGAATGGTGAAGATGGCCCCCGCCACCAGCGCCTCGCCCACCGAGGCCGAGGTGCGCGCGATATTCTGCTCCAGGATGGTGCCCCGGAACAGCGGGGTTTTGAACACCGCCATGGCGATCACCGCGGCGGGAATGGTGGCCGCGATGGTTTGGCCCGCCTTCATTCCCAGGTAGGCGTTGGCGGCGCCGAAGACCAACGAGAGAAACAGGCCCAGACCGACGGCCTTCCAGGTCATCTCGGCTTCGGAAGGAACCTGATTTTTCGACATGTAAGCCGATCTTAGCAAACAGGCGGGGAACCCGAGCCCGGGTAGTGTCCTAAAACTGCGTTGCTGCCGCTGACGGCGAAAAATTGCGTGGATGGAGTGGGATTCGTTTGGCCCTTGACGGTGCCGAGCCTTCTAGGACAGACTGAATGTTGCGGCCGCATGTTGGAGTTCTTCGCAAACCTCGTTATCTTCTCCCTGATGGTGGCCTTGATCGTGTTCTGGTTGAGCAACCTCCTGCTGCCGGTGCTCTACTCTATTCCCCACGCGTTGCCATTGTGCTCTACCGGCCGATGTTCCTGGTGGTTTCCGGCATCATGCATAGGGACGATGCTCATTTGGCTTTGCACTCCGACGGCCGCTCTCGTCGGCGTGGGGTACCTGTTAGGTAAATGGTGGCCATCTGCTTTGTCGTTTCTGCTCGGAAGCTGGGGCTTCGTACTTGGGCAATGGCTCGGCATCGTCGGTTTTATGCTATCGTTATTCTCTCGCAAGACCAGAGCAGACATGAAACTCGATTTTGACAATTCGATTAAACGCTATCTTAAGTCATCTTGAAAGACCACAACACGATGCTCATATGCGTTTAGCTCGCTTGGTTGCATCCCGTACTGCGTTGTATCTGTTAAGTAGAGTGGTAATTCGATCCGGGTAGAAGTGGTAGCGCTCATGGGGACACCGCTGCCTAATTTTGTCCAAGATGAGAGACGGCCTCTTTTTCCATTTCTGCCAAACCTCATAGGCTGCGACGTCAGCAGCCTGTAGTTGGATAATGGTCCTGTCATCAGCGAAGGCGAAGGTATCCTGAGGGCGCCGTTGCCCTATTCTGATTTGCTTTATCTTCTTCATCTCGATTAGCGCCTGCTCTTGGTTGCGATAGCCCGCATCGAACACAAAAGTGATCGGCTCTGCCGGGTTTGGGCGATGCGTCTCGGCCCAATTAAGCGTCATCGCAATGCATTTTTGGGTACAGAGAGTATACGCGCTACCCTTAAGGCTTCTGAAACGAGGGTCGGCGAATTGAGTGTATTGATCTTGCTTGATAGATACCGCAAACCCGCATAGGGCATAGTTCCCCTATTGCCTTGGCAATTTGTGATCGAGCTTCGGGCCTGGACTGCTGGGGCACCAGTGCATCGAATTTTGCCATTCTCAAGAACTCAATCCCGTAGCTGTCCAGAAATTTCTGCCACGGCATCAGCCAAAGCTCCCAGCGCTGCACCGTAGAGATGTACCCAGAGACCGTCAAGAGACCCGCCTTGCCAGGTTCTCCACTTTCGTCGAAGTATGCTCCAAGCATTAGCATCAGCCTTTCGGGATGTCGAATAAGGCAGTGCACCGACAACCAGTCTCGAAGAAATCTAATAGATCTGCACGGGCTTCGACATCGGTGGTCCCTGGCTCTTAGCGGCTTTTTTGCCCGGCCGTGTCGGTATCTTTCTTTTCCGAATCGTCCGGGGCGTTCGCCTAGCCTTCCTTGACTGAGTCAGTCGTACTCGTGTCCGCCATTTCAACCTCCCATGCGCCCACCTGAGGCCGGCGCCCCTCGCTGGGAGATTCTACAACGGAAGCCAAAAAACAAATCACAAATTTATGAGAGATGAAGGCATCAATCTTTCCGTAAAACACCGCGCCCCAGTTGGAGCCGACTTCCGCGTGCAGGCGCCCGTTGTGCGCCGTCAGAGTGCCGCCACCGATAAGGTCCTCCCACGGACCGGCCAGCGGCACCTCGAAGGAGACCGATTGGGTGCTCTGCGAATAGTTCAACACGACGTAGAACCGCTCCAGGCGCCCGGCGCCGTCGTCTCCCCAACGGTGGTATACCACCACGTTGCTGGCGCGGTCGATGCCGAAGCCGTGCTCGTCGCGCTGGGTCTGCGACTCATCCCAGCCAGCCGGATAAAAATTCGAGCTGCGCAAGCCCGGGTGCTGGTTGCGCATCCGCATCATCTGGCGGTAGCGGTCAAACACCTCCGGCCCGGGCTCGGTGGCGAGCAGATCCCAGTCGAGCGGGCGCGGCACCACGCGGCCGTCTCCGGATTCCGGCATGTCGTTGTCCAGGCCGAATTCCTGTCCGTTGTAGATCAGCGTCGCGCCGGGGCTGGTAAACAGCGCGATGATGTAAGGCTGCGTCAGGTACCAGAATGGCCGGCCGCCGGCCTTCAACATAAAGCGGCGGTGATCGTGGTTCTCGATGTAGATGGTGGGTACGCGCCCCTCGCCGAAATCGCGGCCGGCGTCGAGCAGGCGCAGGATTCCCGGTTCGATTTGCGGGTGGCCTTCGGGCCGGTTTCCGAGATAATCCATGTTGCGGCTGCGGTAGGGGTCGAGCCAGCAACTGGTGGCGCCCACCTTGTTCACTACATTGATGGCATCGAAATCCCAACTGTGCTCGAGAATCATCGCGAAATTCCGGTTGCCGGTGCGGGAAAAATGACCGCGCAGCGTAGAGAGCAGTTTGGGCAGGCCATGCCCGCGGTCGTCGGCCTTATAAAAACCCAGCGTATTATCGAACCGGATGCCGTCGATTTGGAACCCGTCGATCCAGTACAGGCAGGCGTCGCGGATGTATTCGAAGGTGCATTGGTTGGCGTAGTCGAGATCCTGGAAGTAGGCCGCCTGGGCGAAATTCCCGACGTAGGGCGAGTCGGCCGGGTCCTGATACAGCCAGTAATACGGGAATCCGCGGTCGGGAGGGGCCGCATCGGCGTGGTTGAACACGCCGTCCATGATGACCTGGAGGTTGCGCCGGTGACACTCGTTGATGAGCCGCTTCAGATAAACCAGCTTGTCGGTCTCGGTCCGGGGATTCAACGTGTACTTGTGCGCCACCGAAAAATATTGCACCGGGTTGTAGCCCCAACTGAAATCGCGTTCCGGATCGTCGGGGTAGGTCCAGGCGGTCCAGGGCATGAATTCGATGGCGTTCACCCCGAGGGCTGCCAGATCGTCCAGCTTGCGGACGATGGTTTCGAGCGGCGCTTCATCGGCCCGCTTCAGCCCGGCCGTAAAATCGTCGATCATCAACTCGTAGACCACCAGGTCGCGGTAGGGCCTTCGCGGCGAGGCCAGCGGCTCGACCGTCTCCACCGCGCCGCCCACGACGAAAGCCGAGTTCTGGTTTTCCGAGCCGCCGTAACGGGCGCACGGGTCGGTAATCATGCGCGCCGGCGCTTCCTCGAACCGGACCAGGTACTTGTACTCGTAGAAGCCGTCGGGGAGCGCGGGCGTTGTGTAGGTGTAAACCGTCCCTTTCAGCAGGCCGCTGGCCGGATCGACGTAGTCGGAGGGCGTCATCCGGACGGGCGCGCCGAGGTCCCATTGTCGGGTGGCGGGGTGCTGGAATCCGCCCACCACGAAAACATCCGTCAGCCGGGGCAAGCCGCCCCCGGCATACTGAAACGGCGCGCGCTCGCCGTCGGGAACGAAAAGCCGGAATGTGGCGGTTTTGGCGGCCTGATCGACTACTCCGCCGAATTGCTCGTACATTTTGGTTTCCTCCGGACGTAATTCGTGAATCGGTCCCAGCGAATCTAGTCGATTTTACCGCCGGATCGGAGGGTATGTCAGAAAGAAACTCCGATTGGCGTCAGCGCGGGGTGATCAAGCCCGCCGAGCAGCGCGCTTTCCGATTCCGCGCTTCTCGGGAAGCGGGTGGAATAGGCTTCCAGGTATTTCAGTCCCGCCCCGGTGTTGTACACCACCACCCGCTCCTCCGGTTGCAGCACGCCTTGCGCCAGCAGCTTGCGCAGCGCCGCGATGCACGCCGCGCCTTCGGGCGCCGCGAAGATTCCGTCGCTATGCGCCAGTTCCACTCCCGCATCCAACGCTTCGGCGTCGCTCACCGCCACCGCACGCCCTCCGCTCTGCCGGACCGCGCGCAGAATCAGGAAATCGCCCAACGGCTTCGGCACGCGCAGCCCGCTCGAGGCGTCAACGCATCCTGCCAGAACTCGGCCCGCTCGGCGCCCTGCTCGAACGCGCGCACGAGCGGCTGGCAACCTTCCGCCTGCACGGCTATCATTTTTGGCCGGCGGCCGTCGATCCAGCCCAACTCTTCCATCTCGTCGAAGGCTTTCCATATGCCGATCAGCCCGATGCCGCCGCCGGTGGGGTAGAGGATGGCATCGGGGAGCCGCCACTGAACTGCTCGCCGATTTCGTAGCCCATGGTCTTTTTGCCCTCGATGCGATAGGGCTCGCGGAGCGTACCCGCATCGAACCACTCTTCGGCGCCGTTGCGCTCGTCCACCATCCGTCGGCAATCGCTGATCGACCCGTCCACCAGAGTCACCTTGGCGCCGAACGCCTTGCACTCGATGAAGTTGGCCTGCGGCACGTCCCTTGGCATGAAAATGTAGCGCCTCGATGCCGGCCGCCGCGGCGTACGCCGCCAGCGCTCCAGCAGCGTTCCCCGCCGAGGGAAGGCCAGCTTTCCGGATGCCCAGCTCGCTTCATCATGGAAACGGCGCAGGAGATGCCGCGGTCCTTGAACGAGCCGGTCGGATTTTCGCCGTCGTCCTTTACTAACAGGTTCGGCATGCCCAGCCGCGCGCCCATGCCGCGCACGCGGTTGAGTGGCGTCATGCCTTCTCCCAGGCTCACCACCGACGCCGGTTTGGCCACCGGCAGAACCGGCGCGTACCGCCACATGCTGTTGGGTCCGTTGGCAATCCAGTCGCGGCTCCAGTTCTGGCGGGCGCGGCGCAAATCGTAGCGCACCAGCAGCGGGCCGCCGCATTCGCACAGGTTGTGGACCTTGCCGGTCTCAAACTCCTTGCCGCACAGGCCGCACTCCAGGTGGGTATGGGTGGTCATTCGCGATCTTCCCTCGAAAAGCGCAGGGATCCGCCGTGGTACAACCGGCGTCTTGCGCCTTGCATGTCCCTATTGTGGCCCAATGAAGCCGCAGTCATCTCTTGGAGAAAGCAGAGGCTGAACTGATTTATGATAGCGCCATGTCTAGGCACTGCATCCCGCACCATGCGGCTGGGAGTTGCTGGTCTCCTGATTTCCGGCCTCGTTCTGGCCCAACAGCCGCGAGACGAAGAATATTCCAAGAAGATCGTCGAAGCTACTACTACCGCCCCAGTTTCTGACGGAGTTGGTGGACCATCTGCCCGCTTCCGCCACGGCGCCGACGCCCCTCAAGGTACTCGGCCACATCAGCGGTACGCCTCGGAAGCTGACCTATGCCAAGGACGTGCATCGCTACATGCGCGAACTGGAGAAGGCCACTCCCGCGCGTCAAGGTGTTTTCCATCGGCAAGACCGAGGAGGGCCGCGAGATGATCCTGGTGGCCGTCAGCGATGAGGCGAACCTTCGCCGCCTGGACGAATACAAGGACATTACCGCGCGGCTGGCCGACCCGCGCAAGATCACGCCGTGGGAGGCAGAGAAGCTCATTGCCGGCGCGGCCTGCCGTTCTACTGGGCAACCGGCGCCATGCACTCCACCGAGACCGGCTCGCCGGAAATGCTGATGGAGCTGGCCTACCGCCTGGCGGTGGAAGAAACGCCTTCATCCGGAACATCCGCAAGAACCTGATCACGCTGATCACTCCGGTGCTTGAAGTGGACGGGCGCGAAAAGGAAGTCGACGATCTTACAACTACAAGCTCGCCAACCCCGGCAAGCCCGTCCCGCGCCTCGGTCTACTGGGGCAAATACGTTGGCCCACGACGACAACCGCGACGGCATGGTGCTCTCGCTCGCCCTCAGCCGGAACCTCACCAGGACGTTCCTCGAATACCATCCGCAGGTCATTCACGACCTGCACGAGTCGATCCCGTTCCTGTACGTATCGACCGGCATGGGTCCCTACAACGCCTGGCTCGATCCGATCGTGATCAATGAATGGCAGGATATGGCGTACAACGACGTGGAAGAGATGACCAGCGCGGCGTGCCCGGCGTGTGGACGCAAGGCTTCTACGATGGCTGGGCCGCCAACTACATGTTCACCGTGGCGCACGGCCATAACGCCATTGGCCGATTCTACGAGACGTACGGCGGCTACGGCGCCGATACCGGCGAGCGGGAAGTGCAGGAAACTTACACCACGCGCGACCTGGTTCCGCCCGAACCCGCCGCTGCCGAAAGCTGAATTGGTCGCTGCGCAACAACGTCGACCTGCAGGAGAGCGCTCTGCTGTTCTCGCTGAACTACACGGCCGCCAACAAGCAGCATTTCCTGCGCAATTTCTACCTTAAGAGCCAGCGCTCGCGTGGAGAAGGCCCGCAATGAAGGCCCGGCGGCGTGGATTATTCCCGGCCGACGAGCCGCGTCCGGTGGAGTGCGCGCAGCCTGGTGAACCTGCTGCGGCTGCACGGTGTCGAGGTGCAGCGTCTGAAAGGCGACGCTGAAGCTCGAGCGACGAGGCAATATGCCGCCGGCAGCTACGTCGTTCGCATGGACCAGCCCTACTCGCCGCATGGCCGACATGCTGCTCGACAAGGGCTACTACAACGCCAACGACACGCCGCCTTACGACGACACGGGCTGGTCGCTCGGCCCGCTGCGCAACGTCAAACCGACCGCATTACAGACCGCGCGGTGCTCGAAGCCCCCATGGAAATGATCCGCCAGGACGTGAAGCCCGAGGGTTCGCTCAAAGGCAGCGGCAGCGTCTACCTGGTCAACAACAACGCCGACAGCGTGCTCGCCACCTTCCGCTTCCGGCTGAAGGACGTCAAGATGCTGGCGGCTGAAAAATCCTTCAAAGCCGGCGACGACGGAATTCGCCGCCGGCTCGATGGTCATTCGCGAGGCGGACAACCAACCGCGGCCTGCGGGGAAAGCTGGAGCAGGCGGCGCGCTCGCTGGGCGTGGACGTCAAAGCCGTTGCGGATGCGCCGGATGTGCCCACGCACCCGCTGGCGTCTCCGCGGATCGCCCTGGTGCACACCTGGCTTTCGACCGCAGAACGAGGGATGGTACCGCATGGCATTCGACACGCTGGGAATTCCCTACGATTACATCTCCGGATCAACGCCTCCGAGCCATTCCCGACCTGCGCGAGCGGTACGACGTGATCCTGTTCGGGCCCGTACCCGGCGCCGCGCAGCGGATTGTGAACGGCCTGCCGATTACGGCGACTCGCCGATCCCCTGGAAAGCCTCGGCAATGACTCCCAACCTGGCGACATCACCGGACCAAACCGACGACATGCGGGGCGGAATGGGACTCGAAGGTCTGGAGAAGATCGGCCGTTTCGTGCAGGCGGGCGGCTTGTTCATCACGATCGCGGGCAACGCGGCAATCCCCATCGACTACGGCCTCATCGACTTCGTGTCCATCCAGCGGACGCGCGCATCTGAAAGCCAGCGGCAGCGTTTTGGAGGCGGAAGTAGCCGACCAGGGAAGCCCCGTTGTCTACGGCTATGGGAAACAGCTCGCCGTATACTTCAACCAGGCTCCGGTGTTTCGCGTATCGCTGCCGGGCGACGAACCTGCATCGCACGAAACCCCCGAAGACCGGCCTTCGGGCCGCGGCAGCGTCACCGACCCCGACATTCCGCAAGGCCGCCCCTACACAGCGCCCGAAAAACCGGACAAGGACAAAAAGCCGGAGATGAACCCGGAGACGCGGGAGCGTCTGATGGGGCTGATTCCACCCGAGGATTTGAAGCCGCGCGTCATCCTGAAGTTCGCTCCCGAAAAAGAGCTGCTGGTGTCGGGCATGTTAGCCGGCGGCTCGGAACTGGCGGGCAAGCCCGCGGTGGTCGACGTGCCGAAAGGCAAAGGACACTACCTGCTGTTTGCCAACAACCCGGTTTGGCGCCAGGAGACCCAGGGCAGCTTCAGCCTGCTGTTTAACGCCATGCTGAACTTCGATCACCTCGGTGTGGGCCGCAACCACAAGCCGGACGACGGGGTGATCTCGGTGAGCGCCGAAAACCCTGCCCGCAAAAGGGAGTAAGCAGCAGGTTTGGCATGGGCGGCCCTGCACGTTTCCGCCGCGCCGGACGTCATCTTTACTTGGATCGGCTGATGCGGATTCTACGCCTTCTTTGTCTGTTGCTGGCCGCCGCGGCCCTGCTGGCCGCCGGCGAGGTGGTGGTGTTCCGCAGCGGCTTCCGCCTGCATGCCGACCGCGTGGAAGTAGTTGACGAAAAGTTGCTGCTCCACACCGGCGCGGGCGAACTGGAGTTTCCGCTGGACGAGATCACCGGCGTCGAGAAGGAGGAGTACGATCCCCCGCCGGACCCGCCGCCGGCCGTGAAGCAGGCCGCGCAGCAGCCCCCCGACGTCAAGACGTTGGTCACCCACGCCGCGGAAAATAACGGGCTGCCCGCGGCGTTTGTCCACAGCGTGGCGGCGGTGGAATCCGGCTACCGGCCCGGCGCGGTGTCGCCCAAAGGAGCCATCGGCGTCATGCAGCTCATGCCGCAGACCGCGCAATCCCTGAGCGCCGATCCGCACGACCCGGCGCAAAACGTCGAAGCCGGCGCCCGCTATCTTCGCGAGCTGCTTTTGAAATACAAAGACGACCCCAACCCCGTGCGCCGGGCTCTGGCCGCGTACAACGCCGGCCCCGGGGCGGTCGACAAGTACGACGGCGTTCCCCCCTATCACGAAACGCAGGAATACGTAGAAAAGGTGCTGCGCCAGTACTGGAAGATCGTTAATTCCGCAAAAACACGCAACCTGGCGGTTGGCAGCGCCGGCGCCGCCAACTGAGGCCCGCCGATCTGAAAGACCAGCGCGGCTAAGCCAGTTCCCCTTCGGGATGAGCGGTCTGCCGGCCGCCGCGCAGCCAGGTCTGGAATCGATCCATGTACAGGAAGATGACCGGCGTGATGTACAGCGTCAGAAGCTGAGAAACGATCAGGCCTCCCACCACCGCCAGGCCCAGGGGTTGTCGGGCGTCGGCTCCTTCCCCATATCCAAGCGCAATGGGCAGCGTCCCGAACAACGCCGCCATGGTTGTCATCATGATCGGCCGGAAGCGCAGTTTACAGCCCGAATAGATGGCGTCTCGGGAATTCTTGCCTTCCACTCGCTGGGCCTCGAGCGCAAAGTCGATCATCATGATGGCGTTCTTCTTCACCACCCCGAACAACATGATCAAACCGACGAAGGCGTACAAGTCCAGCTCCTTGTGGAACAGCGTAAGCGTCAGCAGCGCGCCGAAAACCGCCGACGGAAGTCCCGAAAGAATGGTCAGCGGATGGATGAAGCTTTCGTAAAGAATTCCGAGGACGATGTAAATCACCAGAATCGCCACGATGAGCAGCACCGACAGGCCCTTGAGCGATTTTTGGAACTCCTTCACCGTGCCCTGGAAGTTGACGCTGAGCGTGGCCGGCACGCGCAGCTCGCTCAGCGCCTGGTCGACGTGTTGCGCCGCCTCGCCGAGCGAAAAGCCCGGCTGCAGGTTGAACGAGATGGTAACCGCGGGAAGCTGTCCGAAGTGATTTACCGATAGCGGCCCCACGCCTCGCGTGCGTTTTACCACCGCGTCCAGCGGGACCAGGTGATTCTGATCGGACTGGATGTACAGCTTGGAGAGCTCGTCGGGATAGCGGCTGTCTTTCGGGTCCACCTCCACGATCACCGCATATTCGTTCGACGGCGTGAAGATGGTGGAAACCTGCCGGTCGCCGTAGGCGCTGAACAGCGCGGCTTCCACCTGTTCCGGCGTCACCCCCAGAGAATGCGCGCGGTCGCGGTCGATATCCACCGTCACCTGCGGGCTGCTGATCTGCATGTCGCTGTTGACATCCACAAAACCCGGCAGCGTTCGGATTCGGTTCATGATCCTCGGCGCCCAGGTATAAATCTGTTTGAGGTCGGTGCCCTGAACGGTCATCTGGTAGACGCTGAACGTGCGCTGCCCGTTGACGGTAATGGGCGGCGGATTCTGAAGGAATACCATGATGCCGGGTATCGTGAACAGTTTCGGCCGCAGCTCGGCGATAGTCTGATCGACCGTAAGCGCCCGCTCATTGCGCGGCTTCAGGTGTGCGAACAGGAAACCCTGGTTCCCGCCCATGACTGAAAGCACCCACCACCTCCACATTCGGATCGGCCTGGACGATGTTGGCGACGGCGCGCTGGTGCTTGACCATGGAGTCGAACGAGATATCCTGGCCCGCCATGGTAATTCCCATCAGGAATCCGCTGTCCTGGCTGGGAATGAAGCCCGTCGGCATGGTGAAGAAAAGGTACAGCGTTCCTCCCAAAAGCACAAAAGAAAACAAGACGGTGGCGAACTGGTGCCGCAGAACCACCTTGAGAGTCGTGTCGTAAGCCCGTGCCAGGGCATCGAAGCCGCTCTCCATCGCGCGGTACCATCGTCCGTGGCGCTGTTCGTGGTTGAAGGTCAGAAACCGGCTGCCGAGCATGGGCGTCAGGCTAAGGGAGATAAACCCGGAAATGAGGATGGCCACCACGATGGTCACCGAGAACTCGTGCAGCAGCCTGCCTACGATGCCCTGCATGAACAGAACCGGGATGAACACGGACACCAGCGAAATGGTCATTGACACGATGGTGAAGCCGATCTCGCGGGACGCCAGGCGCGCGGCCTCCATCCGCGAATGGCCCATCTCCATGTAGCGGACGATGTTTTCCAGCATGACGATGGCGTCGTCCACCACGAAGCCCACCGATAAGGTCAACGCCATCAGCGAGAGGTTGTTCAAGCTGTAGCCGAGCAGGTACATGGCGGCGAACGTGCCGATGATGGAAAGCGGCACGGCCACGCCGGGAATGAAGGTGGCGGAGACATTCCGCAGGAACAGGAAGATGACCATCACCACCAGGCAGACGGTGAGCATCAAGGTGAATTCCACGTCGTGGATCGAGCCCCGGATGGATTGCGACGCGTCAAAGGCCACCTCGAGATCGACCGAGGGCGGGATCTCCCTGCGGAATTCCGGCATCATCGCCCGGATGTTGTCCACCACCTCGACCGTGTTGGTCCCAGGCTGCCGTTGGATGGCCAGGATGACTCCGCGCACACCGTTGAACCAGGCGACCGCGCGGGTGTTCTCCACGCTGTCGACGACATTGCCCAACTGTTCCAGCCTTGTCGGCATGCCGTTTTTCCAGGACACGATCACCGGCCGGTAAGCCGCCGCGTCGGTCAACTGCCCGTTGGATTGAATGGTGAATGCCTGTTTGGGGCCCCACAGCTTGCCGGTAGGGAGATTGACGTTGCTGGTTGCGACAGTGCTGACCACCTGGTCGATCCCAACCCCCGTGGCCGCCAGCTTCTGGGGATCCAACTGAATGCGGACGGCGTACTTCTGCGCCCCGAAAACATTCACTCTGGCCACGCCGCTGGCCATCGAGATCCGCTGGGCGAGCTTTGTCTCGGCGTACTCGTCCACGCTGTACAGAGGCAGCGTGGAGGAAGCAAGCGAGAGGTACAGCACCGGCTGGTCGGACGGGTTCGTCTTTTGATAAGAGGGCGGGCGAGGCATGTCCGGAGGCAAATTGCCGCCGGCGTTCGCAATAGCCGCCTGAACGTCTTGCGCCGCCGCGTCGATATTCCGGTCCAGGGAAAACTGAATCGTGATCTGGCTGATTCCCTGCGTATTGGTCGAGCTCATCGACTCGATTCCCGCGATGGTGGAAAACTCACGCTCGAGCGGCGTGGCCACCGACGAGGCCATGGTCTCCGGACTGGCGCCCGGCAATCCGGCGGTTACCTGGATGGTGGGATAATCGACGCTCGGCAGCGCGGCCACCGGCAGCGCTCGAAAGCCCACGATTCCGAACAACAGAATCGCGAACATTACCAGCGCCGTCATTACCGGCCGATCAATAAAAATGCGAGAGATGTTCATGGCGTCACTGGGTGGGCTTGGAATCCAACATCGAGGCCGGAACCGCCTTGACGGTGGCGCCGGGGAACAACATGAGCTGTCCGTCGGTGACCACCGTCTCGCCGGCTGCCAGGCCGGTGGCGATCACCGCTTTGCCGCCGACGCTCATGCGCAAGGTCACCGGCCGCATTTCCGCCTTCTGATCGGGTTTGACGACGTAAACGAACTGTCCCTGCTGTCCCGTTTGAACCGCTTCTTCGGGCACCACGGTGGCATCTTCCAAGGTGTCGAGCCGCAGCAGGACATCCACGAACTGCCCCGGCCAAAGCACGCCCGCCTGATTGCCGAAGACCGCCTTCAGCCGAATCGTCCCGGTGGTGGAATCGACGCTATTGTCGATGACATCGAGCACGCCCTGCAGTTTCTTGTCCGCGTTGTGCTGCAGCGATGCCTCGACGGCCAGCTTGTGCCCGGCGCTCCTGGCCCGGACCGCCTCGAGATATTGCTCGGGAACACCGAAGGAGACAAACGCCGGGGAGATTTGGTTGATCACCACCATGGCCGTGTCGCCACTGGCCTTGATCAGGTTTCCCGGGTACACCAGCAGGTTCCCGGTGCGGCCTCCGAGGGGCGCGCGGATTTCGCAATAGCTCAGATCGAGCTTGGCCCGATCGGCGGCCGCGCGGTCGGCTTCGAGCGACGCCTTGGCGCTCTGGATGGCTGCCGCGTCGGCTTTGATCGCCTCGCGAAGCGCGTCGGCGGTGCTTTGGTACTGGTCGTTCTGGGATTTCGAGATGACGCCCGCGGCGGCCAGTTCCTGGTATCGGGCGGCGTCGGCCGCGGCGCTTTTCAACTGTGCGCGGTCGCGGCCCAGGTTGGCCTCGCTCTGGTTCACCAGCGCCGCATCGCGGGCGGCTTCCGCCTCCGCTTGTTGCAGCGCCTGGCGGAACGGCTGCGGATCGATCTCGAACAGCAGGTCGCCCTTTTTGACCATCCCGCCCTCGGTGAACCGCACCGCCATCAACTGGCCGGCGATTTGCGACTTCACGTCCACGGTGGAGTACGGCTCGACGGTGCCGACGGCGCGAATCTCGACGGGCACCGACTCCGCCGACGCGGCGGCGACAGTCACCGGCACGATCGGCATGGCGCGCGGAGCTTGTCCTTTCTGCGACGAACAGGAACAGCAGAATAGCACCGACGCCGCCAGGCCGGCGGCAAGTGACGGTGCTTTCGGACGCAAGTTCACAGAGACACCCTCCAGTCTCGGGTTGAAGCGGATGGCCGCCTGTCACAAACCCGGTCGCCTGGAACGGGTGTGCGGGCGGACCTTACTTTGAAGTACGGTGGCAGTTACACTCAACATGGTAGCAGTATCGCGTTGCGCAGGGGATGTCTTCCCAAGGCGGCGGATGTCATTGCCTTGGGCCGTAGCATTTTACCGCCCAATGCCGAGAGTTATTCCGGAGCAGGAGTTCCGGCTTCCGAATAAATTCCCACTTCTCCTGCGAGGAAGCTCAGCTCATCGGTCATTTCGCCGATCTGCCGGTCCACGGGAAGCCCGCCGGAGTGGCCCGCCTTGGTATCGTAATGCAGCACGATGGGCCGGTCGGAAGCGGTGGATGCCTGCATGAGCGCCGCCATCTTGCGCGCGTGCAGCGGGTCGACACGGGTGTCGGCGTCGCCGGTGACAAACATGACCGCCGGGTATTTCACTCCCTTCGTCACGTGCTGGTAGGGCGAGTAGCGGTAAATGTAGGCGAACTGTTTCGCATCGTCGGCGGAACCGTACTCGGGAATCCACAGCCTCGCAATCTTGAATTTCTGGTAACGCAGCATGTCGAGCAGCGGCGCCATGCAAAGCACCGCCTGGAACAGTTCGGGCCGCTGGGTCATGGCCGCGCCCACCAGCAGCCCGCCGTTCGATCCGCCCGCAATGGCGAGCCTCGATTTCCCCGTGTAGCCCTTCGCAACCAGGTACTCCGCCGCGGCAATGAAGTCGTCAAAAACGTTCTGCTTGTTCCCCAGCATCCCCGCCCGGTGCCAGGCCTCTCCGAATTCTCCCCCGCCGCGCAGGTTCGCCTTCGCGTAGACCCCTCCCATTTCCAGCCACGCCGCCGCGAACGGTGAATAGCCCGGCAGCGAGGAAACGTCGAATCCTCCGTAGCCGGTAAGCAGCGCCGGGTTGTGGCCGTCCGGCTTGAGGTCCTTGCGCCGGGCGATAAACATTGGCACGCGGGTATGGTCCTTCGATTCGTACCACACCTGTTTCACGTCGATGGAGGCCGGGTCGATCGGTGCCTTGCTGCGCCACCAGACCTGTTGCGCGCCGGAAGACACCTGGTAGCGATAGATGGTCGGAGGCTGCCCAAAAGATGAAAACATATAGAATGCTTCATTACTCGCCCATCGGCCGGACGGGCCGATTGCCGTCCCGATTCCCGGCAGCGGCACCTCCCGCACCGGTTTCCCGTCCGGATTCAATACCTCGATGCGAGTGGAGACGTTCTCCAGCCGGTTGACCACCAGCTTGCCACCCAGTGGGGAGAAATCGGAGATCACCGACGTCGACTCCGCAACCACCTCTTGCCAGTTCGCCCGCGCGGGTTTTTTCAGGTCGACGGCCAGGATGCGGCCGTTGGGCGCTTTCCAGTTCGTGAGAAAGTACAGGCGATCCCCGGCAATCGACGGATCGAAGCGTGCGTCCACATCGTCGACGATCGGACGGATGGACCCGTGTGCCGCCAAGTCCTGAACATAGACCTGCGTGCGGTTCGCGGCAGCTCCGACGGCGACCACCAGCACCAGGTAGTGTCCATCCGGCGACAGGCTTGCGTAAACAATTTCGGTGGGACCGTGCCCTTGGCCGAACACCTCGCGGTCGTTCTTTGGATCGGCGCCGAACGAGTGATAGAAAACGCGGACCCCCACAGGCAGGAATTTCGAATAATAAAAGCCGCTCCGGTCGGGCACGATCGAGACGCCTGCGTAACGGGCACGGGGAAACTGGTCGGCAAGCTCCTTGTGAGTATCGACATCCAGAAACGACAGCGTCATTTCGTCTTCGCCGCCACGGCGGAGCCCGTAGGCCACCAGTTTTCCGTCCTCGGAAATTCCCATGAAGTGGGCCGAGACGGTGTGGTCCGGGCTCAGCGAATTGGGATCTACCAGCACGCTGTCGCTTCCCGCTGGTCCACGGCGCACGCACAGAACCTCCTGTTCCTGGTCCACGCCGCGTTTGGAGAAGAAGTACCGTCCCCCATACTCAATCGGCGTGCTCATCGTCTCGACTTTCAACAAGTCGCGGAGCTGCATCCGGATCCGCTCGCGATCGGGCATCTTGGCGAGCACCGCGTCGGTGTAACGAACCTGGGCGTCGATCCAGGCTCGTGTCTGGGGGCTATTCTGGTCCTCCAGCCAGCGGTACGGATCGGTGATCGTGACACCGTGCATTGTCTCCGTGACCGGTTGGACCTTGGTTTCGGGCGGCTTCTGTCCGAAAGCCAGAGCCGTCGACACAATGGTGAGGATTATCCCATATCGCATCGTGGACCTCGATTTGCATTTCCAGTTTGGCGCCCGTCGCCTAGGGATTATATACCGTACCAAGGACACCGGGGCGACTATCCCATTTTCCGCAAACAGATGGAGTAGTTCGCTGATTTTGGGATCTCCGGCGTGGCAGGCATTGCAGTTAGCTCTCGAGAATCCAGAAAGACGCCTGTAGTGACAAATCTTAGCTCACCTATTGATCTCTTCTTATGCTTCTGTCGTTATTCTCCAAAGCTCCTAAGCGGCAGCTCGGGTGACAACCAAATGTTTCTCCGCAGTTCGGTCGTCAAGAAGGGTGGCAAGACCTACCGCTACTGGAAGCTGGTCGAGAACGTTCGCACCGGCGCCGGTCCTCGCCAACAGGTCGTCGCCCACTTGGGAGACCTTTCCAATTTCACTGCAACGGACTGGCAGACTCTGGCCGGACGCATGGGCGAGCCGGAAATGGCGGCGGCTCTGGAGCGCCGTGTCCGGCAGGGAGGTCGTCAGGGCCGGCCTCCCAAGTGGACCATCGAGGATCGCTCGGCGTGTGCATCCGATGCCTCGGATGTGGTTTCCATCCGGCTGTCGGAAACCAGTTGGCGCCAGCCGGTGGCGTTCGGCGATGTCTACAGCGCGCTGGTTTCGTGGAAGCGACTCGGGCTGGGGGAACTGCTCAGCAAGCGCATGGGCGACTCCGTCGCGAAGGTGCCCTGGCCGGCGGTGGCCGCACTGATGGCCGTGAACCGGTTGGTCGAGCCGATGCCGGAATGGCCGATGGTGCGCTGGTGGCAACGGACGGCCTTGCCACAGTTATTGGGAATTCCGCTGGCGGCCATCAACGACGACCGTCTGTATCGCTGCCTGGATCTGGTGCTGCCCCACAAACAAGCCATTGAGGAGCGCATTGCCGGTGTGGGTCAGAGCCTATTCGGGCAATCTTATCGGTATCTACTATACGATCTGACGAGCACTTACTTCGAGGGACAAATGGAGAGTAATCCGAAGGCGGCGCGGGGCTACTCCAGGGATCATCGGCCGGACTGCAAGCAGGTCACCATCGGAGCGGTAGTGGATCGCGAAGGGTATCCGGTGGGTTATGAAGTGCTGGCTGGCAATGTGAGAGATCACAAAACCGTGGCGGGCATGCTGAAGCGACTGGGAGCGCGGTTTGGTCTGGCGGATCGCACGCTGTGCATGGATCGGGGGATGGTCACCGAGGACAGCCTCAAACTGATTCGGGAGTCCACGGTCCGTTATGTTCTGGCCGATCGTCGGGGCGCGTCCGAGCGATTTGGAGAACAAGTGCAGCATGGAGCTTGGCAGATCAAGCGCGCCGACCCGGGCACCGGTGACGCCGTGGTGGAGGTGCAGGAGGTGGGCGAGGAAGAGGGGGACCGCCTAATCCTGGTACGCAGCCGGGGATGTGCGCAGAAGGAGAAAGGCATCCACCACCGCATGCTGTCCAAACTGAAAGCTCATTTGGATCGTCTCGAAAACACGGTGCGCCAGGGACGGCTGGTGAATCCGGAGAAAATCGACCGGCGTATCGGATCGATCCTGGCGCGTCATCCGGGGATGTCGAGTTGGGTGTGCGTGCGCCGCGAGGATCTTCCCGCGTCCACGCTGGAGAACGCGTCGGGAAACCAGAAGCGGGCCGCGAAACCGCGCCAGGTGGTGCACTGGCACGTCCTGCAACAGACCGAGGAACTGGTGCGGCAACTGGAAGGCGTGTACCTGCTGCGCAAGGTGGACGGGATGAAACTGGAACTGGAACGCGTCAGCACTCCCCGGCCCGAAGAAGCCATGGTGCTGCACTCGCTGAACGTTGCGCTACCGTGGCCGCGGGTTCACCTGGACCGTCTGGATCTGACGCTTCCCGAGAAGACCCTATTCGATCCAGCCGACGATTGTAGTGACAAACAATAGCAAGTCTGGCTCCTAACCCCGTGATAACGCAGACACGTCCCAAAAAAGATGCGGAAAATGGGCTAGATCGCCCAGGGACTGCACAACGCGACGCTCGTCCCCAAAAAAAGGGCGGCCTGCTTCCACGCCCTCCTGCTGGCCAGAGCGAGTACGCCGGCGATGATCAGGGCGATTCCTGTTGTTCGCGCCAGAAAAGCGGCCGACGCCAAAGCGCCGGCGGAAATCGTCTCCTTCGTTCGTAGCTTGTCGCTGGGGCGGCCAATTTGTCCCAGGGCCAGCCAGGTGAACGCCGCGAACAGCATTTCGGAAAGGAGTGTGGAGCTGAGATAGACACTCCACGGCAGGGCCAGAGTCAGCACCCCCAGCCAGGCGGCGCCGCCTTGCCCCAGCCGCTCCCGAAAGGCCAGCCATACCGCCCATCCCCACAAGACCCCGAACAGCAGGGGCACCAGCTTCAGCGCCGGGACGTTTGCCGGAAACACCGGAAATACCCACCACACCACCGCCAGCAGCGCCGGAAACAGAAAGGGATATTTCGTCTGCGGAATCTCTTCCGGAAGGCTGGCGATTCGATAGCCGTTGCCTTCCGCGATGGATTTTGCAGTTGCCAGGTAGATGCCGTCGTCGTGATAATCGCCGACCACAGGCGCCAGGTAGGCAATCGTGTACAAACGAATCAACAGCAGGAGAATCACCAGGGGGAGGGCGGGATGGGATAGGATCTTCACGTCCATCGGCGGTGCCCTTAGGCTTCTGTAGCGTCACTCACGTGCGATTAAGTAATACACCTTAGCGGCGTGCGGCAATAGCGGCGCAGACCCGCTTGCTGCCGCGCGCGGCTCAACTGCCCGGCGACCGCCGCGAAGGGCGTTCCGGGGGCTCTTCCACCGGCTCTCAGCGATAGGTGATCAGCCGGTCTTCTTCGAGGTGGGGCTTTTCGTTGAAGGATGCCAGGCGGATCTCGTCACCCTGCAGCAGGTAAGTGGAAAACGACGTGTTGGCCTGGACGGCGGCCAGTTCCATCACTCGTGTCGCCGGCAGGTGGTGCGATTCTCCCATCCAGATGGCGATCGGCGTGGCTGAAGTGAAAACCGCCACCTGCGCGCCGTCGCCGTGCGCGGCCAGCGTCTCCCGGCACGCCAGTACGCGGGCCGAGAACTCGCTCCAGCTTTCGCCCGTGTACGGATAGGTGCCGTCGATCCAGGCCCGCACCGTCAGGTTGTCGGCCGGCGTCCATTGATGATGGACGTGGCTTTCGGGTCGCTCCATCTGCTCCCGCAACTCGTCGAAATGCCGGCGGTACCCGGCCTCGGCAGCCGCGAGCCGCGGCGCCATCTCTCGAAACACCCGCACGATGTCGAATTCATTCCAGCGGACGTCGGTTACGGGCCGCGGCCACGGGTGGCCTGCCTCGGCGAAGGCCTCGGCCACCGGGCGGAAGGTTGCTTGATGCCGCTCGAGCGCACCGCAATAAACGGCGTCGAAGCACAGCCCGCGGCGGCTCAGATAGCGGCCTAATAGCCGCGCTTGTTCGCGGCCGAGCGGCGATAGGGTGTCGTAGTTGGCCCGGTTGCCGGCCTGCCCGTGACGAAACATCGTAATGGTGGTCAATCTAAATTCTCCCGCGTGATCAAAAATACGTCTGGCGGTTGGGGTTTCGGAGCCGGCGGAATCTAGCGTGGCGGGCCGGAGCCGCGCGCGGCGGCGCCTCCAAGTTTGGAAAATACTTCCGCGGCCCGCGCCGCTTCCTCCTTATGTCCGGCCTTCGACGCCAGTTCGGCGCGCAACTCGAAATAACGAGGTACCACCAACGGCAGGAAGGAATCGATTCCCTGGGACGACGGCAATGGGTAAACCGCCAACGCGCGCCTGGCCTGCTCGAAAGAGCCGTTTTCAAACAGGCACCAGCCATAAATCGCCCGGTAGAAACAATCGGTCACGGGAGGCGTTTGCTCAACAACCTCCTTCCACACCAAAGCGGCTTCCCCAAAGTGGCCGTCGAGCACCAGCGCATAACCCAGAGCGAGCTTCTTCAAAATCTCGGGAAAGCCCGCGGGGAAGGCCGTTTCCGCCCGCTTCGCCCACTCCGAGGCGGACGCCGGAGGCTGCGTGACGAACTCGGCCAGGGCCGCGGCGCCCTGGGCTTGTGGCAGCCCGGCTTTCTGGCGCGCCGTATCGGCCCAGGCAGTTGCCTGGCGGCGGTCGCCGGCCAGCAGCGACCAGATCGCCAGCTCCGTCGCGGCGAACGAGCTGTTTTGGGGGCCGAGAGTGTTCACCAGATTTTTCATGCGCTCGATCGCCTCGGTGCGTTTTCCGCACAGGTATCGAAACTTTACTTCGCGGATCCCGGCCAGTTGGTCCCCCCGCGCGCGGCGGTAGTCCGCGTACAACTGGAAGTCGGTCAACGCGGCCTCGACGTCGCCGGCGAACAGGCGCGAATACGCCGCCTTCAGCAGCGGAGCGCCCTCCAGAAAGTCGGGATCCCTCTTGCTGGCGGCCAGAAACGCCTGTTCGGCTTCGGGGAAATTGCCCATCAGAAAGCTGATTTCCCCGATGGAATCGAACGCGTTGGGGTCGCCCGGACTAATCTTGCGGTAATGGCCGAGGCTTCCCAGGGCCTCCTGAAAGTGGCTCTGGTAAGCCTGGGCGTAAGCCAACAGGTTCCAGGCGTTGGCGTTGTCCGGCTCGAGCGCCACCACCTTCCCGAACCAGCGCGCCGCGGCGGCCGGATTCCGGTGGCTCCATTCGAGGTTTCCGATGGCGATTTGAATGTCGGCGTCGGCGGGGGTCAGCGACGCCAGTTTCTCCAGCGCCGCCAAGCGCGAGTTTTGGTCGCCGGAGAGGTTCGCTTTCAGAACCTCCAACCGGGCGGCGGTCGGGGCCGGCAGTCTGCGCCCGGCCGCCCGCGAACACAGCGCCTCGGCGGCTTCGCCGTCCCGTTCCCGGATCAGCAGCTCCGCCAGCGACACATAGGCCGCACCGAAGTCCGCATCGGCGTCGATCGAAGTGTGTAAGTACCCGGCCGCGGTCCGGGTGTCGGCAGCCGTCGCGGCCATGGCGTATGCTCGCAGGGCGTCAAGGCTTTTTGTCGCCGGCGGCAGGACGCGGGTCCCCAACGAGTTGGCCAGCTCGTCGGAGACCCGAAAGACGCCGCCCGCGCCAGGCACATCAATCACCCAACGCCGTTCCGCTCGATTGGTTTTCAGGTTTCGCAAAGACAGGAAAAAGCGAAGCTGCGCATGTTCACGGGTGTAGTATCCCTCCAGCATGTGGTTGGCGCGTTCCAGGTACGCATCGTCCGAAGAAGCAACCGGGAAGGCCCACAGCACAGGCTCGGAAGACAGCCGAAGGGTGGTGGAGGCGGCAGCCGCCGCTCCCAGCCAATCCAGACGCTGATCGCCCGTCAGGTTGGAGGGGTACAAGAAGGCGACGCGGCCGCCGGGAGTTTTCGGACCGCCCCCGCAGGCCGGCAGCAGAAGGACCGCCACAACCAGGACGGTGGCGGCAAAGCGCGAGCGGTCCCGCATCCTAAAGAACCCGCGGCTCCAGCTTCAGCAATCGCTGGAATTCGGGATTATCCCGCAAGGAAGCGAAGTCGGGGTTCTTCTCCATTTCCTCCTTGACCTTGGCGTAGCCGCTCTCGAGCGCCTTACGCAGGTTCTGCAGGGCCAGATCGGATTGGCCGCTGCGGGCATACGCGCGCGCCAAGTAGAAGTAGAATTTGGCCCGCTCTTCGACGGTGCGGTCCTCCAGTAGCACGCCCTGCGTGCCGCGGGTTTCGAAAACCATCGGGTCCAGCTTCAGCGCAAGCTGGTACTCCTTCATCGCGTCGTCGTATTTTTTCCGGGCGAAGTAGGCGGTGCCCAGGTTACTGTGAATGGATGCCGAATTCGGAGAAAATTTCAGTGCTTTTTCGTAGTATTTTGTAGCGTCTTTATATTTTTTCCTGGCGTAATACACCGTGCCCAGGTTATTCCACGCCTCGGAATATTCCGGCTTCACTTTGAGCGCCTGTTTGTAAAAATCCTCGGCCTTCCGCGTGTCGGAAAGGTACTGGTAGGCGATACCGATCTTATTGTAAATCACGGCGATATTCTCAGCCGCGACGGTGTAGCTGTCGATCGCATCCCGGTACATCTTGCGCGCCATGAAAATGTCGGCGCGCTCGAGCGGTGACAGGGTACGCGCCGGTGTGGCTTCCGGCGTTGAGATGGGGGCCGCCGGAGGCGTTTCCACGGCAGCGGTGGCAGAGTTCGGAGAATCCGGGGGCCGCGTCTGAGGTTGGCTGGGAGCGGGCTGCGCGCCGGCTAGCGCTACACACAAGGATCCGGCAAAGGCAAACGAGGCGATTCTCGTCCAACTCATGTGAGCCTCCCTTCAGCCGGGGAGTGTTCTCTTCCCCTACCTAAATATATCTCTAAGACGCTCTAGCAGACTCTTTTTCTTTTTCGATGCACCCTCGTCGGCTTTGGGTGGAACCTGGGCGCGAATGGCGGCCTTTTTCGGCGGTTTGGCGTAGGCCTGGCGCTGCGGCTCCTGGCCCGGTTGAGACCCCGGCGCCGCGGTCCCGTCCGTCCCGGCTACGGCGTCCGGCACGTCCCATCCGGCAATCTGCGTCCGTATCTGCCCGCCGGAATGGAGATGGCAGACGCGAACCGGCTCGGTGCCCGCGATGAATGGCTCGTTGGAAACCTGGGGACAGTAGGGGGTAGCCAGCTCGCCGGTGGTCGGATCGACATCCACACGCACCACCCCGTCGGGCGCCTCGAAATCCTGGACACCCCGGTACTCGCGGTAGGTGTGCGCCCGCTTCATGAACTCCGTCCACACCGGCAGCGCTGAGTGGGCGCCTTCGAGAAACAGCGGGGTGTTGTCGTCGAAACCCACCCACACGACGCAGATCAGTTTGCTGGTGAATCCCGCAAACCACCCGTCGTGGGAGGTCCCCGTCTTCCCGGCGGCCGGCAGCGTGAACCCGGCGGCCCGGACACCCGCGCCGGTGCCGTTTCGAAGCACGCCTTCCATCAGGTCCACCATAATGTAGTTCACCCGCGGATCGATCGCCGGATGCGATTCCATCTGGCTCTGGTAGACCGTCTTGCCTTCCGGATCCACGATGCGTTTGATGAATCTGGGGCGGATGTAGACGCCCTGGTTCGGAAACACCGTGTAGGCGCCGGCGACCTCGAGCGGGGTAACGTCATAGGAACCCAGCGCCACCGCCGGCGTGGGCAGGATCTCGGAAGTGAATCCGGCCTTTCGCGCCACATCCACCACCTTGTCATAACCCACCATTTCGGCCAGCTTGATGGTGGGGATGTTCAGCGACTTGGTGATGGCTTCGCGCAGCGTCACCAAACCGTAGAAATGGTCCTTGAAATTGCTCGGCTCGTAAGGCTTCTCGTCGTACCAGAAAGTGGTGGGTTCGTCCAGAATTTGCGTTACGGTGGTTATCGGCCGGACGCCGTCCTCGAATGCGGAATCCAGGGCGGCCGCGTACACGAAGGGCTTGAAAGCCGACCCCGGCTGCCGCATTGCGAGCACCCGGTTGAGCTGGCTTTCGCCGTAGTTCCGGCCCCCGACCAGCGCCTTCACCTCGCCCGTCTGCGCGTCCAGAACCACCATCGCCACCTGGGCCTGCGGCAGGTCCGGGTGGCGGCGGCGGCGGCCTTCCAACTGCTTATCCACCTGCTGCATACCGATGCGCACGGCTTCGAGCGCCGCGTGCTGCAGATTCATGTCGATGGTGGTGTATACCCGGTAGGACCCTTCCTTGAAGTTCAGGTTCCCGAACCGATCCTGAAGGCGGTTGCTCACCACATCCACGTAGTAAGAGGCGTCCTGAGCCTCCGCCGGCGTGTCCGCCAGCCCCAGGGGAGCTGCGGTTGCCCGTTCATATTGCTGCTTGCCGATGTGTCCGTCGTCCAACATGCGCGCCAGCACGGCGTTGCGCCGCTTGAGAGCGCGGTCGGGGTGGCGGTAAGGGTCGTACAGGCTGGGACCGGGCATGATGCCCACCATCAGGGCCGCCTCGGGGAGCGTGATATCGCGGATGTTCTTTCCGAAAAAGACCTGTGCACCTTCTCCGAAGCCGTGGATGTAAAAGCTGCGGTGGAAGCCGAGGTCCACCTGGTTCACGTAGTACTCGAAGATCTGCTGCTTGGTCAGCTTGCGTTCCAACTGGATGGTGATGATAACTTCGGCCGCTTTGCGTCCCCATTTCTTGTCGTTGTCGAGCCAGAAGTAGCGGGCGAGCTGCATGCTCAACGTGGACGCTCCCTGGTCCAGCCGGCGCTCCCGGACGTCGGTAATCACCGCCTTCAGGATTCGCAGCGGGTCAAAACCGGAGTGTTGGAAAAAGCGTTTGTCTTCGCCGGACAGCACGGCGTCCACCAGCACCTGGGGAATGTCGGCAAAGTGAACGATGCGACGTTTGAGCCGGCTCGAATCGAACAGGTTGGTAACCAGCTCGGGTTCGATCGAGTAGGCTGTCCGCTCGGTGTTGTCCTGGAGGGAAATGATCTGGGATACCGTTCCGCCGTCGAATTTCACCACCGCGGGCTCGCGGGTAAAGTAGGATTCCGAGCCGGGAAAAATTTCCACGGCGTCCGGCCGGACGTGGAACCAGCCCAGGCGGTTGGTTCGCATCTCGTTGTAACCGCGGCGTCGCAGCATCCCGACCAGCTCGAGAGGGGTCAGGTCGTCGCCAACGCTGACTGTCTCCGGCGATGCGTAGAGAAGCGAAGTATTGCTGAACGGTCCCTCCGCCAGCTTCTTGTCGACCAGCCGTCCATAGTAGTTGTAAAAGTACGCAAAAACACCAATCGAGGTGGCGGCGAAGACCACTCCAAAGAACACAGCAATGGTCGCCAGCCGGCTTTGAAACAGCCGTCCGAGAAGGCTTTTTTTGGAGAGTCGTGCGCGCAGGGCCACTCGATGCTTCCTAGGGTTTATTCTCTCACGTTTCATTACCGCGCCAGAATGTCCTGAGCACGCCGGCTGCCAATCCGGCACGCCTCCACACCCAAAGCATAGAACAATTTCGCGTAACAATGTTGAACGTGCGCCGGGAGGCGCAATCCTTTCGTTGTTGTCCCGCCGGATTGACGCACGTTCATAGCCGGGCTGCCCCTGACCGATAAGCAAAATGATGACGATTCGGATCGAAGCAGCCCGCGAGGAGCCGGCCGACGACGGAAAGGCGGCGGCGAGGATCGAGTTCTCGAACCGCGTGCTGGCACACGCAGCCTGGGTGGAAGGCCGCCCGGGAGGCGAACCCGTTCTTTTCGATGGGTTAGAGGTGGAAGAGATCACCTGCCGGAACGCAACTCTGGCGCATGCGACGTTCCGGAACATGAAGTTGAAGGAGGCCGATCTGGCCAATACCGACTTCTCGGACGCCGTGTTGGAAGATTGCGCCTTCCCCCACGCCGGCTTAGGCTCAACCGAATGGCAGGGTGCGGCGCTCACCAGCGTGAAACTGGAGGGCTGCTCGGCTCCGGACGCCAACTTTTCGGAAACGTCTTTGGACCGAATCACTTTTCAAGAGGCGCGCCTGGCCGGCACGCGCTGGCTGGAAACCCACATCCACCACTGCGATTTCTCGTTCAGCCAGTTGCACAAGGCCGGCTTCCACCAGGCCAGAATGTTTGAATGCCTGTTTTCGGACGCCGACCTGGATGGCGCCATCTTCTACAACGCCCGCATCGATTTCTGCCGCTTTCATCGCGCGCGCCTCCGGCAGGCCAACTTCTCGCTGGCGCGCCTGATCCACACCGATTTCCTGGAGGCGGATTTGACGGGAGCCCGCATGTTGCGCGCTCAACTGCTGGGAAGCAGGTTCAAGAAGGCCATTCTCAGCGGCGCCGATCTCCGCGACGCCAGTCTCCGGGGGGCCAGTTTCCAGGGCGCGGTCCTCAAAGGCTGCCGTTTCCATGGCGCGCGCCTGCTCGGCGCCGATTTCCGGGCCGCCAACCTCCGCGGCGCCCGTGAGCTGACGGCGCTGCAACTCGGCCAGGCATTGACCTCCGTCGATACCGTCCTTCCCGACGGCAGCCACGGGCCCTACCTCCGGTTCTCCGGAGCGGAAAAGCCCTCCCGGCAAACGATCAATCCCACTTTCGAAGATCGACCCACTGTCCCGTAAATTCCCGTTGCCGGCGGCCCCACGCCGGCGCCCGGTTTACCGCTGGGCCTTGTCACTGGTCTCGAACAGCTCTTTCCACATATCGTCGTGCTTGACCCAGTCTTCTTCGTCGTCTCCGGCCAGGCTGGCGTCTGAGACCCGCAAGGTGCCGTGGCCGTACGGGCAAATATACTCGATGGACGGCAAACCCTTTAGCAGCGGGCTGCCCCACGAGCCTTTGGCGATCGGCATGCGCAGCCGCCGCAGGCAGGTACGGCACCGGTTGCGCTGGTCCCAGACAATCAGGTACAGCACTCCAACCCCTAGCAACCAGAGCCCCAGGATGATCGAAGTCCACTCGAGATCCTGACCGAACCGGTCCATTTGTTGATACATGAAGGTTTCCGGGTCGGATAAGGTAGAGTACAGGATGTCCCACAGCCCGTAAAACAGAGCCCCGGCAAGCAGCAGTTTCGCGACCAGGTAACTCCAATACCTCATACTTTATTGGACTCCGAAAACGGGTGAATTGGCTTCAAAGATTCACGCCTGGGACGGAAGAAGTCTCGGTGGCGGTCGTCTTCCGCCTCCGGTCGGACGAAAACGCCCGTGGCCAACCCCCGTTCCGGGCCGGCTGCGGCAATTGGATAGACTCGTTAGTTGGCACTCCTGATCAATGCCCGGAACCTGGCGAAGACCTACGGGGCCGTACCGCTTTTCCAGGACCTCTCGTTTACCATCGCCGAAGGCGACCGTATCGGATTGATCGGACCCAACGGCTCCGGCAAGTCCACGCTGCTCGAGATCCTGGCCGGCGGCATCCAGCCGGACGCGGGCGAGGTGGCCGTGCGGAAGCAGACCAGGCTCGGCTACGTCCCCCAGGATTCGCAGTTTGCCGCCGGCCAGACGGTGGAGTTTTTGATTCGGGAAGCTGCCCAGAACTCCGCGGTGCCCGCCGGGGAGCGGGAAGGGGTCATCCGGGAAACGCTGGGACAGGCCGGCTTCGAGGACTTCGGCCTGGAGGCGGCGTCGCTTTCGGGCGGATGGAGGAAGCGGCTGGCGATTGCCCAGGCGCTGGCGCGCAAGCCGGATCTGCTGCTGCTGGATGAGCCGACCAATCACCTGGACCTGGCCGGCATCGAATGGCTGGAAGCGCTGGTGGCGGCGGCTCCATTTGCCTCGGTGGTAGTCAGCCACGACCGTTATTTTCTCGAAAATACCGCCACTACGATGCTCGAATTAAATCGTTGCTATCCGGGAGGGATACTGCGCGTCGCGGGAAACTACAGTACTTTTCTGGAAAATAAGGCGGCGTTTCTGCATGCACAGACAAAACGGCAGGAGGCCGTCGAGAACCGCGTGCGGCGCGAGATGGAATGGCTGCGGCGCGGCGCCAAAGCCCGCACCCGAAAGTCCAAAGCGCGCATTGGCAAGGCGCGGGAGTTGATGGAGGAGCTGGCGGACTTGAATGCGCGGGGCCACACCGCCACGGCCGCCATCGACTTCACGGCCACCGGCCGCAAAACCAGGCGTCTTTTGCACCTCGACGCCGTGGGGTTCGAAATCGGGGGGAGGACGCTGTTCGAAGACCTCGACTTCGCCCTCACCGCGGGCGCGCGGGTGGGATTGGTGGGCGCCAACGGAAGCGGAAAAACTACCCTGCTTCGTCTGCTCGAAGGGGGGTTGAAGCCCAGCCGGGGCGAGATCGAAAGGGCGGAGGGCCTGCGGGTGGTGTACTTTGCACAAAACCGTCAGTTTGACGCCGACCTGACACTCCGGCGCGCGCTGGCCCCGGAGGGCGACTCGGTCCTCTACCAGGACCGCGTGATCCACGTGGCCGGCTGGGCCGCGCGTTTTCTGTTTTCGAGCGAGCAGTTGGACCAGCCGGTAGGGCGTCTTTCCGGAGGCGAGCAGGCCCGCGTTTCGATTGCGCGGCTGATGCTCGAGCCCGCCGACGTACTGCTGCTCGACGAGCCGACCAACGATCTGGACATTCCCACCCTCGAGATTCTGGAGGAGAGCCTGGTGGAGTTCCGCGGCGCGCTGGTGCTGGTGGCGCACGACCGCTACCTGCTCGACCGTGTCGCTACCGTGGTGGTGGGCCTCGACGGCGAGGGGACGGCGGAGCGATTTGCCGATTACGGGCAGTGGGAAGAGTGGCTGCGCGGGCGGAAGCAGCCCAAAGCGAAGTCGGGGTCGGCGGCGGCGCCGAAGTCCGCGCCCGCGGCGAAGAAGCTCTCCTACCTGGAGGCGCGCGAGTACGCTTCCATCGAGCAGCGCATCGCGGAAGCGGAGCGGGCGCTGGTAGCCAAACAGGCGGAACTGGAAGCTCCCGAGGTGGTGATCGACGGGCGCCGCCTGCAGCAGACCTACCGGGATGTGCTAGAAGCGCAAGGCGCGGTTGACGATTTGTACGCCAGATGGGCGGAGCTGGAGGAGAAGAAACTCCAGGCCGAAAAGCCAGACGGCGCCCCCTGAAACCGGAAACCGGCAGGAATGCCGGTTGCACCTGACACAGGCTCGATAGCCTGTGCCACGCGCCCCGGACGTCTCACCATCGCCGCCTGGAAATCGGTTCCGCACTCGACTCAATCCACGGAAGTTGGCGGTCGCTGTCAATCACTTATGGGCATTCCCGTTTGGTTCAGATTGGTATGCTGTATGTAATCGCTCGAGGCGGGGCTTGTAGGGAGTGGCAGAGCTGAAGACAATCCGGGACCGATACCAGCTCCTGGAGGCCATCGGTCGTGGCGGCATGGGGGTGGTGTACCGGGCATTCGATCCGCTTATGCGGCGGGACGTTGCCATCAAAACCCTCCACGATGTCTCGACGCAGTCTGTACTGGATCTGTTCTATCGCGAAATCGACACCCTCCGGAAGATCGTCCATCCCAATATCGTCGACATCCTCGATATGGGGGAATACGAGGAAGATGGCGTTACCAAACCGTACTACGTCATGCCTCTGCTTCCGGGGAACACGTTGTACGACCTTCTGCACCCCACCAAAGATACCTCGCGGCCGCTGGGAGTCGACCGGGCCGTTGAGATCATTACGCAAACCTGCCGCGCCCTTCACGCAGCCCACGAAAATGGCCTTTTGCATCGAGACGTAAAACCACGCAATATCTTTGTAATCGACGAGTATTCGGTAAAAGTGATCGATTTCGGCGTTGCCCACCTGCTCGGCAGCAACTCCGCGACGGGTGTCAAAGGAACGCTCGAGTACATGGCTCCGGAACAGCTCAACATGAAGTCCCTGAGCCGCAAATCCGACCTGTTCTCGTTGGCCACGGTGAGTTATGAAATGCTCACCGGCCAACAGCCGTTCCGCCGTCCCTCCGACGTGGAGACCGCCGGGGCGGTGATGTACTGGCAGCCGCCTCTGGCGTGTGAAGTGAATCCCTCGGTTTCCAAGCTGGTGAGCCAGGTTGTGAACAAGGCCATGGCGAAAGATCCGTTGATGCGGTTCACAACCGCGGCCGAGTTTGCCGATACCCTCCGGCAGGCACAGCGCAACGAACCGTTAGGCCACATTTTCGATTCCCGGGATACCCGCGTTCGCGTGGAAAAGGTCCGCAAAAGCCTGGAACAAAACGACTATCAGTTTGCTTCCGAGCTTCTAGTGGAACTCGAAGCGGAAGGGCATTCCGACCCGGAGATTCGCGAGCTGCGTCAAGTCGTGGACCGTGCCATGCTATCGCGAACCACGGATGCCCTGTATGAAAAAGCCGAGCGTTACTTCCGGGCTGAAGAATACGCGCTGGCACATCGCAAGGTGCAGGAGGTCCTGGAACTCGATTCCCAGCATCAGCCGGCTCTGGCGTTGAAGACGGAAGTCGAGCGGGTCCGCGCGGAACGAAAGATCGCGGAACTTCTGCGGGTAGCCGGCGAACGCCTCGAGAATTCGGCTTTCGACGAGGCCCGCAGGGCGTTGCGGTCGGCTCTCATCGCGTCTCCCAAGGACCCTCGCGTCCAGCGGATGCTCGACCAGGTCGACGCCCGCCAGAACGAGGTTAAGAGCCGGCTTCAGGAGCAAAATCAGCTTTTTCGTGCCGCGCAGGAGGCCTGGGAGAGATACGACGCGGACGAGGCGTTGCAGAATTTGGAACACCTGCTGGAGCTGACGCGGAAGACGCCGGGCCCCCGGCATCTGATTGTCGAGTATAACGAGTTCTACCAAACCATCAAGAAAGAACACAACGCACTGCACGCGGCCCTCGCGCATGCCCGGCAACTGGCGTCGCGGGACGATTTCGAATCGGCCCTCTCCATCTGCGTGCAGTTTCTGGAGCAGTTCCCGGGGCAATCTCTGTTTACCGCTCTGCGGAGGGAGATCGAGGAGAAGCAGAAGGCAATCCAGCAGGCGTTTCGCGCCGGGCTGGCGGAACGTCTGAGTGCGACGCGAAACCTTTCACGCCGCATCGAGCTGCTCCACGAAGCCTGCCAGCAATATCCCCAGGAATCCGATTTTTCGGAACAATTGCGGCAGGTACAGCAGTTGCAACAGCAGGTTGCTCAGATCGAGGAAGCCGCGCGGGCCGCCGAACGGGATGCCGACTTCGAGAAAGCCGTGGAACAGTGGTCCCGCATGCGGTTCGTTTACCCGGATTTCGAGGGCCTGGAAGAGCAAATCCGCCTTGTCAAAAAGGCCAGGAACGATGCCAGGGCCGGCGCGATCGCCCGATGGAGGGAACGGATCGCCAAAAGTCTGGACCGCGGCGACCTGGAGGAAGCCGATGGCCTGTTCGCCTCCGCCTCCGGCCAGTTCCCGGGCGAGTTTGACAGCCAGCGCACGCGCCTCGAACAACTCCGCCAAAAGAGAACCGACGGACGGCGGTTGTTATCGGAAGCCTGCCTTTCGGCTTCCGAGCGCCGGCACGAGGATGCCTTGCGCGCATTTCGCGACGCTTATGAAATGGATCCCGCGGATGCCACGCTTCGCCGTTCGGTTATCAACGACCTGGTGGAGCGGTCCGAATCGGCGGTGGACCAGGACTGGAAAGCGGCCGAACGGTATCTCGAACTCGGCCAGGCGCTGGATAAGAAATTCAAACCCGCTCGGGATCTGACCGCACGGATCCAACGAAAGAAACAGCAGGAGTCGACCACCATCGTGCTGGCTGCCATTTCCGAGTCCGAGGCAGCCGCCGATTACCTTGCGGCTCTCCAGAAATTGGAAGCCGGGCTGTTGGAAAGTCCGGACGACCCGACTCTGCTTGCCAAGCGCGCGGAATTGGAGGCGGCACGTCGGCGGCAGGAACGCGAAATCGCCCGCCAGAAAGCGCTGGAGCAAGGGCTCGCCGTGGCTCGTAGCGCCCAGGCGAATTCGACCGATGCGGACATCGACCGCATGATGGAGGAATTGCATTCCCTCGCGGCGGCCTGGCCTGAAGATGGGGAACTGAAAGAACTGTCCGACTATACCGGGACGCAGTTGCAGAGGCTGAAAGAAAGCCGCGCCAAAGTCGCGGCGGGAGATCTTGCCGGCGCGCGAGCCATTTGCAACGAGTATCTGCCGAGGTTCCCGCGGCATCCGGGCTTCCTGGATGTCGTCCAGCGGATCGCCGACGCCGAAGCCAGGAATGCCGCGGAGTTCCGCGGTGCGGTGGATCGCCGGTTGGCCGGGGAACCGTCCGCGGAGCGCCAGATTGAGATTCTCGAAGAAGCCCGGCGGAAGTATCCGGACGATGCCCACTTTAATGAACGACTGAAGGCGGTTCGCCAGCAGCAGGCAGTGCAGAGCTGGACGGCTCAGATTCAGGCAGCCCTGCAAAAATTGGACTACCCTGGCGCCGTTAAGTTGGCGGCGGAGGCCCAGGCACAGGTCCCCGGCGCGTTTGCGGAACTGGAACAGGCGGCCAAATCCGGGCTCGCCCGGCGCGAACGCGCGCAAAGCTTGGTTGCGGCGAGTCGGGAGTTCGGAGAAAAGGGCCAGTGGGATGAATGCCGGAACCGGCTGAGACAAGCAGTTGAATCCGCGGCCGACGACCTCATCGTCCGCCAGGAATCGCTGGAAGCGCACACCGGGCAGGCGAAGCTGGCCGTCAAATCCAACTGGCAGGCAGCCGAAGCATTGCTCCACCAGGCGTCGGACCTGGATGCGTCGTTTGTGCCGCCCTCCGGCTTACGGGCGAAGATCGAAGACAAAAGGCGCAGCGAAGCCATCGAACAGGCCCTGGAAACATCGAAACAACTACAACAATCCGGCGAATTACAGAAGGCCCGGGAAACCCTCGACGAGACGCTTCGGATCTATCCGGACACCAGGAAACTGGTCCAGCGTAAGGCCGCCATCGAGGAGCAGCTCCGCGACGCCGCCCGCCGGGAGGAGCGGCGGCGTTGCGTCGACGAGCTGCGGCAGCTCGAGGGCGCCGCGCGGATCGTGGCGGCCGAAGATTTGGGCCGGCTCGCGGAGCGGGCCCGGGAGATTTCGAAACTGTATCGCGGCGATATGGAAATCGAAGCTCTGTCGGTAGCGATCGAGGAGCAGGTGGAGACTCTCGAACGGGCCCGCCGGCTGGCGGCCGAGGGCGATCTCGACGAAGCGGAAAGGATTGCCGACGGCATCCTCTCGCGGTTTAAGGATCATTCGGCGTCTTCCGCCCTGAAAAAGGAGGTTCGCGAAGCCCGCCAGCGCGCCGCCGCGGCGTATCGAACCCAGGTGTCGGCCGAGTTAAAAACTACGCCAGATCTCGCCCGCCGCGAAGAGATCCTGGTCGAAGCTTTGCGCCGTTTTCCGAACGAGAATTCGTTCCGGAGTGAATTGGAGCAGGTGCGCCGGAAACGAAGCCGGGTGGACGAAGTCGTAAAAAGCGCTCGCGAAGCGGACGCCGCCGGCAACTACGATGCCGCCCTCGAACATTGGAAGAGTCTGCGGACGATAGACGACCGCTATCCGGGTCTGGAGGACCAGATCCGGCGCACGGAGAAGCTTCTGGCCGAAGCACGCTCGAAGGCCGCGCGGAAGGCGCTCGGCACGGCCTCCGATGCGATCGAGGCCGGCGATCTCCGGCTGGGCGCTGAACTGTTGCACAAGGCCGAAGCCGAGTTCGGCAGCCTGCTTGGCGACGCCGGGGCTACTCTCAAAGCGCGGTTGGAATCACTGGAATTGGCGGCGCGCGAACGCGAGTGGGAGGCTGTCTCCACGCTGGATTCGGAACAACCGGCGGAAGTGGCGACGGCTCCAGCGGAGGTGTACGAACCGCCGGCGGTTTCCCCGCCCGAGCCGGTTCGGCAACCTCCCCCGAAGGCCGCTCCAGCCAACTCGAAGCGCCTGGTGATGATTGCCGGCGCGGCCGCGGCGATTCTCGCCGGTGTGTTCGTCATCCCTCGCTGGATGCGCTCGAACGGTGTCGCGGTATCGTTCCGTTCAGACGTAGCGGGAGCGGTGGTCCGGATAGGAGAGAAAACCTGCACGCTCCCGGAATGCGCTCTTAAGTTGCCGCCGGGAAACTACACCCTGACGGCAGCCAAGGACGGTTACACCACTTACCGCAAGTCCATCACCCTGACGCAGAAATCGTCGGCGGAAGAAATACCGCTTTCCCTGGAACCGCTTCCGCAGGTGCTGCAGGTGAATACGAACCTGGAAGACGGCCTTGTATACCTCGACGACCGTCCGGCCGCCAAGCTGCGAGACGGCCAATTCACGCTGTCGGGAATAGCCCCGGGGCAACACAAGCTCCGGGTAACGGGAGGCGGGGCCGAACTGGAAGCCCACTGGCGCAGCCAGGTTGGCCAAGCTCCCCAACTGGTACGGCCGGTCACCGCCAAGGCTGCGCAAGCGGCCGTGGTGACCAACGTCGGCCAGGTCGGGAATGTGGCCTGTAATTGTGGTGCCCAGGGAGTTGCGGTGGATGGCACCCCGGTCGGCAAGACCGGGGCAGATGGAACCGGAGTTTCCGTACGCGATCTTCGGGAAGGCACCCACCAGTTGACCGTTGGCCAGCAAAAGCTGGTTGCGGATGTCCGGCCAAACCCCACCATCGACGTCTTCCTGTCGCTCGACCGGGATGTCGGGGAACTGGTGGTCGCAACCGGCCAGGACAATACAAGGGTCTACCTCAACAACAGGCTATATCGGCGGGTTACCGAGCATGGCACGCTCAGAATTCCGGTCGATTCCGGAAACTACTCCGTGCGGGTGGAAAAAGACGGGTTCGTCACACCCCCGGCCCAGGGCATTGAAGTCAAAAAGGGGGAGCAGCGGCAAGTGGTATTTGAACTCTCTCCCGCACCGGCCGCTCTCCAGCTTGCCGGGGCCTTGCCGGGCGCCCAGGTGGCGATTGACGGACGAGTTGTCGGGCAGGTGGGCGAAGGCGGCGCCTTTCAGACAGAAGTGAGTCCCGGCGAGCACCAGGTGGAACTTACCAGCAGCGGCTACACTTCCGTGAGTTTCCGGTCCAACTTTAACCCGGGGAAAACCGTGCAGCCCCCGGCCGCGCAAATCACGATGTCGAAGGCGATTCGAACCCCGAGCGCCGCGGAAGTGGAAGCTCAGGATTGGGATCGGATTCGCAATAGCGGCAGCCCGGAGCAGATCGATGAATTTCTGCAAAAGCATGCCGAGGGCGCACATGCCGCGGAGGCGCGAAACCTGGCGGCGCAACTACGGCGTCAGGCCGGTGAGGCTGCCGCGCGCCAGGCCGAGCAGTCCGATTGGGCCCGCCTGGACAAAAACGACAAGGGCGCGTTGCAGGCGTTTCTGGCCCGTCATCCGGGCAGCCAGTACGACGCCGAAGCCCAGCAGCGAATCGCTCAAATCGAAAAGACCGAATCTGCCGCGAAAGCGGCGGCCGAGGCTCAGGCGCGGCAAAAGACCACTTCCCCGGCGAGCGACAACGCAGCCGACGTACGTGCCATTCAGCAGACGCTGGCTAATTTTGAAGCGGCCTACTCCAGCATGGATCTTCAGGCGATCCGCAACGTCTGGCCCGGCATGCCCAAAGAGTCCGCCACCCTGACCAGCAACCAGTTCCAATTTGCCAAAGCGGTGACTCTGCAGCTTCGGCCCGCCGAAGCGCCCGTTATCAATGGCAATTCCGCCACGGTGATTTGTCTGCGCCGCACCGAACTGACGCCCAAGTTCGGAAAGAAGGTCGCCAGCCCCGAGGAGCGGGTGCGCGTTACGCTGCAGCGGGCCGGCGCCGGCTGGGTCATTCAATCCATCGCGAAGCAATAGTCATTACTTGCCAAACGTGTAGGCGAGACCGATGAGAGGCGTAACATCCTGACGCAGCCCGTTATTGTCCATCCGGAACAGCAGATTGGCCGTCAGCAGCACGCTGCCAAACAGGTTGAATTTCACTCCGGCCGCGCCGTTGTTCAGGCTGAATGTGTCCTTCGCGCCCCGAATCGTCGGCAGAGTGAGAGCGCCAGTGCCTCCCGGAACGTCCTGGGTCGTGACCGAATCCATGAATACGCGAGGCGCGCTGAATACGGTCTGACCCAGATAGTCGAAAACCAGCGTCAGGCGGCTGGTCGCTCCGTAGTCCACACCCACGGAGTAAAAGAACTGGTTGGGCAGCGACTCCTTGGTCACCGGTCCGTTTGTGATGGTTGCCTGTCCGGCCGAATTCTCGCCGAAAACCGTCCCCGTGATATTGCCGGCCAGGATGGACTTTCCGTTCCACTGATAGCCGATATTGAAGTGCGCCGACAACCTTTTTCCGGTGGAAACGGCGAGGAAAGGTTTGATGCCGACCGCGCCGGAGCCCAGCAGTTTGCGCGCGTCGCCGCTGGGGGCTCTGACATCCATGGCGAGCGCCACCTGTACCTTGTCGTTACGGAACACCCCGCCTTTCACCCGAACCGTAATATCGCCGATACCGGTAGCGCTCCCGCTGGCAGGGAAGACCTTTTGCAGACTTCCCTGGACGTCGAAGGCGTGCGGGTTGTTGATGGGAGGCGTTCCCGGCGGAGCCCCCGTGGGGATAAACGTGGGGCCGGATACCCGGATGATATTGGCGTTGGAATCGCCGCCAATTCGAATCGACACAAGCGGAATGGCCAGGGAGATGTCCAGGCGGTCGGTCACGCCGACGGTGCCATAAAACATCGTCTGGTCCATGTTGACGTTCAGGCTATTTTCCGTCGAGATAACGTCGGCCTCGTACGGCTCCGGCACCTCCCCGGGGCCTGTGTCGGGAATGTGGGCGAACACCGCCGGCACTTTGTGGAGGTCGATTCCGTCCAGGCTGTTGAACCGGAAGCGCTGGTAGCTGACTCCAAAAGAAAACCGGCCCCGGCCGATGGTCTGGCCGCGTTCCGTGTAAATCGGACCGAAGCTCGAACTGGTGGGAACGAAGGCGCCGCTGGCGCTGTCGTACCGAAACGTGTAACCCGATCCCGGCGAAATAATCGGCAGAATCGCGAGTTGCGTCGCAATGGCCGTGGTGAGCGTCGTGTTCAGCGTGTCCTGCGCTTGTCCGGTGAAGTGGGCGTAGTGTGAAAAGCTCGGATTCACGTTGGGGAACAAAGTCAGCCCATTCGATCCGAAGAGGCTTGGTATCACACAACCCGGTTCTTGTTCGTGTCCGTAGCAAGCGCCTGTGACAATGCTGTCAGTCCCCAGCACCGACGTTGTCCCTTGCGCGAGGCACATTGTTGAAAGCATCCCAAGTGCCGCGCAAACAGCACCGACCCGTCCAGATAGCATCATTCTCTTAGGTATACCACGAGACAACGGGGAACACGGGCATGTTGATGAAAAAACTGGACTCCTGGGCGACAAATCGTGAAACCAGTGGCCGGAGGGATGTGGGGCCATCTAGTAGCTGGCGCGGCGGTTTGCTACCGCCGCCGGTCATTGCCAACGCGGCAGTTGGCCGCTTACTGATCGGCCGCGGGTTCGAAACCCGCCCACCCTGGGTACTCCATTTTCGGCAGTACCCTGCATGTATTGCGGTATTAAGATCAAATTAGAATGAACTGGACGAAAGTCATTGCGTTGATCGTCGCCGTTTTCGTTGGATACGCCTACGCCGCTACCAGAAATTGGGTGTGGTATCCCAAATGGCTTAAGGCGTTCGTATTCGACGAGAAGAAGAAATAGCCGCCGGAAAGCCGCTACCGGTTTTCGTCATCCCTGCATTCCCCGGGCGAAGTCAGCCAGCACCCGCACGTTTTCGTACGGTGTGTCGCGAACCACTTCGCAGCCCGCGGCCACAATATACTCCGGACCGGCAAACCGGTAGCACTCCGCCAGCGCTTCCCGCACGGTATCCGTTGAGCCGTTTCGCAGGGTATTCACCGGATCGAGATTGCCCGCCAGCACCTGTCCGGGCCTGGTCTCGCGCCGCGCTTCCTCGAGCGACACGGGAGAATCGAGATCGATCATCTCACAGCCCAGCTCCCCCATCCCCGCGACGATCCGCCGCGTGTTGCCGCAAATGTGCAGCCGGACTTTGCCGCCGCGGGCATGGATGGCATCCACCAGCCGTTTCTCGAACGGCCAGATAAACTCGCGGTAGATCCTGGGCCCAACCAGGGAAGCGGCGGCGTCACCCACGCCGATAATGTCCGCCCCGGCATCAATCTGCGCGGTCGCAAAACGTACCCCGACTTCCACAACAAACTCCAGCAGATCGCGCACAAACGCCGGGTCGTCCGTAAAGTCCGTCATCCATCGATTGATTCCCCGCAAGTCAGCCGCTTCCGCGCACGGACCCTCCACCCAGCCCTCGATCAGCTTTTCCGCGCCGCACCTTTGGCGCAACAATTCCACGCCCCGCAGGCGATCGCCCATCCGCCCGGCGCCCACATCGGGTTCGCGCAGTTTCGCCAGTACTGTCTTCTCGGCCAGCAGCGCGCCATCGTCCACCAGGGCCGGAGGCTGGTCCGCAAACCAGTGCAGCTTCGCACCGCAATCGGCAGCCTCCCTCGCGGGGTCGGAAATCGCCGAAACGTGGTCGAAGTCGAACTCCTCCGCCACGCGTAACTGCGCCTCCGCCAACACCCGGTAATCTTTCACGTAGTTTTCGTACTTCACGCCCGCAAAATCGGCGGCGAACATCATGGTGATGGGCATCGAGGGAAGGCGATCGGGAGTCCGGCCCTCCAGCCGCGCCAGTGCCCGTTCGCGGCTGTTACTTCGAATATGTGTGGGCATATCTGAGTATCTCCCGCTCCCGGGGGTCACACAGCTTTCAGAACAGCGATGGAACCGTTGCGGGACGGCGTGAAACGGGGTTATCCGTTCAGCCCTTGCGCTGCCGGTACATCTGGTTTGCCAGGATGCGCGCTTGTCCGGCGCCTAGACGGCCGTGCAAGCGGGCGTAGAACTGCTGGCGCGTGTTGTCGCGAATCATCTTATCGAGAAGCGTCTGCTGGGCGGCGAACGCCTGTTCGGTAACCGAGTCGGGATTGGGAACCAGGCGAAGCAATTCCCCGTGCATCTGCTTCTGGATGGCCGCGGTTTCCGCGCGGCCGGCAAGGTTGTGCTGCTCTCCGGGGTCGCTGCTCAAATCGAACAGGATCGGCTCGTACCCGGTGACGTAAATGTACTTCCAATGATTCTGCCGGATCATGAAAGAGCCGCTGCAGTTGCCCTCGGAATGCGACTCGCTGTAGGCAATGCCCGGATGCGCCCCCGCGTCGCCGCGGGCCAGCGCCGCCAGCGAGTGGCCGCGCAGCTTCGGATCGCGCTCGACACCCGCCAGTTCGAGCATGGTGGCGACCATATCGACGTGCGCGACCGGGGTATCCACGGTTTTCCCGCGAGGCAGGCCGCCGCCCGCCAGGATGAGCGGCACCCGCGCGGCGTTCTCGAGCAGCACGTTCTTGAACCACAGGCCGTTCGCGCCCAGCATCTCCCCGTGATCGCTGGTATACACGATCAGCGTGCGATCCATCTGCCCGCTTTTTTCCAGCTCGTCCAACAGTTCGCCGATCATCCGGTCGAGCTCCGTGATCATTCCGAAATATGCCGCCCGCGCGCGCCGGATGCGGACGGCCGGAATGGGCGCGGACACACGCTGGAAATTCGCCAGTTGTTCGAAGACGAGGTGCCGGCTGTTGAGATAATCGTCGGGCACGTCGGCGAGCGGCATCGCCTTCGGCGGATACATCGATTCATACTTCGGCTCCGCCACGAACTTGGGATGCGGCGCGATGAAGCCGGCATACACCACCCACGGTTTTTGCGTGCGGCGCGCATCCTCGCGCAACAGGCGCAAAGCGTTGGCGAGAACTGCCGCATCGTGGCGTCCGGGCGTGCCGAAGGAACCGTCGACTTCATCGCGGACGCTGGCGCGGTAGCACAGCGGCGCGCGGAACAGCGACGTAATATCCGGGTTGATGGAGTGGCCGTGGCCGGTATCGACTTCCTGGAAGCCGTAATCGGTTCCCTTGGTCAGGTCGAGTTTGCCGGTGGCCCAGCAATCGTAGCCCGCATCGCGCAACCGGTCCCCCCAGCTCGGCACCGGCTTCCGGAGCGGCGTGCTGTTGCAGTACGAGAAGACATCCGATGGGAACATGCCGGTCATCATGCCGGCGCGGGATGGGACACACACCGGGTTGCCGCAATACGCATTCCGGAACTGAACGCCGGCGGCGGCCAGCCGGTCGAGGTTGGGCGTCTTGACGATGGGGTGTCCCGCCGAACCGACGAATGGGCCTCCGTGTTCGTCGGCGCAAATGAAAAGGATGTTGGGACGGTCCGAAGCCGCCGCCCCCAGCAGCGGAGTCGCGGCCGCGGCCAGTATGCCGGTCCCGAATTTTCGGCGAGAGATCTCGGACATATGCCTATTATCGTTCCTGACTTTGTGGTGGGAACCCTCGTGGGTCCCTCTTCTTCGGTGCGACGTCGGAGGTGCGCACGTACCAGTCCAGCATCTGCGCGCGCAGCTCATCCTGCGGGGAGGCGTACGAGCGGTCGCCGTATACGTTGTCGAGCTCGCGCGGATCTTTCTTGAGATCGTACAATTCGCTGACGCCGTCCGGCCTGTGGACCATGCGGTAATCGAGCGTTCGGATGCCCGTAGCGCGCGTGATGGTTTCCGGATGCTCGTTTTGCAGTGTCCGCTTCGGATAGTAAATCTCCGCCACCGCGTCCTTCGTCAGCAGCGGCTCGAACAGTTGCGGCTCGTTGGTGTTGTACCCGCCTTCGCAGAACGCCGCGCGCCTCACATCGCCGGGCTCGCCGCGAAGTTGCGGAACCAGGCTCCGGGCGAAATGCGTGTGCCGCGCCTCAATGCCCGCCAATTCCAGGCAGGTCGCCATTACGTCGAACAGTTCCACCATCTCCGGGGAAACGTGGCCCTGCTTGTAACCCGGCACGCGGGCGATCAGCGGAACGTGGTCGAGACATTCGTCAATGGCGCTGGGCCATTTCTCCACCAGGCCGTAATCTCCGCCCCACTCGCCGTGATCCGAAAACAGGAACACCGCGGTGTCGTTGGCGTGGTTGGTGCGCTCGACGGCCGCCAGCAGCTCACCCAGCATCCAGTCGCTGTAACTGATCATGCCCAGGTAAATGGCCTGCATCGTCCGGAAGTCGGAGTCGTTTAGCTCGTTCAACCGCCGCGTCCGGCGAATGGCCTCGAAGAAGTTCGGCTTGCGCGGCAAATCGGGCGGCCGCAGCGGCGGCACGTCCGCCGGCCGGTACATGTTGTGAAAATCCTTGGGCGCGGAAAACGGCGGGTGCGCGTAACTAAGCGGCAGGTAAATGCAGAATGGCCTGTCGGCGCGCTCCAGCACCTTGATGGCTTCCTGCACTCCCCGGAAATCCGGCGTATCGCGGCGGTCGCCGCCCGGACCGTAGATAAACGAGTAGTAGTGCGGATCGCTGATGGGCCACGGATTCGGAGGCGTCCCACCGCCACCCGGTTTGAAACGGGTCACGCTGGAGGCGAAGCTCTCGGGCGCCAGCGCGTCGTTCTTGCCGAACCAGTACACGTCATAGCCGTCCTGCTTCAGATACCGGAACAGGTTGGGCTCGTCCTGGTGCAGGAAGTAGTACAGGCTGCGATGCCCGCGCACGTGCACCGGCCAGCCGGTCAGCAGGCCACACCGCGAAGGGCCGCACACGGTATTCGGCACGTGACATTCGGCGAACCGCGTGCCCTGCGACGCCAGCCGATCGATATTGGGTGTACGCACCAGCGGATGGCCGTAGCAGGCGATGCCGGACGCGCGCATGGTCTCCGGCATGTACAGGATGAGGTTGGGCTTTTTGCCCGCCGTCGAGGCCGGCTGCGATGCCACCGCCTGCGTCGCCGCCGCGGCCATCGACCCGCCCAGGAAATTACGCCGGGTGACTTCCGCCATTTCCCTGTCCTTTCTTTTTATCCGCGTTTTCGCGCAGCAGCATTACTTCCCAGGGCGCCACCCCGCAGCGCTTTGCCCAGCGGTTGTAATCGCCCATCAACTGGGCCGCTTTCTCCGGCATCTTGCCGACCAGGTCGTTCATCTCCGTGCGATCGGCTTCCAGATCGTACAGCTCCCACTTGCCGGGGTATCGGGACACCAGCTTCCATTTGCCCTCGAGCGCGGCGCGGTTGCCCATGTGCTCCCAGTAAAGTTTGCGGTCGCCGAGCGAGCCTCCTTGCAAGACGGGCAGCAGGCTGCGGCCTTCCATCGGCTGGATGGGTGCGCCGGGATATTTGGCGCCGCCCACATCCACGCAGGTGGCCAGGATGTCGATCAGGTGCCCGGTCTCGTGCGTCAACGCGTTGTTCTGCTTCACCACCGCCGGCCAGCGCGCGATCAGCGGCGAGGCGACACCGCCTTCGTGTACCCAGCGTTTGTACAGGCGGAAAGGCGTGTTGCTGGCGTTGGCCCACGGCAGGCCGTACGACATAAACGAATCCGGCAGCCCGGGCAGCACACCCGGCTTGCCGCCGTTGACCTTTTCCGCGCAACCCCCGTTATCGGCAAGGAACAGAACCAGCGTGTTCTCCTCGGCGCCCACTTCCCGAAGCTTTCGCAGGATATGGCCGATGTTCTGGTCCAGCCGGTCGATCTGCGCGGCGTAAACGGCCATTCTCCGGTCCCAGGCTTTCTTGTCAGACACCGTGTCCCAGGCGGGCGCTTCCACGTCGCGCGGCGTAAGCGGCCAGCGCCGGTCCACGATTCCCATCTCGATCATCCGCTGGTGCCGCTCTCGTCGCAGCGCGTCCCAGCCCTGCATGTACTTCCCTTCGTATTTGGCAATGTCTTCGGGAAGCGCGTGCAGCGGCCAGTGCGGGGCCGTGAACGCCGTGTAAAGCAGGAAGGGCTGCGGACCGCGGCCGTACTTTTCCAGGAATTCCACCGCGTGGTCGGCAATGGCGTCGGTCATGTAAAAGCTGCCGTCGTCGGGAGGGGTCCAGGGCTGGTCGTCGAGCGCCATCTGGCGGCCCTTGCTGAGCTGGAAATAGCTGCTGGCCCCGCTGATCAAACCGAAATACTTGTCGAAGCCCCGGTCGGTGGGCCAGTGCGGCCGGTGCTCGCCCACGTGCCACTTGCCCGACATCAGCGTGCGGTAGCCCGCCGGCCGCAGCGCCTCGGCCAGGGTGACGCACCGCTGGTTGAGGAATCCTTGGTAAGGCGGACGGCCCATGTCGTTGATCATGAGCCCGATCCCCGCCTGGTGGGGATACAGCCCGGTGAGCAGAGCGGTGCGCGAGGGACAGCATCGCGCGGTGTTGCGGAAGTGGGTGAACCGAAGGCCGCTGTGTGCCAGGCCGTTCAGGTTCGGCGTGTCGATCTCCGAGCCATAGCACCCGATATCGGAGAACCCCATGTCGTCGGCGAGAATGATCAGAATATTGGGCCGCTTCGCAGCGGTTTGCGGAGCCCCGGCGGCGAGCGAGGAAAGCGGCCCGGCCGCGGAGCTCATCGAAACCAATTGAAGAAACGATCGGCGATCCATCGGTGAACCTGTCTTTCAAGTGGAATCTTTGAAGTTCAATAGTAGTGGATTGGAGCGGGCCATACAAGGAAACCCGAGTCGCGATGCCGGCGCTCAGCGCTGGAGCAGTGTCGCGGCCTGACCAAGCCGGGCAAGTCGAGTTGTATCGACCCCCAGCCTGCGGGCCGACCTCCCTTCGAGAATCGTCGATACCTGCGCCGGTCGATACCCGCGCCGGTTGCCGCGTGCGCCGAAGGAGCACCTGCCCAGTAGTGTTTTCGTCAAAAAAATCGAAGCCCGAGGAAGCTTATCACTCGGTGGGCCACCGATGCGGCGGGTCAGTCTGTCCCGGACTCCTGGACTTTGGCGCCGGCGAGCTCTCGCTGGCGCCGGAGCTTTATCCAACCAAGTAACAATAGTCCCGTTCCGAACAGCACGGCAGGTGTGGGTTCCGGCACCTCTGTCACCGAAGCCGTGACATCGCCAGTGAATGGACCGACACCAATATTGGAATCTGAATCCAGGGTCACTATGCTTGCTCCCTGTCCGATGGGAGAGGGGAGTGATGTAGGCAGTGACCCATCCGGGAACAGAGAGTTGGTAATGTCTAGCAGATTGAACACAATGCTCTGAACATTAGGGGTCGGGTTCTGCAAACTAAGCGTTAGCTGGTCAAATCCAGTGTAAATCAGATTGAGACCACCCGGACCGACAAGCGGAGCCGAGAGCGCTGGACTGTGGAAGGAAATAACTCCTCCGGTATACGTGGCATGACTTCCATCGTCTACGACTGGCACGGCCCCGGCATCAATCTCAAAAGTCACCAACATGGCGCTTCCAGCCAGCCCCAGGGTATCGGTTCCTCCAAAAGTCCCCATAACGCCCGAAAATTCGTACGTCAGGGTCGATGCCATCGTTGGCTGAACGGCCAGGCCCATGATGACCGCGATGAAGGCGACGTAGAATATCGTTTTTATATGCCTCAAATTCTCCTCCATGGAACCAGCGCCAACGTAAAACCCGAACTCCGCGAGATAAGAGACCTCAACGAGCCCGCAGATCAATTTAAAAGTTTAACACAGCACGAAGGGAGACCTGGCCGGCCTGATGGGCCCCACAAAGCGAAAACGACCGCTTCGGCAGAATGCTCTATTGCTTTGCCGAAATCTTGCCCTATCGTCGCCCTCAACCGCCGCCAGTCCGCTACGCTAATGCGAATTCTCGCCTTTCCGAAGAATTCCAATCCGCCTCTTCCATCGGCCAGCGCAAATACCGGCCAATAATGCTGTGGGGCAGGTTTTTAGCTTGCAGACTGGCCATGAGCCAGTCCCGTCCCGCTCGTTACGTAACGCTCTCCCAGGTCGATTTCCCGGCTCCGCGAACGGGTGGGCCAGGCCGCGGGCCGCCTTCCAGACAGTCGGCGCCGAAAAAATGGCGAGGCGCTTCTTAAACTGCTTTCACGCGGCAAGGGCGGCTTCCCCTCGGTGGCGACAGCGCATCGAGCCTCATTCCCGGACGAGCACGTGCTCCGGGCGCCGCTACAATAAAGACGTTATGACCTCTGACTCCGCTCTCAGACCCCCAACTTTAACCCTAAACCGAAGACAACTGTTGCAGACTTCAGCCGCCGCGGCGGGCGCGCTGTTGGCAGGTGACGCCCTGCTGGCTTCGCAGGCGCCGGAGGACGCGGCGCCCGTTGCCCAACGCCTGACGAAGGGCTGGGAATACCATCGGGGCGACCTGGGCGGGCTGTGGGAGCTGTGGCGCGGCAAGCGGGCCAGCGACAACGTCGCCTGGCAGAGCGTCGAGCTGCCGCACAGCTTCAACGCCTACGACGCCGTCGATCCCGACGAACACTACTACCAGGGACCCGGCTGGTACCGCCTGGACCTCCGCATTCAGAATCCGTATCCGAACGGCAGGACGCTGTTGCGCTTCGAGGGCGCCGGCCAGAAGACCCAGGTGTGGGTTTACGAAGAGCGCGTAGGGAAGCACGTGGGCGGCTACGACGAATTTGTCGTGGACCTCACCGAGGCGGCGGCGCGGGTGCCGAAGGAGTACCTGGACAAGGGCGCGGCGCCGCTGGCGGTCCGCTGCGACAACAGCCGCGACCTGGAGATGATTCCCTCCGACCTTTCCGACTTCAATCTCTACGGAGGCCTGTATCGCTACGTCAATCTGATCTACGCGCCGGCGGTGTCGCTCGAGCGGGTTTTGATCCAGCCCACCGTCGAGCCCGGCGGAAAGGCGTCGGCGGTGGTGCGGGCGCGCTTGTACAATCCGGGCGCCGCCAGCGAGCAGGTGGCGCTCGATATCCGCGTCACCGGCCCGGGTGGCGAAGTCGTATTCAGCGGAGCGCGGACGCTGGCGCCTTGGAACGACGACCGGCAGGTGGCGGAGTTTCCCATCGAAGCCCCGAAGCTGTGGTCCCCCGCCAGCCCGTCGCTGTACCGCTGCGCGGTAACCTTGAAGGGCCCGCACGGCGAATCGCGCGTCGAAGAGCGTTTCGGCCTGCGCTATTTCGAATTCGTCACCCACGGACCCTTCAAGCTGAACGGCGAGCGCCTGCTACTGCGGGGCAGCTCGCGCCACGAGGATTTCGCCGGCCTGGCCGACGCTTTGACTGAAGATATTATTCGCCGGGAGATGCAGCTTGCCAAGGAAATGGGCGCCAATTTCTTCCGCCTGGGACATTATCAGAATTCGCGTATCGCCCTGGATTTGTGCGACGAGCTGGGCTTCCTGGTTTGGGAAGAAATTCCGTGGTGCCGCGGCGGCATCGGCGGAAACCGGTACAAGCAGCAGGCGCGCGACATGCTGCGCAACCTGATCGACCAGCACTACAATCATCCCGCGGTGATCATCTGGGGACTGGGCAACGAGAACGACTGGCCCGGCGATTTCGAAGTTTTCGACCAGGCCGGAATCCGCGCCTTGATGACCGAGTTGAACGCGCTGGCCCACGAGCAGGACCCCACCCGCAAGACCGCCATCCGCCGCTGCGACTTCTCGAAAGACATTGTGGACGTTTACTCGCCTTCGATCTGGGCCGGCTGGTACCGCGGCCGCTACACCGAATACAAAAGCTCCTCGGAAGAAGAGATGAAGAAGGTGAACCACTTCTTCCACGCCGAGTGGGGCGGCGACAGCCACGCGCGGCGCCACTCGGAAGACCCCGACCGCATCATCGCGAAGATCGCCACCGGCGGCGGCACCGACGAACGCGGCCTGGATTACCTGCTCACCGGAGGACAAACCCGCGCCTCCTCCGACGGCGACTGGTCGGAAACCTACATCTGCAACCTGTTCGACTGGCACTTGAAAGAACAGGAGACCATGCCCTGGCTCACCGGCGCGGCACAGTGGATTTTCAAGGATTTCTCCACCGTGCTGCGGCCCGACAATCCGGTGCCGCGGATGAACCAGAAGGGCGTGGTCGAGCGCGACCTGACGCCGAAGGAAGGCTACTACGTGTTCCAGTCCTACTGGGCCGAGAAGCCGATGGTTCACATCTACGGCCACTCCTGGCCCATCCGCTGGGGCGCCGCCGACGAGAAGAAGGTGGTGAAGGTGTATTCGAATTGTCCCGAGGTGGAGCTGTTCGTGAACGGCCGCCTGGCGGGCGCGCGCAAGCGCAACAGCCAGGACTTTCCGGCCGCCGGCCTGCGGTGGATGGTGGATCTCGCCGCGGGCCAAAACCGGCTTCGGGCGGTGGGACGCAAGAATGGGGTGGAGGTAGCCGACGAAATCGCATTCCTCTACCAGACCGAAACGTGGGGCAAACCGGCGCGCCTGACGCTGGCCGAAATCTCCCGTGAAGGCGACAGCGTCACGTTGGAGGCTACGTTGGTGGACGCCAACGGCATCCGGTGCCTGGATTCGCGCGATGTCCTGCGCTTCGGCCTGGCCGGCGACGGCAAGCTGGTCGACAACCTGGGCACCTCGACCGGATCGCGAGTGGTCCAGGCGTACAACGGCCGGGCCATCATTCGCATGTTGCGCAACGCCGGCACATCCACCGCCAGTGTGTCGTCGAAGGGCCTGGCGACGGCATTCCTGGCAGTGGCGTAGCGCTCAGGCCCTGTTGCGCACCAGCAGGTCGATGAGTTGCACCCAGGCCGAGCGGGCGCGCGGCAGCCTGCGGTAATCGGCCAGCAGTTGGGGGGATTCGAGGCCCACACCCGCCAGGCCGGGAAACACCACGCCTTGCGAGCTGAAGGGCTCGATCTGCTGTTTGGTCCACTTCGACGGCTCGAGGACGAAGGGCGCCAGGTAATTGTAGGCCTTCTCGATGCCGATCCCCTTCGGGGTTTTGAAGCGCCACAAGTGCTGGCCGTCCAGCGCGCCGTAGCGGCAGATTACCGAATAGCCGTCCAGGTTCATGGCGGAATAGCTCAACGATTTGGTTCTGGCTTCCTCGCGCGGGCAGCTTCCGTCGGGCCGCACCTGGCCGGGCACCAGCCAGTCGCGGTAATGTTGCCAGGCCACCCGCCGCATGGCCTCCTCTCCGGTGAAGGCGGCATACGCCGCCACCTGCGCCGTCCACCAGGTGGCGTGGTTGTTGGTGGCCTTTTTTTCGTCGAGCCCCTTGGCGCTGGTATTCAGCCACTTCAGGTAGTCGCCGAACCAGGCGCGCACTCCCGAGGCCACCGCCGGATCCAGTTTGCCGGAGGCATCGGCCAATGCGGCGCCGACGCTGCAGTGGATCAGACAAACGGTGTCGATGATTCCCGTACCCCGGCCGGTGTTGTGGCCGCGCACCGCCTGGCCGAACTCCAGGTTCGGATTCATGCGGGTTTTGGCGTCCACGTACCACACGCGGAGCACCTCGCCGGCCCGGCGGGCGCAGTCGGCGTCGTCGAAAAAACGGGCGGCGATGCCGAGCGCCAGCACGGCCTCGGACATTTCGCCGATGTCGCTGCGATTGCCCATGAAACGGGCCGGATTCCGCTCGCCGTCGCGTCGGATATAGGGGCCCTTCGGGTTTTTCGGATCGGGCCACCAGTACGGGCCTTCGCTGTAGTAGTCGTGCGGGCCGGTGCTGGCTTCGATGCCGGACGGGCGGTGAAAGGTGACGCTCCAGGGACCGGCGCCGAGCGCGCGACGGGCCAACCCACGGAAGACTTGCTGGCGTGCCGGGTCGCGGTCGAGAGCCTTGCGCATCGCCGCCGCCTCTCCGGCGCTGACGAACACCAGCGCAGTGCGGGAGGCCGCGCGCGAGGCGAGGGCGAAGGCCGGCAGCGCCAGGAAGCGTCTTCGATTCATCCTTCTCTTGTATCAGATCGCGCGCCAGGCTGACCAACCCCCAGGCGGCCGATGGAAGAGGTGAAAATGGAATTGGAGGGCCCATGAATCGCCGTCATTTTCTGTTTCTGCCCGCAACGCTGCGGCTGGCCGCCGCAACACCGCTGGTGGACGTTCGCGCGGTCGATCGGGAACGCATCCTGCGCGCCGCCGATTCGTACCTCAAGGAAAAGCCCATCACCGTCACGGCCTCCCACAGCCCGCGCAGCGCCGGTGGGCCGCACGATTTCTTTTCCGAAGGCGACTATTGGTGGCCCGATCCAAAAAACCCGAAGGGCCCCTACATCCGGCGGGACGGCATGACCAACCCCCACAACTTCGATGCCCACCGCCACGCCATGGTGCGATTCAGCATCCAGGCGCCGGCGCTGGTGGCCGCCTGGCTCCTCACCAAAGAGAAAAAATACGTCGATCACGCGGCACTGCATTACCGCGCGTGGTTTGTGGACAAAGACACGCTGATGAACCCCAACCTGCAGTACGCCCAGGCGATTCACGGACGATTCACCGGGCGGGGCATCGGTATCATCGACACGCTGCACCTGGTGGAAGTGGCGCGGGCCGCCATCTTTATGGAGCCCACCGGCGCCTTGACGAAGGCGGAGTTCGCAGCCGTCCGCAGATGGTTTTCCGAGTATGTGACGTGGATGACGACGCATCCCTACGGCATCGCCGAGCGGGATGCCAAGAACAACCACGGCAGCTCCTGGGTGGCGCAGGTGGCCCAGTTTTCCGAGTTGACGGGCGACCGGGAAACCATGTCATTTTGCGCGGACCGCTTCAAAACGGTTTTAGTGCCCGACCAGATTGCGCCCGATGGCAGCTTCCCGCTGGAGCTGGCCCGCACCAAGCCCTACGGCTATTCGCTGTTCAACCTGGATGTCTTGGGCATTGTGTGCCAGATTCTGTCGAGGTCGGATGACAGCCTCTGGCTATTCCAGCTTCCCGACGGCCGCGGCATGAAGAAGGCCATGCAGTTCATGTTTCCTTACATCAAGGACAAGTCGACCTGGCCCTATAAACACGACGTGATGTACTACGACGACTGGCCGGTGCGGCAGCCTTCGCTACTGTTTGCGGGCCTCGCGTTCGGCCGCCGCGATTACATCGACCTGTGGCGCAAACTCGATCCCGATCCCAAGGTGGAAGAAATCATCCGTAATTTCCCGCTGCGCCAGCCGGTGCTGTGGGTATAGGCGCGGCGCCGGTTCGGCTATTGCAGCTCAATTCGCAGCGTGAAGGCGAAATCGCAGGGCCTCTCGCGGGGCATCGTCACCAACAGTTGGTCGGGCGCCTGTTTCCACGCCAGCTCTCCGGCGGCGCCCAGCAGGCGGATGGAGACCACTTGGCGTCCGTCGAGGTTCGCCGGCGTCACGCTGTTGAGAATGGCTGTCTCACCGGGCCAATCCAGAACCACCGCATACAGGGTGTTCCCGCGGGTGGTGTAGCGGATGTCGCGCCCGGTTAGCGCTTCCTGCCGGGCGTCGGTGAAGCCGCCCTCCAAAACTTTCGTCGGCCCTTCGCCGAACACCTTCCACGGCCTGGTTCCGTAGATGGCCTCTCCGTTCACCCGCAGCCATCCGCCCAGCTCGAGCAGCGTCCGCCACACCTGGTCCGGAATAGTCCCGTCTGCGCGCGGACCGATATTGAGCAGCAGCGCGCCATTCTTGCTGATGATGTCCACCAGGTCATCCACCAGCGAATCGGCGGAGCGGAATTCTTCGTTCTCGATGTATCCCCACGATTTCAACCCGATGGAGGTGTCGGTTTGCCAAAAGCGCGGACGTGATGTGTCCAGCTTGCCGCGCTCGATGTCAAGCACCGCCACGCCCTCGGGGAATGCCTGGTTCTTGTAATTGATGGCGACTTCCTGGTTCCACTCCGCTGCGCGGTTGTAATAGAAGGCCGCAAAGCGCCGCAGATAGGGTTCGAAAGCCGGCTGCCCGATCCACCAGTCGAACCAGACAAGCTGCGGCCGATAGCGGTCCACCAGCTCGGCGGTGCGGGCCAGCCAGTCGTCCAGGAAGGCTTTGGCGGGCCGGGTATCCTTTTTTCCGTCGGGCGTCTTCCAGGGATGTGCCGGCCCGTAGAGTCCGGCGAAGCGAGGGTCTGGGACGTCGGAATCGAACTGGCGCCCGCCGTCGAAAAACCACCAGTGCTCGGCGCGGTGAGACGATACGCCGAAGCACAGCTCTTCAGCGCGAACCGCCTCGGCCAGTTCGCCGATAAGATCGCGTTGCGGCCCCATCTTCGCCGCGCTCCACTCGGTGAACGAACAGTCGTAGAGCGGGAAGCCGTCGTGGTGCTCGGCCACCGGAACCACGAACCGCGCCCCACTTCCACGAAACAGGGCGGCCCACTCGCGGGCGTCAAACTTCTCCGCCGTGAATCGGGGAATGAAATCCTTGTAGCCGAATCGCGATTGCGGGCCGTAGAGCTGCACGTGGTGCTCGAATTCCGGTGTTCCCCGTTGGTACATCAGGCGCGGATACCACTCGCTGCCGAAGGCCGGAACGGAGTAGACCCCCCAGTGAATGAAGATGCCGAATTTTGCCGTCCTGATACCAGTCGGGCACCGGGTGTTTCGCCAGAGCTTTCCAGGCGGCGGTGTAGGGTCCGCCGCCGGCAACCCGGCGAACCGTTTCCAGCCGGTTCGCCACTTGCAGGCCGAATGGCGCCCGCTCGCGCAACAGGATCGATCGGAACAGGTCGGCCAGGTGATTCTTCATCGTGCTCGTCGCGGAGAATGGCTGTAACGCGCACTCCCGCTCAAACCGGTATACACTAATGTTCGGGTTTTTGGCGTCCTGCCGGCAGAAAAACGAACTCGCCGGCGGTTTGCCTTGGCGCCTTCGCGCGGAACCTGGATGAGGGCGCGAGGCGCATAGGGTTCAGGTAACGATAACTCCATGAATCAACAGCCATGTTACATTGATAAATCAAAGCTTTGACACAAGCGGGCACGGCTTCATATAATAACGTTGACTTGATCGAAAGGAACCTTCATGAAAGACGATCTTGTGGTGGTCACCGGGGCCGGTGGCTTCATTGGTGGCAGCCTGGTGGCCGATCTGCGCCGGCAGGGTTATAAAAAGATCCGCGCGATTGATATCAAGGCGTTTGATGACTGGTACCAGAGGTTTGAGGATGTCGAAAATCTCTCGCTCGACTTGAACCTGAAAGAGAACTGCCGAACCGCCGCCAAAGGCGCCCGCACGGTGTACAACCTGGCCGCCAACATGGGCGGCATGGGTTTCATCGAGAACAACAAAGCGCTGTGCATGTTGTCGGTGCTGATCAACACGCACATGCTGCAGGCCTCGCAGGAATTCGGGGTGGAAAAATATTTCTATTCGTCGTCGGCTTGCGTCTACAACGCCGACAAACAAAGAGAGCCCGACAACCCCGGCCTCAAGGAAGAGGATGCCTATCCGGCGCTGGCCGAGGACGGTTACGGGTGGGAAAAGCTTTTTAGCGAGCGCATGTGCCGCCACTTTCGCGAAGACTTCGGCTTGTGGACCCGGGTGGCCCGTTATCACAACGTCTACGGGCCCAACGGCACCTGGGACGGCGGCCGCGAGAAGGCGCCAGCCGCGATTTGCCGCAAGGTGATCGAGGCCAAGCTGTCCGGCAACCACGAGATCACGATCTGGGGTGACGGTCACCAAACCCGCAGCTTCATGTACATCGACGATTGTCTCCACGGTAGCCAGATGATCATGAATTCGAACATCCTCGAGCCCATCAACCTGGGTTCGTCCGAGATGGTTTCGATCAACCGCCTGGTGGATATTGTCGAGCAGATCGCCGGCATCAAGCTCAAACGCAGTTACGATTTGAAGGCGCCCAGAGGCGTGGTGGGCCGCAACAGCGAAAACACGCTCATCCAGGAATACCTCCACTGGGAACCCAGTATTTCTCTTCAGGATGGCCTCGAAAAAACCTACGCCTGGATTCACGGGCAGGTGCTGGCCCGCGACGCCGGCCGGAAAGTGGTTGCCTGAACTGGAGCGGCTCCGCGAGCAGCCTGAAGAACGGAAGGACGGACCGATGCTCCAGACGTGGGATTACCTGATTGTCACCGCCTCGAATTCCATTCAAGCCCGCGCCTACGAAACGCAGCTTCACCAGCGGCAGGCGATGGGCCTGTTGCCGCAGGCGCGCGAGGTGCTTCTGGTTGCCGACCCGGAAGGCCGGCGCATCGGCAGTGGCGGCAGCACGCTGTACTCGCTGGCGGCGGTAATCAACCGGGAGATGCGCACGGCGGGAACGCCAGCGCCGGATCCGGATGAGGCGGAACGCATCCTGCGGCGGCTGCGGGTATTGATCCTTCATGCCGGGGGCGATTCGCGGCGGCTGCCCGCTTACGCGGCGTGCGGCAAGATCTTCGTGCCTTTACCGCTGCCAAGCGACGGCGCGCTGAACCAGACGCTCTTCGATCGCCTGGCGGCGACTCTGTTCGAGGTGCCCCCAACTCCCCCGGGGACCGGCCAGATTGTGGTGGCGTCGGGCGACGCCCTGCCTCTGTTCGACCCGCGCGTCCTTCAGCCGGCCGCGGAAGGCGTCGCCTCGCTTGCCGGCTATGCGACGCCGGAAGAGGCCAGCCGCCACGGGGTGTTTCGCGCCGCCGCTGACGGCTCGCTGCTGCGCTACTTCCAAAAGCCTGCCTTACCTCTGCAGGCGGAGCTTGGAATTCCCGACCGGGAAGGCCGGGCTCTGCTGGACCTCGGCCTGATGAGCTTCGGCGCGGCCACCGCGGCGGCCTGGCTCCGCGCCTTCCAATTCGGCTTCCACCCGGACGGCGAGTACGGCTGGTCGAACCCGATGAGAGAGCTGATTTTCGCGCATAAGCTCGACATCTACCGCGAGATCTGCTGCGCCATGGGTTCGGAAACCGGTGTCGACGACTATATCCGGGCCGCGAAACTGGGCGGCTCCGCCTGGGACGAAGACGACCTGCACGCTCTGTTCCCCGCCCTTCAGGCGGTGCCGATGCAGGTCAGGGTGGCGGCGCGCTGTACGTTTCTGCATTTCGGGACCACCCGCCAGTTGGTGGAAAGCGGCATTTCGCTCTGCGAAAGCGACGGCGCGGGCCGTCCCGCCGGCGCTCTCATTTCGGTGAACAACGTGTTCTCGAACGGCGCCTCCATCCAGGGGACGCAGGCCTGGGTCGAAGGCTGCCAGGTGGACGCTCCGGTGTCGCTGGGCGGCGGGAATGTGGTCGTCGGAGTGGACGTCGCCGCCCCGCTCGTGCTTGGCGAAAAAGCCTGCCTGGATGTGCTTCCGGGCCATGGCCGCGACGGCAGTCCGGTTTGGTTTGTCCGCTGCTACGGCGCGGACGACACGTTCAAGGAGACCCTTGAGGACGGCGCCCGGTACTGTGGCAGACCCCTGTCGGAGTGGCTGGAGGCGGCCGGCGCGGTAGCGGAAGACGTGTGGGGAGAATCGGAACGGATCGAAGGGTGCAGCCTGTGGAACGCACGAGTGTTTCCGGCCGTGGCCTCGCCGCAAGAGACCCGCAACTGGCTCTGGATGCACGACCCCTGTTCGGCCACGGCCGGACAGAAGCACGCCTGGAAGGCCGCCCGGCGCTATAGCGCGGCGGAGATGGCGCAACTCGCCAACCAGGAGGAATTCCACCAGCGGCGTTCGCGGCTTCGAGAACAAAACCTGCGGCCAGCCGCGCGCCGGCTGTTTACGCCGGATAGCCCGTTCACGGCCTACGATCTGGCACACGCGCTGCGGCATTCTTCAAACCGCGCGGCGTGGCTGCTGGAGCTGCTGTCCGAAGCCCGGCGCAAGCTGGAGAGCGCCGACCGCGGCGACAGACTCGCCACTTTCGTCTTCTGCCGCATCGTCCACTCGCTCGGAACGGCGCTTTCCTCGCTCGAATGCGAGGCGCGGAAACCCGTCGCCGCGGCCTTTCCCGGTATGTTGGAATCTATCTCGGGCGAACTGAGTGGGTGGCTGGCGGCTAACTGCCTGGCGGTGACGGCGGCAACCCCGGTGGGCGAGTGGGCGGAGAAGCTGAAAAACAGCGCGTTTCACCAGATGAGCGCCGCCATCCTGAGCAGCTCGCTGAGCCGGAGAAAGCGGCCCTGCGAACGCGCTGCTCGGCGCGACGAAGATCGTCTGGGGCGGGCGCCGGCGCGCATCGGATCTCGGCGGCGGATGGACCGACACCCCTCCCTACTCGCTGGAATAGGGCGGCGACGTCGCCAACGCCGCGATCGACCTCAATGGCCAGCCGCCCATCCAGGTCTACGTGCGCGTGATCGATGAGCCGGTCATCCGGATCTGGCTCGATCGACCTGGGCGTGCGGACCGAGATTCGCGAGTCTCGACGAGCTGATGGACTACCGGCACGCCACGGGCGACGCTTCGCGCTGGCGAAGGCCGCGATGGCGATCTGTCGGGCTTCTGACGCCCAACGGCGGCCTGGCCAGGCGAGTATGAGTCTCAGGAAGGCTCTTGAAGCCTTCGGCGGCGGCATCGAGCTGACGACGCTGGCGGCGATTCCCAAAGGCAGCGGCCTGGGCACCTCCAGCATCATCGGCGCCGTGATCGTCGCGGTGCTCGAGCGGCGCTGGGCAGGCAACTGTCCCAGCGGGAGCTGTTCCACAGCGTGCTGCGGCTGGAGCAGGCCCTGACCACCGGCGGCGGCTGGCAGGACCAGATCGGCGGCGGCGTGGAGGGCACAAAATAACCGTCACCGAGCCCGGCATGTTCCCCGACGCCTGCATCCACTACGTGCCGGACGACATCCTGGACCCCGAAGGAACGGCGGCAAGACGCTGCTGTACTACACCGGCCTGACCAGGTTGGCCAAGGACATCCTGTCGCTGATTGTCGGCGACTATCTCGACCGCAACCGCAAAACCATGCGCACGCTCGGGCTGGAGCACAAGCTCGCGCATTCGATGGCCGACGCGGTGTCGCGCAAAGATCCGCAATTGTTCGGCCGCTCGGTGGACGAAGCCTGGGAGCTGCAGAAAGAGCTCTGTGGCACCGTGACCAACGAAGACATCGAGCGGCTGCTCGCCCGCGTGCGGCCGTACGTGCACGGCATGCGGATCTCGGGCGCCGGAAGCGGCGGCTTCCTCTTCATGGTGGCCAAGTCCCCGCGCGACGCGGCCGCCATTCGCGAAATGCTCGAACGCGAGCCACTCAACGACCGTTCGCGATTTTTCGAATTCGAAGTGAACCACAAGGGCGTTGAAGTCACCACCTGCTGATCCGCCGTAACATAACCATATGCGCTACGCGACGATCCTGGCCGGCGGTTCCGGTGTCCGTCTCTGGCCCATGAGCCGCAAGACGCTGCCTAAGCAATTGATCCCGTTCATCGACGGACGGTCGCTGCTCGAGCTGGCGGTTGACCGGCTTCGCGGCATGGTGGCAAGCGATTGCCAGTACGTGTGCGCCGGCGTGGCACACCGCAAGGCCATCGCCAAGGCGCTGGGAGGCTGGCCGGAAGAACAGTTCCTGGGCGAGCCGGTGGGACGCGACACGCTCAACGCCATCGGCTTTTCGAGCGCCGTCATCGCCCGCCGCGATGCGGAAGCGGTGGTGGCCGTCTTCACCGCGGACCATGTCATCGAACCGGCCGGCGAATTCCGGCGTATCGTGAACTCCGGCTTTGAGCTGGTGGAACGCCATCCGGAAACGCTGGTCACCTTCGGCATCACGCCGGACGGGCCGTCCACCGGCTACGGCTACCTGGAACTGGGGGAGGTGATGGAAGGCGATGCGCGGCTGGTTCACCGCTTCCAGGAGAAGCCCGCGGCGCAGGTCGCCCAGACGTATTTTGCGGCGGGCCCCCAACGCTACTTGTGGAACTCCGGAATGTTCGTCTGGAAGGCGGCCACCGTGCTCGATTGCATCCGGCGCTACGAACCGGAAACGCATGCCTCGTTGCTGGCCATCGCCTCGGCCTGGGGCACCGCCCGGCGCCAGGAGGCTCTCGGAATTGTTTATCCCGGGTTGAAGAAGATCAGCGTGGATTACGCGGTGATGGAACCGGCGGCGCGCGATGCCAGGGTAAAAGTGGCGGCCATCCCGATGGACCTGAAGTGGCTGGACGTGGGGAGCTGGCCCACCTACGCGAAGCTCTGCCGCGGCGACGACAACGGTAATGCCGTTGCCGCCGCGAAGGCGATCGTGCGCGGCTCGCGGAACAACCTGGTGGCCTCGAGCGATCCGGACCACCTGGTGGCGCTGGTCGGCTGCGAAGATCTCATCGTCATTCACACGCCGCGGGCGACGCTGGTGTGCCGCGCCTCCGAGGCGGAGGCCATCAAGCAGCTTCACCAGGCGATTGGGGAGAAATTCGGGGAGGAGTACTTGTGAGCGCCGCACCTTTCGCTTTGAGTCCGCACGCACTCGAGAAGCTTTGGGGAACCGCCGATACCGCGCCCTGGTGGAACTCGGAAGGTAAGAAGATCGGGGAGGTGTGGTTCCGCGAAAACGGCGAGATCCCGGCGCTGCTTATCAAATTCCTTTTTACGTCGGACAAGCTGTCGGTGCAGGTTCACCCGGACGACGAGTATGCCGGCCGCCACCACGGCTCCCCTGGCAAAACCGAGATGTGGCATATTCTGCGGGTTTCGGAGGGAAGCAGGCTGGCCGTGGGTCTCAAGAGGAAACTGGCGCGCGAGGAGTTGCGCGCGGCGTCGCTCTCGGGCGAAATCGAAGCTCTGTTGAACTGGGTGGAGGTGCACCCGGGCGACACCATCTTTGTTCCGGCTGGAACTATCCACGCTCTCGGCGGCGGCCTTGCTCTGTGCGAGATCCAACAGCCCTCCGACGTCACCTATCGGCTCTACGATTACGGCCGTCCGCGCGAGCTGCACCTGGAGCACTCCCTGGCGGTTGCCGACGCGGGCCCGGCGCGGAAGTTGCCGCAACCAGTGCCACTGGCGCCGGGCGAAACTCGCCTGGTTGCCTCGCCCCAGTTCATTACAGACCGCATCGAAATCGGGCGATCCGCCAGCTATTCCCCAAGCGCGGCGAACACCGAATTCCTGATTGTCATCCAGGGGAAAGGAGTGTTGGCGGGCCTTCCCTTCCGGATGGGCCAGGTCTGGAAGGTACCGGCCGGCAGCGAGCCGTTCGCCATTGCGCCAGGCGAACCGAGCGTGCTGCTAAGAACTTACGTGCCCTGACGCAACGCGCTGCGTCGATTCCCGCACCACAATTTTTGGTTCGAGCAGCAGCGTGCGCGGGCGCTGCGGGGTTTTGGAATCCACCAGGCTGAGCGCCAGCTTCGCGGCGCGCTCGCCGATGGCAGTGTTGTCCTGGTCCACCGAGGTCAGGGGAACGCGCAGAAAGTCGGCGTACAACACGTTGCCGCAGCCCACCACCGCCACATCCTCCGGAACGCGCAAGCCGGCTTCGATGATCGCCTTCAACGCGCCCATCGCCGTGGGATCGTTGTAACAGAACACGCCGTCCGGGCGCGGGTTCGATTCGAGCAGCTTCTTCATCGCGCGGTAGCCGGTGAGATCGCCGCGGTCGTCGCCCGAGCCGACTTGGGAAATCTTCGCCGGCAAGGCGGGTAGCCCATGCCGGATGAGAGTTTGCCGGTATCCTTCCAGACGCCCCAGCGCGGTGCTCACTTCCGGACCGCGGATATGCGCAATGCGCCGGCAGCCGACCTCAATCAGATGTTCGGTGGCTATGCTTCCGACGACGAAATCGTCCACCCCGACGAAGTTGGCCGCCAGTCCCACAAACTGGCGATCGATTAGCACGTAGGGAGTTTTCTGCTCTTCGATGCGGCGGAAACTTTCAACGGTCCACTGCGCCGATGCGATGATCAACGCGTCCACCCGCCGGGCCAGCAGCGATTCAATTTCCTGCTGCTCCAGCTCGGGGTCTTCTTCCGAGGACGAGATGATCAGGCCGTAGCCTTTCTTGCGCAGATACTGCGACAGCGCCCGCGCGATCTCCGAAAAGAACGGGTGCGTCAGGTCCGGCACAATCAGCCCGATGGTGAAAGTACGTCCGGTTACCAGCGCCCGCGCGGCGAGGTTCGGTTGATAGTTCAACTCCTTCATCCGCTTCAACACCCGCTGCCGTGTTTCCTCGCTGATGTCGCTGTGATTGCGGAGCACCTTCGATACCGTCACCACCGAGACGCCCAAGTCGCGGGCGATGTCCTTCATACGCGCTGGCATGCAGCCATTCTACACTTTCGAAGGACTTACTGAAAGGATCACCAAAGATGGGAATAGCCCATGTAGAGATACGATTCGGCAGTGATTAATCGTTGACTGTACCGACCGGGCGCGGCTGATCGCAGGCCGTGTTTGGCATTCACGTAATCGTTGAAATTTTCCCATGCACCCATTTTCATTGGGCAATATCAATTCTGTATACCGGCGTACTGTTTCGTTTACTGTATAGCAGCGGAGGTGTGATTTCGGGGCGCAACCGAATGGATCTTGGAAGGGAATGGCGCCATAATGACAGGCCGCTGCTACTCTATGAAGGTGCTGACGCGAAACCGGATGGGGTGGGTTTCGGAGAAGCTCGGCCCGGTGAGCGAATTGTTTGTCGAGTTCTGCCGGCGCGGCCTCGACCAGGGCGACACGTCGCCGGTTCTCGACCTGGGCGCGGCGTTCGGCGTTGCCAGCCTGGCGGCGTTGCACACGGGCGCCTGGGTAATCGCCAACGACCTGGACGTGGCGCAGCTCGACCCGTTGCTGCGCGGCCTTCGGGAAGACGAGCGCATCCGGCTGCGCCTGAAGCCGGGGCGTTTTCCACGGGAGCTGCATTTCGAGCCCGAAACGCTGGCCGCGGTGCACGCCTCGAATGTCTTCCACTTTCTTACGGGCAACCAGTTGCGGATGGGGATGCGCGCGGCGTCGCGCTGGCTGCGCCCCGGCGGCAAACTGTTCGTACAGGCGGCGACGCCCTACCAGGCACCCTTCGCGCTTTTCGTACCTGAGTACGCGCGGCGCGTGGAGAGCGGCGAGAAGTGGCCGGGGTGGCTGCCGAAGGTCAGCGCCTATTCGAAGCACCGGCAGTTGAGCCAGATGCCCCGTGCCCTCCATTTGCTGGACGACCGCGTGCTGGCGCGTGAAGCGGAAAGCGCCGGGCTGATCGTCGAGCGGGCGTGGCTGTTTCGCCGGCCCGATCTGCCGGCCAGCCTGCACCTGGACGGACGCGAATCGGTGGGAGTGGTGGCGCGCAAAGGCCCGCCCGGAAGCGAAATCGGCGATTCGTGGCACGGCAATAGATTGAGTAGTGGTGGAGAAAGCCCGGAACGGCTTCCATCCGGTTAGCCGCAGTTCGAGGCCGGAGGCCCAATCGGAAGCCGGCGTCTGTGGGGGCGGACTGCTTGTAATTCCGCGTGGATGTTGAAGCCTCATCGTGGCGGATGCTCATGAACGATCGAGATAAACGAGAACGGCTCGTAAAGGCCTTGCTGGCGGCGGCATTGACAGGTATGGTCGAACTTGGGCTTGTGCAATACGTGTTGTTGCCCGGCTTGGCCCGAGGACTCACAACGAACCAGGTTCAGTGGTTGCGCGAAACCATTGCGGGGCATACGACGGGCTTCCTGTTGGCGATCGTTGCGCTGACCGCCGTCCTCGCTCTCCCGGTGCTGTTGGTTGCACTGCGGATAGCGCGCCTCGGTCCCTGGGGGAACAGCAGTGCGGGCTCCGGTCCACCACCCGACAGTTCTTCGTGACGCAGTGGTCTTGACCGGGCGACAGGGGAGTGCCGTATGTGCTCCACTAGGACTTTGGATCTATACTTGAGGAGATCGTGCCTACCCCCGTTATGCGAGGGTAAGTCGCCTTAGGTGGAGGGGCTTCGTCTGTTCCGAAAAGGACTCTAAAGGCTGAGGAGTCATGCGTTCGCGATAGGCTTCGGAAGGCTGAAAACCAATATTACATTCGTGTGAATTGGAAAGAGAATGTCACTTATCAAGGAGATACCATGAAGAGGACGCATTGGGGAATCGGCTTTCTTGTTCTGCTCTCGACCGCCGGCGTGGCTGGCGCGGCGCAAATCACTTATGTCGAACAATTCGTCGGCACTGGTACGCTGAACGGGAGCCCTTTCACGAACTCTCTCATTACCTTGAGCGCCCTTGGCGACACGACAGCGGTGGTGGACCAGGGTGGCGGGCTGTTTACCCTGGTGGGCGTCAATGTGACATTCGCCATCGACTCTCTCAGCACGACGGCGACTCTCACGGATGTCGGCTCCGTGTTTGTGAGTCAGGGTCCGGGGGTGGCAGGAATCGGTGACGGCACGCTCACTTTCGATATCGTGGATACACTGGCATTGGACAACAGCTTCAGCGCCTACGACCTGACGACGCCGATCGGCCCCGTCGTGGGGACCGCTCTGCTCTCACCCATCGGTTTTCCAACCGATCAGGGTGCTCTCGCGATCACCAGCATTGGCGACGAGACCTCGACCTTCAGCGCGACCCTGGAGACGGTTCCGGAACCTGCCACGATGGCGATGTTGGGATTGGGATTGTTGGGATTGGCGGGTCTGAAGCGCCGGAGGCGGAACGCGCGCTAGAGAGGCGTCCCCGGCACCCCCGGTGGGTTAGGCGACAAGGGCGACAAGGACAGCCTGCTGCGACGGGATGGCGAATTCGGTGAAAGTGGCAGACGGCTCTGACGGGTTCGCCGGTTTTGCATTTTCGGCCACCTGTTTACCCATCTTCCGCTGCTTTACGCCCGCGACGCTTGCGCCGCAGCGTCCGGAACCACTGCCTCCGGCCTGCCGTTGCCGGCCTCGAAACCCCAGCGACGCCATCTCCGCTGGAATCGCTCCTCCAGCCCCGCCACGAACGCCTCTCCCCCAAACGGCCGCCCCGCGTACTTGCCCTGAAGAGCGATGGCACGGTCTGGGCGTGGGGGTGGAACGACCTTGGCCAGTTGGGCGTCGGGACCACGAACCACCAACTGACGCCGCTGCCGGTGGTTGGGCTCGGCAGGGTGGTAGCGGTCACCGCAGCGGCGTTCGGCAGCCTGGCGTTGAAAGACGACGGGACGGTCTGGGAGTGGGGTATTCCGTGGCGGGGGATCCAGTCGTCTCCGGCGCAGGTGAGCGGGCTTGGTGGCGTGGTGGCATTGGCTGGAGGCAATGCCGGCGAGTACTTCTGTGTCTGCGGTCAACGTCTGGCGCTTGCGAGTGATGGGACCGTTTGGGCCTGGGGAAACAATGAGGATGGTCAGTTGGGCGATGGAACAACCACAAGCCGGATGATGCCGGCGCAGGTGGTCGGACTCGCCGGGGTGAAGTCGATTGGCGCAGGTGCCCTCCACAGTCTGGCCGTGAATGCCGATGGGACGGTCTGGACGTGGGGCGGTATCTCGTGGAATCGAGTCGACTGAGCAGTGCGGTCAACGCCGGTGCAAGTCGTCCCACCAAGTTCGCCCGACCTCGCAATCGCGAGTGAGTTACTCGGTAGGTGGCTGCCTCGATCTGCGATTCTGGCGCTGACTGTTACAGAGATTGAACATTATCAACCGGCCTTGCCAGAGCTTGGTGAGATTCACGTGGCAGGATCGTCGGCTATCCGATGGCCCGGCACTTGAACACTTCCGGTTGGCGCAATCGGGGCGGAGCACAACTCCGACATGGCTTTCCGGTCAGGTGGATGCTGCCCACGAACCCTGCATTGCCGACATGTGCTCAAGCAGCCTACTCGGTCAGGTGGAGCTGCTGGAGTAGGTGGGTGAATCGCAGGTCAGACCGTAAGGGGTCCCAGATGGGCTCAACCCGTAGCCAATAGACCCCCATCGCGTGTGCTTCGAAGGCCTGGTGTAGTCTTTCCAATGCCATGTTGTACTGTTCCAGTCCAAGATGAAGCACCGCAATTTGGTAGGCCAGCATGGGATTGCGTAGTTCATCGAGCTGCCGCAGCAAGAGCCTCGCTTGGGACTCACGCCGGGTGCGGGCATAACAGTAGCCGAGGAATCCCCCGACCAGAAACGGCGCGTCAACACCCGTGAACGCCTTCTCGGCTTCTTCGTACAATCCTTGCAGCAGGTACGTCTCGCCTAACACGCGGTAGGCCCAAGGGTAGGCCGGATCCAAATCCAAAGCCTGTCGGCAATAAGCGACGGCATCGCCGAACCGGCGCGTCATCATGGCCTGCGTACCTAACGCGCCCGCCGTGACGGGAGACAGCGGATCCAACTCCCGAGCTCGTTGCTGGTGCAGCAGGGCCTCTTCCAGTCGTCCGGTAGGTCCGAGAGCGAGGGCTCCGTAGTAAAGATGCGCGTCGGCGCAGTTGGGATTGAGCTGGAGAGCGCGGCGGAAGCGGGCCTCCGCACCGGTCCAGTCGTATTCGTATGCGGCGCTCAGGAACCCGAGAGAAGTGTGCGCTTCGGCAAGAGTGTCGTCGATCTCGATGGCTTGCAATGCTGCGATCTTGGCCTTGCGCGCTGCCTCACCTGCCGGCATTCCTGCGAACGGTCCCATCCAAGCATAACAATCGGCCAGGCCAGCCCAGGCCAGCGCCATCTGTGGGTCGCGCTCAAGCGCGTGCTCAAAGCAATCGATGGCCTTCACTAATCCTGCTGGGGTTCGCTTGGCCCAGTAGTGGCGGCCTTCTAAGTACAACGTATACGACTCTAGGTCGCTCCCGTCCCAGCGGGCGATCCGACTACGGCCGAGTCGGACCCGCAGCGCAGCTGCGATGCCGCGGGCGATTTCTTCCTGCACGGCGAAGATGTCGTGCGCACAGCGGTCGTAATGTTCGGACCAGATATGATATCCGTCGGCTACGCTGATTAGTTGCACGGTGATGCGGATGTGGTCGCCCGCGCACCTGAGACTGCCTTCAAGGATCATCCGGACGCCGAGGCGAGCACCGATAGCGCGTATATCGCCGGTTATTCCTTTGAAGTGAAACACCGAGGTCCGGGCGACCACCTTCAACCCGTCGATACTCGCGAGGGCGTTTATCAGTTCCTCGGTGAGGCCGTCGCTGAAGATGTCATTACTTTCGTCGCGATTTAGGTTGACGAAGGGCAGCACCGCGATGGATGCCGGGGCGGTTGCATTCCCCGGCTCTGATGCCCGAGCAGCCGGGCAGGTGTTCCACCACACGTTCAATTCGGACTTATAGGCAAAGACCGAACCCAGAGCGCCGTGCAGGTGACGGTGTGCCGGCAGTTTCTCGGTCTTCTCCCAGCGCTGGGCCGTCCGTACCGAAACGTCTAGGTGCGCCGCGATCTCCTTCCATGAGTTGAGGCGGTCGGGTTCCCGCTTCCCGTCATCCATCAAGAACCAATCATAGGGCAACGCGTCAAGCGCGACAAGGTGCGTCAGCCGGTTGTCCGACGCGGATTGTCGCTTGCCGAAGCCGGCGGTCCACCGTAGCCTCGGGCAGGAGGTTCATCATGGTAAGACAGTTCACTGCGGTTTTGAGCACCCTGCTATTGGCGCTAACAGCTTCGATGGCCGGTCGGGCCATCTTCACCAATTTCACCGGACATGAAATACCGCTGGGGCCACCGCTGGCGCCGGGTTCAGTCATGTGCCCCGGAGGACAGCCGACCGGGGATTGGCCACTTGGACCGCCTTGCCCAGCGGGCACCCCGTTCCATATCCGCGGACTGGCATTTGCGTATACGGAACAGTCATCGGACCCGCGCATGGCAGGGGATGCCGTCGTGGTGGTCAACGCAAATTGGGACGGCTTTAGCCAGTTCGGTCCAGGATCGGGACCGATGTGGGGAACGTTCCGCCTCGTCATTGCGGGAGGCGGTGGCGTGTGGGAAGGAACCTGGGTTGGAGATCGGATCGTCAGAGAAGACGGCGCATACTCCAGTATCCATGGCGTGTTGCATGGCAGCGAGGGAGGTGTTGCTGGCATGAAAGCCGAGATGGAAGTCGAATACACTCCGGCCTCTCCGCTCGGTGTGACGAGCGGCCGGATTCTGGTACCAGGCGGCAAATAGGACTTCTACGTCCGGGCGGCTGGTGCCGCCCCGACGCTCCGTGCCCGGTCTACCACGATCCAGTTGATGTTAAGCTGACGAACACGCCCGGCGATGAGATTTCGACAGATGGGCCGTGAGGACCGATTTCATTGGGTTTCTCGAAATCTCCCGCCTTTTTTTGCGTAAACACGACAAAGCTCATCGACGAGAGTGCGGGAGGGTTGTCGCCACACGGAAGTGATGACTTGCTCCGCAGTAGTATTACGCAAATAGTTTTAGGAGCTTGCCGATGACGAGAGCCAGGCCACCCAACATCACGAGAACGAAGACGACGAGCCCACCACCGTAAAAGGTAAGAACCGCCCAGCGTGTAAACGAAGAGCCAGGATACCGGGACAGTCACGGAGCCTGTCGGAGAGAGATCCGCCGCCGATTTCTTGGCGGGGTGTCGGCTGCGCGGCAGTTCCTCTAGCTTTGGGCACACGACATGTACTCGGGCGCCCGATGGGCGTTATCTTCGTGCTTTAGGCTGATAGTGGGCGGATTTCCTCGTGCTCAGGCGGCCTGAGCCGCCCAGCCGTAGCGGAACAGTTTCAGCAGATTGTGGGTGAGGCAGATCAACTGCCATTCGGCTTTGACTTTCTGCAGACCGCGGAGTGCGAAGCGATGGATGCCTCGAACGCTCTTGATCTGGCTGAATACAGGTTCGACGATCGCCTGCCTCTGTGCATACCGTTCTCGTGCTTCGGGGGTGCTCAGTTTCTCCCGCATGCGTTTCACGGTTGGACTGACGTTGGGCGAATCCGGGTTCGTCCCGGCGCGGGTGTCGGCTGGCGGGATTAGCAGTTCGGTGCCTTCCAGCTCCGGGTTCTCGATGCTCGCAGCATCCCAGTAGCCAGTGTCAGCGGTGATGACTGGTGGTAACTCGCCCAGCGTCGCTCGCAGGTGCTCGCACATCGGAACTAACTGGCTGCGGTCGACTACCTCTTGAGTCACATCGGCGGCCACGATGACTTGGGCGTGCCCATCCACAGCGGCCTGCGCGTTATAGGCTTGGATGAAAGTCTTGGTGCCGTTATCGTGCATCACTCGCGAGTCGGGGTCGGTGAAGTTGTACTGGCGGCTGGGCTGTTGCGCATTGCGCTTGGCGCGCCGCAACCGGCTCTTGCGCTTCTGCCGTTCCGTCTCGCTGGCTGGCGCCACGGGCGCATCTTTGCGAGGGCGGCCGGGGTGACCGGCGTTCGGATGATCGCGCTGGGCTTGGGCCAGTTGTTCGGCGGCCTCCTGTTCCAGAACGCGTTTGGCCTCGCGAATCTTCTGCAGCCGGGATTCGGCATGGGCCAGTTCCGGAGGTAACTCATCGCCGGACCGACCCTTGCCAAAGCGCTCGTCTTCTGCGCGATCGGTCTGCTGGGCTTGTTCCAGCAAGCGCTCCACGCTCGCCTGCCATTCCTTTTCCTGTTCCGAGAGCCGGAGATACGGGTGCGAGCGATGGCGGCTGGCGTTGGCGTGCATCTTGGTTCCATCCAACGCCACGTTGCCCAACTTGACCAACCCGGCGCGCTGGCACAAGCGCAACGCGTCGAGGAACAGTGCTGCCAACCGCTCCAAATGCTGCTGGCGGAAGGCGGCGATGGTGTCATGATCGGGGTGCTGATCGGCGGAGAGAAAGCGAATCGCCACATCTTCGTAGGTGGCCTTCTCGATGCGGCGGGAACTCGTCAGCCCAATGCAGTAGGCGTAGAGCAGCACGCGAGTGAGCATCAGAGGATGGTAGGCGGCCAGCCCGCGACCGTCCTGGCGAGCGTAGTCAGCGTAGATAGCGCTGAGGTCTAATTCCTGAACCACCTCAGCGATGAACCGCGCCAGGTGATGTGGCGGGAGCCAGTCCTGCAAAGATGGCGGCAGGAGGAACGGTTGATCGAGCGAGCAAGTCCGGAAGCGCTTGTTCATTAAGACCAATTATGAGGCAATGACTTCGTGTAGACAAGTACTTTGTGGTTACAATCAGCAGCAATCTATCTCCGACAGGCTCCGTGACTGTCCCGGAATCTTATGTGCGGATTTTCTGGTAAGCTGTTAGGATGCTCGGCGCGCCGTGGTCGTCCATAGTTTCCTGGGCGGTTTCCTGGGTGCTGTTTCGCTCCTTGTTTGCACACTGGTTGGCGTTGCGTTTGCAGCGCTCGGTATGAGCCCGGCGCAATACCTAATGGCGCAGGTCTGTTTCACAGCATCCGCGCTTGTACTGACTGCTCGCGTCGGGTGGTGGCTTGCGACTGAGCAAGCCGAAACTCCTCTTCTATACCGCACATTGCTGTCCTGCCTCTTACTAGGATTGTTAGGTGCCTTGTGGGTGGAATCGGTCTCCTGGAGCCAACGGCTTAAGGTTCAAAATCAATTGACATTAAGAATTGTCTTTTCTGACTCTTCTGTGCTGACGTCTGCACGGAAAAGGACTATTTCTCTGGAGTTTCAACGATTAAAGGACTATCTCGTTGGTCTTGGTTTTGATGTCCCAGATGTCGTCCCCCCAATTCAGATAAATATCGTTGGTGGAATCATGAGCAGCGCATCCCCATACGGCTTCTCGTTAGGGTTTACCGATAAGAGCATAGACGACAAAACGACATTGAGGAACACCTATGCGTTTTACGTGTTTTCCGGCCTTCTCAAGACATTCAAGACAGATGTAGCAGCGGAACCCAACCGATGGGCAGCAACAATGGTCATCGCTGCTTATTTCGTCGATAGTTATTCCGACAGGTATTCCGGAGGGCGTGAATGGAATGCGGCTCTTTGGAAGCTGCGCCAGGAATTGGGCCAAAATTTTGTCGATCACGCTTTGTTTTATACCGTTCAGTTATTTGACGAAAAAGCAAATAATTCCAAAAACGATTGGAACACTTTTTTTCGTGACCGCCTTGAAAGGGGAATGCTTGTGATGGAAAATCCCGGTAGGCGCTGGAAACCAAAACTGGACGCCGTGGTACGGGAATACAATCTCACCCCTTCAGTGCCTTCCACGGAGATGCGGTGACTGCCTGTGCAAGCAGTCTTTGGGAACCGGGACCCCAGATGGCCTGACTCGCCCCACAGGGTTACATCTGGAAGTATCCGCAACATCCGCGGTTAGCGTGTCACCGAAGGAGGTTCTGGCAGCGGTCTCGGGCCGAATGTAGGTTTGACGTGTTTCAGTGGGGCGTTGCCTTGCGGGCGATCCTGGGCATATCGGACTGATAGTAAACGGCCTAATCTCCATCTGCAACATACAACATAGTCAAGTGGTCAAGTGGACAGCCTGATAAGTATTTGTCAAGAGAAAACACACCAATCCTCGCTGCTCCTGACGACGGAACACCTTGTCATCCACCCATCCGCCGACGCCTTTCCCCAGCTTTTCTGTTCGTGGCCAACGCCCGGGATTCCAGCGTGACCAGACATCCATGTGCGGCCTCGGGCTCCTCACTGGGAGCCGTCGCAGAAGATTGCATTTGGGTAACCGGCCGGCCTCAAACAGCCTGTGTGGTGCATCCGGGCTGCCGGCCCGTCGCACAGTCCACTTTCCGGAGGAACGGCCGGAGCTGGTTCTCGTCGTCGTCGAGTTTCTGTTCACCTGCCTCTTGAGTCGCTACCCTACCGGCGCTGCCTCGCTCGAGCCAGCAACCGGTTTCTCCACCGGTTGGTCCGTCACAACCGTAGCCGGCTGAAACGGCTGGCCGCTGCGATCCACCGCCAGCAGATAAGCCACCAGTTTGCGCGCCACCGCCAGACTGGCCCGATTCCGATTGCCGCGCGCGCACTCCCGTTCGTGCACCGCCGCCAGTGTCGGATTCCATTGCGGCGCCACTTTCGCCGCCTCTATCAGGATCGTCTGCAGATGTTTGTTGCGCTGCTTGGAGATCGGCCCGCGTTGCTCTTTGCCCGCCGAACTCACCTGCGCGCTGGTCAGACCGCAGTAACTGCACGCCCGCCGCACCGAGCCGAACCGTTCCGGCTCGCCCACTTCCAAGGCCCACGTCAACGCCAGTATCTCGCCCACCCCACGAATGCTCTGCAACAGCTTCACCCGCTGCTGCAACTTCGGGTGCCGCAGCAGACCCAGCACCAGGCGGCGTTGCGCCACTTCGAACATCTCGCTGGCGCCGCGGCTCATGTGCAACAGATCCTTCACCGATTGCGGTACGTTTTCCACACTCTCCAGAAGATGGCTGAAGTACGTCTTCTGATGCAGTTTCTCTTTGTTGTATTCGGCACCCACCTCCATCAGCAACCCGGAGGTCCGGTTCTTCATTCGCACTGCTTGCTCCACCATCAGAGTCCGAAAGGCAATAACCGCCGTAGCTCCCGCAATTCCGCCGGAGCCATGTAACAGGCCGGTAGCAGGTTGCACCGCAACAGATCGGCGATCTTGCGCGCATCCACCCGGTCGTTCTTTTTCTTCGACGCCGAGATGGCTTTCAACAGGGCCGGATTGGCCACCTGCAGCGAACTGGTGAACGGTAGTAGAAAGTCGTAGATCCAGTCGCTGAACAGAGTCGCCTCCATGGCACCGATCCAGGGTGTCGGGAGCTGCTGGACCCATACCAGCATTTCCGCCCGGCGGGCCGCCACCTTACCTTCGCATACGATCCGCCCATCGGCTGCCTTCAAGCAGTAGCTGATCGACTTTTTGTGCACATCGAGACCGAGATAGTACAAACTATCCATTGGGAGTTCTCCTTGATTTGGTTTCTGAGCCAGCACGGAGCCGGTCTCAGCATTGTGGCCGTCAGGAGAACTCCTGCTTCCTACTTATTCATTCAAACAGCCTGCTGCGACGGTTTAGTGAAATCCATGAAGGTGGCAGACGGCTCTGCTTGGTTGGCTGGTTTCGAGTTTTTGGAGAGAATTCCTGGCCGGTCGCGGCGCTGCTTCAATGAGATGCCTCGAAATGCTCGCTGTGTGCTGCCCGGATTGCCGTATCACGTCACCCATCGCGGAACTAACCGCCAGCGCGTGTTCTTCACCGCCGCCGACCGGGTTAGGACCAGCTCATGATTGTGTTCAGCGCGGCGGATGTGCCGTAGCCGACGAAATCCACCAGCGATACGGCGGCCGGGCCGACATCGTCGGCCTGGATGTAGTTGAGTGGCTGACCCAGATAGGGCAGCTCCCCGAAAAGGTTCGCGAACATCGTTTCGCTCGACGGATCGAAGTATTTTGCGGGGAACAGGTAGGCATAGAGCAGATAGAGAATCATCATGCCGAAGCCGTATCCACCGTACAGTGTAGGCGCCAGGGCGGACCACGCTTCCGGGTCGTCCTGGGTCGCCTTGATTCCGTAGACGGTGATTACCAGCGAGAGCGCCTCCGCGAGTAACATAGTGAAATCCTCGGTCTCAGTGCTATCCAACACCGCAAAGCCAAGCCCCAGCGAAAGCGCCGTCGCGGCCGCAATGGCCAGGCTGAGAGGCGCGGGGAGCTCCGTCAGGTCGGCAGCGATCCAGAGAGGAATCAAAATCAGCAAAACAAAGGTATTCGCCATGCCCAGCCAGTTGAGCGAGCTGGCTCCCAGCCGTGCCGAGGAGCTTCCACCCGGTACGCTGCCGCCGGTCAGGATCTTGTAAACGATGGTGGTGGGCACCGCGACGACCAGCGACATCAGGCTGAGGGGAGAGAGTTGGTCGCCGGCGATCAGCTTGTAGAACTGCGAGACAAACGGTATGTCCAGAGGCGCCGTCAGGAAATCCAGGACGCCGTCAAGAACGGTCTGGAGCAGGCTAAGGAACGCGTCGGCCACATCATTGGCAAGCTGGATTACCAGCTCCGCGAGGTCTCGTATGATGCCCAGGACGTCTGCCAGCGCCTGGCCCGCAAAGCCGGTCGAACTGGTGAAGAGTTGAGAGAAGTTTGTCAGAGCAGTTTGAAGATCGCTCGAGAAGCTCGCCAGTTTGGAGTCTTGCGAGATCGTCTGGCCCACGCCTGAAAAGAAACTCGAGATGGCCGTAGCGAAATCAGTGTCGCCGGTCGAGGCTAGCGCCAAAGCCGCGCTGGTTCCGCCGCCGGCATTGGCGTTCACTTTATTCATCAGCCAACTGCTCTGTCGCGAGACATCTTGCCCCTGGGCTTGAAACGCAGCGTTGGGATCGCCGCCACTCTGTTGAATGCTGGCGACGGTTTGTCCGGTAAGCTTGCCTATGATGGCGTCAAACAGGCTGTCGACGTCGTTTTCGCGCGCTGCGAAGAAGCTGTCCACGTCGTTTTCCGCCATCGCGATTTGCTGCCCGACCCAGGTTTTGAGCTGTCCGATTGCGGAGGTAACCTGGGCTTCGATGAGTTTGTGGGTGTTGACTATGTCACCCCAGTCGAACAGGAAGCTGAGCCATTCGAAGAAGTGTTCGACATCGGTGACCACTTGTTTCACGATGCCCGTCACAACCTGCACTGCATCGTCCACCGTTTCCACAACGAATTTGTAGACATTCTCGGCGCCGTTGACGATCAGATTAGCGACGCCATCGACGAAGTGCCAGACCACCTCGGCGATTCCCTCGGCGCCATGCACCACGTTCTTCACGAAGTCCCCGATATCGCTGAAAATTCCGCCGGCAAGCTGGAACTCGTTTGGCCCCATGGGACCGAAGTATTTGGCCACCACCTGCTCGCTGGAGAGCGGTACAAAGCTGACCGTCCCCGAGCTGAAATTCAGTTGCCAGCTCGGAACGTCGTTCGGCTGGAAGGGACGCGATGGGGCCGCGTCTCCCACCCTGGCGCAAGCAGCCATGCCAGTGGGTTGCTGCTGCCGGCCAATTCCATTTCGAATGGCATCTGCAATATTGGTCCGCGAGTTAACATCCTGGAAGTTGGTAAGCAGGATGGGCTGTCCGTCGTATCCCAACGCGGTGCTGGGGTCCAGGTCGGCCGCCTGGACGTTCGCCAGCCGGTTCAGATTGTCGGTGTCGGGAAATACCGTGAGGTAGAAACCGCTCAGGAAAAAGTCGGGCTGGAGAAACAGGTTCGGGGCGCCGATGCCGGCCGGGCAGGTCGCGATGACCTGGCCTGTTGTACTGGCGGCAATGCTGGTTGGGCTGGTGGAATCCGTCCCGATGGAGAGAGCCTGGCCGCCGACGTTGAGAGTGACCGGCTCGGACGCCCACACGCCCACATTGCAGGAAGTCAGGGGCGCCATGTTTTCATCAAACAGGCTCAGAGCCATCTGGAAGGTGGGAGTGGTGGGGACGGCCGTGGTTCCGGTGACGTCGTAATCGTCGACCATCATCTTGGAGGCGAAGCTGGTTTGCTGCAGCATGCCTCCGAGCAGTTGCCGGTCGACCTGAGGTTTGGCCGCTTTGGCAGGCGCGCCGGCGCGGGCTGTCGCACCCACCGAAGCGCTGGACAGAAGGCCGACGTCGATGGCGAGGATGTCGCCGCCGAAGAAGCCCTGCGCCACGAAACTCACCAGGTCATAGGAAATCGACGGCGTGAACAAGAGCTGCCCCTGGAGCGCGTCAGTGAGCGCCACGGGGCTGCCATTTTGCAGCGTGGCCAGGTCGAGAACGTAGAAATAGCCGTTACCGCTTGCGTCACACCCGCCGAAGAACGCGCTTCCCTGGTAGACGCTAACGCCGGTCGGAATGTCGTCGTTGACGGGAACCATCACCTCCGCCACTTTCATCGATTCCGGGTGGCTGGCGTGGGCGTAAAAATTGCCATCCATGCTGCCGAAGTAGACCCAGCCGCTGTCGTAGGCGGGCTGGCCGAGAATCCACCGTCCAGTCGAGTAACTCCATAGCTGACTGCCGTCAGTGACGTCGAGGGCGCGCATGGTGCCGTCCTGGCACCCAAAAAACACCAGCCCGTCTCCTACCGCCATCGGCGAGGTGACAGGAGTGCCCGGATTGGCGCTCCAGACCTGGGCGCCGCTGGCGGCGGTGAATGCGTAGACTGTTCCACCCTGCTCGCTGGGATTGTTCACATTGCAGGAGACGAAGACAACGCCATTCAAGAATGCGGGGGGAAATACGCCGGTGTAACCCGGCTGTGAGGGCGAGAGATTATTCGACCAACGGATGTTTTTTTGCTGCAGGTCGATGGCACAGAAAAAGCCGTCTACCGTGCCGGTGAACAGAAGCCCGCTTGTGGGCTCGTAGCCCGGCGAAGTCTCGACTTTTCCGCCTATCTCCACGGACCAGAGGATTGAGCCGGAGGACAGGTCGATGGCGTACAGGTTGCCATCGTCATTACCGGCGTAAACCACGCCATCGACGACGGCGGGCGTGCAGTAAAAGCCGGTGCCGGCCGTGCAAGTCCAATTCACCACGCCGGTCTTGATGTTAATGGACTGGATATTGCCGACCACCACGCCGTTCTGCACGTTGGACATGGGAAAAAGGACGTCGTTGGCGTCGATGATCACAGGCGATGCATTCATGGAGTAACCGGCATACTGATAGGACCATTCGCTCGAAGAAGAAACCGGCTTTGCGGCTGGGTCGAGGCCACGCCGGGGGGCAGCGCTTTCCATTGATCTTCCTTTTGTCTGAAATTAGGCCAGTTGGAAATTAGAATGGCACACGTTGGCGGTCGTGTCAACGGCAACAATCAAGGGAAAACACTTCGCGCATTAGTAGATTTTCTTATTTGGCCTCACGAATGAACACACGAATTGGCAGGTCGTCAAACACTCACCGAAACCGAAGGGGCCAGCCGATAACTACCGTGAGTTATCCCGGAGTCCCGAGCCTGGAGTGGAGCTGTTTGGCCCAATCCAGAAACTCGGCCAGCGGGTTCTTCGCGATGGGCGGGCCGCGCGTCGCTGCCGGGCCAGGCGGGTAGGTTGAAGAAGAGATTCATGCTCGGCGTGTCACGCCGTACACCCCGCGTCACCGGGCACACACCCGGACGACATGACTATCTCGTTCCTTTTCAACAAACTACAAATTGGGTACGCGCTTGCCTTTCAAACGGCATGGCAAACGAAAAGCGCATCCGACTCACGTGGCTGGCGGCAATCCTTCTGATCTCCGCGCTGGAGGCTCGGGCGGCGGACGGACGCCGCATCGTCGTCTCCCTCTCTGAACACAAGCTGACGCTGTACGACGGCGCTCGCGTGCTGAAGACTTACGACGCCGCCGTCGGCAAGCCTTCCAGCCCCAGCCCCGAAGGCGAGTACCAGGTGGTGAACCGTATTCCCAACCCCACCTGGTACACCCGCGGCAGAGTCGTCCGCCCGGGCAAGAGGAATCCCCTCGGAACGCGGTGGATTGGTTTGTCGATCAAGGGCTACGGCATTCACGGCACCAACGCGCCGGGCTCGATTGGCAAGGCCGTCTCCCACGGCTGCATCCGCATGAGGAACCAGGATGTCGAGGAGCTTTTCGATTTAATCGCAGTCGGCGTACCGGTGGAATTCGCCGCCGGCCGCCCGGCGGCTACGGAACAATCCACAGAAATTACCGAGTAATCAAGGAGCAATTTCCATGCTTATTATGAGATATCTGCTGATCATTACCGGGATCGGCCTGCTCGCGGGGGCGGCCGGAATCCTTTTATGGGACCTGTATCAGATCCTCATTCCGCGGACGCCTCCGCCAGAGACGCGGCCGCCCTTTCGCTGGCGCGCGGCGGCGAACCTGGCGGCAGCGGCCGTAGTTCCGCTGCTGGCCGGGTTGGCGATCGCCCTGGTGCCCGCCGGCAGGGCCGGCGTGCGGGTGAGTCAATTCAGCGGCACCCTGCCGGGCACGCTTTACCCGGGCGTCCATTTTGTCGTTCCGGGGTTCCAATCGATCGCGCTCTACAACATCCGCGACCAGATGTTCACCACCAGCCTGGCGCCGCCGAAAAAGAATGAGGCGCCGGCGCCGGTCTTCAAGGTGCAAACGCGCGAGGGCCTCTCGGTGGGTCTGGCCATCACGGTGCGCTACCGCCTGGACCCGCGAAAGCTCGCCTACATCCATTCCAACCTGGCGCAGCCGGTGGAGCAGGAAATGGTGGCGCCGGCGGTGGCCAGCGTCTTCCGCGACATCGCTCCGCACTACCTGGTGCGCGAGATCTTCTCCACCAGGCGCGACGCGATGCGGCGGGAGGCGGCCGGCGCGATCGCGAAGAAGCTGGGAGCCGACGGAATCGTGGTGAAGGAAGTGGATTTGCGCGACATCCAGCTTCCCCCGGAATATGCACGCGGCCTGGAAGGCCTGCTGCTGAAGGAGCAGGAAAACGAGCGGATGAGTATCGAGCTGGAGGTAAAAGCCAAGATGGTGCGGGAGGCGGAGTTGGAAGCCGACGCGCAGAAGGCCCGCGAAATCAAGGAGGCCGAGGCGCGCGCGCAGGTCACCGTGCTGGAGGCCAAGGCGCAGGCCGACGCCATGCAGCACACGCTGCCGCTGAAGCAGAAGCAGATTGAGCAAACGCGCCTCGAGGCGCAGGCGCGCAAGGAGTCCACCGTCCAGAATGCCGAAGCGCAGGCGCAGGCCAAGCTAATCGACAGCAAAGCGGAACTGGAGCGGCGCCGGCTGATGAGCGACGCCGAAGATTACGAAATCCGGCGCGTGGCCGAAGCCAACGCCGAGCGGATGAAACTCGAAGCGGCGGTGTTGAAAGACAACCCGTTAATCATCCAAAAGATCATCGCCGAGAAATTGTCCGACAAGGTGCGGATCATGATGGTGCCGAGCGACGGAAAGTTTTTCTTTGCGAACGACGTGCTGCAGGGAATGGCAACCATGCCGGTGCAGCATTAGTTCACTGGCGCGGGGCGCGCGGGTTAACTCGCGCGCCGCGCGCATTTTGAACGTTTTTGTTTGTTATCATTTCGTGCGGTGGCGAGGGTAATTTTCCTTATTCTGATTTCGATGGCTCTCCACGCGGAAACGCTGGACGAGGCGGTGCGAAATCTCGCGCAACGGGTGGCCCCGCACCTGGCGGCGAACGAAACGGCGCGCGTCGAGGCTCGCAATCTTTCGCCGCTGGCGGACGCCGAGATACCGAAGGCGCAGGCCGCGCTCCAGCGCGCGTTGCGCAAGCGCGTCCGCCGACCCGTGGTGGTGGACGTGCTGCTTACCATCTCCGAAAACGTGAAGGGCTATCTGCTGGTGGCCGAGATCCGCAAGGGCGAACAACGGGAGGTGGAGATGGTGCGCTACCAGCCGGACGCGGCGCCCCCGGTCGAAGCCCTGCTTCCTCTCGAAAAGCGCCTGGTGTGGGAGCAGGCCGGGCCGATCCTCGACCTCGCGCTTTCGGGCGACCGGCTGCTGGTGCTCTCGCCGGAGCAGGTCACGCGCTACCAACGGCTGGAGGGACGGTGGAATGCGCGGGAGTCCGCCAGCGTGGCAGCACCCCCGATGCGCGATCCGCGCGGCCGGATGGAGGTGGCCAACGGGGCGTTGAAAGTCAGTCTGCCGGGCGCGGCGTGCGAGGGTACGGTAGACCCCCTGAGTCTGGATTGCGAACCGGACACCACCGGCCTTGCACCCGCCGCCGCGCCGGCCTCGCTGGGCGACACGGTAGCCGCCTGCGGCACCGAGGTGTTGGCATCGGGCCCCGGGCCGATGGATGCCGAGGACACGGTGGCGCTGTACGACATCTCGGGCAGCCAGCCGGCGGCGCTCAGCGAAACGGTTCGCTTCCGGGGGCCGGTGACAGCTCTCTGGCCAGCGGCCGGCGGCTCCCTGGCGGTGATCCGAAATCTTTCGACGGGACGGTATGAAGCGTACCTGCTTACGGTGGATTGCGACCGCTAGCGCGGCGCTGTTGGCGCTGGCGGCGCTGGAGGCGGCCAGGCGCCCGCGCTACGGTGGAGAGCTGCGTCTCCAAATACGCGCCAGCGTAAAATCGCCCGACCCCGCCGAGTGGCCGGCCGACCCGGAGGAAGCCGCGGCCAAGTCCGCACTGCTGGGCCAGGTGTTCGAAACGCTGGTACGCATTGACGAGCACGGCGAAGTTCAACCCTGGCTGGCCACCGCGTGGACCCACGACGCGGCGCACAAGCGCTGGCTGTTCACTCCCCGCCCAAACGTCCAGTTGCAGGACGGAACCAAGTGGGAGCCGGCCGGCGGCGCCGTGGCTGTCGCCGACGATAAGCCCATCGAACAGATCCTGCGCGACCTGGCACGCGTCCGCAACGCGGTGGTGGTGCGCGCCGCCGACGGAACGCTGGAAGGCACCGGTCCGTTCCGCATTGCCGCCTGGGGGCCGGGCAAAAGTGTCCGCCTCGAAGCCAACGCCGGGTATTGGCGCGGCCGGCCCTATCTGGACGCCGTCAATGTGCAAATGGGACGCACACTGCGCGACCAGTCGCTGGCGTTCGAGCTGGGCCAGACGGACGTCGCCGAGGCGTCCATTGCCGACCTGCGCAGTCTGGGCCAGCGCGGAGTCGGCATCCAGGTTTCAAAACCCGCGGAGACGCTGGCGCTGGTGTTTCCCGGTGAAAAGGTGGCCGCCGGAGTGCGCCAGCGGCTGGCGCTGGCCATCGACCGTGTCACCATCCAACGGGTGCTGCTCGACCGGCAGGGTGAGATTTCGGGCGCGCTGGTTCCGCAATGGCTGAGCGGCTACGCGTTTCTATTTCCGGCCGCCCGCGATCTGGAGCGCGCGCGGACGCTGCCCGCCCTGAGGCGCCGCTCGAATTCGGCTATGATCGCCGAGACGAGCTGGTACGCGCGGTGGCCGAACGGATCGCCGTCAACGCCAGCGAGGCGGGCGTCGCGCTGCGCTCGGCCGGCGGCGCAGCCGATGTACAACTGGTAATGCTTCCGGTGACGTCGTGCGACGTGTGGTCCGCTCTGGAGGATTTCGCCGCCGCCCTGCACCAGCCGCCGCCGGCCGCGGCAACGCCTTACCAGGCCGAGCGGGCGCTGATGGAGGCCGCGCGCGTGATTCCGCTGTTCCAGCTTCCGCGCGCCTACGCGCTGCGGCCGAACGTGAGAGGTTTCACACCCGCATGGAAGCTGGATGACGTGTGGCTGGATAGCGGGTTGGCGCCATGACGTTTCGCACCAAGCTGTTCGTGATCTCGTCCTTGACGGTAGCCGGCGCGGTGGCGCTGGTCACCGGCGCGGTCTCGGTGGCCACGCGGCGCGCCTTTGAACGCATGGACGACGAGCGCCGAACGGCTCTGCTCCAGCAGTTTGAAAGCGAGATGAAGCTGCAGGGCGCCGAAGTGGCGCTGCGGGTGGAGCAGGCGGCCGCCTCAGATACCGTTGCCTACGTGTCTGCCGAAGCCGCGCGGCGCGAGCCGGACTACGCGGCCTTCTACAACAAAGCCAGGGCGCTGGCCGAAACCCTCTCGCTCGACTTTCTGGATGTGACCCAGAAAGACCTCACCATTCTCTCGTCGGCGCACTGGCCGGCACGCTTCGGCTACCCGAACAACTGGGCGTCCTGTTCCCCGTCGAACACCTCCGTATGCGATTCGAACCAGGCGTTCCTGGTGGAGGTTCCCTACCCCGACGGCACCACGGCGGTGGCGCTGGCGGCGGCGAGCAGGGCCGGCAACGTATGGGTGATCGGCGCGCGCCGGCTGGACCCCGGCTTTCTGAAAGCCTTGGGACACGCGCCCGGAATGCGGGCACTGCTTTGGCTTTCGAAGCGCGACGTTTTCGATTCGGAGGGAGCGCTGGCGGACCCGGAAAAACTGGCGCCCCTGGTTGACGAAGTAAAGCAGACCGGCCGGCGCGCAACGCGGGTGGTGCAATGGACGCCCGGGCCGGAAAGCCAGGAAGCGTTTTTGGCGCTGCCGTTGGCGGCGGGAGGGCGCGTCGTGGGCGTACTGCTGGCCGGCACGTCGCTGCGCGGCCAATTGGAGCTCGAGCGCTCCATTCTCTGGATCGGCATCCTGGTGGGCGGCTCCGGCATCCTGTTGGGGGTATTGCTCGGCTGGTGGACCACCGAAAGGGTCACCCGGCCGGTGGAACGGTTGGCCGAAGGAGCGCGGGCAGTGGCCGCCGGCAACTGGTCGGCCCGCGTCGAGGTGGCCTCGCGCGACGAAATCGGCGAGCTGGCCCGCGTCTTCAATCAAATGACGCGGCAGTTGATCGAGCAGCGCGACCGCGCGCTGCAGGCCGAACGCGTGGCGGCCTGGAGGGAGCTGGCTCGGCGGCTGGCCCACGAGCTGAAGAACCCGCTGTTCCCGCTGCAGATCACCATCGAAAACCTGCAGCGGGCCAGGCAGACCAATCCGGAACAGTTTGACGAGGTGTTTCGCGAAAGCGCCGCCACGCTGCTCGACGAGGTAAACAACCTGAAGACCATCATCGGCCGGTTCAGCGATTTCGCCAAAATGCCGGCGCCGCATTTCGAAAGCGTCGACGTGAACCAGGTGGCCGACGGCGTGCTCAAACTGTTCCAGCCGCAACTGACCGCCGGCGGGAAGATCCAGGTGGCGGCGGAACTGACTGGCGCGCTTCCACGGGTGGAAGCGGACCCGGAGCAACTACGGCGAGCGCTGAGCAACCTGGTTCTGAACGCGATGGACGCCATGAAGGACGGCGGCACGCTGTCGGTGAAGACCGCGCCGTACGCAGGCGGCGTAAGAATCGAAGTGGCCGACACCGGCGAGGGTTTGACGGAAGACGAGCGCGCCCGTCTGTTCACGCCCTACTACACCACCAAGCTCCACGGCACCGGGCTCGGCCTGGCTATCGTCCAGAGCGTGGTAAGCGACCATCACGGCATCATCGCCGTCGAAAGTGAGCCGGGCCGGGGCGCCCGGTTCCTGGTCGACCTGCCGCGGGTACAGCCCTCCCAAGGAGAAAGCGAATGAGCCATCTGCTGATTGTCGACGACGATCAAAACACGCTGGCGTCGCTGGCCCGGGCGTTTCGCCTGGCGGGCCACGAAGCGACGGTGGCCGATTCCGCGGCCCGCGCGCTCGAGCTGGTTACGGCCCGGCAGTTCGACCTGATTTTTTCCGACGTGGTGATGCCGGAAAAAGACGGCATCGCGCTGCTCGGTGAAATCCGCGCGCTTGGAGTATCCACGCCGGTGGTGATGATCTCCGGCCAGGCCACGCTCGACATGGCGGTGCGCGCCACCAAGCTGGGCGCGCTGGATTTCCTGGAGAAGCCGCTATCGACGGAGAAGCTGCTGCTGACGGTGACGAACGCGCTCCGCATCTCGCGCCTGGAAACGGAAAACCGCGAGTTGCGATCGCGGGCCGGCCGTCACGAAATCGTGTGGAAAAGCGACGCCATGCGCCGGGTGATGGCGCAGGTGGAGCGTGTGGCGGCGGGCGAGGCGCGCGTGTGCATTCTGGGTGAAACCGGCACCGGCAAGGAAATGATCGCGCGCGCCATCCACGACGCCAGCCCGCGCCGCGACGGACGTTTTGTGACGGTGAACTGCGCCGCCGTACCGGGCGAGCTGATCGAAAGCGAATTGTTCGGCCACGAAAAGGGAGCCTTCACCGGCGCTGCCTCGCGGCACCTGGGCCGCTTCGAGCAGGCCCACCGCGGCACGCTGTTCCTGGATGAGATCGGAGATATGCCGGCGGTGATGCAGACCAAGCTGCTGCGCGTTCTGGAGGAGGGGGAAGTGGAGCGCGTGGGGGGCAGTGGCGCGGTCCACGTGGACGTGCGCGTGCTGGTGGCCACCCATCGCAACCTGGAGGAGCAGGTGCGCAAAGGCGCCTTTCGCGAGGACCTGTTCCATCGCGTCTACGTTTTCCCGCTGGTGCTGCCGCCGCTGCGCGACCGCACGGGCGACGTCCGCGTGCTGGTGGACTTCTTCTCGCGGAAAATCAGCGAATCGAACGGCTGGAAACCGAAAGCTTTTACGCCCCAGGCGCTGGCGGCGCTCGAACGCTACCGCTGGCCGGGCAATGTCCGCGAGCTGCGTAATACCGTTGAGCGCCTGCTGCTGCTGGCGGAAGAGGAGGTGGACGAGGAAACCGCAAAACTCGCTCTTCCCTCCACGGGCCGCACGGCGGTGTCAGACAGCGTGGCTTCCGGACCTTTGGCGGCGCGCGTCGAAGCGTTTGAGCGGGCAACCATCCGCACCGAGCTGGACCGTAACCAATTCAACATGACGGCCACCGCACGGGCGCTGGGCCTCGAACGCAGCCATCTGTATAAGAAATGCGCCAGCCTGGGAATCGAGCTGGACCGCCTGCGGCGTCAGGAGGATTAGTGGGATCGCGCGCCGGCAGCCCTACGGGGCCACATACCGGGCGGTTCTGGTTTGGCCGGGCTTTACCGGAATGACGGCGGAAACCAACGGCTGGCGATTGGCGCCGAATGCGCATACGCCTTTGACAGGCAGCCCATCGATGAGCAGCCGTGCCGTCTGGCAGGGCGCGCTGGCTGGAAAGGTCGCCTTCCACTGGAATAACGGTCCCGTCTCATTGGTAATGATTGTCTCGCTGGTGCCGCGGTGTTCCACCGCGATCTGATTGCGCAGAACAGGCACGTGCGCCAGCTTCGCCCAACTCACCTGCTTCGGCAGCCGGGGCAAGGTTTCCACCGTCCAGCCGCGTGCGTCAGGGGAAATCCCCATCAGACCCTGACCGGTTGCGCCGACGGCGGCGAACACGATCTCTGGCATGCCGCGGCCTTGGAAAGTGGGGTCCATAAGCTCCAGCAGATTGGCATAGGCCGCCTCGTTTCTGCCGTATTTGAACAGGATCTCGGCAAACAGCGATTCAGTCTGCAAATACTCGGGCTTGTTCTTTTCGAGCGAATCCAGCGCGGCCTCAGTCTTCAACCCGTCCTCGGTAATACCTGAGCGGAGAACATAGGCATTGATTACCGCGATGTAACCGTCGTAGTAAGTGTGGTCGGCCAGCATTTCCGAGTAATAGCGGCTCTGCAACTGGCTCCACCAGTCGGTGTTGTAGCGAACCCGCAGGGCTTGGGCCTTGACCCGGTATTCATCGGCGAGCTTCTGCGACAAACTGCCCCGCCTCCCCTTTAGCTCCTCAATGGCGGCGTAGGTAAGGTAGCCCACGTACTGCTCGGCGACCAGATCGCCGCCGATCAAACCTCGCGGTTTCTCCTGGTGGTAAGAAGGAATGCCTCGGCGCGCAGCTTTCGGGTCGCTCTCCATGATGCCGTCCTTATGCGGGTCCCATGCGCTCACGTAGTCGGTTACCGAGCGGTCATAGAACTCCGAAAACACGGCATCGAAGTAACTTTCGTCGCCAGTCCAGAGGAACTGCTGGAAGGCGGCGTGCATCACGTCGAAGTTCGCGGGTAGGCAATACCAGAAGTGTTTATCGTCGACGTAGTCCACGGGAGCCGGAAACCCGTCCTTGTTGATTTCCCAGAACCCGCACCAGTCGCGGCTTGCGGCGATGCTGGCGGCGAAGCGGCGAAGCATGTTCCGAGTATGGCCCATCAAGCCCAGAACAGCAGCTCCAACGCTCTGGTGCGAGGTGTCCCTCATGCAGAAGGCGTAGCGTTCGCCCGCCGTGCTGTCGTACCAATCTCCCACTCCGTCCCCGGTGTACGCGTATCCCAACGCTCGCGCTTTGGCCCACTGGAAGCTCTTCACCAACCGCGGGTCGGAGGACGTCAACTCAACCCGGCCCGCCGGAAAAGATTGGCCGGCGACCGACGCGGCGCCAGGACGAGCCGTGGGTACCGCCGGGAGCTTCCAAAAGGCGAGACCAGCTACAATAACGCAGCCTCCCAGGAGTAGCCAAAGCAAGGGGCGACGTATAACGGGCGAGGACGGGGACTCGGTGGGGGCCGGTGGTTCGCTGGCGGGCATGGCGTCCCGGCTCCGGAACTCCGGGACATAGCCGCCGCGGGGGATTTCCAGCACGAACGGCTCGTCGCGGCCCTCGGCGGCAAAATACTTCTCCAGGCGTTGCCGCAGAATCCGCGCCTCTGTGCGGACGATACTGTCATCGCCCGGATTGTAGGTGGCAGGTCGCCCGAACACCCGCTGGCCCACCAGAACTTCCGTCACCTCGTGGGTCGCATCCGCCAATTTGCGGTCGACCACATAGGTTAAAAAGTCGCGCAGCCGGCGGGCCCGTTGGAATTCCAGGCTGTCCAGAATCCTGTGGAGCAAGGCACGGCATTCGTCCTTGGTGGGGTTGAACGGCGTCTCCAGATTCGGCAATTCGCAATTGTTCGGGGGCACCTGTCCTCTCACAAATTCCATCCCCAATAGTAGGATAAGCCGAAACCCGCCGTCGCGTATGGCAATTTGCGGTCGCTTCCAAGTTATTGAAACGCTATGGATCCGCAGGTGAATTGACAGTTAATTGACGGTCAATTCACCTTGTATGCGTTCCGGAGACCACCCTATTCTTAACCAAACTTCCAAGGGAGTTGCGAGCTGCGTCCTCAGGGGTGTTGACCGCACCAGCCCAGCCCGAGGGTTGGGCTCCCAACGGCTACAGAGGGCCCAATCAGCGCAGTGTTCAGTGAATTGTCTGGAGGAAAGTCTTATGGAACTAAACAATTACAGGCAGCCGCAAAGAGTCTGCACAGCCGGCATTGTGGTGGTGTTGTTCGCGGGCCTGGTCTACGGACAAGCCATTAGTGGGCGGTTACTAGGAACCATTCTGGACCCGACCGGAGCCGGCATTCCCGGCGCCCAAGTGACCATCACCAACCAGGATACCGGCATCGTGGCGAAACTCGAAACCGACACCGTGGGCAACTATCTGGCACCGTCGCTGCCGCCAGGAGTTTACACGGTAAAGGTGGAGGCAACCGGGTTCCGGTCCGCTATCTCCACCGATAACCGGGTGAACATCGCCCAGCCCACCCGCGTGGACATCCGGCTCGAGGTTGGTACGGTGTCGGAGTCAATTGAAGTGAAAGCAAACACGGTTCTGGTTCAAAGTACCAGTTCTGACCTGGGCGAAACGGTTGAGAAACAACAGGTTGAATCGCTCCCTCTCAATGGCCGCATTTTTGCCCAGCTTGTGCAGCTCGTGCCCGGCTCGCTCCCGATGGGACCCGGAGACGCCACCGAGGCGGCGGCGGGTGCCGGCGCCCGCACCTCGATCATGTCGAGCGTCAACGGCGTTCCCTGGTCGGGAACCAGCTACACGGTGGATGGTGTCAGCAACGCCGAGCCCCTCAACGCCTTTATCAATATCGCTCCGCCGATCGAAGCGATTGAAGAGTTTAAAGTGCAGACCAGCAACCCCAGTGCCGAATTCGGAACCTACGGCGGCGCGGTGGTAAATTTGACGTTGCGCTCGGGCGGCAACGACTTTCACGGATCGCTGTTTGAGTATTTGCGCAACCAGAAGATGAACGCGCGCAGCTTCTTTTCGGCCGCCAAAGCGCCATTCAAAACCAACCAGTTCGGGGGAACCTTCGGCGGGCCCATAGTGCGCAACAAGGCGTTCTTCTTCGGCGACTACCAGGGCCTCCGTCTGCGTTCCGGGCGCACCGCAATCCTGAACGTGCCCACCGCCGCGATGCAACAGGGCCAACTGCTGAGCTCGGAAGGGTTCGACACCATTTACGATCCCGACAGCAGTTCCGCCGCAGCCGGGGTGGTGCCCTTTGCCAGCAACACGGTCCCCCTCACCCGCTGGGATTCCGTTTCCCAGCAAGTTCTCGGAATCTGGCCGCAGCCCAACAGCCCGGGTTCGCGCCTCGGCCCCTATTCGAACTACCAGGAGAACCTGAGCGACAGTCAGACGGTGGACGCCTTCGACATCAAAGGAGACTACCAGTTCGAGAAACTGGGGCGGCTGTTCCTGCGCGAGTCCTACGTGCGGCGCAACCTGCTATCGCCTTCGCCGGCTAACCAGTTCATGTCCGGAGGCCCGGCTGCAAAGTCGTGGAACCACAACGCCGTCGTCGGCTATTCGGTACCCATCCACCCGACTCTGCTGAACGAGCTGCGGCTCGGCTTCAGCCGCTTCGACACGGTGGATTTCGGGAACGACTACGGCGTCGACAAGAACAACCAGCTCGGCATCAAGAACGGCAACCTGGCGCAATTTCCCGCTTCGAGCGGCATCGCGAACTTCTCCATCAGCGGACTTTCCGGCTTCGGCGCCCCCGGATGGACGGACGCCGAGCGCCTGGCGAATACGTATGAAATCACCGATTCCACAACCTGGATTCGGGGCTCGCACACCATCAAATTCGGGATGGACCTGCGGCGCATCCGCAGCACACTGACGAACCCCGAGCAGTCGCCGCGCGGAACGTTCACCTTCGGGCGGGACATGACCAGCCTGAACGGAACTTCGGGAGCCGAATTCGCCACCTTCCTGCTGGGCTATCCGAGCACCCTGAGCCGCGGACTGGTTAACACGCGTCCCGACGTTCGCATTATCCAGGGCGGGCTGTACGTGCAAGACGACTGGCGTGTGAATCGCGCGCTGTCGCTCAACTACGGATTGCGGTGGGACATCTTCACCCACCCGGTGGACGGTTACAATCGCCAGACCAACTTCAACCTCTCGACGGGAAAGTTCGACACCGCCTCGCCGGATAACCGAGGGCCGAATGTGGACACATTCAAGAAGAATTTTGCCCCTCGGTTCGGATTCGCCTACACCCCCGACCAAGGCAAGACGGCTATCCGCGGCGCGTTCGGCATCAGCTATTTCACACAGAACTACGGCGGCACGGCGGGTTTCCTCGAGCGCAACTTCCCGCTGTTCCAGACGTACTCCTTCTCGGCGTCCACGCCTTACCGGCCGTTCACCAAGCTCAGCGTTGACGGTCTGCCGGACTTCACGCCGACGCCGTTGACGGCGCAAATCGATCCAGTCAAGGGCATTCAGCCGCTCTACATGCCGGCCGATTTCCGGCCCGACATGTTCATGATGTGGAACATCGGCGTGCAGCGGCGCTTGGGAGAAAACGGCGTGGCCGAGGTCGCCTATGTGGCCACTCGCGGCACTCACATTTACCGGCGCCGTGACATCAACACGCCGCTGACGCCCGCCGCCGGGGCGCTCGACCCGCGCCGGCCCTGGGTCTCGCTCTCGCCGCTGACTCAGAGCATCTCCGCCAGCGTCTCGGACGCCAACTCCAACTACAATTCGCTGCAATTGAAGTATTCGCGCCGGTTCGCGCAGGGATTCCAGGGACTGTTTTCCTATACCTACGCCAAGAGCATGGACGACGCGTCCATTTACTGGGTGTGGAACGACGCCATGAACTGGGCGCCTTCGAGCAACCAGGCTCTGGACATCCGGCACAGCTTTTCCGGAAGCTGGACCTATGAGCTTCCGGTGGGGAAGAACCGCCGATTCATGACCGCTGCTCCGGGCGCTCTCGATTTGATCGCCGGTGGCTGGAGCATCAACGGCATCGCCACCCTACGCACCGGCGGCCCTCTGGCCGTCAACGCGAAAAATAACCTGCTGAACACCGGAACCACCAACCGCGCCAACAAAACGTGCTCCGACCTCAACTACCCCGGGACCGTGGAGAAGTGGTTCGACACGTCCTGTTTCGCCGATCCCACCGATCCGTACGTATTCGGCAATGCGAATACCGGCGCTGTGCGAGGTCCCGGCGTGGTGAACTTCGATCTGTCCGTCTTCAAGAGCTTTTACGTTTACAAGGAGCTCCCGCTCGAGTTTCGCGCGGAGTTCTTTAACGCGTTTAACAACCCTCATTTCTCGAATCCGAATACCAGTTTGTCGTCGGGGAATTTCGGCCGCATCACCTCAACCACTCTCACTCCGCGAGAAATTCAGCTCGGTCTGAAATTTTCGTTCTGATTTGGTCCGCCGAGCCGGCGGTCCTGTTGGGCCGCCGGCCGCCGGTTCCGAGTGATACGATACGGCTTCTACAGCCCATTCACATTGCGAGGAGTCGCTATCATGCACAGTCAAATGATGTTGGTGTGTTTCCTTTCCCTCCTGCTCGCTGCGGCCGGCCCGGCACAAACCGGCAACCAAGACACCTCTCAAGGCTACCGTGAGGTTCTCAACTCGGTTACCGGCGCCAGCCAGATCGAAGCGACCACGGCCACGAAAGAGTCGAAGCTCGCGCTCGAATCCTCCGACGCCCAATTGGTGAAAAGCTTCGATTGGGCCAGGCGGCAGGCCATGGCTTACGTGTTCGACGGCGACGAAGTCGGCCCCTGGTACGAGGCGGTCGAGCCAGGCCGTGAAGGCTTCTGCATGAGAGACACCGCCCACCAGGCCATGGGCGCGCAGGCCTTGGGACTGGCAAAGTACAACCTCAACATGCTGCGAAAATTCGCCGCGGCTGTCTCCGATTCAAAGGACTGGTGCAGCTTCTGGGAAATCGACCGTCACAACCGCCCGGCGCCCGTCGACTACAAAAACGACGCCGAATTCTGGTACAACCTGCCGGCTAATTTCGACATTCTGGATGCCTGCTACCGGATGTACCTGTGGACCGGCGATCTGACCTACATCGACGATCCCGTATTCCTGAATTTCTATCGGCGAACGGTCAACGACTACGTCGAGCGCTGGGGCCTGGGCCTGGACCAGATCATGCGGCGGCCCCGGCTGCTGAATCTCCGCGGAATGCTCGACCCAAAGAAAGAAAAGTTCCAGACCAATCGTGGCATCCCCGGTTACGACGAGCAGGATCACCAATACGTGCTGGCCGCCGACCTCGTCGCCACCCAGTACCAAGCCTACCTGGACTATGCCCAGATTGAGGAACTGCGCGGCAAAGATGACGCGGCCCGGACGTTCCTGCAGAAGGCCAAAGATGTGCGAGAGCTGGTGAACGACAAGTGGTGGAACCAGCAAGGGCAGTATTTCTTCGGGCGCCTGAACAAAGACCACCAGCTCGAAGGACGCGGCGGAGGCGCCCTGCTGGCCCGCGACGTCGTGGACGACGGGCCCAAGCTGAAAAGCGCGCTGGCCGACGCGGGCGGGCGCAGCCCCGAGGTGCTGTACCGTTATGGCGACCCCGACGAAGCTTACGCTCGCATGGTGGAGATGACCACGCCCGGCCGAAGCCGCCTGGAATACCCCGAAATTTCGTACGCGGTGGTGGGCATCATCGTAAACGGAACGATGGGCATTACCCAGGAGGCGCAGTCGGCCCTGCTCTCGTCGGTGGAAGGCGGCTGGGTGGAAACGCAGGTTCGCACGCTGTCGGGGCTCGGCACCAAGGTTGCCTGGGCCGAGCTGCGCAATCTGCCCGTCCGGGACAACCTGGTTACCGTGCGGCACGAGGGCCTGCGCAAGACCGTGTTCACCAACCAGCGGGGACCCGCGCTGATCTGGCGCGCAACGTTTCCGGGCGCGCACCCGACGCTGCTCATCAACGGCAAGCCCATCCAGGCCCGCATTGAGAAAGGCACGCTGGGCCGAGAAAACTCGTGGGCCCGGGTAACCGTGGGCGCCGCCGGTACGGTGACCGTCGAAGTGCCGAAGTAAGTTCCGGCGCAATCGGGGAAGACCCGTCGACTTCCGCGTGGGTAGATAATGGAAATCGTCATGACCTTGAAAACCACGTTCAAACGCGTTCTGCCCGTGTTGTGCCTGTCGTTGGCGGGCGCCGCGTGCCTGCTGGCGCAAACCGACATCACCGGCTTCTGGGTCTACCGGGTGCCCACCGGCGACGGAAACTATCTCCAGTCGTTCTTCGACCTGAAGCAGGAAGGGACGGCGGTGACGGGGAAAATGGTGGGCCAACGGGAAATGGCCATCGCCGACGGCAGCTTCGCGGACGGCAAGCTGCATTTCACCATCACCCGCACTTTCCGGCAGCAGAGCCGCACCACCACTTACGACGGGACGCTCGAAAACGGCAAGTTCGAGCTGACCATGCGCGCGGGGAACCGCGAACCGGAAAAGGGCGAGATGGAACGGTCGACCCCCGAGGCCGCGGCGCCGCCTCCGCGGCTTCCCATTCCCGCATTGCACGACATTCCCGACAATGGGCTGGCACGAACTCCCCCCATGGGCTGGAACAGTTGGAATCTTTTCGCCCGGCGGATCGACGACAAGACGGTGCGCGAAATGGCCGACGCGATGATCACCAGCGGCATGAAAGAAGCCGGCTACATCTACATCAACATCGACGACACCTGGCAGGGCGCCCAGCGCGACGCGAACGGCAACATCACCGGCAACCTGAAATTCCCCGACATGAAAGCGCTCGCCGATTACGTGCATTCCAAGGGCCTCAAAATCGGCATCTACTCCTCGCCGGGTCCGACCACCTGCGCCGGCTACATGGGCAGCTACGGCCACGAAGAACAGGACGCAAAGACGTTCGCCGCCTGGGGCATCGACTACCTCAAATACGACTGGTGCGGCGCCGCCCGGATTTACAAGGACGAGGACATGCAGGCGGTCTATCAGAAAATGGGCGACGCCCTGCAGAGGACAGGCCGCCCCATCGTCTATAGCTTGTGCCAGTATGGCCGGGACGATGTGTGGAAATGGGGAGCCAAGGTGGGCGGCAACTCGTGGCGCACCACCGACGACATCAAAGACCGCTGGGAGTCCATGGAGGCCATCGGTTTCAGTCAGCCCGCCATCTCTTCGTACATCAGCGTCGGACACTGGAACGATCCGGACATGCTCGAAATCGGCAACGGCGGCATGACAACCGATGAGTACCGCACGCACATGAGCTTGTGGTCGATGCTGGCGGCTCCGCTGCTGGCCGGAAACGACCTGCGTAACATGACCGAGGAAACCAAGTCGATCCTGATGAATAAGGAAGTGATTGCTATCGACCAGGACCCCGCGGCGCACCCGGTGAAAGTGGTTTCCCAGGAAGGCACCGCCGAAGTGCTGGCGCGTCCGCTTCACGACAATTCGTTAGTGGTGGGCCTTTATAATCGCGGTGACCAGCCGGCCGAGCTCTCGGTGAGTTGGGAAAGCCTGGGCCTGGCGGGAAAGAAACTTCGGGCGCGCGATCTGTGGAAACATCAGGACATTACCGCCGGCGGCGACAGTTTTTCCGCCACCGTCCCGACGCACGGCGTAGTCCTGCTGAGAGTTTCCGCGCAGTAGCGTCTCGTGAAGCGCTATAAAGCGGTGTAAAGAATACAGCTAATGGAAACGCAACTATAGAATTGGGGCGTCTCGCTAGGCATGCGGACGTGGAATCGCGGAATTGTGCGCAAGGGCGCCATCCTCTTCTTTTTAATCTCGATAGCCGGCCTGATCCCCGGTTTCGCCCAAATTGCTTCCAACCGATATGCGCTGATCCTTGACGACCCGCCCGCCTCCTCGCAATTTTCGTCGCGGGGCGCGATGCGGTCCGCGGCGGCGGCCAGTTATGTCCAACAAATCCAGGCCAGGCAACAGACCCTCCGCGCCGCGCTGACGCGGGCGAACATCAAGACCACGGGTTCCGTCTCGACTCTCATGAACGCCGTCTTCGTGGTGGCGCCAAAAGCCCGCGTAACCGAAATGCAGGGCCTTCCCGGAGTCAAAGCCGTGGTCCCGCTGCGGCGCTACCATCTCAACCTGAACCGCGCCACCCAACTGGTGAACGCTCCCGCCGCATGGAACATCGTCGGCGGGGTGCAGAATGCCGGCTTAGGAATCAAGATCGCGATTCTGGATAGCGGAATCGACCAGACGCATCCGGCCTTCCAGGACCCCTCGTTGCCCATGCCTCCGGGTTACCCGCTTTGCGAGGGTGACGATTGCGCCTACACCACCAACAAGGTGATCGTTGCCCGCAGCTACGTCCGCCAGCTTGCCGCGGGCACTGCCCAGGACCCCGCGGTCGACTCGCGGCCGGACGATTACTCCGCGCGCGACCGGGATGGCCACGGCACTGCCGTAGCTTCCTGCGCCGCGGGCTTGTCCAGCTCCGGCGTGGTGACCATTTCCGGGATGGCGCCAAAGGCGTATCTCGGCAATTACAAGATTTACGGTTCCCCGGAGGTCAACGACTCCACCTACGACGATGTCATTATCCTGGCTCTCGAAGACGCTTTGAACGACGGCATGGACATCGTGTCTTTCTCGACGGGTGGTCCGTCGTTCTCCGGCCCGTTGGACACCGGCTCCGCTTGTGGGAATGCCCCCGGCGTTCCCTGCGACATTCTCGCGCAGGCCTTCGAAAACGCGGCAAAAGAGGGAATGATTATCGTGGTGGCCGCCGGTAACGATGGCGACAGCGGCTTTTATTATCCGGCATTCAACACCATCTCCTCCCCCGCTGACGCGCCCAGCGTAATCGCGGCCGGCGCCACCACCAATTCCCACTACTTTCTCGAAACCGTCTCTGTTTCCGGCGCCGGCGCGCCCGCCGGCCTCGGTAGCATCGCCTCTGACTCCGGCGATGCGTACCTGCCTTTTGGCGCGACCACAGCTCCGCTGCGTGACGTAACCACTCTCGGCAACGACGGCCTGGCCTGCGCCAGCCTGCCCGACGGCTCCCTGGACGGCGCCTTCGCCCTCATCGAGCGCGGCTCCTGCAATTTCTCCGATAAGCTGGCCAACGCCGAAAATGCCGGCGCGCTGGGCGTCATTTTTTATATGGCCGACCAGTCCCCCATCACGTCTCCCGGAGGTCTCTCCACATTTGCCATTCCCGCCACCATGATCTCGAATACTGACGGCATGGCGCTGAAGAGCTTCATTGATGCCAACCCGAATTACCCGGCGACCATCGACCCGAACGGCGCGGAACAGGACTATTCCGGCTACAACGAACTGGCCGGTTTTTCCTCCTTCGGCCCGTCCGCCGGAAACGCCGCCATCAAGCCCGACCTGGTGGCAGTTGGAACCTACATGTACATGGCGGCCGAGGACTACGATCCTCTCGGCATTCTCTATAGTTCCAACCGGTACGCCGCGGCCAGCGGCACCAGTTTCGCCACGCCGCTGATTTCCGGCGCCGCTGCGCTCGTCAAACAGTACCACCCGAACTTCACCGCGGAGCAGGTCAAATCCGCCCTGGTGAACAACGCCTCCCAGGACGTCACCACCGACGACTCGACCACTCCGATCCCGGTCGACGTCGAATGGCTGGGCGCGGGCAAACTCGATGCCGGCGCCGCCGTGGCAGCCACCCTCACGGTCAGCCCTACCTCACTTTCGTTCGGCGCGATTGGCTCCGGATCGTTGCCCACCGCGGTGGCCGTAAATGTCACCAATCACGGGACCGTCGCGGCCGCTATCACCGCCGGCGTCGTCGCCAATCAGAGTTCCGCCGCAACCGTGACGCTCGATAAACAAAACCTCACGCTCGCGCCCGGAGCTTCCGGCACGATTACCGCGACGCTGGCGGGCTCGCTGCCGGCTCCGGGCTCGTATTCGGGCGTCATGACTCTTGCCGCAAACGGCGTCACGTTGCGCGTCCCGTATCTTTTCCTGGTCGGAGACGGCGTGCCGGATAACATGATTCCGCTTACCGGCACCGGCTTCGACGGCACCGTCGGCGAGGTCATTCCTCAGGGCCTGTTTGCCATCAAGGTAATCGACTCTTCCGGCTTGCCGGTTGCCGGCGCGCCGGTGACTTTCTCCGCCAGAAACGGCGGATCGTATCAGGGCGCCGATTCCACCACCGATGTCAACGGCATCGCCGCGGCCGTGCCGGTTCTCGGCGGGCAGCCGGGCAATTATAACTTCAACGTGTCGGCGGCTGGCGGTCTCCGGCTAACCCTTTCCGGGACAGCCCGGCTGAAACCCACCATCTCCCCCAACGGCATCGTAAACGCCGCCGACTACGACGCCAACCCGGTCGCTCCCGGCTCCTACATTTCCCTGTTCGGTTCCGGCCTCAGCGATACCACCGATTACAGCGTTGCCGCCATCCTTCCGCTGGCCATCGACTACGTAAACGTAAGCTTCGACGTGCCTTCGGCCGGCATCAGTGTGCCGGGCCACCTGACCTACGTGAGCCCCTCTCAGGTGAATGTCCAGGTGCCCTGGGAATTGCAGAACCAAAGCGCGGCCGAGGTGAAGGTGACCATCGATTATTCCAACGGGAACGTGTTCACGCTGCCGCTCGCCAACTACGCTCCGGCATGGTTCGAAGTCGGCTCCGGCATGGTGGCGGCCCTCGATCTGAACTACCAACTCATCGACTCCGCCAATCCGGCGCGCCCCGGCAGCGTCGTTCAACTCTACGCGAATGGCCTCGGACCCGTGACCAACCAGCCAAAGAGTGGCGAGCCCGCCTCCGGCGTCGTTTTGTCGGAGATGACCAACCCCCCGACAGTGACCATCGGCGGCCAGACGGCCGTTGTCGGGTTCCGGGGCCTGGCGCCCGGCTTCGCGGGACTCTACCAGGTGAACGTGACCATACCGGAGAATCTTGCCCCCGGCAACTATCCGATCACGATTTCCATTGGCGGCAAGACCTCCCGCGCTTCCAACATCCAGGTTCAGTAGCCGCTGTGAAGAATTCTGGGCCTGTCCCCAATTCTTCACAGCCCCGGCAGCGCACGGTTCGGGATAAAACACCACTTCGGGAAAATGTTTGACGTGTCCGTGCGAAGATGTTTAGATTAGAACAATGACCTGGAACAAGCGAGCAATCGCCGGGTTCCTGGGCATGGGAATGCTTGTAGTCGCTGGAATCGCGTTATTGGTCTGGCACACAGGCTTCCTGGAGCCCGCTCCGGCTCTTCATCATTCTTCTCGACCCTCGGTCTTCGTCCCGGCGTCGTTTCCGAAAACCACCATCCAGGATCTCCCGTTCAGCCGCGGCGACACTTTGTCCGACCTGCTCAACCGCGCAGGGGTCGCGGAGCCCGAAAAGACAGAGATGATCGTCGCGGCGCGGGGAGCGTTCGATCTCAAGAAATTCCGCGCGGGCGAGGAGTTGAAGCTCACGCGCTCGTCGGCGGGGTCTCTCAAATCCATCGAATACGTCATCGACCCCGACCACAAGTTGCAGATCGTGCCCGGCGACTCCGGCTTCCGGGCGGCGGTGGTCGTAATTCCTGGGATTACCCGGACAGTGCCGGTGTGCGGCACCATGCAGAGCTCGCTGTTCGAGAGCATGGACCGGATTGGCGAACAGCCCGAGCTGGCGATGGAGATGGCCGACATTTTCGCTTTCGACCTGGATTTTTACACCGATCCGCAAGATGGCGACCGATTCTGCATGCTGGTGGAGAAGACCGAATATGCCAACGGGCAGCCTCCGACATACCGCCGTATCGTGGCGGCTACCTACAACAATAACGGCACGCTTTACGAGGCGTTCTTATTCAAGGGTAAGGACGGCAAAGCGCGCTATTATGCGCGCGACGGCCGCTCGCTCGAATCGCCTTTCCTGAAATCGCCGCTGAAGTTCGAAGCGCGAATCAGCTCGCACTTCTCCCTGCACCGCTTCCACCCCATCCTGAAGATTTACCGCCCCCACCTGGGAACCGACTATGCCGCCCCGACGGGCACGCCGGTGCAGGCGGTGGCGGCGGGCCGCGTGGTCTCTTCCGGCTACGCCGGCGGCGGCGGAAACATGATCCGGATCCGCCACTCGAACGGCTACGAGACCTACTACATGCATCTTTCCCGGCGCCTGGTGCGGGCCGGAGAGAAGGTGGATCAGGGCCAGCGGATCGGGTTGGTCGGAATGACGGGTCTTGCGACCGGACCGCATTTGGACTTCCGCGTCCGCAAAAACGGAAACTTCGTGAACTTCGAGCGTCTGCGGCTGCCGCCGGCGGCGATCCTCACCGCCGACCAGAAAGCCGCGTTCAACGCCGAGCGCGACCACGATCTGGCGCTGATCGCCACCGCCGCGCACGCGGACTCGGCGTTGGCGAAGACAAGTACAAGTGAAGGGGCCACCGTAACCCCGGCATCTCCCTAGCCTTTTGGTTCTTTCTGAGCGCCGCCCGCAAGGAAGACGGTCTGCCCCAGGTGCGATGCTATCTCCCGGGAAAGTACGCGATACCCACGCGGAATGCATGGCTCCAGGCTTCCGGTGCGATCCAAGACAAAATAAAAGACAGCAAAGTTTGCAGCAGCGCCAGGCCGATGACGCTGCGATGCTGGCGGAACAGCCAGCAGGATATGGCCCCCCAAACGAAAGTCGCCGGAACCAGCACCGGGTTAGGCAGGTGAACCAGCGCGAACATCAGTGCGGAAATTCCGCAGGCTCGAACCGGTTTCGGGAACGCGTCCCAAAGCGGCTTGGCAACCATGTTCTGGTACAGCAGTTGCTGCACCACGCACCAGACGAAATAGAGGATTCCCCGCTTGACCGCGCCCGGAGCCAACAGCCTGTTGCCGCCGATGATGACCAGGCCCGCGAGGCTACTCAAATACCACACCTTCCACACGTCCAGCGACCGCACGAACAGCCGCGGCCCCAGCCCGAGTGAAGAGATTGTCTCGGAGCGAGAGAGAAAGGCCAGCGCCGTCGCGACGAGCAGAACGCCCGCAACCGGGATTGCCCACCAGGTGTAAGGAATCCACAGCAGCGACGCGACACCGGCAGTGAACAGCGAAACTTCCCAAACGGCCCGGCTTTTTTGGTTCACGGAAACCCCAACCCAACGCGAATGCAAACCAGGTTCTCCAGCCAGTATCCACCACCGCGCCAGTCGCCGTGGAAGGCGCCGGAAAACTCCGGCGCGCCGGAATCCTCGCTGGTCGTGACATCGTTCCCTGGTCAACACCGCGGAACGCAAAGGCAGCGCTAACCACAAGGCCTTGGCAATCGCGCACAGGACATCCGGGTGCACCGGTATAATGTAGCCTTGTGAATCGCAGGGGTCTCCTCATTTTCCTGACCGGGTTAGCGTTGCTCGCTTGCTATGGCTCAACACTTACCGGCATGTTTCGCCAGTGGCTTACCGACGGAGACATGTCCCACGGCATAGTCGTCCCCGCCGTGATCGCGTGGGTCCTTTGGCGCGAACGAAAAGCCTGGCAGGGCCTTCCCGCAAATCCCAGTCCGTGGGGGTGGCTGATTTTGGCAGCCGGCGCCGGCTTGCAACTGACGGGAGCCTTGGGAGGTGGTCTTTTCGCGTCCTCCGTCGCGTGGTTGATTTCGACGGCTGGCGCGGTTGTGCTTCTGGGCGGCTTCGCCCTGCTCCGGAAGTGGACCTTCGCATTCGTTCTCGCGCTTTTCATGCTGCCGAAGCTGGCTATCGTCTATAACCAGGGCACTCTTCCACTTCAACTGATGGCGAGCCGTCTGGCAGCCTCTCTGCTCTCCCTCAGTGGCTTCGCAGTGATTCGTGAGGGCAATATCCTGGAAATGCGCGGGCACCAGCTTCTGGTATCGGAGGCCTGCAACGGAATCCGTTACCTGCTCCCACTGGGTTTCGTTGCAGCGTTGTTCGGGTACCTTGCCAGAGCCCGGCAGTGGGCGCGCTGGATGCTGGTCTTGATGGCCGTCCCTGTGGCGATCGTCGCAAACGCGCTCCGCGTTGCGGTCTCGAGCGCGGTTCCTGCTTTGGCCGAAGGCACCTTGCACGAACTTGCCGGTCTGGTGATTTTTGTATTCTCGTTGGCTCTTCTAGGCGGCGTTTTGCGAGCCTTCCAGCGATTCTCGGAGGCTCCCCATGCATAGATCGGCCTGGCTGGTTCCCGCCGCGTTACTGGCTCAGGCAGTAATGGTGCACTGGACTGCCGCCGGCGAGCGGCCTCCCGCCATTCCCGATCTCTCGAATTTCGAGACGCACCTGGGCGCGTGGCAACTACTGCGGGAGGATCCGATCAGCTCGGACGTTCTGGCACAGCTCAAAGCCGATCAGATTGTCAGTCGCACGTATGCCAGGCGACCGGATGAAACGGTGGCGAACCTCCTGGTGGCGTGGTTCCAGACGCAGAGCCATGGCACCCGGCAGCCGCACTCGCCGCAGGTGTGCTTGCCCGGCGCAGGATGGACGCCCATCCTCAACGACCGCGTGCACATCCAGGCCGGCGGCAAGTCCATCCTCGCGAATCGGTATGTGGCGCGGCGCCGCGGCCAGGACTCCGTGGTCTTGTATTGGTATCATACGTCGCGCAGGGACGTCGCCAGCGAATGGTCATCGAAGTTCTGGACCGTGTGGGACGCCCTGAGCCAGAAGCGGACGGATATTGCCTTGGTTCGTGTGGTCACCTGGCCCCAGGGCGCCGATTACCAAACCGCCACCGACAACGGCATCGCCTTCATTGGGGAAATGTACCCGGAACTGCGAAAAGCCTTGCCCCGTTGACTGTTCGACAAGTCCGGCGAAACTGTCGGTTGCGGCCTGAGCCTTTGCCGGAAGTCCTCAATCGGAGGCTGTCGTGACAGCTCGTGCTAGCCGGGAAAGTGGGCTCGCTTACGATTCCGCCTCCGGACTTCATAGATCCCCATAGCGGCCAAGCCGGCAAGCAGCAGGAGCACCGTTGGCGGCAGAGGAGTCGGCGGAGGAGGGGGCGGCTGCGTCACCGTCACCGTTAGATTAGGGGCGTTAGTGAGCCACGTTCGTCCGTTCTCGTCGTCAAACGAGAGCTGAAAACTGTTGGTGGGGTAGGACCCGGGAGCGGCGGATGGAGAAATCTGCACATCCACAATCGCTCCCGCGTATGGGGTACTCGCTGTCAGGCCGTTCACCGTCAGTCGATTGGAACCCAACGTCAGAACCGTGCTGGTCAATACAGAAGAAGTTGAACCAGGAACCGATGAAATATCCCCGTCGGACGTGAGTGTCCCGGTTAATGTAATGACATCACCCGGTAGTCCAGTGATCGCAGGATTGTCGATCGTCATGGTGAGGTTTGTGTGTGGCTGAGCGTACGCCGAGACCGCAAAAAAAACGGTGAGGATGGCGGACGTCAATAGCGAAAAAGTAGAGGTTCGATTAGCCGAGGAAACGCAGGAAGACATATCTGAGGTAGTCTCTCATACGATGGATCGACACTGCAACCTGTCGTCTGGGAGTTTACCAGCCTGGAGTTCAAGGTCATATAAACCTGTTCCCCTACGCACTAGCCGAAGCTCACCGCCTCGCTGGTTGAGCCTCCCTGTCCAATGGCCCACTTCCTCGACACGGAGGCGTGCCCAGTGGAACGCTTTAGCCCCAGCTCACATCCATTCCTTCACAGTCGTGGATCAACCCAGTGTCTTCGTAAACCAGGTTCTCCAAACCGTGTCCACCAGCGCGTGCGTAGTTGCCGATGCCGTCAGGCTGCGCGGGCCTCTCCAGGACGAGCCGTAAAGCCAGCCGGCCACCGTCGCCAGAATTACGTAGCGCCAGTTTGGAAACGGCGCGTGAAGGATGTGGCTCAAACCGAACAGCACCGACGCGGCCGCTTGGGAACCGTAGCGCGAGTTCCAGGTGTTTTCGAGCAGGTTCTGAAGCAAACCTCGAAACACCAGCTCTTCCAACATGGCGACGAACAGGAAGATGGTCACGTAATCGAAGACAAACGCCCACACACCCCGCCAATGCGGGTTCCACGCGATAAAACGAAGAGCCAGGCCCACCGGAAGGCCGATCGCCGCGAAGCACGCGAAGTTAAACAGTGCGCTGCGAATCACGGAAGCAGAAAAGCGAAACTCGAAGCCCACGCCGTCCGTGCCGCGTCCGATGAGAAACGCCCAGGCGCCGACGCCGCCGACAAACAGGCGCGTCAGAAAATCCAGGTTCAGCGGGACGGTGAAAATCCCCCGCAGCCATCCAAAAAGAACCGGCGCCACCATCCAGATCATCACCAGCATGTCCTGCCAGTTCAGCTTCAGCGGGTCGCGGACGCGGGTGAAGGCGAACACCCCGAACGGCACCGCCGCGAGAGCCACCAATTTTCCCAGGGCGCTCCAGCGAAACCCGCCCGCACCCGTCACGTAAACCAGGTAAGGAAGAACGAAAACCACGATCCACGCGCCCGCCCGCAATGGGCCTTTCGATGTTTTCGCCACCCACGCCCGCGGGACCTCGAATGCCGGAACCAGAAACATCCCGAGCAGCAGAAACAGGCAGACATAGATGGCTGCAAACGCACGGCCGCCGACGGGATGGGATCGAACCTCGACCGCGGCGGCGGCGGCAAAGAAAGCGGCCAACGCCGCCCAGCAGGCGAGAAAGCCTCCGAACCTTCGCCGAAAAGCCGTCCATTGGGGCATCATCGGATCAATTCGCCGCCGCAGGCGCTACCAGCCGGCGTCGCCATCCACGCTGCGCCACAGATACCAACTGGCCACCGAGCACCAGGGCCGCCAGCGCTCACCAATCCGTTCCACCTCGGCGATGCCGGGCACTTCGGCAAGCTCATAGGCCTTGCGGATGGCGCCGCGAATGCCCAGATCGCCCACCGGCAGCACGTCGGGCCGGCGCAAGGCGAAGATCAGGTACATCTGCGCCGTCCACAGGCCGATGCCTTTGACGCGGGTCAGTTCGGCAACCACTTCTTCGTCGGTGAGCGAGCCGAGCGACGAAAAATCCACTTCTCCCCGCACCGTGCGCTCCGCCAGGTCGCGCAGATAGGCGATCTTCTGGCGCGACATTCCGAGCGCCCGCATCTGGTCGGGCGAAACCCGCAGCAAGGCTTCCGGCGCCATCCGTCCGCCCGGCACCGCGTCCAGCAGGCGGGTGTAAATGGCCCCCGCCGACTTGCCGCTCAACTGCTGGTAGACGATCGACCGCGCCAGGGTTTCGAAGTCGGGCTCGAGATACCGGATGTCGAATTTGCCGATCTTCCCGATCAGCCGCGCCATCACCGGATCGGCGCTTTTCAGGTGGCGAATCGCGTTACGCATGAAACACAGACCTTTTGGCGTGCATCTACGATTATGTACTGGAATTCTGTATGGTTTCCGCCACCCGTTGCGTTCTCGCCGCCTCGACTCTCTGGCTGGCGTGCTCCCTCGCTCAAACCACTCCTCCCACCTCGCCCGCGGCCGACGATTCCGACGAAATCATCATCAAGGTGGACGTCAACCTGGTGAACATCTTCTGTTCGGTCCGAGACAAGAGCGGACGTTACATCACCGACCTTACCAAGGACAACTTCGAGCTGCTCGAAGACAAGAAACCGCAGGATATCCGGTATTTTTCGCAGGTAAAGGATCTGCCTCTCACCATCGGCCTGCTGGTGGACGTCAGCAAAAGCCAGGAGAACCTCATCGAAGTCGAGCGCGAGGCCGCCTATGAGTTCTTCCGGGACGTGCTGCGCAAAAAGGACATGGCCTTCCTCATCAGCTTCGGCGCCGACACCGAACTGCTGCAGGACCTGACCAACTCACCAGCCCTGCTGCGCGCCGGTCTGAAGGAAATGCGCCTCAACGCCGGCGCCCAACCGGTGTTCACACCGGGCACCTTCCCGTCGCAGGGCGATCCCAAGGGAACGCTGCTGTACGAGGGCGTGTACCTGGCCGCCAATGACGAGCTCAGCCACGAGGTCGGTCGCAAGGTGATGATTGTCATCAGCGACGGGGTGGACCAGGGCAGCCGCATCGAGGAAAGCGAAGCAATCCGAGCCGCGCAGAAAGCCGATGCCATTATCTACAGCATTCTGTATTACGATCCGCGTTACCAGATGGGGTTCGGATCGAACGGCGCGGGCGTGCTGCGGAAGATGTCCGAAGACACCGGCGGGCGAATGTTTGAGGTAAGCCGGAAACACCCGCTGAAGGACGCCTTCGACCAGATCCAGGAAGAAATGCGGAGCCAGTACCTGATTGGGTATTCGTCGAGCAATCCGGCCAAAGACGGGTCTTTCCACGAAATCGAGATCAAAACCAAGCCCGAGAAGCTGAAGGTTCAGGCGCGCAAGGGCTACTACGCCGTCAAGAGCTCTTTGTGAGGATTCGCTCGCGGGCGGCGAAATAATCGGCCAGCGTTTCCTCCAGGCTCGGCATCGGTGCCAAGCCCAGGCTCTCCATCCTGATATTCGAAAGCGCGGAGTATCGGGGGCGCCGTGCGGGGGTTCGGTATTCGCGCTCGTCCACCGGGCGCAGCTCCGGCTTCAGCCCGGCAGCCTGGAAGATCATTCTCGCCCACTCGAACCAGGAAATGGGGGTTCCCCCTCCGACGTGGACGATCCCACGGGCGCCCTTTTCGACCAGGTCGGCCGTCCGGGAGGCCAGAGCCGGGGCAAATGTCGGCGAGGCCACGTGGTCCACTACCACACGGATGGTCTGCCCGCTTCTGGCCAGGCGCAACATCAATTCCACGAAGTTCCCACGGGCGGTGCGCAGTCCGCTGGGACCATAGACACCCGAGGTGCGAATAATCAGAGGATCGTTCAAGTACGCCTGGGCGTAAAGCTCGCCCGCCAGCTTGGAAACAGCGTAGGCTCCGAGGGGATGCGGACGGTCCTGCTCGGTGTAAGGGCGGCCGGCCATCCCGTCGAAGACGTAATCGGTGGAGAAATGCACCAGTGAAGCGCCCACCTGGCGGCAGCAGGTAGCCAGGCTGCGCACCGCCAAAGCGTTCACCAGAAACGCCGCCTGGGGCTCCGTTTCCGCGACATCCACCTGGTTATAGGCAGCGGCGTTCACCACGACGTCCGGCGCCAGGGAATTGATCCGCCGCTCGGTGGCGCCGGCATCGCCGATATCCACCTCCTGGCGGTCGACGGCTGTTACGGAGAATCCCCGCTCCTCGAAAACACGGTGAAGCTCGGTGCCGAGCTGGCCGGCGGCGCCGAAAAGCACAAGTTTGTTGGGCATCAAGCTCGTAGCATAACGCGAATGCGCCGGTGGGTGGCAACTTGCGGGATCGACCGGCGTCATGCTACGGAGCGAGAGTGCCGGCAGCCGGCGGTCTCCGCGGGTTCGCGGGGATCCTCGTAGGCCGCCTGCAGCCGTCTGACAAGCGCGCTCAGCGAAGAGAGGTTTCGCAGGCAATGTTCCACCCGCACCTGTATGCGGTAGACGCCGGCGTCGGGGCGGCAGCAAGACACTTCCGCGAGCAGCATCTCGTCGTCCAGATCCAGCCGGACCGGTTCACCGGCGGCCACCGGAACATCGGCCAGCAGGCGAACGTCGTTGCCGGAAACGTGCTCGAGATCTACCGAATGCTCGGTCTCGGGCCGGGAGAGAATCGTTAATCGGGCCCGCCTGATAGGTGCGGACCGCTCTGGCATGGGGTCACCCACGAATTCCTTATCGGCCAGGAACAGTGGATCGCGCAACTTTCCGGCACAATCACCACCTCGCCCGCCTCCGGGAATTGCCGTCGCAGGCTCCGCGCGTGGCCCACGGCCGGACGGATTACTGTTTCACGAATTCCGGGGCGATGGCCGCCGTCGCGGTTCGCTCGAACGCCTCCCAGTCGCACGCGTAGCCCTCCGAAGCGGTCCCGCAGCCGGGCAGGAACAGGTCGGCGGTTTCGGGGGGATGCTGCAGGGAGAGCGGCGTCGCGTTGTGCATCTGGTCGAGAGACTGGGCAACAATCTGCACCCGCACCGAATACCGGCCCGTCTCCGCCGATCGCCACAGAGAGAATACCAGGGCACCTCCGGGCGGCGAGTCGTTTGCCTGGTAGCCATCCAGCAGCCAGCGAAGCCCGAGCATCCCCGCCAGATTCGAAATGTTGGTATCGTGGCCGGAGATCACCAGCAGGGCATCGCGCGGTGGGCCCAGGGCCCCGGCCAGCGGCTTGCCGGAAGCGGCCTGCGCGATCGACCGCACGATGTGGCTCAGCAGATTCGAGCCGCCCACTCGCGCCAGATAGGGAGTCTGGCGCATCCAGTCGGCGTAGGTGGTGTGCAGCGCCATGATCTGTTGCAGATTCGACGCGTTCAGCCGTCCCCAGCCCAACTGTTCGCCGCTCATTCCGTTGGCGTACTCGAGCAGGAAATCCTCAGTAAACGTCGAGGCAAGGTTGAGCGCTCCGGAAAGCGACGCGCCGTCCTTGCCGGCGTTGAGCGACAGCGGCTGATCGAAGATGCTGCGAGCGGCCTTGCCGTTGCCGTTCAGGACCCGGACCAGCTCATCGAAGGCGACCCGATGGGCGCCCACGACGGCGTCCAGCTTCGGGCCGACACTGCCGGCGACGGCTGCCATCGCCAGCGGCGGGTCTGGTTTGCCGATACCAGCCTTGACGGGATCGAACAGCGGATCGGCACTGCCTTCGGGCGCGGAGTGAACCGGGACGTTGCAGCCGGGCAGGACACTTTCCGCCAACGCGCGACCCGTTTCCAGCGTTCGCTGGTCTGTATCCGCCCAAAAGTAGGCCTGGTTTGCGTCCGCGCACCCCGACTTGCCGAGCAGGCCCTGGGCCAGGAGGGTATCGCGATAATAGCCGCCCATGATTGTCATTAACGCGCGGCCGTGGACGGTCAGGTAGCCCGGTTTCACGCCCCAGTCCGGCCACGGCTCGGCCGAGTACTCGTTCAGCCGCTGCGCTGTCCAGGTGGGAGCGCGCACGCCGTGGCGGGTGACGATGACAACGTATTTCAGCTCTGCCGCCTGGCGCGCGGGCTGCGCCAGGCACAGCCCCACGCAGCCGACGACGGCGGCCGCCAGAGAAAAGAATCGCATAGGTTCGTCCTCAAGAATAGTCCAGCCTACAATGCTCGCGGATAAAACAGGGCCGCGCGGAAATACCGTCAAGCATCCCATGTCGAACCTGGTAGCCGACCCGGTTTCACGCCGCCACCCCAAGGAGATCAGAGCGTCGGAACGCGTTCAACGTCCGGAACAGGACCAATTTCCAGAAGGCGAACTCCGTGGTGGGCGACAGGCCGTACGGTCAAACACAGAGCAGCTACCCGGCCCGGCAATTGCAGTTTACCCTGAAACTGTTTTATTGACAAAAGAGAGGTTTATGGCTCTTGCGAGCGGGGGTGGTTGCCTTCCGCTCGCAGGAGTGTTGTCTGCTTTCAGGTCCGACTCTTGAATTCCTGGGGCGCTGCGTCACCGCGGGGGCCATCACTGAGCGCCTCGAAAACCTTGGCGGTCAGTGCGCCCGGCGAATACGGCTTGGCCAGAAACGTTCCGCCAGGTTCCGAGGCTTCCTGGCTGGAGATGATGGCGCCGGCGTTTCCCGACACATACAGGACCTTCGTCGAGGGTCTGGCCTCGAGCAGCCGGCCGGCCAGCTCGCGCCCGTTCATTCCGGGCATTACGATATCGCTGAGCAGCAGGTGGATGGGGCCCGCATGACCTTCGGCGGCGAGCAGGGCGGCGGAACCGCTGTCAACCTCGATAACCGTATAACCCGCGCCTCGCAAGACCTCCGTGGCATAGCTCCGAATGCTGTCCTGGTCCTCAACCAGCAGGATCGTCTCCGTGCCCCGAACGTCCCTCGCACCGGCCGGCGCCTCGGCCAACTGGTTGAAGCGATCGTCGACCCTCGGGAACCAGAGCGTGAACTTGCTCCCCTGGCCGGGCTTGCTGGCGACTTGGATGAAGCCGCCCGACTGCTTGACGATTCCATGAACCATTGCCAAGCCAAGACCGGTCCCTTTTCCAACGGTCTTGGTTGTGAAAAACGGCTCAAAAATCCGGCGTTGTGTCGCCTCGTCCATGCCCATCCCCGAATCGGCCACGCTGAACTGGACGTAGGACCCGGGCACAACCTCGCCATCCACCGAGACGACCCCCGGACCGAGTTCGACATTCCTGGTCTCAATCCACAATTGCCCCCCGTCCGGCATTGCATCCCTGGCATTCACCGCGAGGTTCAGCAGAGTATCCCCGATCTGGCCGGCGTCCGCGATCACCGCTCCCAGAGACGGTGACAAGACCGTGGTGAGCTGTACCTCCTCCCCGATGATCCTCCGGAGCATCCGGCCGGTGTCTTCGACCACGGTGTTGATGTCCAGCACTTTGGGTGAGACGTGCTGCTTGCGGCTGAAGGTGAGCAGTTGCCGGGTCAGCTCCGCGGCCCGGTCGCCGGCGCTCAAAATCTGCAGCATCCGCTCGCGTTCCTGCGAGTCGACGGCCATCTCCTCCAGAAGCAGCCTGCCGTAGCCCGAAATCACCGTGAGAAGGTTGTTGAAATCGTGCGCCACGCCGCCCGCCAGGCGGCCGATGCTCTCCATCTTCTGCAATTGTCCCAGTTGTTGTTCCGTGCGAATGCGTTCAGAGATGTCCCGACAAAAGCACAGAATCCGGCCTTCCGGCAACATGACGGAATGCAACTCCGCTTCCATTACGGCGCCGCCGCTGCGCCCGATCCGGCACGCACGCATGATGGGAACGCCCTCCGCCAGCAAACCCAGAGGGAAAGGATCTTCCCCGGCTTCGGACGGGGACAGGATCGTCAACATGGAAACTCCGAGCAATTCGTCCCTGGCCAACCCAGTGAGAGACGAAGCCTGCCGGTTGACTTCGAGAATCACGCCGTCACGGGATGCCACGAAGATGGCGTCCACGGCCAGCTCTATGAAGGAGCGGTACTTCTCCTCCGAGCGGGCCAACTCGCGGTTGGCAGCGGCCAGCTTATCAACGGTGCCGCGGATCTCCGCCAGGTTCAGCCTGGTGTCGCGGGCGAGCAGCCAGCCGAAGATGGCGATGACCACCAGTGTCAGGTCGACGATGGCTACCGTGGCCCAATCCGTCGTGCTGCGGACGATTGGGACGGTTGGAACCATGCCCTGGATCTCTGCGACGCCGAGGAATGTCACCGTCCCGAGCGTGGCGGCGGCCAGCGCCAGATAGTCGGCGGCTTTCAGCAGCATCACCGCCATCATCAGCAGTCCGGGGAAAGCCAGCATCGAGATGCTGCGAAACCCGTCCTGGGCTTCTATCACCAGCCAGGCGGTGGCAAACAGCACGCCTCCCGTGATAAACCTTGCGGCCCACGTCCACTTGCCGACGTAGTTCATTGCCAGAGCGGCCAGCACCGCCAGTTCGGCGGTGGCCAAGGGAGCGGACTGGTCACCGTGGCGCCAGCCCACCGAACGCAGCAGCAGCAGCGCGAAGGTGATGAAGAGGGCAAGACATCCGAAATGAAGGCTCGCCGCGTGCCGGTCACCTCCCGGATCGCCCGTCGATTTCGGGTAGAGCCATGCTGGCAACATTCCGGTTTTTTTCCCTCTGGTCCAATTCGATTTGGCGAAATCTGTGTGCCCCATTATCAAATCGCCGTCAGCACTGCAATCGATAACCGGCCCGGCGTCAACGCAACACGGGCTTTCCTATCCCATCGTCAAGTCCAACTCGAACCTACAGAGTATTCAACGGCCGATCTGATTCCGCGCGCCGGACTGGCCCCTCCACTTCGCGCTGGGAACCGACGCGGCACGTGGTTGCGTTGGAGCGCGCTGAGTCAGCGGATGCCGTACGGGAGGTTCACACGTCAGCGATACGATTTGTCGTCGAGCTTGCTAAAATCGACCCCGTCCTTGAGAACTCCCAGAGTGACAATGGCGAATGTGAATACCTGCGAACCGGGTTCGAGATGGCCCCCGAATGCCTTGTCGGGATTTGCCAACCCGATGTGCGCGTGAATGCGGCCATCCATGATGTAGCCGTTCATGCTGATCAGGTCGGAGGGCGTGGTGGGGTCTTTCACGAACATGTTTTTCGAGGGAAACGTATTGTTGCTGACCGTGTGTATGTGGTAGTTCCGGAGCGATCCGATCCCCGCCAGAATTACGGCGTCGTGGATTTTCTGCTCCTTCACCATTTTCTCCAGCCCCGCCAGCAGGTCCGTGCCGTACTTGAACCGCAGGATGACGATCCGGTCGAACTGCCCGTCGATGGCATACACGTCCGGAACGGCTTCGCTGTTGGGTTTGGAGTCCTGCTCCGGAGTTGTGGTTTTGGTGACCTCGGTTCGCGTCTGCTGGCCGGCGACAACGGCGGCGACAAGCATGCTGAGTATGAATAGTCTGGATGCGATTCGCATAATTAAATTTCTCCTTGGTGGCAATCTGGGGGCGCTTCACCCGTGTCACGCCTTCGGCTTCAGGAAGGTTCCTTTCTCGAGCTCCTCGAACGCCTGCCGGAGCTGTTCCTGCGTGTTCATCACGATCGGCCCATACCAGGCTACCGGTTCCTGGAGAGGTTTGCCCGAGACGAGGAGAAACCGGATTCCGTCCTCTCCGGCGCGTACCTTGACCTCGTCGCCCCGGTCAAACAGAACCAGCGAGCGGTTGTCCGCCTCCGAAGGGGGGTTGGTGTCCGCCCATCCCACCGATTCGGTGGGCACCGCCAGCGGGCCTGAAGCGTTGCAGAACTTCCCTCCCCCGGCGAACACGTAAGCGAAGGAGTGGTGGGCGGTCTCTACGGGAAGGCTCTTTTCCCGGCCGGGAGGCACCGAGACGTCGATGTAAATCGGGTCGGAGGCGATGCCGTCCACGGGCCCGGTCATGCCCCAAAACCTGCCACAGACGACGCGAACCTGCGTGCCATCGTCGTCCTGGATCTGCGGGATCTCGACCGCCTTCACCTCCTGATAACGGGGCGCCGTCATTTTGAGCGACGAAGGAAGGTTGGCCCACAACTGAAATCCGTGCATCCGGCCCACGCCGTCGCCTTTGGGCATCTCCTGGTGGATAATTCCGCTTCCGGCGGTCATCCACTGGATGTCGCCCGCTCCAATCACTCCATGATTCCCCATGCTGTCGCCGTGCTCCACCGTTCCCGCCAGAACATACGTGATGGTTTCGATCCCGCGATGGGGGTGCCAGGGGAATCCCGCCAGGTAATCGGCGGGAACGTCGTTGCGGAAATCGTCAAGCAGGAGGAACGGGTCGAAGTCGGAGGTGTTGCCAAAACCGAACGCGCGGCTGAGATGCACGCCCGCGCCTTCAATGGTGGGCTTGGCTTTGGCAAGCCGCTTCACGGGACGAAGGGACATTGGGCCTCCAATACCTCGAGATATATAAACACATCATAGCGGAGCCCGGCTTGAGCAGCCGCGAATCCAACCGGCAATCAGAATGTTTACGAAATCGCCACCGCTCGCGAAGATTCAGGTGGGTCGCGCGCCGGAATCGGGTTAGCCGCACTTCTCTTTGCGATGTGAATTCCTAGGCGGCGACGGCAACCACCACTTTTCCCCGGCCGCGCCTCGCTACTCGCCCCGAGTAGGCGTCGGCGGCTTGCGACAGCGGGATTACCGTATCCACAACCGGTTTTAGCCGCCCCGCCTCGATCAAGTCTCCAATCTCGGTCAACTGCTTCCGATTCGGCTCGACGATGAAGAACGCGTTCTTCACCCGTTCCTCCGTAGCGCCTTCTCCGTTCGCCGCGATGGTCACCATTCGCCCGCCCGGCTTGAGCACGCTCCAGGAACGCTCCAAGGTTTCGCCGCCGACGGTGTCGAACACCACATCCATCTCGCGGGCGACATCCTCGAAGCGCAAGGCGCGATAGTCGACCGCCTGTTGGGCGCCCAGGCTCTGGACAAAGTTCAGGTTGCGCGACGACGCGGTGGCGATGATGTACGCGCCCCGCAGCCTGGCGAGCTGTATTGCGAACACACCCACGGCGCCCGCTCCGCCATGGATCAACACCCGCGCCCCGGCTTCGAGACCGGCGCGCTCGAACAATCCCTGCCATGCCGTCAAGGCTCCGATGGGAACCGACGCGGCCTCGATGTGAGTCAGCCGGGACGGCTTGGGCGCCACCGCGGGAAACGGCGTAGTGCAATATTCCGCCACCGCTCCGTCGGCGAACCAGTCGTTCATGCCGTACACTTCCTGGCCGATTTCAAGGCTGCCGACATCTTCGCCGACGCCCTCGACAACGCCGGAAAACTCATGGCCCGGGACGGCCCCGGTACGCTTTTCACCAGTCTTGGTGTGCAAAGTCGGGTACCAGCGCAGCTCCGTGGGCGTCACCCCCGCGGCACACACGCGAATCAGCAGCTCACCCGGACCCGGCCGCGGACACGGCGAATTCTCCTCCACCAGCGCCGGCCCCTCAGTGGAATCAGTTAGGCGCATTTTCTGCATAACTCACCTCCAACACCAGAGTGGATCGAGCAAGGGATCCCACTGATGAATCGATGCCGTCAACCCGCGGAATCGAGTCGAAAATAATGTGGCGCTATCATCGCCGGGGCCGTACAGTGGTTTGAAAGGGCGAGATCGCCTGGAGTCTGAACGCCGCCGGCTGGTCACCTTGGACGGTCTTCGCCTTCTTAGCGCTCGGGCGGGGCCGGGCCGCCGCTTAACTTCACCACGCTCTTCAGGGTCAGCATCATCCCCCAATCGTCGTCGGTCGGCTTCTCCGGCATGCGGATGACACCGTTCATGTTTGACGTGAGGGTTCCGGCGTCGGACCAGTCACTTTTGCGGGGGTCGAACCATTTCGCTTCGTAGTTTGCGTGACTCAGGACTCCGCGGATCATGTTTGTGGGACACCCCTTCTCCCAATATGCGAGCAGGAAGTCCTTCTCCCTGGTCGCTGCGGCATAGGCCCAGCCTTCGAACAACGTGAGGTCGTGCGTGCGGTTCGGCACGACGAAATCGTCGCTCGGAATCAGGTCCTGGTAGCGCTTGCCTTGGCTGAAGACGAAGTTGTGCAGCGTCTTCATGTAGGTCGCCCCGCCCCACAAAAAGGCGTCCCACATCTTAATTTTGGCGGCAGGCTCAATGTCAGCGCGCTCAACCGGGAACGAGCCGTAGACATAGCCGGCCAATCCACCGGAAAGGAAACTGCCAAACATCGAGGAACGCTGGTTGCGGGAGTCCGTCTCACTTCCGCCGGGCGCCGAATCCGCGGACCCTCCCAGTCTCCCCCCGATGCCTCCGGAATAATATGGTTCGCCCGCGAAGGCCGGCAGCGCTGGCGTGGCGAAAAACTCCTCCGTCAGATACCAGTAGCCGTAATGCTCCAGCGGCGGATGCGCGTGAGACTGCCGAGCGCCTTTTGCTGGCCGATTTGCGCGGCGTGGACTCCTGCGGACTGGTTCGCCTCGCTGTGTACGCCAAAAGACTTCAGGCCAAGGTGGTCAAGGCCAGACCGAACATCACGGTGCAGCCGCCGTTCGCGGCCGTGGCTTATAATCGATATCATCTGCGGCGTGCTCACGGGTTCCGTCTTTGCCCTGCACTGGAACACTCTGGAGAACCTAAAGGCTGAACAGAACCTCGGTCAGGCGTTCAGAGCCTTCCGGACGGATCTGTTTCTATCGAGGGATGAATTCTCGCGGCGGATGGACGAGATTCTGAGGATGCGCAAAGCTACCGCTCCGGCCCCTGGGGTTTCACGGGTGCTTGCACCGGGCGAGTTGGAATTTGCCGCTGAATCGAGGAATCGAAAGCTTGGCGTTCCGTTGCCAGTGGAAGTTGTGAAACAACTCGTCGATCTTGGCAACCAGGTTGACGTGGATTTCCCATCTTTAGCACTCCGGCGCGCGCTCGATGTTGGAAGTGTAGCGCCGAGCCCACGGAAAAATGAAGGTTTGTGTGAGAGTGCCGGTACGTATAAAACAGTCAAGGTGGCAATTACAACATTTTTAGCTTAAAATGGCCATGTAGCCAGCCAGGGCGACATTGCTCAGCGATTCCGCCGGCCTGCCACTTTCGACAAGGTGACGCTTATTTCCTTGCGGTGTTAAAAGGTGCCTATGGTAAACAACAAGGCTCGCAAGCGTTTCGAAGGACAGAGCCTAAAACCGATTTCCAACAAAATGCAAATGGGTGCGCGTGTCTATCAAGCGCTGCTCAATAGTATCGTCAGCGGCCAGTTCGAGCCGGGAACCCCGCTGCGTCCCGACGTCATCGCCCGACAACTGGAGGTGAGTACCACGCCGGTCCGGGAGTCCATGCACCGGTTGGAGAGCGATGGCCTGGTGGTGAAGGTACCGTACCAGGGATGGTTCGTTCGCGAGTTCACCAACGAGCAGATCCAGGAGTTGTACGAGGTGCGGGCCGCGCTGGAATGCCTGGGCGTGCGCCTGGCATGCGAGCGGATCACCGATGCGGAAGTAGATTGGCTGCGCAATCACCAATTAGTCGGCGAGGCTGCTCTGGCATCGGGCGACAAAGAGGCATACCGCATTTACAACCAGGATCTGCACGCGGCGATTCTCAAAGCGGCCAGGAACTTTCACTTGTCCTCGATGATGGATCAACTTGGGCTGCAAAACGAAGTGCTGATGGTAAAAAGCGTCCGCATCGCCGGCCGGGCATTGCGCGCGTTCGAGGAGCACCGCCTCCTGATCGAGCTCATTGCACAGCGGCAAGTCAAGGCGGCGGAGCAGCTCATGCAGACTCATATTCTCGAAGCGCTGAAAGATCTGATTCGATTGGAAGGCAGTCGGGCCGCGACCCGGGAATACGAGAGCGCCGAATCAACGCTGGTCGCGAAGAATCTGTTAATTTAGCGGGCGTAACGTGAAGGGAGACCGGGAAACCCCGGGAATCCGGACCAGCGGAGTTTTCTTCGGCCAACTCCTGACGGATCTGCTCCGAAGACGGACGATAGGGGCCTTTTTCTCTCGCGAAATAAAAGCGGTGCAGTTGATAGACGATCAAAGCGGGTGACACATTGATGAACGCACCCCCGTGGAAAAGTCCGGTCAAAGAACGATTGCAGGAAGGCCGGCCGGTGATCGGCGCCAGCATCGCCGTGAACAGCGTGGACGTGGCCGCGCACACCGCGACTCTAGGCTTCGATTTCTTGTGGATCGAGATGGAGCACTCCCCCATCACTCTGGAAACGCTGCGGAACATGGTGTTGGCCACCCGCGGCCTGCCGGCGCTCCCGTTCGCGCGCGTGCCCGTCAACCAGCTCTGGACCGCAAAGCGCGTGCTCGATATGGGCGTGAGTGGTGTGGTTTTTCCGTTCACAAGCACGCCCGAACTGGCACACCAGGCCGCCGCCGCCTGCCGCTATCCGCCTCTTGGGCAGAGGGGCTCCGGTCCGAATCTGGCGCGCTTCCGCTGGCCGGACCCGGACCGCTATCACGATTCCGCGGATGAGAACGTAACTGTGATCATCATCATCGAGGAGGCGCGCGCGGTGGAACGAATCGACGAGATCGCGGCGACGCCGGGCGTCGACGTGATGTTCATCGGGACCAGCGATCTTTCGTTTTCGTTGGGGCTGCGCGGGGAACAGAACCATCCCAAGTTACAGGAAGCCATCGCGAAAGTGGTCGATGCCGGCAAGCGGCACGGGAAGTTCCTTGGCCGGCCCGCGCTCACACCGGAAAAGGTTCTGGAATTCGTCGAGCAGGGATTCCTGCTTTTCCAGGCGCCAACCGAAATCGGCTTCATGACGGCGGGAGCTAAGAAGTACCTCGAGCCCCTTAGAAAACCGAGCTCCCAGATCGAGGTGTGACAGCAGTTCCGGCTCTGGCTCCGGTTCTTGACGGCGTCGCCCACGGACGAGGCGGCCCGTCGCTGCGCGGGACGCCATGGTTAAATACAGTGCCATTCCAGACCCACCCACTCCTCCCGGCTGTATATTCTTCAACACGGCCGCGTTTGTTCCCCAGACTCAGATGCAAAAGGGTACCTACGGAAATGCGGGACGTAATTTCACGAACGGGCCGGCGATGATAAATACCGACTTCACGTTGACGCGGGAGATTCCCATGGGAGAACGTCTGAAGGCTCAGCTTCGAGGCGAATGCTTCAACGCGTTCAACGAGGTCCATTTCTCCAATCCGAATACGACGGTAGGATCCGGAAGCTTCGGACGAATCATGAGCGCTGGCGCGGGCCGCGTCATTCAGGTGGCGGCCAAGACTATTTGGTGGGCTGCGCATACTCAAGGTGTTAGAGAGATACTGATACAAGGGGAAGCGGGGCTGCGAAGAGGACTGGCATGAGAACACGATTCGGGCTTAAGTGCCTGTTTGGACTACTTGTCTTTGTATCGGCATTGGCGCCTGTTCAGGGGGCCGCTCCGGTTCACGTCTTCGAAAAGGTGGAACTCACTTTTACCGCTACCGGGACGTACGCTAATCCCTACACCGACGTCGAAGTCTGGGTCGATCTCAAAGGTCCTGACTTCAACAAGCGCTGTTACGGCTTCTGGGACGGCGGCCAGACCTTCCGGGTGCGCGTCACCTCCCTGCAACCTGGAACCTGGACCTGGGTCAGCGGCTCGAATCCCTCCGATCCCGGGTTGACCGGTAAGCGGGGAAGCTTTCAGAGCATTGCCTGGACCGAAGCGGAGAAGCGTGAAAACCCGGTGCGCCGGGGCTTCCCCAGGGCCACCCCCAACGGACACGCGCTCGAGTACGCCGACGGTACGCCGTATTTCATCATGGGCGACTTCTTCTATCCGGCCTCCACCACCCGCTACCGCTGGCGCGACAGCGACCAGGAGTACGCGGTGGACACCCCCGAGGCCGGATTCAAGGATTTCCTGCGGTACCGTAAGACCCAGCAGTTCAACATGATTTACATCATCTCCAGCTTTGGGTCTTGGGCTTACGACCGGTACCCCTCTGCGTTCAAGGATAAGGCCGGCGTGCCGCTGCGTGAGGCCTGGCCCAGCGACGACGAGAACAAGGCCGAGAATATGGTCGACGAGGACGGCGAGCGGCCCTTCTTTTTCCCCGGAAAGGCCGTCGGCTACCCCGACACCTGCCCCGACTACATGAGACTGAATCCCGCCTATTTCCGTTTCCTCGACAAGAAAATCGACTACGCAAACGCTCACGGCTTCCAGGTTTTTATTGAGACCTTGCGCCGTGACATTGCGCCTTACCTGAAAGCTTATTATGGGGCCACCAACCCCGATATGTCGAAGAACGCCGTGTTTTACTATATTCGCTATATTCTCGCCCGCTATCAGGCAAATGCGGTGTTTTACGGAATTACTCACTACGATTGTCTGTGCGCCCCCTATGGGCTGGAACCCGCGGAGTTACGGATACCCATCGACGGATACTACAAGAAGTACGGCCACCCGGTTTTTGGGCAGATCGTGACCACCAACGTCTCCGGATCCACCTACCGGGCCTGGGGCCACACCGACAAAGCACCCTGGCTGACCATGCATCAGGTCGGCAATTTCCCGCGCGATCACACCAGTTCAGAACTGCTGCTCGAGATGTTTAAGTTGCCCAACCCTCTTCCCGCGTATAACCAGGAGCCCTGGTATATCAACGACGACACCCCGGAGGAACGCAGCCGGAATCGTTCCACCATGTATTCCTGCCTGCTGAACGGCGGCATCGCGGGTGTTGCCTATGAGGCCAAGGGATTGACCCGGGGAAACCGCGAAAACGCCAGCAAATATCCGAACATGTGGGTGTCCGTTAAATGGAGATCGGCGGATGAAGTACATCTTGCCAAAGACTTCATGGTGACGCCCCCAGGCCGGTACCAGGACCTGGCCCCGCATCCCGAATTTTTATCGGTTTCCAAGACCGGCAAAGTGCCCCAGGAAGGGTGGGCGTATTGCATGCGCACGGACGACAAAACGCTGTTCAAGCTGTACTTCGAAAAGAATGCCGCGCGGCCCGACCTGTCGGGAGCATCGCCCAACGCCGAATACAAAGCGCAGTGGTACGACCCGCGAACCGGGGCCTGGAGTAACGCCGGAGACGGAACCCTCACCTCGGACGCGCAAGGGCGCATCACACTTCCCGCCTGTCCCACTTCCACCGACGATTGGGGTCTGAGTCTGGTGCGAAATTAAACCGGAGTTGAGCGATTTCGGCACCGGCATTTCGGCCTGACCGGGACGGCGGCTCCAAGACGCAGTCCGGTTACGCCGATCGAGCGCATGCGGGGTACGCGGTCCACCACGTCGCCCGCCAGGTGGAAGCGGTCCAGGTTGTTGAGGACGGTCATGTCGAACGGCGTCGTGGTGGTGCCTTCCTCTTTGTATCCGCGCGCGTGCAGGTTCGAGGAAAACAAGCCGTGTCGGCCGGTCAGCAGATACCCTTCCAGCCAGCCCTGGCACATATGCTCGCTGAGCACATCCATCACCCGGCCGTCGGGCGAGATGTGGTCGTCGGTGGGAAGCTTTTCGGCGGCCCACATGCGATCGGTGACATCGAATAACGAGCCGAGCCGGTTGGGTGCCGTCTCGTCCGGCCCCACCACCTGGAAGTTCCGCGTCTCGGCGTTCAACTTCATCACGTCGCGCAGATACCCACCCACGATCCGCGTTGATGCCGCCGTCACCGAACCGGGCGCGGGGACGTCCACGGCGTAGTTCTCGAACTCCGGCAAGACGAGGTCCTGCAGCACCAGCCGCCCGTTGGCGTGAGGTTTCGCACCCATACGGCGGTCGCTTATGGGTGCCAGCTCGGCAAGCTCGGCGACCGGCGCCCCATTGGAATCGAAGAGTTCCTCCGGGCGGTAGCTCTTCATCCATTCTTCGGGCTGCCGGAGATGCTCGGGGTTAGCGCGCACCTCCGCCAGCGGAACCTGATGCGCGCGGAATGTACCCTCCATCGGCAGTCCATCGACGAACCGCGGCCCGGTCCAGCCCTTCGGGTTTGAGAGGCTCCTGCAATAGAGGATTGTCGAAGAGGTATATCTGCCCCACTGACAGGTAGTTTGCCGCACGCCAGTAGGCGTCCAGCTTGTTGAGTTCATCCGCCGAAAGGGGTTCGTCCAGGACTTCGGCAGAATTGGCAACGGTTTCGCTCATCGGATATGCCTCCTAATCTTCACGCTTGAGACGCCCCGCCGTATCTCGGCAGTGCTTCGTCGAACAGGAGTCCGTGTTTTCCGTTCTTCGGGCGTGGAATTCGGCAGTTCGACGCCAGCCTTGCAGGCACCCCTGTTACTTCAACCCGCCGGAGACCCCGCGGCTGCCCGGAATCCCGGCTCCCCGCTTCCGCGGTCGTGGAATGTAGATTTATTCAACGGCGTTGACGAGAATCTCAACAGCAGGTTATCATCGTTTAGTACCTGATAGTCTTTTTTGTCGGGTGCGGGTGCAACATGTTTCAGGATTCGGCACTTTTGTTCGGGTGCCTCATGGGAATGGACCGGTCTCGATGATCGACTGGCGTGTATCAGTTCTTTCCGTGCTTTTGGCGGCGGTGGCATTTGGGCAGCAGGCGGGCCAGTTGCCCGGGTCGGCGGATTGCGAGGGCTGCCACGAGACCGGCCCGCGTGTGGGGCCGAGAGAAGAAGGGATGCCGCCTCCGTTCAACGCCGCCGCACTGCGCGCCTCCCCTCACAAGGACCTGGAATGCCGGAACTGCCACAGCGACCTGGAAGGCAAGGAGTTGCCGCATCCCGAGAAGCTCAAGCCGGTAGACTGCGGCTCCTGCCACCCCGACGAGGCAGGCGCAGTACGCAGCAAAGCCTGCACGGGCGGGCTAGCGCTCGGGGCGACAAACTGGCGCCCACCTGCAAGACCTGCCACGGCACGCACAACATCCTTCGCGCCTTCCACCACGGGCTCACCCACCTCCACCATGGAGATCCCCAGGCTGTGCGGGCGCTGCCACCGGGAGGGAACCACGGTTTCCCTCACGCGGCACGATTCCGCAGACAGAATATTCTCGGCAACTACATGGACAGCATCCACGGCGAAGGCCTCTTCGAGCGCGGGCCTCACGGTAACCGCGGTGTGCACGAGTTGCCACACGGCGCACTTCGTGCTGCCGCACACCGACCCGCGCTCCTCCATCGCCAAGCAGAACATCGCCAGGACCTGCACCCAGTGCCACGCGCAGATCGAGACGGTGCACCGCAAGGTGATCCGCGGCGAGTTGTGGGAGAAGCAGCCGCACCTGATCCCGGCCTGCGTGGACTGCCACGAGCCGCACAAGGTGAGGCGGGTCTACTATCACGCAGGGCATGGCCGACCTGGATTGCCAGCGCTGCCACGGCGACCCCGAATCTGAAAGTGGCGCGCGGCGGCAAGACGGTGTCCCTGTTCGTGAATTCAGGACGAGCTGGCGCATTCGCGCCACGCCCGCGTCGCCTGCGTGCAGTGCCACACCGGCGGCACGCCCTCCGAGACCGCGGCCCTGCAGGACCATAGCGAACAAGGTGGATTGCTCCATCTGCCACGCCGAGCGGTGACCCAGTACCGAGGGAGCATCCACGGGCAGTTGGTCGCGCAAGGCAGCCCGGACGCGCCCGCCTGCCACGATTGCCACGGCACGCACGGCATCCTGGGCCACAACGAAACCAATTCGCCGACCTTACTCGCGCAACGTGCCCGCGCTGTGCGCCAAGTGCCACCGCACCGGCCAGAAGGCCGCGCTGCGCTACAAGCGGCAAGCAAGAGCACATTGTCGAGAACTACGAGGAAAGCATCCACGGCAAGGGACTGCTCCGCAGCGGCCTGACCGTCACCGCCAACTGCGCCGATTGCCACACCGCCCACGGCGAGCTGCCCGCCAGCAACCCGCGCTCCAGCGTAAACCGCGCAGCAACGTGGCCCTCACCTGCGCCAAGTGCCACCGCGGCATCTACGAGCTGTTCAACGCCAGCGTCCACTCGCCCGCCGTGACCAAGACCTCCAAGCCGCTGCCGGTATGCAGCGACTGCCACTCGGCGCACAGCATCCAGCGCACCGATCTGACCAACTTCCGGCTGCACATCATGGATCAGTGCGGCCGCTGCCACCAGGCCATCACGCAAAGCTACTTCGAGACCTTCCACGGCAAGGTCTCCAAGCTGGGCTATCTGCGACACGGCCAAGTGCTACGACTGCCACGGCTCGCACGACATCCTGCCGGTCACCGACCCGCGGTCGCGGCTCAGCCGGGCCAACATCGTCAAGACCTGCGCCAAGTGCCACACCGGGTCGCACCGCCAGTTCGCCGGCTACCTGACCCACGCCACGCACCACGACCCGAAACGCTATCCGTTCCTGTTCTACACGTTCTGGGGGATGACCACGCTGCTGGTGGGGACGCTGCTGGTTTCGGGCGCGCACACGCTGCTGTGGCTGCCGCGATCGCTCCAGTACCGAAACAGCGCGGCCATGGCGCACGCCGAAGGAAGGCAAGTCTTCGTGCGGCGCTTCCGGACCTACGAGCGCAACCTGCACCTGATGGTGATCTCCAGCTTTCTTGGGCCTGGCCCTCACGGGCATGACCCTGAAGTTCTCCTACGCCACCTGGGCCAACGTGCTGGCACGCCTGCTGGGAGGCTTCGAGGCGGCCGGCCTGATCCACCGCTTCTGCGCGGTTGCTCACCTTCACCTACTTCGGGCTCGCACCTCTGCGACCTGATCCGCAAACGCCGGCGAGAGCGGGACAGACCTGGCGGCAGCTTCCTGGCCGGCCCGGACAGCATGCTGTTCAACCGTACGCGACTGGCGCGAGTTCGTCGGGTCGCTGAAATGGTTCGTGAAGCGCGGGCCCGCGGCCGGAGTACGGCCGCTGGACCTACTGGGAGAAGTTCGACTACTTCGCCGTGTTCTGGGGCGTGGCCGTGATCGGCGGCACCGGGCTGCTGCTGTGGTTCCCGACGTTCTTCACCCGCTTCATGCCGGGCTGGATGGTCAACGTCGCCACCACCATCCACAGCGACGAAGCGCTGCTGGCGGTCGGCTTCATCTTCACCGTCCACTTCTTCAACACGCACTTCCGGCCGGAGAAGTTCCCCATCGACACGGTGATCTTCACCGGCGGCATGCCGCTCGAGGAGTTCAAGAGAGACCGCCCGCGGGAATACCAGGAGCTGGTGGAATCCGGAGCCCTGGAAGGCAAGCTGATGGAAGCTCCATTGCCGCTCGTCGCCACCATCTGGCGGCGATTGGGGTTCACGGCCTTGGGCATCGGCCTGGTTCTGATCGGGCTCATCTTGTACGCGATGATATTCGTCTATCGCTGAACGCCGACTGCAAAGGAGGCGGCCTGCTCAACGCCCTGACTCCCTTGCCCCGGTGCAGCCCGCTTCCTTTACAGTCGGGGCTGGAAGATCCGACCGGTGTGCGTCAGAAAGCGGATCGGTTATTTCCGAACGGACCGTCAGCGCTGGAAATTTGGAATATTCCAATCCGCCGTCGTCGAGCTTCCGGGAAGAGCAAAGACTTTGCCGTCGATGTTTCCCGCCAAGCGCCCTCCCGCCGACGGCGCCTCCGCGTGCGGCACCCAGCGGATGAACGAAAAGAACCCCTCCTCCGCCAGGTTCACCTTGGTAAGTCTTAATTCGGAGCCGGCTTCGAGGGGGCCCACCAGCACGCGAAACGTCTTCGCGTCGGGGCCGGGAGCAATGATGGATGAGAACCCCTTCTGCGAAAGCACTTCAACAAAGATCTCGGCGACCGTGCGATCCAGCGCCCCAACCTGAAGATAGTAAGCCCCCGGCAGTGGGGTGTTGATCGGATGGCCGGGATGCGCCGGCCAAGGCGGCAAGGGCGGCAGCTTGGGCATCGCTTCCTGCAGACCGGCGTCGATAGGGTCCTTTTGGGTGACCGGCAGGGCTGGCTGGGGCGCTGCCGGCGGAATTGTCGCCGCCGACGGCGAGACCGATGGAGCCGGCTTGGTAGGTGGTAACGACTTGAAAGCCGGCGGAGCCTCCATTTTTGACTGGGCCTTTTCGCCCGCCATGGCCCGAACAGCCACATACGCGCCGGAAACCACGAAACCCAGCACCACGACGCACCCAAACAGAATCATCATGGTTCGCCGGAACCGTTCTCCCGGCGTGAGTTGCGCACCCGTCCGGTCGGTTTCGATATCCAAGATTTCGTACATGCAGTTCTCCCGGTCCTGTGTCTGCCTGGAGCTTAAAGCTACCAGTCTTCCCCCATCTATCGGCCGAACACCTTAGTTTGATTAGGTACAATGGGGGTCGCCAGGCGGGCCGGCCATGGCAATCAGGCCCGCCGGAATCAAATATGGAAAACCCGATTATCGTTGCCTTGGATGTGCCCACCGCGGCGGAGGCCCGCGGGATTGTCCAAAGCCTCGGCGCGGCCGGCACCTTATATAAAGTAGGCATGGAACTGTATGCCGCGGCCGGAATGGAATTTGTGCAGGAGTTGATCGGGGAAGGCAAGCAGGTCTTCCTCGACATGAAGTTCTACGACATTGGAGAAACGGTGAAGCGCGCCGTCGCGCAGGTGGCCAGGACCGGGGTCCGGTTCCTGACCGTGCACGGCAGCGGGACAGTGATGCAGGCGGCGGTAGACGGACGCGGCGACTCGTCCCTCAAACTGCTGGCCGTGACGGTGCTCACCAGCTTCGACCAAAAAGATCTGGCGGATCTGGGCTACCCCTGCGAGGTGGGCGACCTGGTCCGCCTGCGCGTCGCGAAAGCCATGCAGGCGGGTATCGACGGAATCGTCTGTTCCCCCCTGGAGGCTGCAAGTGTCCGCCGCCTGGCCGGACCATCGGCCATTCTGGTCACGCCGGGAGTGCGCTCGGCCGGCTCGGCCAAGGGAGACCAGAAGCGGGTAGCCACGCCCGCCGAGGCCATTGCGGCGGGAGCCAACTACCTTGTAATGGGCCGTCAAATTACGCGCGCCGCCGATCCTGCCGCCGAATTACAGAAAGTGCTCGAAGAAATCGCAGCCTGAATTTCCAGGGGGTATGCGCAGGTCGCGGCGCCTTCTGGTGCTTACTTCCCGCCCCCTGGCGACATCGGCTTCGGCCCTCGCGGCAAACGCCATGAATAGGCCACCCAGCCCTATCTTCCAGGACCGGACGTCCCGGGCGTTCGCTGGCGGAAAAGAGGATTTCGCAACAGGTCTGACCGATTGAATCATGGCGCCACGCATCCTGGTTTAGTTATGAGGATCGCAATCGTATCCGACATTCACGGCAACCGAACTGCGTTTGATTCAGTCCTGGCGGATCTGCGGCAGACCTCTCCCGACCTGACGCTTCACGGCGGCGATCTAGCTGACGCAGGGTCAAGCCCTGCCGAGATTGTCGACCGCGTTCGCGATCTCGGCTGGCAAGGAGTGCTAGGCAACGGGGAAGAAGCGCTTTCGATGCCCGAGACACTGGAGGAGTTCGCGAGCCAATCCGCGGCGCCGGCATCACTCTGGGCTGCGACCCGTGAGTTGATGGCGGCGACCCGCGAACTGCTGGGAGAAGAGAGACTCATCTGGTTGCGTGGCCTGCCACGCGTTCAGATCAGAGGATCAATCGCCTTGGTGCATGCCAGTCCCGTGAGTGCGTGGCGCTCGCCGGGGCCGGATGCGAGCGATGCCGAGTTGAAGTCTGTATACGGTCCGCTCGGTCGGCCAATTGCTGTTTATGGGCACATTCATCGCTCATTTTTCCGGAGCGTTCCGGCTCTGCAACAAACACAGATGCTCGTCGCAAATAGTGGAAGCGTGAGTCTTTCGTATGACGGCGATCATCGTGCCGCCTACCTGCTGCTCGATGAGTCCACTCCGACGGTCCGGCGGGTGGAATACGACGTCGATAAAGAACTCAAAACGCTTTCTACGTGCGGCCTCCCACACTGGGATTGGATTGTGAAGACTCTCCGGAATGCCTCCCCTCAGATGCCTTGAACGACTCCTGTCGGTCCGCTTGCGAATTGGACTGAAGAGCGCCGCTGTCGGAGTAGTGGCCACTGGCGACTGAGGTGCTATTCATCCCGTAGCGCTGCGATGGGGTCCACGCGAGAAGCACGGAAGGCCGGGCCGGCCGTGGCGGCGAGCACCGCAAGCACGAGCACGAGCGGGGCCAGCGTGAAGCTCGGGATATCGAGCGTGGCGACGCCGTACAGCATCGACTTGGTGTAGCGGGTCAGCGCCCAGGCTCCGGACATGCCCACGGCGATGGCCAGTGCGGAAAGCCAGGCGGTCTCGCGCAGCATCAAGCGCAGCACATCTTTGGGGCAAGCTCCAAGGGCAATGCGGATGCCGATTTCGCGGCCGCGGCTCGTCACCAGGTAGGACATGACGCCATAGACTCCGGCCGCGGCCAGTAGGATCGCGATCAAGGCGAACGCGCCCACCAGCATCAGTTGGAAGCGCTGCGGAGCGAGGGAGGCGGCGAGCCGTTCTTCCATCGTGAGAACGTCGGAGACGGGCTGCTGGCGGTCCACGGCGTAGACCTGCTTTTCGATGGGACGGATGGCGGAATCAGGGTCGCCGCTTGTGCGCACCAGAATCGCCATTCGGCTGAGAAAGCGGTTGCCGGTTCCGCAAGCGCAAGAATAGATCAGCGGCGCCGCCTCAGCGCCTAAGGAGTTGCCGCGAATGTTACCCACCACGCCGATAATGCTGGAGCGGTTGTTCTGGCCGCTCATGATCACTCGGCCGAGCGGATCTTCGCCCGGGAAGATCCTGTGGGCGAAGGCTTCGTTGACCACAATCGTGGCGGCCGACCCGTGAGGATCATAACCCCGGTCGATCATGCCCTGGCTGGTTTGCCGGAAGGCATCGTGCTCATCGAAGATGCGGCCGGCGAGTACGGGAATGCCCATCACGGCGAAAAAATCGGGGCTTACCATGGCGCCGTCCGCCTGCGGCCGCTGCGCGATCGGAAGTGGCGCCCGGCCTTCCACCTGAAACACGGAGCCGGAGTAAGGGTGCGCGCCAGATAGAGGGATATCCGTGGAAATGGCCGCCGAGCGAACCGTGGGAAGCCGCCGGACCCGTTCCAGAACCTCGTTGTAGAAGCTCATCTGCGCGGCGGCGGAAGCATAACGCCGCTCCGTGAGATTCACCCGCAGGGCGACCAGATGGTCCGGAAGGAAGCCAAGGGGTACGTGTGCGAGCTTGAGAAAGCTGCGAGCTAGCAGCCCGACGCCCACCAGCAGCACCAACGAGATGCCGAGTTCGCCAACCACCAGCACACGGCGCAGGCGGGCCGCTCCGCGGCTGCCGCTTTGCGTAAGTCCGGCGGACTTAAGAGCTTCCAGAATTCGGACGCCCGAGGCGGTGAACGCCGGAATAGACCCGAAAACCAGCGCCGTGAACAGGGTCAGGCCCACGCTGAAAGACAGCGTGGCGAGATCGAGCGAAATGGCGGGATAGCGGTCGAGCACCAGCGGTTTGTAGCGATTCAGCACGCCAACGGCGACGGCGGCGGCGGCGATCCCTGCCCCGCCGCCGGGCAGAGCCAGCAGCAGGCTTTCGACCAGCATTTGTCGGATGATTCCGACGCGGCCGGCGCCCAGCGCGAGACGGACGGCGAGCTCCCGTTGCCGCCCGCCGGCGCGCGCCAGCAGCAGATTGGCCAGGTTGACGCAGGCGATCAGCATTACCAGCGCTACCGCGCCGGTGAGCACCAGCAGCGCCGGGCGCAGATCGCCGGTGGTGCGCCTCTGCAACGGGTCCGCCGTCACGTTGAAACCCTTGAGGAAGCCGGCAGTGTTGAATTCCGGCGGATACTCTCCTCGCAGATTCTGCGTCAGACGCGCCATCTCCGTGTCGAGCGCGGTCTGGCCGATTCCGGGTTTGAGCCGTGCCAGCATTTCCACCAGGCGCATGGGGCGGCTGGTCAGGCGGGGACGCTGCGCGCCTTCGTCCATATCGAGCGGGCGCCAAAGTCGCGTGCCGTGCGGATAGTCGAAGCCTTGCGGCATGACGCCCGCCACGTTGAAGGGGAGGCCGTCGAGCAGAATAGTCTTGCCCACAATGTGAGCGTCGCTGCCCAGGCGCCCGCGCCAGAATGGATAGCTCAGCACCGCGACAGGAGGCGCCTTGGAGCCCTCTTCGCCGGCGGCGAGATAGCGGCCCAACATCGGCCGGGTGCCCATGACCCGGAAGAAAGACGGAGTCACCTGCGCCGCCAGCACCTGTTCGGGAGCATCGCCGCCGGTCCAGTTCACGTTGATGGAATCGTAGGCCGCGACATCCTCAAACACCCGGTTCTCTTCGCGAATGCTATAGTAATCCGCGCCCACCGCAACCGCCATGGCCATTCGCCCAAAGCGCTCGCCAACCCAATAGATGCTCTCAGATCCGGGATAGGGCAGCGGGCGAAGGAGCACGGTATGGACCAGACTGAATACCGTGGTGTTGGCGCCGATGGCGAGAGCCAACGTGCCGGTGGCGGCGAGAAGGAGCGCCGGTTGGCGGCGTAGGCCGCGGATGGCGCACCGGAGACGGTCCCAGGCAACCAGTAGCATCTCCCCCTCCTCCTCCGCAATATCGTGCTGCGTCGAGTGGGCGCGCCCCGAAATGCGCTGCAACCACCGGCAACACCGGCACTATTCGCTGGAACACGATCACAAACGTACTATGGCTGCGGGTATCCTCGCCAACCCAGCTCCGTATTTCTCGTCACCCGATAGGAAAAGACCACTCGGCGGCCCTTCCGTCTATGTGTAGAGATCAAACTGTGGCTCAGCCCGCGGCCGCCCGCTCCAGAGCGGCAATATCGAACTTCTTCATTTTGAGGAACGCCTGGGTCACCCGCCCGATGCGCGCCTTGTCACCGCCGCCCATGAGCTCCCGCATGATGGCGGGAGCGATCTGCCAGGACAGGCCGTACTTGTCCTTGAGCCAGCCGCACTGTTCGGCTTTGGGCTCCGCCGAGAGCTTCCCCCAGAAGTAATCGATCTCCTCCTGCGTGTCGCAAGGCACCAGGAACGATATCGCTTCGTTGAATGCGAATTTGTGCTCGTGCGCGGAATCCATCGCCCCGAACTCGTGGCCGAGAAGGGAAAAGTTCGCATACCGCACGGTCCCTTCCTTGTCCGGCTCCTCGCCCTTGCCGTAGCGCGAGAGAACGTCCGCTTTCGTATCCCCGGCCGCCGCTCCACCGGGCGCGTTCCGAAACACCGATACATAGAAGTTGATCGCCTCCTCGGTCTTGCCGCACACATTGCCCACGAACATGAGCATGGGAGTGAGTTTCTGACCGATGGGGCTTCCGCCGGCATGCATCACCTGCCAGGACAGGCCGTACTTGTCTTCGAGCCACCCGAACCGCTCGCTGAAGGGGTACCTATCCAGGGGCATCAGAACCTTACTGCCCGCAGACAGGTGTTCCCAAATCGCATCGACTTCCTCCTTCGAGCCGCACTTGATTTGGAAAGACACGGACGGGTTGAACTTGAATAAGGGCCCGGCGCTGATCGCCATAAACGGCAATCCGGCGAGTTCGAAGGACACCAGGTCGCAGTCACCCGACGGCGTGCCGGAGAGCCTCGTCACGTTGGTGAGCTTCGAGCCGGGAAGCAAGGAAACGTACCATTCGGCCGCTTCCCGCGCCTCCTTGTCGAACCAAAGATGCGTAGTGATCCTCTGCATGGTATTCTGCCCGCTCCTTAATTACACGAATTATACTCCGGCATGATGCCAGCAGCCCACGCCGCCGTTATCGGTCAAAGGCATCTGTCAAACCGGCCAGGCTGGAGGGCCAGCCGACCGAACGCTCCGTCTGAACCGCGCCTGTAAAGAAGCGGGTCTGCGCCACTATGCCCCGGACTCACCCAGGCGTAAAGCGCCCAATTCGTGACGTTGCCTTGTATCTACCCCAATCCGCCGGCAGAGCCGCAGCGCCATCGGCGCAAGCATCGCCGGTCGATGACCGACCCGGACGACTCGGAGCGAACCGAGTTCCATACGTCGACAGGTTTGCTTGGCACAAGTCCGTAATGGGCGTTTTTCATTCAGGTGGGTATTCCGCTGAACCGACGGGGGTCATTGGAAGGGTTCAATTCCAATACAGTCGCTAACGGCGCCACGGATTCGCTGTTGGCAACCGGGATACGTTTCCGTCGTCTGGACGGAGTCGTGTCCCCGGTTGCGTCGCGCGTCTCCAGGTGCCGGCCTAGCGAGAGCGTCAACCGGGGACACGATGCCGCGGCGCCGATCTACCGGTTGGGAACTAGCGGCACCATGGAGATTCGTTTGAGATTGTCGAGCACGACCGCCGGCAAACCGGTGTTGGCTTCGGTGTCCAAACCGATCAACTCGTTTCCATAGTTCAACACGATGTACTTGACGGTACCCGTGAACGTTTGGCCGGGAAACTGCTTGGATACGCCGGTGTACTTCATGGTAGCGGTGCAGTCGGGATTGACCGCGATGGATACGGCCGGAAATTCGAAATCAACGATGGCGCCTCCCAGTGACGCGGTAGACGCGGCCATGCCGGTTCCACCGTGCTTAAACGTCGCTGTGTGGATTGCCGAAAACGGGACAGGCACAGGCTGTGACTGGCCAGGGACCGGCGCCATCTGGCTCCCCTCGCGGGGCCCGGCGTATACACCGCTAACCATGTAGCCGCCGCACCGCGCCTCGCCCCATGCGACGCGCCGAAGGTAAAACATGCCGGCGCTCGGTCCCAGGGGGAACGTCGTGGGCATCGAGCGCATTTCGTTGCCATTGTCGAGAATTACCAGCCGGTCGGCGCCTTGCAGCGAGCCGGATGTGTATGTGGCCGTGGCCGTGCAGTCAGGATTCACCTGCATCGAACCGGAGAAATCCACGTCCTGGACCTGTCCGCCGACCGAGATAGTTGCATGAAAGGTGTAGCGACCCTGGTAGTCGATCTTGCCCATCCCCAACGCAGCAAACGGAACCGGTGCGGGACTGGAGCTGCCGGGAACGTTCAGCATGACCGTGCCGTGACCCTGGTACGCCCAGGTTCCGCGCACTGTCGATGAGGAACACCGCCCCTGCGCGAAGCAGGAACTGCAAAGCGGAAGCAACAGGGCAGCCGCACCTGCGAAGCTTCGAAAATGCACGACGTGATGTTGCATATTGAAAACGCTCCTTTCATTCGCCACAGTACGCCGTGGGTGGTCTTGCGGCCATGGACAACGGCTGGAAACTGGCTGGTTTTTCCTTTGCGTCCAACCTGGTGAAAGAATTGAACTTGCAGAGTTAGCGGTCTATAATTCCGGTAGCATGCAAGCGATTTCCGGCCGGGTTAGTTTCGGAGCGTTCGAGCTTGACCTGGAGACCGGCAGGCTGCGGAAGTCCGGCAGAGTCCTGAAGCTTCGGCCACAGCCCATGCGCGTACTGTGCCTCCTGGTGAGTCAGGCAGGCAGAGCGGTCAGCCGCGAGGAGATCCGCCGCCTGTTATGGGGCGAGTCCACGTTCGTGGATTATGACGTGGGCGTGGATTATTGTGTGTGCCGCATCCGCTCCGTTTTGGCTGACAAAGCGCAGGCTCCCCGTTATGTCGAGACGCTCCCCCGCCTGGGCTATCGCTTCATCGCGCCGGTGAAGCGCCAAGGGCCGTTCGCGGAGCCCACGCTGGCCGTGCTGCCTTTTGCGAATTTGAATGGCGATCCCGCCAGAGATTATTTCGCCGATGGTCTGACCGATGCGCTCATCACGGAACTCGGCCGCATTCCGGCGGTGCGGGTGATCTCAAGGCAATCTGTGCTCCATCTGAAAGGGAGCAGCCGGAAGTTGGGTGAGATCGCCCGCGACCTCGGAGTGGACGGCATTGTGGAAGGAGCCGCGTTGCATGAGGGCAATCGCGCTCGCCTGACGGCGCAGTTGATCCTGATGGAGCCCGAGCGACACGCCTGGGCCCGGATCTACGACTGCGACATGTCCGCTGTATTGGCGACGCAGCACGAGGCGGCGCGGTCGATTGCCGGGTGTGTGGCCGCTGCGTTGAGGCCCGCCGGCGCCGCGGTGCCGGCCCCGGTTGCGGGCCCAGGGGGCACTCCGGTGGCGCCGGAAATTGTCGAGACCTACCTGAAAGCCCGCATTGAGTTCGACAAGATGAGCGCGGAAGGGCTCGGGAAGGCACTCCAGTACCTTCGGGAGATCACCGTCATGGCTCCCGATTTCGCGCTCGGGCTCGCCCTGCATGGCGCATGCCTGTTCTGCCTGGGTTACTGGGGACACGCTCCCATCCGCGAGGTGTACCCAAGCGTGAAGCAGTTGGCCTTGCAAGCTCTTGGCATCGACGACAGCCTCAGCACGGCCCATGTGGTCCTTGCCTGGATGAACCTGCTGCTCCATTGGGACCTGGACGGTGCCACGCGGGAGGTTCGGCGCGCCATTGAACTGAGCCCAAGCGACACGGACGCGCACTCGTTCTATGGGACGCTTCTGTGTTTTGTAGGCCGGCATTCTGAATCGATTGCAGAGGTTCAGTACACGCTGAAGCTCAATCCCGCGTCGCTCCTCCCGAACCAATATGCCGCCTGGATGTTTTTCCACATGGGCCAGCACGCGCGGGCGGAGGCGCAAGCCAAGCGAACCATCGAACTATTCCCGGATTCCCTTCAGCCTTATTTTGTACTCGGGTGGTCTCAATGGTATCAGGGCCGGGCTGAGGAAGCGGTTGCCATCTTGGAGAAGGCTCTCAGCCATTCGCGCGAAGCTTTATCACTCGCCTACCTGGGACATGTTTATGGCCGGCTCGGCCGGACACAGGACGCCGGGTGCCTCCTCCGCGAACTCGAGCAGCTTCGCACACGAGGTCAGGCCCCGCCGACTGCCTTCGCGACAATCTACGCGGGCCTCGGCGATATTGACGCGGCGTTCGATTGGCTCGAAACGGCTTATCGGCTCCGGGACGGCTACCTGTTCTGGCTCCCAGGGGCTCCCGGGCTCGATCCCCTTCACTCGGATCCACGCTTCGCCGCTCTCGTCCATCGCGTGGGGGCCGTTCCGGCGTAGCCGGCAGAGAAGAGATCATGGGAAAGCGTATGCTTGCGCCAGGCGGATCCCAGACTTCGTAGTGTTCCCAATTATCCCATCCAAGTTGACGGGTTGTCGCCATCCCGTCGACTGACAGTGCGCATTCCCGGATGGGCTTCAAGCGAACCGTCGGGCGTGATACGGCTGCCCGACACGAGTTGGAACTCAGCCGACGCGATTCCCGCCACCCGAATGAAACGTCGCCACGAACGTGGCTATGTCTTCGAATCTGTCAGCTCCACGAACTCAACACCCCACGGTGACTGGCTCAAATCCAGACGCGCCACGGTGACCGGCAGTCGAAAGCGCCGGGGGCCGGCGCTCCCCGGGTTCAGGTACATCACACCGGCACACTCCGTCCGGCTGGGCCTGTGTGAGTGCCCACTGACGACAATGTCGAATTCGGCGGCAGCAGGGTCGAGGTCCAGTTGCTGAAGGTCGTGTAAAACGTATATCGATACCGGCCCGGCCTCGGCGACCGCCGTGGCCGGCAGCCGGGCGGCCCAGGTACCTTTGTCGATATTGCCCCGAACCGCTACAAGCGGCGCCAGAGCGCGCAACTGTTCCAGGATGTCAGGATCGCCGATATCGCCGGCGTGGATGATCAATTCGGATCCCTTCAGGGCGGTCAACGCTTCCTGCCGCATGAGGCCGTGCGTGTCGGAGATCAGCCCAACGATCTTGGGACCGGTCATTGTACGATCCTACAGGACCGCACTGGCGCCTGAAATCCGTCCGTAAGGAAGTTCGGAGCGAGGTCGGAGCCGCAACAAACGATGCCGGTGCGGTTTCGAGATCCTCGCCCGTGGGGTGTTGCGGTGAGCCGCAGGTTCATGAGGGCGCCCATCGAAGAGGCAAGGCGATTCCTGTTAAGGCCCGCAGGGCCGCGAACCGTAGCCGCGCATTCGCGCGACTACGGCATTTCAAAGGGAGACCCTTCGGGCCTCTTGACGGACGCGGCATCCCCGGTTCTTGAACCGCCGACGCTTCCATGCCCGCCGAACCGGTGCGAACTGGACCGTTTCCTCGAAACTCATACGCCGCGGCTCAGAGCTGGAAATCGATCGCCGTCGAGCCGGGCGCCAGAGCGATGGTTTCGCCCGGCGCGACCGGCGTAGAGAGCCGGCTCTCGCCCTTTTGTTTTGCTCTGCCGCCGGATGGCGGGATACTATGGCTGGGGCGATCGGATGACGAAATCTCTACGCGGCATCACCCGGCGCGCTTTCGGCCACATGTGCGCTGCTTTTTTGTCGGGCGGGCGATATCTGTGTGCTGGGGGCCGCGCTCCCCTCACCTGGGCGCTTCAGCCGAAGCCGGACACGGGTTGGGAACGGAAGTACCGCGCCGACGCGCAAATCATCCTGTTTTCGATTCCCTTGTTTCGCCGTCAGGGGGTGGGCGACGGCTCGGCGGTCTGGCGGGAGTCGCCCGAACACGACGGAGCGTACACGAAACTTTTGGAATTCACCGGCCGTTCCGTGCCCGAACATGCCGCCGGCTTGAACCGCTTCGGTTTTATTCGGGAGCTGTCGCGAAACGTGGATCGGGCTTACGCCGAATCCATCTACTTCGGGTTAATGACCTCGTCTCCGGAGGAAACCACGGCCGAGGCCAGGAAGGCGCTCCATTCGAACTCCAAGGACGCCCCTTACTCCGTGATCGAAGGCCGTGTGGCCAACGGTTGGATCGAGACCACCGGCGCCCACTTCATCGCGCCGGCGCGCACCTCGCTGGCCGACCGGGCTGAATTGATGCAGCGCGCCCGGCAGGCGCTTTCGCACGCCCCTCTGAGAAAGATGGATTTTCCCTCCAACAAGGCCGCGCCGCGGCCGTTTCTGCATGCCCTGACCGAACTGCTGGACCGTCCTGGTGTTTCGGAAACGCAGTACGCCTACAATGGCCGCCTTTACCGTCTTCGGATGGAACAGTCGCCGGATTCGAAGGCCGCTACCGTTTACCGCGAACGGCACCTGATCGCACCTTCGGCCGCGGTGTCCCGCATCTCCGGGTCGCTGCGCCGGCAGGAAGGAGGCACGTCGTACGACTTCCGCTTGTGGATCGAAAAAGGAGCGCCGCACCCGCTGCCGCTGCGCATCGAATACCGCGCCAGGTCGTACCTCAGGCTGACCTTCGAAGCTCAGGGATAGGCGATTGAATTTCACCGCCGAATTCCCTAGTATTTCAAGAATGAGCCGAACCATCCTGGGACCCGGCGCCCGCGGCGATCTGGTGGGCCGCGTGCAGAGCGCGCTGGTTCAATCGGGCATTTCCCTGCCCGGCATCGACAATATTTACGGCAACGATACGAAGACCGCGGTCATCGCCTATCAGCGGAAGCGCTCGCTGACGGAAACCGGAGTTGTCGACGATGCGGCGTGGACGTCGCTGACAAATTCGCCCATTCCCGAAATCTTTCCCCGGACGCTCCAGTTGACGGCGGCCTTCGAGGGGCACGACTATACGCTGGCGGTGGGTAATTTCGATGGCGCCTGGCTCACCTGGGGAATCATCGGATTCACCATGGCCAGCGGCCAGGTACAGAAGATCCTGTCCGCCATCGACGGCACCAACTCCGGCTTGATCGATCGGGCGTTCGGGCAGAGTGCGCCGGAACTGCGGCGGATTCTCCAGTCGCCGCCAGCCGAGCAGCGATCCTGGGCCCAGGCGCAAACCGTGGGTGGCGGCAGGCTGGCCGAGCCCTGGCGAACGGCATTCGCCACGCTGGGAGAATTGGAACCAGTGAAGGCTGAGCAGCGGCGCCGTGCCGAGGACGCCTACTTTGTGGCGGCGCGAGAGCACGGCCGCGAGGTTCGGTCTTACGTCGGAGCTGGGGCTGGCGCTCGTCTTTGACATCCACGTGCAGAACGGAGGCATTGGCGCCTCCGCCGCGCAAAGGATCCGGGAGGAAATGGATGCCCTGGGGAGCCCCGCCGAATCGCAGTGCCGCGAGTCGATTGCGAACGCGGTCGCCGATAGCGCCAGAGAAAAGTACCGCGAAGACGTGCGTGCGCGGAAACTGACCATAGCGCGCGGGCACGGCACCGTGCACGGCCGCGAATACGAGCTGGTCAATTGGGGTCTCGGCGAATTCCCCCTCAACGGCGATTGAGGCCGATTTCCGTGCGGTGGATGCATTCTCGCGGCCAGTGTAATCTCTTTCTCCATAAACTCCTCTCTCAGTTAGGAGGTTAACATGAAGAGACTATGGATCCTGAGCAGGTAAACCTCATTGTGGATACCAACGCACAGTTGAACCAGGCCACGCTGTCCGGGACGGTCCCGACCGAAGTTTTGAAAACCCGCGCGGTGCTGCTCGCCAAAGAGGCTCAGCCGGGCCTGGCCGTCAAGGATGATATCGAAGTGAAGGCGGCTGAGGTCTCCCGAAGCGACTTCACGCTGGAAATGGCTCAAACGGAGCGGCAAAAGGCAAAGTCCGTGGGAGAAAACGTCGGACGCACCATTGACGATGCCTGGATTCACGCCAAGGTAACAGCCAAACTCGTAGCCAATCTGGGTAGTTCAGCGCGGAAAATCGAGGTAGACGTCCAAAACAACGACGTCACCTTGAGGGGAATGGTGAACTCCGAACTGGCTAAAATGCAGGCAAAAATTTTACGTTCCAAGTGGCGCGTATGGAAACATTGTGCGCCGCGACGCGTTCGCAAGGCAGGAGAGTTCCTGTTATCTTCTTTGAATTGCGTCGCTTGGCCCTTCGGCCCGTCAGTTGCAAATAACCTTACGGGGGCGTTCTGGCGACCGACTGAAACCAACCGGGAGGGGAACTATAGTCATGATGACGCCAGAAATGTTCGCAACAGCGTACGAACAACGATTTGAAAGGACGGTACGGTTCCTGCTCTCTAAGGGCCTCGACCGTGATGCCGCGGAGGAATATGCACAGGCCGCCTGGGCAAAAGGATGGGAGGCGCGCGCACAATTGCGAGATCAAGGACGTATTCTGCCCTGGGTGAACAGCATTGCATTTCACACACTGTGCAACGAAACAAGGAACAACTCGAAGCACTCGGTTCTCGGGAAGTTGGCCGATTGCCGCAATTGCCCGTCTGTTGGCTGTGCGGCAATCGACGCCGAACGACTGATAGCCCACTGTTGCCTGCTCGATCGCAAGTTGCTGCACGATCGCTACCTGTGGGGCTTCAGCATATCGGAAATCGCGCGGCGGCGGGCAATGACCGCAGGGTCGGTTCGAGTCCGCATCCACCGCTGCAAAGCCGCCTTGCGTGCCTTTCTCGAGAGCGCGGGCAACACTAGCGGGTTTAGGGAAGAGCTCACGGTGTTTGGCCGCTTCGCCGCTTGAGGTCGAAATATTCACCGCCGCAGGCGGTTATGGAAGGCTGGCAATTTCCCCGGGAAATTGCCAGACAAGCTTATCGTACGCAGAAAAGGGGGAAATCCATGCTGGGATGGGCGATTATTTTCTTTCTGCTCGCGCTGGTGGCGGGCATCTTCGGCTTCACGGGAATCGCTATCGCGTCGGCGTCGATCGCCAAAATCCTATTCTTTTTATTTCTGGCCCTGTTCATAATTTCGGCCGTGGCACGGGCACTGAGAGGCCGGATGCCATGACGGATCAGATGGCGGCGCACCCGTCAAGGCCGGCTGGAGACGGAGCGCGCTATCAGACTTACGATGAACAGAATCAGGAATATAAAGAAGAATATCTTCGCCAGGCCCTCTGCCGCCAAGGCGATTCCGGTGAAACCGAAAACAGCCGCGATCAGGGCCAGCAGAAAAAACACCAGAGTCATTCCCAACATAGGACCTCCTTTCTCTTTCTACTTAGGTAGACAGAACAGCGGGTGTGGACGTTACCAGCGTGCGGTTGGCGGCACATCACCGTATCGCGCACGCATCAGGCGTGCCAAGAACCGGCTGTAGATTAACCGCCCTACGGCAAAGCAGAGTGAGTTCCGTGACCTAGAAGGGAACCTGGTGAGACGAAAATGCGGAACTGTCATCCCAATCAGAGCCGGAGAGATCCGGGGCCATCCGGACTTCGGGCTGGACACGCTCAAAAAGCGGGCACAATGAGACTGGCGGGTTCAGCTAAGCGTCTGATCGAGGACCTTTCGCGCCTGCTCTCGGCGGAAGGCGCGCAGCGCGTCGGCGAGTGCCGGGTTGGAGGCAGCCAGGATGGCGACCGCGAACAGAGCGGCGTTGGTGGCGCCGGCCTTGCCGATGGCGAACGTCGCCACCGGGATGCCGCCCGGCATCTGAACCGTCGACAGCAGAGAATCCAGGCCGCCGAGTGAGCTGGTTTGCATCGGAACTCCCAAAACCGGCAGCGTGGTGTGCGCGGCGACAACTCCCGCCAGGTGGGCGGCGCCGCCGGCGCCGGCGATAAACAACCTGGCCCCTTTCTTTTCCGACGCGCGGACGAATTCGAACGGTCTCCTCGGGCGTGCGGTGGGCGGAAAGTACGCGGCACTCGTGCGCCACGCTGAACTTCGACAGCGTGTCGGAGGCGTTCTTCATGGTCTCCCAGTCCGACTTGCTGCCCATTACGACCCCCACCAGAGTGGAGGGGGTGTTCTTCTTCGTTGTCATTCGGGACGCTCCCCTTTACCTTTGCTGCCAGGCCAGTGACCGTCAAATTGCGACTTTCCGGCGGTCCGCTGAATCTTCCACTGTAGCTGGAATTTTTCCGGCGTCAGTATACAGGCCGATGCACGGTGGCCTGGAAGCTAGTAACATGATATAGAAGATCGCCGGCCACCGGCCAGAGGCGATTTCTGGGAACGGGAACCACCACAAACCTCGATATGCATAGCAGTAGGCTGTACTTGTTCTGCATCGTGCTGGCCGTCTGCTCGCTGTTGCTGATGACGGCGGGGGCAGTCTCGGTGAGCCAGCAGCCGGCGGTGTCCACTGCGGATGCCGGGCCGGCTCTTACTGCCTTTTACCAGACCGGCCACCGCATTATCGCCGGCATTGTCGGTCTTTTCACTCTCATCCTGGCGGCCTGGGTGTGGATTGCGGAGCCGCGCCGGTGGATGAAGCGGCTGGTCGCCGTCGCCGCGGGGGCCGTGGTTCTGGAGAGCGCCCTGGGGGGCTTTGGCCTCCTCGACCAGCTTCCGAAAGCGCTCGGCGTCGCTCACGCTTTGTTGGCGCACCTGTTCGTTTCCACCGCCGTTCTGTTCGCTTTCGCCACCTCACCAGGCTGGCAAAAGAGCCTGAGACTGGTGCGCGATTCCGGCACGCCCTCCATGCGTTCCATCGCCGTGCTGACGCCGGTGCTGGTGTTCTGCCCAGGTGATTCTCGGCACGGCGTACCGCCACCAGGTTTTGGGTGTGGTTCCGCACATCATCGGCGCGATTGCGGTGACCGCTTGTGTCTTGATGGCCGCCGTGTTCGCCATTACGCAGTTTGCCGGCCACCACCCCATCCAGCAGGCCTCTCATTTGCTTTTATGGTTGACGCTGGCGCAGATGCTGCTGGGCATCGCGGCGTATCTTGCCAAATTGGATGTCCCGGCGTACGCGATTCCCGATGCGCAGGCGGTGGCGTTGACCGCCGCTCACACAATACTGGGCGGACTAGTGTTGGCGGCCAGCCTGCTGTTCGGAGTCCAAATCCGGCGCAACGCGCTTCCGGCCCGATCTTTGACGGTCGCCCAACCCCATCGCGGACCCCAGACGGAGCCGGCCAAATGAAGGATTACATCGAGCTCACCAAGCCCCGCATTACCTGGCTCATCCTGTTGAGCACCGGCATCGGGTACTATTTCGGGCTGCGCGGCGGGCTCAGCCTCTCCGGGCTGCTGCACACCATTTTGGGCACCGGGCTCATCGCTTCCGGTACGGCCGCGCTGAACCAGTGGTACGAGCACGACGAAGACGGACGCATGAAGCGCACCCGGGCGCGGCCCATTCCTTCGGGCCGCATTTCGCCCCGCGGCGCATTGGTATTCGGCGCGGCGCTGGCGGCCGCCGGCTTCGCCGAGCTGGCCTTGCTGGTGAATCCGCTATCCGGGTTCCTGGGCCTGGGCACGCTGCTCGCTTACCTGTTTCTGTACACCCCCATGAAGCGGAGATCGTGGCTTTCCACCACCATCGGCGCTTTTCCCGGCGCCATGCCCCCGCTCATCGGTTACGCCGCCGCGCACGGCTCCTTGACAGCGGACGCCTGGGTGCTCTACGCCATCCTGTTCTTGTGGCAGTTTCCGCACTTTTACGCCATCGCGTGGATGTATCGCGACGATTACGCGCGGGCCGGCATCCGCATGCTTCCGGTGGTGGAGCCGGATGGGGCGTCGACGGCGCGCCAGATCATCCTGTTCCTGCTGTTGCTGCTGCCGGTGAGTCTGCTGCCGGGCTATCTGCACATGACCGGACCGATCTACCTGGCGGGCGCATCCGTTCTGGGGCTGATTTTCCTGTGGTCGGGTCTGCGAGCCGCGCGCCTGCGTACCTGTCATTACCGCTCGAAGAGTTCTGTTGGCTTCAGTTCTTTATTTGCCGGGCATCTATTTGCTGCTGGTGGCCGACAGCAGGGTGTTGCTGCCGTGGGGACGTATCGGATTGTGATTGTACTCGCGGAAAACGTAACTCATTTCTACGGCGAGCGCAAAGCGCTCGACGCCGTCGGCTTCGAAGTGGAGCCGGGCGAAGATTTTCGGCTTCCTGGGGCCCAACGGCAGCGGGAAAGTCCACGCTGTTCAAGATTCTCGCCACCATGATCCGCCCCACCTCCGGCCGCCTGACCATCGACGGCCTGGAGGTGGTGGCGCAGCCGGCCGAGGTGCGGCGCAGGATTGGCGTCGTATTTCAATCCGGATGCCTCGACCGCGCCCTCACCATTCGGGAAAACCTGTACGCGCAGGCGAACCTCTACGGGCTGCGGGGCGCCCTGATGCGCCAGCGGGTGGAAGACGCCATGGAACGCCTGGCCATCGCCGATCGCCAGGGCGACCTGATTAAGACCTTGTCGGGCGGCTTGCGCCGGCGCGCTGAAATCGCCCGCGCGCTGCTGCACGAACCGCGAGTTCTGTTGCTGGACGAACCCTCCACCGGCATCGACCCGGCGGCGCGCCGCGACGTCTGGGCCTATCTGGATCAGCTTCGCCGCGACCGGGGCATTACCGTTCTGCTCACCTCGCACCTGATGGACGAAGCCGCCCGATGCGACCGGCTGGCGATGCTGCACCAGGGCAAGATTGTCGCCACCGGAACGCCCGACGAGCTGAAGTCGCGCATCGGCGGCGACGTGGTGGTGTTCGAAGTGAAAGACCGGCAGGCGGCGGAATCCGTGCTGAAGAGCCGGTTCGGATTGGAGGCGCGGGTGGTGGACGGCAGTATGCGCGTGGAAACCGCCGCCGGCCACCGATTTCTGGCCGAGCTGATCGAGGCTTTGCCCGGACAGGTGGAATCGGTGGCCCTGCACAAGCCCACGCTCGAAGACGTTTTTCTGGACGAGACAGGAGCCGTGCTGGATGAGTAAGGGTTCCTTCTGGCTGCCGGTGTGGGCGCTGTGGCGCCGCGAGCTGGTGCGCTTCTGGCGCGAGAAGGCGCGCGTGGTGGGCTTCGTCGGCTCACCGCTCCTTTTCTGGCTGGTGATCGGTTCTGGCTTCGGCGACCTGGGGTTCTTCTTCCCGGGAGCGCTGGTGCTGACGGTGATGTTTTCGGCGGTATTCTCCACCATGTCGCTGATCGAAGACCGGCGCGAAGGCTTCCTGCTTTCCATGCTGGTTTCGCCGGCGCCGCGCGGCGCCATGGTGCTCGGCAAGGTGCTGGGCTCCTCCACGCTGGCCTTCATCCAGGGCGTGATCTTCCTGGCGCTGGCGCCGCTGGCCGGGCTTCTGCCGCCTTTCTCGGGCTTCGGCAAAGCGGCACTGGTGGTGTTTCTGGTGTCGTTCGCTTTTACCTCCATGGGCTTTCTGCTGGCGTGGGTGCTCGATTCCAGCCAGGGCTTCCACGCGGTCATGAACCTGATCCTGTTCCCTCTGTGGATGATCTCCGGCGCCATCTTCACCGCCGAAAAGGCGCACGGCTGGATGCGGCTGGTGATGGAGCTGAATCCGCTAACCTACTCGATGAACGCCCTGCGTGAGTTTCTGGAAACCGGCGCGGCGTTTTCCGCACCGGGCATGGAGCTGAACATGACCATTACGGTGCTGTTCGGCCTGGTGCTGTTCGCCGCCGCCATCTATTTTGCATCGAAGCCCGGCGCGCGCGCCGAGAGCTGACCGGAAGAGCATCTCGTTATGTACCGTAACAACACTCGAATTCCATTACTGCTGGCGCTGGCGGCGCTGATGGGCCTGGCCGGATGCCAAAAAAGCAACCTGCCCACGTTGTACACGCTGCCTCAGTTCGACTTAACGGCGCAGGACGGCAGCCCCTTTCACAGCGCCGAAAAACTGGCGGGCAAAGTCTGGGTGGCCGACTTCATGTTCACCCGCTGTATGGGGCCCTGTCCGCGCATGACTTCCGCCATGCACCGCCTGCAGGAAGATTTCGCCGGCAATCCGAACGTCCGCTTCGTCTCCATCACCGTGGATCCGGCCAACGACACCCCCAAGGTGCTCACCGAGTTCGCCGACCGCTACCGCGCCGCCCCGGGTTGGTATTTCCTCACCGGGCCGGAAGGCAGCCTCGACAAGCTCTGCTTCGACGGCTTTCACCTGGGCCGGGTGGACGGCAATTTGCAGCATTCCACGCGATTCGTGTTGGTGGATGGAAAATCGCAGATCCGCGGCTATTACGAATCCAATCAGCCGGAGCAGCTCGAAAAGCTGCGCCGCGACGCGCGGGCTCTGCTGAAGGAGAATTCGTAGTGGAGCTGGCGGACCTTCCGGCGCTCAACGCGGTGCTGAACGCCACGGCGGCTGTGCTGCTGGTGGCCGGCTACGCGTTAATCCGAAGCGGCAGGCGCACCGCGCACAAAATGGTGATGCTGGCGGCATTCACCGTTTCGACGGTGTTTCTGGTGAGCTACGTGATTTACCATATCCTCGCCGGCGTCGTCTATTTTCGGAAATCCGGGCCCATTCGATGGGCCTACCTCACCATCCTGACCACCCACACGATATTGGCCGCCGCGGTGCCGGTGCTCGCCGTCATCACGCTGTATCGCGCGCTGCGCGGCAATTTCCATCTGCATCGCCGCATCGCCCGCTGGACCCTGCCGGTGTGGCTGTACGTCAGCGTCACCGGTGTCGCCGTGTACTGGATGTTATACCGGATGTAACGGCTAATTCACACAATAAGATCTGGAATGGGAGCAAAGTCTGTGCTAGCGTGGACTCGTGAGGAGTGTTCCATGGCTTCACGCACGCGCCGCAAGACAATCGACGAATTCCTGGCATTGAAGCGCATCGCCGTGGTCGGCGTCTCGCGCGACGAAAAAAGCACCAGCCGCGCGCTATACCGCGAGCTGCGCGGGCGCGGCTACGATGTGGTCCCGGTAAATCCCAACCTCTCGGACGTAGAGGGAGACCGCTGCTTTGCGCGGCTTCAGGACGTCCGGCCGCCGGTGGAAGGCGCGCTGTTGATGACCCGGCCGGAGGTGACGGAAAAGACCGTATTCGACTGCGCCGAGGTGGGAGTGAAGCGGGTTTGGATGTACCGCGGCGGAGGGCAGGGTGCGGTCAGCGAAGCCGCGCTGGGCTTTTGCCGCAGCCGCAAGATCGACGTGGTGGCCGGAGAATGCCCCTTCATGTTCCTGCCCGAAGGCCAATGGGTCCACCGCGCCCACGGCTTCATCCGCAAGATCACCGGCCGCCTGCCCGCCTGATTCCGCGCCCGGCTCGAGCGCCGACAGTAGCTCGAGCGCCGGCTGTAGGGGGCGGCCCGCCCACTCCCTATACAAGCTGGCGACCGCCGCTCCCGTTGGCTTTGAGCCGCGAGACCGCACGAAACCGGAACACGGCTTCATGAATCGGCGTACCGACAACTTCAATCTGTTTCAGGTCGCGAGTGCCCACCCCCAGCTCCTCGGACAAACGCAGCGTGCTGTCGCAGAGTTCAAAGGGGGCGGTGCCGCGGTCGGCCATCGGGTCGAAGCCCATCACCGCGGCGCTGACGGCGTCGGTGTTCACGCAATTCAAGCCGGCCACCAGCACCTTGGGCCTGACGGGCTTTACGTTGTTGATCCACGGCCCTTCGCCCCCAGTCATCGTGAAGATGCCGTCGATAATCGCCAGGTCGACGGGGCGCGCGGCGACAATGTCGGAGATGATGCGCGGAATGCGCCAGTGCGCGTTGCCCGCCTCGGGCGGATGCAGCGGCTGCGGAGCGCTCCGGGCGGGCGGCCGCTGCCCGTTGTGCATAATCGTGCCGCGGCCGCCGGACGACACCCTGGAAGGCCCATCCACGCCGGCGCTGTCGCCGTAAATTGGTAATGGCGTATTGCCAAAGCAGTTCTTGATGGACAACGTTATCCCGGCCGTGGCGTGCTCTTTCAATTTGGCGATGGAAACAAAGAAGTCGCACTGGTCATAGGCCGGATGCAGGTCGAAGCCCGGGAACATGTGGCCGCGCCCGCCGGGAACCATGAGACGCGCATACTGTTGCGGCTCGATGATTCCATTGGTGTTCACGAGCTCGACCTTCGGGGCGGCGTTCAGCCAGTCGTTGGGCTCCCACCCGGCGTCGAGCAGGAATTCCGGCACCGGCTCCGACGTGCTGAAGCACCCTTCCACCACACGAATGCGTTTGGCGCCGGCCTCGTGGATCAGCCGGATCATGGTTCCCACCACTGCCGGGTGCGTCCATTGCGCATACTCCGAAGGAACGTAGGCCATGCGCTGGGTTGCGCCGCCGGTCATGTTCACCTTGATCGCCACGGTCTTGTTGCGCACCATCTTCGACAGCCCGCCCAACTCATCCATCATGCGGCGCAAAGTCGGATACAGTTCGGCGCCATAGTCCGGGCACCGCGCGATGGAAACGGGCTTCGAGGGAGCGTCAGCGCGCAGAAGTTGCGCTGCGCCCGCCGCCGCTCCCGCGGCAACCGCGATCGAACGCAGTAGATCTCGACGGCTGGGCAGGCCTTGCATCCCACAGGCAAGCCGGCGCTTCGGGTTGATCTCCATCATCGTCCCTCCTGTGCTTATTAGGTAAACTCTATCGCACTGTAAGCTGCCAGTTCAGGCACATGGATTTCCTGGTTGCCTTCAATATTAACAACCTTCAACTCCCGGGCCGCATCGCTGCCCAGACTCCATAGTCTGGCGGACTGGATCTTCCGGCGGACCCGCAACGAAACCGGACCGCCGCCACTTCTCGGGAAACCGCTGACGTAGCTCACCACCTGGCAGGCGCCGGACGATCCCGAGGGCGCTTCGGAAACGTAGGTCAACGCGCCGCCGGCGTTATACACCACGGCGAAGTCGCGCCGACGGCCGACAATGCGGTGCACGTCCACGGCCACCAGATACGGATCGCTCCATTCTTCCACCGGGGCAAAAAGCTTGCCCTTGCCCGCCTTCCACTGCTGGTAGCCGTCAATCGGACCGGCAGCCGCACCCTCCGCGCCAAACCAGGCGTCGCAGCCCAGCGGACCAATCAATTCGCCGCCGCCGCGGAGGAATCCGGCCAATTTCTCGACAACCTCGTTGGCGGGTTTCCGCGCGGTCAGCACGGCAACCGTCAGCAGGTTGTCGTAGGAAATCGTCGCCGGCTGCAAAAGGTCTAACACGCGGTAGGCCAACTGGCGCCGGTGGGCCAGGTTCAACATTTCGGTGGCCAGGTACTCGTCGTCTCCTTCGTAGCTGGAAAGCACGCCCAGCGAGGCCAGCGGCTGATAGGAAGACCAGGCTCGCGGTTTCGCTAACCACACCGCCGATTTGCCGATCTGCTGCAACATTTCGACGGCGCGCGTGTCGGCCGCCGCAAGCCGCTTTGCGAGGTCCGCGTCCAACTCCACCGGCCACTGACCGCCATAAACCGCCACATCGGCAAGGGCCGCCTGGTACTGCGCCAGAGTGGGCACCCGCTGGTTTTCCTTTGACGCCGCGAATCGAACCCAGATCCTCGATTTCGGGGCGCGGACATTCGCCAGGCGCATGCGCCAGGCGTTGGAATCCACCCAGGGCATGCCAGTGGGACCCGCATCCCCGCCACCCGACGCCGCTTGGCCGATTCCCGGCCAGACGCCGTCCTTTAAGACCAGCAAGCCGGGTGCACCCGGGCGAATCTGCGTGGTATCCATCACGGGAACCCGCAGGGTGCCGTCCGACAACGAGGCGCCATCCGGCGAGTCGATCAGGCAAGCGAAACCCTTCGATCGGGCGGCGTCTCGAAGGGCCGCCTGGCTGCCGGCGCCCTCCTTTTCGAGTGGAAGGATCAGGCAGTTGAATCCTGTATCTTTCAGGGCGTCCAGTTGCGCCGCTTCGCGCCATTCCGCGGGCCAGACAAATGGGATCCATTCCGATGAAGTACTCAAGCTGCGAATATCTCCTTCTGAAGCAGCCGCTTCCATATATCTATGCCGGAAAGAGCGGGCGGAAGCTTAGGCTCGTCTTCACCGCCGGCGCCCGGCACAAGGTTCGACATCACGGCACCGATGTAGCCGGTCACCACAATCATAACCTCGATCCGGAGTCAGTCAAGCCGATAGTGTCCCGGCGCCAGCCCGTACTCCTAGGGAATAAATGCTTCGCGCCCCTTTCCATGTCGATACGGCGTATACCAATTATGCTGCCCGGGCCATTTCGTCTGGTATTTGACGTTCTGCGGCCCGGTCGGCAGGCTGTCCTGTGCGCGAATCGTCCACATCAGTAATTCCAGCGACAATTCAGCCTGCTCTTTCGCCACCGAAGGCTGGCCAAAAAGGTTCTTCAATTCACCGGGATCCGAGGGCAGATGATACAACTGGCCGTACCCCATCATGTCGTAGATCAGCTTCCAGTCGCCCATCCGCACCATCTTCTGCAGTCCGGAGAGGGTCACTTTGTTGAGTTCGTCGAAGCCCGACGTCTCCGGGTGCGCCAGCGCCTGGGGGGTGGCGCGAGCTTCATCGGCAAGATAGTAGGGTACCTGATCGGAGGCCTCATAGTAGAGACCGCCAAGGCCGACGGTCGAGTAGATGCTGCGGAATTCCTCCCGGGGATACTCCTCGCCTCGAAGCAGCGGCCACAAACTTCTGCCCTGCACGCCGTGCGGGATGCTGGTGTTCAGGATTTCGCAAAAAGTGGGAAACAGATCAGCCATGGAGACAAAGACGGACTGCCCAACCGGGCCGTGCGAAATGCCGGGTCCGGACCACACCATCGGAATCCGCGTCAGGCATTCCGGCAGCCCGACGCCTTTGCGCCCAAGGCCATAGTCCATCAGATAATCGCCGTGGTCGGCGACATAGACGACAATCGTCTTCCGCAGAATTTCCTTCTGGCGCATAAATGCCAGCAAACGCGCAAGCTGGTCGTCCAGCAGGCGGAGCATGCCGAGATAATTCGAGATGTAGCGCCGCCAGTTCTTTTCGGTGGGAAATCCGGATTCCTGGTGGCCATATTCCCACCGTGCGCGATCGCCAAGTTGCTTGAGCGCCTCGGGACCGGCACAGCGGTCGGGTACACTCTCCGGTGGATACATGTCCCAGTACGGCGCCGGCACCTGCTCCGGATCGTGCGGTTCCGAAAACCCGACCTGCAGCAGAAAGGGCCGGTCATCCGGCTTGCTCATGAAATCAATGGCGTCCGAGATAATTCGGTAAGGGAACTGCATCTCCAGCGGAAAGGGCGTCGGCTCCATTCCGATATTGGCATGCAGCGCTTTCATCCAGCGCTCGAACTCTTTGTACCCCGGCGAAGCATTGGGAGGGATCCAGCCTACATCCAGCCCGTACTCCCGCCAGAAGTCTGTATCGTCAGGCCTGAGGAAGGTATGGTTCTTGCCGGCAAGGCCAGTCCGGTAACCGCACTCCTTGGCCACCTGATACAAGTGCTTCTCGTACACCGCGGACCCGGCCAGGCTGTTTGAGCGCACTCGGGTGGCGTCGGGCCAGCGGCCGGTCAGCATGCTCACCCGGCTCGGAACGCACAGCGGCGCGGTGCAATAGGCGCGGTCAAACGCCACGCCGGAATCGGCGAGCCCGTCGAGTGTCGGACTGGTGTCCAGCGGATAGCCCGACCGCTTCGAAAGTCCCGCGCGACGCTGGTCCGACACAACCAGAAGAATATTGGGATGCTCCACCGCGTTCTCCACAGGCGCTGCCGCCGCCGTGCTTTGAGCGAAAACATCCTTGGCAATGAGCGTTCCAATTCCACCGATGGATGTACTTTTAAGAAAATCGCGTCTTTCCATAGCTCCGTCCTCTCACACGGAGAATTGCGCCACGTCTTTGCCGACGGGCGGAGCGTTCCGTGACATCGGGCGCTGTTGGTCCACCACGAGATGTGCTCGGTCCCGGCTGCGCCTGAACCATAATACCCGCCAGTGCGGCCGAGAAGTGGGAGTTTAGGCGGCGTCAGCGCATCCGTGGCCGTGGCTGACAGCCTCTGCCCGCGCATCACAGCCACCAAGCGGCTGGGACCCGGGACGGCCTCGGTACCTCGGTGTCGGCAATCCGCAATCTTCCCGCAAGGCGGGATGCGTATTGGCAGCCCTGGGTTGAGGCCTCCGCCGCTACCCAGGGTAGGACCCGGAGCAAAAAACCCATCGGCCCGCAGGGTCGAGCCGTCGCATGGCGCCCGCCCGTGGGCGACAACTACAACGTCGATATTCCCTCTCGCTCGGCCACCTTGCGGAGCGTGGAATCCAAGGTCAACAAGAGGGCATCTTCCCGTTTCGCCAGTGCCAGATAGAACATGTCGTATACCGGACGCCGCGCGACACGTGCCAACAGAAAGGCCTCACGGTGAAGTTCCTTGCAGGGTACGAGGATATCCACAAGGTCGAGTCCAAGCCCGATCGAGCGATCGCAAACCGTAAGGCTCAGCGTCTCAAAGTGGTGATACTTCCAAAACGCGTTCGCCAGTTCGGCGACAAACAGTTCCGGTGCCAGCACTTCCTCCGCGTCGCGCAGCGCCTCCGAGAATCGTGAAGCGTTCTGGCGGTCGAGAACCACTTCGATCGCAGCACTGGTATCCAGAACCACTCTCACCGGCGGCGATCCTCCCGAACCAGTTTGGCGGGATTGGTAAGCTTCGCGGCCGGCGTACGATCGCTCGTCCGAGCCGCTTCAAGCGCCTTTCGCCGCCGCGCCTTGGCGTCCATCTCGACGTTGAGACCGCGCGCCAAAACCGCCACAACCTGTTGGGCAAGGCTCCGCCGGTCCCTCTCCGCCTGCTCGGCGAGCAGGCGGTAAATGTGCTCGGGAACGTCACGCACTTGAATGAGAGGCATATCGTGCCTTCATTATGCCACCGCCTGCATTCTGCTGCAAAGTATCGCCAACACGGTTTCCCGATCCTGACGTCCTGCTCGCCCCCGCGAGGAGTTGCAAGGAACCCTTCCCAAGCTCCACTTTGTAGGAGGCCCTGTCCGATGGCAATCGAAGGGAGGCTGCGGCAATCGTCCGAAGCCAAGTCGAAGGAACCAGGCAGCACCGGAATTGGCCGGATCTCGGAACCCCCTCCGCCAGGCAACGGCCTGGATGGCCGGCCAATGTGTGCAACCTCCCGCCGAACGGCGATAAAAAAAGACACGCTGCCTGCAATTCAGGCGTCCGCTTCCGCTTCTCACACCCAACAAATGGGAAACCCCGTACCGTTCCGGTTTCGTCCCAGTTTCCAGCGACTCCACCCGTCACCGTGATACATTCACCCAAAAACCGACGTAAGTGAAAGCCGCACCGGCCGATGGCAACGGATACCGCGAATGGCAGGCAAGCCTGTTGGAATCGGCCAGACACGTCTCAGGTGCTCGTAAAACGCCCACACCCGAGACGTTTCGAGCACAAAAGCCGGGTGTGAGATAACCGCCAGCATCCCAGTCTGTACGGGGTTAAGTGCCTGTGGAACATGGATTTACGGATAGAGCCCTATCAGGCGAGTCAGTCTTTCCCCGGATTCAGGAGCCAGAGGACGGCGTTCTCGAATAACTGGTTCTGCGTGGGACTGGAGAAGATTTCGTCTCCATGACCCATGTTGAGGTACAGCATCCGGTAATTGGCGTTCGTCCAGACCACGGGCACGTCCGGATCCTCTTCCGTGATCCTAGTCTTGATGCCGAGCGGAAACTGTTTCGGATCCAGACTTACGAACACGCGAATGTTCTTGTCGGCGCGTGGGCTCGGGCGCCAACTATACCATTCGTTCGCCGGCGCAACAAAGGAGTGGGGAATGCCGCGCGTGACCGGGCTTGCGCCGCCCTCCACGATTAGCGTGGCCGGCAGCGACGGCCAACTGTTGACCCCGAACGCCCCGCCGCCGATGAATCGCTTGAACCATTGCCAGCGCGAGCTCCGATCGTTGTACGCCGCGACATGAAAACCGAGCCAGCCGCCGCCGTTCTCCATGTACCGTTCGAACACAGGCTGCTGCGCCGCCGGTGGCTGGTTGTTGAGCCAGACGACCAGCCGATACCGCTTCAGGTTCTCGTCGTTCATGTCGGTCCAGTTACTGGTTGCCTCGACGCGAAAATTGTGCCGGTCGGCCTGCTCCGCGAAGAACCGCAGAGCGTCCGTGGCGAAGTCGACGTGATCCGACTCGACGTTCAGGGAAAAGAACACCAGGACGCGCGGCGGCGGCGCGTCTTCGGCCGCCGGCAGCGGCGCGCCGATGCCGCAGCACAGAAGCGCGGCGAGGATCGGAATTCGATGGCTCCTCATTCTCCAGCTCCCCAGAAGATCGCGTTGCGGAACAACTGCCTGAATTCCGGGCTGTCGAACAGCCAGTCATCGTGCCCCATGAAAATGTATACGTTGCGCGCCGCGTAGTGCGGATTCGACCAGACCACCGGATGGTCGCCTCCCATCTTGGTCTTTGTGTCCGGCACGTACGTCGACTCATCCACCGACGCCAGCACGTCTACATTGGGCCGCGGCGACTTGTCCCACGTGTACCACTCCTCGCGATCGATCACGAACGAGGGCGGTAGTCCTTTGGCAAGCGGATGCGACGGGTTCTCGATTCTCACCGTGGCCCTGGCGAAGTCCGGCACGTAACCAGTGAACCGGATGCCTCCGAGGAATTTAACGAACCAGGGGTCCATCGGGTAACCATCGAACTCCCCGAGCAGGGCGGCATGATGGAAGCCGATCCATCCGCCTTTGCCCCGCGTAATGTAGTCCGCGAAAGCTTGCTTTGCCGCCGGCGACCATCGGTACGGCGGATAGTTCAGTTGGATGAAAAGCTGGTACTGCGAAAGAAACTTCTCGTTAATTCGCTCGGTGCCCGAGATATAGTCCACGACAAAGTTGTTTTCGGCGGCCAACCGATTCAGGTAACGGCCGGCAGCCTCCACGAATCTCTGATGTGCTCCGCCGCTGTTCTCCGCGAGCGCAACGGCACGGAACTTCGGCGGGGTCGGCCGCACGGCCGCGAGCGTCCGGGCGTCAATGATGGTGACATCGCCACTCTCGCGGTTCGCCACGTAGACCAGTCCTGCGGTCTCGTCGACCGCCATCGCATAGGGGAGGGCGCCCGCCTTGACGGTTGCGACTCTGTCGCCGGTCTCGCCGTCGAGAACCAGGACACTCGACGTGTTCTGGTTGGCAATGTAGACCCGGTTCGACTTCGGATCGACAGCAATCGCCGAAGGATGGGTGGCGAGGTGCACCGTTCTCTTGACTCTCCCGGTCGCGCCATCCACTTCCGCCATCGTGTTCCCGGCATAGCTGAGAACGTACGCCGTGTTCGTTGCGGGATTGACAGCCACGGCGAACGGAATGTCGCCGACAGAGACATTCTGGATCGCACCGCCGCCGGCCCCGCTCAGAATGGACAGGCTGGCGCTCTCTTCATTCACCACATAGACCTTGTCGCCGCGCACGTCTGCGGCGATGGTCCAGGGATGCTTGCCCGTCGGAATCGAGATGGCCTCATCGGTCGCGCCGTCAATCTCGGTTGCGTCCTTGCTGCCATAGTTCACCGTGTAAACCTTGTTGGTGACTGGATTCGCGACGATGCCCCGCGGTCCCTGCCCCACTCGCACCGTGGCGATCACCGTATGTGTCGCTCCATCTATGACGGTCACGTTGTGTCCGTAGTTGTTCGCGACATAAACCCTGTTGGTCACGGGATTCACCGCGACCGCCTGCGGGTAGCTGCCGGCGCGCAACGTTACCTGGATCGTATCCGTCGCGCCGTCGATCACGGTCACCGAACCATCGCCGGGGTTGGCGGTATAGACCCGGTTGGTGACTGGGTTCACGGCAATGCCTTCGGGGCTCGACCCTGTCTTCACCGTCGCAACGATCTTCCGCGTCTCTCCGTCGATTACCGTGACTGAACTGCTCCCGTGGTTGGCGACATAAGCTTTGTTCGTGGTCTCGTTGACCGCGATAGCGACTGGCTGCTGTCCGACGCCGACCTGGCTCGAGAAGGTTTGCGCGTGCGCCAGCATAGAAGCCAGGCACGTAAGTAATCCCGCCATACTCCGACGTCGTCTGATCATCCCGGTCAAGTCGCTCCTTTTCGCCTCCGCTCGCCTCGGCTACCCCTCTAATACTACAGCAGAGAATTTTCGCAGCCTACGGGAGCGGGGACGGCGCGGAGGACATCCATGATAAGAATTTGTCAAGGGGGAGACAGAGTTCTCCCTTTGCGCTACGGGCAACGAGCCAGAAAGCACTGCCGTGAGTTCCGAGTTGTCCGACGATCCGAGTTTGGGACAGTCCACGTTCCCAGACGGCGAAGTCTGGGACACTGCTACCCGTCACAGTGATGTTTTGACCGAAGAAGTAAGGTCTTCGAAAGCTTGCCCCGCCGACATCGACGGATACGGCGAATTGCGGGAAAGCCTGTCAGAATCAGCCGGATACGTCCAAAGATCACCCGCAAAGCAACCACCAGGCGAGACCTGCAAACGCCAATATCGGGCCGAGACTGGCGCCAGCACCTCTCACCGTACCAAGCTAAGTGCCTGTGCAGCAAATATTTACAGATGCACCCCTGTGGGGCGGGTCAGGCCGTCCCGGTTCCCAGGTGCAGATTTACGAGGCCATCATGGGCGATAGCCGCGGCGCGGTAACCACCGGTTTGCTGAACGCTCTGAACTATCTGAAAGACAACCGGTTGCTGCCAACAGGCTTTGACAAGCGGACCGCGGGCAAGCAAGTCGCGGTGGCGGGAGGCGCTCTCGAAGACGCCGACTTCGGCGGCGGCGGCGACCGGATACGCTATTCCGTCGAGCTTGGCGAAGCGCAGGGACCGTTCCGGGTGGAGGCTGAGTTGTGTTACCAGCCGGTGGCCTATCGCTGGGCCATGAACCTGAAGCGCTACGACGCCGAGGAGCCCCGGCGGATTACGGGGTACTACGAAGCCATGGCGCCGGCTTCGGTGGTGGTGCTTGCGCATGCCCAGGCCACCCGGTAAGCGCCGGTCCGGCCAACGCTCGCCAATCGGCGCCGTTATTCGATCTGCGTCATCACCGTGTTCGATGGTTTGCCATTGATCGTCAGGATAACGGGGACCAAACCCGGGTCAACGTCTTCCGGGACGTCGAAGTTGATTTGATAAACCCCCGCGTAGCCCGGCAACAGGCCGGCGTACTCAATATGGGCATTCCAACCCCCGATTTTGAGTGACGCCACACCCACCAGAATATGAATGTCGCCCGCCGTTTGCTGGTTTGCGGCAAGCGCTGGTGTGACGTCGCCCAGTCCGGTGGCGAGCAGGATACCCACACTTCCCCGCTTTAGCCGGCGGGCGCCGGTAACCAGTGAAAAATTGGAGTCCAGGAAAATGCCCAGAGTATTGGTGCCGTCGTTGAACGTGAACAGGTCGGGAGCGGAATCGTCAATCGTGACACTGAAGGCGGCGGACCGTCGATTGCCGCGCAGAACCACCAGCTCCAGCGGAACGAACTTCGGAATATCGTAGAGCACCAACGCATTGATCTGTGTGGGGGAAACATACAGCAGAGGAAGAGGCCGCCCGCCCAGCGTGACGGACGTCTGGCCCAACGTATCGGGTAACGGAATGGTGCTGGCGGCAATCGGATCATCGGCCAATTCCTCGCCGAATAAGGTGATGAGCGACCCGGCGGCGGGTGTCAGCCGGGCGGCAAAGCCGGCCGCGCCGCGGGGAGCCGCGGCTTCGACGCGGGGCTGCCCATCGGTGGAGTTCAGCACCCTCGGGTACAGTCTGGCTTCGCCCGAAAGCGCGTTCGCAGTCGCCGACAGCGTTAACGGTGTGGAACCGGCCTCCAGCGGGGTCCACTCGCCCACGTAGCGGCCGTCGCCAACGGAATCGAGAACCACGGACTCGGCTCCGTCGAGCAGAGCGACGAACGCATCGTCTACGGTGGCGCCGCAATTGTCGCGGACAATGGTTCGGACCGGGTAAGTGCGGCCCGTTTGCATCAGCGCGTTGACCGAGGGGACTTCCGGCTGCACCAGAAGAGAGCCGGCGTTGCAGGCGCCGGCCGGCATGGCTGCCAGGTGAAGCGTGGTTACTTCGTCTCCCACCTGGCAGACGGCATCGGCTTCGGCCAGGCTGTCGCCATCCGGGTTCGCCTGAATGTTGAGCTGAACGGAGGCGCCCGCCGCCAGGTTTCCAGAGCCTGGCTCCAAGGCAAAGCCCGTATCCGCTGGCAGAAAGCATGCGTAGTCGCGCGCTGTGTCGGACGCGTTGCGCAAGGACGCTTGAAGAGTGGCGCCCCGCGCCGCGAACGAAAGGGACGCGGGCACAACCTCGGCATACGGAGTGGGGGTCTGTCCGGTGGTGAAGGACACCTCCCGCGTTGTGCCGCCAGCCTCGATTTCGATGGAGCCGGACGAAGGATTGGCGATATTGGAGGGCGGGGGGACTTGCACACCCAGTTGCTGCGTGGCGCCCGGCGCCAGTGTGCCGTTGTCCGGAGAAACGGTGGCCGCGGCAGGCCCTTTCACTGTCGCTTTCCAGGGCAGGGGAACAGCCGTGGTGTTGCGCAAAAAGACCGTTTCGGAATCGTCTCTCGAAGGGTCGGGGAAGCTGGATGCAAAGCCGAGCGGGCGGACGCCCGGCGCTGCGGCCGAACTGCGGAAAAAGTCCACCGGGATGCTGGAGATGCCGGCGTCGCCGACTTCGGCCCGAAGCGTCGCGGTGGTGTGGCCCTCCGGCACCTCCTCCGGTTTGAACTCGGTGGTGACGGTGGCCGGCTTTCCCGTGCCGATGGGCGTATCGGAGCTAACCTTCTGGGTGAACGTCCGGAAATCCAGTTTGGCGACGTGGTTGGACGGCAGGCTGCCAAGATTGAGGCGGAACTGGCTGCGGAACGGTTGCGCCTTCCCTCCTGTCTGTAGGTGAACGGCTGCCTTCCGAGGCACCGGCTGAACGGTGGGTGTGGGGGCGCCGATGTAGAACACGACGGTGAGAGTCTTGCCATTGATGGTGAAGTGAGTGGTGTAGCGGCCTGGGGCCAGCGAGGCCGGGTTGCAGACCAGGGTTTCGAAGCTGGGTTGGGATTCGCCGGCGGTTGCCACCGGCGATTGCACAGCCATTCTTGTATGAGTTACTTCCTGCTGTCGCTTCAGCGGTGGGCCGGGCGCCGCGTTCGGCGATTGCCTGACCCCCAGCCAGGGTGCGGCGCCGCTGGTGTCGACCCCGAGGTTGCCGCCGGTGGATGTGACGGGCGCCGTCTCGCCCGGCAGCCCATCCTGGATGGCCTCGCAGGAAACTTGCGACGTATTCAATTTCGGCCCGGGCCCGGGCGCGCTCGCGGCGGCGACGTGCAGCTTGTAAGTGCGGCTGATTCCGGTGAATCCGAGGTCCCGGTTGTTGACAGTAACAGGAACATCATAATCGCCGGCTTGGGTTGGGGTGCCGGAAAAAAGACCGTCATAAAATCCGACATCCAAACCCGGTGGATATGGGGTCGAGGTCACATTGTCCCAACTCAGGTGTCCGGAGCCACCGCCGTATCGCGCGTGGAATTGAAACTGGTAGGGTACGCCAACCGTGGCATCCGGGAGCGGTGAGAGGTCGACGGGCTCCGGAGGAAACAGGACTCTGATGGCAATCGCTTTCGTGCCGGTATTCCCGTTCGCGTCGCGCACCTGGGCCAACACGGGGATGGTGGTCTCCTCCAAAAACTCGCCGTTCGGGATCTTGCCGGAAATCTCGCCGGTCTTCGGATCCAGATGGATATCCTGCGATTGCAGATCCCAGGAATATTCGTAGGGGGCCTGCCCCTTCTCGGCGGTCAGCCGGAACATCCGGTTTTCGGTGTCCGGCCGCACCCAGATCTCTCCCTCCGGGATATTTGTGGCAGCCAGGTTGGTGAGGTCAACGACGGGATTCCCGGGTGGATTTACAGTCACCTGGTAATCTCGGGTGGCAGTCTGGCCCAAATCGTCGACCACCACCACCTTGAATGAGAAGGTGCCGGCCTGGGTCAGTGTACCGGTCCAGGAAACATACACCGATCCACCGAACCGGTCGTCGATGGCGATGCCGGAAGGAAGGTCGCCCTCAAAACTCCAAAGATAAGGCGGTGTGCCACCGGAAGCGTGAGTCAACTGCACATAGTGCTCTCCTACCTCGCCCCCGGCAAAACTCTCCGGGGAGACGATCGAGAGTGGGGCGCCGCCACTAAGAACGACGTTGTCCAGCCCCTCCTGTTCCTCACCGTAGAGGGCTTCGAGGTTGATTTCGATGCTGGTGACATTGGCCAGGATGTTCCGCCACTTGTTCTCGTCGATGCCCCACGCCGCGGCAGTCATGTCGATGCCATAGGTCGCCCAGTTGCTGGACGGCTTCCCTACCTCCAGGTCGGCGGAGACCGAACCCGCGGGTCCGGTGATTCTGACGGTTCCGTAGTTACCGCCGTAGGGGGCGGCTTGCTCTTCGGTCCAGTAGGGAGCCTGGTCCAGGATGAGCTTCCCGTCGAAGGAGAAACTGCCGCCGTTGTAACTGAGAAGGTTGCCGAGGAACTTCGAAGGGGCACTGCACCAGACAATTTCGATTTCGCTGTTGTCCACAAAAAGGTAACCGCCCGGATTGCCGCCGGACGATTCGTAGCGGTTGAGGCCGCCGGCACAGAACCAACCGTCGGCGTCGCTCGCGAAATCGGTTTTGATCTCTTGAGCGAAGACACACAGCGGGCAAAGTAAAAGAAGAACCCCGATCAGTCGTCGCGCCATGGATCCCAGTTAGTGTTTCCCAATGGTAAGACAAAGCGGGCCAGGATGGAAGAAAAATCTCGCGTAAAAAAGAGGACTCTTGATTTGCCACGCCGAAAACTAACCGCCCCCGCGCAGTCGGCTTGCAGCCACCCGAATACTCTTGCCAGAGTCAATGGCCAGGGTCCGCAGGGTACAATCAATAAACGCCCCGATGCCTGCTGCTCCCGGAACCCGATTCGGTCCTTACGAAGTCCTCGCCGCCATCGGCGCCGGTGGGATGGGTGAGGTTTACAAGGCCCGCGATACGCGCCTCGATCGCGTGGTCGCCCTGAAAATCCTGCCGCCCGAGAAAACCGGCGACCTGGAGCATAAACGCCGCTTCCTGCAGGAAGCCAAGGCCGCCTCGGCGCTCAATCACCCCAATATCGTCACCATCTACGACATCGGTTCCGAAAAGGACACCGATTACATCGCCATGGAGTTTGTCGCCGGCAAGACGCTGGATCAGGTGATCCCGCGCAACGGCATGCCCGTCTCCGAGCTGCTCCGCTACACCGTGCAGGCCGCTGACGCGCTGGCGCGTGCGCACCAGGTGGGCATTATCCATCGCGATTTGAAGCCGTCGAACGTCATGGTCTCGCCGGAAGGGTTGGTGAAGATCCTCGATTTCGGCCTGGCCAAGCTGACCCGGACCGCGTCGCCCGAAGACGATGCTACACAAACCATAAACGCTTTGACCGGCGACGGCGCCCTGGTCGGCACGGCGTTCTATATGTCGCCGGAACAGGCTGAGGGCAAGCCGGTCGACGCGCGGTCGGATATCTTTTCTTTCGGCGCGATGCTGTACGAGATGGCCACCGGGCAGCGGCCTTTTTCGGGCAATTCGAGCATAGCGGTGCTGTCTTCCATCCTGCGCGACGATATCGACTCGCCCGCCGCCGTGCGCGCGGATCTTCCCGCGGAGCTGGCGCGCATCATCTCGCGTTGCCTGCACAAGGATCCGGCGCGCCGCTTCCAGCACACCGCGGATTTGAAGGTCGAGCTCGAGGAGCTGAAGGAAGAGTCCGATTCAGGTAAGCTGGCCGCGGTCTCCGCGCCCGCCCCCGCGGCGCGTTCCTCGCGCGCCTGGTTATGGGCCGCGCTCGCCGTGGTGCTGGCTGTCGCGTCGTTCGCGGCATGGCGAATTGCCTTCGTTCGCCCACCCGCTTCCGAGGCGGCCTACAGCCCGGTTCCACTGACCAGCTATCCCGGTATTCAGGAGCATCCGAGCTTCTCGCCGGACGGCAACCAGATCGCCTTCGACTGGGACGGCCCGAAGCAGGACAATTTCGATATTTATGTCAAGCTGATCGGTCCCGGAAGCCCTCTGCACCTCACCACCGGTCCGGCAGCGGACATTTATCCGGAATGGTCCCCGGACGGGCGCCTGATCGCCTTCCTGCGCATGTCGAACAAGTACGACGGTTTTCACGTGATTGTGATTCCAGCCCTCGGCGGCCCGGAACGGCGGGTGGGAATGTTCGCCAATATCCAGTCGCCGGCGTCCTTTCCCAAGGCGTCACTCTGCTGGACTCCGGACTCGAAGGCTCTGGTGGTCTCGGCTGCGGAAGCGCCCGGACGGCCCAACCGGCTGGTGCTGGTTCCGCTCGATGGCGGCCAGCAGAGGGTTCTCACTCACCCCGAGCTCGATTCTCAAGGCGACTCCCGGCCGGCCATTTCCAGCGACGGCCGGCAACTGGTGTTTGTGCGAGGCAGAGTCGGCCTTTCCACCGCGTTTGTCCTTCCTCTTTCCGCGTCGATGGAGCCGGAAGGAGAACCGCGCCGGATTGCGGACAAGGAACCATTCGTGTCGCACGTCGACTGGCTGCCGGGGGGCCGGGAAATCCTGTTTTCGGCCGTCTCGCTCAGCCGCATCACGGCGTTGTATCGAATTTCCTTGGACGCGGGAGCCGTGGAGCGGATTGTGCCGGGACTCGGCTCCAACGTATTCCAACCCGCCGTGGCCTGGCGCGGAAATCGTCTGGCTTATGTCTCAGGAAAGGAGGATGTCAACTTCTGGTCCGTGGATCTGATCAAACACACCTCGGCTTTGAATACGGCTCTTTCGTCCTCCTACCGCGACGCGTTTCCGCAATTTTCGCCTGACGGCAAACGGGTGTTATTTTATTCGACGCGGAACGGAACGGTGCAGATTTGGATAGCAAACGCGGATGGATCGGAAGCCGCGGCGCTCACCGCCATGAGCGCGGCGACCACGGCAAGCCCGCGCTGGTCACCGGATGGCCAGCAGATTACCTTCGATTCCAATTTGGGCGGAACTTATCGTGTTTACGTGATGAGCGCCGACGGCGGCCAGCCCCGCCGGGTTACTTCGGGTCAGGGGTATCTCGCCAACTGGTCGCACGACGGCAGTTGGATCTACTTCACATCGAGCCGTTCCGGCTCGGAGCAGGTCTGGAAGGTTCCCTCGGGTGGCGGCGCGGCGGTTCAGGTGACTCACAACGGCGGAGAGGGAGCGACCGAATCTCGGGACGGCAAGACGCTTTATTTCGTGAAGAATAACGGCTACGCAGGCATCTGGAAGATACCGGTGGAGGGCGGCGCGGAGACGCAGTTGGTTCGCGATGTGTACCGCGTTAATTACGGCGTCACCGACAAAGGCATTTATTTCACCCCGCACAACGCAAGGGACGGGACGTCGTCGGTGAGCTTCTTCGATTTCGCGACGGGTACAACGAGCGAGATCGTGAAAATCACCAAGCCTCTCGATTTCGGTTTGGGCGTTTCACCCGATGGAAAAACCTTGCTCTATAGCCAGGCCGATCAGGCCGGCAGCAATCTGATGCTGATCGAGAATTTTCACTGAGCAATGGTGCTCTGCCGCGATTATGCCTTCGCGACGATGCCGCGAATGTCGATCAGGTACATTTGTCGGCCGTTGCCGCCGTGGGTGGAGTCCACCACCACCTTCCGCCCGTCCGGGCTGAAGCGCGGATGCAGGTCGCAGCGGAATTCGCCGTTGTATCGGCCGGACGGCACGTGCAGGTGGCCCAATGGGTAGCGTTTGCCGGTCTCGACGCGGTACAGGTACGGATTCTGATTTCCGTTGGCGTCCGGGTAGGTATCGTTGAGAATCCACTGGTTGCCCGGCAGGTAGGTGCAGTGGCCGTTCACCACCATGACGTCGGGGCCCACCACTTCCACCTTGTCGCTGCGGTCCTGATACAGATAGAACTTCTCGCCGTGCGAAGGGTGGTAGGCCCAGGCCAGAATGTGGTTCGGGTCGCGCCAGATGTAGTGCGACGTCAGGCCGTGCGGGTCGAGGTCGTAGAGGTCGGTGCCGTCGGGCTTCGCCGTGAACAGTCGCGTGGTAAACGAGCTGTTGCCCTCCCGCCGCGACCAGCGGTGCAGGAAGCTGAAGCGCGCGCCGTCGGTCGAGAACAGCACGTGGTTGTACCAGTGCTTGTAGTTCACGATCGACTCGCCCTTGTAGGCGATGCCGGCGCAGGCGGCAAACGGGACCACCAGTTTGATGTCGCCGGTGGTCAGGTTCATGCGCCAGATGCCGGCATCCTTGGGAGCGTTGACCTTCACGTTCGGATCGGGCAAGCCGGCGTAGCCGTAGCCCGGGCGGGTGTCGTGGATGCGCCGGAAGTCGGGCGTGAGCGCCCACTTGCCGTCCGGGCTGAGCGCGTAGATGGGGCCGGGCAGCGTGCGCCGCTTCCGTGTCTTGACGTCCAGCACGTGCGAAACGTAGCGGTCGCCCTCGCGGTCGTTCCAGATCACTTCGGATTTCGACCCGGGCAGCCACTGGAACATGCAGCCTTGCTGCCAGCTCCAGGCGCGGCTCTGGCCGAGTTCAATCCACTGGTTGCCCGAGGCCAGATCGATCATGCCCAACCGGATGACGTCATCGCCCGTCGGGGTGCGGCCTTCAAAGTCGACCTCGTTGCCGAGAACGTACCGGCTGGTGGGATCGAATTCCAGCTTGTCGTAGTAACCGAACCAGTGGAACTTGGGGCCCGTGGTTAACGCCTGGATGGGCGGCAACTCCCCGGCGGCGGCGAGACCCCGGGCCCATGCCGGCGCGAGGGCGAGGGCCCGCAGCAGCGAGCGTCTGTTGAGGGAATCGGATATCTGCATTTAAAACCTCAATTTCAGGCCAAACCGAAGCGCCCGGCCGTCTTTGGCGGACCTATCTATGGCTGTGAACGGCACTCGAAGTTCGACGCCTCGTCCGTGCTGCCCGATCCTTGATACACGGCGGTCTGCGGATAGGGACAAAGAGGACGGCTCCGCACGACGCCGCTTTTGAAGTCGAGTTGCCTGGCAAACTTGACCGCGGTCATCCGGCCCGGCGCGACCCCCTGCTCCACCCATCTTTCAAGGGCAGCAGATAGATCGTGGTCTGCGTCACCCTGCGCTGCCATGAGACCCCCGCAATAATCCGGACCTGGACCGCCGATGCAGTGTTGCGTGCCGGGCAGCATGTACAGGCGAACGAAGGAATCCACGGCTTTGGCGCCCATCCTGGCTTTGACGGCCTTGAAGTAGTTGACCGTGTTTTGGGGTGGAAGCGCGGGATCGCTCCAGCCGTGCCAGAGAATGAGCTTGCCGCCCCGGCTTTGGAAAGCTTTCAGGTTCGGATCGGTCGCGTTAAGAATGTGCCCCATTCGGTCATTCACGATCTTCATGTCGCGGCCGAAGTCAAACGTCTTATAATCCCATCGCGCGTTGTTGAAAACCATGTTCGATGCGAATTGAATCCCAAAGGTGGCTTGCAGACTCTGACCCGGCGCCCGGCCCAAAATCCAAAGGCCCCATCCGCCTTCGCCGCCTTCGCCGCCTGGCTCGAACCCGGGGACCAGCAGTTTGCCGCTCGGGTCGCGCGGCCCGGAGTAGATCTTCTTCAACGCCTCCACCTGTGGGGCGGTCAGGCAATCTGCGCTGTCGTCCTGTTTGCAGAGCATGCTTGTCGGATCGAACGCGCACTTGCTCGGGTCGTCCAGCACCCCGTCCTTCACGCCATCTCGAGCGTCACAAGCGGTGACAACCGCTCGCTCGATAGCCGGCGCTTTGGAAGGCGGGATGTAAGCGCCCGGAACGCTGAGTGCCTGTGCGTTCCAGAGGAAGCCGGCGAAGATGCTGGTCCAGGCGTTCGCGGGCGCGCCGGCGATAATACCGTCGTAGTCGGCCGGATAGCGCTGCGCTTCCATCAGCGCCTGGCGGCCCCCGTTCGAGCACGACGCGAAGTACGAGTGTCTCGGAGCCTCGCCGTAGAATGCCTTGACGATGGCCTTGGCTTGCACGGTCGTCTCGTGCATCGCCCGGTATCCGAAATCAACGATCTTTTCAGGATGTCCGAGCGCCCACGCTGCATCGGCAGACCCGCCCTTATGTCCGGTGTCCGTCGAGGCGGCTGCATAGCCGCGAGAGATGGCGGTCGCGAGTCCGCCATTGGCATAGTTGATCGCTCCCGCAAAGCCGCCGTTGCCGACGTCTTGGAACCTGTGGTTCCAACCTGACGCCGGCATCCACACCTCGAACTCGATGTTCGAGTCGGTGGATGGGCGAATGACTCCGCTTACGCGGCAGAAGGCAGGCAGGTGTTCGATCGCCTTGCCGCCGGGCGGCGTGAACGCCCCACCCGCGATGGTCTCCGCCGTCGTGATGGTTGTCGCCGGAAGTGTCAGTTTTGCCAGGGAGGCGCACGATTCCGGCGCTTGCATCGCCGCGCAAGGAAACGTCGCCAGCAACGCGAAAACAAGAAACTCGGCTGCTCTCATCGCAGGAACCTCGGTCCAGGGCTACCAGCGCCCGAAGTATATCTATCACCAAACCGGGAACACAAGGGATATTTTCCAGAGGCTTCAAAAGCACAAGATATCAGCTTGCCACACAGGCTGCCCCGGCCGGCTTCTTTCCCTTCGGCCGCCTTCCTGGCGGCTGTCGCGTTTGCATCGCTCGCCTCTGCGCTGCCACCCAGGCCACGAATTCTTCCGACCCAATTGGCCATCATTGCAACGTCGCTTCCCGAAACTGCTCCTCCCAACTCTCTTCAATCACACTGCTTGGCGGCCCTTCTCAGCATTGCGCTTCTGGCCGTGACCGCCCTCACGCCCGCGCCGGCGGAGGGTCAATCGGGTCCGAAGAAGAGGATCGCGGTTTTCGATTTCGACGGCGCCGCCGTTCAGGGGGGCATGACGTCGCCGTTTTTCCAGACCACTGCTCCGAACACGGGCAAAGCGGCCGCCGACCTGGTAAAGAGCCCGCCACACGCCACCGGCAGTCCCCAGGAATATCGCCGGTACACGAACGGCAGCCGGGCGAACCTGCGCGTCTGCAGGCGCGGTCCGATGTTTCAGCGTCGAGATATTGATGGAAAGCTGCCCAAATCGTTCGGAGACACCTCGAATAAACCGGGCAGCACCGGAACCGGCCGGATCCCGGAACTAACATTCGACCGGCGTATACTAATTCGTTAGTATGCGGCTGGACCTATTGTGGGCTCTCCGTTGGCTGCGCAAAGATCCGTTTTTCACTACGGCGATCGTCTTCATCTTGGCCCTGGGGATTGGGGCGAATACGGCCATCTTCAGCCTTGTGGATGCCGTCCTCCTGAGACCGTCTCCGTACCGTTCCGCGGAACGTCTGGTGCGTATCGAAGAAGGCACCAGCCGCGTCTGGTCCGGCGTGCCGGTCAAGGACTACCTGCGATGGGCCGGCCGAAGCGACATTTTTGAAAGGATAGCTCCCTACATCAGGGACACAGTCACACTGACGGGCGACGGCGGGCCCGAGCAGGTCATCGCGGTGCGCTCCCTGGGGCTATTTCCGATGCTCGGGATTCCCGCACGGTTGGGCCGATCGCTCATCGCCTCCGACGACGAAGAAGGGTCGCGAAATGTCGCGGTGCTCAGCGATCGGCTGTGGCGGCGACGCTACCACGCCGATCCGGACGTGGTCGGCCGTGGAATCACCATCTCCAACGAGGCCTACAGGATTGTGGGCGTCATGCCGGCAGATTTTGAGTTCCGTTATTCCGAGGCAGAGCTGTGGACGCCCCTGCGTCTGACCCCAACATCGCCTTGGCTTCAGGTGGTAGCCCGCCTCCGTGCAGGAGTCTCGGTTACACAGGCCCGAAGCGCCCTGGGAATTGTGGCGCAGCAGATGGAACAGGACGAGCCCAAAGATCATTCCGGTTTCAAGATAGTCGTGACGCCTTGGCGCGACATACCAGACCAGAAATACAAACTGACTCTGATCTTCGTGTTGGCCGCCGTCGGTTTGGTGTTATTGATCGCTTGCGCCGATGTGGGCAGTCTGCTGCTGAGTGGCGCCGTCGAGCGGCAGAAGGAGATCGCAATTCGCGCATCGCTGGGCGCCGGGCCATGGCGGATTGCGCGGCAGTTGCTGTCCGAGAGCCTGGTGCTGGCCGTTTTCGGGAGTTTGGCGGGGATCGTGGTGGCACGATCGCTGTTGGAGCTGCTAACGAAACAGTTGGCCGGGTTGCCGATTGTGCTCCCGCACTTACAGCGGGTAGCGCTCAACGGACGAGTGCTGGCGTTCAACCTCGTTTTGTGCCTGCTCATCGCAATTCTGTGTAGCCTGGCGCCCGTTCTGCTGGCGGCCCGAACCGACCTCCAGGCTGTATTGCGGGGAGGACAGGCAGCCGCGGGGCCTCGAGGCTCTTCGCGACTTTTCTCCACCCTGATCGGGTTGGAAGCCGGCTTCGCCTTCCTGCTGTTGGTCGGATCGGGCCTCATGATCCGCAGCCTGGTCCGTTTGCAGCAGGAAGATCACGGATTTCACCCGGACCATGTGCTTACTTTGCGCGTGCCGGTTGGGACGCTGACGCAACAGCGTCCGACCGGCAAGTATCACACCCTGCCGCGGCAGATGGAATACTATCGCGAGATTCTGGAGCGCGTGAAGACAGTTCCCGGAATAAAAGCCGCGGCCATCGTGAATAACCTACCGCTTTCCGGTATTAACAGCTCCCTTGACTTTAACCTTCGCGGCCCCGACGGCCAGCCTCTACCTACGTCCGCGCGCACCATCAGCCCGCAATACTTTGCCGCTATGGGCATCCCGCTGATGGCCGGCCGCGCCTTTGCCGATAGCGACCGGACCGGCGCTCCCGATGTGGCAATCATAAATGAGTATTTGGCCCGCCAACTCTTTCCGGACAGAAACCCGCTGGGCGAAAAGCTCACGGCCGGATCGAATGCGCCCGGACCGACCATCGTTGGCGTGGTAAAGGATTCCTCGCAGATGAGTTACGAATTGCCGGCCCAGGGCGAAGTGTACATTCCCTATCAGCAGTACATCTTTGCGGCTTTCATGTCCACCCTCGTGGTGCGAACCGAGGGGGAACCGACAGCCCTGGCTGCGGCCATTAGAAAGCAGGTTTGGGCGGTGGATCCGAACCAGCCTGTTGTGAAAGTGGAAACGATGAAAGAGGTGATCGCGAACTCCATCTGGCGTCCGCGATTCTCGGCTTGGATCTTCTCGGTGCTGAGCGGATTGTCCGTGCTCCTGACCGCGATTGGAGTCTATGGGGTAGTGGCGTATACCTCCGCTCTGAGGGCACGGGAGGTAGGGATCCGTGTCGCTCTGGGAGCAACTACCCATCACGTCCTGGCCGTGATTTTGCGGGGAGCGATGATCCCACTGGTGTCTGGCCTCGGTCTGAGCGTTGTGGCCACGCTGCTGCTGTCGCGCCTCCTCACGAACCTGCTCTATGGAGTCAGCAGCAGCGACCCCGTGACATATCTGAGCGCTGGCGCCCTGCTGCTATTGACTGGAGCAGCCGCTAGCGCACGCCCCGCATGGCGGGCGGCAACTCGGGATCCACTCGGGACACTGCGTGCCGAATAGGGTCGTTAACGGACCCCGAACTGGCCTCCGGTCGATCCATCCCGACGATCGGTCTCGGAAGGTCGCCCAGGCAAAGAACGATCAAGCGTCAGGCCCCGCCGATCACCCAAACTGAGTGGACAGCCTTGTGGCCGCGAAATGGCAGGGCGCCGCCGTGATACCGGAAGCGCCCCTCTCGCAGGCTATCATTCGACTACCGGGCACTAATCCTGAGGCATTGGCGGAGGTCCACTCCCGAACTCGTTCTTGAAAATGATCACGGGTTCGGGCTGGCCCTGCGACCAATGAAACGAATACATTGGTTGGGCCGACTGCTTTACACCGTTGACGGTCAGGCCAATCACTGTGTAGTCATCCGGGTTATCCTCCCGGACGGTGTAATCGTCTTCCGTCAAGCCGCAAGCCTGCAAGAACCCGTCCTCGCCTGTGAAATACTGATTCTCGACTCCCAAAGAGTCCCTTAGAACAATCGGCCACTCTGCACCAGGACTCTCCTCACCGTCAACAACCAGTCGCTTCCAGACGGTCACGCAGAAGCTCGAGGCGCCAACTTTCGCCTTAAAGTTGTCCGTCTTCGACTTGGAAGGCACAAAACCGTGAAAACATCCATTTCCGCAATCGTTGTCGACCTGGTTCGCATCTCCGACGAAGTCCTCCACCGGCGTCACCCAAACCTTATAAGACGCCGCCTCCGTTGGGAGAGTCCAGGTAGTCGGCGGGACACGCGGCATTCGCCAAGCGGATGGTGGTCGCACCCAACTCGGGATGGTCCTGGTCATAACCGATGGGGTGAGGGTCTCCTCCTATACCGGTGTAAGCGATGATGACACCGTTGGCCACCAGGAAACGCCGATTGGCAACCACATCTGTGCTTAGCAAGTGCTTGCCGTTCGGATCAGTCACCTGGAAGAAGTAATCGCCGTCCGGCAGACCTGCTGCTTTCGCCGGTGCATTGGGACCGGGACCGCCATCGAGATAAACCTCGCATTTGGAGGAATAGAGGTTGGCATTCACCTGTGCACCGCTGGCCGTCGTCGTGAATATCGCGCCGCGCAACTCACCAGCCTGCATCGCCGGCGGTGCGGTACCAATCACCACGAAGGCAAAGACCATGGCGAAGGTGGTGATTGAAATACGTAATGTCATGAAGTTATCCTTTCGTCGGTCGGCAGAGGGCTGCGATTTAAAAACATCGCCAAATACAAGCCGTACAAAAGCTTAGCGCGGCAAATTTAGAATAGCCCTTCGTTAATCATCTGGATTGTTTTCCGGTGAATGCCTTATTTGGCTCCGGGGCATCCACGGATTACCTCTTTTCGTTGCCTTGGAGTCGTGTAGATCACGCAGCCCGGGCGTTGGCTATTCGCCTGCGTTCCAACCCATCCGCAAACCCCTCTCCCCCGACGAATCAGTCGCTTACTGCCCCGCCCGGCACGAAACCCTTGTCTCCCGGTGCTACACTCGAAGCACAGCGAAGCCCCATTTCCCCACACCGCAGTGGCACGGCCATTCTGGCTGTGTCAGGTCCCACCGGTATTGCTACCGGTGTCGAAGTTCCGAACACCCTCTCTACGGTTGCGAAATCGTCCCTCGCCGATAAGGCCAAAAGCGCAGCGGGCGTCCGCCAATTTTCTCCTCAATGCCCGACCGGAACGTGCGTCGAGAGCTACCTCGTCGGAACCCCTGCCGGCGGCTGCGGTCCGGGCCTCGGCCGGCGGCCAGAACGTCAGCGCAGACCCGCTCCGTCGCCGTTGCGGCTCAACCTGTTCGAAAGCGGGGGTTGCCGCGGGTATTTCACGTTCCGCCCTAAGGTGCCGGCCCTCGGCGAACCGGGTCTTTTCCATCCGATAATGGTATTGGGGCCGCCGGCGTGATAGCGTATTAGGAACTGGCGGTTTCGAAGGCTATTGTTTATGCCGGAACTGGGTCAGACCGTCATTCGGGCTCGCAACCTCATCAAGGAGTATCGTTCGGGCGACGCTACCCTCCGTGTGCTCGCCAATGTGGATCTGGACGTCGAGGCCGGCGAGCGGCTGGCGGTTATCGGGGAATCCGGCTCCGGCAAGTCCACCCTCCTGCACCTTCTGGGCGGGCTGGACTCGCCCACCGCGGGCGAGATCAGTTTTGGCGACCAGCGCATTACCGAGTTGAAAGAAGAGGAGTTGGCCGAGTTCCGGAACCGGCAACTGGGCTTCGTCTGGCAGATCCACTACCTGCTGCCGGAATTCACCGCGCTCGAGAACGTCATGATGCCGCTGCTGATTCGCGGCACCGGCCGCGACGAAGCGGCACAGGCGGCGATGGAGCGGCTGGAGGAGGTCGGGCTGAAGCCCCGCGCCAGCCATCGGGCGGGCGAGCTTTCCGGCGGAGAGCAGCAGCGCGTCGTTCTGGCGCGGGCGCTGGTGGGCCGGCCGCGCTTCCTGCTGGCTGACGAGCCCACCGGCAACCTGGATACCCAGACCGGCGACCGGATTTTCGACCTGTTGACCGACCTGCACCAGCACCACGGGCTCACTTCCGTACTGGTGACGCATAATGTATCGTTCGCAAAGAGGTGTGATCGCATCTTAAAATTAGAAGTTGGGGCGCTTGTTTCCTGTCCGGCCTGATCGGCGGGCGGAGTTTCGGGCGCGTGGTACGGTATCGAGCAAGGGGTCCGAACGGATCGAGAACTGCCGGCGATCCCGGCCGGAAGGGTGGGGGCGGCTTTCCAGGCGTCCGCTCTTCCGATTCGGAAGTGAAATTATGTTTGAACGTTACACTGAGAAGGCGCGCAGGGTGATCTTCTTCGCCCGCTACGAGGCCAGCCAGTTCGGCAGCCCGTACATCGAAACCGAGCACCTGTTGCTGGGGCTGCTGCGCGAAGATAAGGCGCTGGCGAACCGCTTTCTGCGTTCGCAGGCGGCCATCGAATCCATCCGCAAGCAGATTGAAGCGCACACCACGGTGCGCGAGAAGGTCTCCACCTCCGTCGATCTGCCGCTCAGCCACGAGTGCAAGCGCGTGCTGGCTTACGCGGCCGAAGAGGCGGAGCGGCTGAGCCACAAGCACATCGGTACCGAGCACCTGCTGCTGGGGCTGCTGCGCGAAGAGAAGTGCTTCGCCGCGGAGATCCTGCACGAGCGCGGATTGCGGCTTTCGACGGTGCGCGAGGAAATTGCGCGCTCCTCCTCGGACAAGATGACCGCCAGCCGGCCCAAGGAAAGCTCGCTGCTGTCCGAATTCAGCCGCGACCTGACGCAAAGCGCCGTGGACGGCTCGCTCGACCCGCTCATCGGCCGCGACTACGAACTGGAGCGGGTGGTGCAGATTCTGTGCCGGCGCACCAAGAACAACCCGGTGCTCATCGGCGAGCCGGGCGTGGGCAAGACGGCCATCGTGGAGGGCCTGGCGCAGCGCATCGCCGACGGCGACGTGCCCAGCTTCCTTTCCGACAAGCGCATTCTGGCGCTGGATCTGTCGCTCATCGTGGCCGGCACCAAATACCGCGGCCAGTTCGAGGAGCGGCTCAAGACCATCATGAAAGAGCTGATGGAGAACCAGAACGCCATCATCTTCATCGACGAGCTGCACACGCTGGTGGGCGCCGGCTCGGCCGAAGGCTCGCTCGACGCCGCCAATATCCTGAAGCCCGCGCTGTCGCGGGGAGAGATCCAGTGCATCGGCGCCACCACGCCGGGCGAATACCGCAAGAGCATCGAAAAAGACCGCTCGCTCGAGCGCCGCTTCCAGGCCGTAAAGGTTCCGCCGCCCAACGAGGAAGACGCCATCAAGATCCTGTTCGGCATCAAGGAACGCTACGAGAAGTTTCACGCCGTCGCTTACACCGACGACGCGGTGGAGACCGCCGTGCGCGCTTCTTCGCGCTTCATCCCCGACCGGTTCCTGCCCGACAAGGCCATCGACCTGATCGATGAAGCCGGCGCCCGCGTCAAGCTGCGCCAGACCACGCTGCCGCCCGAGATCGCCGACATCCAGAAGCGCATCAAGTTCATCGTGCACCGCATGGAAAACGCCATCGCGAACCACGAGTTCGAAAAGGCGCGCTTCTATTCCGACGAAGAGCGCAAGGAGCGGGAGAACCTGCGCGAGCTGCGCGAAAAGTTCAACCTGGACGACACCTCCACCGGCTGCGTCACCAAGGGCGACATCGAAGACGTGGTGGCCCGCTGGACCGGCGTGCCCATGACCGCCATCAAGGAAGAGGAGATCTCGAAGCTGCTGCGCATCGAAGAGGAGATGCACAAGCGCGTCATCAGCCAGGAAAAGGCGCTCAGCGCCCTGTCGCGGGCCATCCGCCGGTCGCGCGCCGGCTTGAAGTCGCCCAAGCGGCCGGCCGGCTCGTTCCTGTTCCTGGGCCCCACCGGCGTGGGCAAGACGGAAGTCGCCCGTGCGCTGGCCGAATTCCTGTTCGGCAGCGAAAAATCGCTCATCCGCTTCGACATGTCCGAGTTCATGGAAAAGCACTCGGTGTCGAAGCTCATCGGCTCGCCTCCCGGCTACGTGGGCTACGAAGAGGGCGGCCAGCTCACCGAGCGCGTCAAGCGTTCGCCCTACTCGATCATTCTGCTCGACGAAATCGAGAAGGCGCACCCGGACGTCTACAACATCCTGCTGCAGGTGTTCGAAGACGGCCAGCTCACCGACGGGCTGGGCAACACCGTCGATTTCAAGAACACCATCATCATCATGACCTCGAACCTGGGCGCCCGCTTCCTGGACAAGAAGGGGCAGATCGGCTTTTCCGCGCCCCAAGGCGAAGGGATCCCGGCCAAGGTGGAAGACCAGGTGATGAGCGAGGTGAAGCGGGCGTTCAACCCCGAATTCCTCAACCGCATCGACGAGGTGATCCTGTTCACGTCGCTCACCGACGACGACTTGCTGAAGATCATCCACCTGCTGGCCAATCAGATCAACGAAAACCTGGCGGGCAAGGAGATCAAGGTTCGCCTGGCTGACGACGCGGCCCGCTACATTCTCGAGAAGACTTGCGCGGACCGTAGCTACGGCGCCCGTCCGCTGCGCCGCGCCTTGCAGAAGTACATCGAAGATCCGCTGTCGGAAGCGCTCATCCAGGGCTCGCTGCCGCGGCCGTCGGAGCTCGAAATTTTCCTCAGCGACACCGGCATCTTCTGCCGCCAGGTGAAGGAAGGCGAGGAAGAAGGCCAGCCGGTGGGTGTGGGCGGCGGCGGCGAAGGCGAAGCCGAAACCAACATCCCGTTGTACAAGTTTTAGCCGGCCGCGGCTTTAGAAAAACGTTGGCCCCGAAATGCTCGATGTCAGTTGCCCCGGCCTTTGGTCTGGAAGGCGAAGAAGGAGTTCCTATCAGCGCCAACGTGTAGTTCTTTACCGTCGGGTCGTTCTCTTTTCGGTCAGCGGGCCACTTCCGTTGGACTTCGGGTCAGACCTGCTGACATACTGGCGAACCAGCGTAAGGATCTGTTCCGGACTTGTAATATTTGAGACGCGCTGCCCATTCATAAACACTGTCGGGGTTCCGTCGATACCGTTCTCTTCGCCAAATTTGACATCGCGATCAATCGCGGCAATTGCGGCCTTGTCCGCGAGGCATCCCCGAAACTGGGATGGATCGAAATTCCTGAGACTCCTCGCATAGGTGGTCACCCTCTTCTCGAGGTTCTGCGGCGTCAGCTCCTGCTGGTGCTCAAACATGAAATCGTGCAGACTCCAAAACAATTCGGCACTCTGCCTTTGCCCACAGGCCGCGACACGAGCCGCCTGCCGCGCCCATGAATGATTCGGAAGCGGAAAATAACGGAACACTACTCGGAGATTGCTACGCTCCAGCGGGAGCACGTCATTCTTCAACATTAACGCGAATCTGGCACAGAACGGACACTGGAAATCCGAAAACACTGTCAGTGTCACCGGAGCCTTGGGGGGCCCAATAGTGGGGAAATTACCGTTCGTCAGCCCGGCGGTTAATGCTCGTTCTCTCTTCCGCGCCTCTTCCAGCGTATGCGTCAGAGGAACTACCCCGTTGACAGGACGGCGCCGAAGTGCCTGGGCTACCGGGAGCGGGCAGCCCAGGCTGCAGGGGTGAGTTCTGGGAGCTTCTGAATGTTGGTGTCGGCGAGGCCCGGCAAAATCGCCCCCAGGTAATCCCGCACCGGGACCTTCAAGCGCCGGCAGCTCTCCACGATCGATAGAATGGCTGCCACTTTCGGCCCAGCTTGCGGACTGCCTACGTGCAGCCAGTTCTTGCGACCCAGGGCCACCGGACGCATCGAGTTCTCCGCCAGGTTGTTACTCAACTCCAGTTCCGGATACTCCAGGAACCGCGTGAGCCTCCGCCAGAGTGCCAGCGTGTAGTTGGCGGCCTTGCCCAGCGCACTGGAAGGCAAGGCGTCGGCACGCGCCGCCTCGACTTCCTTCTGGATGAGGTCCAGCAACGGCACCGCGTGTTCCTGCCGCAGTGCGTCGCGCGCGGCAACCTCGAGGTTCCGCTCCCGGGCGCGGGCGTCGATGCCAAATAACTCATCCATTAGCACCACAACGCGGGTGGCCGCCACATCGTTCGGGTTCAGTTTCACGGCGTCCACAAAGCCGCGGCGCGCATGCGCCCAACAGCCGGCGTGCACCATCTTCGGCCCACCCACGTGTTCGTAGCCGATGTAGCCGTCGGTCTGCAGAATTCCCTCGTATTGGCCCAGGAACTGTCGGGGACCGTCCCGCCCACGCCCCAGCCGGAAGTCGAACACCACGCTCCCGCCCGGCCTCCCGTATTGCCACAGATAGGCCTGATGGTTCTTGCCCCGCCCATCGTGCATCTGCACATCCACCGGCGTTTCGTCGGCCTGAATGTAACTCCCCTTAACTAACTCGCCGCACATCACCACGACCATCGGAGTTAGTAGCTCGCCCACCCGCATCACCCATCCGTCCAACGTCGCCCGGTTGATCTCCACCCCCGTCTCCTGCTCCAGGATCACGCTCTGACGATACAACCGCAGACTGGTCAAGCCGGCATCTCCAGCGCGGCCAGCAATGCCCGCAGATGCTCCCCGTCGAAGCCCGGCTCCACAAACACTCGGCGGCCGCTATCGAGGCGAATCTCAATGGCTCGGCTGTGCACCGCGGCCCGCTGTGCCGGCGTTCTGCTTTCGACTACCTGCAGTTCGACGAACTGCCTCTCCCCAGCTTGCCGCAGCCCCTTCTTCCAGGCGAAGAACTGCCACTGGAGAACGTCCCGCTGCTGGCAGAACGCTGCCACGGTTTGGCCGCTCTTCCCTTGTTCCGTTACCAGGGCCTTCCATTTCGCCCACGCCTCACACCCTTGCTCTCGCATACCTCAACAGTGAAACGTCGAGCTATTGATTACAAGATGGGGTTTACGTAGCGCTCACGATAGAATACTGTAAAGCCGGTTGTGCAGGACCGCTTGGGGGGACATTGCCTGAGCGTGCGCCTTTGCTCTGGCTACGATAACTATGCTTAACCTTTCTACGATTGTTGCACCGATGCTGATTTTGTTTACCGGGGCGGCCCTGCTGGCGCAGGGCGAGCGCTCCGATGAGCAGGTGGACCCGCTTACTGGCAATCCTCAGGCGATTGCAGCCGGGCAGGCGCTTTATGCGCGTAATTGCGCCGTCTGCCACGGCCCGGGCGCGCAAGGGGACCGCGGGCCCTCGCTGGTCAGCGGAGTGTTTCCGCATGGCGGAAGGGATGGACAAATTTTCCTCTCCATTCGCGCCGGAATTCAGGGCAGCGAGATGCCGCCGTTCCGCCAGCTTCGGGATGAGCAGATCTGGCAGATCATTGCGTTTCTGCGCAACCTCGCCGGTACTAGCATTTCGCCAGCAGCGGCCGCCAACGAGAAGGTGCCGGGGGATCCGGCCGCGGGCAAGAGCATCTTCGAAGGAAAGGGCGGCTGCCTCGCCTGCCACGTGGTCAACGGGTCGGGCAAAGCAGTCGGACCCGATTTGTCGGATGCCGCCGGCATACCAGCACAGACGCTGAGAGCGAAAATCCTTGACCCGAATCAGTCGTCTTCCCGCGCAGGAAGGCGCCGTGGCCGCGGTGGACGGGGTTTCCCGCCGTCCCCCGCCACGCTCGTGGTCACTACTAGAGATGGCCGCGAATATCGTGGCGTCCTCAAAAGCGCCGACTCGTTCGACGTCGCCATGGTAGATACCGGCGGAACTTACCGTTCCTTCGACCGCTCCGCCTTGCGGCAGGTTCGCATCGAAAACCAATCGTTGATGCCCGCGGATTACGGCAAGCGGCTCAGCGCCGATGAAATTCAAAACGTCGTCGCATACCTGAAGACGCTGACCGGTCGCCACCCGTCGCAATGCGCGACGGGTCCCGGCGTGCTTCCCTGGGAGCGGCTGCGGAACGCCGATCGAGAGCCGCAGAATTACATGACCTACTGGGGAGATCTGGCGGGAAAGCACTATTCCGCTCTGGAGCAGATCAACACCGCGAATGTGAAAGACCTCGAAGCCAAGTGGGCGCTGCCGCTCCGCGGAAACGGCGCCACGGAAGGCATTCCGCTGGTGATCGATGGCATCATGTACACCGTCGGCCCGGCGGCCGGCTCAATGGAAGTGATGGCCCTGGATGCTAGAACCGGCCACGTGCTGTGGCGTTACCAGCGCAGGCAAAAGGTGACGAACCCGCACCAGATCAACGCGGTGAACCGCGGTGTGGCGGTGGCCGGCGATCGCGTCTTCTTTGGCACTCTGGATGCCTACCTGATCGCGCTGGACGCCCGCACGGGCAAGCAGCTTTGGGAGACCAAAGTCGCCGACACCATGCAGGGCTACTCGATCACATCTCCCCCACTGCCGGTCAGGCATCTGGTGATCACCGGCATCTCGGGAGGCGAGTTCGGGATTAGCGGCTTCCTGGAAGCTTACGATCAGGCGACGGGAAAGAGGATTTGGCGATTTAACACCGTGCCGCAACCCGGCGAGGCGGGCCACGAGACCTGGCCCAGCGATACCTGGAAGCGCGGTGGCGCCCCTACCTGGCTGCCTGGCAGCTTTGATCCCGATCTGAACCTCCTCTATTGGGCTGTGGGCAATCCGGGACCCGATTTCAACGGCGACCTCCGCAAAGGTGATAACTTATACACTTGCTCGGTCATTGCGCTCGATCCGGATACCGGAAAGCTGAAGTGGTACTACCAGTTCACGCCGAATGATACGCACGATTGGGATGCCACCGAAGACCTGGTGCTGGTGGACCGCATGTGGCACGGGGTTCGACGAAAGCTGCTGCTCCAAGCCGATCGCAACGGCATCTTCTACGTTCTCGACCGGACAAACGGAAAGTTCCTGGCGGCATCACCCTTTGTGCGCGCCTCTTGGGTGAAAGGCTGGGATGAGAACGGCCGGCCCATTCTCACCAGAAACTGGCGGTCGGACCCGAAAGGGGAATGGGTATTCCCGGCGATCGGCGGCGGCACGAATTTCCAGGCGCCTTCGTACGATCCACAAACCGGCTGGATGTACTTCATGTACCACGACGGCGGGGCGAATTACGCCAGCGGGCCCGCGCCCTTTCAGCCTGGAACCCTGTATAGCGGCATGGGGGTAGCAAGTCCGGGTGCCCGTGGAAGGCCTTCTTCCGACGGGATTCAGGCTTTCGACCCGGAGACCGGCAAAACGGTTTGGAAGTTCGAATTGACGCGAGGCGGGCTATCTCCCGGGGTGCTTTCGACAGCCGGCGGCGTGGTATTCGCCGCAAGCACGGAAGGAAATTTCATTGCTCTCGACGCCCGGACGGGCAAGCCGTTGTGGCACTTTAACACCGGTACGAGAATGACCTCGTCCCCCATGAGTTACTCGGTGAATGGGAAGCAGTATGTTGCGGTATCCGCCTCGGGCATGCTCTACAGTTTTGCCTTGCCGGAGTAGCGATGCGGGCGCCGCTGATTTCCGCCGCCGGACCGTATCAATCAAATCATAAGTATGCAGACATAGACGCGGTTGGGGAGTCAGAGGGCTGCATATTGGGTGTCCGGCGTGAGGAAGAATATGCGAACGGTCCAGGGCAGCCTTTGCAGCGATTGCAGACGGGCCATGACGAACTTCCGGAGATCTTTCCCGGTGCGAAGCGCTGCTTTGGCCACACCGTGGTGCTTGACATAGTTCCAAACCTGTTCATCCGGATTCAGTTCTGGCGAGTACGGTGGCAGGAAGAACAACCGCAACTTCTCGCCGAGACTTGACACGTAGTCCTTTACCGTCCGACCAGGATGGTAGCTGCCACCATCCAGAATCAAGAAGATCGGCCCGGGAGCATTGTGCATCAACCGTTTCAGGAACTCAACAAAGACCTGCCCGTTGACCGTGTCCGTCAGAGCAACTACGGGGTTGACAGGAGCGTGCTGAGGTACCGGGGCTACCACGTGCGAGCCGCCCACGCTGCAGGGGTGAGTTCTGGGAGCCTCTGGATGCTGATATCGGCGAGGCCCGGTAGAACCGAAGCCAGGTAATCCCGCGCGGGGACCTTCAGACGACGACAGCTCTCCACGATGGACAGGATGGCTGCCACTTTTGGCCCGGCCTTCGGACTCCCCACATGCAGCCAGTTCTTCCGTCCCAATGCCACCGGACGCATCGAGTTCTCCGCCAGATTGTTGCTCAACTCAATTTCCGGATAGTCCAGGAACCGCGTGAGCCTCCGCCACAGAGCCAGCGTATAGTTGGCAGCTTTGCCCAGCGCGCTGGAGGGCAGGGCGCCTCCGCGTGCCCTCTCGACTTCCTTGCGGATAAGGTCCAGCAACGGCACGGCGTGTTCTTGCCGCAAGGCGTGGCGCGCGGCAATATCGAAGTTCTGCTCCCGGGCGCGGGCGTCAATGCCAAATAACTCGTCCATCCGCGCCACAATGCGCCTCGCCGCCGCATCGTCCGGGTTCAGCTTCACCGCGTCGACAAAGCCGCGGCGGGCATGCGCCCAACAGCAGGCATGCACCAGCTTCGGCCCGCCCACGTGCTCGTAAGCGATATAGCCGTCGGTTTGCAGAATCCCCTCGTATTTCCCCAAAAACTGTCGTGGACCGTCCCGCCCCCGTCCCAGCCGGAAGTCGAACACCACGCTCCCGCCCGGCCTCCCGTATTGCCACAGATAGGCCTGATGGTTCTTGCCTCGCCCGTCGTGCATCTGCACATCCACCGGCGTTTCGTCGGCTTGAATGTAACTCCCCTTGACTAACTCGCCGCGCATCACCACGGCCATCGGAGTCAGTAGCTCGCCCACCCGCATCACCCATCCGTCCAACGTCGCCCGGCTGATCTCCACCCCCGTCTCCCGCTCCAGGATCACGCTCTGACGATACAACGGCAGATGGTCGCTGTATTTCCCTACCACCGTGTCGATCACCACCCGGTCGCTCACCAGACCCTTGTCGATGATCCGTGCCGGCAGCGGCGCCGTCACCATGCCGCCCTCCTCGCAACACTTGCAAGCCCGCTTCTCGCGCTTGGTGACCAACACGAAATACCGCGCCGGCTCCACGTCCAACTGCTCGCTCTGGTCGTAGCCGATCACCTCCATCGGCTGGCCACACGCTGCGCAGGTGCGCTGCTCCGGTGGGCAGGCCCTCACCCGTTCCACACGGGGCAGATCGGCGGACAACTCCTGCCGCCCTGGATGCGGACGATGCTTCCTCGGCGTGGCTGGTAGCGGCTCCCGCTCGCTTTCCGCCTGCACTTCCCCATTGCTCACTCCCGGTTCCAACTCCAACAGCTCCAGTTGCGCGTCACTCAGCTTCTCGCTGGCCGGACCGTACTTCTTGATCCGCTCCAGCCGCAGCCGCTCCTCCAGCACCTGGATCTTCAAATGCGCCCAGTGGAGTTGCCGCTTGAGTTCGGCAATCTGTTCGGATTCGGGAATCGGAGGGGAAGGAGTGACATTCACGAGTGTAAGTACAAATATAACTAAAAATGTTTCTACTTACAAGCCACTTATACTACGATTTCTTCCGTTGATGGAACTTTCCGATAGCACCGCCGGCGCTTCGTCTCGGCCAGGTCGATGCCGCCCAGCACCAGCGCCAGCTCTTCCTGCCACAGCACCACTTTCGCCTCCCCTCCGAAGCTTGTGGCCAGCAAAAGCGCCGTTTCTCCAAACGCTCGCGCACACCCACAACCCGCTGCCGTCCCAGATACAACACTTTCAACCGATTGCGTGGCGCGTTACAGAACAGGAACAGGTGCCCGCTGAGCGGTTCGCACCGCAACGGGTCCCGTACCAGCCCATACAAGCCTTCAAAACCTCTTGCGCATGTCCGTCGCCCCAGCCGCCAGATAGATTCGCGTCGCCGGCCCCAGACCAAACATGCTCAGCTCCGCTCCAGCAGGCCCACCAGCCGCGTCAGCGTTTCCGCATCGAATCCGCGCCCCACCTCGATCCGGCGTCCCTGGGAAAGCACCACCGCCAAGCCGCTCGCCGTCGTCGGTCGAACGCCCGCCACCTCCACCCTCACCCACCGGCGCGTTCCTGGTTCCTCCGCCGGTGCCCCCTGCTGCCGCTTCCGATAGCGCGACAGCGTGGCCGGGCTGAGCCCGTGCTTTTGGCAAAACTCCAGGCGGCTGAGTCCACTGGTCTCGTACGCGGCAACCAGTTCCGCAATCTCAGCTTCACTTCGGCGCCGGTAGCCTGTCGCGACCTGCTCTTGTTGGTCCATCCTTCTACTGAAGCACTGATACCTGCTCGCGAAAAGGTGGGTTGGTCAAACGGATACACTCGTTGTCTCTGTGTCATGGGTCTCGATTCCCCCGATAAGTTCCACAACCACATTGAATCGGGAGCGCCGCAGCGAGCGGACGCTTCCACCTACTCGATCATGAAACGCGTCAGTTCGCCGTTTCGGGTAGTCGCCACGAGTGTGCTCCCGTCAAAGCCGAGAACCCATGCCCAGGTTGGCGCATACTCCTTGGAGTTTGTCACAGGTCTCCAGGTGCCGGACCTCCGGTCAAGCACGACAAATTCCGCATTTTTACGACTGAAGTTGCCGGCGACCGCTTCGTTGTCCTCGCTCAGAGCGAATCCCGAAACGTCAGCCGGCCCTTGAACTCGCGTAGTCGCCGTGCCATCGAGCGCGAATTCCAGGTAATCTCCGTCGTGACGATACCACCCGACACGGTCCTTGGACGATGCCAGGAAGGACATGTCCGCCGAGTGATGGCCAGCCAAGGCAACAGGCAGTTCCTTGGATGTGAGCAGTGCTCCGGATACGTCGAACCGCCGCAAAACCGTGTCTGCGACGACCCTGGTATTGTCCTCATCCATCAGCGGCCCCAGGGCCCAGAGAGTGTTGTCTGCTGCAATGGTGACCACCTGGGGTGCAAAGGGCCAGGCTCGCGTTACAGTCTGTACCTTGCGATCGGCAGAAATGCGTGCGACAAATGTGGCGCTACGGGGATCATCGCTGTACGCTTGTCCCACAAGCGCAATCTGACCGTCGGGCGTGACGTTCAGGTCAAAGATGGTGATCAGTGCAGCATTTGGAATCGTCAAAAGAAGCTCGTCCCGCCTTCCGTCCCGGTCGATTGTATAGACGATCGGTGCGGAGCTGTTCCTCTCTTCAACGCCAACTAGCAGGCCTCCATTCCACCGTGGCAGCACCGTCCATATGGTCGACGTCTGCAACTTGCCCTCGAGGACAAGCTTCCGTGCATGCTGAGCACAGAGGGAAGGGGTCGCTAGCCAAAACACGCACAACCCAAAAGCGACGTTGAACCAGCACTGCCGACGGAGACTACACATCATCGTTACCTCCCTTAATGTGCTTCCGATCACAGCAAGCGTCCAGCCCATCCGAGACTCCGTTTTAGGCGCATGCTTTACCATTGGGTTTTAACCTCCTACCTCGCATCCAAGGCACGGCTCTTTTCGCAGACTTCGGCCAGACCATTAGCCATAGCGCTCCGCGCCTGAAGCGGTGGATGTTCGCTGCCACACGAGCATTTGTGTTCGTCGCGATCAGTTATACGGTCGCGTTAGTGCAACGTCAATAGTCATAATGCAATTTTTATTTTATAATTCTCAGAATCTAGTCTAGAGTATTCCAATATTATTCCATACAGTATCTAAATAACTGAAATGGCAGTCCTCATTTAGGCGGCCGTCTTCACCAGAATGCCAGGCCTGTTCTGCGAGAACAAGGAGACCAAGGTTCGCCTGGCCGACGACGCGGCCCGCTACATTCTGGAGAAAACCTGCGCGGACCGCAGTTACAGCGCCCGTCCGCTGCGCCGCGCCTTGCAGAAGTACATCGAAGATCCGTTGTCGGAAGCGCTCATCCAGGGCGCTCTGCCGCGGCCGTCGGAGCTCGAAATCTTCCTCAGCGACACTGGCATTTTCTGCCGCCAGGTGAAGGAAGGCGAGGAAGAGGGCCAGCCGGTGGGTGTCGGCGGCGGCGGCGAAGCCGAAACCGAAACCAGCATCCCGTTGTACAAGTTTTAGGCGGCCCGCCGCCGCTTCTATCGCTACACCGACTCCAGCGCGGCCTGCATCATCGCCCTGGTGTAGGCCACGTTGTAGGCAAAGCCGGTGTACCCCCCGCCGCCGGGATAACCGCGGATTCGGCCGCCCGGGCCTTCGCGGTCCCGGTCTGCGTCCAGCGCGCGCGGATGCTCGGGGTAGATCGTCCCGGTGTACTTGTTCCGCACCAGCGCCTTCATCACGCCGAACATGTCGGCCATACCGGCGTCGATGAATACTTCCTGGTATCGTTCGTACGGCTTGGCCACCCGCACGTTGCGGTAGTGCACGTGGTTGGCGCGTTTCCGGCTGGCGAAGTATTCGGCCGTCGCAACCGGATCTTCGCCCAGCTCGCGGGTGACTCCGCAGTCGAAGGTGATGCCGTTGACGGGACTGTCGACGATTCCGATCAGGTGCTTCCAGCCCGCCAGCGTTCCCATAATCTGCTGGGACCCGCGGCTGGTGGGCGCCGGCGGATCGTTGGGATGGAGCGCCATGCGCACACCCGCCTTCTCCGCCACCGGCACGGCGGCTTTCAAAAAATAAGTGATGTTGGCCCACATCTCGTCGAGCGTGTGCGCGCCCTCGTCGGCAAGCGGCGGCAGGTCCTTGAACTTCACCTTCCGGGCTTTCGGGAAAGCGGCCAGCGTCTCGGGTGTGATGTGTCCGTTTGCGTCGCGGTAGATCGGCTGCACTACGTTGCCCTTTTCGTCCACCAGCAATTCCAGCTCGTAGTCGAAGCCGGTGTAGCCGGCGTTAGCCCGGCCGACCATTTCGTAGTAGCCCTCGATGGCCCGGTGCGCATAGAAGTTGTATTCGGCCACCGGCAGCCCGCCCTTTCCGGCGGCTTCGATGGATGCCAGGAACATCTCCATATCCTTGGCGCGGGCCGGTTTGCCATAGAGGATGTTGCTCGACACGGGGATCATCGAGTTGTAGGCCACCAGCCCGGCCTGTTTGGCGGTCTGGACGGCGTGGCGCACGTTTTCTTCGGTCCAGGGAAAGCCGCCGACGGACACGCCCAGCAGGTGAGTGACGCCGAGCTGCCGGATGCGTTGGTAGCTGGCCTGGAGATTGGGCCGGCCCCCCTCCATTGGCGCGGGCGCGGGCTCGGTTCCCGGCGCCAGAAATCCCCCGTAGCCGCCGCTTCTGGCTCTCGCTTCCGGAGCGGGCGGCCTCAGATCGGCAGGCAGGGGCCCACCGCCATCGCCGGGCGCCAGACAGATTTTCGGCGTTTCCGGACCTTCCTCAATTGGCCAGGTGCGCGTCGCGGGCGCCGCGTCAACTTGAGGAAGGGATTGCGTCAGAGCGACGCCACCCACTCCCTGCATCATCTTTCGTCGTGAGAACCGAAATCCCATGTCACACATCTCCCTTATGAAAACGAATTGCGTCGTAATCGCCAGCCAGGGTTCGCGCTGGCCTGCTTTCTTATAAACACTACACCCAATTGGAGGAAACTTGCAGATCGGAATGAGGATCGAGCCCGGGATGGCGTGTCTTCAGAAAGATCCAGTCGTGAGCCCGATGTTCTTCCTGAAAAATGGCCGGCGCCGGCAAAGGCATCCACGGCGCGGCGCTTGCTCTGTTAGATGGGAGCGCAAGCGGCCGCCCGGCGCCGGCACCGTGGCCAGAACTGGTAAGGCCGCTGCCCGGCTGGGCGCTCTCATAAATGCTGACGGTCGCCGAAGGGTGCGATTAGCATCAAGGTGAAAGAGAGTGTGGTATCCGCGAACGACAGGTCCTGTTGGTTATTGCCGGAATTGACGCCTACGCACCCACGGGGCTGGACTCCAGTTCCCGCGCCCGCCGGAACAGGATCTCGTTTTCGAGAGCGATGTGGCGGCGCAGATCCTCTTCCATTTCCCGCAAGCCTCGAAACAGCGACTTGTATCCGGTACAGGCGTCAGCGGAGAATTCATAACCGTTGGTCGCCTCGCGCATTGCGGCCAGCATTCGCAAGGCGCCGTCGTGATCGCGTTCCATGACGGCCACCGGGTTGGCCAAACGGCCAAACGGAAATAAGGGAATGGGCGCGCCGGCCACCACCGCTGCTTCGCAACGGGCGATTGCGGGAAACAGAACGGCCTCCTCGCGGTCGAGATGCGGGAGCAATTCGTTGCGCAGCACACGGAACGAGCCTTCAAGCACACCAAACATCTCCGGGCGCCTGGGTCCATGATTAGCCACTACCCGCTCCATCCAACCTGCCAAACGCGGCAGTTCGCGCCGCAAGTACTGATGGTGTGTTCGAACGATGTGAGCCGCCAACAGGCACAGGGGCTCATTGTTCCAGTCGGCCGGCTCGCGCTGGGCCCCGACGCCCTGTTGGTTGAGCTCCGCCAGCAGTTCCTCGATCGGGATGTTGTTCTCGGCGCAGGCCGTCTCCAACGTGCGGCTGGCATCTTTGCAGAAATCCAACCGGTGATCCTCGAGAATGCGCAAGACCGCGAGCGAAGTGGACGCGGCTTCTTTGACGGTCTGATTTGCGGTAATGGGCATATTGATTGCTCGCGCGGTATCGCCCGCGACGCGGGCGGACGTTTGGTTCCAATGTAGCGGGAATCGGCGCCTGCGGATGTGACCTCAGTCACAAACCGGAATGCCAGCATGGCTGCATTCAACGTGCGGAGCGCGACGCTTCAATTCCTTCAGGAACCCGTCCATGTCCTTCGGCGAAATGCGGACCGAGCGGCCGTCGGCCAGCGTCAGCTCCAGGCGCCGCAGCGAGAGCGCCGGCGCGCTCGAGAAGCTTTGCGCACGCGTCATCCGGCGGATGTCCGCATAGCGGATGCGCTTTTTTATGCGGCCGCAGCGAATCAGGACCTCGTCGGTTTTGAACGAATAATCGACGGGTACGGTCAACAGCGTGATCAGCACTGCCGTGGCTAGAAACACCAGGACGTGAGCAGAGAAATCGGGCGACACCCGCCCCTGTTCCCACCAGGTGATGACGTCGTCGAGAAATGCGGTGAACGGACAAACGATGAGGATCGCCGCCAGCCACCAATCCACTTTTGATGGAAATCGCCGCACCACGTCCTCCAAAGTGTATTCGCTCACCCGGCGGGAAGCAACGCCGCGGATGCGGCGGCGGGCGGCTTGTGCTCGCCGGATGGCGCGGTTTACCATTAGCTTCTTGAGCCGCTTCGCGACGGGGCGGCGGCGCGAAGGCAAGGTCCTGACACGTCCATGTCCGAAAAGCTCAAAGGTGTATTCACCCCCACCCTGGTTCCTCTCGACGAGCGCGGCGAGATCAACGAAGGCGAGATGCGCCGCTTCTACGCCTGGCTGATTGAGAGCGGGGTTCACGGGCTCTATCCCAACGGCTCGACCGGCGAGTTCACGCGCTTTTCGGTGGAGGAGCGGCGCCGGATTGTGAAGATTACCTGCGAGGTGGCGGCGGGCCGCGTTCCCGTGCTGGCCGGGGCCGCCGAGGCCAACGTCAAGGCGACGCTGGAGGCCTGCGAGGTATATGCCGGCTACGGCGCCCGCGCGGTGGCCATTGTGGCGCCGTTCTATTACAAGCTCGGGCCCGAATCGGTCTACGCGTACTTTGCCGAGATCGCGCGCAACTCACCCATCGACGTCACGCTGTACAACATTCCGATGTTCGCCAGCCCTATCGACGTCCCCACCATCCGCAGACTGGCCGAGTTTCCACGCGTCGTGGCCATCAAAGACTCCACCGGCGACGTGGCATCCATGATGCGCATGATGGCCGCCGTGCGCCCGTCGCGTCCGGACTTCAGTTTCCTGACGGGATGGGAAGCCGTGCTGATCCCCATGCTGCTGGTGGGCTGCGACGGCGGCACCAACGCCAGCAGTAACGTGGTTCCCGAGATTACCCGCCGGATGTACGAGCTGGCCACGGCCGGCCAGTACGCCGAAGCCACCAGCTTGCAGTACCGCGTCCTGGAGCTGTTCGACGCAATGTTGTATCCGTTCGAGTTTCCGGACGGCTTTCGGGCGGCCGCCGAAATGCGCGGCTTCCATTTCGGACAAGGCCGGCAGCCGATGACCGCCGCGCAGGAAGAGGGCCACCGCGCTCTCGAGTCCGTGCTGCGGTGTATCCTGGCCGATTTCGGGGTAGTCGAACCTCCGGCTTCCGGCTGCGCGCCACGCATCGCGCAGATGGAACCCGACCGCACCGCGCAAATCGTGTTCGAAGTGATGCACGAGCTCGAACGGCGAGGCGTCATTCCGAAGAAGAGTTAGTGCTTTTCGGGAGAACGCAACGCCCGAGACCGGCATGAATCCCTGAACACCTGCCGATGATTTCATTGGATAGCTAGGAATCCTTATGGGTATTGCGGAACGCGAGCATCAGCCGGAGCGGATCCGGGTTTCGGGGATCGAGATCGAATGGCATCCCGAACAGGGCGTCTGCACCTTCGATGGTTTGCCGATCGCCATGCTGTGGATCGACACCACATTGTGCGGCGTGATGCACGGCGTCCAGGCCATGGTTGGGACGCGGCGCTTCCTGCTGGCTTTGCAGAGTGAGGGGCGTAAAAGTGTGGAGGCGGACTGGCGGGTGATCTCACGGTTCCCGAGCTTTCCCGAGGGATTCGCAGCCATCGCCAACGTCGCGGCGGTGGCCGGTTGGGGCCGATGGGAGCTGACTCGCTACGATCCGGAAAACCGGGAATGCCGGTTCCGTGTGAAGGACAGTTGGGAAGGACATTATCAACGGTCGGCAGGAGTCCGCTGGGGTAGTGGCCTGTTGGCGGGGAAGCTGGCCGGCTATTGCTCGAAGCTGTTCGGAACTAATTGCTGGGCCGACCAGACGGCGTTCGCCGCCGCCGGGGCGGAGTACGACGAGTTTGTGGTGAAGCCGTCCTCGAAGCTGATCGAGACAGAACTCGAAAGCCTGCTGGCAGCCGATGAAGCGACGCGTGCCGACATGGCCGTCGCCCTCAGAAGACTGGAAGCCGAGGTCGCCGATCGACTCAAAACCGAGGCCTCCCTGCGGGAGAGCGAGGCGCGCTTTCGGGCACTGGTTGAAAACCTCGGCGAGGGAGTCGCGCTGGTGGATCTGAACGAACGGATTGTTTTTGCCAATCGGGCCGCCGAGGAAATTTTCGATGTCGAGGCCGGCGGGTTGATCGGCCGGAGCCTGCTGGAGTTTGTTTCGCCGGCGGATGTGGCAATGGTTCAGAAGGAAACTCAGCAGCGCAGGGCCGGCAAACCGAGCGTGTACGAGCTGGAGGTATTCCACGAGCGGGCTGGGGATACGCGAACGATCTCGGTCTCGGCCACGCCGCTGCCAGATTCTGCCGGACAGGTCTCCAACGCGTTGGGGGTTTTCCACGACATCAGCGAACGCAAGCGGGCCGAGCAGGCGTTGCGGGCCAGCGAGCAGCTCAACCGGGAGATCATCAGCAGTGCCCAGGAGGGCATCATTGTCTACGACAGTGAGTTGCGCTACCGGGTCTGGAACCCCTTCATGGAAGAACTTACCGGTGTGCGGGCCGCCGAGGTGATGGGTAGAAGCCCCTTGGAAATGTTCCCGCACCTGGCGGAGCAGCACGTGGACGAATTTCTCCGCCGGGCGTTGGGAGGAGAGACAGTCAGTTCCCCCGACATACCCTTCCAAGTGCGGCGAACCGGCAGATCCGGCTGGGTGTCCGGCACTTACTGGCCGCACCGCGGGCCCAACGGCGAGGTAATCGGCGTAATCGCGACGATTCACGACGTCACCGAGAGGAAGCGGGCTGAGGAGGCGCTACGGCTGAGCGAGGAACGCTTGCGACTCGCCCTGGAGGCCACGCGCGTGGGGACTCTGGATTGGGACCTCGCCAGCGACAGTGGGTACAGCAGCCCCCGCCTGGCGTCCCTGCTCGGCTACGAACCGGGAGAACTCGCGTTCAGCTTCGAGGCGTGGAAGGGCATGGTGCATCCCGACGACCTGACAGGCTGGTTGGAGGACTTTCCGGAGCGCCGGAACAAGAACCAGAAATCGGATTCCTCCGAGTACCGGATGCGCCACAAGTCCGGCAGGTACATCTGGGTCGAATCTCACCGGCGGGTCGTATCGCGGGCCGCCGACGGAAGTCCTCTGCGTGTGATGGCTACGCTGAGCGACATCACCGAACGCAAAAGCGTGCAGGAACAGTTGATCCAGGCGCAAAAAATGGAGTCCGTGGGAAGACTGGCCGGCGGCATCGCCCACGATTTCAACAACCTTCTGACCGTGATCAACGGCTACAGCGACATTCTGCTCGGCAGTCAGACAACGGACGAACGGATGCGTAGGTCGCTCACCGAGGTCCGCAAAGCGGGGCAACGGGCGGCGGAGTTGACCCGGCAACTGCTGGCCTTCAGCCGCAAACAGATGGTCGAACTGAAGGCGGTGGACCTCAATCAGGTGATCTCCGAGAACCGCGACTTGCTCGGCCGGCTGATCGGGGAGGATGTGGAGTTGGTCACCAACCTTGCGCCGTCGCTGGGCCAGGTTCTGGCCGACCCCGGGCAGCTCCTTCAGGTACTGATGAATCTGACGGGGAACGCCCGTGACGCGATGCCGCAAGGGGGCCGCCTTACCATCGCAACCAAGAACCTCGAGCTGGACCAGGCGGCGGCCGCCGCCCATCCGGACGCCCAGCCGGGAGCCTACGTCTCGCTGGAGGTAGCCGACACCGGGATGGGAATCGACCCGAAGGTCCGTCAATGGCTCTTCGACCCGTTCTTCACCACCAAAGGAGAAGGAAAGGGCACGGGGCTCGGGCTCGCCACCGTTTATGGAATCGTACGGCAGAGTGGTGGATGGATCGACGTGGAGAGCGACCCCGGAGAGGGAGCTACCTTCAGAATTGGCCTTCCGTGTATTCCCGTTTCCGCGTCAACGGGGGTGGTACTTGCGCCGGAGCCTGGCGACCTGTCGGGAACCGAGACCATTCTTCTGGTGGAAGACCAGGAACAGGTCCGCCGGCTCGCCAGTACGGTGTTGACCGGCTTCGGCTATCGGGTTAAAGAAGCCGCCAGCGGCGATGAAGCCCTGTCGATGGCTGGCAACCATGCTGGGCCCATCCATCTGCTGCTGACCGATATGGTGATGCCCGGCATGACCGGGCGAGAGTTGGCGCTTCGTTTGCGTGGGTCACATCCCGGCATGCAGGTGCTCTACATGTCGGGCTATAGCGAAGACTTGATCGCGCGGTCGGGAGCGCCCGATGCGAATGTGGCTTGCATCCCCAAACCGTTCCGCCCGGAAGAGTTGGCGGCGAAAGTCCGGGCGGTGCTGAACGCCGGCAATTCGCGGAGTAGAATCCTGGTAGTGGACGACGAAGACGAGGTACGGACTCTATTAGTGGAGATCCTGAGATCGGCCGGATACGAAGTGGTTTCGGCCCGCAACGGCAATGAAGCCTTGGAACAACTGGAAACCCAGAACTTCAGCCTGGTCGTTGCGGACCTGGTAATGCCGGACCGTGAGGGGATCGAGACCATCCGGGACATCCGCCAGGGTTATCCGGAATCGAAAATTGTCGCGGTCTCCGGAGCGTTCGGCGGTTCTTACCTCAAGATGGCGGAATTGCTGGGCGCCGACGCGACCCTGCCGAAACCGATAGAACCGCGGCAGTTGCTGGCGGCCGTGTGCAAGCTGCTTGGATAAAAGCTCCCGGAACACGAAAAGACCTTTACACCGGCACTCCCTGAACGGCCAGCCCCCGGCGCGACTCCGCGTTATATGATGTAAGCCAAATCGGCACATCCAGGCTTTGTCAGGCGGATACGCGCTCGGGCTGGGATCGCGGCTGCTTCAAAATTTCCCGATTGCCCAGCCGGGCGCCAGGTGGACAGGGGTCCTCCAATGAAAAACACACGCGTGGCTGTATTCTCGACTGCGGCGGTAGTGGCGGCGTTGGTGATTGTGGGATCGGCGGCCCAGCCCTCGGGCGATGCTCTCGAGCAGGGCTTCCGGAATCCGCCCGATTCGGCCCGGCCGCGAACCTGGTGGCACTGGACCGGCGGCAACGTGACCAAAGAAGGCATCACCAAAGATCTGGAGTGGATGAAACGTGCCGGTATCGCCGGTTTCCAGTTGGCCGACGTGGCCTTCGGCGCCGGGCAGACGGTGGAACACAAAATCGAGTTTGGCAGCCCCGAATGGTACGACGCGGTGCGCCACGCCGCGGCCGAGGCCCAGCGATTGGGTCTGGAAATGGCCATTTTCAGCTCGCCGGGATGGAGCGAGACCGGGGGGCCGTGGGTCAAGCCCGAGCAGGCGATGAAGAAGCTGGTGTGGAGCGAAACCGACGTCCAGGGCCCGCGGAGATTCACCGGGAAGCTGCCCCAACCGCCCTCGGTGAACGGGCCCATCCGCAACCTGACGCGCGGCCCCGGGCGTGCCGGGGAGGCGCCGGACCCCACCTATTACGGCGACAGCGCGGTGGTGGCTTATCGAACTCCGGCGGATGAGGTTTCCGTGGCGGAATTCCACCCCAAGCTGACCACCAGCACGGGCGCCGCCGACACGTCGGCATTGCTCGACGACGACCTGAACTCCGCGGTGACCATTCCCGCTCCGGCGGACGGCAGAGCGGCGTGGGTGCAGTTCGAGTTTGCCCAACCCTTCAACGCGCGCGTCGATCACGCTGGCCGGCCGCGCGGGCATTCCCTTCGGCCGCGTGCTGGCCGGCGACGACGGCACGAGTTTCCGGACCCTGGTGGAGCTGCCCGGCGAGCAGCTCTATCGCGGCGGCACGGTGCGGACCTTCGCCTTCCCGGAGACGGCGGCGAAATTCTATCGCGTCGAATTGAGCGGCGCGCCGATGACGCCGGCCGAGGTGATGTCGCAGCCGCCGCCGAAGCCAGCTAAAGAATATGTCCTTTCCGAAGTGGCGCTGCACGCCGGCGCGCGCGTCCATCGCTGGGAAGACAAAGCCGGCTTCAGTTTCCTGTTCGAATACGAAACCACACCCACGCCGCCGGTGCCCGCGGAGGCGGTGATCCGGCGCTCCGACATCGTCGATTTGACTTCCCGGATGGCGCCCGACGGCACTCTGAACTGGGAGGTTCCGGCCGGCAAATGGACCATCCTGCGCCTGGGTTACTCGCTAACGGGCGCGAAGAACCGCCCGGCGGTGCCCTCCGGACTGGGCTACGAGGCCGATAAGCTGAGCCGCAAGTACATGGAAGCGTACTTCCACGGCTACTTCGATCCGATCGAGCGGAGCCTGGGACCGCTTTACGGCAAGAGCCTGCAGTACGTTCTGATCGACAGTTGGGAAGCCGGCATGCAGAATTGGACCGACGATATGATTCCTGAATTCCGCAAGCGCCGCGGTTACGATCCGACACCGTATCTGCCGGCACTGGCCGGCCGCGTGGTGGAGAGCGCCGCAATCAGCGACCGGTTCCTGTGGGATTTTCGCCGCACGCTGGCCGACATGTTCGCCGACAACCATTTCGGCCTGCTGACCGAACTGCTGCACCGCCAGGGCCTGGGCACTTATGCCGAAGCGTCCGGCGTGTCTCTGGAGATTCTCGAAGACACGCTGCTCAACAAGAGCAAGGTCGACATCCCGATGGGCGAGTTCTGGGTGCACGCGCTGCATCCGGAGCCGATGTATTACGTGGACGTCCGCGGCGCGGCATCGTCGTCCCACGCGTACGGCAAGCGCCTGGTGGCCACCGAGTCGTTCACCGGCGGCGGTTACGAAGCGCCCTACACACTGAAAAAGATCGCGGACTACTGGTTCGCACAAGGCGTCAATCGCATGGTATTTCACACCTCGGCGCATCAGCCGCTCGACACCAAGCCCGGCAACACGATGGTGGGCACGCACATCAACCGCAACATCACCTGGGCGGAGCAGGCCCGGCCGTTCATCACCTACCTGGCGCGCAATTCCTTCCTGCTTGCAGCAGGGGCTGTTCGTTGCCGATCTGGCCTATCTGCTGGACGAAGGCGCGCCTTCCACCATGCCCATCTGGGGCGCGGGATTGCGGCCGGCGCCGCCGGAGGGCTACGACTACGACTACATCAACGTGGACGTCCTGCTGCATCGGATGTCGGTTGGCAGCGACGGCCGACTGGTGTTGCCCGACGGCATGAGCTATCGCTTGCTGGTGCTGCCGGAAATCGACCGCATGCGCCCGGAGGTGCTACGCAAGCTGCGCGACCTGGTGGCGGGCGGAGCGACGATATTGGGGCCGAGGCCGGTGGCCTCCCCCAGCCTGGAAGGCGGAGCGGCCCAGGCCGACGGTGAAGTGCGGGAGCTGGCAAACGAACTGTGGGGAGACCTCGACGGCGTCAGCCGCACCCAGCGCGTATTCGGAAAAGGCAGGGTGGTGTGGGGCATTCCGCCCACCGAAGTCCTGGCCTCGATGGGTGTTGAGAAGGACTTCGAATACGCGCGGTCGCTGGATGCCGACATGCCGTGGATCCACCGCCGTGCCGGCGATACCGACATTTACTACGTCGCCAATCGCACCGACCGCCCACAGGCGACGGTTGCCCGTTTCCGCGTGACGGGCAAGCAAGCCGAGCTGTGGCATCCCGACACCGGCGGGATCGAGCCGGCCTCGTATACGATTGACGGCGGGCGCACCACGGTACCTCTCAATTTGGACGAACGCGAAACCGTCTTCGTGGTTTTCCGGCGGCCGGCCTCCTCGCCGTCTCGAGTTCTGCCGCAATCCACCGGCACCCGCGTGGCCACGGTGAGTGGGCCGTGGGATGTCAGCTTCCCGCCAAACCTGGGTGCGCCGGCGACGCTCCGGATGGAAACACTGGAATCCTGGACGGCGAGCCGCGACGAGGGCGTGAAGTATTTTTCGGGAACCGCCACTTACACCAAAACCATATCGGCGCCTTCCACCTGGTTCCACGCGGGAGCCAAGCTGCTGTTGGACCTGGGCACGGTGAACGACCTCGCGGAAGTTTCGGTAAACGACAAGGCGTTGGGGACATTCTGGAAGCCGCCTTACCGAGTTGACGTAACCGGTGTGTTGAAGCCGGGAGCGAACCGATTGGAGATCCGGGTCACGAACGAATGGACAAACCGCCAGATCGGCGACCGGTTGGCTCCGCCGGAAAAACGCGTGCTGGCCGGCGCGGCGTCGGGCCGGGGCACCGCCTTCGGCTTCGGTAGAGAACGCATCGCCCCCGACTCGGGTCTGCTCGGTCCGGTGACGCTGGTTTCGGTGGTAACCCCGTAAGACGGCCGGCTTCCCACGACTTGCGGTGGGTCCCGGTCAATTCTTCGACTGGCTCTTTTGCTTTGCCGCCATCTCTTCGCGCAGCTCGCGAAGCTGGGACGCCGGGGCGCCGGCTTTCTCCAGATGGCCCATCTCGCGGCGGCACACCTCGGGTTTGCCCGTCAACAGTGCGACCTTGGCCAGGAACCAGCAGGCGTAGACGTTGCCGCCGGGCACTTTCTCGGCAGTCTGGGCATTCTCGAACGCGCCCACGAAATTGCCGAGCTGTAACAGCGCATAGGCGGTCAGAATCCGCAGCGCCGCGTTGTTCGGCTCGCTCTGGTTGAGAGCCTCCAGACGTTCCAGGGCCAGCCCGTGGTTGCCCTTCTTGATTAGCTCGATCGCGTCGTTCACGGTCTTCCGGTCGCCAGCCGCCAGTTTATCGAGCGCGCTGGAAAGTGCGCCGTAGTCGAGATGCAGTTCTTCAGCCCGCAGCGGAACTTGAGCGGCCAGCAAAATCAACATCGCGACAGTGCTGGCGAGAATCTTCCTTAAAAACATAATGCCTTTCTTTCCCAGGGAATAGCCGGTAGAAGCAGGGCGCCCGCCGCGCCATAAGCCGCCGCAACCACGTTCTCAGCCGGTGCGCGGGTACTATCATGGATGCGTCGCACACCCGCTCGGTTGCCGAAGGTCGGAGAGGCCCGGCCGCGACTTTCGCTCAAGAGATCCCCGGCACAAACACCTTAGCCGGGCCGCTGATGTGATCGGGACCTCACTTTTTCAAAATATAGTGAGAATCCGGCCTGTTTCCCGCCACTACTACTCTGTCGGGTGGTCTCTCACCGGAAGGCTTCTGCGTCAGGTAAGGCCGGCGCGGGAACGAAGGCCACCGGCATCCCAAACACGGGAAGGCCCCGGATGAAAAACGCCAAACACATTGTCGCCCTGGCCGTGCTGGCGATTGCCGCGCTGGCGGTTCCGGCGCGGACGCAAGATGCCGGGGGCAAGGTGCAGTATATCGGCGGCACAGTCGCCGAGATTCCCAGGAACGCCTCGGGCACTTTGCTCACCACCAACAACCAGCGCCTGCTGCTGCGGCTGAAGAAGGTGACCGTCAGCGTGCCGTGGGATAGCATCAACCTGCTGGAATACGGCCAGAAGGTAAACCGCCGCATCGCCGAATCGGTGCTGATCTCGCCATTATTTCTTCTCAGCAAGAAGCGGAAGCACTTTCTGACTGTCGGCTTCAGGAATGAAGAGGGCGACCAGCACGCCATGGTGTTCGAGGTGAAAGGCGGCGATATCCGCCAGGTACTGGTGGGTCTGGAGGCGCGAACGGGGCTAAAGGTCGTTTACCAGGATGAAGAGGCCCGCAAATCAGGAAAGGGATGAGATTTATGGCAAGCGCAAGGCCACCATTCACGATCGTGCTCGGCATGTTAATTGCGCTGTCGGCAGGCTTGGCGGCCAGCGAAAGGCCTCCGGCGCCAGCTCCGGAGCCCAGTGTCGAATTGGCCGCATTGGACCCGGCTCTCGAGGCGCAGCGGGAGTTGCTACAGGTGAGGCGGATCTACGTGGACAAGTTCGGAGGCGGTGAGACAGCGTCGCAGGTGCGGGACATGGTCATCAACGCCTTGCACGCCTCCGGCTTATTTGCGATCACCGAGAACGAACAGCGGGCCGACGCGGTGCTGCGTGGATCGGCCGAGGACCTGGTGTTTACCGACGTGCACCAGAGTTCCGACAGTCTCACTGGCCGCCTGTCTTTCAGTCTCAGCACGCCGGTCGATAAGAACACCGAGACGGGGCGCGATGCCCGCTCGAGCGGAGCCAGTGTCGGGGAAAACGAGAGCCAGCGCATCCAGGAGCGCCAGCACGAGGCGTCGGCGGCGGTTCGCCTGTTGAACAAGGACGGCGACGTGATTTGGGCCACCACCCAGGAAAGTCTGGGCGGCAAGTTCCGGGGAGCCAGCGCCGACGTGGCTTTGAAGATTTCGAAGCAGTTGCGCGCCGATTACCTGCGCGCCCGGGAGTTGGAAGCCGGCTCGCCCGTCGCCCGCAAACGGATGCCGCCTCCCTCCGAATAGCCGGCGGCGGAGCGGCAGCTCGCATTACAGCGACACGCGCACCAGTTTTCGCGGCGAGCTCTCGCCGCTGACGATGGTGACGTTCGCTTTCGCCACCTCGAAATACTCCGCCAGCCAGGCCGTCAGCTCGGCGTTGGCTTTGCCTTTTTCCGGCACCGCCGCCAGCTTGAACTTCAGCGATCCGTCTTCCATCTCGCCGGCAAAACAGGTCCGATTGCTTCTGGGGATAACCTTGACGCGGAGCAGGACGGTCTTGTCCTCTCGCAACCGCCCCTTGATGGATTTTAGAACCATGTGGAATCCTTTTCGCTGCCGGCGGCTTCAGACCGCGAAGCAAGCGGCTTGAGCCAATTGCCAGCCGATCAGCGCTACCCCGATCAAGGCGACCGAGGCGACCGCCAGACGCTCGATCAGGCGCTTCGAGCGGACGGGTTTCTTCATCACGGTATTCACCATCCGGGACTCCGGTAACCGGTCCAAATCGGCGGGAAACCCCGAAAGCACCACGATGTCCACGCCCGGCGATTCGCTTCGCAGGTGCCTGATCAGCGATAGCCCGTCTTCCACCCGCGGCAGCCGCAGGTCCATCACCACGTGGGACGGCGCGTCCGAAGCAAACAACCGCCGCGCCGCTTCGGGACATTCGGCCGTGTGAACCTCCATCCCGGCCTGTTCCAGTACGAGGCGGCGCAGCTCCAACTGCTCCGCATCGTCGTCGATAAGGAGAACTCGCGTCATGCCGTTTTCCAATCCGGAAATGTTTCCTGCTTTCCCTCAGCTTTCGAAGATGATCCCGGCGATGACCATGCCCGGCATCGCCTGGTTCCAGGTTGGGGGGAGGTTTTCAAACGCCAAACGAAAATTGCGGGTTTCACCCGGCTTCAGGCTTCCGCCACGGTCGCGAACAATCGGAACCCGCTCGCGGTAGACTTCCCGGTTGTACGGATCGCGGAAAATGCAGATGATCTCCACCAGGCGCAGCGCACGCGGGCCCTTGTTGCCGATCTTCCCGGTAATCTCGACCACCGTGGTGTTCAGCATGTTGGCGGCGGCCTTCATTTCCACGCCCGACAGATCCAGGTTTTTCACATAGGCCTTGGCTTCGGGCGTAAGCGTGACTTGAGCTTTCGGCGCCGGCGTGCGGTCGATGAAGAAATAGAACAGCGCTGCGCCCAACACTGCCATCACCGCCAGAACCAGCACCAATGCCACCGGCGGCTTCCGCTTTTCGATAGTGAGAGGGCTAGTGGCCACTGATTGTCATCTCCCGCACCAGCAAGGTCGGAGCCGCAATCGAGCCCCGAAACTCCAGGTCGGCGCCGACCGCCTCAATTCCGTGCAGCATATCGCGCAGGTTGCCGGCGATGGTGACTTCGGATACAGAATACGCCAATTCGCCGTTCTCAATCCACAGGCCCACGGCGCCGCGGGAATAATCGCCGTTGACGATGTTTACGCCGAAGCCGAGCAGCTCGGTGACGTAGAAGCCGTTTTTGACCGACCCGATGATTTCTTCGGAACTGGAAAGGCCTTTTTCGATGAACAGGTTTCCGTGCCCGATGCCGGCGTTGCCCGCCAGGCCGCGCGACGCGTTGCCGGTGGTCTTCATCCCGAGTTTGCGCGCCGTATAAGTGTTCAGCAGGTAGCTCTTCAATATTCCTTTGTCGATCACCACCGTGCGGCGCGACGGCACGCCTTCGTCATCGAATGGCGAAGTGCCGAACAGGCCGGGAAGTGTGCCGTCGTCGATGACGGTCAACGCCTCGGAGGCCACTTTTTCACCCAGCTTATCCGCCAGAAACGACGATTTCCGGTAGACCATCTCGCCATGGACGGCGTCGAAGATGTTGTCCAGCAGGCTGGCGGCGGTGCGCGGCTCGAAGACGACAGCGGCCTTCTGCGTCGGCACCGTGCGGGCGCCCAGCCGGCGCACCGCGCGCATCGCGGCCCGGCGGCCTACTTCGTCGGGCGGCTCCAGACCGGCGTGCCTCCGCGACACGGTAAGCCAGTAGTCCCGCTCCATCGAATCGCCTTGCCGGGCGATGGGCACGACGCTGAGCGAACAACTGGTGGCGCGGTACCCGCCCAAAAAGCCGAGTGAATTCGCGAACACCCGCATTCCCCGGTTGGAATCGAAGTTGCCGCCCTCGGAGTTCTGAATCCGCTCGTCGGAGGCAAACGCGGCGGCCTCGGCGGCCTTGGCCTGCGCGATTTTGAAATCGGTGCTCAGCGCTTCGATGTCGGGCGAAGTCAGTTGCAGGTCGCCCTCCAGGCATCCCAGCTCATCCGGTTCCGGAAGGCCGGCATGCGGATCTTCGGTCGCCACCCCGGCCAGCTCCAGCGCCGCCGTCACCATCTGCTCCAGCCCTTCGCCGGTCAGGTCGGAGGTGTAGGCCGATCCGCTCCGCCGTCCCACCAGGACGCGCAGGCCGGCGCCTCGAGATCCGGCGTCCTTCAGGGTTTCCACCTCTCCCTTGCGAACCGTCACGGAAAACTCGTCCCCTTCGGCCGCCGTACATTCGGCGCCGGTGGCGCCTTTCCGGATGGCCTGCCGGACAGCGTTCTCCGCCACCTCTTCCAGGAACCCGTTTCCGTTCACTCGGTGCCTCCTACCGTCATCTGGTCAATCTTTATGGTAGGAATTCCAACTCCCACCGGCACGCTTTGCCCTTCTTTCCCGCAGATGCCGATGCCTTCGTCGAGCTCCAGGTCGTTGCCCACCATGCTGACATAGCCAAGCGCCTCCGGGCCGTTGCCGATCAGCGTCGCGTCGCGCAGCGGCGCGGTGAGCTTTCCGTCTTCGATGAGATAACTCTCGGTGGCCGAAAAAGTGAAATTCCCACTGGTAATATCCACCTGGCCGCCGCCGAAAGTGCGGCAATAGATCCCTTTCTTCACCGAGCGCACGATCTCCTCGGGGTCGCTTTCGCCGGCCATCAGAAAGGTATTGGTCATGCGCGGCATGGGGAAGTGCTGGTAGCTTTCCCGCCGCCCGCTCCCGGTGAGCGGCATGTCGAGCAGGCGGCTGGAAAGCGTGTCCTGCAGGTAGCCGCGCAGGATGCCCTTCTCGATAAGCACGTTCTGGCGGGTGGGGTTGCCTTCGTCGTCCATGTTCAGCGAGCCGCGGCGTCCGGCGATGGTGCCGTCGTCGACCACCGTGCACAGCGGGCTGGCCACCTGCTGGCCAATCCGGTTGCTGAACGCGGAAAGCCCCTTGCGATTGAAGTCGGCTTCGAGGCCATGGCCCACCGCCTCGTGCAGCAGGATGCCGGGCCACCCGGGACCCAGCACCACCGTCGTCTGGCCGGCCGGCGCGGGCCTGGCCCCAAGCTGCACAATCGCCTGCCGCACCGCCTCGCGCGCGAAGTGTTCCGGAGTTTTTTCGGTCAGAAAGAAATCCAGCGCCACCCGTCCTCCGCCGCCCGAATATCCGCGCTGCGGCGGTCCGTCGTGTTCGCGCGCGAGCACGGCGACGCCCATGCGGGTGAGCGGCTGGCGGTCGGTGCCCAGCTTGCCGTCGCTCGAGGCGATTAACAGATGGCGGATCTGGTCGCCGTAGGTGGCCTGCACCTGGAACACGCGGGCATCGGCCGCCCGTGCCGCGCGGTCGGCGCGTTTAACTAATTCCACCCGCTCGGCCAGAGCGGTATCCGCGGGCGACACCACCACCGGGTACAGATTGCGGCGCGGCGCGTCCTCGAGACCCGTCTTGACGATCTTGGCCGGGCCGGATGCGATGCAGGCAGCCGTCGCGGCCGCTTTGCGGATTTTGTCCGGGCTCAGATCGTCGCTGTAGGCATAGCCGGTCCGCTCGCCCGAAACGACGCGAACCCCGACGCCCACCCGGACGCCCTGACTGGCGCTCTTCACAATACTTTCGTCCAAGCTGAGAGAGGTGGAGACGACGTACTCGAAGTACAAATCAGCGTAGTCCCCGCCGTGGGAAAGCGCTTCGCCCAGATAGCTTTCCAGGTCGCCCTCGAGGATGCCGAACCGCTGTGCAATAAACGAATCGGAAAGACCCATACTTCCAACGTATCACGCGAGGCGAGACAACCCGGCGCCGCCGATGCGCAACAATGAGAGGCGGACTGCTCGAACAACCGATGAAGAGTTCACCCAAAGAAAGATTACCGGCCCGCGCCTGGCGCCTGCTATTGCGGACCATTCAGGCCTGGCAGAACGACAACGCCACCCACCTTGCCGCGGCCCTTTCGTTTTACACCGTGTTTTCCATGGCGCCGCTGCTGATTCTGCTGGTGGCGGTCATCGGCTCGATGTTCGGCCGCCAGGCCGCCCGCGAGGAAGTGGTGTATTACCTGACCAACGTCGCCGGCCCGCAGGTGGCCGGCCTGGCGCAAAGCCTGATTGCCGCCGCGGCGCGCCGGAAATCGCTGGCCACCTTCATCGGAACGGCAACCATGCTGGGTGGCGCCACGGTAGTCTTCGCCGAGCTTCAGACGGCGCTCAACCTGGTGTGGGGCGTCAAGACAAAGCCGGGCCGGCTGGTCTGGCGCTGGGTTCGCAAGCGGCTTCTTTCCTTTCTCATCATTCTGGTGGTGGGGGCCGTGTTGCTGGCCTCGCTGATCGGTTCCACGGCGCTTTCCGGCGTCAAGCAGCAGGTGGAATCGCTGTTTCTGGCGAAATGGTGGTTTATTCTGGCGAGCATTGTGGCATCGTTCGCCATTACCTGGCTGGTCTTCTCCCTGATCTTTCACTACCTTCCCGACGTGGTAACCGAATGGCGCTACGACGTGCTCGGAGCGGGCGTGACGGCGCTGCTGTTCAGCACCGGCAAGGAGCTGATTTCGCTGTACCTCGGCCGCTCCACCACGGCTTCTCCATACGGCGCGGCGGGCTCGCTGTTCGCGTTCCTGTTATGGCTGTATTATTCGGCGCAGATTTTTTTCCTGGGCGCCGAGTTCACCAAAATCTACACCATGGATCGAGGCGGCCGCGTCATCGCCAACGCCGACGCCGTGCGCGTAACCAAAACCGTTGTGGATGAAGTCACCGGTGGTGAAGGCGAGGAAGACACCACGCCGTGAGTGCCGGAAACGTTTATCGCTTCCGTGCCGCCACCCGAAGACGCCGGTAATCGATGACCCATTGTCCGTCGCGGAACAGGGCCGGCCGCAGCAGTTCTTCGGTCCGCGCCAGCACGGCCGGCGCCTGTTCCGGAGGCACGTGCTGGAACAGCTTCCAACCAAACATTGCCAGCCACAGCCGGAAGCCCTCTTCCCCGCCGTCCTGCGGAGTCGGCCGGTCGAACAGCATTGCCTGGACAACTTCCAGCCCCTCGCTTTCAACCAGCGATGCGTACTCGCCAATGGAAGGATAGAACCAGCCCTCGTCGCCGGCCACGGCCTGGAAGCCCGCCTCCGTAACCGCCTGCGCGGCGGCGGCGGTAATGTGGCGCACGTTTTCCTTGCCGCCGAATTCCGCCACCAGCCGGCCGCCCGGCTTGAGCAGTGCGGCGATGTTGGCCGCCACCGCTTGCTCCGGCCGTATCCAGTGCAACGCGGCGTTCGAAAAAACCGCATCGAACGAGCCTTCCCGAAGGGGTTCCCGGAACTGCAGCCGGGTCGCGTCGGCCAGGACAAAGGTAAGTTCGGGAAACTGCTCGCCTGCCTGCGCCAGCATGGCCGGAGCGTTATCCAGGCCGACCACCGAAGCGCCCGCGGCGGCGATTTTCTGCGTCAGCCGCCCCGAGCCGCAGCCGAGATCGAGAATCCTTTCGCCCACGCGCGGCGCCAGCAGGTCCACCAGATCGGCGGCTTTCTCCCACACAAACGAGCACTGGCTTTCGTAGAGTCGGGCGTTCCAATCGGTCACCCCACGATGGTACCAGGGAGCCGCAGGCCGGCCGCTTTCTCCGACCTCGCAATGGATGCCTGCTTGCGGGGTTAGCATGAAGGGAGGAGTGTGCCCATGATCAAAAGCGGCCGCACCCCCGGGCATGGTTTGGTGCTTCTGGCGGCACTGGTCGCCCCGGCCGTCGTGGCGGGGGCATTCGCCAGCGAATCTCAAATCCCCAAGGGCGCCCACGTTCTGCTGCGGATGGAGAACACCGTCAGCAGCCGCACCGCCCGCGTGGGCGATTACGTCTACCTTCGAACCGCCAGCCCGATTGCCGGCCGCGACGGCATCATCGTCCCGGTAGGCAGCTACGTGCAAGGCGCGGTGGCCGCCGTCAAGCGCAGCGGCCGCGTGAAGGGCCGGGCGGAGCTGGCCATCCGGCTGGAGAGCTTAACCACACCACAAGGGCGGGTCTTCTCGGTTGCCCCGCGGGTCACTTCGGTGGATGACGAAGGCACCGGCCAGAAAGTGGATGCGGAAACCGATGCCATCCGGCAGGGCAGCTCGGTCGGGAAAGACGTCGGCCAGGTCGCCATTCTGGCGGGAAGCGGCGCCTCCATCGGCGCCATCGCGGACCGCCGCTGGCGGGGCGTGGGCATCGGCGCGGGCGCCGGCACGGCGGTCGGCCTGGCTACCGCCATGCTGACGCGCGGCCGCGAAGTGGAAATCCGGAGGGGCTCCACGCTCGACGTTGTCTTCGACCGCCCGGTGACTCTCGAGTAGCGGCGCCGCTGAGATCGGCCACCACCCTTCGCTACAATTAAATTGATGGGCTTTGGTTTTGCCTCGGCGGAAGCCACACTGGGCTTCGCTTCGCGGTTCCCGCTTCACAAGAAGAACGACTTTTTCCGGCTGGCCCAGGGCTTGACCGTCTCCAGCCTGGGCCTTGGCACCTATCTGGGAGGCATGGACGAGGTCTCCAGCAGCAAATACGTTCAGGCGATTTGCAGCGCCGTGCGCGGTGGCGTCAATTTCCTCGACACCTCCATCAACTACCGGCACCAGCGTTCCGAGCGTGACATCGGCGCCGCGCTGCGGCTGCTGTTCGATGCGAAAGACGCGCACCGTGACGAGTTGGTGGTTTCGACCAAGGCCGGCTTTCTGACTCCCGGCGCCGTCCCCAGCGAAATACTCCAGCCGGCCGACATCGTGGGCGGCATGCACTCCATGAAGCCGGAGTTTCTGGAGGACCAGATCGAGCGCAGCCGTGCCAATCTGGGCGTGGATTCCGATCGACATCTTCTACCTGCACAATCCGGAAACCCAACTGGCCCACATTCCGGAGCGGGAATTCTACCATCGCATTCGCGCGGCGTTCGTCAAGCTGGAGGAGCTGGTGGCGGCGGGACGATCCGCTATTACGGCACCGCCACCTGGGCCGGCTACCGCGGTCTGTCCGGACACCGCGAACGGCTGAGCCTGGCAAGAATCGCCGAAATCGCAAAAAGCGTCGCTGGCGGCGGCCACCACTTCCGCTTCGTCCAGGTGCCATACAACATGGCCATGACCGAGGCGTTCACCCAGCGTTTGGAGCCACTCGGCGAAGGCGAGCCCCACACCCTTTTGATCTGGCGCACGTGTTGGGCATCACTGTTGTGGCGAGCGCCAGCCTCCACCAGGCGCAACTGGTTGGCCGCGTCAACGCGCAGATTGCCGCCCGCATGCCTGGCGCAACGAGCGACGCCCAGCGCGCTATTCAATTCACCCGCTCCACCCCTGGCGTTGCCGTTGCCCTGGTGGGCATGGGCAACCCGGACCACGTCGCGGAGAACCTGGGCGTGGCCCGCTTCGCTCCGCTTTCGGTGGAAGACTATATCGACTCTTCCGGCGAGAAGAACGGATGGTTACTCCCCAACCGTCGGCAATCCGGATACCCGGTGACGCCGGAAGCGTTGGATGCCGCGCTGGCAGGGCTACCCAATCAATCGGCCGTGTACCTCGTCTGGGCAAACGAGGGCACTCCGCATCTTGGCCGCACCACCATGCTGCGCCGCAGGATGAAGCGCCTGCTCGGCGCCCCTCGCAACGCCTTCACGTCTGCTCAGCCTGCGTGGAGTGGCCGCCCGCGTCGAATACTGGCCAGTCGCCTCCAAACTCGAGGCGGCATTGATTTCCTACGAGGCGGCGCGGCGATATCTGCCTGAAACATACCTGAAGGTTCTGAACCTGCGGACTCCCGCGTTCGTGAAGCTGATTCTCTCCAACCGGTTCCCGCGCAGCCAGGTGACTAACCGGCTGGGCGGTTCGCGGGCGCTCTACTACGGCCCATTCCGCACGCGCGCTGGCGCGCCGAACGCTTTGAGCAGGAGGTGCTGGACCTGTTCCAGATAAGGCGCTGTCCCGAAGACCTGGAACCCGCCGCTCGATCATCCCGGCTGTATCTACGGAGAGATGAATCGCTGCCTGCGCCCCTGCCAACTGGCGGTCAGTGACGGCGAGTATGGCAGTGAAGTGGAGCGTCATGGTGCATTTCTACCAATCGCAAGGAGATCGCTGCTCGCTTCGAGCATCGCCGCCGCGCGCGACCGGCTCAGTGAAGAGATGGAATTCGAAGAAGCGGCCCGCCAGCACGGCCGCTACGAACGGGTGCAACAGATTCTCAAGCTGCGCGACGATCTTGCCTCCGACGTCGACCGGCTGAACGGCGTGGCTGTCGCGCCTTCCGTCCATCCGGAGTGCGTCCGCTGTTGTTTCTCGTTGCCGGCGCGTGGCTCGACTCCGTCCATTTCCCGTGGCGGCGGAAGCCGGCGAAATGGTCCCGATGGACCGGCGCCTGCGCCAACTGGCCGCCTCGCTGGTGTGTCCGAAGCTCGACAGCAGCGAGCGGCAGGAACACATCGCCATGCTGGCGCGGTGGTTTTACTCAACCTGGAGGGAAGGCGCATGGCTGGGTTTCACGGATATTGAGATCCTGCCCTATCGCAAGCTGGTGCGCGCCATCTCGAGAACCGCATCGCGGGCGGAACCGGCGCCAGGCACGCTCCCCCTACGGCTGGGGCGTTGACGGAACCGGCTCGCCGCTGCTTTTGTCCGGTTCGGCGGGTTTCTTCGCGGGCGCAGTCAACTCCAGAATCCGGTCGAAATCGTCGCCGGTCAGAGTGAGCGTGGCCTGAAACCGGTTCCCTTCGGCCTTGGGCTGGACGCCCATGAGGACCTTCGACAGCAGCTCGTTGCGCGGCGACTTCTTGTTCATCTGCAACATGCCGCGCAGAAAGCGAACCAGGTCCACCAGCGCGGCAGCGTCTTTTTGGGTTCGCGTCTCGGCGTCGCCTTCCACCTCGACGTTTTGGCCGAAGCGCAGGCTCAGGCTGGCGCTCTGCATGGTTTCAAACAACCCCGCGTTCAGGGACGGCTGGCCCGGCTGGCTGGGACGCGGCTCGCGGGCGGCCCAGCTTTCCTTTGGCTTGCGGTTGAGGATCCATGCGTCGTGGCTGTCGTTCAGGCTTTCCAGTTGCGCCAGCAGGCCGTCGTTCTGCCCGCCTTCGGCCTGATAGCGGGCGATGCCGGCGCGGAGCAACCCGGCGTCGCCCACCATCAGCAGCGTATCGGAGAGAAGCGCCAGGGCCGGCGAGGTGTCGTTCTTCCGATAAAACGGCACATCCTGATACACACTACGCTCGGCGCCCTGCGCCGCGGCCCAGGATTCGATGCGTGGCCCGTCGAATTTTCCGCTCAGCACGAGAACGCCATCCCCTGCGTCCAGACGAACATCGGAAGAATAGAAGAAGATCTCCCGCAGGTCGCGCATGGGGTCGAAGCCGGCGGCGGCCGCCAACGATTGAAACCCCTTCGAGCCGGAGTCGAGGCGCGCCAGCAGTCTTTCGCCGATGGGTGACCCCGCAAAAGCGTGAAACTTGAGATTGCCGATCCAGACTGCGTCTTCGGGCGCCATCCGCAATACGGGAGGACCGGCCGCGAAAACGAGAGCCGAGGTCGCCAGGACGCCCGCCAACAGCCGCATCACACGACGCATTCCGAACTCCTCGACCTTCCGCCGCTCACCACCTGACGCCAACCTGTTCGACAATCTCGATCCCGTAACCTTCCAGGCCGACCACCTTGCGGGGATGATTCGTCAGCAGCCGAATGGTGCGCAAACCCAGGTCGGAGAGGATCTGCGCTCCGATTCCGCTTTCGAATTGCAGCAGTCGCTGTCCGTCCGGCTTTTGATAGTGCATGTGTTCGCGGCTGTGCGGTTCGAGCCATCCGAGGGCATCCTCCGTCTTCCGGATCTGAATTCCCCGCCCCGTTTGGTGCAGATACACCAGCACTCCGGCGCCGTCTTCGGCGATCATCTCGAGCGACCGGAGTATCAGCTTCTGACAGTTGCATTCCAGGGAGCCGAAGACGTCGCCGTAGACGCAGTGGGAATGCATGCGCACCAGCACCCGTTCCCGGCCGGCGGGCTCGCCGTATACCAGCGCCAGGTGCGTCTCTTCATTCAGGTTGCTGGAGTAGGAGATGGTGTGGAACTCGCCGGCGGCGGTTTTCAGACACCCTTCGGCGACACGGCGCACGAATTTTTCATGCTGGGTACGGTAGCGGATGAGTTCGGCCACCGAGGTCATTTTCAATCCGTGATGCTTACAGAACTCGATCAACTGCGGCACACGAGCCATGCTGCCGTCTTCATTCATCACTTCGCAGATGACGCCGCCGGGGCGCAGGCCGGCCATGCGGGCCAGGTCCACGGCCGCCTCAGTCTGCCCGGCGCGCACCAGCACGCCTCCGTCGCGGGCGCGCAGCGGCAGCACGTGTCCGGGACGGGAAAGGTCCTCCGGACGCGTCTCCGGCCGCATGGTCAATTGGATGGTGGTGGCGCGATCGGCGGCGGACACCCCGGTGGTGGTCCCTTCCCGCGCGTCGATTGTTTCGCAGAACGCGGTGCCGAAGCGCGAGGTGTTCTGCTGCGACATGGTGGGCAGCCGCAGGCGGTCGCAAATCTCGCCGTCGAGCGCCAGGCAGACCAGCCCACGGCCGTTGGTGACCATGAAGTTAATATCCGCCGCGGTCACTTTCTCGGCGGCAATGGTGAGGTCGCCCTCATTTTCGCGGTCCTCATCGTCGACGACGATCAACATGCGGCCCTCGCGAATCTCTTCGAGGGCATCGGGAATGGTTGCAAAAGGCATAGTGGCTAAAGGCTAAACTCCACTATAACCCTCCTCACCGCCGCGCCCCCAGAACCAAAATTCCCGTTCGCGCCATGGGACAATAAACCCGATGACCGGGCGCACCGGCCGGGTCGTGCCGTACCGCAATTCGCGATGACCATCATTCACCTGATAACCTCGTTCGTCCCCCCGGTTCCCGGGGGCTTGGAAGAAGCGGCCCTGCGCGTAGCCGGAATGCTGGCTGTGGCGGGCGAATCCAGGGTGCTGATCTACCCGCGGCGTCAACCAGCCGCCTGCAAGACGCCCGCCGAGGTGGCCGGGGGCGTCGAGGTTGTGCATCTTAGCCCGGAGAGGCTGCTGCTGCTCGCACCGCTGGGCGCCGGCGTCCTGGAGAAGTCCGAATTGCGGTCCGGCGCCGGTACGCCGGAGGTCTTCCGCTGCGACCACCTGCTCCTGCGCAACGCCATCGAAGCAAGAATGCGCGAGCACCCGGCCGCCAGACACGTGGTTCTGTCTTTCTATGTCTCCATGACGGGGTTTATCGCGCAGCAAGTGGCGTCCAGTCTGGGTTTGCCCCATGTCGCCTCCATCCGCGGCACCGATTTTTCGCGCGATTTTCGCAGCCCGTTCCTGCTCTCGGCCGTGCGTTTCGTGGCGGAAAACGCTTCGCTGCTGGTGGCGACGAACGAAGAACAGGCTCGAACTCTCTCTACCTTCTTCCCGGCTCCCGGCAAGTATCGGGTGGTTCATAATTCCCTGCACGGCATCGGGGAATGCCCGTTGTGGTCGCCTCCCGGCGGAGAAACCGCGTGTATCGTCTCCGATGGCGGATTCTCCCTCAAAAAGGCGACCCATCTGTTGTTGCGCGCCGTGGAGCAATTGGCGGACGAAGGCTTACCCGTCAATCTTACGGTGTTTGGAGCCGTAGACCATAGAAATAAAGAGTTCTGGGAAGACTGCCGGAGCAACATATTGGCGCGACATCCGGCTGCGTTCACGTTCCCCGGCGCGGTAACCCCTGCCGAAGTGCAATCGGCGCTTCTCGGCTCCCACGTTTACTGTTCTGCGTCACTGGGGGAAGGATGTTCCCACAGCCACATGCGCGCCCTGGCGACAGGCATTCCCATGGTGGCCACGCGCACCGGGGTGCTGGCGGAACCGGAACATGCGTTCCGGAATGTGCGGCTCTGCCCACCCGGCGATCTGGCTTCGCTCACCGCCGCGCTGCGGGACGCGGTCGCGGAAACTCTGAGCGGAAACGCCACCGCCGCGAGCGAACAGGCCCTCAGATGGCGGCAGCACTTCTCACCGGATCGGGAAGCTGCCGAGTGGCGAGCGGCAATCGCCACGGCCCTGCGAGCGGAAGTCCGTAGCTCCGGATGACGCGCCGACTTCAGAGCCGCCCCTGTGGCAGCAAAAGTAGGACGTGATTGCGCAAAATGAACTCTGCCGCCGGCTCTGCCTCGGCTCATGCCCTGAAGGATCTTCCTTCTTGTCCGCGATGCCGGCAGCCCTCGGCATGATCTCCCTCAGATCTGGTGGTCGGTCTTGCTGGTAGGCTTTGTTGAGGATAGCGTTCTCACGAGAGCCTGTTGCGCGAATTGGGAATTCATGGAAACGAAGAGAAAACTAAGGAAGCTCGCAAGCTTCGCTTTCGGGGTAAACTCTCTGCTGGCGGAGAGGATTTCGCTCGATGCGGCGAAGCGGATCGTCGCCCAAGGCGTCGCACATCGTGAGGATCGGTTTCTGGCGAAGCTGCAAAGCACTGTTTACGCCGATCCCCGAAGCCCGTACCGGCAACTGCTTGATTGCGCCGGCTGTGAGTTCGGCGATCTTCAATCTTTGACTGCCCGGGAGGGCTTGGAGGGTGCGTTGCTCACGCTCGCCGAAGCCGGCGTTTACCTCTCCTTCGACGAGTTCAAGTGCCGCCGGCCGGTGGTGCGCGGCAGCCGGACTTTACACTTTCACGAGAGCGATTTTCGGCCCCGGCGCCCCACCCCTCCCATCCCGCCGGACACCTCCGCGAAGTTTGGCGCAGAGTGTGGGATCC
>CAWEOG010000021.1:0-201149 GCA_963810595.1 Bryobacterales bacterium | reverse complement strand
CTTCTGAGTATTATGCTCGAATGTCGAACAAAAGTGGGCCAGCACCGAAAAGCGTGAGTTCCTCCTGGAAGAGTCGCGAAGAATTGAGCGTCAGCCGGCGCTGCTCGGCGCCAACCAACACTTGCTGGTGTCTGGGCGCCGGCCTTTTTGAGGGATTCACGAGGAGGCGTGCTCCGCCTCGACACACACGCTCAGGGGCCGCAGCCGATCGCTGTCTGGACGGCGCGTCCGAGCTGGCAGATACGGGCATTGCCGATTGCTCGCAGGGGCGTCCGCGGCGCTACCAGGCTGTCTTTGCGGATTACGGTGATATCCTCCGCCCGAGCTATGGAATCGGCCGGCAGTCCCGTTTCGGCCGCCATCAGCGGGGCATGAGTCGGGACGTTCTTGTGGATCGAGGTTGTCAACGGTATGGCCAGCACTGTCTCCGCGCGCTCGTGCCGGTTGCGGGCGTCGAGCGAGACAATCAGAACCGGCCTGAGCCCTTTGTCGGGCGGGTCGACGTGGAGCTTCACGAACCAGATCTCGCCGCGCCGGGGAATCGGCTTCGAGAGCGCGGGCACGCTAAGCCTGTTCCTTTCTTAACTCATCGAGTGCGAACTCGCTCCAGGCTCTCTGCTCGCTCATATCCTCCGGCGAGAGGCCATCGTAGTACGCCGAGACCGCCTGATTCGATCAAGCCACGCCGCCGCCGCGCTTCAGCTTCCTGGATTAATTCGTCCAGAACAAGTGACGTGGAAGGCGCCTTTTTCTCGGCACGCAAACGCTCCAGGAACACTACCGACGACCGGGAGAGGGTAAAACTCTTCTTTTCCTTCGTCTCCGTCTTACGTGCTATCGTACTTTCGGAACGATGATTCATCCTACCTTCTATCTTACCAGGGGATCGGCACCGGCAATCCGAGGTCGGGCGCCGGTTGAACCGTTCGCCCGGGCATGTTGAAATAGATACGGACCCCTTCCCCAGGAGACAGCGTTGGAAACAGCAATCCTCGCCCTGGAAGACGGCACCGTCTTCGAGGGTAAAGGTTATGGTGCGCGTGTAGAACGAGGCGGGGAAGTTGTTTTCAACACCGCCATCACCGGCTACCAGGAAATCTTCACCGACCCTTCCTACACCGGCCAGATCGTCGTCCTGACCTATCCGCAAATCGGCAACTACGGCGCCAACTCGAGCGACGAAGAATCCGCCCGTCCCTACATCGAAGGGCTCATCGTACGCGAGTTCTCGCCGCTTGCGAGCAACTGGCGCAGCGAATCCGAAGCCGACGGTTATCTCGAAAAGGCAGGCGTGCCCATTGGCGCCGAAATCGATACCCGCCGGCTGGTGCGCCACATTCGCCAGCGCGGCTCCATGCGCGGCGTGCTTTCCACCGCCGGCGCCGAACCGAAGGAACTGGTGGAGAAAGCGCGGGCGCTTCCGTCCATGGCCGGGCTCGACCTGGCGACGCGCGTCAGCTCGGCATCGAGCTATGCGTGGACCAGGCCGGTAGAGCCATGCTCGCCTTCCGACCCTATTCCCGAGGCCGCGCCGACGCGGTTCCACGTCGTCGCCTTCGATTTCGGCATCAAGCGCAACATTCTGCGGCGCCTGGTCACCTGCGGCTGCCGTGTCACCGTGGTGCCGGCCGCCACATCGGCCGAAGACGTGCTGGCGCTGGCGCCCGACGGCGTGTTCCTTTCGAACGGACCCGGCGATCCGGAGCCGCTCGAATTTCAGGCGGCGCAGGTCCGCAAGCTGCTTGGCAGGGTTCCGCAATTCGGCATCTGCCTCGGTCACCAGGTGATGGGGCTGGCTTCCGGGGGCCGTACCTACAAGCTGAAGTTCGGCCATCACGGGGCCAACCACCCGGTGCGCAACGAACGCACCGGCAAAGTGGAGATTACTTCGCAAAACCACGGTTTCGCCGTCGATCCGGATTCGCTCGCCAGCTCCGAAATCGAGCTCACGCACATCAATCTCAACGACCACACGCTCGAGGGCTTCCGCCACCGCGCGAAGCCCGCCTTCTGCGTGCAATACCACCCGGAGGCGGCGCCCGGACCCCACGATTCGCTCTATTTATTCGACGAATTCATGCAAATGATGAACGATTTTCAGGCGGAGAAATAACAGCCGGATGCCCCGACGCAACGACATCAAACGCATCCTCGTGGTAGGCTCCGGGCCGATTGTCATCGGCCAGGCCTGCGAGTTCGATTACTCCGGAACACAGGCGGTGAAGGCGCTGCGCGCGGACGGCTACGAGGTGGTGCTCATCAATTCCAATCCGGCCACCATCATGACCGATCCGGACCTGGCGGACCGCACCTACGTCGAGCCGCTGGTGGTCGAGTACGCCGAAGAAGTGATTCGCCGCGAACGCCCCGACGCGCTGCTTTCCACCGTCGGCGGGCAGACCGGTCTGAACCTCTCGGTGGCGCTGGCCGAGGCGGGCGTTCTCGAAAAGTACGCCGTGGAGCTGATCGGCGCCAAGATTGGCGCTATCAAGAAGGCCGAAGACCGCCTGCTGTTCAAGGACGCGATGAACAAGATCGGGCTGGACACGCCCAAGTCGCAGCTTGTGAACAGCCTGGAAAAGGGACTCGAGTTCGGCGAAAAGACGGGTTACCCGTTGATTCTGCGCCCCAGCTTTACGCTCGGGGGCACCGGCGGCGGCGTGGCCTACAACCGCGAGGAGATGACTGAGATCCTCGGCCGCGGCCTGGACCTATCGCCGGTGCACGAAGTGCTGGTGGAAGAAAGCGTTCTCGGCTGGAAGGAGTTCGAGCTGGAGGTGATGCGCGACCTGGCCGACAACGCCATCATCGTCTGCTCCATTGAAAACGTCGACGCCATGGGCGTTCACACGGGCGACTCCATCACGGTGGCGCCGGCGCAAACGCTCACCGACCGGGAATACCAGATGATGCGCGACGCCGCGCTGGCCTGCCTGCGCGAGATCGGCGTCGACACCGGCGGATCGAACGTGCAGTTCGCCATCGACCCCCGCACCGGGCGCATGGTAATCGTCGAGATGAACCCGCGCGTCTCGCGCAGCTCGGCGTTGGCATCCAAGGCCACCGGCTTCCCCATCGCGAAGATCGCCGCCCGGCTGGCCGTCGGCTACCGTCTGGACGAGATCCCCAACGACATCACCCGCAAGACGCCCGCCTGCTTCGAGCCGACCATCGACTACGTGGTGGTGAAAATCCCGCGCTGGCAATTTGAAAAGTTCTCCGGCGCCGACAACACCCTCACCACTCAAATGAAGTCGGTGGGCGAGGTGATGGCCATCGGCCGCACCTTTAAGCAGGCGTTGAAAAAGGGGATCCGCAGCCAGGAGACGGGAAAGAAATCGGGCTCCGCCAGTTTCGACGAGAATCTTATCCGGCCGAAGCTGATTACCCCCAATCCCGAGCGGTTGGATTACATCCGTTTTGCGTTCCGCAAGGGCTACACGGTCGAACAGGTCCAGGAGATGACCTTCATCGACCCATGGTTTCTGACACAAATCGCTGAGCTCACGGCCGAGGAGCGAGCGCTGGGCGGGCTAAACCTGGCAAGCATTCCGGCCGGAGATCTGCGGCGCGCCAAACGCGACGGATTCTCCGATTCCGAGTTGGCCCGCATGTGGGGCGCGGAGGCGCTCGACGTGCGGAAGCACCGCAAGCAGCTCGGCATTGCGGCGGTGTTCAACCGCGTGGATACGTGCGCGGCGGAATTCGAGAGCTTCACCCCGTATCTGTACTCGAGCTACGAAGGCGAGTCGGAATCGGACCCCGGCGGCCGCAAGAAGGTGATGATTCTCGGCAGCGGCCCGAACCGCATTGGCCAGGGCCTGGAGTTCGACTACTGCTGCTGCCACGCGTCGTTCGCCCTGCAGGAGTTCGGCGTCGAATCCATCATGGTGAACTGCAACCCGGAGACGGTGTCGACCGATTACGACACCAGCGACCGGTTGTATTTCGAGCCGCTGACGCTCGAAGAAGTTCTCAACATCTACGACACCGAGCGGCCCGACGGCCTCATCGTGCAGTTCGGCGGCCAGACGCCGCTCAACCTGGCGCTGCCGCTGAAGCGCGAAGGCGTGCCCATCATCGGCACCGCGCCCGAGCACATCGACCTGGCCGAAGACCGCAAACTTTTCGGCAAGCTGCTGGAAGAGCTGAAAATCCCTTCACCCGACAACGGCACTGCCACCACCATCTCGGGCGCCTGCGAGGTGGCCGAGCACCTGGGTTTCCCGGTGCTGGTACGGCCCAGCTACGTGCTGGGCGGGCGCGCCATGGTAATCGCCTACGACGAAGACACGGTGCGCCGCTATATGCGCGAGGCGGTGGTGTTCGGCCAGGACCGTCCGGTGCTCATCGACCGGTTCCTGATGGACGCCACCGAGGTGGACGTGGATGCGCTGTGCGACGGCGAAAACGTGCTGATCGGCGGCATTATGGAGCACATCGAGGAGGCCGGCGTGCATTCCGGCGACAGCTCCTGCGTGCTGCCCTCGTTCAGCATCGGCAAGAAAGAATTGCAGGCCATCGAGGAGTACACCGTCAAATTGGCGCGGGCGCTGAACGTGGTGGGCCTGATGAACGTGCAGTATGCCATCCGCGAAGGCGTCGTTTACGTGCTCGAGGTAAATCCGCGGGCCTCGCGCACGGTCCCCTACGTCAGCAAAGCCACCGGCGTGCCGCTGCCCAAGATCGCCGTGGGCCTGATGCTGGGACGCAAGCTCACCGACTTTCGCGACCTCACGGGCGGCGTCGTGAACGGCTGCCTGCCGGTGCCGCAGTATTTCGTAAAATCGCCGGTGTTCCCCTTCAACAAGTTCTGGGGCGTCGATCCGCTGCTTGGCCCCGAAATGCGCTCCACCGGCGAGGTGATGGGCGTGGGCATCAGCTTCGGAGAGGCTTTCGCCAAAGCGCAGCTCAGCGCCGGGGTGCCACTGGCCGACAAGGGCCACGTCTTCATCAGCGTGAACGACAAAGACAAGCGGGCCGCCGTCGAGATTGCCCGCCGATTCCACCAGTTCGGCTTCGTGCTCACGGCGACGCGCGGTACGGCGACGGCTATACAGGCGGGGGGAGTCCCCTGCAAGACGGTGTTCAAAGTGAACGAAGGGCGACCCCACGCGGTGGACCTGATGAAGGCGGGAAACCTGAATCTGGTGATCTACACGTCAACGGGTGGCTATTCGTTCCACGACGAGCAGACCATCCGCCGCAACGCGTTGATCTATCGCATCCCGTGCATCACCACCATGAGCGGCGCCAAAGCCTGCGTCGAAGCGATCGCCAGCCGCCGCAGCGATCCGCTGCGCGTGTGGAGCCTGCAGGAAATCCACCAGCGCGAGCCGGAACCCGCCGCATAACCGGGCGCTACTTCTTTCTGAGCCCCGGCTGGAAAGCGGGGCAAGCGCGGATAACGCAGCAGATGCTCCAATAGAGGAAATCATGCTGACGCGACGAACAGTTTTCGCCGGCGCGCTAGGGGTGGGCGCCCTGGCAGGCAGCCGGTCGGGTTTCGCGAAGGCGTCCCAGCCCGCCACTCCGGTGAGCTTTGAGGTGCCGCCTCACGCCTGCGACTGCCACACGCACATCTTCGGCGATCCGGCCCGGTTTCCGTTCTGGCCCGGCCGGGTTTACACCCCCGAAACGGCACTGCCCGAGGAGATGTCGGCGCTCCATCGCGCTCTGAAAATCGAGCGCGTCGTCATCGTGACGCCAAGCGTCTACGGCACCGACAATTCCGCGACGCTTTACGGGATGAAGACACGCGGAGCGAACGCCCGCGGCGTGGCCGTGATCGACGAGCGGACGCCGGAAAGCGACTTGGACGCCATGGCCCGGGCAGGCTTTCGCGGCATTCGGCTCAACCTGGACACCGCCCGGCAGAACGATCCGGATGTGGGCCGGCGGCGCTTTCGGGCGGCCGCGGAGCGCCTCAGCCGCCGCGGGTGGCATATCCAGATATTCACGAATCTGGCGGTGATCTCTGCCGTCCGGCACCTGGTGATGGATTCGCCGGTGCCAGTAGTGTTCGACCATTTCGGCGGCGCCCGGGCCGCGCTCGGGCTCGAGCAGCCGGGTTTCGCGGATCTCGTGGAGCTGGTCCACTCGGGCAAGGCGTACGTCAAGATTTCCGCCGCCTACCGCTCGTCGGTTGAGGCCCCCGACTATCCCGACGTGGCGCCGTTCGCGCGAGCCCTCATCACGGCAAACCCGGAACGCATCCTGTGGGGCTCCGACTGGCCGCACCCGGACTCGCGCACGCCGGCCGGTCACAGAGCCACCGAGGTGACGCCGCTGCTCCGGATCGACGACGGCCGCATGTTGAACCTGCTGGCGGTTTGGGCGCCCGACCCTCAAACGCGCAAGACCATCCTGGTCGACAATCCGGCCCGGCTGTACGGCTTCGCCTGACGTTGGATTCTCCCGCCACCGCACAGCTTCATCCGGAGTGAGCCGCGACCGCAAGGGAGTAGGTCTGCGTCCGGTTTCTGGCGACTGCCGTGGTTCTGGTAAGCTAAGTCCACTGATGGGTGGGATGAGCAATTCAAGTCGCCTGAAGTCCCCTTGGCCGTGGCTGCTTTTGGCGCCAACCTTGTGCCTCGCGCAAACCGGCCCGAACCCGTTCGCGGGCAATCTCCAGGCCGCCGCCGAGGGTGGCAAGCTGTTTCTGGTCTCCTGTGCTCCCTGCCACGGGAGAGGTGGCGAGGGGGGCCAAGGCCAGGCGGAAGGCATCCAAGCGCCGGATCTGGCGCGAGGCGTCTACAAAGCCGGAACACGCGACCAAGACCTGTTTCGCGTCATCTCCCAAGGCGTGCCATCTTCGGGGATGCCGTCCTTCGAGCCGCTCGGGGCCGCCCGGATCTGGCGCCTGGTGACGTTTGTGCGAACGCTTTCGCGGCGCCAAAACGCGCCAGCCGCGGCTGCCGCCGCCGGGGCAGCGCTGTTCTGGGGCAGGGGCAATTGCGGCCGGTGCCACCGGGTCGGGAACAAAGGCATCGACCTGGGTCCCGACCTCGCGCGCTGGCGCCGGCTCGGCAGCATTGAACGCCTGCGAACGGCAATTGTCGATCCGGACGCGGAGATTACCCCCGGCTTTGAACTGGTCACTATCGTCACTCGCGATCACAAGACGGTGTCCGGCATCGCGAAATATTACGACAATTTTTCGGCGCGCCTGATCGACTCCGCCGGCAACGAACACACCTATCTGCGTAACGACGTCGTATCGATGCGGCGCGAGATGCGGTCGCTGATGCCCGGCGATTACGGAAAGATTTTCAGCGCGGTGGAGATTGACGACCTGGTGGCATACATCCTGAAACTTCGGAGCGAGGGGGGTCTGGAATGAAAAGATTTGGCTGGATACTGGCCCTGGCAGCGATTGCCGCTGCCGCTCCGGTTACGTTCGAACAACTGACCAAGGCGCAGCAGGATGCGGCCTCGTGGCTTTCCTACGGGAAGAACTACTTCGGCTGGCGCTACAGCCCGCTGGCCGCCATCAACACCACCAACGTCGCCCATCTCGCTCCGGCGTGGATTTTGCCGACGGGCTTCGAGGGAGTCTATGAGACGACACCGCTGGTGGTCGGCGAGATGATGTATGTCACCGGGCCGTCGAATCGCGCCTGGGCGGTGGACCTGCTTACCGGACGCAAGGTCTGGAGCTACTCGAAGTACGCTCCGCCGGGACTCGGGCTCTGCTGCGGGCCGGTGAACCGCGGCTTTGCGACGCTCGGCGGCCGCCTGTTTAAAGTGAACATCCAGGCCACGTTGGTGGCGCTTGCCTCCAGCACCGGAGAAGTGCTGTGGGAGACCACCCTCGACGACTACAAAAAGGGCTACACGGCGACAGCCGCGCCGCTGGTGGTGAAAGACATGGTGGTTACCGGCATTGCCGGCGCGGAGTGGGGAATCCGCGGGCATGTCGATGCCTACGACGCCGCCACCGGCAAACTTCGCTGGCGCTTCTACACGGTTCCGGACAAGGGTGAAAAAGGCTCCGAAACCTGGGGCGGCGATTCTTACAAGAACGGCGGCGGCTCCACCTGGGTCACCGGCACCTACGACCCCGAGCTGAACCTCATCTACTGGGGCATCGGCAATCCGGGCCCCGATATGGACGGCGACGTCCGTCCCGGCGACAACCTGTTTACGTGCAGCCTGGTGGCGCTCGACGCGGATACCGGGAAGATGAAGTGGTATTTCCAGTTCACTCCGCACGATCTACACGATTGGGACGCGGTAGCCGACCCGGTGCTGATGGACCTGACCGTCGGCGGGAAGAGCGTGAAAGCCGTCGGCCAGGCCGATCGCAACGGTTTCTACTACCTGCTGGACCGCACCAATGGAAAACTGCTGGCGGCGAAATCGTACACCGAAATCAACTGGGCGAAAGGCATCGGGACGGATGGACGCCCGATGCTGATAGCCGATCGCGAGCCGACGGAAGAGGGCACCCTGGTGTGCCCCGGTCTTGGCGGCGGCCACAACTGGGAGCCAACTTCCTACAGTCCGCAAACCGGGCTGTACTATTTCGGCTCCACCGACGGCTGCCAGATCTTCACTCGAACCCGGCAGGAATACGTGGAAGGCGAGCGCTACCAGGCAGGCGACACCGAAAACCCGCCCAGGGATTTGAACGCCGGGTCGCTCATCGCGGTGGACCCGGCGACGGGCGAAACCCGCTGGCGCTACCAGATGCTGAAGCGGCCGTGCGGCGTGCTCTCGACGGCCGGCGGCCTGGTGTTCACCGGAGATTCCGACGGCTATTTGATCGCACTCGACGCGCGCACCGGCAAGGTGCTGTGGCATTTCCAGACCGGGGCGAACCTGAAGGCTCCGCCCATCAGCTATGCGGTGCGAGGCACCCAGTACATCGCCATCGCGGCCGGCTCGAACCTGCTGGCCTTCAAGCTCCCGTAGCCGAAACGACGCTGCCGTAGGAGGCCAGTTTGCGACTCGTCCCCATCACTGGGTCCCGTTGCACCGCCGCGAACAGCGCCATCGGCGTGGGTTCATTTTTCAGAGCCGAAAAGTTCGCCTTGTGACTTAGCGATCCGATCCCTTCGGCTTTACCGGGAAGTAGACGGTGTAATGCTGGTCCACAACGCGATAGAGCGGCAGGAACTCTACGTTTTCTTCCTGGCCCTTGGTGCGGTAGCCCGGCAGCCATTCACTCCACTGGCGCTCGTTCGACGGCTCCAGGATGCCCGCCGGGTTGGCTTTGTCGCCCACTAGCGGGCGGTCTTCGGTGGTCAGCCCCGCCAGCACCACCGGACCGTCCATAAACGCTACCCGGTCTGGCGCGTCCGGCAGCGGATAGGTGGTCAACTGCTTCGGCAGCACCAGCCGGATGCTGTCTTTGCTCCACTTCCGCTTCAGGCTGAGGAAGCTGGACGGTTTCTCGGCGACCTTCTTCGATTCGCCGTTCACCACCAGCTCGACGTCGCCCGCCACCCACCACGGGATGCGCAGCTTCAGCTCAAATTCGACGGGCTTGGCGGCGTTCACCTGGAAGTCGAGCGTCCATGCCTCCGGGCGCCGCACGGGCAGCGGAGGCTTGTGTATCCGGTGGTCGTCGGCCAGCGGGTCGAAGCGCTGCGTAACCGTGACCGCTGTGCCACCCTGATCGAAATGCAGCTCTGAGGGAATGTACTGCGCCACCAGCAGGCCGCCGCCGGCTTCGCGGTAATAGATGTAGCGGTCGTGCCTGGAGTTGGCCTGCACCAGCGTCCCGTGGCAGCACCAGAAATCGTGTGTACGCGAGCCCCATACCTTGTTGCCCCCGGCGCGCAGCGGAAGGAAATAGGCCACCATCCCGGTTTCGGGATTCTGCTGCGCCAGGATGCCGTTGTAGAGGTTGCGCTCGATGTAGTCGGCATACTGCACGTCGCCGGTCCAGCGGAACAGGTAATCGGCCAGCCGGATCATGTTGTAGACCACGCAATGTTCCTGCGTCGCATCGCTCAGCCGCGACGCCTGCACGCCGGGCGGCGTCCAGACTTCGCCGCTGGTCTGGCCTCCGGTGGCGAAATAGCCGCGGTCGGTGACGGCCTCTTTCCAATACGCCATGGCAATGTTCTTCCACTCCGCGTCGCCGGTCACCTCGTACATGCGGGCGGCTCCCTGCGCTTCGGGAATGGTCGTGTTGGCGTGGTGGTTGGTGAGCGGATCTTCGCCGGCCAGCAGAGGGTCGAACAGGCGCCCGCGCCGGTAGGTTTTCGCCAGCGCCAGGTATTCCGGTTTGTGGGTCTCGCCGTAAAGATCGGCCCACGCTTCCAACATTCCACCCGTCTCGGTGTCCAGGATGTCGTCCATCTGCCCGCGCGAGAAGGCGGCGGTCCACTTGGCGAACCAGCCTGCGAACTTCTCGGCCACCTCGAGCGCCTGGCGGTTGCCGGTGATGCGGTAGTCGTCAATCAAGCCCATGAAGGTTTTGTGAATGGTGTAATGCGGAGCCCAGACCGGAATGCCCCTGGCGATCCAGAAAAGGTACTTCTCCGGAATGGATGCCACCCACCCGTCGCCGTTGCGCTGCTGGATGCGCGCCAGTTCGGCCACCACCTTGTCCGCTTTGCCTTTGGCCTCGGCGTCGCCGGTGGAAGCGGCCAGGTAGGCGGCCGCCGAAAGCCAGTGCCCGAGGAAGTGGCCGCGCAACTGGCAGGTGGGCGACTCCCAACCCCAGTGGATGGACTGCGCGGCACCGTCCGGCGCCAGGTCCTTCGCGCCGTAAATCGGGTTCCACATCCCCGCTTCGCCGTAGAAATTCTGCAGGAGATTCTCGGTTTTCAGGCTGAGGACGTAGGCGCGGTCCAACTCGGTGCGGCGCTCAAACTCGCCGTCCAACAGTTTTACCTGGCCTTCGGGTATCGCTTCCAGGCTCACCGGGGCCTTGGTTTTGGTTCCCGCCGCGCCCAACTGGTCGCCGCGAAGGCCGGGATTTCCCGCAAGCAAAAGTGCTCCCGCCAACAAAACGAATATCTTCATGGAACCTCCTGTTCACTCGCAACTTCACGCACAGCCGGCGCTCGCTTCCGGCGCCAACGGGCGGCCGGCTCACACCACGACCGCGTGCACCCAGCACCGGAATCTGGCTGCCGAAAGCCCTGTTTCAACCGATGCCGGCTGTTACGGCAGTATATACCCCGGCCTCGCTGGCCGCCGACGGAGAACCCTGTTTATTTTGAAATGGGGCGAACGATTACGATTGCGGCACGAAAACGGTGGGCACTTTGCGGGCGAGTCGGAGAAACGCCCCGGCAGCCAGAACACTTTTAGTAGCCAGTTGCGGCCATCGATGAAAGCTCTCGACCGGCTCAACCTTCAGTTTCCCCCTGAGGAATGAAGTCAGCAGACTCCCTTTCCCGACAAAGAGCTTTCTTGCGATTTGGTAGTCGCTCATCAGCCGCAAGTGAATCCGTTGCCCGCTCAAATCTCCGCCAACCAGACTCTTGCGGACAATTCCACGCTGAAGCTCCACAAAAATCTCGACTTCATCGCGACCGTCGTGCTGCTTTCTCAGGACGCCGGGGATATCCCGAACGGTGTAGATCAAACTGAAGCTGAGGTCGCCCGTGAGATTTCGAAAGTAAGGATCTGTCCGTCCCGCGACTTCTACGGCTTGAATGACAGCCCGAATCCATTCAGGGGAAAGAAAGGCGTGGGCCTCGCAAGCCGCCACCCCATCCTGCCCGGTCCGGGCAAAGTCCGTCCGGCGTGGAGTCCGGCTGGCGACGGCTACGGACCCTCGATGGTTGTCAGGCGCTCCGCGCGAAGCTGGACGGGCAATCATGATTTTGTATATAGGCTAACGGATGAATCGCGAAATTAGCCAGATGTTCAGATCTTAACATCGCAAACTCGAAAATGGAAGAGGGTTTCATCCGGCCGGCTTTTTGCTATCCCGCCTTGCCCGGCGGCGCGTCCGCCCCAAGCACGGGGAAGGACGTCACCCTCAGGCGCGCCGCCCCGTAAGGGATCAGGGTGACCGTCTCGTCTTTCAGCTTGCTGGTAACCGGACTTTCGGGAGGCGGGGCCGCACTGTCGTCGACAATCACCCACTGCGGCAACCTGCGTGCTTTCGCTTCCAAACTGACGGGCGGTGAACTGTTATTGAAGGGCTGCCGGGCTATGGGTGCTTCGCGTACCTGAAATGACTCGGACGGGTTGCTCAGATCGACCCGCAGGCCGTAGTTCCAGGGCGAGGTCGGGTAAACTTCCCAGTCGGCCACCGGGCCGGTCTGCTTGAGCTTCCTCCAGGCTTCCCGGATACTCAGGGGATAGACGAGCGGCCCGCGCTCCACCGAAACCGAGCCATGGAAACCTTGTACGACCCGGATCGGCATGGGCAGAGTGATCTCGACTCGGTCGCCCTGTTTCCATTCGCGCTCAATCCGGTGATAGGTTCCCGGCCGCAATCCCTCCACGCTCTGCCCGCCGGCCACCACCACCGGATTGCTGGTCCACGCCGGAATCCGCAGGTACAGCGGAAAGCGGATCGCCGAGGCGGGGGATACGGTCAGGCTGATCTTGTCGCGGAAAGGATAGTCGGTGGCTTCTTCCACCACGACATCCACGCCTTTGATCTTCGTGCGGACTTCGCTGGGGGCATAAGCGGCGAGCACCAGACCGTCGTCGGGAGATGCCATCCATAAAGATGAAGTGAATTTCGGCCAGCCCTGGTGCAGGTTGGCGGTGCAGCAACCGAAGTTCGGCTCCAGGCCGAACAGGTTCGATTCGGGGCCGTTGGTGGTCCAGTCGCGGCGTCCGAGCGAAACCAGCACCTGGTTGGGCTGCTGATCGTATTGATGGCTCCACAGATCGGCGGTCTGCGCGGCCGGCAAGGGATTGAACGCGATCTTTTCCAGCCTGTCCCCCAGCCGGGCGTCGCCCAGCACCGCCAGGTCCAGCTCCAAAGAAAACATTGCCTCCACCACCGCGCAAAGCTCGGTCCCTTGCGACGGGTTGCGCCCAGCGAAGTGCTCGTCCGCGCTGAAAATGCCGTTGGGCAGGCCTTCGAATTTGTCCTGTACCGTCGAGCATCAATCCGGTGGCCGATCGGTCCGCGGGATCGTGGGAAATCAAGTACCACATCGCGGCGGTCTTCAGTCCCATGGCGTTGTTAACGCCATGGGTGTCGTGCTTCGATTGCCCGGGTGCGATGCGTCCGGAGAGCGGAAAATTCTCGTAGAATTTCCGCCAGTCGAAGCCCTGGGCCTTCAGTTGTCGGGCCAATTCGATCAGCTTGGCATCGCCGTTCCGGTTGTAGAGCCACAGGACGCTGGCCAGTTCGTCCTGCCAGCGATAGATGGCCCAGCTCTTCAGCGGTTCGGTGGCCAGCATCCTCGACTGGTAGGCGAAGTACTTTTCCATCACCGGGATCACCCGCGGGTCGCCGGTGGCTTCCTGGTACTGCGTCAGCACCTTCAGCATGATCATGATCGGCCACCAGTCGGTGTTCTTCTCCGGACCGATCATTCCGTCCGGCCGCTGGTGATCCAGCGTCCAATCCATCCACGGTTTCACCTTGGCGATCAGCGTCGGATCGTCCAGGAGGTAGGCCAGCGGCAGAAGTCCGTCGAGATAATAAGGTCCCCGCTCCCATCCCTCGCCGGTGCCGCCCAGCCAGGCTGAGTTCGGGCCAACGTCGGGCCAGAATTCGCCCAGGTGGCCGGTAATGCCATCGGCCTGAATGCGGAGTTGGTCCTTCAGCCAGCCGGCGGGCTTCACCGATGTCAGCGGCAGGCGGTAAAACGCGCTGGCCGCGAGCGGAGGCCGGTTCTTCGCCAACTCCTCCGCGGGCGACGCGGCTGCCCAGGCGCCAATCGCACCGGCCGTGCCGCCCAGGAACATTCTGCGAGTGAAACTTTTGTGCATTTGAAACTTATACCTCACTGTCCGGTGGTGTCGCGAATCGTGTACGGCGGCGTGCCGTTTGAGTCTACCACCTCAACGGAGCAGGCTTCTCAGAACAGATCCGAGTGCGTTCCGGTGCGGACGAGGAGCAGGTCATCGTCTTCGATCTTGTAGATCAGCAGCCAATCCGGTTCGATGTGACAGTTACGGTAGTGCTTCCAGTCGCCGCTGAGTGGGTGGTCCTTATAGCGAGGCGGAAGCGGACTTCCCTCGATCAGCAGCAGGATCACCTCGCGCAGCTTCGCCATTTCCTTTCCGCGCTTCTGTGCGAGTTTCACATCGCGCCGGAACTGTCCGCCGCTTACCGGGCTCCGCACCGGTTCAGATCCCCAGATCCTTGAACAGAGCGGCAGCCGATTTCAGGCGCTTTCCCTTTCCCCGGTCGGCAGCGCGCATTGCCTTCACGCTTGTCACGTTGGGCACCTTCACATCGAATGGCAGGGCCTTCTCCGCTGCCACGCGTACCAGCAACATTCGAACGGCGTCGGACACGGAAATTCCCATTTCGGCCAGTGTTTTCGCGGCCTTCTGCTTCGTCTTCTCATCCACGCGAACGTGAACCATCGTCGTCGGCATAATTTTCGTCTGCCTGAGATACATTGTATCTCAGGCATCAGTCGGCTGCAATTTCCTTGAAGCCATCAGTCCGTGGGTATCTCGCCGAGCGAGTCGCTACTGTCTGCTACTTCTTCACCAGGACGACGCGCCGGTTCTTTTGTCGGCCTTCTTCGGTGTCGTTGGTGGAGGCCGGGGCAATCGGGCCCGCTCCCACCCCTTGCAGCCGGGAAGCTGCAATGCCGAAGCTCACGACGAGCGCGGTGACCACCGCCGCGGCACGAGCTTCGGAAAGCTGCACGTTGTGTTCATAGCTTCCCGTGTTGTCCGTGTGCCCAACCACGAAGAACGAAGTGCCTGCATCGGACTTCAAATACTGCGCAATTGCCTCCAGTGCGGCCTTCGATTCCGGCTGGATCACCGCCTTGTCGGTGTCGAAGAAGATGCCGTCCAAAGTCACTTGGCCGTCGCGGCTGATGCCTGCCTTCAACTGCTCGGCGGATACGGTCACCATGCCCGTCGCCATTTCGGCGCTTTCGACGGAGTCAATGTAATAAACCACTCGATCCTTCAAGCGGATCAATTTCCTGGCCGAGTCGCGATAGGAAACGTTTCTGGCGAGGCCGATTGCGACGGAGAAAGAAACCTTTTTCCCACGGTACGCACCGTCGGCGGCGATGTACCCGAATTCGTCGGCCCCCTGGATGGGGTTGTAGTGGTTCTTCGGACTCAGCCGATGGGGCATGGAGTAAAAATAGTGCACCGCGAAGGTGCGGCCCGGGCCGCACTCGGCATTCCGGCAACTGTAAACACTCTTCAGACCGGCGCCGCGAATGGCCTGGTCGAAGTTCCGGTAAACAGTCAGGACGTTGGCGCCCTCGGGCGCAATATAGGCGCGGCGAGTCACCTTCCCTTCCACCGTACGCGAGTCAGACCATGCTCTTTGCGGGCCGTTCCAGGTCCCCAGTATGAGCAGAAACTGGTCGTATGCCTGCTCGTCGTAGTCGTAAAGAAAAGAACCCTGGTAGCGGGAAACCGCTTCGTTATCCCCCGCGTTCACGACATCGGCCGTTTGGGTCAGTGCATTTGCGGACAGCATTAGTGCTGCCGCGGCGAGCATGGCAAATCGTTTCATTTCCCCTCCGGTTGATTTTGGACCGCTGTTCCCGGCGGGCGCTTATCGCCCCTCAATCCGGCTGAACCACAAGCAAAAGGCAGAATAAGGACTCGAAGGCGGGTGCGTGGCTGGACAACCTTATGGTTCGTGTCGCATCCCCCTCATTGTGCCGACCCAGCTCCGATCTTGACCTTTGGCTATCTTATACGAATCTGTCCGGCTTGCCAGCCCCCAAATTGTTTACTTCGTATGGACTAGAGCAAGTCGTCTCCGGTTTGGGCGGATGGGTTTTGTCGCAGGCCCCGAAGCGGCGGATGTTCGGTTCGTCCCTTCTCTCGGCGGGCACTACGTTTAGAATTGAGTGATATGACATTCTCAGGGTTCTGTTCTATTCGGCATCATGTCCCAAGTCCGTTCCCCGCTGGCCTACTGGCGTCCATCGCACTTTGCGCCGCGCTCTCCGCGCCAGCCGCTGCACAGCAGTCGAAGCCGGGCGCCGTCTTGCTGCCGCCCCCGGGCGGCGACGTCCCCGCGCATTTCACCGTTCCCGATTCCGGCTACGATTACGTGCGGCGCGAGGTGATGATCCCCATGCGCGATGGCGTCAGAATGTTCACCTCGATCATCGTGCCCAAGGGAGCGAGCAACGCCCCCATCCTGTTGACTCGCACGCCTTACGACGCAGCCCGCCGGACGCGGCGATCCGCCAGCCCGCACATGCTTGCCACTCTGCCACAGGGCGACGACGTGTTCGTCCAGGCCGGCTACATTCGGGTGTTCCAGGACGTCCGCGGCAAATACGGCTCGGAGGGTGATTACGTTATGACGCGCCCGCCGCGCGGCCCGCTCAACCCCACCGACACCGATAACGCAACCGACGCATACGACACCATCGACTGGCTGGTGAAGAACGTGCCGGAATCGAACGGCCGCGTAGGCATGATCGGCTCTTCGTACGAAGGCTTCACGGTGGCCATGGCGCTGCTCGACCCGCATCCGGCGCTCAAGGTGGCCGCGCCCGAGAGCCCCATGGTCGACGGCTGGATGGGCGACGACTGGTTCCACTACGGCGCATTCCGCCAGACCAACATCGATTACTTCACCGGGCAGACCATGCATCGCGGCGACGGCCAGCCGGTGCCCCGCGGCGCCTATGACGATTACGAGACCTTTCGCCGCGCCGGGTCGGCGGGCGACTACATGCGCGCCCACGGCGTCGATCGACTGCCCTTTGCGGCGCGCGTGATGGAACACCCGGCCTACGATGCCTTCTGGCAGGAGCAGGCGCTCGACAAACTGGTGGCAGAGCATCCGTCGCGCGTGCCCACGATGTGGATCCAGGGCCTGTGGGACCAGGAGGATATGTGGGGCGCGATCCACTCCTATCTTGCCCTGAAGGCGAAAGGACAGGCCGACCACAACTACCTGGTGATGGGCCCCTGGCGGCACAGCCAGGTGAATTACGATGCTTACAACCTGGGCCCCTTGAAGTGGGAAGGCGATACGGCAGAGCAGTTCCGCCGCGATGTGCTGCGGCCGTTCTTCGATCAGTATCTGAAGACCGGCGCGGCGGCGGCCAACACGCCGCACGCGTTCATCTACAACACCGGCGAGAACCACTGGGACCGCTTCAACAGTTGGCCGCCCGCCTGCGAAAAGGGATGCGCGTCGCCCATGAAGCCTCTGTACCTGCAGGCGGATTTCGGCTTGGGGTTCGACAAGCCGACCGCGTCGGACGTGGCCGCCGATGTCTACGTATCCGACCCCGCCAAGCCCGTGCCCTATATCCCGAGGCCTGTGCGCTTCAGCGATGGCGAGCGCTGGCGGCAATGGCTGGTGAGCGACCAGCGCTCGGTGGCCGATCGGACCGACGTGCTCACCTACCAGACCTCCATGCTGACATCACCGGTGCGCATCAGCGGCGAGCCGGTGGCCGACCTGTTCGCCGCCACCAGCGGCACGGACGCCGACTGGGTGGTGAAGCTGATCGACGTCTTCCCCGACCAGGTTCCGAACCAGCCGGAGATGGGCGGCTACGAACTGGCGGTCTCGATGGACATCTTCCGCGGGCGCTACCGCGAGAGCTTCGCGAAACCCACGCCGGTCCCCGCGAATCAGCCGCAGCGCTATCATTTCGTCTTACCCCCGACCAATCACGTGTTCCTGCCGGGCCACCGAATCATGGTGCAGATCCAGTCAACCTGGTTTCCGCTCTACGACCGCAATCCGCAAACCTACGTCCCGAACATCTTCTTTGCGAAGCCTTCGGACTACGTGAAGGCGACCCAATCGGTTTTTCGGTCGGCCGAGGATCCGAGCGCCGTGTGGCTGCCTGTGGTGAACCCGTAACTTTGCACCGGCTTTTACGGCGCGTTACAGGTGGCAAGCCCGGCCTTGCCGGTGAACCGGGAAACAGAAACCAGCGATCGAACCGCCGCCAAGATAGGTTCCGGCTATGGCTCAATGACGATGGCCAGATCCCATGGCCGCAGCGTTAGCGTTCCTCCATGCCGGATTGAAGTGTTGGCCAGCAACTCCGTGCCGGACCCATATGGATATTCGACGGTCTGAGTTTCTCCCGAGAAGTTAAAATAATAATGAATCAGTTTGCCATCGCGCGTTCGCCCGTGCCTGACCTTTACGGCGCCAGGCAAGCTCTGATCCGGACCGGTTAGTCCCGCCCGTTTCAGCACGTCCAGGACGATCTCGCGCTGAAGTCGGTCGGTGACCACGGTTGCTTCGTAAGTTAACGAACCGCTCCCGTACCGATTACGCGTGATTGCCGGGAAATGCCAGTAGGGGTCGTCAAACGATTCGATCACCTGGGCTGTGTCCGGCACCAGGAACTCCTGCCAGATGGATCCCTTGTTCTGATCCGCAACGCCATACGGGTCCGGCGTCAGGCTGACCGGTTCGCCGAGGTTCGTGAATTCCTGATAGTGGAAGCCCGCGGCCTGACGCAGCGGACCTGGAGCCATGACGTCGCGTACGGTTGAGTATTCATTCGTGAAACCGCTCTTGAACGCCATCACCACGTGTCCGCCGTTTTTGACGTAATCGGAGAGCTGCTGTAAGACTTCATCCGAAGCGCTGTACAGAGGTGGTACCACAATCACCTTGTAGCGTGACAAATCCGGATCCCCGGCCTGCACGAAATCAGGTTCGACGTTCAAGTCGTACATCGCGTTGTACATCTGGCCGAGCACGGTCATATAGTCCGCTTTGTCGCTAAAAGGCATGTAACTGATGGCGTTCGCGGAATCGGCGCTAAAAAGAATTGCGACCTGATTGTTCTGCTTCAGATCGACAAGCTGCGGGCCGATTCTTTTCAATTCTCCGGCCACCCGCATGACTTCGGCGTAGGTCCGGTTTGGCAACAAATCGTGCGAAAGAACTCCCCGCCAGTATGTCTCCTGCCCATAATGCAGCGAACTCCAGTGCCAGTACTCGACCAGATTCGCTCCGGCCGCCAGGTGCGCGTACACGATCAGCCGAAGCTGCCCGGGATACATGGGATATTGCGTTCGGGAATCCCATCCAATCGATTGCGCATTTGTCTCCGTAAGCAAATAGTTCGTGTGCCTCAAAGAGCGGGCCAGGTCGCCGCAGAGCCAGACGGTGCGGCCTGTCAGCCGTTTCTGTGTTTCGAAATAGCAATTCTCGCCAACGATGTCCAGGTTACGCGCGATCGCCCACTGGTCGAGGTTCGTATGCACTCCGCCGCTGAAATCCGTGGTAATGAACTGGTCGGGCCGCTTGTACTCGCCGACGATCTTGGCCTGCCAGGCGAGATAGTCCGTAACGATGTCGTGCTGGAAATTCTCCCATTCGAGCTTATAGCCCGGGTTTAAGATACCGTTGCGAGGCGGCAGATCGTCCCATGTATCGACGAGTTGACCCCAGTAAGTGAGACCCCAGATCTTGTTGATGGTCGCGGGCGTGTGGTATTTGCGCTTCAGGCGTTCCACGAAAGCCGCGGTGGAATACCTGGTGGGGACGTCGGTGGGAAATGTTTCATTATCAATCTGGTATCCGATCACTGCGGGGTTATCTTTAAAGTGGCTCACGATTTGCCGAATCACTCTCTCGGCATGCTCTCTAAAATACGGATTCAAGAAATCGTAGTTCTGGCGAGGGCCGTAATAACCGGGAGTCAGCTTGGGCGGATAGGTCGGCGAATAAGGATCGGTCAGCGGCGGAGCTGTGCCGTTGTGCGTGACCAGAATTTCGGGATGCTCCCTGTACAACCAGGTTGGAATAGAATAGGTCGGCGTACCGAGAATTACCCGAATGCCTGCCCGGTGCATGCGCTCGAGCACGCGCTCCATCCAGGCAAACTGAAACTCCCCGTCGCGCGGCTCCCAAGAGCTCCAGGTGGACTCGCCCACCCGGACGACGTTAATGCCAGCCTTCTCCATCATCTCGACATCCTTGTCAAGACGGTCGTAGGGCATGTATTCCGGATAATATGCGACCCCGTAAAGGATCGTGTCCATCTTGTCAGGCGCAAAGGGTTTATTATTCTGTGCCTGCGCGGATGTCAGCGCAATGCCGGACAGGATAATGAGGCTGACGGCCAGTCCTCCAAAGCTTGTATTGCTCATGTGAGTGCCTTTCCATTTATTTAGTAACCCGACAAACGTTGTGGCGATGTTCTACCACGTGATCTGCACTGCTTGTGGGTCGGTAAGCCATAGCCGAACGGCGCCATCGGCCACCGAGGCATTTGCTGAACCCTCCCGAACCCATTGATCCACGATCCAGTGGCCCCTCTCTACTTTTATTGGCCGGCTGCCGGCGGGCACTTTAAAGCTCACGGTACAGCGGTAGCCGACGATGAGCATTTCGTTGTCGGCCGGGCGGATGCCGATCGCCTGGCCATTATTTACACCCGACACAGTGACCGGTACGCCCGCAACGTCCTTGGTGTCGTCGAAACGGTAGCCGGGCATCTCGGCGAGAAATACCTTAGCCCGCGCCGTTCCGCCAAATTGCGCGACACAGGGCATGCCTTTGGCTATCGCCGTGTATGCCTCGCGAAGCGCAAATGCGCCGTTGGCCAACGCACCGTCTTTCCGCACGTAAGGTTCCCCGGGTGTTGGACAGGAGGTTCCGAGCGCCCAGGGAGAAAACAGCGGAGACCCGTATTCGCCCACCGAGAGGAACACGAAGCGCGGCGCCAGAGGGCCGTCGTCGCTGTTCGTTTCGGTCAGCGTCGGAATGTTCCGACCTATTTTGTAGCGATCCAATGTGGTCCGTAGCGAGGAAGCCGGCACGCTTACGGGAGCCGGCGTTTTGTCTCCCCACGTAGGGTAATAGTTGACGCCAATGAAAGACGCCGCGGGAATGTTTTCCAGGTAGGTGGCGACGTCTTCTCCGGGCGATCCGCCCAACAATCCCGGGGCACGGCTACCGTTTACGAAGTTGAAGTAGAAGGGGATAGGATACGCCTTCGCTCCAGCTTCGGTTAGAGGCCTTAGCCAGTTGACCGCCAAAGTCCAGGCGGAATAGGCCAGGTCGCTGGTCGATCCGTGTTGCTCAAACCTGCGGTTCGAGGCCGGAGAGTGATCGCGCCACAGGCGGCGGTCGCCGCGTTCCATTCCGTTCGCGCCGGCGCCAAACACGGCGATCTCGTTTTCGACCTGAATCATGAGTACGGTATGCTTCGAATCGACCTGACGGAGGTGCTCCATAAAGGCACGGAACGCCGCGGTTTCCTGTTTGACAATCGCGGGGTAGTCGTAGGAAGCGGCGTCGCGGTGCGGCTGGCCGTCGGCGTCTACGGCACGCGGGAATCTGGCGGTGTCCTCGATGATATACATGGGGGCGAACACGTCGCCTTTCATGTCCCGGTAGAGAGTCCCGCTGCCGCTCGCGTAATGACCGAACCACCCGAGCACCAGCTTCAGGCCGTTCGCTTCGGCCATCTGCCTTACATGGTCGACATACGAGAAATCGTAAACACCTTCGGAAGGTTCCACCATCGACCATTTGATGGGAACCTTCAGCGTGTTCAACCCCATCGCCTTGGCCGCGGGATACATGTAGTCATACACCCGCAACGTGTCCTCGTAGTGGCCGTAGATCAACTCATCCCAGTGCGTTTCGACCGTGAGGACTGTGAATGGCAGTCCGCCGACGAAAAAGACTTTCTTGCCGCCGGCCGATTCGAAATGTGGCAGCGGATCGGCGCTCACTGGCGGCGCCCAGGACTGTGCGCACAAGGGGAGGCTCAGAAGCAACAAGGCTGGAAGGAGTCGTTTCGGAACCAAGGTCAAAAACTCAGGCCCTGGTCGTGTTGGATCGGGCGGTATGGAATCCACATCGACGTGATCTTCCCGCATTTTCCAGCGGCATAGGTCTCTGACGCTCCGAAGCGGGGGTGGTTCACGGCGTTGTAGCCTTGCTGACATCACGCGAACTGGATTGAACATCATTGTATCTCCCAAACGACTTCCCTTAGCAAAGCACTTGCCGGGCGGTTGGACGTCTCGAAGTAAACATATATCACAACCGAGGCCCACCTATTTGTTTGTAATGAGAAGCATCACAGCGCCGTGCGACGGAACTGTGGCCGTATAGGCCTTCAATGAATCCCCCACGTCCTGATGGGCCCAGAGATCCCGCGCGTGGAAGGGCGTGGCTTGTGAAACAATCGAAGGGCGATAAGTGATCTTCGCGACGAAGCCGGTGCGGTTCAGCAGGAGAACCGCTTTCCGCCCTGCGCCTTGGGAGCGCAGTGGCCTTTCCCAAACCTGCAGCCCGGGCCCTTGTTCGTCGATGAGGCGCGCCTGCCAACCTTCCGGATCCTGATCGACAGCGACGACCTCCCGATTGAGCGCCACTTCAAGCGTATGCGTGGGGATATTGGCCGGGTCAGCTCCGAGGATCAAAGGCGCCGCGAGCATCGACCACATGCTCATAACACTCTTCTCCTCTTCGAACGTCAAGAATTGGCCGCCGGGTTGCGGTTGGCCTGCTCCGACGGCGACTCCGCCGATGGGCAGCATGTCGGGATCGTTCCAATGCCCCGGCCCGGCCACGTCCGGGTGCGCTGCAGCACGGTCAAACTCATACAGAACCCCTTCCCAAATGTAGTTATCTTCAGGATTGACCCAGTTGTAGTAGTCCGCGTCATGACCGACTCGCCAGTAGTTGCCCGTGTAAGGACCCCAGAGCCAGGGCTCTCCCTCGCCTTGACTGCAGATGCTGAAAACCATTGGTCGCGGAGCTTTGAGCATGGCCTCACTGAACTGCCCGTAGAGCGATCGCATCGTCGCGGTGTCTTTCGGCGCTCCGCACGAATCGACCTTTACGAGATCATAGCCCCACTCGGCGAAAAGTCTGGCATCGCGTTCATAGTAGGCCGGAGCACTTCCGCCCTGTCCGCAGCCCTTCTTTCCCACATCGGTATAAATGCCGGCCTTCAGGCCTTTGCCGTGGATGTAGTCCGCCAAGGCCTTCATGCCGCCCGGAAAACGCTCTTTGTCGGCGATCATATTGCCCCCGGCATCGCGCTGATTAAAGAACCATCCGACATCTGTGTCCACGTACTCATAGCCGGCGTCCTTCAAGCCCGTCTGAACCATCGCGTCCGCGACCTTACGGATCTGCTCTTCCGTGACCTTGGTGCGGTAATTATTCCAACTTGACCATCCCATCGGCGGTGTTTTCGCCAAACCATTGTTGAAGTAACTCTGCTGGGCCGAGGCAACTTCCGTCGCAGCGGCAGCAAGAGTGAGGGCGAGAGCAATCAGTCGCAACACATTTCGAAATTTATTGAAGAAACCCACAAACTTCCCTTTCCACTGATTCCAATGCCCTGGACATGGATATGTTTGCTAAGTCAGCCGGCGGGTTTGTGCGATTTCACCGGGGGCCGACAAAACGCTATCGCGGAGAATGGTTCACCACTTCTTTCAGAAGGGCGACGCTGCTCGCGCCGCCCTGAATGCCCGGCGGGTCCCTCGTATCATGCACTCCGCCAGGTACGTCAGCGAGGCCCCGTAGTTACAGAGTGTACATCACGCCAAGACCAGTGTGGCGCCGGCTGGCAACTCCTTGTCGATACCCTACTCAACACCACCAGGGCCCGAACCGGGGTCAGAAGTACAGGTGCAGACCAAGCTGAATAATTCGGCCCGGGACCCGTGTCGAACTAATCCTGCCAAAATTGCCGTCGGGATAGCTGTCCGGAAACCCGAACTGCGTGTGGTTCAGAGCGTTGAAAGCATCGGCCTGAAAACGCAATCTGCCTTGTTCCCCTATCGGAACCTTGAATTCTTTTTGGAGGGAGAAGTCAAGGTTGTTCACCATCGGATTGTGCAGATCGGAGAAATAACGCGGAGCATTCCCGTAAGTGTAGGCCGGGTTGGCGCTTCCGGCGGTTTGAATCAAGCCGCTGGAATACACACATGTGCCCGACCAATCAAAGGCCGCGGTGTTGAACCAGTGATCTATGGTTTGCTGGAAGCCCGATGGAAGCGGATTGCCAATCATCGTAGGTTGAACGTTATACATTCTGGCGGCATTGCAGTACTGATAACCCAAGTCGGTAACCCCAATCGGTTCTCCCGAGGAAGCGGTGTAAATTGCGCTGACGCGCCATCCGCCCAGCGCCTCCGAGGCGACACCGTTGTTGAGCCATCTTTTTCCCGCTCCGATCGGCAACTCATAAATGGGAGAGATTACCAGCCGGAGTGGAACGTTGCCCGCGCTTACCGACCGGGCGTTTTGGAGGTTGTAAAAGTCTGTGCCCGGAATATCAAGAGAGCCAAAGCCGCTCCAGTCGGACGAGGAGTTGTCAATGAGCTTGCTCCAGGTGAAGCTGGCCAAAAACGACAGGCCATTCGAGTAGCGCCGCTCGACCTTGGTTTGTAAGGCGTGATAGATGGAGCTTGCGATTCCCCACCAACCCGGGTACACGTAATCGCCGTACAGGCCGCCTAATGCCGCCGAGTTGCCAGGGCCGCAATAAGGAGTGTCCATGTCTGCCGCGGCCAATCCGTACTGGGCCACGTTCGCCGCCGATTGCTGGCACACATTGTAGCTGTATTGTACAGGAAGGTGCACCCCATGGCTGCCTGTGTAAGCGGCCTGAATGAAAGTATTTCCCACCTGCTTTTCGACTGTGAAATTCCACTGCTCGACGTATCCTACGGGCTGCTGACGGGGGGTGTAGGTTGCATAGGAGCCCTGCCACACGGCCAGCGGAGCGTTCACCTGCGGCAGAACCAAAGCAGGCAAGTCGCTGATATAGGTGCCTGGGTTGATCTGGGTCGGCGCCAGGACATTCGGCGATGCCGCGGCGTCTCCCGCGCGCCCATGGCCCCAATATCCCGGATACGTCATGCCGAATCCGCCGCGGACGACAAAGCCGCTCCAGGGATTGAAGGCAAACCCGACTCGAGGAGCGAATTCCCTCCAGTGCGTGTCAATAGCGCCAGCGGGAGCGTTTATCCCGTTCTGCTCCCACTCAAGAGTGTACGGATTGAAGCTGGCAGTTTGATTCAGCGGAGACGTAAAGGACGGGTCGTATTGCCATCTTAAACCCAGATTCAGCGTCAGCCGCCGGGTCAGCTTGAAATCGTCTTGCACGAACAGCGCATCAGACCGTCCCCGGGTCTTGAGATAGTCGGTTTGGACCTGGGCACTGCTCTTGCTCAAATAGCCAATCAGGAAGTCCGCGAAGGCATTGCCTGTACCGTTTCCGTTGAATGCAAAGTTGCCCGTCAGTTGGTTGGGTTGTATGTTATCGATGCGGGCAAGGCGAATCTCTCCGCCGATCTTGAGAGTGTGTCTCCCGATGACTTTCGAGAGCGTGTCAGTGAATTGAACTTGACCCGACGGCTCGGCCAGCATGCCACCACCGCCGCCAACGCCCGTGTATCCGCCGATCGAAATTGTTGGCGCGCCGCACTTGCCGTTAGACTCGGGCAGATTGCACACCGGGAATCCCTCAATACCGAAATCGGCGTCGCTGGATACTCCGTACCCATTAGTCGTCCGGAGGGCGTCATGGTGACTCGCGCCGAAGCGGAAGTCGTTTACTGTCGCGGCGTTGAGCGTGTGGGTCCATCCCACTGTCACCGCGTAATCGTGGCTATACCCGAAGCTGGCACCCGCTACCGTACCGCCAAATGGCGACGAATTGTTGTTGCTGAGGCGCTCAAAGTGGTAGACGCCGAAAATGTGATCGCCGTTCCGTGCGTTCCAGTCCACGCGCGGATTGAATCGATTGACCGGGTTCGAAGAGGAAGACGTGCCACTCCAGTAGTCGACACCCGGTTGTCCGGAAGGTCCGCCGTTCCCCACCGGATACATCTGTAATAGCTTTTGCGCTATGGGACTGACAGGGACCTGGTTGTTAGCGAAGGGCTGACTGGCGGCGGGGTCCACCAATTTCGCCGTCAACGCCGAAAGGTCTCCATTGCGGAAAGCCACGCTGGGCACCAGGTAATTCACCTGCGGAGAGCTGGTTGAGGTTCGAATTCCCTGATAGTCGACAAAAAAGAAAAGGCTGTCTTTCAGGACTGGACCACCGAGAGTGGCGCCAAACTCGTTATAGCGCAGCGGCAGGTTGGAAGCGGCAAAGAAGTTCCTCGCGTCGAGATCGTTGTTCTTGAAATACTCGTACGCGGAACCGTGAAACTGGTTTGTGCCCGTCTTGGTAACGGCGCTAATCACGCCGCCGCTTACCTTGCCATACTCCGCCGAAAAGGAGTTCGTCAGCACGGTGAACTGTTCGATCGAGTCCACGGACGGCCCCACGACCGGGCCGCCGAACACAACCGCTTCGACGCTGGTTCCATCCACAAGGTAGTCGTCCATGCGCGGGCGCCCGCCATTGATGCGCATGTTGTTCAAAGCGTAGCCGCCTCCTCCGATTTGCTGGGTCACCCCAACCGAAAGAGGGACGAGATTCCAAATCGACCGCCCGCTACTGGACTGGACAGGCAAGTCCTGTAGTTGGCGGTTGGTCACCGTCTGGCTGAGATTGGATTGCTCTGTTTTCAGCCCCGCGGTCGGCGCTTCCACGGTAACGCTCTCGGAAGTCGCTCCCACCTGAAGCGCCAGGTTCACCCTGGGACTTGCGCCCACGTCGACTTTGATTCCGGATGCAACGGCGGTCTTGAAACCTGCGACCTCCGCTTGCACGTTGTAAAGGCCAGGGTTCAAACTGCTGGCGTTGTAGACGCCTTCCGTGTTGGTCTTCAGTGTCGTCACCACTCCGGTATCAACGTTTATCGCCTTCACGGTCGCGTGAGGTACTACGGCGCCGCTCGGATCCGTCACCACTCCGGTGATTGATCCAAAAACTCCCTGAGCACTCACCCAACGAGGAGAGAGCGCCAGGATTGAGAAAAGGAATGCCGAGACGATTGCCCGGCCAATGGAAATATGTCTCATATAGACTCCCTTTCTGAACTGCGCACACACGCACACACCGGCGCACAGAGCGCTTCCGATAGTCACTAATCGCCCCAACTAGCTTTACTCTGAACTCAAAATGGGCCATACCGCAACCACGAATCGGATTCGTATCGTCTCCGTACGTGGTTGAAACAAAACAGCATTGTGCCGATTGGCTTCGTAACAGTTACGGTGATACACTGAAGTCGGGGCACCTGGGGCTCCCACACGAGGAATCATCGTGGAACCCGGAGGAGTCAAGACCCAAATTGACGGTGACGTTTTGCGGGAATTGGAGAGCGTTTTGGAGAGCCCCGATTTCCATGGCAGCCACCGGGCCCAGACTCTACTGCGCTACCTTGTCGAGAACGCTTTTTCTCACCGTTCGGACCGGCTGAAGGAACGGACTATTGGGATTGAGTTGTTCCATCGAGAGGCCGACTATGATACCGGACAGGACGGCATCGTCAGGGTTGCGGCGAGTGACGTTCGCAAGCGGCTGACGAATCACTATTCGCATAAGGATTCTACATGTTCCGGTTCGGGTATCCGAATCGTGCTGCCTTCCGGTTCTTACGTTCCGCTGTTTGAAACGCCCGAGCACGTTCCGACCGCTGCGTCTAGCGTAGGCGAACAACCGTCATTCGTCGCGGCAGAGGTAACTCCTCCGCCGCGAAGCCGCTCGATCTCTTTAACCGTCATTGCGGTCTTAGCTGTCGCGTGCGCCATCCTGGGTCTGCAGAATTGGAGGTTGCGTTCGAACGCGGCGGCCAAGGCAAATCTGGATATTCTGCCGTGGTCACGCATCGCCGGCAAAGCGACGGCCACTATCGCGGTTGGAGACCTTAATTTTGTTCTGTATCAGCAATTGACCCAGCGGATCGTGCCCTTGGACGACTACGTGAGGCACAAGTGGCTGGATAAACTCGCTGCTGAGCTGCCGTATGCCCCGACAACCAGCCGTGTGCCTCTCACCGTCACCTCTCACGGCACTGTTGCGGGCAACCTCAGCGGTATGCTCCGCCAAGCCGGAAGTCTGGTTGCCATACGTTCGGCGCGATCCCTCCAACTTTCGGATTTCAGGACGGAGCGACCGATCATCCTGGTTGGGAGTGCGCTTTCTAATCCTTGGGTCGCGTTGTTCGAGAAAAAATTGAACTTCCGCATCGTCTCCGACCTGCCAAGGGACATGCAGTCCTGTGTCAACGCCGAGCCTCGTGCCGGAGAACTGTCCGCCTATGTCCCCACCGCCGCGACGACTCCAGCTCCAGGCGTTGCCTATGCTCTGGTTTCACTGGTCCCGAATCTGACGCGCAAGGGCTTCGTATTGATCGTCGAGGGGACGAATATTGAAAGTACCGAGGCGGCCGGAGACCTGCTCAACGATTTGCCGCGCCTGTCAGAAGCGCTACGCCGGAGAGGCATCGACCCACACGGCAATGTCGAACGACTTCAATTGTTGATGCGCGTGCAGTGTGTGGACGGTAGTTACAGCTCAGTCGAGATCATAACTCATCGAATCGAAAATTGACGGCGGGAAATGGCTTCAGGGCCGATCCCAAATCCGGACACAGCGCTCCGGAAATGGACAGCAGCGGTGCGGTTTTGGCGAGTAAGTTGTTCAGGATGAACCTACGCTGGCCTCGTCATCTGGCCCTTGGAATGCACCGGTAGCGGCGTTATGCTCAGCGATCTTCGTTTCGCTTTCCGCGCGTTACGCCAGCATCGGCTGTTCGCGCTCGTCGCCGTTCTCTCCATTGCTCTTGGCATCGGCGCCAATGCCGTTATTTTCAGCCTGGCGGACGCGGTGCTTCTGCGGCCGATCCCGGTTCCGGCCCCCGAGCAGGTCGTGAATTTGCGATTCCAGCTTCGCGGGCAGCCGCTTACCGGGGTATCGTATCCGGATTATGTCGATTTTCGTGCCAAAACGAAGGCTTTCTCAGGCCTCACCGCGTCCGATCTCAAACAGTTTGCCTTCGCGCCCGACCGGCGGGCTCAAGCAGACGCGATAGCCGGCTTGCTGGTCAGCGGAGACTTCTTCGACGTTCTCCAGGTAAGCCCTCGCCTTGGGCGTGGCTTCCGGGCGGACGAGGTTTCGACGCCGGGCCGGGACGCCGTCGCCGTCATCAGTTACGATCTGTGGCGCCGTCAGTTCTCGTCCTCACCCGATGTTGTCGGCCGCACGGTTCTGATTAACGGGATTGCGTTCAAGATTGTAGGCGTGGCCCCGCAAGAGTTCACGGGGCTGGATCAATACTTTCGCCCTGACCTTTTCATTCCGATGATGATGAAGTCCCGCCTGGCCGGGGACCCTACCGAAGATTGGCTGCAGAACCGGGCGGATCGGAGCCTGACGGTGAAAGGACGGCTGCGGAATGGAGTGAGTGTGGATGAAGCCGCGGCGGAAGCGCAGGTCATCGCCGGGGGGCTGGCAAAGGCGTACCCGGACACGAATCGGGACTGGTCCGCCACCGTGCGGACGGAACTGCAGGCGCGGATCGACATGTCGCCGTACGACGCGCTGCTGGTGGCGCTGCTGCTGGGCCTCGCCAGCGTGGTGCTTCTGATCGCCTGTGCCAACGTGGCCAACCTGATGCTGGGCCGGGCCGTGGCCCGCTCGGGCGAGATCGCTGTCCGCATGGCCCTTGGCGCCGGACGATGGCGGCTGGTGCGGCAACTGCTCACCGAGAGCCTGCTCATCTCCCTGGCGGCGGGCGCTGCCGGGCTGGTTTTGGCGCAGGCCTGTATGGAGACCTTCCTGCCGTGGCGCATTCCAAGCGAGATTCCCATGGAAATCGGCGCACGGCTGGACCTGCGCGTGGCGCTGTACGCACTTTGCGCGGCCGTGGCGAGCGCCGTACTGTGCGGCCTGGTGCCGGCAATCCGCGCTACCGGAGCCAACATCGAGACGGCGTTGCGCGCGGGGGGAAGAAACCTCGAGCCGCGGCGGCGGTTCCTGGGAAGGGATGCCCTGGTTGTCGGCCAGGTCGCCGGATCTCTCTTCCTGCTGGTGTGTGCCGCGCAGCTCTACCACGGAATTTCGTCGGTAGTCTCCGCGCCTGCGGGTTTCCGTTCCGATCACGTTGTCATGGCGAGCTTCGACCCGTCCCTGGCGCGCTACGATGAGCCGCAGACACGGACCTTCTATCGGAATCTGGCCGACAGGGCGCGCGAGTTGCCGGGCGCTGTTTCGGCGGCGGTGGCGGAACTGGCCCCCATTTCGAATCATCCCGACATGCAGCCGGTCGTGCCGGAAGGTTTTCGTTTGCCGCCGGGGAGAGAGTCGGTTCGCGTCCTTGCCAACGTGGTGAGCGAAGGATATTTCTCAACTCTCGGCATTCCGATTCTGCGCGGCCGGGCATTTCGGCCAACGGACACAGGCGATTCACCTCGGGTCGCTGTAGTCAATGAACAATTCGCCAAGTCGTACTTCGCTGGTCAGGACCCCGTCGGGAGGCGGTTCCGTCTGGGCGGGCCCGACGGGAGCTGGGTGGAAATTGTCGGCGTGGCGAAGTCGAGCAAATACTCCCAACTGGTCGAACCACCGCAAAGTTTTGTGTACCTGCCATTCGGGCAGAACTATCGCGCCAGAATGACGCTGTTTGTACAGTCGGCGGGCCCTTCCGAAAGTCTTGCGGCGCCGGTCCGGGGCCTGGTGCGGTCCCTGGATGCCAATCAACCGGTGTTGGCGCTTCGGACGATGGAGGGGTATGTTCAGGATCGGGCGACTAAAGTCTTTCACGTGCTTACCGGCATGATGGGCGGCATGGGCTTGCTTGGCCTGGTGTTAGCGCTCTCTGGCTTGTATGCCGTAATGGCCTGGTCAGTGGCCCGGCGCAGCCGTGAAATCGGGATCCGGATGGCAGTGGGAGCGGACCGTGTGGCGGTGCTGGGAATGGTGCTGAAACAGGGAATCCTGCTGAGCCTGGTCGGCATCGCCATCGGCCTCGGCCTGAGCCTGATGTTCAGCCGGGCGCTGACGGCCGGAATCGGAGTGCCCTTGTTCAGCGCGCCCGTGCTGGTATTGGTTCCGCTGTCGTTGCTGGCGATGGCCGCGGCGGGAGCCTATCTGCCCGCCCGCCGCGCCTCGCGGCTGGACCCGATCGCCGTGCTGCGGCAAGAGTAGTCGAGGATTATTCCCGCGGGGTTCGTACAAACGCCGGGCTCCTACAGCGCGGCGGACAGCGCGCTGCCTCCTTTCCGGCGCAGGTTGCGCGAGTGCTTCCTGTCGGTGGCGTTGCGCCAGTGCTCATGAACGCCCTAGCTCAACAGACGGGGCGCGACTCGGCACTATCCGCGCGCGTCAAACCCACTCAGCGGCCTTCGATGTCGGCCTGATGTTCGATCCACCAGGACCTCCAGAAGCTTGCGTAAGTTTCCAGATCCCCGGCCTGGCCGCTGATACCGCCCAGCATACAGTAGTGTTGCGTCTCCGAATTGAGTAGAGGCGTTGGTGGTCGCGATTGCAGCCAGGGCATCGAGGGGACGGATTCGGGCGTCACGATCGGCGCATTGCGGACGAACAGGCAAAACCCGGAGATAGCGTAGGGCCGCACTCTGTCGTTTTTGAAATCCAGCAGCCTGACCAGCGCGGGAAGCGCCTCCTTCGTGTGGATCGCGCGCAGGGCGTAGGTTGCGTTCTCGCGAAGCCCCAGCTCGGCCGGATCGCGCAACGCGAGGGCGCCGAGCGCGCGCACCGCTTCAGCGTCGGCGCCGTTCGAATATGCCATCAGGCTTGCGATGATCGGCCGTACGTCGCCAGCGGCACTGAGTTCGCTCCAATCCGCAGCGGCGCGTTTCACCCCCTCGGGATCGTTGGCCCAGATTAATCCTTGGATTCCCAGGGCGCGCAGGTACGCCGACTTATCGTTGGCGAACTGCCGGTAGGCAGGGAGAGTTATGGATGAATTGAGATTGCGGAAATCCTCGGTTAGAAGGAAGAATTGGCCGTGGAATTCTCCGGCGGCCCGTCGTTGCTCGGCAGTTCCCGTGCGTTGCGCTTCTAAACTCAGTGCAGCGCCGTGCGAAGCGGCCAGCCAGTGGAGCGCCGCCTCCAGTTCATTGGCCACCGACGCGGCTGGCGTGGCTCCCGCTTGCGCGGCAGGCGCGCCGTCGGGCAGAATCACCGGAGCGAAGTGGATCTCCCCGTAGCTTCCGTTCCGTGAAACCACGGTGTAGGGGCTTGTCGCCGAACTCAGAAACCAGATTCCGTAGAGTTTCTCGGCGATGGCGGTTTGCTTCGCGCTTGGTGCGACGAAATAGCCGCGACCTTCGAGATGGGCCGAGATATCGCTTCCCGGTATCACATCCCCCTTCAGCGTGCGATCGACGTGAAGCACCAAATCGTTGGATACCTGGCTGCCCGAAGCGAAAGTCGTGCCGCTGATCAATCTGGCTACCACGATGGTGTCGGCCAACTCTATCCTTTTCGCCAGATTCGGCCCGGGAATCATGGGCGCCGGCAGTCGCAAACACACTAGAGCGCCCAGCAAGGTGACTCGAACGACGCGTATAATTTTTTGACACCGAAGCGGCCCCGCCAGTTCCGCGTGCAACGGATCAGCGGAACGCTGGGCTCGACTGGGGCGACTGCTTCGGCGCGAGCCCCACAACGTTAATGAAACACCACGTCGTGTGGCCGGCGGATACGGGGTCGCAGCGTTCCAGGTAGTACCAACGGCCGTTAACGCTCCGGATGAGCCGTCGCAACACGCTGCGCGCCGGCTCGTCGCGAGCTTCGAACGCGACCCGTTCCATTCCCCACGGATAGCCCCCTATCGCGCTTTGGCAACAACTGACGCGGAACCCGGTTTGCGCGGAAAGCGCGTCGGACATGAGCTGCGCGTGCTCAACGATGCTGCGCGTGCCGGGTGGGATGGTAATTTTCCGATCGAGCAGCGCGGGAAGGCTGATGACTCGTCCTTGGGCATCCCGCGTTGCAGTCGGAACAAACGTGTACGTGTCCCCCTCCACATCCAACCGATAGGCGAACGGAAATCGGGCATTGGCGGCGTCGATGACGGCTTGGAGAAGCCCGCGCAGGTCTCGCGGCGAACCATCATCTTCGATCGGGAAGTGAACCTCCAGGCGCCCGCCTCTGGGAATAAGCACTCGAAGGCCCGGGCGCATGCTACGCGCGGTCTCTGCCGTCACGTCCTTCATGTCGCCGCTGTACAAATACTCGGCGTCTTCCGAGTTGATGACGATGCCGTACTTTTGAGCCAGGGTTTTGGCGGCAGAGTCCAATGGGCGCGGAGCATCTACCGTGAGTACCGCCTCGTGCGATGAAACATCAATCCGCCCCAACCCCGGATCTCGCGCCCACACGGCCGCTGTCGCGATCAGAAACGTTATCAGCATTCGCATACGTGCTTACCTCGGGATACTCCAGTAACCCGCCCGCGTACGAACCACCAGGCCTGGCCGGTTGCGTACTTCAACTCGGATGGTGTGGAATGAGAGCCCGGCGGAGGCCGGGGGAGTGAAGGTGCCCACGTACTGGGTGTGCAAGTCTCTGCCGATTCGCTCCAGGGCGTCTTCGAGACCGCGCTTGCGCAGTACGCCGTCCGCGACGCCCCCGGTGTAGCCGGCCAACATGTTCGAAGCCCGCGGCGAGGTCGCTCGCTTCAGTTCGCCGGCCAGGGCCAGCAGGTCGGCCTTGTCACACCCGTATTGCGGTTCCAGCACCTGCTCGCCGGGGTGCGGCTTGATGGGCGGAGCTTTTTGAGCGGGCGGCGTCAATTGCTCCGAGGGTTTCTGGCAGCCGCCCTCGCCCACCAGCGCGCCGGGCGGCAAATCGGCATTGGGACGAGCGGTAAACGGCATCAGCAATCGCGAAAACGTCAGCGCATACACGCTGATGTTTTGCTGCGACACCTGGAATAGGGCCTCCCCCATCTTCGTCTGGCTGCCGCGGTCGCTCGCTTCTCCGATGAGCAGAATCACCCGCCGGCGATCCGTTGGCTTTTCCTTCAGCAACTCCACCGCCTGCATCACCGCGTCCATCGAGGCGGCGCCCGCGCCTCGGGCCTGTAACATTCGCAGCTTCAGCACCACCTCGTCAATATCTTTGGTGAACGGTTGATCCACGCTGACGTCTCCGCGGTAGGTGATGAGGGCGGCGTCTCCGTTGTGGCCGGTAATCAACGGCTCAATCAAACCGCCGAGCCCGCGCAGCTTGTCGAGCAACGGCTGGAAACTGGTCTGCACTACCAGAGCTAATGAAATTGGCGCCTTGAGCTCGTCCAACCGTAGCTTCTGCGGCACATTGTTGTCGTAAAGCAGCAAGTCGCTTTCGTTCAGGCCATCGACGAGTTTGCCGTCCCGATCGGTAACCGTAACCGGTACAACCACCAAAGGGACGTTGGATCGAAAGGTGATATCCGCTTGCGCCCAAGCTGCAGTAGCAGCCGCCAGGCACACCATCGCCGCACGAAACAAAGCCATTCTGCGATAAAGGAAGCACGTCCGTTGCCAAACACGGCGCAGTAGACATGATCGATCGCAACGGTGAGGTTCTGAGGAAGTTTCGCGGGGAGCAGGGCGGGCGCCAGCCCGACTCGGCCGCGCGCGCGTACCTGACGGTGATCGCAAAACAACCAGTCATGGTGCGCCAGGCTCTCGCCAGCGAATAACGCGCGCACGAACCGCTCCGGCAATCTCACCAACCCCTTCACGCACTACACCCATGCGTTGCCGGGGCTACCTTCGCATATCCCGTCCGCCTAAGCGATCTTCGGAACTACGAACGGCGCGCGGTAGTTGCGCGTGAACATGGCGGTCGCTTCCGGGTCGCCTTTGCAACTGTAGGTCGCCTCATCGAAGTGCAGCGTGCGGCCAAGCCGGTAGGAGATGTTCGCCAGGTGCACCAGCACGGTGGACGCCGCTCCCTCTTCAATCTCCGCGTTGAGGTGCGTCCGGTCGTGGCTGCGCAGTGCTTCGATGAAATTGGCGAAGTGATCGCCGCCTTTCCGTTCGGTGGGTCCGGGCTGCTGCTCCCTGCCCAGCCAGGTCTGATACTCGGTGTAGCCGTCAATCGCCAGATAGCCCTTCGACCCGTAGAATTCGTTGCCGATGGTGTTCGAACCGCCACGCCGCTGGGAGCCCGGCGGCGGCACGCCGATGCCCGCTTCGTGGTTGGTGATCCAGTGGCGTACCTCGAATTCCATCATCTTCTTTTTGCCGTCGGCCTCGAATTCGTAGGCGCAGTTGAGGGTATTCGGCGTCTGCTGATCGTCGTCGAACATGAAGTGCCCGCCGATGGCCGAAACCTTGGTGGGGAACTTCACGCCAAGCCCCCAGCGGGCGATGTCCACTTCATGGATTCCCTGGTTGCCCAGATCCCCGTTGCCGTAATCCCAGAACCAGTGCCAGTTGTAGTGGAACCGGTTCTTCGTGAAAGCGTGCTCCGGCGCGGGGCCGAGCCACAGGTTGTAGTCCACTCCGGGCGGCACCGGCTCCACCGGCGTGTGACCGATGGTGTCCCGCCATTTGAAGCACAATCCACGGGCCATGTAGATGTCGCCGATGAGACCGTCGCGCATCTTCTGGACGGCGTCCTGAAGGGCCGTCGAGGAGCGGCTCTGGCTGCCTTGCTGCACAATCCGGTCGTACTTGCGAGCCGCGGCGACAATCTGCTTGGCTTCGAACATGTTGTGCGAGCATGGCTTTTCCACGTACACGTCTTTGCCGGCCTGGCAGGCCCAAATGGTCTGGAGCGTGTGCGAATGGTTCGGAGTTGCGATGGAGATCGCATCAATCGATTTGTCTTCCAGCAGCTTTCGCAAATCGTCGTATCCCTTGGGGGCCTTCTTCTGTTTCGCCTCCACGTCGCTTAACGCTTTGTTCAGCACCGATTGATCGATGTCGCAAAGCGCCACGATCTCCACGTTGGGCATCGAGGTATACGCGTGCATGTGGGATTTGCCTCTGCCGCGAAGACCGACGCAAGCAATCCGGACCGTGTCGCTCGGGTTCTTCGTGGCGGCGAACCCCGCTCCCGTCGCCACCGCCGATGCCATCAGAAAGTTTCGTCTGTTCATTCCGCCTCGCCTTTCTACATTGGTTTCAAAATCCAGATTCGCAAGGTCGTTCGGCGCGGAGCGTGTTTCCGCGCCGCTCCTGGAGACGCCATCCCCAGCCGGCCTCATTCCTAACTTGATCATAATATCAAGCAGCGGTGGTCGATTCGTGGTGGAGATTCTGAATAGTTTAAACAGTGTACTTAATTAGCACTACATTAAGAATCATCGATTATCGGCCATCCTTTTTGCAAAGTCGAGTGCGACGACCAGGCTTCGGGTGGACGCCACACCCTGCCACGCGATGTCGAAGGCGGTTCCGTGATCGACGGAGGTGCGAATGATCGGCAGGCCGAGCGCGACGTTGACTCCTCCCTCGAAATCCAGCAGCTTCAGCGGCACGTGGCCCTGATCGTGGTACATGCAGACGACGGCGTCGAAGAGCTTTCTGCGCACCGCCATGTAAAACACGGTGTCGGGCGGAAACGGACCTTCCACCGGCAACCCCTGCCGCTTCGCCCACTCAATCGCGGGCTCGATTTCGTCCCGCTCCTCGGTGCCAAACAGGCCGTGTTCCCCGGCATGCGGGTTGAGGCCAGCCACTGCTATACGCGGATTTTCCTTGAGCTTCGCGACGGCCCGGCAAGTGAGTTCGATGATTCTGGCGATCCGATCCCTCTTCGCCCTTTCGATTGCGGTGCGAAGCGAGCAGTGCGTGCTCACGTGGGTGACGATCAATTGTTCAGAGGCCAACATGATGGTCACCTCCGAGACACCGCACAGCGACGCGATCAATTCGGTGTGGCCGACAAACGCCGGGTCGGAAAGCTGGGCGGCCTCTTTATTCATCGGCAGTGTGACCATGGCCGCGATTTCGTCCGCCAGGGCGGCGCGTGTTGCGGCAACAACATAGGCGCGGGCCGCCGCTCCCGACGGCGCGCTGATTTTTCCGGCGCGGATATCGCTGGTACGTAGAATGCCGAGGTCGATGACGTTGAGCCACCCCTCCTGATATCCGTCCGGATGTTCCACAGCGCGCATCGGGACGCCGTAGCCGAGTACGCGGTTGCACTCTTCGAGGACCGCGAGATCGCCGAAGGCGACCACCGGATGGCGGAGTTCTCCATTGCGGTACGCCTTCAGCAGAATCTCCGGCCCCACTCCGCTCGAATCGCCCATGGTTATTCCGAATATCATTCCTGCGTCTCCCGTAATGTGCCGTCCGCGGCCTGAAGGCAGCCCCGAATCGAAGCTAACATGTCGGGCGGCCCGAATCCTCCCGCCTTGGTGACAGCCGCCAGCATGCGGCCGCCGTAGGGAGCCAGCGACACCGGAATGCCGGGGCCGATTTCGCCGCACGGCTCGACTTCGTAGATTCCGAGGCAGCCGAGTACCGCCCTCGCCGTGTCACCGCCGAACAGGATGAGGCCGTCGACCGGCACTTTGCTGCACACCGCGGCGGCGATCGCGCCCAAACGGCGGGCGACGGCGTCCGCATTCGCGGCTGGCAGACCGGGACTCTCGAGCGCGGCCCATCGCCGCTGCCCGATCCATTCTGCAAGCTTGTCCACGGCTACCGCTTCCCCCGCGGCGTCACGGTACGTCCGCACCCCGCTCCGTTCGGCCTCCCGAATCTGTGCGCGCGAGACTGGGTGCAGGCTGCCATTCACCACCAGACAACGGCGCGCGGCGGGCAGACGCGTTTGCGCCAGGCGCGCCACCGGCAAGGTTTGAACCCACAAACCGGCGAATCCTCCCGTGCCCGCAACAATTAAGGGCCGCGCGGCACCAGCCAATGCGCTCGCTGTCTCTTCCAGATCGCTGTCGAACCGGCCGTCGCAAACGGCAATCTGGCCGGGCCGGGCCCGGTCGAGGAACTCGGCCAGTTGTCCACTGCCGGCAACCGAAACGGGCGACCCGCCAAGCAGCGCCGGGATGGAACTTTCGCGAGACGGGTTCAGACGGTCGCGCGCGAAATCGGTCTGATCGAGCGGCCGTCCGTCCACCAGCAGCCTCCCTTTCTCGACCACCCGCCCGAGCTTCGGATACGCAGGCACGTAAACCAGCGCCGCCTCCGGCCACGCATCCAACAGGGCCTGGAACTCGACCGCGATGTTGCCGCGCAGCGTCGAGTCGGTTTTCTTGTAGATGTGCCGGACACCAGCCCCTCGAGCGGCACAGGCCAGCCCGTGAACGCGGCCATAAGCGTCGGCGGGCGGCAGATGTCGGGTGGCTGTGTCCACCACAAGCGCGTCCACGCCCGCCGAGAGGCCCTCCTTCGGAGCAATGGCGACGACGCTGCGCACGCCTTCGACGACGAACTGCGCGCCGATTTCGAGCGCACCCGAGGTATCGTCGGCCACGGCAAGGACTTCCACGCTCATTACGGATTCGGCTCTTTCTTCGTCCGGGCGTCACCGGCGTAACCGCGGCAAAAAGCGGGGCACCCCGGCACCGTAAGCTTCATATGCAGCACCAAAACGATTTCGCAGTTCCTTTTCTTCGAGCAGGGTCACCAGGTACAGGCTGCCGGCCGCCAGCAGCACGAGTATGTAACATTCCAGATAATTCGCAATCAGCGAGTAGCCGGCGACGGTAACAATCACCTGTGAATAGCGCGGATGGCGGATCCGCGAATAGATTCCCTCGGTCAGCAGCGCGCCCGGCGCCGGTTCCCGGCTCAGTTCGGGAACCCCGGTCAGGATGCGATATTTCAACTGCTTCCCCACTTTTCTCTTCAGCACGAATGATGCCGCCAGCAAGGCGGCGCCGAAGGCGACCAGCACCCAATTCGTTCCGAAATCCGCCACCAGCAGGGACCGCCTGAACCAAAACACCGCCACCGCGATCATGAGCATGCCGGAGTAGTGGATAACCAGCGTCGGGACAGTTCCGAGCGCCCTCCAGAACCGGATGAACGGATGGACGGAAAACCAGTACAGAATCCCGCCCGGCAAGTTCATCCACAACAAAACGGCCAGCCAATAACGAGCGAAATCCATCATCTCGGCACCCGAGCCTTTAGAGCAAGGCTATCGCAAGCCCCTCTCGCCGTCGAACTCCCAATCCCGCCAATCCACCTGATAACGACGCCGCCGGGCCTCTCTCCTGAAGCGGAATCCTCCACACGACGACCGTATTTTCTTGGGGAGAATCCATCCTGGCGCCGGCGCGCCCCCTGTTAGACTGAATGTTCACCGGACAGCGATCGCGGCCCGGAGCGCGCAGGCCATGGCAGACTCGACATCCGCCATCTTAACCTACCATTCGATCGACGACAGCGGATCGATGATCTCGGTTTCCCCCGCGATGTTTCGCACGCAGATGGAATCGCTCGAGCGCCGGAAGATCCGGGTGGCGCCGCTCCGCCAGGCGATCGAAACGCCAGGCGCGGTGGCGCTGACCTTCGACGATGCCTACGAAAATTTCCTTAGCCGCGCCCTGCCCGTGTTGGAAGAGCTGGGCTTCCCGGCCACGGTTTTCGTTGTGAGCGGCTATGCCGGCGAGAAAACGGAATGGCCGGCGCAGGGCCCCTACGCTCCGTGTCTTCCCACCATGAGCTGGGAGCAACTGCGAAGCCTGTCGTCGCGTGGCATCGCCGTTGGATCGCACACCCGATCGCACGCGCCGCTGACCATGCTCCGCGAAGACAAGCTGCGCGAGGAGTTGCGCTCGTCCCGCGACGACCTGGAACAGCGTCTCGGCAACCCGGTGGAAGAAATGGCCTATCCTTATGGGGCGCTTGACAGTCGTGTTCGGAAGGCGGCGGCGGACTACTATCGCTTTGCCTGTACGACACGTCTGGCGTTCACCACTCCGGAATCTGACCGGCTGGCGATACCGCGTCTGGACGTCTACTACCTTCACAGTACGGCCCGCTTCGAAGCGGTGACGGAAGGCCGCGGCCGCTCCTACATTGCCTGGCGGCGGCTGTTTCGCGAGGTCCGCTCGGCGGTGGCGCCGGGCGCCGGCGAGAGCGCCGGTCATCGCCGGTGAAACAGCGAACTCACTTTTGTCCATAGCCTTCCGAAGAAGCCGCTGGCGGCCTTTTTGCTGGCGGCCTCGGGAGCGACGTCCGGAATGAGGTATCGCTGGTAGTTGTTCACGGGCTTGGTGTAGGCTTCCCGCCCGGTCAGCCGCACGCGGTTGCCGAGAAAGCGGTAGGCCCGCTTCTGCAATTCGCCGTCCGCCGCCCTCTCGATTAGTGAAAACCCTTCGATGTCGCCGGCCTTGGTTTTCAGCAGGCGCACCGGGTAGTAGCCGTGCAACCGGCGTTCGATATAAGTGGTTTCATAGCGGTGCCGCCGCCGGCTCCAGGTGAAATATCGCACACTGTCGAATTGGTAGGGGACGTCGTAGGCCCCCAGCGTCGTCCATAGCCAGTCCCGGTGTTTCTTCCCCCCGTCGGTGACCTCTCCCACCGCGAAATACGATGTGATGCGTTGTCCTTCGGCATATTGCGCCACTTCATCGGGCACGGCCATAACAAGGCGGCGCGCCAGCGCCCATCCGACCCGCCCTTCGGGTGTGCGCACCAGGTACCAATCGTCGGAAGGGACCGAGGCTGCCTCGTTTTCCTGCTCGCGCTGTTCCGCGGTGGTGATCCCCTCGACGTCGGACAATCGGGGCCGCGACAGACGCAGCCAATTTTCCGGCAGCGCCGGCGCTTTTGGCGGGGGTGGTCGAGGACTGGGGTCGTTGGCAATGACGGACCACTGGGCGCCGCCGGAATCCTCTTTCCCGCCCCTTCCACCCCGCCACGCCCTTCGTGGAGGAGGCAGATAGGCGCCACGCGGCGCCACGCAATGCCCGATAATCTCCACCCGTCCCGATTCCGGAATTTGCGTGAAGGACGGCGCCACGCGATGGGGTGCGATGTGGGTATTGAGAGCGTTGGAGACGGTGGCCACGCCCATGGATGGCAGGTCCTCCAGGCTCTCTTGAGACGCCCGGTAGGCTTCCACCTGGGCCTGATTCAGAAGGAATTCCGCTTCCGTCCAACCTTGGGTACCGCCTTCGGTCCGCACGCGGACAAATCGCCGTCGCGTTTCGAGAATCTCCACGCGCTGGCCCTGCTTGAGAGTAGCGGTGACCGCGGCGCGCGGAGCGAGTTCGGCCCACAGGTCGAGGCGCATCGGCCCCACGAACGCCACTCCCAGGCCCGGTTCCGGAGAATCCGTGCCACAGCCGGCCAGAACCAGAACAGATACCAGGACAATTGCGCGAAACAGGGGCATCGGCAAACGGAGCACTTCCAAATCCAGTCTAGCAACCCGCTTCGAAATACCGGAGAATGCTAGATATGCAGGAAGACGAAGCGGCTGCCATTTCGCCTCCGGCGTCGGATAACGCGGGGGATTACTACTGTCCCAACTGCGGGTGTCCGGTCGACGATCCGCTGGTGTGCGGAGATTGTCTGTCGGTCATCTGCCGCCGCTGCGGCACGCCCCTCGAACAGGCCGGCGAACTGGGGATCGGCTGACGCCGCGCCTCGGCCGTGGCCCCGTTCGCTTCAGCTTGTCGCGGCCTTAGCCCTTCAGGCCGCCGATGAACTTCTCCAGGCGGTCCAGCCCGCGCTGCAAGTTCTCCATCGATGCGGCGTAGGAGATGCGGATGAACTTGCTCGAGCCGAAGGCCTCTCCGGGCACGGTGGCCACGTACTCTTCGGCCAGCAGGCGCTGAGCGAAGTCCATGGCGCAGGTGACCCCGCCGCCAAACGTCTGGCTGACGTTGGGGTAGGCATAGAACGCCCCTTTCGGGACATTCACTTTGACACCCGCGATGGCATTCAACCGTTTCACCACGTAATCGCGGCGCGTCTTGTATTCCGCCAGCATCGCGGCAACCGAATCCTGCGGCCCGCGCAAGGCTTCCACCGACGCCTTTTGCGCAATCGAGTTCGGGTTCGACGTGCTCTGACTCATCAACATCCCCAGCGCCTTGGCCACCGGCGCGGGTGAAAGCGTGAAGCCGATGCGCCAGCCGGTCATCGCGTAGGTCTTCGAAAGCGAGCCCGCCACGATGACGGTGTCTTTCGCGCCCGGCATGGAGGCGATGGAAAAAGGCGCATCGTCGTACAGGAACTGGCAATAGCACTCGTCGGTCATCAGCCAGATGCCGCGCTTCGAGGTGAGGTGGAAGATGCGCTCGAACTCCTCGCGGTCCAGCACCGCGCCGCTGGGATTGCAGGGGGAGTTGATGAGAACCATCCTGGTCTTCGGCGTCAGGTGGCGCTCGAGCATGGCGGCGGTTAGGGCAAAGCCGTTGTCTTCGTCGGTCTCGACGAACACCGGCTTGCCTTCGGCGAAACACACGACGTCGTTATAGGTCACCCAGTAGGGCACCGGAATGACGACTTCGTCTCCGGGGTTCACCAGGATCTGCATGAGGTTGAAGATGGAGTGCTTGCCGCCCACCGCAACCACGCATTCCGACGGTTTGTAGTCGGTTCCGAAGTCGGTTTTGTGCCGCCAGCAGATGGCTTCCTTGAGTTCCACCGTGCCACCGGCCGGGGTGTAACGGGTGAAGTTATTGTTGATGGCGTTGATGGCGGCCTGCTTGATGTTTTCGGGGGTCGGGCAGTCCGGCTCGCCGGCGCCGAAATCGACGACGTCGTAGCCTTCCCGCTTCAGCCGGCCCGCCTCGGTGGCCACTTTCATGGTGGATGATTCGCTGATTAGGCCGATTCTATGTGAAAGTTCGATTGTTGCCTGCATCAGATGATCACTTCTCTCCGTGGATTCTGCTCTTCAGCCGAGCCTCGACCAGAGGGGGCACCAGCGCGCTCAATGTCGCCTCCCAGACGAACCACCTCTTTCACCACCGCGAGCTGATGAACGAGTAGGCTTCGCCGGACATCAGAAACAAGGTCTCGATTCCGGGCCGCAGCCGGCGGTTCATCAGCGCCATCTGCAATTCGTGTTCGTAATCGGAGATGGCCCGGATGCCCCGCAGAATCAAGGTGGCGTTTTTCTTTTCCGCGTAGTCCACCAGCAGCCCGTCGAACGAATCCACCTCCACGTTGGTGTACCCGCGGACCGCTTCGTGCAACATTTCCAGGCGCTCTGCCACGCTGAACAGGGGCTGCTTTTGCTCGTTGCGGAGTAAACCGACGATCAGCAGATCCACCAGGCGCGAGCATCGTTCAATCAGATCCAGATGACCGTTGGTGATGGGGTCAAACGATCCTGGATAGATGGCGACCAGCGTACGCGGCGTGGCGATCGTCGAGCTCATTGCTTTCCAATCGAGGTTCCCCTGATTGTACCGAAAACCGGTGGGTCTACACACCAATCGGGTGTTGCCCAACCGCGAAGCGTGTCCCCGGAGAAAGGGACCCGGACACCGGAGCCGGAATGCGAAACAATAGAGATCGCATGGCAAACATAAGCTTCGAACAGATTGTCGGCGCCGCTGAAGCGTCGCTTTTCGATGTCGCCAGCCGGGCCAAGGGACCGGCGGGGGCGCTGCCGCTGACCCCCGAGATGCTGCTGTCGCGCCCCTCGGGCGACATCTTTCGGCTGGTCCCAGAACGCCGGCATGGGATGGGAGCCGGCGGCGATGAAGGGCGCCGAAGTCCTCATTCTCAGCACGCACGGCGGGATGCGCGCCGCTGACGGCACGCCGATTGCGCTCGGCTATCACACCGGCCATTGGGAAGTGGGACTGCTGGTGGAAGCGGCGGCGAAAGAATTGAAGCAGCTCGGGGCCATCCCCTTCGCCGGGGCCTGCACCGATCCGTGCGACGGCCGCACCCAGGGCACCCCCGGCATGTTCGACTCCCTGCCCTACCGCAACGACGCCGCCACCGTCTTCCGGCGCCTGATCCGCTCGCTTGCCCACCCGCAACGGGGTCATCGGCGTCGCCACCTGCGACAAGGGGCTGCCGGCCATGATGATGGCGCTGGCCGGCTCGCCCACGCTCGCCGTGCGTGCTGGTGCCCGGCGGCGTCACGCTGCTGGCCGAACAGGGAGAAGACGCCGGCCGCACGCAATCCATCGGCGCGCGCTACGCCCAGGGCCAGATCACGCTCGAGTACGCCGCAGGAGACCACCTGCCACACCTGCGCGACGCCCGGCGGCGGCTGCCAGTTTCTGGGCACGGCGGCCACCTCGCAGGTGGTGGCGAAGCGCTTGGGACTGACGCTCACTCACGCCGCCCTGGCCCCGTCGGGGCACCCGATCTGGCTGGATATGGCGCGCCGCTCGGCCCGCGCCGTGCTGGCGCTGGAGGCCGCGCGGCCGCACGGTGAAAGACATTCTCACGGCTGCATTCGCTCGAAAACGCCATGGTGGTGCACGCGGCCTTCGGCGGCTCGACCAACCTGATCATTCACCTGCCGGCGATTGCCCACGCCGCCGGCCTGCGCCGGCCCACGGTGGACGACTGGACCGCCGTCAACCGCCAGCGTGCCGCGCCTGGTGGACGCGCTGCCGAACGGCCGCGCAATTCATCCCCACCGTGCAGGTGTTTCTCGCCGGCGGAGTGCCGGAAGTGATGCTGCACCTGCGCCGCGCCGGGCTGCTCGACACCGACGTGCTTACCGCCAGCGGAGAGACGCTCGGCACCATGCTCGACTGGTGGGAACAGAGTCGAGCGGCGCCAGGCGTTGCGCGCGTGCTGAAGGAGCGCGACGGCATCGACCCCGGCGACGTGATCATGGACCCCGACGCCGCGCGCAGCCGCGGGCTCACCAGCACGGTCTGTTTCCCGCTGGGCAACCTGGCGCCGGAGGGCTCGGTGATCAAGAGCACGGCCATCGACCCCACCGTGGTGGACGACGACGGCGTCTACGCAAGACGCGGTCCGGCCCGGGTCTTCACCACCGAGACGGCCGCCATCGCGGCCATCAAGGCAGGGCAGGATCGTCGGCCGGCGACGTCATCGTGCTGATCTGCCGCGGACCGATGGGCTCCGGCATGGAGGAGACCTACCAGATCACCGCGGCGCTGAAGCACCTGGATCTTCGGCAAGCACGTCGCGCTGGTCACCGACGCGCGCTTCAGCGGCGTCTCGACGGGCGCCTGCATCGGGCACGTCGTCGCCGGAAGCGCTGGCGGGCGGGCCGATCGGCAAGCTGCGTGGACGGCGACATTATCGAGATCGTCATCGACCGCAACAAGTTGGAGGGCACCGTCAACCTGGTGGGCCACGGCGACGAAATCTTCGGCGCCGAAGAAGGGCACGCGTGCTGGCTCGAGGCGCGCGACGTCGTCCCGACCTGGCGCCGGACCCACTGCTGCCGGACGACACGCGCCTGTGGGCCGCGCTGCAGGACGTCAGCGGCGGCACCTGGGGCGGAGCGGTCTACGACGTGGATCGAATCATCGAGGTGCTGGAGGCAGGCAAGAAGGCGCTCGAACAGCAAGACCAGACGACCGGCGGCGGATGATTGCGATGCGGGTGGCCGGGAAAATCCGGGAACCCTACGGGCGTTACCTGCGGCTATTGGGCTTGACGGAGCGGCCGTCGGGAATGGCGGGATTGCGGGAAATCGTGCGCCGGCACGTCTGCCGGGTGCCCTTCGAAAACGTTTCGAAGCTTCTGCTGGCCGGCGAAGAGAAGAAAGGCCGCCTGACCACTCTCGCCGAATTCCTGGACGGCATCGAGCAACGGGACCTGGGCGGCACCTGTTACACCAGCAATCCCTTTCTGGCCCGGCTGCTGCGCGCGCTCGGCTACGATGTGGATCTGTTCGGCGCCGACATGAACAATCCCAATGTCCACACCAGCCTTCGCGTGCGGATCGAGAATGCCGCGTATCACGTGGACGTCGGATACGGCGGCCCTTTCCGCGAACCGATTCCACTCGCGCGGCTTCCGTACGAAACCAGCCAGGGCGCTCTCCGTTATGTTTTCAGCCCGGCCGGGTGCTCCGGCGTCCACGAGATGAGTGTTATCTCCGGTGGCCGCCGGGTTCACGGCTACCTGGTGCACGGACCCCCGCGATCTTTGAGTTTCTTCCGGAAAACGATTCTCGAATCCTACAACCCCGGCATGACCTTCATGAGTCGCCTGCGGATTGTCCGCTATTTCGAGCGGGATGCGGCCGAGCTGAACAACCGCACGCTCATCCTGCACAAAAACGACGAAACAACCCAGGTCGAACTGAACAATCTGGCGGAATTACGCGACGCCGTCGATAATCATCTGAAAATGCCGCGCTGCCCCATCGAAAAAGCCGTAGGAATCCTGGAGCATCTGACCGGAGAGCGTTTCTTTGGAAACTAAGTCGTCCGTTTCGCGTGTCTGCACGGGATTCCCACGCCGCTTCAACCATTTCATGAACTGCCGGCGCTTCCCTGCGAGTTCTGTAGCGAGCATCGGGGTTGAGCCACCCCGCGCTGCTCCCGGATCCTGGGCGGTTCCGGGCAGTAAGGGCGCAATCAGCCTCGACGAAACGTCCGCAAACGAAAACCGGTTGACTTCAGGCGGCGGATCTACCATCATTTGCTAGGAACTTAGAGATGGTTATCGTTTTTGTGCACGGCTGGAGCGTTCGCAATACCAACACCTACGGACAACTTCCCGCACGGCTTAAGAAATCCTTCCAGTCCGCCGGCAAAAACATTCGTGTCGAAAACGTTTACCTCGGCCAGTACATCAGCTTCGATGACGCCGTCACTCTGGACGACATCGCCCGCGCCTTCGACTTCGCACTCCGCGAAAAGCTATTCGATGCCGGAAAGAAGCAGTGGACCAAGTTCGCTTGCATTACCCACTCCACCGGCGGCCCCGTGGTCCGCCTCTGGATGGATCTCTTCTACGGCAAGGACCACCTCGCGGCGTGCCCCATGTCGCACCTGGTCATGCTCGCGCCCGCGAACCACGGCTCGGCGCTGGCGCAACTCGGCAAGAGCCGCCTCAGCCGCATCAAGTCCCTGTTCGAAGGCGCTGAACCCGGCACCGGTGTACTCGACTGGCTCGAACTCGGCTCCAATCTCACTTGGGATCTCAACACCCGCACGCTCGAACACGACTACGCGGCCGCCGGAGTCTGGGTCTTCACCCTGACCGGCCAGAAGATCAATCGCTCCCTCTACGACCACCTCAACTCTTACACCGGCGAGCCGGGCTCCGACGGCGTGGTCCGCGCCGCCGCCGCCAACCTGAACTACCAACTGGTTCGCCTCGTTCAAAAAGGGAAAAGACTCGTTCTGGACGCTCAGCAACAGACTCGTCCCACAGCCATGGGCATTCTCCCAGGGCGCGCCCACTCAGGAACCAACATTGGAATCATCAGAAGCGTAAAGGCCACCGGCGATCACCCCACCCTCACCTGGGTGTCGCGCTGTCTCGGCGTTGAGGACGCTGACGGGCTACGCCGCAGTTGCCAGGGAACTTAGCGATCTTACCGCGCAGACCCAGAAGGACGAACGCCTCGAAGTCGTCGAGAAGAGATTCCTACCCGACCAGAAATACTACACGTACCGCTATTCCATGGTGATCTTCCGCCTGCGGAACGATCGCGGCGCATTCCTTTCAAACTACGACCTCATCCTTACCGCCGGGCCCGACTACTCCCCCGACGACCTCCCCACGGATTTTTTTGTCGACCGGCAGCGCAACTTGCTCAACCCCGGACAACTAACCTATTACCTCAACTATGACGCCCTCGATAAACTGCGCCGGGGCGGCGGCGAGGGCCGCATTGGCTTCAAGATCAACGCCCGCCCCAACCAGGGCCTCGCCTTCTATCAGGTCGCCGAATTCCAATCCGACACCAGCGGCGTCCGCCAGTTCTTCCGCCCCAACGAAACCACCCTGGTGGACATCCTCATCACCCGAAAAGTCGACGCGCGTGTTTTTCGCCTCAGCGAAAAGCTTCCGCGGGGCGACAAGGGCGAAGAGATTTCAAAAGAACCAATGGGTAGCATCGTCCCTTAGCAGGCCACCCGGGGGTAGCACCGCGAGTGGCAACCCAGGGCTGAAAATCCGAAGCGCCTCGGGCGCAGGCATGGATTCCATGAACCGCCCGGCGCCTTCCTGCCTGACACATCCTGCCTTCTCGATCGCTGGCAACGACTTCCCGCATTGCACTGTTCCGCGACGTTGGTCGCCGGCTCCCCAGCCTGCAGTTCCCTTCCCGTGGCTGCGTCACTACTGGTCCTTTGATTCAGCCGGCTTCCCGGCGTACGGTGCGCTCCTCAGCCGCCCCAGTTCCGACTCCTCGGCCGGCCTGGCCGGTTGCCGAAGTTGCCATGTCAGGGTCGCGACTGGGTTTGTTCCGCACCCTGAGCGCGGTCTTTCAACTCCTCCTCGACAATCTGGTGGAAATCGAGGCCACGGGCGGCGTATCTTTTGGCGATTGCCATGGTGTAGCGGAGCGCTTCGGCTGGATGTTGGCTTTGTTCCGGCGATTTTCGTAAGTCGGCCAAGGCCGGGGGGTTACCCGGCAGGTCTCCACGCAGCATCAGGCGGTTCGCGAGGTGGCGGTTGGTCTGGAGCGAGCGCAGCTCGCGGACGGCACGGTGGTAGGAGCGCTCGATGCGCACCTGGTGCCTGGCCAGGCGATCGAGAGCGGCCAAGACGCCAAGAACGCAAGTCGGGGATGGCTATGGTGGAAAAAAGGGGCCAGAAGCAGAGCCTGTCGGGCTGTTTCGGTGGTAGAGGCTCTCGAGGAAATTGGGTAATCCGGGGAGCCTGTCGGAGATAGATTGCTGCTGATTGTAACCACAAAGTACTTGTCTACACGAAGTCATTGCCTCATAATTGGTCTTAATGAACAAGCGCTTCCGGACTTGCTCGCTCGATCAACCGTTCCTCCTGCCGCCATCTTTGCAGGACTGGCTCCCGCCACATCACCTGGCGCGGTTCATCGCTGAGGTGGTTCAGGAATTAGACCTCAGCGCTATCTACGCTGACTACGCTCGCCAGGACGGTCGCGGGCTGGCCGCCTACCATCCTCTGATGCTCACTCGCGTGCTGCTCTACGCCTACTGCATTGGGCTGACGAGTTGCCGCCGCATCGAGAAGGCCACCTACGAAGATGTGGCGATTCGCTTTCTCTCCGCCGATCAGCACCCCGATCATGACACCATCGCCGCCTTCCGCCAGCAGCATTTGGAGCGGTTGGCAGCACTGTTCCTCGACGCGTTGCGCTTGTGCCAGCGCGCCGGGTTGGTCAAGTTGGGCAACGTGGCGTTGGATGGAACCAAGATGCACGCCAACGCCAGCCGCCATCGCTCGCACCCGTATCTCCGGCTCTCGGAACAGGAAAAGGAATGGCAGGCGAGCGTGGAGCGCTTGCTGGAACAAGCCCAGCAGACCGATCGCGCAGAAGACGAGCGCTTTGGCAAGGGTCGGTCCGGCGATGAGTTACCTCCGGAACTGGCCCATGCCGAATCCCGGCTGCAGAAGATTCGCGAGGCCAAACGCGTTCTGGAACAGGAGGCCGCCGAACAACTGGCCCAAGCCCAGCGCGATCATCCGAACGCCGGTCACCCCGGCCGCCCTCGCAAAGATGCGCCCGTGGCGCCAGCCAGCGAGACGGAACGGCAGAAGCGCAAGAGCCGGTTGCGGCGCGCCAAGCGCAATGCGCAACAGCCCAGCCGCCAGTACAACTTCACCGACCCCGACTCGCGAGTGATGCACGATAACGGCACCAAGACTTTCATCCAAGCCTATAACGCGCAGGCCGCTGTGGATGGGCACGCCCAAGTCATCGTGGCCGCCGATGTGACTCAAGAGGTAGTCGACCGCAGCCAGTTAGTTCCGATGTGCGAGCACCTGCGAGCGACGCTGGGCGAGTTACCACCAGTCATCACCGCTGACACTGGCTACTGGGATGCTGCGAGCATCGAGAACCCGGAGCTGGAAGGCACCGAACTGCTAATCCCGCCAGCCGACACCCGCGCCGGGACGAACCCGGATTCGCCCAACGTCAGTCCAACCGTGAAACGCATGCGGGAGAAACTGAGCACCCCCGAAGCACGAGAACGGTATGCACAGAGGCAGGCGATCGTCGAACCTGTATTCAGCCAGATCAAGAGCGTTCGAGGCATCCATCGCTTCGCACTCCGCGGTCTGCAGAAAGTCAAAGCCGAATGGCAGTTGATCTGCCTCACCCACAATCTGCTGAAACTGTTCCGCTACGGCTGGGCGGCTCAGGCCGCCTGAGCACGAGGAAATCCGCCCACTATCAGCCTAAAGCACGAAGATAACGCCCATCGGGCGCCCGAGTACATGTCGTGTGCCCAAAGCTAGAGGAACTGCCGCGCAGCCGACACCCCGCCAAGAAATCGGCGGCGGATTTCTCTCCGACAGGCTCCGGGACTGTCACGGTGCCGAGAAGAGCACGGCGGGCGCGAGTCTGTTGGCGCAAATCATTGTTGGTAAGTTTGCATCATACCTCTTGATCGATGGAGCACACTCTCTATTCGCCGCGTCGAATATGACATCGAAAGGGAAATCAAAGCACTCGGCCAGTCTGGGCTCCCTCGGGCCGATTGGATGGCAAAAACTCTTCTGGCCGCCGCGCCGCAGATGCCATAGCTTACACTCAAACTACATGCTCAACCGGGGCTATGCCTACACCACAATCATCAGCAGCAAATACCATGGACAAACCCTGCTCTCCCACTTGGCAAGCCTTTACCCCCACTCAACCCCACAAGCCTGGCAACAAAAACTGAACAACGGCGAAGTCACCCTCAACGGCGTCACCGCCACCGGAAGCGAATCGGTCACTTTAGGCCAAACCCTTGTCTGGAACCGTCCACCCTGGATCGAACCAGACTCCCCTCAGCACTTCGAAGTCCTGTTTGAAGACCCCCATCTGTTGGCCGTCAACAAACCCAGCGGGCTGCCCACCCTCCCCGGCGGCGGCTTCATGGAAAACACCCTCCTGCGCTTGGTGCAAAAGCAAACCCCCAACGCAAACCCTGTCCACCGGTTGGGCCGAGCCACCACCGGCATCGTCCTCTTCGCCAAAACACCGCAGGCGGCCTCTAATCTATTCGCAAACTGGAACACACCCAAAATTCAAAAAATCTACCGGGCGCTGGCTCAAAACATTGCACAGCACGACGCCTACGAAATCCTCACACCCATCGGCCTCGTACCGCACCCGCTCATCGGTTCCGTGTGGGCCGCCAACCCAAGTGGCAAACCGTCAAAGTCATTGGCAAAGGTGATCTCACGCACCACCAGCACCACAACATTTGAGGTAAGCCTAAATTCGGGCCGCCCTCATCAAATCAGAATCCATCTGGCATCCATCGGCCATCCCCTGGTAGGCGATCCTCTGTACGGCTTAACCGGCCAGCCTCTTGAAAATCTCCCCGGCCTCCCCGGCGATGGAGGATATTTCCTGCACGCCCAATTTCTGAAATTCCACCACCCCATCACCGGAGAACAAATCAATCTTGAGGCAGCTTTGCCGTCCGGATTCTCATTGCATCAGTAGGTTCACGGCGGGAATCAAATCAGGGTGGCCGTTGAAACCTGCGCGATCCCGCCATTCCGAATCCTAACGAAGCGAGTTTTATTACACTCCGATAATGGGGTTAACGGGGCTCTGTACGAGTGGCGCGTAATGCGGCCGAAGCCCCGGCTTTCTGCAACCGTACTTCTGTCGGAGCGTTTTGCTCCTGCTCAAAATTGGTTCGCCATGCTTGTCATTCTGAGAGACAATTGTTTGGAGCCTATGCTCGTCAATTTGCGTGGTCGGGTCAACAATATCAAGCTGTCCCATCATCAGGGCTTGCATGCCCTGTTCGAGGGAGTCATCAATTCCATCCATGCCATCGAACAGCAGGGCAGCGCGGGGACGGTGGACGTGTACATCTGCCGCGAGCTCTCCCAGGCCGCGCTGGACCTTGGTGATTTCTCGACGGAGCCCATCACGTCCTTCACCGTCACAGACACCGGCGTCGGCTTCACGGATGCCAACTTCGAATCTTTCGAGACGTCGGATACGATGTACAAGGCCAGCCAAGGCGGAAAGGGTATCGGTCGGCTCCTGTGGCTAAAAGCCTTCGCCCGAGCCGACATCACGAGCACATACTGCGAAAAGGGACAATGGCGCAAGCGAACCTTCTGTTTCACTATTGACGGCATCAAAGACCACCAGCTCACGGACCTTGAGCAGGGCGAGGCGAGCACGAGCGTCTGCCTGCACGGATTCAACGACGCGTACCGCGACCGCAGCCCAAAGGCCGCAACCACGATTGCGAAGAAAGTCATCGAACACTGCCTCGAATACTTCGTGCTGGGCACCGTACCCCGCATCGTCGTCCACGAAGACCGCGATCTCGAAGCCTTCGACCTCTCACACATTTTCGCAACCGAAATCCAGCCCAGCGCCAAAGCGGACGACTTCGCCGTGCGCAACCGGCCCTTTCGCGCAACGCACCTGCTCGTCGGGACGGCATACGAATCACAGCACCGCATCCACTACTGCGCGCACAAGCGAGCAGTCTGGACCGAGCAGTTATCAGGAAAACTCCCGGACCTCCCGCCAACACTCCGCGACCCAAGGGACGGCAAGGCCGGCTTCGTGTACGCAGGCTACATAGCCGGCGACTTCCTCGACGAGACCGTTACCCCGGAGCGCACAAGCTTCCACGGACTGCAGAACAATGATGGTACGTTTGGGTTCCCCGGCGACATTCCCTGGCAGGAAGTCGGCGATGCCGCACTCGCACAAGCAAAGGCGTTCTTGAACCCATACACGACCCCAGTCAAGCAGGCCAAGCAAGAGCAGGTTCACGACTTCGTCCGCTCACAGGCACCACAATACCGCGCGCTCGTCAAGCACCGGCCGGAGATCATCGAGCGTATCCCTCCTAACCTCACCAATGACAAGCTCGACCTGGAGTTGTACAAGCACGACCAACACTACAAGGCCGACTTGCGCGCCAAGAGCCAGGAAATCCTCGCGGCCGTCACAAAAGACGCGAAGGACATCGACGACTTCGACCAGCGGTTAGAGCAGTTCCTCGAAGAATGGAACGATGCGGGCATGGCAGAGCTCGCGCGATACGTCGCCCACCGCAAAGCCATCCTGTCGTTTCTGGACGCAAGCATTGTCCGCCAACCCGACGGCAAGTACCAACTCGAAAAAGCCCTCCACAGCGTCGTTTTCCCGCTCAAAACCACCAGTGACGACGTCGCGGCGGAACGCATGAACCTCTGGGTGCTCGATGAACGACTCGTGTACCATCACTACCTTGCCAGTGACATCCCATTTCGTCGCATGAACGAGGCCGTCGCTATTACCGGCAGCGACCGGCCGGACCTCATCATCTTTCACGGCCCCGCAGCATTCGTGGAATCCGCCCCACCGTTTACCAGCGTTACGCTTGTCGAGTTCAAACGCCCTGTACGCAATGACTACAGCGATGAGGACAACCCCATCACGCAGGTCTACCGGTACATCGATACCATCAGAAACGGCCAGGCGACGGACCGCGGCGGTCGACCAGTGGCAATACCAGACCGTACGCCATTTTTCGCGTACATCGTCTGCGACATCACGCCAACGCTGCGCATGCAGGCAAAAGCCGCAGGATTCCGTCAAACGCATGACGGTGCCGGGTACTTTGGGTACAACGACAACTTCGGCGTGTACGTCGACATCATGTCGTTCGACAAGCTCATCGGCGACGCCAAGAAGCGAAACGCCATTCTCTTTGAGAAACTCGGCCTGAACACAACATAGGTGAGAGGCACGGTCCTGAAGCACGAACCACCCTGGTGCTGATTTGTAGTACGCTCAGTGTTTTCCAAAGGGAGTTGAGTTCGCTGGCGCGCCAAGGACTCACATGCTAGAACAGGCAATCATCATCGGTGCCGGATTCTCAAATTATGCCGGCCTCCCCTTGCAGGCGGGCTTCACGGCGGAGCTCTTGCGGGGTTCCCGATTCTCGAAAGGACCAAGCAAACGACTCGTTGAGTACTTGTGCTCGTTCGTCCGCGACACCTTTCATCCGCGAAAAGAACTCGATGCTGAACTTTGGCCTGACCTTGAAGACCTCTTCACGAGCATCAATCTCTCCGCCAACTCCGGCCACCATCTCGGCCCTAAGCACTCGCCGGCAATCTTGCGTACCGTGCGACGCGCGCTCATCGTTCGCACCATCCGGATGCTCCGGCAATCATACGACGACCGGAAAAAGCACCCCGACGAGAAATGGGAACGCCTTGAGGAACTGTTGAGCAGTATTACTCCTAGCACGACCGGTTTTATCAGCCTCAACTGGGACACCGTTGCAGAGGAGCGAATGCTCGAACTCCACCCCACCACCACGATCGCGTATGGCCACGGCTTCATCCCAGCAACCTTCCCAGCGAAAGGCAGCCACATTGTTCCTGCGACACCACCAGCCACCGCGCCTACGCTGCCCGTCGCCAAAATCCACGGAAGCATCAACTGGCTATACTGCGACAACTGCAGAAACGTATACTGGTTCAGCCCACGACAAACGCTGCGAATCGCCGACCAAATTCTCAGCAAGAGCGAATGGCAGCGTATCGCTCCAAGCGCACCAGGAAACGCGAAGAAACAATGGCAGTGCATGACATGTGACACGGTCATCCTGAGCACTAGAATCGCGACCTTTAGCTACCGCAAAGCACTCGATTTTCCCATGTTCCACGAGTCATGGAACAAGGCCGAACAACTCCTCACCAGCGCGAAGCGCTGGGTGTTCGTCGGGTACTCCCTCCCCGCTGCGGACTACGAATTCAAGTACCTCCTCAAGCGCATCGAGCTGTCACGACCCAAGCCGCCAGAAATTGTCCTCGTCACCGGCGGCAACGCTACCAGTACCACGGAAAAGAACTACCGCCGTTTCTTCGGCACGCATCTGAACAAGCGCATCTTCAACGACGGCATCGATAACGACGCCATCGCCTACATCACTACGTAACGGGAGACCCGAGTGACGGTCTCCAATAACCACAAGATCGTGGTTCTCGCCCTTCGCGGCGCAAACATCGCCGCCGAAGCACAGTCAAGCGACGTCGGCCTCAATGACGGCGTATGGTTGCCCATGTACAGCGTGCCACTAGACTAGGCGCTTCGGTCGTATCGTCGGCCACTCGGAGAATGGCGGAGGCGGCGACTGGGCCCGCGCGATCGCCGTTCCCGTTGCGAAATCCCCTTCGCACCAGCAATCGCCATAGATCGTGCCTGACACCGCAGCGTAGACCGGCACATTTCAACTCCGCGATGGGCGGCCACGCGGAAAGTGCCCCTAAATCCGCAAGCGAAGTGGGAACCGTATTGGCGCCCTTGCCCTCAAATGGTGAATCGCGACCATGTTCTAACGGTCGGTGACCTTGGTCAATTCACAACCCGTACGAGGAACCCGAATGAACAACATCTACAAGATCATCCATCAACTAGAGCAGCAGAAAGCGGCCATCGACCGCGCCATCGTGGCATTGCGAGGGGTCTCCGGCGCCGGAGAAGTCGCGGGTGCGAAATCCGGCGGTGGCCGGCAGGTCACCCGGAAGAAGCGTCGGCTGAGTCCGGAGGGCCGACAGCGCATCGCAGAGGCGGCCCGGAGGCGTTGGGCAGCCAAGAGGGCAGGCGAGTCGGAAAAGGGCACAGCGAAGTCCGCGATACAGTCCAACGCAAGGAAGAAGAGGACGACGAGGACGACCGGAAGATAGAAGGCCTCGCAAAAAGCGGCACTTTCATCAGCTTCTGCAAAGTGAGCCGCTATTGAGATCTGATTTGTTGGCAACGGTCAGAATCGAGCGGGTCAGCGGTTGGAAATTGCATTGTGCAGTGGCGTGCCTAGTCAGGAGCGGACCTCACAGGGGAAATCCGGCCCAACTTCCGGGTAGGCGACGAACCGCCCGCAGTGCGCGGCTTGCCGCTTCTTACCGACACCCGTTTGTGAAAGGAGGAGTAATCCCGCTTTCCCTGGGCGCCCCGGAACGAGCACTACCTACAGCAGGCACGACATTGGTCTCCCGCCCGGGCCCGTCAGCCCGCCCCCGAGGCGGTCATAGTCGAGCCGCTCACTGACCGGAGGTCAGCCCTTCGGCACGGAAATAGTTATGTTGCGATACCGGATGCCGCCGGTGTGGTCACCCTGGAAGTAAATGGGGCCGGGCTCGCCTTCGTTGCTGTCCAGCGCGCCGCCCGTGACGCCGGCGATCTCCTGGTTGGCCACGATGGTCACTCCATCGACTACCAGCGTTACGTAACGGCCCACCACCGTAATGTCGTACGCGTGCCACTTGCCGGGAGCCGTGGGAGCGCCCACCAAGACCGGAACCATGCCGTAGATGGCATATCCGTCGTGCCCCTCGGTGCGCACCGGCGGCGGGGGCATCTGGCATTCATAGCGGCCGCGCAGGTAGATGCCGCTGTTCGAGCCCGCCTCCAGGTTGAACTCGACGTGGAGCTTGAAGTCGCCAAACGTGCGAGTGGTCCTGATGTTGTGGCCCTTCGCTTCGTTCACCAATTCGCCGTCGCGCACCACCCAGTGATTCACAGCCGACCGGGGACCCTCGGTATTGTTCATGGTGGTCCAGCCGGTAAGATCCTTCCCGTTGAAGAGCGATTCCGGTTCCGACCACGCGACCGGCGCCGCATGCTTCAGGTCCGGAGCCTTCAGGCCGCGGATCTGGGCCTGAACTCTTTTTCCCGATTTGATCACTCCTTCCAGCCTGTCGCCGTGGAGAGTGAATTCCCAAAACCGCGCGGGCCGGGCCGGCGACGCAGCCTTGCCGGCCGAGGCCGATTTCGCCTGGGCCGCCGGCGCTACCGTCACGATGAGCCGCCCCGGCGCTACAAACTCCGCGAGCACCGGGTGCACCGCTCCCTCACGTTCCTGGGCGCGCACCTGGGGCCTGCCGTCGTTCTCGGCCACCTCGAGCCAACTTGGGAAAACCGACTCACCGCTGGTAACGGTAAGATCCCAGCGCCCGGCAAACTGCCGGAGGGAATTCTGCGCCGCCGCCGGCCCGACTTGTGCCAGCGCGAATATCGCGATCCAACAAAGCGTCCTCATGGTTCTCTTAGCGCGCCTCCGCGGTTGTCATAGCCTTCATCAAGTACTCCAGGTTGCGCTTGAGATCTTCTTCCTTGTTCTTGGAAGGCGACGAAGTCTCGAAATTCAGCCAGCCTTTGTAACCGGCGTCTCGTATGGCACGCAGGTTCTCCACCACGTCGATCTTGCCGCTTTCACCCAGATAGCCGCGGTCCTTGATGTGCATCTGGCAAATGCGATTGCCTCCGAGCCAGCGAATCTCCTTCGGCGTGTTGTATCCGTTGTTGGTCGAATTGCCTATATCGTAGTAGACCCTCACGGCGGGGGAGCCGATGCGGTCCAGCATCCAGGCGTTGTCCTCCGCCGAAAGCGTGTTCTCCAGCCCGAGCGTCACGCTCGCTGATTTCGCTCTGCCCGCGTGCTCCTTGATGATATCGGCCGCGTAGCTCATCTCCTGCCTGTTCGCCAGGGCAGCCGGACCGAAAAACGGCAACAGCAATACGCCCGCCTTCATGGCGCGGCAGGTATTGATGCCTCGATCGATGAACGTCACCGCCACCGGATCGTTTTTCAGGTAGTGGCGGTGGAAAACATCGAGCACTACGCCTGCGATGGCCATGCCTTGGCTGTGTGCGGCGTCGAGATAGCGCTTCTGGGTGTCCGGGTTGAACAAGGGCAGGCTGCCGTCCACGGGGTCGCGGCCTATGTTGAACTCTATGCCCTGAAGTCCGACGCGCTTCCCCGCCGCAAAGACCTCGTCCGGAGCCCCTGCGGGCAAAGAACCCGCCATCGAGCCGATGCGTACCGTCAATCTCTTCGCTGCGGGCAGGCTCAGCGCGAACGCCCCGGCGGTGGCCTTCAGGCAATCTCGTCTATTCATGTCCGACCTCTTCGCTCTCAGTAGTCTACGATATCGCATTGCCTCGCAGAAGCTGTCCGGCAACGCATTTCCCGGGTAGAGGATGAGGATGGAGAGCAACGGGTTCGGGTAGACCGCGGCGTTCCAGCACGGCGCTTCGGAGATCGCCGTATAGGATGATCCTGGGCGTCCCCTAACTAGGCGGCAAACGGGGGATGGCGAAAGACAGCTTACACCCACGAGCGGCAGGGCGGAAATCCAACCTTCGCGCCGCTGTTAGATCGAGGCGCAATGCTGCGAGGCGTAGACGAGGGCGAAGAAGGAGTGCGAAGCGATCTCTGGTCACCGCCCGCCCTCAACAACCTGGTTTGGTTCCGGGCCAGAGAGATCCGTAAGCGCGGCAGGTGCATCAGTTTGGGGCGGTTGCAGCAGTCGTAGGAGTTGTGAAAGCCCAGGACTGCGAAATCCTCTGCAGCCTGAAAGATGCCGGAGATGGACACACCTGCCGCGGACGCATCGTCGATCGTGGTCGTCGCGGGGCAATCCTCGAAGCCCTGCAACTGGAAGTAGCGGCGGGGGCGAAGATGCGAAGGGATTCAGCAGCCGCGGAAATGGTCAGGAGGGCGGGGGCCGGTCTGATCGAGAAATAGCCTTCCGACTGTCTCCGGATAGTGCGTTATTCGGCCAGAACTAGGTCGGTCAACTTCCCATAAGCCGACTCCGGCCCGCTGCCGCTCTGCGACGACTGTACGTCGCGGCTCTGACCAATCGATGCCCCGTCATTCGGGGATCTTGTCTGCGGGAGCCCTCGTGACGCCCGATTGGCTGGCCGTTGAAGCGACGATATTGACAACCCATACGAGCAAAAAGACTCCGAACAGGATCTCAAAGAGCACTACCATCCTCACTCCTGTCGTGTTTGGGAGAATATCACCATAACCGACTGTGCTAAGCGTGATGCCGCTGAAGTAGACAAAGTCCCAGTAGGACCAGATGTCCGTTGCGTTCTGGGCCCGAGTATTGATCACCGCGAGAAGGCCGTCGATAGATCTCTGGAGGTGCTCCGAGGCTTCCATTGCAAGGCCCCGGAAACTTACGTCCCCACCGGAATCAAAGGGATGTATTTGATAGCTCCACAGCGTTCGTTCGTGGCCGTCTTCAACTGAGGCTGCCCAGCCCATCGGGAGAGGGTCGTCGGCGGGTCCGTACACCCAGAAATGAACCGTAGCAGAGGGAACGCTGAAAGCTCGACTTTCCTCATCACGTTTGGGTCTAGCTGAGCTGTCTTTGAGCTGGGCCTTCAAACTCTCCATCGCGGTCTTGGCGGCCTCTAGGTCCGATAACGTGCTCGCGGATCGTTCTAGGTACCGGGCAACCTGTGCATTGGCGACGCCGGAGCTGAATAGGAAGCTCGTCTGGTAGTTTCGATATATGGTGGTGTATAGTCCTCCGAACCACAGGATAGCGAGTAGGTACGCACCCATCACCTGGGCCAATGGTAGCCGGATTCCGGGAAGGCGGTTTCTGAGCCATTCTGTAAGTACGTTGCCGTGGCCCCGAGACAGTGCTCGCACTAAAAGGTAGACGAAGCTTAAGGCTAGGGGCAACGTCGCGAGATAATCCCATATGGGGTTGTGTGTGATGTAAAAGTAGATGTAGACAGCCCAGCTGAGGATCAGGCATGCGAATTCCTTCCGAATCAGCTGCCTCTCAGACGGAAGCAATCGAAACCAACTCAGCGAGCTTCTGTCGCCCTCTTCTGATGGTGGCATCGTCAGTCCAACTTATGGGTTTGTCGGATTCATGATTATGCGCCGTGCCTCCCGCAGACGCAAGTGCCCGGTGCCTTGCTCAAGGTGTACCACTGGTGCTCGCGGCTCCTAACGGCTTTGTCGGAAGCGTCCGACATGCCCTCCGTCCGTATCGTCGGCCACTCGTACAAAGTGGGCGGATAGGTCCCCGCAAGTCGGCTTCCCTTCAGGGGCGCGTTGCCGGGCGAAGTGAGCCACGGCGAGTCGCGTTGGACTGCTACGCCGCGGCGTCGGACTTGACCACCGAGACCTTCACCCGATAACCCAGGGAGGCGAGAATACGGATCAGCAGGTCGGTTGAGACGTGCTGGAGATTGTCGTTCAGAATGGCGGTCACCCTGGTTCGTGAAGTGCCTGCTCGCTTCGCGATCTCGGCGTGAGTGATCTTCCTGCGTCGCGTGATGTCTTTCAGTCGTTTCAGCAAGACGTGCTGGACTCGCCATTCCTTCGCCGCGACCTCCGGGAGTCCCAGGGCGCCGGCCAACTCCTCCGGGGTCCGTGCAACAACCGGTTTGAGTTTATGCATCGAGAAGCTCCTTCAAGCGCTTTCTGGCCAATTCGATTTCCAGGGGAGGCGTCCGCTTGGTCTTTTTGACGAAGGCGTGAAATACGAGAACACCCCGTGAAGAGGCGGTGTAGTAAAACGCGCGGAAACTGCCGTCCTCCCCCATCACGCGGAGTTCCGAAACTCCAGCAGCAATTCCCGGCATTGGCCGGGAGTTCGGCATTCCGAGCTGCTCGCCCATCTGCAAGCGAAAAGTCCCATCCCCAGCCGAACCCGGGCCTCTTTCGGAAACCGGCGTATTGCATCCCGCGCCTTCGGATGGAGGACAATCGCCCGCACGATCTCACTGCATCATATTTGAGACATCCAAGAAAGGGACCGGGGACCGATTAAACCGGTTGGCGGTGGCATCCGAACATGGTGGCCAGTGACCGGTGGCCGGTGGCCGGTTGGTGGAAGAACGTCTTCTCCAGAATCGGAGAACTTTGGCGGATGGGGGACAGTCCGCCTTTCTTGCGCAGAGTGAGACCACGCAACTCCTGCCGTCTCCGTTTTTCGGCGCGACGGACGAGGCCCCTGGGCGGGTGGCCGGTCCTGAGCATCGCAGAGCTTTCTCCCTGCAACTTTCCGAAACCGCCGACCGCTTTCAGAAGATGTTGGCAGCCTACCGGTTGGCAGGTGTAGTATGTAGATGTTGGCAGTCAACATGTCTGATAACAAAACGGACGTCCCTTACGGCACGCTGGATCTGCTGATCCTCAAAACACTGGAAACGATGGGGCCGATGCACGGCTACCGCATCGCCAGGAGAATCGAGCAGGTGGCGGAGAACCTTCTGCAACTGAACCAGGGGTCGATTTACCCGGCTCTCATTCGCCTGGAACAACAAGGCTGGGTTCGCACCCAGTGGGGAATCTCCGAGACCAAGCGCAAGGTCAAGTTCTATTCGCTGACCAGGGCCGGATCGAAGCAGCTCGGTGTCGAGGTCGCGAACTGGGAGAGGGCAACCGCGCTGGTGGCCCGGTTCCTGGAGGCGGAGTCGTGAAGCTTCGGTGGACAGTGGCTCGTGTGCTGGCGCTGTTCCGGAAACGGAATCTCGATCGGGAGTTGGACGCCGAGGTGCGCGCGCATCTGGAGTTGGCCGAGCGCGATGCCATCGCCGCGGGGCTGACACCGGAAGAAGCGCGTCTGGCGGCCCGGCGCAGTTTCGGTGGAATCGAGCAGATGAAGGAAGATCACCGCGATCGCCGCGGCGTCCCGTGGATGGAAAACCTGCTGAGAGATTCTCGCTACGGTCTGGCTTCGCTGGGGCGGGACCCCGGATTCGCCGCGGTTGCCATCGGATTGCTGGCTCTCGGCATCGGCGCCAATACGGCAATGTTCAGCATCGTTGATGCGGTGCTGCTGAAGCCGCTTCCTTTCCCTGAGCCAGAGCGCATGGTAAGGGTGTGGGAGGCTCCGCCGCCGGATAAGCGCAACGGCACCACGACGCTGACTTTTCTTGACTGGAAGCATCAGGACGGCGTCTTTGAGGCGTTGTCCGTGGAGCAAGGCATAAGGGCCGCGGTGACGACTGGCGGTGATCCGCAGATGGTTCCGGGCAAGCAGGTGTCGGCCGATTACTTCCAGGTGTTCGGCGTGAAGCCTCGCATCGGGCGCACCTTCGCCGCGGGGGAAGATCAGCCGGGCGCGGCTCCGGTGGTTGTGCTGAGCTATTCCTTCTGGCAAACGCGATTAGGGGGCGATCCCAACGTTCTGAAACGCGATTTGAGGATGGACGGCGAGCCGCATAAGATCATCGGGGTTTTGCCCCCGGGCAGTTTCGATCGGGACGAGGCCGGCTTTTGGGAGCCACTGATCTTCGCCCCGGATCAAATGAACCGCGGCCAACACTGGCTGCGCGTGATTGGGCGGCTGCGCGCCGGTGTGAGTATCGAGCAGGCGCAGGCCCGGATGAACACGTTGCGAGCCAGTCTTGACAGCCTGATGCCGGCGTGGAAAAAGGACTGGGGCTTCGCGGTGGACCCGTTCGCGAAGTATCTGGTTGGCGATACCCTGCGGCGCTCGATCTACCTGGCATTCGGGGCAGTTCTGATGGTATTGCTCATCGCCTGCGCCAATGTGGCCAACCTGCTGCTGGCGAAAGGAGCAACCCGGCGGAAGGAAATGGCGCTGAGGGCGGCTTTGGGGGCCAGCCGAGGCCGTTTGATCGCACAGTTGCTCACCGAGAGCCTGGTGCTGTGTCTTCTGGGAGGCGTCGCGGGTGTTGCAGTGGCCTACCTGCTGCTCGATGCCGCAACGCCGCTGGTAGCGGCATCGCTGCCGTTTACCGCCGACCTCAGCCTGGACCTGCGCGTGCTTGGTTTCGCCGCCGCGGCCGCAATGACGGTTTTGATCCTCGCCGGCCTGCTTCCTTCCTTGCAGACTTCCTTCGGCAAGCTGTCCAATCCCTTGAATCAGTCGGCGCGTGGATCGTCGGGTTCGAGCGCGGCGGTGCGCCGGACGATCGTCATCGTGGAGGTGGCGGCTTCCGTCATGCTGATCTGCGGCGCGGCGCTTCTGTTCAAGAGCCTGGCGCAACTCCAGCAGGTGGATGCGGGCGTGAGAATCGACCACGTGGTGACGATGTCGGTCGATCTTCCAACGGCCGGGTACCCGACTCCGGGAAGCGCCACCAGGTTCTATGACACCGTGGTGCAACGGCTGCGGGCCGTGCCCGGGGTCGAGCGGGCATCTGTCACGCTCGACCTGCCGCTCCAAGGTGTGCGGTGGGGTGAAGGCATTCGAGTGCCTGGAGTGGAGGAAGCGATCCCCGTACGTCTGAAGATGGTGGATCCGTGGTACTTCGGCACGCTGGAAATTCCCGTGGTTGCGGGGCGTGGGTTTGAAGAGCGGGACCGCGCGGGCGCCCCTCCGGTTATGGTGGTCAATCAGGAGCTGGCCCGGCACATGGCGAGCACATTCGGGACCAAGAATCCGGTTGGACGCATCGTTGACATCGGTTTGCCCGGCTACGGTCCAATCCCGGAGTCCGGGACGAACGTGCAGATCGTGGGGGTGATTCGCGACGAGCGCACTGGCGGATTGCACGCACCGGAAGAGGTGGTGGCCTACGTGACTTTGGCCCAGTTCCCGCGGCAGGATATCACACTGGTGGTTCGTACCCAGAGCGAACCGTTGGCCATGATGCCCGGCATTCGGGAGGCGGTGCGGCAGATCGATCCAAACCTGGCCTTGGGAGAAGTGAGGACGATGGAACAGGTGAAAGAGCAAAGCATGCTTTGGGCGAAGCAACCCACCTGGGTGGTTGGAGCCTTCGCCGGAATTGCCGCTCTGCTGGCCGCGCTCGGGCTCTACGGTGTTCTGGCGCATACGGTAACGCAGCAGCGCCGCGAGATTGGCATCCGCATGGCCCTGGGTGCGCGGCAGGGCGACGTGCTTTCGCACGTTTTGCGCAACGCCTTTTCGATGCTCCTGGTGGGGCTTGCCGGCGGACTGGCCGGAGCTTTTGCGTTGACACGGCTGTTGAAGAGTCTCCTGTTCGAGGTATCCGCACTCGACCCCGTCGCGCTGAGCGCCGCCTGCGTCTTGATGACGCTGGTGGGCGTACTCGCGGCGTGGGTCCCGGCGAGCCGGGCGGCGCGGGTGGACCCCGTGACCGCGCTCCGCGACGAAGGCTGATTGGGATAGAGGGGGCTGGAGTCGCGGACGGCAACGCTCCGTTCTTTACGGCTCGGTAGCGCTCTGCGAACACACGGCCTGCGGAAAACCGGGGACGGACGGACCGGTCTGTCCCGCGGGAATGCTTCAGATCGTCTTGTCGGTTGCGGACTCGAGAGTTGTGTCCTTGGCGGCGCGCGACCATAGGATGCGCAGATCGGTGACGTTGCGCAGCGCGAAATTCTGCTGGCCGGGCGCGGTGACGGCGAAGAAGTCGGCGCGGTTTACGTCTTCGAGCCAGAACGCAGGACGGGGGTCGGCGCCCTCCGGCGCAATCTCGACGTGGGACATCTCGAGGTTCTTCAGATGGCGAATGAAGAACGCATTCGAGGGCGTCGGGCCGAAGCGGAGCAATTCCGGGTATGCGTCTTCGATTTCGGGCACGTTGAGCGTGTGCCAGTCCGGGAATGGCCTGGGGGCCCCGCCGCCGCGGCCCGGCGGCATCGTGCTGGGCATGCCTTGATGACCGAAGTAGCAGTTCGAAAGCTTGACGTCTTCGATCAGGTTCTCCGGAATGCCCGAAAGCAGCGAGGCTGTCGACGAGGCGGAGTTGTGCGAGACCAGGTTCGAGATCAGCACGCGGCGCAGAGTGCCGGGCCGCATGGTGTCTTTCGGCCCCCGGTTTCTCCGGTTCAGGCGCAGGAACAGCGGAGCGTCGACGGTGTCGCGCATGGTGATGTTCGAGATCGCGATATCTTCCACCAGGGCTCCGTCGGAGGTTTCGAGCGAGATGCCTTTGGAGCCTTCGATGACGCAGTTCGAGATGGAGATGTTGCGAAAGCCGCCGTTCGATTCCGTGCCGCACTTGATGCGGCCGTTGCGCGGGACCCGGGCGTCGTCGGGGAACTTCTTCCAGGTGCCGTCGATCACGCTGCCGAGTATGTAGGTTCCGGTGACATAGCAGTTGGTAATGGTGATGTTGTCGGTGGAGCGCTGATACCCGAGCGCGTAGCTCGACTTGGGACAAATCCCGTCGTCCCAGGGCGAGTTGACGGTACAGTTCGAGACGCGGACGTTCTTGCAGCAATCGAAGTCGAATCCGTCGCGGTCGGTATCGATCAGGAGATTGTCTACGGTGAGGTTGTCGACGCCGGTGGCGAGCAGGGCGAAGTGGCCGCCCTTGAGGACGGAGAAATCGCGCAGCAACACATTGTGGCAGTTCTTGAGCGCGAACGTCTTGTTGCCCACACCCGCTTGCTCGGCCACAAACGCGGGATAGTTGCCGCGGGTAGCGCGGCCGCCGCCGTGCGAGAGGCCTGCGCCGTGGATGAGGCCCGGACCGACGATGGAGAAGTCGCTGAGGCCCTCGCCGTAAAACAAGGAGTTGCGCCAGTGGTTGTGGCCGTAATCCTGATAGGGTTCCCAGGGAGTGTTGGGCTGGGCTGCGTCGTAGACGCCGCCTTGGTAGCCGGTGGTTTCGCCGGGTTTGGGCGAGTCGGCGGCCAGGATGGTGCATCCCCGTTCGAGATACAGGTCGACTTTGCTGCGGAGGCGGATGGTGAAGCAGACGTATGTACCCGCAGGGAACAGCAGGGTGCCTCCACCGGCGGCGGCTACGGCGTCGATGGCGCGGTTGATGGAGGGCGTGTCGACGGTCTTGCCATCGCCAGTGGCGCCGAAGGTGCGCACGTTGAACAGCGGAGCGCCGCCGGCGGGTCCGGAAGGCTGGGCGCTGGCAACGTGGCCGACAGTGGAAGCGAGGGCAAGAGATGAAAATTTGAGGAGGTTTCTGCGGTCCATTTGCGAATAAAGCTATCACGGCGACTCCGCCGAACGCAACGCGGGGACGCCGACGACGACGCGCGGATCAACGGATTAGCGCCCTTCCCGGAGGCCACGATCGGCGCCGTGGCCCGGCCGGTGAGATAACATATGACTTTCCGTGCAAGAGGTCTCGAATGCGAACGGTAAACCTTTTGGGGATTTGTATTCTGGCCGGATTGGCAGCCACTGCCAGCGCGCAATTGGCCCCACCGGCTCGGGAAATTCCGCTCTATCCGGGTGTGGCTCCCGGTTCGGAAAATTGGCACTATCCGGAGCGGACCGCCGGCACGGCGGAGCGGCCGCAGGCGCAGAATATTGTCCGGCCGGTGCTGCTCTATTACCCGGCGGACAAAGCCAAGGCGGTGGGGACGGCCATGATTGTGGCGCCGGGTGGCGGCTTCTGGACCCTGATGATGTCGTATGAAGGAGTGGATGTCGCCAAGCGGCTGAACCAGATGGGCGTCGACGCGTTTGTATTGAAGTACCGCACCGTCTACGTGGACCCGAATGGGCCACCGGGCGCGCCTCCAAGGGGGCCTGCCACAGCCGGTCCGCAGGCGGGCCAAAACGTGCGTGAGATGGCGGGCGCCGACGGGCAGCAAGCCGTGCGGATTCTGCGGCAACGCGCCGCCGAATTCGGCGTGTCTCCCAATCGGATCGGGATCATCGGTTACTCGGCCGGAGGCGCGGTGGTTCTCTCGACGGTATATGGCCCCGCCGACGGCAGGCCCGATTTCGCGGCCCCCATCTATGCCGCCGGCGCGAGCTCGAAGGCGCCGCCGGCAGGAGCGCCGCCGCTGTTCATCGCGGTGGCCGCGGATGACCAGGCAGTCGGATGCCAGGGGTCGATTGACCTGTTTGGAGCGTGGAAAAAAGCGGGGCTGCCCGCCGAACTGCACGTATTTCAAACCGGCGGACACGGTTTCGGAAAGAAGGGTGGCGGCGCGGATCACTATCTGGACCGGCTGGAGGAGTGGCTGAAGCTGAACGGCTGGCTGGACAAGTCCCCAAAGTGACTTGCAGGAGTGGCTCGGTTCCAGCGGAAATACTCCGCCCGAGCAGGCTGTGACTGACTTTCCGATTCCGTTTGGGCGTATCCGCGAAACCTCACGCTTTGCCGGGCTTGGGCGGCTTTACGGTCTTCTCGGGCAGCTTGTCGACGTGCACCTCGTCCAGGAACTGAGCCAGACGATTGGCGAGGGTCTCGTCCAGTTCGAGTAGCCTGGCGTGCACCTTCTTGGCTTCCGCCATCTCGCCCGCCATCGCCAGCGCGATGCCAAGGTTGTAGTGCGCCTCGCTCCAGGCAGGGTCGAGCTCGACGGCTCTGCGGTAGGCCAGAATCTTACGGCGGCTGTTGCCGCTTTTGCCTTCCGCGAACCCGAGCAGGAACCACCCGCGCGGGTCCTCCGGATTGGCTTCCACATACTTCTCCAGATAAAATCGGGCGCCGTCGATTTCGCCGTACCAGAAATAGCCGATGGCGTTTTGCAGCCCTTCCGCCGAGGCGCGGTCGAGCTTGTTGCGGGCGTTCCATTCGGCCAGCGTGAGCAACGGCCCGGCCTGCATCTCGCGAATGGCCACCGCGGGGATGGCGTAATGGACTTCCGAGCCGTTCACCATGTGGCAGGCCAGCAGCGCCGTGGCCGCGCCGGTGGCATCGAACAGGGCGGTGCCGTGAGCGTGCTTCTGAGCGCCGCCTTCAAGAACCAGCACCTGGCCAAGGCCGGGCTCATCCAGCGTCTTCCTCAGCGCCAGCTTTTCGCCGGAAGAGGTAGTGTAGACCGCGGCTTCGGGAGGTGGAAGATCGGAGATCGGCGCCGGAACCAGCGGGGTGGTGCCCACCGGAGTCCAGACTTCCACCAGATCGGCATAGGGATTGTCGGCAACCACGAAACGGACGCTCAGACGCCGCTCTCCGATAAGCAGCTCGGCCGAAACGGCGCCGGCCAGCGCGCTTCGGGAAATCACGACGTACCCACCCGAATCGCGCACCAGGCAGGGAGCGGTCAGGGGATCGGCCACGCCGCCGTCCCGGATCTCCACCGAACAGTCCGCGGCGACGGCCGCATAAGCAGCCAGCGGCGCAACCAGCAACAGCCATAGCGGTTTCGCGCGCATGAGACCTCAATCAAATTGTGTACCATGGACATTTAGGACCGCAATGGAGTTGGAAAACTTAGATTTACGCCAAACCGTCAACCTGCCGAAGACGGACTTCCCGATGAAGGCAAACCTGCCCCAAACCGAGCCCAAGTGGCTGGAAAGATGGGAGCAGAACGGGATTTACCGAAAAATCCGGGAGGTCCGCGCCGGCAGGCCGATGTACGTGCTGCACGACGGACCGCCCTATGCCAACGGGAATATCCACCTGGGAACCGCGTTCAACAAGATCCTGAAGGACTTCATCGTCAAGTCGAAGAGCATGGCCGGGTTCGACGCCCCCTACGTGCCCGGCTGGGACTGCCACGGTCTGCCGATCGAAATCAAGGTGGACAACCTGCTGGGCTCCAAAAAGGCCCGGATGACGGCGGCCGAGATTCGCGCCGAATGCCGGAAATATGCCGCCAAGTATGTGGATATCCACCGCCGCGAGTTCAAGCGGCTGGGCGTGTTCGGGCGCTGGGAAGACCCCTACCTCACCATGAGCGCCGGCTACGAATCGGTAATTGCCAAGGCGTTCGTGGACATTTTGGATAAGGGCTATGTTTATAAGGGGTTGAAGCCGGTGAACTGGTGCATCCACTGCCGCACCGCACTGGCCGAAGCCGAGGTGGAGTATGAGGACCACAGCAGCCCGTCCATCTGGGTGCGGTTCGCCCTGGCTTCCGACCCGGCCGCGATCGACCCGGCGCTGGCCGGCAAGAAGGTGTTCGGGCTGATCTGGACCACCACCCCGTGGACTATTCCGGCTAATATGGCCATCGCCTATCATCCGAAGTTCGAATACGTCGCGGCCGAGGCGCACGACGGCGTCTACATTGTGGCCGAAGGACCTGCTGAAGGCCACCAGCGACGTTGCCGGCTGGGCCGACGCGAAGCTGCTGGCCACCTTTACCGGCCAGCGCCTGGAAGGAGCGGTGTTCCGCCACCCCTTCCTGGAACGGGATTCGAAGGGCATTCTGGCGGACCACGTCACGCTCGAACAAGGCACCGGCGCGGTACACACCGCTCCGGGACACGGCCAGGAAGACTACCTGGTCGGCCAGGCGTACGGGATACCCACCTATTGCCCGGTGGACGGAGCCGGACGATTCTTCCCGGCTGAAGGCGCCGAAGGTACGCTGCCCGCGGAGCTGCTGGGCAAGACCGTTTGGGAGGCCAACCCGGTGGTGGTGGAGATCCTCGGGAGCAGCGGATCGCTGCTGGCCCACAAAACCATCGAACACAGCTATCCGCACTGCTGGCGCTGCCATAACCCCACCATTTTCCGGGCCACCGAGCAGTGGTTCATCGGCATGGAGCGCAACGGTTTTCGCGGCCGCGCGCTCGAAGCCATCAAGAACGTCGGCTGGCTTCCGAAATGGGGCGAGGAGCGCATTTCGAACATGATCGCCACCCGGCCCGACTGGTGCATTTCGCGCCAGCGGGTGTGGGGTGTTCCGATCATCGTCTTCTACTGCGAAGCCTGCGGCGAGGCGCTCACCGACCGCAAGTACCTGGACCCGGTGGTGGAGCTGTTCGAGCGAGAGACGGCCGACGCCTGGTATGCGCGCAGCGCCGAAGAACTGCTGGGCGCCGGCGTCGAGTGCCCGCACTGCGGCGGCCAGGCGTTCCGCAAGGAGAGCGACATCCTCGACGTCTGGTTCGACAGCGGCGCCAGCCATCTGGCGGTGCTCACCGAAGCGAACAAGCTGCCCTGGCCGAGCGACCTCTACGTCGAGGGCGGAGACCAATACCGCGGCTGGTTCCACAGCTCGCTGCTGCTCGGGGTAGCGTTGCGCGGCGCCTCGCCATACCACAACTGCGCCACCCACGGCTGGGCGCTGGACGCCGACGGGCGGGCCATGTCCAAATCGCTCGGCAACATCATCGAACCGCAGACGATTGTGCAGAAATACGGGGCCGAAGTGCTGCGCCTGTGGGTGGCGTCGGTGGAGTTCACCGAGGATGTCCGCATCTCCGAGACGATCCTGGCCCGGCTTTCGGAAGCGTACCGCAAGATCCGCAACACGTTCCGCTATTCGCTCGGCAACCTGTACGATTTCGACCCGGCCGCCGATGCGGTGGCGCCGGCCGATATGCAGGAGATTGATCAGTGGATCCTGCTGCGCGCCGAAACCCTGGTGCGCAATGCGCTGGCATGGTACGCGGAGCTCGATTTCAACCGCGTCTACCAGGCCGTCTACAATTTCGCCATCACCGATTTGAGCTCCATCTACTTCGACATTCTGAAAGACCGGCTGTACACCTCGGGCGCAGCCTCGGCGGCCCGCAGGAGCGCGCAGACTGCCCTGTACCGCATCCAGTACGCACTGGTGCGGCTGCTGGCTCCGCTGCTGACGTTCACCACCGAAGAGGCTTGGAGCCACATGAAGCTGCCCGCCGGCGCTCCCGAAAGCGTTCACCTGGCGGTCTTTCCGGCTGCCGGGGAACTGACCGACGGGCTGCCGGAAGAGCACCGCCAGCGCGCCGGAAACTGGGAGCGCCTGATGGGCGTCCGGGAACAGGTATTGAAAAGCCTGGAGGTGGCGCGCCAGGAGAAGCTGCTCGGTGCGCCGCTCGAAGCCTGCGTGCACCTGAAGGCCGACGATTCCCTTTACCCGCTGCTCCACCAGTACCGCGCCGAGCTGCCGGGCCTGTTCATCGTCTCGCAGGTGGAGCTGGAAAACCATGCCGGCGTCGAACTCGCCGTGCACATCGACAAGGCCAGCGGAACCAAGTGCAGCCGCTGCTGGAAATACAAGATGGATGTCGGCTCCGAACGCCGCATCCCGACGGTGTGCGCAAGCTGCGCCGACGCGGTGCTCGAAATGAGCGGACACTGAGATGGGCTTCCGACTGCGGTTGTTCGGCGCGGCCGCTGCCATTTTTGCGCTCGACCGCTTGACGAAATGGGTCATCGAAACACGCGTCGCTCCCTGGGAGACGCTGCCCGTCATCCCCGGTTTTTTTCAGATTGTGCATTCCAGCAACACCGGGGTGGCGTTCGGCCTGCTCAATGACAACCCCAGCCAATGGAAGAACCTGCTGCTGGGCTCGTTGTCGTTCCTGATTCTGATTGCCATCGGGGTAGCGCTTTGGAAGGCCGCCGGGTCTCGTTCCGGCGAGCACTGGACGCTTGGCTGGGGCCTGGCGGCGGTATTGGGCGGGGCGGCAGGAAACCTCTACGACCGTGTGGTGACCGGAAGCGTCACCGATTTTCTCGACGTGTACGCGGGCGCCACGCACTGGCCGACGTTCAACCTCGCCGACAGCGCCATCACCGTCGGCGCGGCGCTGATTCTGTGGAATGTCTGGAAGCACCGCGCGGCCCCGGCCGCGGGCTCGGAAACCTGAGCGGTGCGCAACGAAACCGAATGCATCCGATCCTGATACAGCTTGGCGGTTTGTCGATCCCCTCCTACGGCGTGATGGTGACACTGGGTTTCCTGGCGGGACTGTGGGTAGCCACCAGACTGGCCAGCCACCGGGGCTTGGACCCCGAGAAGGTGTCGAACCTGGCGATCTACTGCGCGCTGGCGGGGATTGCCGGCGGAAAGCTGGCCATGTTTCTGTTCGACTTCGGTTACTATGCCGCCGACCCTTCGCGCATCTTTACGCTCGAGACTTTGCGGGCCGGCGGTGTCTTCCAGGGCGGGCTGATCGCCGCCGTCGTGACGGCGTGGTGGTATCTGCGGCGGGTGCGGCTTCCGGGCTGGCAGACGGCGGACGTCTGCGCCCCCGGCGTGGCGCTGGGCCACGCCATCGGGAGAATTGGCTGCTTTTTGGCGGGCTGCTGTTACGGCGACCGCTGCGATCTGCCCTGGGCCGTCACCTTCCACAGCCAGAAGGCGCGCGAGTTGTCGGGCGTCCCGCTGGGGGTGCCGCTGCATCCCACGCAGCTCTATGAATCGGCGGCCGAGGCGGTGATCTTTCTGGTGCTGATTCGCATCCTTCGCCGCCCGCACCGGAGCGGCGCCATCATCGGGTGGTACCTGGTGTTGTACTCGGCAGCCCGGTTCGTGGTGGAATTCGTCCGCTACCACGAACAGGCGCTTCCGTTCGGGGGTCCTTTTTCGCTGACCCAATACCTGGCGGCGGGGCTATTGGCGGCGGGTCTGTGGTTGGTGCTACGCAAAGCGCGGGCTGGCGTCGCGGGCGGTCCTACGCCCGTCTGAGCGACTCACTCAGCCCGATTGAGTGAAGATTCCCTTCGAACTAAGGTCACTAACCTAAAAAGAGTGGCTCGCTGGCCGGGAATTCAGCCCTCGGCCCCAAGTTCCCGATAGAACATACTTAGGCTGAACCTTATTCAGTCTCAGCATCGGTAAGGGCTTTTCGTTCGACACTCAACCTTTCCTGCCGATTTGCCGATCCATATACAGCGAATAGCATTACAAGTGAAGACGTGTAGAGGAGGATTATCCCCATGCGCACGGAAGCGGTTCCGGCGATTCCCCGTCCCGCGACGCCCGGACGCCGGCGCAGCCAGCGCGGCAACGCGTTTATCGAGTTGAGCCTGGTATTGTTGCCGTTGTTCGCGCTGCTGTTCGCCATTTTCGACTTCAGCATGGTGATCTTTCTGAAGAGCACCTTTCTGCACGCGGTGCGCGAAGGGACGCGGTATGCGGTCACCTATTCCCTAGAACCCGGGATGGGGCACGACGCTTCCATAAAGTCGATTGTGCAACAGAATGCGATGGGGTTTCTGTCGGGCAACGACGGGTTGAGCAAGATCCACATTCAGTACTACGACCGGCAGACCCTGCTGCCGACCGAGTCGAACGCGCCCCAGAACCTGGTCGAAGTCTCGGTCGAGGGATACCAGTGGATCTGGGTCGCGCCGCTCTGGCGCACCAGCACCCCACTGACCATCACGGCGCGATCCGCCGACCGTATGGAGGCGCTCCCGCCCAGCGCCGTACTGCCGGCCCGGTAGCGGCGCGACAAGGAGAGCCAAACGATGAGCCGCTCACGACAAAACGGAGAACGAGGCAACGCCCTGATGGAGTTCGCCTTGGTGATTGTGTTTCTGGTGCCGCTGATGATGGGAACCTTCAGCGTGGGCATGACCCTGGGCCGCACCATCCAGGTGACGCAGGTAGCGCGCGATGCGGGCCTCATGTACGCCCGCTGGGTGGATTTCTCGCTGGACGCCAGCAAAAGGCTGTTGGTCCAACTCGCCAACGGTCTGGGAATGACAACGGATGGCGGCTCCGGAGTGGTACGGCTGTCAAAAGTCACCTACATCGATACCCCGGATTGCACCGGCGCCGGATTGTCGACCGGCAACTGTCCGAACTATCAGCACTACGTCATCGTGCAACGGCAGGTGGTGGGGAACGATTCCCTGTACGCCAGCCGGATCGGCACGCCCAGCCCGACCGGCATGGATTCGTCGGGCAACGTTCTGGACATCATCCGGAACACCTCGGCGCAAACGATCAACTGGAGCGACTCGGGAATCGTTCTGCCGACCGGCAAGTACGCCTTCGTGGTAGAGGCGTATTTCAGCAACCAGTCCTTTCAGTTGTCCGGAGTCGCTCACGTGGACCCGATCTATATCCGGCTGTATTTCTGAGTGCCGGCAAGAGGTGAATTCGCGTGCGCGGAGAGGCACGAGAGAGCAAGGATTCGGAGCATCGCGGATGGAGAGGACCTATGACGTCTAACATGCGCAAAGACTGGAAAAACAAGAGCGCCAGGGAAAAGGGCTTCGCGGTCGTGATCACCGCCATCAGCCTGTTTTTCCTGCTGCCCATTGTGGGGCTGGCCATTGACGCCAGCCTGTTGTACTCCATTAAGGCCAAGCTGCAGACGTCGACCGACGCGGCCGCCATTGCTGCCGCCCGCACGCTGAGCGTCGGCCTGACGCTGGACCAGCAAGAAGGCACCGCCCGCAACCAGGCGCTGACCTTCTTCGCCGCCAATTTCCCAGACGGCTTCGCGAACACCATGAACCAGCACGTTCAGGTGGACATCGCGGAGACCGCATTCCGGACGCGCACCGTCACCGTCACCGCACAACTCGACGCACCTCTGTATTTCATGAGAACGCTTTGGATTGCGGGCTTGTCCAACACCCATATTGCCGCCGCGGGCAAGGCCTCCCGGCGCGACGTCAACCTGGTGATGGTACTCGACCGGTCCGGCTCGATGGCCCGCACTCCGAGCGGCAGCTCCATAACGGCCTGCGATGGCATGAAAAACGCCGCCAACTATTTTGTGGACCAATTCGCGGAAGGCCGCGACCGGCTGGCCATGGTGACCTTTAACACCGGCTATTACCTGGCGTTTGCCCCGTCGATGACTTTCAAGACCGGCGGTTCTTCCAGCTTGCCTTCCAAAATCGACGCCATCGCGTGTACGGGCGGCACGGCTACGGCCGGGGGGTTGTACGAGGGCTATCAGTTAATCCGGCAAATCAACGAGCCGGGCGCGCTGAATCTGATTGTGTTGTTCACCGACGGTATACCAAACGGCGTCGCCGCCTACTACCCGGTCAAGAAAGTGAGCGACACCCGCTACGGTTACGGCGCCGACGGGTATACCTCGGTCACTTCGACATACTCTATGTCGCCGAGCACCTGTCGGGACAGCGCCAACCGGCAATACGGAAACTCAGGCTGGTCGCCTGGCGACGCCAACGGGAATCTCTATGGAGTTGTGGCCATGGCGTCGGTGACCAATAGCTCCCAAAACACAACCGGACTCGGGCCCACTTTCGGACTTTACAAAAGCGTATCTTCCAGCGGCACCTCTTCCGGAGATAAGGTGGATTCGTCAACGGCCGGTGGCCCGGTAAGCTACTGCCGTTTTTATGCCGGGGACCTCTCCTACGTCCGCCGCGACATTGCTTATATTCCCAACACGGATGCGTATGGAAACAGATTGACCGGCCCGTATGAGCCGCCAGTCAACACCTCGCAGATCCACTACGTCTTCACCTCGGGCACCTACAACGGAAAACTCCGGCCGGACAACCGGTGGGCGGTGGTGCTGGCTTCCACCAACGCCGTCGACAACCAGGCAACCACCATCCGCAGCGACGCCAACTTGCGGCCCGTCATATACTGCATCGGGCTGGCGGGCAACTCCGATAACATGGCGGAAGACCCGGACTGGGTCCTGTTGAAACGCGTCGCCAATGCCAACGATCCCCAAAACACGATCTACGACCCCACGATACCGGCGGGATTGATGGTGGAGGCGCCAACCCTCAGCGAGTTAAACCTGGCCTTTGCCCGGGTGGCCTCGGAAATTCTTCGTCTGGCGCAGTAACATGAAATCCGGGAGGGGCGGTCGGGCCCCTCCCGATCCTTCGCATCCCCTCTCCGGCCGGCCCGCACCGCTCTGCTATCCTGAAGCTATCCCACTTCCACATGTCACGAATCGAACCCTTCCGCGCATATCGCTACAGCGCATCGGCCGGACCGATCGGCCTGCTGGCGACACAACCCTATGACAAGATCAGCAACCGCATGCAGGCCCGGTATCTGGAGGCCAGCCCGCACAATTTCGTGCGAGTGGTGCTCGGCGAGCACAAAGCCTCCGACAACGACTCCGATAATGTCTATACGCGGGCAGCCGAGTGCCTGAGGCGGTGGAGCGCCGAGAGAATTCTGGTTCAGGACGAAAGCCCGTGCCTGTACCCTTATTCCCAGGAGTTTGCCGTCCCCGACGAAGACGGCACGTGGGTGCGGACCGGGTTCATCGGCCTCGGCCCGGTGGCCGATTACGGGGAGCGCATCGTCTTCCGGCATGAGCAGACCCTGACCGGTCCGAAGAAAGACCGCATGGCCCTGCTGGAGCACACCCGCGCCCACACCGAGCAGCTCTTCCTGCTGTACTCCGATCCGGAAGCGGCCGTCGACCGGCTGCTCGAGGAGGTGACCAAGGGCGCGCCGCTGCTGGAGATGACCGACGAATACCAGACCGTCCACCGCGTCTGGCGTCTGGCCAACGCCGAGCGTATCTCCGCCATCCAGGAGTTGATGGAAGACAGGCGTCTGCTCATCGCCGACGGCCATCATCGCTACGAAACCGCGCTGGCCTACCACCAGGCGCACCCGGAGATTCCGTCCGCGTCCAAGGTGATGATGACCTTCATCAACATGTATTCGCCTGGGCTGCGCATTCTGGCCACCCACCGTCTGGTCCACGGCCTGTCCGCATTTGACGGCGCCGCCCTGCTCGAGGGCGCGGCCGCGAACTTCAGCTTGCGGAAGCTGGCCGGCGCCGCCGATTTGCGAGCCGCCTGGAGCGAGCCGCATACGGACCGGATTCGCATCGGAATCGCCCTCCAGGGAGGCCGCGAACTCTACCTGGCCGAGAAGCAGCGTGCCCGGAAGGAGATCGACGTGGCGGCCTTGCACCGCTATCTGCTCGAGCAGGCGATGGGGATTGGCGAGGAGGCCGTTCGGGAACAGAAGTTTCTGCGTTACATCCGCGGCCTGGACAGCACGCTTCAGGAATTGGCCGCGGGCGGTCAGGCGGCGTTTCTGCTGGAGCCTTGCACCGTCGACCAGGTAGCCGAGATCTCTTTCGGTGGCGGCGTGATGCCGCAAAAATCGACCGACTTCTTCCCCAAACTGCTGTCCGGCCTTACCATCTACCGTCTCGACGATTAACCTTCCCGCCCAGAGCTACCTTGAAGGGCTCAGCACCTACCGAGAGGGAGGTGGTCCGCGCCTCGGTCCACCGCCAGAACCCCGGCGCGGACCCACTCCTTCGCAGTCGTGGCTCAACCCCAAGGCTGAGCACCGACCGACAGGGAGGTGGTCCGCGCCTCGATCCGGCTCCATTGCATCCGATCCCGGAGCCGTCCCATCTAAAACGATGGGGAATGGCCATGCCGGAAGAGATTGTCATCGTCGGCGGGGGTTTCGCGGGGCTGTACGCCGCCCGAGCGCTGGGCCGCGCTCCCGTTAATGTCACGCTGATCGATAAGCGCAACTACCACTTGTTTCAGCCGTTGCTCTACCAGGTGGCCACCGGAGGCTTGTCTCCGAGCGACATCGCCAGCCCCTTGCGGCGGGTTCTGCGCAAGCAGAAGAACACCCGCGTGCTGCTCGGCGAGATGATCGGTCTGGATGCCGAACGCGGGCTGGTAGTCCTCGAAAACGGCACCGTCCGTTACGACACGCTGATTCTGGCCACCGGTGCCTCCAACGACTACTTTGGCAACGACAACTGGCGGGATCGGGCGCCCGGGCTGAAGACTGTCGAAGACGCCACCGAGATCCGGAAGCGCATTCTGTTGGCATTCGAGGCGGCGGAACGGGAAAGCGATCCCGGCGAGCGTCTCGCGTGGCTGACGTTTGCCATTGTGGGCGCAGGACCAACCGGGGTGGAACTGGCCGGCGCCGTGGGCGAGATCGCTCACCGCACGTTGCGCGAAGACTTCCGGCACATCGACCCGAAAGACGCGCGCATCCTGCTGGTCGACGCGGGCGGCCGCGTGTTGCCCGGCTACCCTCCGGACCTCTCCGTCAAAGCCGAGCGTCACCTCATCCGCCTGGGGGTGCGCTCGCGTACCGGTATGCTGGTGGCGTCCATGGATGAGACCGGCGTCACCCTCCGATCGAAAGATGGCCGCCTGGAGCATATCCGGGCCCGAACCGTGATCTGGGCCGCCGGTGTCAAGGCCTCGCCGGTGGGACGAATCCTCGAAGAGCAGTTGGGCGCCCGGCTCGATCGCAAGGGCGCAGTCCTGGTGGAGCCCGACTTGAGCGTTCCCGGCCACCCCAACGTGTTCGTAGCCGGAGACCTGGCGCACGTCGAGCAGGATGGGCACCTGGTGCCGGGCGTCTGTCCATCGGCCATTCAAATGGGACTCTACCTGGCGCGGCTGGTCGCTCTCAGAAAACGCGGCAAAAGTGTGGGCCCGTTCCGCTACCGCGACAAGGGCAGCCTGGCGACCATCGGACGTAACGCCGCAGTGGCCGACTTCGGCCGCCTCCGTTTCGGTGGGACGCTGGCCTGGCTGGCGTGGCTCTTTATCCACATCGCGTTTCTCATCGGTTACCAGAACCGCATCATCGTGCTGCTGCAGTGGGCGTTCAAGTACGTCACTTTCAACCCGCGGGCGCGCCTGATCACCGGACCGGTAACCTCCCTGCCCCAGGTTACATGGCGTCACCGGGAGGAGAACGATCTGGAGCAACGCGAAAACGCCGCGGTTTAGGGTTGGCGGCGAATCGGCCCGTCCGGTCGTAGGGAAGGGGACCTGCGTTTATTCTTTCTCTTTGAAACCGGAGATCTGGAAGCCGCGCCTCCGGCCCGTTGAGACAACGTGAGCATAGCCCTTGTGCTTGCCGTTGAAGATGATATCCACGGGGCGGGAGACGCGATAGTCGAACTGGAGGACGTCGCCCGGCTTCAGTTTCAGCAGGTTTTCGACGCTGACCGTGGGGCCGCGAAGCCGGGCGTCGATTTTGACCAGCGCCGGTTTGATCAGCCGCAGAATCCGGTGGCGCTCGTCTTCGGAGGTCTCCGACTTCCGCAGCGACCATTGCTGGTCGAACTTCTGGCGCAGCATTTTGATGATGATGGACGGTACGCAGATGTTCATCATCCCCGCCGTTTCGCCGATGCGGATTTCCATGCCCACCGCCACCACCGCTTCGTTCGGCGCCAACATCTGCAACAACTGCGGCTCGGTTTCGTGCGCCTCCATGGTGAAGTTGATCGACGTCACCGCCTGCCACGCCTGCCGCAGGTCGTGCAGGATGATGCGGAGCACGCTCTCGAGAATGTTCCACTCAATTTCGGTGATCTCGCGCTCCATCTGGGTGGATCGCTTGCCGTCACCGCCGAGCAGCATTTCGAGCATCGGGAACAGCAGTGACGGGTTCAACTCCAGCAAGGCGTTTCCCTCGAAGGGGTTCATCCCCAGGGTAACGATACAGGTGGGCGACGGCAGGCACTGCGAAAACTCCAGAAACGAGAGCTGTTCCACCGACACCAGATTCACCGCGACATAAGCTCGCAGATAGGCCGACAAGCTGGAGGCCAGGCTGCGCGCGAAATTGTCGTGCAACAGGTGAATGGCGCGAAGCTGGTCTTTCGCAATGCGATCCGGACGGCGGAAGTCATAGGGTTGCGCCCGTTTGGAGGGGTCAACCTCCTGCCCGTCGTCCCGGTGCTTGCGAAATACTATGTCAATTTCGTCTTGTGAGAGTACACGATCGGCTCGCAAGCAGTCTCCTCGCGGGGCATTCCCCCATCTCTTTATCGGAGCGCCACGTCCTTTCCTGCATACGCTAAGCAATCACGCGTATTTCCAATCGTTTCGGCAATATGCCAACCCGCTGGTAAGATGAGAGAAGGTATGGGGATGCGCACCTTCCACATTCAAAACTTCGGTTGCCGCGCCACCCAGGCCGACGGAGCGGCGATCGAAACGCTGCTGGCGCAGCGCGGCTTGGCGGCGGCCGATGGCGCTGCCGGCGCGGACCTGGTGGTTTTGAACACCTGCACGGTGACATCCAACGCCGAAGTGGACGTGCGCAACGCCGTGCGGCGGGTGCATCGCGCCAACCCGGGAGCCCGCATCCTGGTTACCGGCTGTTATGCCCAGCGCGCGCCGCAGGAGTTGGCGGCCCTACCCGGAGTGTCGTGGGTGGTGGGCAACAGCCACAAAACCCGGATTCCCGAAATCGTCGAGGAATCGGCCGGCGCCTACCACGGACAAATCCACATCGGCGACATCTACGCCGAACGCGAGTTTCTGTCGATGCCGGTGGAGGCGGGCTCGGGCGACCGCACCCGGCCGAATCTCAAAATTCAGGACGGCTGCAACAACCGCTGCTCGTTTTGCATTATCCCTTCGGTGCGGGGTTACAGCCGCAGCATGCCGGCCGATGAAGTGGTGCGCCAGGTGCGTGGGCTGAGCCGCGGTTACCGCGAGGTGGTGCTCACGGGGATCAATCTGGGCCGTTGGGGCCGTGAATCGGGCACGCGGCCGCGGCTGGCGGACCTGCTGGGTCGCCTGCTGGAGGAAACCGATGTCGAACGGCTGCGCATCAGCTCGGTGGAGCCGATGGACTGGAGCGACGAGCTGATCGGGCGGATGGCCGGTTCGCCGCGCATCGCCCGGCACATTCACATGCCGCTGCAATCCGGCTCGGACGCGGTGTTGAAGCGGATGCGCCGCCGCTACCGCGCCCGGCACTACCGGGAGCGCCTGGCTCGCGCGCACGCCGCCATGCCGGAAGCGGGAGTCGGGGCCGATGTGATGACCGGCTTCCCGGGCGAAACCGAGAGCGAATTCCAGGAAACCGTTGCGCTGGTGGAATCGCTTCCTTTCACTTACCTTCACGTGTTCACCTATTCCGAGCGGCCCTCAACCGATGCCGCAGCGTTGGGCGGGCAGGTGCCGCACCAGGTGCGCAAGCGGCGCACGCGCCTGTTGCGGGAAATCGCCGCCCGTAAGAACCTGGAATTCCGCCGCCGGATGGTAGGCCGGACGCTCTCGTCCGTTACGCTCACCGAGCCGCGCATTGCACTCAGCGGCAACTATCTCCGAATCGAGATGGCGGTTGCTCGCGAGCCAAACTGTCTGGTCAACCTGCGGATTGGGGGCGTCAGCGAGGACGGGCTCGCCGAAGCAGTCCCGTTTCCCGTTCTGCCGGCGGCCTCATCCCGATGAGCGACTGCGCAATCTTGCCCGGCGCCGGGACTTCGAGGCTTTAGCGGATCGTCCCCACGCCATTTGGGCGCACGAAAGTGGAACCGTCGCCGTGATGTGGGGCCGGCTTGTAGCTGGCGCGGCGGTTTGCCACTGCCGCCGTTCGGCGCCAACGCGGCAGTGAGCCGTTTGCCAATCGGCCTCCACGTCGCGCACCGACGCCACTTGGTTCCGTCCACCCGTGCTGCCGGATGACCTCCAGAATACGCTATACTTAGGGTTCGCGCCTTCACTCGGCGCCAGGAGTTTGTAACGATGGCAAAAGTCTGCCCAGTCACCGGAAAGAAGCCCATGTCGGGCAACCGCGTATCCCACGCGAACAACCGCACCAAGCGTGTGTTCGAGCCCAATCTGCACGAGAAGCGGATCTGGGTCCCCAGCATGAAGCGCTACGTCCGCCTGCGGCTTAGCGCTAAGGCCATGAAAATCATGGACAAAGTTGGCGTGGACGCCGTGGTTGCCGGCCTTAAGAAGCAGGGCTACCGCTTCTAAACATCCAGCCTCCAGGCTGCAAAAGCTGCAATCGAACCCCGGAGACACTTTCCCCGGGGTTTTTTGTTTGTCTCCCCGTTACGGAGGAGGCTGACTTTTCGGCCGGCCAGATTCGATAAGCTCGTAAGCATGCGGCTACCGGTTGCCCTCCTGTTCGCGTGCCTCAATCTGCTTTCCGCGCCGCCGGGTGTGGTCATCGACCATTCGCCGGCCTCGAGCGGCCAGTACATCGGCTCCCCGTCCATTGTCATTCTCCCGAACGGCGATTATGTGAGCTCGCACGATTTTTTTGGCCCGAAGTCCAGCTCCCGGACGTCGGCAATAACCCGTGTGTTTCGCAGCACCGACCGCGGACGGACCTGGCGGCAATCGGCCGAGCTGTCCGACCAGTTCTGGTCGAATTTGTTTGTGCACCGCGGCGCACTGTACCTGATGGGGTGCACCTCCGAATACGGCCATGCCGTGATCCGCCGGTCTGCGGACGGCGGCAGAACCTGGAGCGAGCCGGCGATGCTCACCGGGGAGACGGGTTGCCACACCGCTCCGGTGCCGGTGGTGGAGCACAACGGCAGGCTGTGGCGTGCCATGGAGTATCACCCCGAAGGTCCCTGGGGTTCTTTTCAGGCCTTCGTCTTGTCTGCCCCGATTGACGCCGATCTTCTGGATGCGAAGAGCTGGACGTTCACGGAACGCTTACCCTTTCCCGCGGACGCCAGCCCCGGCAAAAACTGGCTGGAAGGCAATGCCGTGGTGGCGCCCGATGGATCGCTGCTCGACGTTCTGCGGGTGGATAACGTCGAAAAGGCCGCCATCGTGCGCGTCGACGGGAACAAGCTCATATTCGACCACCTGGTCGACTTCCCGGGAGGTTCGAAGAAGTTCACCATTCGGTTCGACCCGGCGAGCCGCCGCTACTGGACGCTTTCCAACCCGGCCCTTCCGCAATATGAACTCTCGGCCACGAATCCCGCCTCGGTTCGCAACACGTTGGTACTGATGTCTTCCGCCGATCTGGCCGACCTGGAAGGTGGAACGGACTATCCTGTCGAACACGGACCCCCTCAAGCACGCCTTCCAGTATGCCGACTGGCAGTTTGATGGCAACGACATCGTCGCCGTTTCGCGCACGGCGTTCGATGACCAGGAGGGTGGCGCGCACACCTTTCATGACGCCAATTACCTGACCTTCCATCGAATCCGGGATTTCCGGCGGAACCGCTGATCCGATACGGGCAGCCAGCAATCCGCTGAGCTTCACCCTCTTGCCTGATGCATCCGTTAAGCTGATATCCATGCGGTCGATTATTGCGATTATTTTTCTGTGTTTCTCAGTTTTTGCGGCGCCCATCGAGCTGCATGTGGACGCCACCGACGCCCCGCGCCGGTTGTTTCATGTGCGGATGACGATGCCGGCGACGCCCGGCCCCATGACGCTGCTTTACCCCGAATGGATCCCCGGTGAGCATGCCCCCACCGGACCCATCGTCAACCTGGTCGGGCTGAAGATCGAGGCCGGCGGCAAGCCCGTCGCCTGGCGGCGCGATTCCGAGAACATGTTTGCGTTCCATATCGACGTCCCGGCGGGCGTCTCCGCTATCGACGCTACTTACGATTTCATCTCGCCGCCGGAGGCCGCCGGCTTCACGGCCGGCAGTTCCACCACCACCGAGTTGGCCGTGTTGAATTGGAACCAACTGGTGCTCTATCCGGAGGGCACGCCGGCCGCCAGCCTGCAGTATCGGGCCACGCTGCGGGTTCCGAATTCCTGGCGTTACGGGACCGCGCTGCCGATCGAAAGGGAAACCGGGAACGACATTGAGTTCAGCCCGGCCCCGCTCAACACGCTGATCGATTCGCCGGTCTCGGCCGGCGTGCACTACAAGACCGTCGACCTGGGATCGCCCGGCGGCGTTCCCCACTACCTGCACATCGCCGCCGATAGCGACGGCGCTCTGGATATCACCCCCGCCGAAACCGCCGGCTACCGGAACCTGGTGGCGGAGACCGGCGCGCTGTTCGGCTCGCGCCATTACCGCGACTATCACTTTCTGCTCACGCTCAGCGACCACGTGGCGCACTTCGGCCTGGAGCACCACGAATCCAGCGACGATCGGGTGGGAGAGCGCACGCTCATCGACCCCGATCTCCAGATGCTGGCCGCCAGCCTGTTGCCGCATGAGTTCGTGCATTCCTGGAACGGCAAGTTCCGGCGGCCGGCCGGCTTGGCCACCGGCGGCTACGACAAGCCCATGAAGGACGACCTGCTGTGGGTCTACGAAGGGCTCACCAACTATCTGGGCGAGATCCTGGCCCCGCGCAGCGGGCTGCGCACGCCGGAGCAGTTTCGCGAGTCGCTCGCCATCGAGGCGGCGGCGCTCGACAACGAGTACGGCCGCACCTGGCGCCCGCTGGCGGACACCGCCACCGCGGCGCAAGTCCTTTACGGCGCGGGAAACGATTACGACAACTATCGGCGCGGCGTCGATTTCTATCCCGAAGGGACGCTCATCTGGCTGGAGGCCGACGTCCTGATTCGCCAGCTCAGTCACGGCGCCAAATCGCTGAACGATTTCTGCCGCGGCTTTGAAGGCGGCCCGGGCGGCGCGCCGGCGCTGAAGCCCTACACCTTTGAAGATGTCGTCGCCGGCATGAACGCCATCCAGCCGTACGACTGGGCCGGCTTCTTCAACACCCGGCTGCACTCGCTCGCGGCCCACGCGCCGCTCGGCGGCATTGAACACGGCGGCTGGAAGCTGACTTACACCAGCCGGCGTTCGGCTTACTGGAAGGCGCTCGAAGAGCGCAACAAAACGATGGATCTCACCTACTCGCTCGGCCTGAAGGTGAAGGAGGACGGTGACATCGTCGATGTCGCGCCGGAGGGGCCGGCGGCGAAGGCCGGGGTGGCGCCGGCAACCGAGCTGATCGCCGTCAACAGCCGCCAGTTCACCCCGGCCGTGCTGCGGGAAGCGCTCGACAGGGCCGCCACCGCAACTGCGCCGATAGAATTGCTGGTGCAGTCGGGGGAATACTACAAGACATACCGGGTCGACTACCACGGCGGCGAGCGTTACCCGCACCTCGTGAGAGACGAATCGACGCCCGATCTGCTGTCGAAAATCATCGCGCCGCTGGCAACCCACTGAGAGGCCGCGGTCTCGACCCTCACTGGATTTGTTCCGCACTTTGCGCGCGGTCTTTCGGTTCCTACTCGACGATCTGGTGGAAATCGAGGCCGCGGGCCTGCGTGGTGACGGTTACTTCCGCCCACATCGCGCAGAGCCTACGGCTGTACGGCAGCAGTCCGAACTGTTCAAGATGCTGCCGCAACCATTCGCGGCGTGTTGGTCCCCACCTGGATTGGATCGCCCAGCGATCCAGTTCCGCGAGCGTCCTGAATGAAATCAGAAGGATACACGCGGCAAGGCCTGCTTCGTAAATGGCGCCGATCGGATGATTCTTGAAAAGGAACGAGGCAACGTCGGTATCGACGACCACGCGACTCATGCAGCAGGAGCCACCCTCTTGTGGCCGCGCCAATCATGGAGCGCCGCGAGGAAATCTTCGATGGGCTCCTCTTCCGGCCAGAAATCACCATGTGGAACGGAGAGGTCTGTGACCGGACCCTTTCTCTGTTGGGCAATTATCTCGTCCAAAGAGGGGTCGGCGTCGAAGTTGTAGCGAGGATCATTGTCTCTGTCCATCTTCGACCTCCGAACCTCGAGTATTTCAGCCTGACCAATCGCCAGAAGTCGGAGACTGGGAGCGATAATCCCGTTCTTATGCGGCTGGCACGGAGAAGCAGGCTTTGTGAATACGTGCTGATGCGGCAGTTCCTGGCATTGCTGGTTCTGGTAACGGCCCAAGCGTCCCCTCACTTGCGTTCGGGGTTCGTAGAATTCGGTTTCCAGGGCAGCCCGGTTGAACCCCGAACGTGAGTGCGGGGACTCTTGGCGGTTCCAAGACTCCCCGGTTGAACCCCGAACGCCGTCGCAGCGATCACAAGTTTCCGCGCGCCCCGACTGACGGTTCCCACAATCCTCTCCGGGGCCGCACAACCGCGGATTACGAGCATCCTCGCGGAACCACGGACACTCGCGCTGGCGCCGAGTTCCGGATGTTTGACAGAATCCTCGCCGCTCCCCTATCCTGAATGTTTGGGGCTCCTTCCCCAATAATATTCGTGTGTTCGCGCTGCGGTTTTTCCCAGGAGCTGCCCGGCGCAGAGGTAATGGATGCCAAAACGTACTTTTCAACCGAACAATCGGAAACGGGCGAAAACTCATGGGTTCCGCGCGCGTATGGCCACCAAGAACGGACGCGCCGTACTGGCACGGCGACGCGCGCGTGGCCGCAGGAAGCTGACCGTAAGTGACGAACGTAGTGTCCAGCTCGCCAAGTGGTTCCGGTAGTTCACCCGAGCGCAGGTTTGCCTTTCCCAAGAGCAGCCGGATTCTGAAGGCAGCGGAATTCCGCAGGACTTATGACAAGGGCCTTCGAATCTCTGGACCGTACTTTACGGCGTTTTGCCTGAAACTGCCGGACGCGGAGGGACCCCGGGTGGGCCTGACTACGCCGCGCGCACTGGGAAACGCCGTCGCCAGGAACCGGATCAAACGCAGGTTGCGCGAGTGCGTCCGGAAGGAGTTGTGGCGGGTGCCGGCCGGGTGGCGTATCGTGATCAACCCCCGGCGATCGCTGGCGGAAACACCCATGGCCGCGCTCCAGCGCGAGATAGAGAGGCTTTTCGAACGGTGCAACAAGTCGTGATCGCCGCTCTCGGCTGGTACAAACGTTGGGTCTCGCCGCTGCTTCCGCCGGCATGCCGTTTTCACCCGACTTGTTCGGATTACATGCTCCAGGCTGTCAGCAAGTATGGCGCCGCTCGCGGCGTGTGGATGGGTCTGCGCCGGCTTACCAAGTGCCACCCGTTTCATGAAGGAGGATTCGACCCCGTTCGCTAGGTTCCCGATCGCGCGGGCGGAGCTTTGAACCATATGGCCGATCCAACCAACGGCAGCCCAAATCCTTCCGGTTCGGGGAAGCGCGAATTCTCGCAGGAAGCGCGTCTGGTGGTGGCGTTCATCCTGATGGGCGCCGTACTTTTTCTCACTCCCCTGTTCTACAAGCAGCAAAAGCCCGCCGAGCCCGCCAAAAACCAGCCGGCCCAAAAGACCCAGCCGGCCGAGCAGCCGAAACAGGCACCGGAGACTCAGAAAGCCGAGCCCGCGGCAAAGGCCGAGGCTAAGGCCACCCCAGCCCCTCCCAAGCAGGCAGCGGTTCCCGTCGCCGAGGTGAAGAAGGGCGAAAAAGAGCAACTGCTCACCGTGGAAACCAGGCTCTATAAAGTCACTTTCTCGAATAAAGGCGGCGTGGTGCATTCCTGGCTTCTCAAGCAGTTCAAGGACAGCGCCGGAAAGCCGGTCGACCTGGTGAACGCCCCGGGTGTCGCCGTGGCGGGCTATCCCATGGGCCTGTTGTTCGACAAGGACAAGCCGCCCGTCGACCTGAACCAGCAGTTGTTCGCGGTTACGCAGTCCGCCGATGGGCTGGCGCTCAGCTTCGACTTCTCCGATGGGCACGTGGTGGCTCACAAGGCGTTTGATTTCACCAAAGACAAATATCTGCTGAATGTCACCAGCGACGTGACGCTGGATGGGAAGGGGCTGCCGCATCGGCTGGATTGGCGCGGCGGCTTCGGAGACAGCACCGTGCCGGGCGCCGCCTCCAAGATGCGCGCTTTGTACTTCGACAACGCCGCCGACAAGCTGATCTCGAACGAGGCCAAAGCGGCCGCGAGCGGCCCGGTCCAGGCTCGCGGCGACTTCGCGTTTGCCGGAATGGAGGACACCTACTTCGCCGCCGTGTTCCTGCCGCCGCCCAGCGGCCAGTTGGAGGTCCAGACCTGGAGCGACCAGGTAAAACTCTCGGCCGACGCCAAACCGGAAGCACACGTCGGAGTGGCGGTTGGCGGCGAAGGCGAAAACCGGCTTACCTTGTTCGCCGGCCCGAAGAATCTCGACATTCTGGAGAGCGTCAGTCCGAAGCTGACGCAGATCGTCGACTACGGCTGGTTCAGCATCCTCGCCCGCCCGCTGTTTATCAGCTTGAAGTGGCTCGACGACACGCTGATTCACAATTGGGGCTGGTCGATCATTGTCATTACCATCGTCATCAATTCCCTGATGCTGCCCCTGAAATTCTCCAGCATGCGCTCCATGAAGAAGATGCAGGACCTGGCGCCGCTGGTGAAGGCCATCAACGACAAATACAAGGGCATCGGCATGCGCGACCCCAAGAAGGCGCAGCAGAACGAAGAGATGATGGCGCTCTACAAGAAGAATGGCGTCAACCCGATGGGCGGCTGCCTGCCCATGGCGTTGCAGATGCCGTTCTTCTTCGCGTTCTATAAGATGCTTGCCGTCGCCATCGAACTGCGCGGGGCCAATTGGCTGTGGGTGACCGACCTGTCCCAGCCGGAGCACTTGGCCATCCACGTCCTGCCCATCACCATGGTGGTGACGCAAGTTCTCATGGGCAAGATCTCGCCCACCAGTCCGGCGGCCGACGCGTCGCAACAGCGCATGATGACGCTGCTGATGCCGGTGATGCTCGGCATCTTCCTCTACAATGCGCAAAGCGGCCTGGTGTTATACTGGCTCACTAGCAACGTGGTGGCAATCCTCCAGCAGGTGTTGTTCAATCGGCTCATTCCCAAGCAATCGCCGATTGTGCCTGAGGTCAGTGCGCCGGCGAAAAAGAGGAAGGTAAGGACATAGGTAGTGGCTTCGACCGAATATACAGTTGCCTCGATCGGCGATCGTCTCCGAAACATCATTGAAAAGATTCTCCGCAGCAGCGGCCTGACCCTGAAAGTGGATATTGCCGACGCCGGAGACCCAAACCCCTATTTCGAAGCGCCGCGGATGATTGTGAGATTTTCCGGCCGGGACGTGGACCTGCTGCTGGCAAACCGGGCGGAAGCCTTACTGGCGCTGGAACATCTTGCGATGGAGATTCTGCGGGTGCCCTCGGAGGGTCACAACCAGATCTGCTTCGACGCCGAAGATTACCGCATGATGCGGCAGGAGGAACTGCGGCTGAGCGCTCTGACCGCGGCGGAGCGGGTGAAGAAGACGCACATGCCGTTCCAGTTCGGACCGATGACGAGCCGCGAGCGCCGCATCGTCCACCTTGCTTTGCGCGACGAATCGGCTGTCCGCAGCGAAAGCTTCGGCGCTGGGCCGGGCCGGCAGGTGACCATCTATCCGGCGGATATGCCCTCGTCGCAATTGCACGCTGCGCCGCGCCCGCCGTCACGCCGCCGGCGCTAACCCGGGTGGCAGCCGCGACCCGTTGCTTTCGAACATCCATTATTAGAGTGCCGTGAACGTTGCGGATACCATTGCGGCCGTCTCCACGCCCGCCGGCCGCGGCGGCCTGGGCGTGGTGCGGCTCTCCGGCCCGCTCGCCGCCGGAATCGCCGGGAGCATCCTGAGGCTGCCCGACGGGCACCAGTGGCGGCCGTGGTCGGCAACCCTGGCGCTGCTGGTTGACCCCGACGGAGCGGTGGTTGATGAGGTGGTGGCCACTTACTTCGCCAAGCCGCGGTCCTACACCGCCGAGGACGTGGTGGAAATCGCCTGTCACGGGGCGCCGGTGGTCTTGCGGTTCTGCCTGGAACAGGCCGTGCGCGCCGGTGCGCGGTTGGCCGAGCCGGGCGAGTTTACCCTGCGCGCCTTCCTGAACGGCCGCATCGATCTGCCGCGGGCCGAAGCGGTGCGCGATCTCATCGAAGCCACCACGCTGTACCAGGCGCGCGTCGCCGCGCAGCAGATCGAGGGTTCCGTCTCGCGGCGCATCGCGCCGGTGAAGGAACAGCTTCTCGAATTGATCGCGCTGCTGGAGGCGGGTATCGACTTCGCCGACGACGACGTCAGCGTCGCTTCCGGCGAACAGATTCTGGAGCGCATCGGCCCCATCCTGGAGGCGCTCGGCCAACTGATCGAGAGCTTCGCTTACGGCAAGCTGGTGCACCAGGGCTTTACGCTGGCCATCGCCGGCAAGCCGAACGTGGGCAAAAGCAGCTTGTTCAACCGGCTGCTGGAACAGGACCGCGCCATCGTCACCGAGATTCCCGGCACAACCCGCGATTCGGTGGCGGAGACCGCCGTCATCGAAGGCATCCCCATTCGCTTTGTAGACACCGCGGGCGTCCGGGCGGCAAGTGAACTGGTGGAATCGCTCGGCATCGAGCGCAGCTTGCAGGCCATCGCCGACGCCGACCTGGTGCTGGTGGTGCTCGACCTGTCCCGGCCCGCCACTGGCGAAGACCTGTCGCTGCTCGAACGTGCCGCCGGGCGCGGCTGCTGGTGGGCAACAAGGCCGATCTGCCGCGAGCGCTGGCGTTGGACGAAGAACTGATCCCGGTTTCGGCGCTGACCGGTGAGGGACTCCCGGAGTTGCGGGCCGCCATCCTGAACGCGATGACCCCCGGCGGCATTCCCCGGGAAGACGGCTTCATCACCAGTCTGCGGCACGAACAACTGCTGCGGGAAGCCCGGGAGGCGCTGGAGCATGCGCGCGCCGCGGTGGGCTTCTCCATCCCGCACGAGATGCTGCTGCTCGACCTTTACGCCGCGCTTCGGCCGCTGGACGCCATCACCGGCGCAACCACCGCCGACGACATCCTGAACCGCATCTTCTCCACCTTCTGCATCGGCAAGTAGCCGCCTACGTCACAGTGGATCGGACGGGCGCCGAAGGCAGGCGGAGGCAGAACCTGGCGCCTTTCTCGACAGCTTCGTCGGCCCAGAGATCGCCACCGTGATCGCGCACCGTCTGGCGTGACAGCGCCAGTCCCAGGCCCATTCCGTTCTTCTTGGCCCCCGCGGCAAAGGGTTCGAACAACCCGTCGCGCAGGCCGGCCTCGATGCCGCATCCGCTGTCTTCTACTTCCACCAGGACATCCGCGACGCCGGCGCGTACTCTCACCGTGACAACGCCACCGTTGGGCATGGCCTCGATGGCGTTCGAGAAGAGGTTCATGAAGACCCTCACCATCGACGTTCGCTCCACAGACACCGGCACGTCGCCGGTGATCTGTTGCCGCAGCGTGACGCCGGCCGCATCGGCCCGCGCGGCGACGAACTCCCAGGCCGTTTCGACAATGCTTTGCAACGGGCACTCTTCCGGCCTGGCCGGGCGCCCGCGGCTGACATTGATCAGTTCCTGGAGCATGTCGTGGATTTGAACGGCAGCCCGATGGATGTTCTTCGCCAGCCGGCGCGTCTGCGGAAGGGGAAGATCGGGGTCCACCAACACCTCGGTGCCCGCGTAGACGGCGGCCAACGGATTCCGCAGGTCGTGCACCAGGGAACTGGACAGGCGGGAGATGGTCGCCAGGCGTTCCTGGCGGATCAAGTCCTCTTTGGCTTTCTGCAACGACTCGCACATGCGGTTGAACGCCACGGCCAGCCGGCCCAGCTCATCGCCGCTGACGACCGGAACCCGGTGTGCATAGTTCTGCCGGGCGACCTCGGCGGCGGCCCGGTCCAGCAGCGCGATCGGTTTCAGCAGGTGCTGCGCCAACAGCCAGGTCAGGGCCAGAGCGGCCACCAGCGCGCCCACCCAGACGAAGGCGAGATCGCGGCGCAGCACCGACACCGCCTGTTGCGCGGTCTCGAAGGAGCGAAGAATGCACACCTCGCCGAGAGGACGCCCTTCCAGGTCGAGCAACGGACGGTGCAGCGCCAGGTAGTCGATTCCGCCGGCGTTGACGCGCTCGATGCCACGTTCCGCGGCGCCACGGAATAACACGGCGGCGGCACTTGCCGCGGCTTCCGGCGAGAGTGTGGAGGCCACCACCTGTCTGTTCACGGCGAACACGAACTCGCTGCCGCCGGTGGTCTCGCGAAGCCGCCGGGCCAGTTGCGCATCCACGCGATAACCTGCCAGCAGCACGTTAAGCAATGCTGCGCCGCCGGAGGAATCGACATAAACGGGCGTGATGACAACCTGGTACAAACCGCCCCCGCGGTACAGGAAGCCGGTTGCCTGGTTGGGAAACCGGCGCGCGGATTCGCGAACGACAGCCACGTCTTCCGCCACCGCCGCCGGCGGCCGTTCGCCCAAGGACGCAATCACCCGGCCGCGCGGATCGGTGACCAGGAAAATGGCGTTCTCGCGCGCCAGCGTCACCCATCGTTCGCGAGCCGTGTCGCGAATGGTAGCTACGTCGCGGGTGCCGAAGGCGGCACGCACATCCGACATGCCGCTCAACGTAAGGCTAACCGAGGCGAGCACGTCCACCCTGGCGCGCCACAGCGATTCATAAGCGTGGAGGCTCGCCTGCGCCTCGGCTTCGAGGCTCCGCGTGGCGGTGGACGCCGTGCGGTCTTCTATCACCAGGCCGGTGACCAGAAACAGGAGCCCGATAGCCACAAAAGTGGCAACCAGAAACTTCCATCGGAGCGAGGACTCAACCGTTCGCATCATCGGCCTCCGCCATAGGGAGCGTCGCCGCTGTCGGGCGGGTAGTCCCTTCCAAATTTGTTCTTGTGAGGCACCTCGATGTATCCGGTCTCGGAAACTTCAATGGGCGGCAGCACGAGGCCCCCCGCGCCGACCTCGATCGCGCGAGTCAGTCCGTCCAGTGCCTTCTTGGTGGCACGCTCGTAGAACACGTGCAGGACATAACGGCCGGGGGGGACATCCGCGATCGAGAACGCGCCGCTGGCGTTGCTGACCGCGATCCAGGGACTGTCGGCGACGACAATCACGGCGCTCATCGACTGGTGAATATTGCAGAACACGCGTACGATGCCAGCCCGTTCGAATTTCACTTTCCGGCTGGTGCCGGGAGGATACAAGCCGATGTCGAAGGGTTGGCCGTCAATGTTCGAAAAGGCGTTGTGGAAAATCGGGTCGAGGTTTGGGAATTCCACCGTCGTGCCCACGGTTATGGCCAGTACGTGCGGCTGAAACTGCTTGTGGGTCTGAAGCATGCGCGCCAGGCCCGGCTTCACCGGCGGTGGCCTTCCGCCGGCCGGATCGAGCCACACAACGACGTCCTTATCGCCGCCGCGCTGGTGAGACTTTGCCCCCTTTGCCCGGTTCAACTGCACCGTCCCGTTTACGGTGGCGGCAAGCAGCGGAAAGGCGATGCCAGCGCTAAAACAAATACGCCAGAGCAAGGTCATAGTGATTCCGTAGCCGGTTGCCTTGGTCGAGCCAGCTTGTTCGTGTCTGAGACGCCTCGAAAGCCGCGAACACATTCGGCGCAAGCTGATAGAAAATGTTGCCCGCGAACGCGACGTTGGCGGTGATTCCGTAGTGCCCCAGGTCGGCTTCGCGATTCGTCTGCGCCCCGCCGAAGAGATGGAACGAGAGCCGCCTGGCGGGCGCCAGCGTGAGCTGCATCCATCCGCCCCGGCTGTGGATGGGTTGGGCAGTTCCCAGGTAGTCCAGCGAATAACCCGGACCCAACCCGCCCACACCGGAAACGTTTTCTCCGGTGAAGAACGTACCGGATAATTCTACAACGCGCGCCGGCCGCGCCAATCCATCCACCGACAGAATTCGCGAATCCACCGACTGGCCCGCAACGTGAGTCTTGCTGAAATGAAAGCCCGGCGCAAGCTGGTAGAGGGTGTCGTCGCCGGACTGGTGCGAGAACTCGAAGCGGCCTTGCCAGCCCGGACGTGACCGTTCAGTCAAAGCGGCGTAGGCATTGGTGGTGCGTCCATAGTTTTCGCCGGTTTGGAACAAGGCGAACTGCAATTTCAGGGTGTCCGCATCGGAAGGCTTGAATCGCTGCTCGAAGCGAACCTGGGGCTGCCACAACCAGAGATTGCCCGCTTCGCTGAGGGGTGGCACTCCGACCTGCGCAAACGAATCCGGCGAGCGGGGAGACACCAGCGGCCGCTCCCGGCCCACCATCACCGACCGAGAATCCCAGTCGATCTGCACGGTTGCAGTCCGGAGTCGCGGCATGATGGTGTCATAGGTGCTGCCGGTCACCGTGCCGCCGCTTTGATAGGGGCCCTGATTGCCCCAAAAATCCATGCTGAGGTCGCCGTGGACCCTGCCGCCCCAAACTGTCCTCGGACCATGGAATTCCAGGCCAAGTATGGACTGGCGCAACATTCCGCCCGTAGAGGCGCCGGTTTGGTCCGTGGACGCCGCCGGCAGGTACGTGCCGCCGCCGGACGAGCCCGTGTAGGCGTTGAACAGCACCATTCCGGTGATGCGTATGGGAAACTTACTGGCCGCCTCGACCTTGGTCTGGGCCTGTTCTTCGATACGTGCCTGCTGGACGGCGACGGTATCGGCCAGCGCCTGTGCCTGGCGGGGCGCCGGCGATTCCGCGGCCTGCCCGGACGACTTCAAGTCCTCTCGCAGCTTGCGAATCTCTTCGGCCATCTCGGCGTTCTGTTTTTCCAAACGGTCGAGCCGTTCAAGAATCAACTGCATCTCCGGAGAACTCTGCGCGTGGGCAGGGGCAAACAGAAAGAGGGTCCCCAGAATCAACGCCGCGATGTTCCCCTTGGTCCGTGAAGGCAGCCGGTCAGGCAGGGCCGGAACTCTTGTCCAATTCATACAACAGTTGCTCCAACTTGGCACGGAGGCTGTGGGCCGACCATGGTTTCGTGAAAAACGCGTTGGCGCCCAGTTCCAAAGCCCGGCTCGACGCGGTGATGTCGGTCGTCGCGCTGACGACAATCACGGGTAGAGCCGCATGCGCCGCGCTCGACCGGATGCGCTCGATGAGCTCATAGCCGTCCACCACGGGCATTTGCAGATCGGTGATGACGGCGCGAACATCTTCCCCGCCCTCGCCCTCCAGAAAGGTCCAGGCGGCCATGCCATCGGGCATGGTACGAACTACCAGCCCAAGCATCCCCTCGAACGTCATCTCGAGGGCGGCCGCGGAACTGGGAGCATCCTCGACAACCAGTAGTGTTCTCCGGCTCACGGTGGTCGGTCCTTGCCCTGCTAGGGAACGAAACGGTAGCCGACACCGTGCAGAGTCAGAAAATGCAGCGGCGTGCTTGGGTCAGCCTCCAGCTTCTGGCGCAGTTTCACGACGTGAGCGTCGACGGTGCGAGTATTCGGAAAGCACTCGTATCCCCAGACCGAGTTGAGTAAGTGGTCCCTGGTCAGCGGCCGGTCGGGATGATTGAGAAAGTAAGTCAGCAGGTTATATTCCGCCGGCGTCAACTTCAGCTCCTGGCCGCCGCGCACGACGACGCGGCGGTCCAAATCCACACTCACTTCTCCGAAAGAAACTACTTTGGTCTGCTCGGGCTGGGTCCTCCGAAGAACCGCTCGAATGCGCGCCAGCAGTTCCCGTGCCCGGAAGGGCTTCACCACGTAATCGTCGGCGCCGATTTCAAGCAGCAGGACTTTGTCCACTTCGTCTCCGACCGCGCTCAGAACAACGATGGGAGTCTGCAAGCCGGACGAGCGAACCTGCTTGCAGATCTCGACGCCACTCATACCGGGCAGCCGCAGATCCACCAGCAGCAGGTCCGGCCGCGCGGTAATCGCCTGGTTGAAGCCGGCGGGACCTTCCGCGGCGGTGAGAACGCGGAAGCCTTCCTGCTCGAGCATGACACTTATGGTTTCCCGCACGGTTTCGTCGTCGTCAATTACCAGGATGGTTGTTGGGTTCACATTCCGAGTCTAGCGGACATTTCGGGAATCAATGAAGCGTCAGGAAGGCTAAGAACGGAAAAACAGTGAGCTTTTGCAGTATTTTTACAGATTGGACGGGTTTAGTCGGCGGGCAGCGGGCTCGCCAGGCGTTTTGATTCCCGGCGGGCCCAATCGCACAGAGCCTGCTGCTCGTCGGCGGTCGGGCGCGCTTCCGGATGCAGCTTGAGATACCTCGGAAGCGGCATACGCCCGGACGCCACGTCTTGGCAGGCGGCGACAAGGAAGGTCACCCCGATCGCGGGGTCGCGACCCACGCCCGTGGCCCACCGGGAAAAGTTCATGGTTGAGCGGGCTCTCGAGACGTCTTGGGAGACCAGCCACGAAAGCCCGGGGAACGCGCTGTACCAGGGCCACCTGGTTGTGTCGGAGTGGCAGTCGTAGCAGGACCGCCGCAGCAGACGCACAACCTTGCCGGGCGGATGAAGCGCCGCCTCGACAGTGTCGGTGGCTACCACGGCGGGGTTTCGAGGTTGATTCAGCGGAATCGCAATCAGCGCGACGATCAGGACCAGAATGGCCGGGACGAGGAATTTCATGATTGACTCCTTTCTCATCCATCGTTTCGAAGTATGCTTTTGCATGTCGTTGAAAAAATGTGAAAGAGCTGCAAAGGTCTCTAGAACGACCAGGTCAGGCTGATGAATCCGGTGTGCGCGCGATAATTGCGTAACTGGAGAAACTCTTCGCGGTACCGGTAAAACTGCCAGCCGGCGTTGAAACGCAGGTGGCTGGTTAACGGGACGGACACCCGCGCGGACGGCGCGTCGTAGGTTAATGGGAAGGTCTGCGCCTGTTCGAACGCGGATGCGTCCGCCGCCGGCTTTGCGCGGCCGTCGCCGGTGTCTTCGACACGGCTGAAAGCCAGGTAGAACTCGGCGTGTTCCTTGGCCGCTAAGTGAATCACGGCATTCGCAAAGTGGATGTTGCTGATGTAGGCCGAGCTGGCGCTGGCAACCAGCGCTGCGTTGGAGAAGTAAACCAGACCTCCGAGCGTGTCGGTGTGAAGCTTGGAATACGTCGCGTCGATGCCGAACCAGGAACGCGGCGACCAGGAGCCCTCCAATCCGTAGTTGCGCACGCGCGAGCTGAAGGCACTGATGGCCACCGAGTTGAAGTTGTAATTGGTACGCGCCGTCGCCGCCACAAGCAGCGACTCCCGCTTGAATTGCACGCGTCCGCCGAGTGCGTGGTAATTCTTATCGCTGACTGGATAAACGGGACGGTCGTTGCGTCCGATTTGGGCGTCGAGGTTAAGCGACAGAAATTTCATCGGGCCCAGCCGCAGGCCGGCAACGCCCTCATGTTGGGTGTTCTCGGTTTCCGCCTGAAGGCCGGCCGGCTCGCCGGAGAACGTGACTTCCTGTATGGAACGGATGCGCCGCGCCGCCACGTGATAACCGGCGGTGACACCGATTCCGCGATGCAGCCGAAAGACGGCGTCCGTTGCATTCGAGACGCGGCGGATTCCGAGGAGTTGAAAATTCAGGTCCGTAAAACTGAGGGAGACGTCACTGAACTCCCGGTAGATGTTGTCGCCGCTCATGCGAATCTGGTCAAACGACGTTTGATTGGTGATGGTGAGGCGTTCGGCAGGCGAGAACACCAGGTTCAGGTTCGCCGCGGTTACCGGGCGCTGCCCGTTGCCGCCCACCACGATCTGCCGCGCGGGATGGCTCAAGCCGGCGGCGCCTCCGACCGCCTCGTCCAACGTGAATCCACGGCGCGAGATGGCGTACGCCAGGCGGGCGTTCACTGAAAGCCACCCGCCGACGCTACGAGAGGCAAATGCTCGCCAACTCGCGGTTTCGCCGTGGAACGGCTCGGTAGATTGAAGCCCGCCGGAAGACGCCGGAATTGATTGAAAGGTGCTGTCTTCGCGAAATTCTTCCCACGCCCGCAATACGCTGATCTTCCAACCTGCCGCGTCGAATAGGACTCCGGCCCGGAACTCATTCTGCGCGCGCCGCACGTCAGCGAAAAGCGGGTCGGCGCCGGCGTTGAAGTCATTGAGAGTGGTGAGTGCGGGGCCATCTTCGGTGTTTCGGCTGTAGCCCGCAAGAAAATGAATCCAGGATTGGGGCAACAGCACCAGGTCATGATCTTGAAGGCGCCGGCTCACGTCCATCGAGTGAAGGCCGGAAGAAGTGGTCAAGCCGGGATTGACGTACTGGTTCAGGCGCCAGCGGAAGTTGTATTCGTACCAGCCGTTCTTTTCGATTCTGGCCGAAGACAATTGGTACGGATCGTTGCCGAGCCCCTCGGCCCGTAGCGTAAGCTGGTCGAACCAGTGTCCGTGCCCGCCGGCGGAGCTGGCCCCGACACTGGCGCCGAGCAAGCGAATTCCGCTGCCGAAGTTTACCTGGCTCTGATACGACGGCAGGCTACCGTCGAGCGAGCGGAACCTGTACCCCGCTTCAAACGACTGGGTCACGCTGTAGCCGTCAATGGTGTCGCCACGCTCGGAAAAGGCCGAGCCCGATGCGGGGGCGACCGGCTCCTGCGCCTCCAGCAGGAAACACCCAGCCAACAGAATTGCGATCGTTTTCTTCATCGTTTTGTCCACCTAGCGCAAGAACAACGCGTCGGAATTCGAACCATGAATGCGAACATGGCACCCGGTGCAGTTCTGGTAGCGAGGATCGGCCAGGTTGTGCGCCGGAGAAGTCACCGGCGGACCGTTGCCCGACCGGCCCGTGCCCGAGCCGTTGTGGCATTCGAGACAGAGCGTAAACACCACCGGCCGTTTCAGGAGCCGTGCGTTGGTCGAGCCGTGCGGCATGTGGCAGACCTCACAGCCGTCCACCCGGATGGAAGCGTGCTCGAACACGAACGGCCCTCGAAACTCGACGTGGCATCCCAGGCACGGCTCCTCGTTTCCCAGGCTCTGCGAAACCATGTGCGGCCGGCCGGCCATGCGCCACGTCGGGGCAAAGGCGCCGTGCGGATTGTGGCAGTCGGTGCAGGTCATAAAACCCTCGTTGACGCGATGCTTGAAGGGCATGGAAAACTGCGCGCGCACGGTTGGATGGCAGCCGTAGCACAGAACACGCTCTTCGTTCGCGAGCAGCGAGGTTGCCGTGGCGGAGTGATGAATCGAATGACAGGCGGTGCACGCGACGCCGGCGCGAAAGTGTTCCGAGCGCTTCAGGTTAGCCCGGTTGCTGTCGCCGCCGTGGCAGGTGAGACAGCGGTCGGTGATCTCGCTGGCGCTGCGAAGAGAGAATGCGAAGATGTCCTTTTTCGCCATGCTGGCGATATGGTCGCTCGCCGGGCCGTGGCAGCTTTCGCAGCCTGTCCCGGGCGAAGGCTGTGAAGCGCGAGCGTACGCCCGGAAATGGGCGTTGCGGTTAAACTTCGACCAGATATCGGGATGGCATTTTTGGCATGCCTCGCTGCCCACATAGTTGGCAGCGTTCGCGGCCAACGGAACCAGGGACGCAAACAAGGCAAGCCGAGCAGATAGAGCCCTCATGGAACCGATGGTAGATTTCGCGCCCGCGGGGAGTCGTGAAGGGCCTGTGAAAGGGCTGTAAAACGCGCCGGTCCCGCCGGCCGGCGCGTTTCCAGACAGGGACTCAGGTCAACGCTGAACAGTAATGAACAGGTTGCCCTGCGACGCCAGACCGCCGATTTCCGCTTCTACGCGGGCGTCCCCGTCGGAGAGGGAGTCTGGAATCTTGACGTTGAACTGCCAAAGACCGGCCTGGACAACACCCGCGAACTGGACGTCGGCAGGAAGTCCCCCGATCCGCAGGGTGAGCCCGGACCTGTCGATTTCCGCCGCTCTCGTCACCACTTTCCCCGCCGGCGTCGGGGGCTGGGTAGGGCCGAACCCGGTGCCATAGAGGATCACGGTTTCACCCGGCTTCGCAGGCGTGGTTGCAGACCCCGCGAACAAACCCGGATGCCCGACCAGCGAAAAATCGGCATGTTGGGCCGCGACGTACTTCCGGTTTTCCGGTTCAAACGGGAAGAAGGCAGGCGCCCAACGATCGAGAATTGCGGTTGAGGTGGCGGTACCGTCGGGAGTTGTCACCTTCACTTCAACGCTTCCAACCGCGGCGTCGTCGGGCGCCTGAACGTTCAGCAGCCCGGATGAAATGAAGTAGACCGCGGCCGGTTTCCCGTTGACGGTGACACTGACACCATCGAGAGATACGGGGGAAGCGCTCCATCGATGAACTCATCGGCGCGCCAGGTCCGGTTGGACGGCGCCAGGTTTTCTCCGAGGACGCTGATCCACGCTCCGGGGGCAATTCCGGGCGCGAAGCTGGCCCCGTTCACCACGCCATCCTGGGCCCGGATGACCGGGCCGCTGGTGGTCGCGGGAGCGGCCGTCAGAGTAAACGCCTTTGAATAGACGTGATCACCGGCGTCGGCAAATCCGTTGCCGTTGGCGGCATTGGCGGCCACGTAGAATGTCACGTTTCCGGCGTCGGTATCGGGTGGAGTCCAGTCGAACTCGAAGCTGACGGGCGATGCCGCGCCGGGCCTCGTACCCTGGTCGGTTTGCATGACGTACTCGAGCGCGTTTTGCAGCACCACCTGCGTATTCGCATCGCTGGGCGCGAGTGTCCCCGCACGCGAATTGTCCGCCGCGATTCGTGCGGAGGCTTCAAAGCCCCAGCGTCTGGCCGCAGCGTCGGTGATTTCCACCACGATCCTCTGTTTCACGCCCGGGGTGTAGCTCGACGAGCTGAGTTGAATGCCGCCTCCCTGGGTGTTCACCGTGCCATTGCCGTGACAGATGGCGCAGGTACTTTCACCCGGCGCGCCCGTAAGGCCGGCCGGCGGACCGAACGGATACGCGATTAGAAGAGGCGTTCCGCAAGCAATCACGACACCGGTCCTTACCCAGAAAGCTGTCTTGGATAGAAACATATCATCCCCTCTCAAACTGGCAGTCGAGCCCAGTTTAGAAGTGAAACAGGCAGGAGGGAAGATGTCTCAACGTGTACTTACAACACTTTTGCTGCGCTGTTACAGGTAACCGGGCAACGCCCGATCCGGCGAGGTGATACAGCGACGTAACGGAGAGAAGGAAGCTATGCGCCTGAGGTTTCCGAGAGACCCGGTTCACGCCCTCGCCGGATCGCGTCGAGCACTCCGTTGACGAACGCAACGGATTCGTCGCCGGAAAAGCGGCGGGCCAATTCCAGGGCTTCGTCGATGACCACCGCGGGCGGGGTGTCGAGCGTGGTCATTTCGAAGGTGGCCATTCGCAGAATGTTGCGGTCGACAATCGGCATGCGGTCCATGCGCCAGTGCTGCGAGTGGTGGCTCACCAGAAGGTCCAACTCTTCCAGTTTTCCGACCGTGCCGCGGACCAACTCTTCGGCGAAAGGGTCCGGTTCCTGGGGCTCTTCGCCTTCCTCCGGCGCCAGTGCGAGGAAAAAACTTTCGAGCGCCTCCTCGACGGAATACTGCCGCACGTCCCGTAAGAACAGGATTTGGAGGGCCTTCTGGCGGGAGCGGCGACGGGCTGGCATGCTCGACTCAGCTTCCCCGAAGGAGCCGCAGCAGGTTACCCATCTCGATAGCCGACATGGCCGCGTCGAATCCCTTGTTGCCGCTCTTGGCGCCGGCGCGGTCGATGGCCTGCTCGAGCGTGTTGGTGGTGAGAATTCCGAACGACACCGGCACACCCGTTTCGAGCGAGACGTGCGCCACGCCCTTGGTGGCTTCATTCGCGATGTAGTCGAAATGCGGGGTGTCTCCGCGAATGACGGCGCTCAGGCAGATGATGCCGTCGTGCTGTTTGCGGCGCGCCAGCTCAGCGGCCACCACCGGCATCTCCCACGAACCGGGGACGCGGATCACCTCAACTCCCTCCAGGTCTGCTCCGTGGCGGGACAATGCGTCCAGGGCGCCGCTAAGAAGGCGCTCGGTGACGAAGCTGTTGAACCGGCTGACGACGATTGCGAATTTGAGACCGGATGCGTTCAGTTGACCTTCGATTAACCGGTATGACGACATAGTTATCTCCCTAAGAACACTGGCGGCCGCTTTTCCAGAAAAGCGCGTGCGCCTTCATTTTTGTCTTCGCTGGCTGCGGCGACGCCGAACGAAGCCGCTTCCAGACGAAGACCTTCTTCCACGCCGGCATTCAGGCCGGCATCCACCGTTTCGAGCGCCAGCGAGATGGCCAGCGGCGCGTTGCTCAGCAGTTTGCGCAGAAACTCGCGGGACGCCGCGAGCAGGTCCGCGGGTTCGGCGACACGGTTCACCAGACCCAGGCGCAGCGCTTCCCCGGCGACGACGGGTTCCCCGGTGAGGATCATTTCCAGCGCCTTGGCCCGGCCGATCAGCCGCGGCAGCCGTTGTGTCCCTCCAAAACCGGGTATCAGGCCCAGCTTCAATTCCGGGAGCCCCAGCTTGGCGTTCGTAGAGGCGATGCGGAACGTACAACTCAACGCCAATTCCAGGCCGCCGCCCAAGGCAAACCCGTTGATGGCGGCCACGCTCGGCTTGCGCATGGCTTCGAGGCGCCGGAAAACGCTCTGGCCGCGCAGTGAAAAACGCCACCCCTGCGGGCCCGACAGCGATGCGATCTCGGCGATGTCGGCTCCCGCCACAAACGCCTTCTCTCCCGCGCCGGTCAGGATCAGGCCGCCGATGCTCTCGTTCCGCTCGGCCAGATCGATGGCGTCTTCCACCTCGTCCAGGACCGCGCTGTTCAGTGCGTTCAGTTTCTCAGGGCGGTCAAAAGTGAGCGTTGCGATGCCGTCCCAGCCGTCGCCTTCCGACGCATACTCCATGCGTATGTGGCTGTAAGACATAAAGGATATGGGATAATTGAAGTTTCAAAGACATTCTACCGCATGGACCCCCGATTCATTCGCAACTTCTCTATCATCGCGCACATCGACCACGGCAAATCGACACTGGCCGACCGGTTGCTCGAGGTAACCGGGGCGTTGTCCGAGCGCGAAATGATGGAGCAGGTCCTCGATACCATGGACCTGGAGCGCGAACGGGGCATCACCATCAAGGCGCACGCCGTCCGCCTGAATTATCGGGCCGACGACGGCAATCTGTACCAGCTCAACCTGATTGACACGCCCGGTCACGTCGACTTTTCCTACGAAGTCTCGCGCAGCCTCCAGGCCTGCGAAGGCGCCCTGCTGGTGGTGGACGCCTCCCAAGGCGTCGAAGCCCAGACGCTGGCGAACACGTACCTGGCGGTCCATCACAACCTGGAATTAATTCCGGTTATCAACAAAATCGACCTGCCGTCGGCGGAGCCCGATCGCATCCGGGAGCAAATTGAGCAAGTCATCGGCCTGGATGCGAGCGATGCGATTCTCGCCTCGGCCAAATCGGGGCTAGGCGTGCATGAAGTGCTGGAAGCGATTGTGAGGCGCGTGCCCGCTCCGAAGGGAGATCCCGGCGCTCCGTTGCGTGCCTTGATCTTCGATTCCTGGTTCGACCCGTACCGCGGCGTCATCATTCTGACCCGCGTGGTGGACGGCACCGTGAAAGTCGGCCAGAAGATCCGTTTGTGGTCGCACGGGAAGGCCTTCGAGGTGGAGGGGCTGGGTTACCAGTCGCCGAAGCCGATACCCTGCGACGAGCTGTCGGCGGGCGAGGCGGGCTATTTGTTCGCCAACATCAAAACGGTCACGGACGCCAAAGTGGGCGACACCATCACCGACGAACAGAAGCCGGCCGCGGCGCCATTGCCCGGGTTCGAGGACGTGAAGCCCATGGTCTTCGCCGGGCTTTACCCGGTGGAAAGCCACGCCCACGGCGTTCTTCGCGAAGCGCTCGAAAAGCTCCAGTTGAACGACAGCTCGCTGGTCTTCGAGCCGGAGAGCTCGGTGGCTTTGGGCTTCGGGTTCCGTTGCGGCTTTCTCGGCCTGCTTCACATGGACATCGTCCAGGAGCGGCTGGAGCGCGAGTTCGAAATCGACCTCATCACCACCGCCCCCGGCGTGCGCTACCGCATCACCATGCGCAACGGCGGCGCCCTGGAAGTGGACAATCCGACGAAGTACCCGCCGCCGGCCGAAATCGAGCAGGTCGAAGAGCCGGTGATTGAGGCCACCATCATCACCCGCGAAGAGTACCTTGGAGAGATTTTGAAACTGGCGGAGGAAAAGCGCGGTGAGCAGAAAAAGTTCGAGTACATCGGCACCGGGCGCGTGATGCTGGTTTACGAACTCCCGCTCAACGAGGTGGTGCTGGATTTTTACGACCGACTGAAGAGCTGCTCGCGCGGCTATGCCTCGCTCGATTATCACCTTTCCGGCTACCGCGTCTCGCCGATGGTGAAGCTGGACGTGCTGGTGGCCGGCGAGCCGGTGGACGCGCTCTCCATCATCGTGCACCGCGATCTCGCCTACGAACGCGGCAAGTTGCTGATTGAGCGCCTGCGCAAGCTGATTCCGCGGCAGATGTTCGAAGTCGCCCTGCAGGCGGCCATCGGCGCGAAGATCGTGGCCCGCGAGAACATTCCGGCGATGCGCAAGAACGTGCTGGCCAAGTGTTACGGCGGCGACATCAGCCGCAAAAGAAAACTGCTCGAAAAGCAGAAGGAAGGCAAGCGCCGCATGAAGCGCGTGGGCCGCGTCGAGATTCCCCAGGAGGCCTTCCTGGCGGTGCTAAAAGTAACCGACGACCAGTAGCGTTTCCTACAAAGGGATATTGCCGTGCTTCTTGCGCGGCATGGTGTCCACTTTGTTCTCGAGCATGTTCAGAGCGTCGATGAGGCGCGGGCGCGTCTCGCGGGGCTCGATGACGTCGTCGATAAAACCTCGCTCGGCGGCCACGAACGGATTGGCGAAGCGTTCGCGGAACTCGTCGATCTTCTGTTTCCGCACCGCCGCGGGCATCTTCAGCCGAGGAAATCTCCCGCCGGTACACGATGTTCACCGCTCCTTCCGGCCCCATCACCGCGATCTCGGCGGTGGGATAGGCCAGGTTGATATCGGTGCGCAGGTGCTTCGAGCCCATGACGCAATACGCTCCGCCGTAAGCCTTCCGCGTGATGATGGTGATTTTCGGCACGGTGGCTTCCGAATAGGCGTACAGGAGCTTGGCGCCGTGACGGATGATGCCGCCGAACTCCTGCGCCGTGCCGGGCAGAAATCCGGGCACGTCCTCGAAGGTGACGACCGGGATGTTGAAGGCGTCGCAGAAGCGTACGAAGCGCGCCCCCTTGGTGGACGAATCGATGTCCAGGCAGCCGGCCAGAAACGCCGGCTGGTTGGCGACAATGCCCACGGCGCGCCCGTCCAGGTGCGCGAAGCCCACCACGATGTTTTTGGCGAAGTGTTCCTGCACTTCGAAAAAGTCTCCGTCGTCGACGACCCTGTGAATGATCTCCTTAATGTCGTAGGGTTGGTCGGATTCTTCCGGAACGATGGCGTCGAGCGCCGGGTCCATGCGGCCCGGCGGATCGTTGGACGGGCGGCGGGGTGCGCCGTCGCGGTTGTTCTGCGGGATGTAGCGGAACAGCGCGCGAATCATCCGCAGGCACTCGGCGTCGCCGGGGGCGAGAAAGTGCGCCACCCCGCTGAGCGTGTTGTGCGTGACGCCGCCGCCCAGTTTCTCTTTCGTCACGTCTTCGTGCGTCACCGTCTTGATGACGTCGGGCCCGGTGACGAACATGTAGCTGGTCTTGTCCACCATGAACACGAAATCGGTGAGCGCGGGTGAGTACACCGCGCCGCCGGCGCAGGGACCCATGATGGCCGAAATCTGGGGAACCACGCCGCTGGTTATGGTGTTGCGCAGGAAAATGTCGGCGTAGCCGCCGAGGCTGAGCACGCCTTCCTGAATGCGCGCGCCGCCGGAATCGTTGAGCCCGATAAGCGGCGCGCCGTTTTTCAGCGCGAGGTCCATGATCTTGCAGATCTTCAGCGCATTGGCCTCCGACAGCGATCCCCCGAAAACGGTGAAATCCTGCGCGAACACGTAAACCAGCCGGTCATGGATATAGCCATAGCCCGTGACGAAGCCGTCGCCATCGATGACCTGGCTTTCCATGCCGAAATCGCGCGAGCGGTGACGGACGAGCTTGTCGAGCTCGCGAAAGGTGCCCTCGTCGAGCAGCAGGTCGATTCGCTCTCGGGCGGTGAGCTTGCCCGATTCGTGCTGTTTGGCGCGCCTCTGTTCCCCGCCACCCGCTTCGGCGGCGAGGTGACGCCGCCGGACTTCCTCAAATCGATTGGTCGCCATCAAGTTGAAGGTAGCACCGGCGGGTTGTTCTTTGGTGGACGGAGGGTTTTTTCGACACCGGCCTCAGGAGCTTTGACCCAGGTAGACGAAGCGGGCCGCCAGCAGGGCCGTCAACAGATACGCCAGCCAGCTCACCTGGCGGTATCGCCCGCGCAGGACGCGCATCAGAGTGTGGGCGATAAATCCAAGGGCCAGGCCGTTGGCGATGCTATAGGTGAGCGGGATCATTGTCATGGTCAGGAACGCGGGGATGGAAACGGACGGATCGCTCCATTCGATCTCCCGAGCGTGCACGGCCATCATGCAGCCCACCACAATGAGCGCCGGAGCGGTGGCCGCCGCCGGAATGGCGCCGACAACCGGAGCGATGAACATGGCAACCACGAATAGCAGCCCCGTGACGATGGCGGGTATGCCGGTGCGGCCGCCCGCCACTACTCCGGCGGCGCTTTCAACGTAGCTGCAAACCGTCGAGGTGCCGGCCACCGAGCCCACCATGGTGGCCGCCGCATCGGCAAATAGTATGCGATTGATACGGGGCAGCCGGGCGGGTTCGTTGGAGATGCCGGCCGTCTTCGTAACCGCCACCAGCGTGCCCAGGTTATCGAACAGATCCACGAACAGAAAAACGAAGACAATCTCCGCCAGCCCCAGATGAAGGGCGCCGGAGAGATCGAGTTGGAACGCTGTGGCGGTGATGTCGCGGAACGAATAGCTCTGCGGCGTCCACACCTCCAGACCCAGTAGCGCGCCGGCAAACGTGGTGCCCAGGATGCCCAGAAGCATGGCTGCGCGCACGCCGCGGGCATATAAAAAAGAGATCAGCAGCAGTCCGAAAACGGCCAGCGCCGTGTGGGGCTCGGTCAAGTTGCCGAGCTTGACGGTGGTGGCCGGGTCGGGAAGGATGATGCCCGAATTGCGGAAGCCGATAAAGGCGAGAAACAGGCCGATGCCCACCGCCACCGCCGCCAGCAGGTCGGAAGGTACCGAGGCCAGCACCAGTTGCCGTATGCCGGTGGCCGTCAGCAACAGGAAGGCGATGCCTGAGATCAGCACCGCTCCGAGCGCGGTTTGCCACGGGACGCCCATGCCCTTGACCACGGTGTAAGTGAAATACGCGTTGAGCCCCATACCGGGGGCCATGGCGATGGGGTAGCGCGCCAGCGCTCCCATCAGAATGCTGCCCAGGGCGGCGGAAAGACAGGTAGCGGCGACAACGGCGGTACGCGGCATTCCGGCATCGGCGAGGATGGAGGGGTTCACGAACACGATGTAGGCCATCGTGATGAAGGTGGTGAATCCGGCCAGGACTTCCGTGCGCCAGCCCGTGCGGAGCCGTTCGAATTCGAAATAGCGTTCAAGTTGGGATCGCACCGTCCCATCATAGCCGCAGCCGGTGTGACCAACGGCGGCGGCGCCGTCCGCTGTTGCGCGGAACCGTGTTAGCTGCTACGACGCTCGATCACCAGTCTTTCCTTAATCTGAAAATCCACGGTTTTGGATGTTGCGCCCTTGCTGCCCGGATAGAGAATAGCGGCCAGGACACGCATCAGGCGTTCCCGCGCCTCCTGTTTGGTACGTCCCTGGGCGGTAGCCCCCGCGGGTTCGTTCGTCCAGCCGTACCAGACGCGTCCGCGCTGGATAAAGAATGCGTCGTATGTTTTCTTCTTAGGCATTTGGTAGCGATTCCACCTCGGACCGCACCGCGGAAGGATGCACGTGCCTGACGAAAATCGCCTCGCTACTACCGGCGGCGATCCTGCCAACGGGCGGACTATTCGAGAATGTCTCGTGCCCGAACGTACTTATCCGGGCCCTCACTTCGCGGTATGGCAGACCTCCATTCTCGTTCTTAGCCAAAGTCATGGCAGCTTCTGATTACATCGCACTGCCCGATCCCAGAGAATTCGCCACCTCCGGAAAATAATATGAGAATCTCCCTGATTCTGTCTGGCTTTTCCATGCCCTTCCGGCCGGCTGAGAGCCGCACGGCGGCAAACGCGGAAATGTGCGGAAATAATGGAAGTCCTGGAACAGGTAGGACTGAGGGAACACACCTCCGCGCCGTCGTCGAACCGGGACGAATCGCATAACCCGGGGCCGTCCCCGGCACACCACTCGCGACGGCGCGTGGAACGCAGCAAAACAGTCGGCTCAGCATGTTATCGCCAAACGGTGATTCGGAGCTTCCCGGGCACTGCAATTCTCCCACCCGGTGCCGGAAATCACTCCTTCGCGAGACGTCCCCTCGTCGCCCATCCTTCGTTTTAGCGGCGGGGAATTCGCGTCCACACAGAAGTTAACACAAAAATCGGAATTTTTCGCTACCTCTTTTCAAAGTGAGGGACTATAGCGGCTCAAATGCCGGCGTGCCTGCTCAAATACCGACCGTAGCATTTCGGGGGTCAGCCGGCCGGTGGAGGTGTTCTGTTGGCTGGGATGGTAGGAAGCGATCAAAACCGGCCCGCCGGGGGAGGGGCGATACTGGTCGCCGTGTCCGAAAGAAAAGGCGGCGAGGCTCCGGATTTCTCCCCGGTCGCGCAAGATCCGGAGGTAGCATTCGAAAGCAATTTTTCCGAGCGCGACCACCGCGCTGACCCGCCCGAGCAACGCCATTTCTCTCTCCAGATAGGGGCGACAGTTGCGAAGCTCTTCCCGAGCGGGCTTGTTGTCGGGTGGGGCGCAGCGGGCGGTGGCCGTGATATAGGCGTTGCGGAGCGCCAGGCCGTCGCCGCGGCTGACGCTCTCGGGTTGGGAGGCGAAACCGGTTTCATAAAGAGCGCGGAACAGAAAATCGCCCGAGCGGTCGCCAGTGAACATCCGTCCGGTGCGGTTGGCCCCGTGCGCGCCCGGCGCCAGGCCGACGATCAGCAATTCCGCTTCCGGGTCGCCAAAACCGGCCACCGGCCTGCCCCAGTACTCGCAATCGAGATACGCCCGGCGCTTCCGTTGCGCTACCGCTATGCAATGCAGGCGCAGACGGGGACACCGCTCGCAATGGACGATCTCGCTCTCGACGCGGGAAAGGCTGTCGCCGGACTGTGGCATTTCCGCGGGCTCCTACTTGATGGTGGCCAGCACCGATTCCGGGGCGATGCGCACCGACACCGGCGCCCGCCGCAGCTTCACCGCCAGGTGCGCCGTTTCGTCGCTGGTACGCATCCAGTAAGTCTGCTTGCCGCCGCCGGCAGCTATCACTTCCACCGGAACCAGAATCGAGACGTCGTCGGCGACATCGCTCTGGCGCAGCGTCAAATCCACGGTGACCGCCGGCGGCTTGCCGGTAACTTTGCTGTCGAGCTTCAGGGTGGGGATCCCGGTACCTTCCACCCACTGGTCGAAGAAGTTCTCCAGCGTGGGATCGGGGCTTTTCGGCGGCAGATACTGGGCGGCCAGCTCGCGGAATTCGTCGGTGGTCATGGAAGCGAAGCGGTAACGGCGGCAAATTTCGCCCAGAAACTTCAAGAACTGGGCATCGCCCATGCGCAGCCGCAGCATGTGCAGAATCCACGACCCCTTGTCGTAAGTAATCACTTGCCAGGCGTTTTCGGCCAGCGACGACATCAACCGCGTACCCCAGCGAATGGGGCCCACCGATTCGATGGGGCGCCCGTCGGCGGCGGGCGCCAGCAGCCGTTGCCTGGCGCGATCGAGCATGACGTCGAGGGCGTCGGTTCCCCGGCGCTCCTCCAGCAGCAGCAATGCCGAGTAGTTCGCCAGCGCTTCCTGCAGCCACTCGTCCTGGTACGTGGAAAAGGTCACCAGGTTTCCCCACCACTGGTGGGCCACTTCGTGCGCGTGCAGCACCTGGGAGAAGAACAACTCCGTTTCGACTTCCTTTGGCGATGCGTTGGCGGCGTGCTGCGGCAGGTACGACCGCGTGGACAGGTAGAGCAGCCCGGGGAAGCCCTGGCCGAATTCACCCGGAATCGGGGACGCCGTCAGCTCCTTTAACGGCGGCGGGCCGAAAATCGCCGCGAACCTGGCGTACGCGTCGGCGATCTCCTCGGCTTGCTCGTGCAGGTGCGCCGTCGGAGGGGGTATTTGCGGCATGGTCATTGTGATCATCTTCTGCGCCCTTGTCCTTCTGCCAAGGCCCGGCAACTCGGGCAGAAACACCGTTCGGGTCAGCGGAGGCTGCAGCGCCGGTTCGCTTTCTTTATTGGCGTAGAGTTCCACGCTGAGCCCGCCGCGTTCGACGCGGACGCTGTCGAAGTGGCCGACGTTGAATCCGACCAGCCTCATGGGAGCCTGCGACACCCGCCTGCTGATTCGCCACTCGCCGTCGGTCCTGTCTTCCACCACCGAGCCGGAGGCCACCAGGCTCAAATCGGACGGATACCGGAAAGTGATATCGAAGCGGGCGAACTGGAAATCGCGGTTCGGATACCAGGACGAGCGGGAGCTGACGAAGTACACTCCATTTCCGGCGGGCCGCACCACGTCTCCGACGGCAGAGATCTCGAAGTCGTGGACTTCGCCGACGTTCAGGATTTTCGGGGAAACCACCAGAAATCGCTGGCTCGACGACAGGCGCAACACGTTTTCGCGCAGAGATTCCGGCTGGAAAACCTCCGCCGGCTCGCCGTCGACCTTTGCGCCCGTTATCGTCATACTGTCCGAAATGTCGAAGGCAAATGCCCTTCTGGGCAGGTCCTCCGGCGTCACCTTCACACGAGTCCGCACTTCCAGCCTGAGATCCGGCCGAAGCGTGGCATTGATGCGGTAATCGTCCACCTTCATCTCCGCGCGGACGATCTTGCGGGAGCCGTTCCGGAAGCTGCGCGCCAGAAAATTCGTCCATACGTCAAACACGGTTCGCTCGTTGCGGCGCGCAATCTGCCCCATCAGCACTTGCACCGGCGCCAGCGGGTCGTACAGCACGTCAAAATCGCCCAAGCTCTTGCCGATCACGGCGGCGAAGAAGAACCCGTCCCGCGGGTCGCCATCGCGCATCAGCTCCTGGACCATACGAACGCTGAAGCTGCCGATCAGGTTGCGCGCCACGTTGTTCCAGTGGGAGGCGAGCAACTGGCCCGCTTCGGGCCGGCGGCGCACGTTGCCGTCACGGATGATGGCGGCCATCAATTGCGCGGCCGTGTCGTCGGTGAACAGCATCAATGCTCCGCTGAAGTGTTCGGAGAGGTTGGGCGACTTGGTGAAGGTGGCCAGCGACAGCCGCTCCCCGGCCGTAGGCGGAAAAAGCAGAATCTCCGCGTCGCCGGCTTCGGTACTGCCCGAAAACACGGCGACGATGCCTTTGCCCCGGATCGGCTTGCCAAGAATCAGGTACCCGTCATTGAAGTACATGCGGACGTCTTCATGGATCAGCGGGAGGTCGCGAACCTGGTAGCACTGGTTGGGGTCGAGCGAGATCGCCTCCATCTCTTTTGCCAGGCTGGCTGCCGAAATGTCCTCCGCCGCCGCAAGCGACGGAGCCAGCAGAACCAGGAGCAACGCGCAGAACTTCATACTGTTTTCAGTCTACAGAAGATTTCCTGGCGGCCTGGGAAGATGTCCGCTAAGAACAGGTTTGAACTTCTACGTCCGGAAAGAATCGTTTCCGTCAGGCGCGGCGCCGGCGGCGACGTCCCGCAAACCATACACCCAGCAAGCCGGTCCCCAGCATCAGGCAAGTTGCCGGCTCCGGGACAATCTCTTCCTCGGTGTAGGAAATCGTGAGCGACCGCAAGTAGTAGTTGTTGCCCGCCCTGGGAACGCCGAACGTAAAGGTTGTGCCGAGCATGTCGCCGGTCCAGGTGTAGGTGCTCGAACCGCTGTCATACCCCAAGTTATCCGTCAAATCGCTGTCGTTGAGAATCCCGGGTCCGACCACTGCGCCGTCACCGCTGAGAATAACGCGCGAATCCACGCCCGTAAGGACAAACCCGATCAAGTGGACGGTGCTGGCATCCGTTCCACCGAAAGTTGCCGTCAATACATCCACAGAGGAGCCAATTTCGGTGGCCGCATTGGGAAGGGTGTTGTTTACGATCCCGACGCCGCCGGAGCCTCCCCAAAGAGCACAGTTTGCCTGGTTCACCGCAAAACATGCTGTGGGCGACAGCGTCAGGCTTAAATTGGTATCGAGAGCGGGGTTCGAGACAGAGGTGGAAGCTCCAGCAGACCCACTGAGGTCAAACGGGCTGTCCCCGCCGGACCCGAAGGTGACAGTCAGAACAGCTCCCCCCTTCAACTGGGCGGGCATGCTAGCCACCACGAAAGCCACGAAAACCGCCAACAAGAACGGCCTAAGACGCATAAGTCTTTCCTCCGACAAGACATTAAGACATAATTGTCCCAATCAGCTATCGTGCACTCTTATAACATTTCTACTAGTTAATGTCTAGAGGTTGTTCACGGTCTTCAGACAGTGCAGCTCAGGGATCAGGCAGGTTACGGCTTTGACGGCACGAAGCCGACGGATACCCTGATGCCCTGTGCCTTTCCTTCGCTCGTCTTGTTGCCGACAATAACCTAGCTCTTGGGGATACGCCGGCGGCGCATGAAACCTAGACCGATCAACGCCGAGCCCAGAAGGACTAACGTGGACGGCTCGGGGATTTCGGAAGCTGGATCCGCCGTAGCCGTCGTAAACGCAACGCGCAATCCAGTTGGGGTAGGTCCACCTGTTCCACTCACAGCATTGAAAACCTCGAACGTCAGCGTGTTGGTGCCAGAAATGAAGCCACTGCTGATTGAAATGCCATTTGCGTCCGTCTCCGGAAAAAGGCAACAAGGTGTCGATACCAGTGGCGATGTGGGGAAACCGATGCTAGTGCCGTTCAAGAGCACATCGTTCAATTGATTGTCGAATCCAGCGTCAAACACGAGTTGGGCCGTCGATGGGTCGAGCCCGGTGAGATCGAACTGTACCGAGTAATCGTACACGAGATTGCCCGCATCCCTGTTTGTCCCTGTGTAATCCGCTTGGGGCGAAATCCATTGCGACGTCGCGTCATCTGCAGCCCAAGCCGTGAATGGGAACAGGCTGGGCGAGCCGATCGTTACGTAAGCGGTTCCACCGTCGATGGTCCAGCCAGAACCGCCGGTATTGTTAATTGGGATCGTCGCCGCCGAGGCGCAAAGACCAACTACACCCACTAACCCGCCCAAAAGTAAAACTGCCTTGACGAGTCTCATCTTGGTGTGTTTCCTCCGATACTAGTACCGTCACCCTTCAGGTCTCGTAGTCCTTTATATCATCTCCTATAGTCTATGTCTAGGGTCAATCCCACGATTTCATCGTGACAATTGCCTTAGAATTTGCCGAACTGGCCAGCGGCAAGTGCGCGCACGGAAAGGACTTCCGTTGGTTCAGCGTGCTGCCGTTGCCGTCGCATGAGACCGACGTTTCCTCTAGCCCGCGCCAACTCGGAAAGCACCGGCCAACATGATGATAACAATATAGATACTTCAGACTCTGGCGAGGCAGGCCCCCGTCAGGCCTAAGCTGAATGGTCGGTAGCCTATCTCCCCCCCGTTTCCTCCAGCGCTCTTCTCGGCTCTCGCATTTTCGCTTTTCATTCGTGGCGCAAGATGGCCATTACTGCCAAGGCGCCCATCTTGAATTTTCAAATCGCGTCCCACTGGAGCGGCGAAGCGCCGCTATGGAACACCCGGGAGAGATGGTCCTCCATCAACCCGATGGAGGCAACCAGCTTGTCGTCGTGAGGCAGTCTGCGGATGAATCCCGCCGACGAATGAAATGAGCGGGCTCACACGAGGACCCGGCTCATGCATTCAGAAAGTGGAATCGCCCGGAGGTCAGACGTTTCCGGTGGAACCGTGGGTTCAGGTCTTGCGGCTGCGAGTCAGAGCGAAACCAACGAGACCCAGACCAACAAGGAGCATGGTGGCGGGTTCGGGAATCGCGGTGGTCTGGTCGTCGAGGGTGATGTTGTCGAGACCAAAGTCATTGCCGCTGGCCAGCGTTGTGTTGATCGAGATGTTGAAGGTCAGCGTACTGCCAGTCGCCACGAACGTGACCCCGTTTTGATCCCAAGCTCCTGTGGTATTGGTCAAGAACGAATTCACCGGAGCCGTTCCACCGGCGATGATTTCCCAGGTGATGTCCGCCGGGTTTACCGAATACAGGCCCGCGAACCAGGCGTCCAGGATGTAGGTATCCCCCGGATTGAGACCAAGAACCGTCTGTTGATAGACGGGGCCGATCGCCGTCAATCCGTTCACGGCCAGGAACAGCGAACCCTCCTGGGCCGTGGTCGCGAACCACAGATCGTGGCAGGACTGCGCGTTTGAGGTGACGGCGTAGGAACCTTCCGGGTACAATTCCGTACCAGCCCCGCATGGGCCGAAATCCGAATAGCCTGCGCCGGCGGTGCCGGGGGCGATGGAACCGCCCTCAAAATCCTGGATGGTGGTGGCTCGTGCCTGGCTGCCAAGCAGAATCAGCAAGATAGCTGATGATAAGGAAATCCGCGCACTCATATTCCCTCTTCCTCCTAGGAACACTTCAGGTTTCTATCGAATCGGGATTTCCATTTTGGGTATCCACGCCAAAAGTAAAACTGCCTCGAAGATTCTCATCTTGGTGACTATCCTCCGATACCAGTACTGCCACCTTTCAGGTCTCGTAGTCCTTTATATCATTCCCCATAGTCTGTGTCTAGGGTCAATCCCACGATTTCATCAAGACAATTGCCTTAGAATTTGCCGAGCTGACCACCGCCAAGTGCGCGCACGGAAAGGACTTCTGTTGGTTCAGCGCGCTGCCCTTGCTGAGATGAGAGCCGACGCCTCCCCGTGCCCGCGCCAACTCGGAAAGCACCGGCCAACATGATGATAACAATATAGATACTTCAGACTCTGGTGCGGCCAAGCCCAGCCAGGACCTGAGCTGAATCGTCGGTAACCTATATCCCCCGTTTCCTCCGGCGCCCCTCTCGGCTCTCGCGTTTTCGCTTTTTATTCGTAGCTCCAGAAGTCCATTACTGCCAAACCGTCCATTGTGAATTTTCAAAATTCGATCTGGATCGGTTGCACGAAGTAGGCGTCACTGGTTTGGGGGACATGGAACCCGAAACTCGTGCCGGGCGCATCGTTGGTCCAGGTGTAAGTCTGCAGCGCGCCGTTATACGCCGCGTAATTGTCCGACAAGTCGGTGTCGTCGAGCATCGACGGATCAACGGTGGCCCCATCACCCGATTGGACTGACGACAAGACAAACTCGATCAAGTGGACCGTGCTCGCGTCCGCGCTGCCGAAACTGATTGTCAGAAGGTCTTTCTAAGGTGGCGCAGTCTTGAGCAGATGCTCAAAAGTGCAACGCTGCGGCCGCTGCCGGCGGGTCCGGCGCCGTTCGGTTCGCGTAGGGTGATACTCCTCAAAATCATTGGGTTAGGCGCTGGCGGCCGGCGGGTGAGATAATGGCTATCCATGTGCACCTGGGAACCCGGAAAACCGAATGCGTAACGTGTATCTGCGGGCCGCTGGCGTACTTCTAATCTGCCTTGCACCGGCGTGGCCCCAAACAGGCGGCGGAACGCCCGCCGGCCCGATGACTCTGTCTCTCGAGGACGCCATCCGGCTGGCACTCCAACAGAACCAGGCGCTGCGCGCCCAGCGGATGGACGTGGACCAGTCGAAGGCGAACGAGATTACCGCTTCGCTCAAGCCCAACCCCAACCTGTCGATCACCGCCGAAGACTTTCCGTTCTTTTCGCCGAGTTTCCTCACCTGGGACAATCTCCGCACTAACCAGGAGTTTGCCGGCGGCCTCGATTACACCTTCGAGCGCGGCGGAAAACGCGCCAAGCGAATGCTGGTGGCGGCCGACAGCACCGCAGTCGTGCGGCTGACGGTGGCCGACAGCGAGCGCCAGTTGCGTTACCAGGTGGCGCAGGCGTTTATCGCGGTGCTGCTGGCGAAATCGAACCTGGAGCTGGCGAATGCAAGCCTGAAGGATTTCTCGAACGTTGTTGAAATCAACCGTCAGCGGGCGGATGCCGGCGATATTTCCGAGGCGGATTACCTGAAGATCGCCCTGCAAAAGCTGCAATTCCAGCAGGACGTTTCGGCCGCGCAATTGTCGCTGGTCCAGAGCAAGGCCACTTTGCGGCAACTGGTGGGATACCAGTCGGTGCCCGAAAACTTCGACGTCAGCGGCCAGCTCGAGCATAAGAAACAGGTCGTGGAGCTGGACGATCTGGAGCGCCGGGCGCTCCAGATGCGCCCCGATCTGCTGGCGGTGGAAGGCGGCGTGAAAGCCGCCAACGATACGGTGGCGTTGGCGCTGGGGGACCGGGCGCGGGACCTGACCGCCGAAGCGGAATACAAGCGCAACGGCGAAGCCAACACTTTTGGCTTCGGCCTGTCGTTCGAGCTTCCGGTTCACGACCGCAACCAGGGCGAAATCGCGCGCAGCCAGGTGGCGGCGCGGCAGGCCCAGGAGGCGCAGAAGGCGGCCACCAGCGCCGTTCTGACCGACGTCGTCAACGCTTATTCCGCCTTCCGAACCAACGACCAGATCGTGTCCATCTTCGAATCGGGCTATCTCGACCAGGCCAACCGGTCGCGCGAAATAAGCCGCTACGCTTACCGCCGCGGGGCTACCAGCCTGCTGGACTTTCTGGACGCCGAGCGGAGCTACCGGGAGACACAGCTCGCCTTCCGCCAGGCGCTGGCGAATTACATGGCCGGCGGCGAACAGATCAACTTTGCCGTCGGAACGGAGGTTATCCGGTGAGCAACAGAGCACGACGCGGCATCCGGACCGCCACCTTTTCGGCCGCTACGGTCTCTCTTCTACTGCTGGGTGCCTGCGGAGCGGGCCGGAGTGAGCCTCAGACCCAGTCCGCCGGACAGTTACAGCAAGACCAGGCCGGCTACTTCACGGTGCCGTCAAACCAGCTCGATCATCTCCACATCGAGCCGGTGCGTAAAGACACCTGGCAGTCGGCGATTCACACCACCGGAACGGTCGACTGGGACGCCGACCACACCACATCCGTCATCAGCCAGGTGAGTGGACCCGTGGTCAGAATTCTGGCCCATCCGGGAACCGTGGTGAAGGCCGGCGACGCCCTGCTGGATGTCTCCAGCCCCGACATCAGCGGAGCTATCTCGGCGTACCGCCGGGCCGTTACCCGGCGTGACTTCGCCAAGCGCACGCTCGACCGCAACCGCGACCTGCTGGCGCACGAGGCCATCGCCAAAAAAGACCTGGAAAGCTCGCAGGCCGACTTTGACGACGCCGCGGCCGAGGTGGAAGGCGACATCCAGGCGTTGAAAATCTACGGCATCGGCCAACCGGAGATCGAGCAGTCGGAAAAGCAGGGCGTCCCCATCGACCCGGAGCTGTCCGTGCGGTCGCCCATCGCCGGAGTCGTCGTCCAGCAACTCGTGATGCCGGGACAATTGATCCAGGCCGGCGCCACCGCATGCTTTCTGGTCAGCGACGTCTCGACGGTCTGGGTGCAGGGACATGTTTTCGATAAAGACCTCGATTCCATCCGGGTGGGCGACCGCGTGGAAGTGACCGATCCGTCCTTTTCCACCTCGCGGTCCTTCCCCGGTGTGGTCTCCTACATCGGCGCCATCACCGACCCGATTACCCGCACCACGCCGGTCCGCGTGGTGACGCGCAATCCGAATGGAGTGCTGAAAAAGGACATGTTCGTCGATCTTGCGATGCACACCAGCATGCGGAGGGGAGTGCTGACGGTACCGGTATCGGCGGTGCTGCACGACCCGCAGAACGAACCCTTCGTGTACGTCGAGGTGGCGCCTGGAAGGTTCGCACAGCGCCAGATCGCCGTGGGCGCCGAGCAGGATGGGGCGGCGGAGATTCTAAGCGGATGTAAGGAGGGGGAGAGGGTGGTCTCGGAGGGCAGCGTTTTCCTTCAGTTCGCCAACAGCTCCCAATGAAGGAAGACCAAGGACACTCATGATCTCCCGAATCGTCTCTTTCGCGCTCCGGCAGCGTTTCCTGATCCTGATCGCCGCCGGGTTTGTGATGGCGTGGGGCGTTTTCTCGTTTCGAAAACTGCCCATCGATGCCTATCCCGACCTGTCGCCTCCGCGCGTGGAAATTGTTACGCAATGGCCCGGACACGCCGCCGAGGAGGTCGAGCGCCTGATCACCATTCCCCTCGAAATCGAGATGAACGGCATCCCCAAGCTCGACACGCTGCGCTCCATTTCGCTGTACGGGTTGAGCTCGGTGCAGATGAATTTTCAGTACGACATCGACCCGTACTTCGCGCGGGAGCAGGCCTTCGAACGCGTTCCCAACGCCGAAGTGCCGGCCGGAGTCAGCCCCACGGTTTCGCCGTTGTTCAGCCCCAGCGGGTTAATCTACCGCTACGTCTTGCAGAGCCCCGACCGCTCGCCGCAAGAGCTGAAAACCATCGAGGACTGGGAGCTCGAGCGCCGCTATCGCGCCATCCAGGGCGTGGCCGACGACTCCGGCTTCGGCGGCACCACGATGCAGTATCACGTGCTGCTCGATCCCAACAAGCTGTTCGCCTACGGCATCTCCATTCCCCAAGTAGTGGCACAGCTTTCCGCCAACAACGCCAACGCCGGAGGGGGCTTCTATTCTCAGGGCGGCCAGTTCTATTACATCCGCGGCCTCGGGCTGGTGACAAACCCGCGGGACATCGGAAATATCCTGCTCGCAAACCGCAACGGCACGCCGGTTTACGTGCGCGACGTGGCGAAAGTGGAAATCGGCCACGCGGTGCGGCTGGGCGAGTTCGGATACATGCACCAGAACGACGCCGTGGAAGGCGTCATCCTGATGCGCACAGGCGAGCAGGCGCAGGTGGTGTTACAGAAGGTGGACGAACTGACGAACCGCCTGAACAAAAACGTGCTGCCTCCGGATGTGAAGATCGTTCCGTTCTACGACCGGCACAACCTGATCGACGAGACCACGCGCACGGTCGAACGCAACCTGCTGCGCGGGATGGTGCTGGTGCTGGTGATCCTGGTGATCTTTCTGTTCAGCGTGCGCACGGCCGTCATCGTCGCCATCACCATTCCGTTCGCCCTGCTATTCTCTTTCATCTGCCTGGATTGGAAAAACATCCCGGCTAACCTGCTTTCCATCGGCGCTATCGACTTCGGCATCATCGTCGACGGCGCGGTGGTGATGGTGGAAAACATCTTCCGGGAACTGGCGCTTCGCTATGGACAGGATTACGACCTGCACGAGGTGATCCGCGCCGCCGCGCACGACGTCGAGCGCCCCATCTTTTACGCCATTGCCGTCATTATTGCGGGCTACCTGCCCATCTATGCGCTCACCGGGCCGTCCGGCCGGCTGTTTCAGCCGATGGCCGACACCACGTCGTTCGCGCTTGTGGGCTCGCTGCTGTGCTCGCTAACGCTGCTGCCGGTGCTGTGCGCTTATTTCCTGCGCAGGCATGTCCGCGAGCCGCACGTGCCGGTGTATGAAAAAGTCCGCGATCTGTACGGCGTGGTGCTGGAGTGGTGCCTGCGCTACCAGGTGACAACGGTGGTGATCTGCGTAGCGGCCTTCGGGGCCTCTCTGTTTTTGATCCCTTCCATTGGCGCGGAATTCATGCCGCACCTGGACGAAGGCGCGTTGTGGGTGCGGGCGACAACTCCTTACACGATTTCGCTGGAGGAAGCCGAAAAGCTGGCGCCGCAGATCCGCGAAACGCTGCTCGGGTTTCCACAGGTGACCACGGTGGCCAACGAACTGGGCCGGCCGGACGACGGCACCGACCCGACCGGCTTCTTCAACGACGAATTCTACGTGGGCCTGAAGCCCTACGACAACGCCGCCTGGCAAGGGTCCATCCGCACCAAGCCGCAGTTGATCGCCGCCGTCCAGCAGAAGCTCTCCGTGTTCCCGGGCGTGATTTTCAACTACACCCAACCCGCCGAAGACGCCGTGGACGAGGCGGAGACCGGCTTGAAGAGCGCCCTGGCAGTGAAGATTTTCGGCGGCGACCTGGCGGTGCTCGAACAGAAAGCCGACCAGGTTAAGGAGATCATTTCGAAGGTCCCCGGCATCAAGCACATCACCATCGTCCGGGAGCTGGGCCAACCCAGCCTGACCATCACACCCGACCGCGAAAAGATTGCCCGCTACGGCCTCAACGTCGCCGACATCAACACGCTGATCGAGACCGGAATGGGCGGCACCGCCGCCAGCCAGGTGATCCAGGGCGAACGCCAGTTCGACCTGGTGGTGAGGATCGAAGCGCCGTACCGGCAGAGTATCGACGCCATCCGCAACCTGCTGGTGGCGACCCCCGACGGACAACATCTGCCGCTCAGCCAGTTCGCGGACATCCGCGTTTCGAACGGCGCGTCGTTCATCTATCGCGAGGGTAACTCGCGCTACATCGGAGTGCAATACAGCGTCGAGGGCCGCGACCTGGCGGGCGCGGTGAACGAGGCGCGGGGAGCGGTGGCACGCGAGGTTCGCCTGCCCATCGGCTACACGGTGGACTGGGGCGGCGAATACAAGGAGTATGTCGCCGCGCGCGGGCAGATGAACATCATCATTCCGCTCACGGTGGTGCTGATCCTGCTGATCCTGTTTGCGCTGTACGGCAACCTGAAGTTCCCGCTCGCCATCGTCGTGAGCGTCATCCTCACCGTCCCCATCGGCGGATTGCTGGCCATGACGCTCACCGGCACGGATTTCAGCGTTTCCTCGATGTTGGGCTTCGTGGCACTGATGGGCGTGGCTGTGCAGACCAGCGTCATCCTGTATTCCTTCATCAATAAGCTGCGCCTGGAGGGGAAAGACGTCTTGACGGCGACACACGAGGCTTCGCTGCTGCGGCTGCGCCCCATCCTGATGACCGGACTGGTGGCGTGTCTCGGCCTGCTGCCCGCCGCCATGTCCACGGGAATCGGCAGCGACACCCAGAAACCGTTTGCCATCGTGATCGTCGGCGGCCTGGTCTCGCGCCTGCTGTTTTCTATCTTTTTGGCCCCGGTGCTGTACGCAATGGTGGCCCGGAAAAACGATACCTTGCAGGTGTAAAAGGCTTGCGGGCCGGACCGGCGAGTTTAGATGAACATCTCCTCGTCCATGGTGGCTTCCGAGACGTTCGGCCGTCCGCCCCGGAAGAAGTAATGCAGCGCGGTGCCGATGCCCACGGCGAGGCCGTTTACCTGTTGGACGGGCTTCACCACACCGTTGTGCACCACGGTGACCGCATGCTGGATCCGGTCGAGTGAGTCGTCCAGAACCAGCTCCACCCGGTCCATCTGGTTGCGCGCACGGGTGGTCATCTCCGTCAGGGTGACGTCGATTTTCTCGATCTGCACCTTGGAGTTGTCGAGAACCGCGTTCAGCTTCGCCGCGAGTTCCCTGATTTCCTCGCGGGTGGCGGCGAATTCACGGCTGGCGCTGTCAATGGCTTGTCCCGCACTCTGCAGCAGCGGAATCGCCTTCTGCTCGACCGCCCGCCCGGAACGGTACAGGCCGAAAAGCACGAGCATCTGGACCACCAGCGCAATGGCGGAAACCACCACCGCGCCGGCCATCACGTAGATCAGTACTTGATTGTCCATCCGGAGACAACCCCTCCGCCGCGTCTAGTTCTGTTCGGTCGCCGGGTCGTCGCTGACGGCTTCACGGTACGCCTGCCGGCCAGCCTCGACCGCCGCGCGCAGTTGGTCACGCTGCCGGGCGACGGCGCCTTTACCGCGATCGATCGCATCCGATGCGCCATCCCGTAAGTCATCGGAGCGCCGTTTCAGATAGTCCCGGCCTTCGTCGGCTTTGGATTTTATGAAGCCGCGGGTCTCTTCCCCCGACTTGGGCGCGAACAGAATGCCCAGCGCCACGCCGATTCCCAGGCCAAGGAAAAAATATGGCAGTTTTCTTTCTTCTTCCACAAGTCACCTCGCACTCACTCCAACTTACCGCGCCCGTTCCGGAAAGTCCAGCCAGATCACGACAATACGGCCATAATGAAAAGTAGAGATGCCGTTACGCCGAACCCACGACCTGGACGCCGCGGCTCTGGAAAATTATGCCCTCCGGCTGTTGGGCGGCCGCGCCATGTCGTCGGCGGAACTGCGCGAAAAGCTGCTGCGGCGAGCTGAGCGGCCGGCGGACGCCGAAGCACTCCTCGCCAAGCTGAGCGAATACGGCTACGTCGACGACAAGCGCTTCGCCGAGCATTATGCCACCCTGCGAAAAGAGAGAGAGCGTTTCGGCCGCGCCCGCGTACTGCGCGATCTGGGCGGCAGAAAAGTGGCGCGTACACTGGCTGAACAGGCGGTTCAACAAACCTACCAGGGCTCCGACGAGGAACGTCTGATTGAACAATTTCTGGCCCGTAAGTATCGCCGGCAGCCGCTTGACGAGATATTGCGCGAACCCAAGGGCCTGGCCTCCGCCTACCGCAAGCTCCGTTACGCCGGCTACAGCGGCGCCGCCTCCATCCGCGTTTTGAAGCGATACTCCACCTTGGCCGAGCAGCTCGAAGCCATGGAAGACGGCGGCGAGGAAGAGCGCGAGAGCCTCGAATGAACATCTGTCTTGCGATATATTCAGAAGCGCAATGAAACCCATCCTGCTCGTGCTTGGGTTGGGCGCCTGCCTGCTGGCGGCCGACCGTACGCCCATGGTGGCGAATTTTCAGGATTCCGCCGCCCACCGCTGGTTGAACAAAAAGGTCCTGGAAAGCCGGCTTTTGGACGACATGAAGAGCCTGGACCACTGGACGTCCTTCAACCCGGGAGACAAGGCGGAGCCGCCCGCTGGCCCGGTACACACCGAGATGACGCTCAACCCCGTGGTTTCGCCCGGCGGCGGCCCGTCGCTGCGCTTCCGAACTCCCACCAGGCTCGACCGGCCCGGACCCAAAAGCGGACGAGGGTGGGGCAACGCCGGCGTGGTGCGTCACTTCGACGGCGAAGATTGGAGCAAGTTCAACCGCATCTCCGTGTGGATTCGCCCGGATTGGCCTGGCGCCCTGGTGACCGCCATCGAGGCGCTGCGCATTCGCAACGACGGCGTCGAGAAGCTGCCGGCGCCTTTCGGACAGGAAGGCGAGAACACGCTGGTGCTGCGGAATCACGAATGGAATCACGTGGTGTGGGAAATCGGCAACGTGGCGCGCGACAAGGTGACCAGCCTCGAAGTCAACTACGAAATGGATGGCAATGAACCGGAGGCCGCCGACAAGGTGACCTTCGACCTCAGCCGCCTCGAGCTCGAGCGCGTGGACCCGGATTACGTCGAAGGCTGGGCCGTGTGGCCCGGACGCATCTCCTTCAGCCACACCGGCTATCAGCCCGGCGCCGCCAAGAGCGCCATCGCGAGCGGCATCGGCGGCGGCGATTTCCGGCTGGTCGACCAGGCCACCGGTGAAACCGTGCTCAGAAAGCCGCTCCAAACCGTCACCACCCACGTGGGCTCGTTTCAGGTGATGGATTTTTCGGAATTCCGCAAGCCGGGCTCCTACGTTCTTGAAGCCGGCGGCATCACCACCCGCCCATTTCGCATTGGTGAAGACGTCTGGAGCGAGACCATCTGGAAGGCGCTCAACTTTTTCTACGCCGAACGCTGCGGGATGGCCATTCCCGGCGTGCACGGCATTTGCCACCGCGACTGGACGGTGGTCCACGGCGAGAGGCGCATCGTGGTCAACGGAGGCTGGCACGACGCCGGCGACCTCACCCAGGGCTTTTCCGGCTCCGCCGAGATTACCTACTCGATGTTCAACCTGGCCGAGCGCCTGCGCGCGCGTGGGGAAGACCCCAACCTATACCGGCGCCTCATCGAAGAAGGCCGCTGGGGGCTGGACTGGATTCTGAAGACCCGCTTCGGCGACGGCTACCGCTACGGCGGCTCGGTGAACGGCCGCTATACCAACGGCATCATCGGCGACTTCGACGACATCACGGCGACGGCCGTCGACACCCCGCAGGTGAACTTCCTGGCCGCGATCACCGAAGCCCTGGCCGCGCGGGTGCTGCGGGATGACGATCCTCGCCTGGCGGCCCGCGCGCTGAAAGCGGCCGAGGAGGACTGGCAATTCGCGGTGGCAAAATTGGACGAAGGCGGCGCGTCCCCCTCGAAAGACCGTTACCGCGTGACCTTCGATTCAGCCAACATCGAGCACGAGCCGGCCTCGCTCGGCGTGATGGCGTCGGTGGAGCTGTTTCGCTCGACAGGCGATGCGCGTTACCACCAGAGGGCAACCAGGCTGGCCGGGATGATTCTCGATTCGCAACAGCGCAAGCGCCCCGATTGGGAAACCCCGCTCACCGGCTTTTTCTACACCGGGCCGTCGAAAGACAACGTCATGCACTACGTCCACTACGGCCGGGAACAGTTGCCCGACCTCGCGATGACCGCGCTCTGCGACGCGTTTCCCAACGATCCCGACTGGATGAAATGGTATTCCGCGGTGGCACTGCACTCCGAATATTTGAAAACCACCGCCGGCTACACCGCGCCCTACGGGATGCTGACCGCTTCGGTGTATTGCGACGACGAGTACCCACTGGTGCCCGAGAGCCGGCGCGAATCGTTCCGCCAGCAGGTGCTCAACGGCATTCCCCTGGGAGCCGGCCGCTATCTGCGGATGTTTCCGGTGTGGATGGATTACCGTGGCAACAACGGCACCATTCTGGCCCAGGCGCAGGGGCTGGCCAAAGCCGCCCACCTGCGCGGGCGTCTCGATCTGGCGGACCTTTCCGGGAAGCAACTCGAGTGGGTGGTGGGGCGCAATCCGTTTTCCGAGAGCACCATGTGGGGCGAAGGCTACGACTACGCACCTCTGTACACCCCGATGTCGGGCGACATCGTCGGCGCCATCCCGGTGGGCATCCAGACCCGAGGCACGCACGACGCGCCGTATTGGCCGGTCCAGAATACCTGGACTTACAAGGAAGTATGGCAGAACCCGGTAGCGCGCTGGATGTACCTGATGCGCGACCTCGCCGGTCCGGCGCTGGTGGAAGGACACGCCGGCGCCGCCGTGGAATTCACGGAAAACACCTCCGGCGAGCGGTTGGTTGCAAAGCCGGACGCGGCCGGGGATTTCCGGGTCATGCTGCCGGAGGGGAAATATACGGTGCGCTCGGATGAGGAGCGGCAGACACAGACATTTCTGCCGGGCGCCACCTACCGCTTGGATCTGCGTCCCGGCCGCGCGCTGGATTTCGATGTTTCGGGCGAATCGTCCACTTCCGGCGAAGTAACTATCAAGGTGACCGCTCGCGGCAGCGGCAGCCACCGCTTCGTTCTGCGCACGGACAACCTGGCGTTGACGGACGCCGGTAAGGAAGTGGAGCTTCGGCCGGACGCCGAGGGAACGCTGGAGTGGCGGGGCCGCATCATTGAGCTGAATACGCCCTGGGTGGCGGTAGTGGTGCCGGACGACAACCTGCCGGCCCGCCGGGAAGTGACCGGCGCGGCCTGGCTGCATTGAAGATTCGAGGAGTCTTCCCATGATGAAACGCAGGGAGCTTCGAGAGAAGCTGGTTGGCGGCGCCATTGGGGCGGGCGTCGCCGCCTCCGCGTCCGCCTGCGGCCACGGCTACATCCAGGCGCTGATTCAGGCCGTGAATCCCGAGTTGCCGGGCTGAGCCCGGTTGGCGCGCTTGCCGGCTCCCCACACCCGAAGAGCTTGGGCGGTGCGCGAAAAAGCACAGGGGAATAGGCCTGTCGGCAGGCACAGGGTCACCTGGGCGATTTGGCGCAAAAGCCGCTCACACTGTCCAACACATTGAAATCACGTCGGTTGTAGCTTGTAAGGATTTTCATACCGGAAACTCTCAATTTGGGCGGCAGTGGCCCTGAAATTGCCCCTCCCAGTGTGTTGTGATACGTGGAATGAAACAGACCGGGCGGCTGCGGTTGGTGGCCTGGGAACTGACAACCGGCTGTAATCTCAGGTGTATCCATTGCGGTACCAGTGCCAGCGATCTGATGACGCCGGGCGACCTTGGCCTGCACGAGTGCTTCAAAATCATCGACCAATTAGCGGAATATGCCCCACTGCTGCTGGTTTTGAGTGGTGGCGAGCCCCTGTGGCGCAAAGATATCTTTGACATTGCGGAATACGCCGTACGGAAGGGCTTGGCGGTGTCTTTGGCCACCAACGGTACCCTGATTGACGAGGCGATGGCCCACCGCATCCGCGAAGCGGGCATCCGGCGGGTGGCCGTCAGCCTGGACGGCGCCGACCGCGCCACGCACGACACCTTCCGGGGACACAACGGCGCTTTCGAATCGGCGGTTTTCGGTTTGAAGTGCCTGAAAGATCTGAAAGTGTCCACACAGATCAACACCACGGTTACGCAACACAACGCGCACCAGCTTGCGTGCGTGCTGGAGCTGGCGGAGTCTCTCGGCGTGGATGCCCTTCATCTGTATCTGCTGGTGCCCGTCGGCTGTGGGCTGGCGATTTCCGAAGACCAGGCGGTGGAGGCCGATGAACTCGAGAGAATTCTCAACTGGTTTTACGACCGGACGCTCGATTCCGGCATGGAGTTGAAGGCCATCTGCGCGCCGCAATATTTTCGGATTGCGCGGCAACGGCGCGCGGACGCAAAGAAAACCGGAGCGGAGCCGCCACCCGCGCCCGCTACCGGCCGTACGCGCCGCAAACCGGCGGGCATGTATCCGATTACACGCGGCTGCGCCGCGGGCAGCGGGAGTTGCTTCATCTCTCACAGCGGCGACGTTTTCCCTTGTGGCTATCTTCCCTTGGCCGCCGGCAGCCTGCGCCGTGAGAAATTTCGCGATATCTGGGAGAGCGCCGGGATTTTTGCCAGTTTGCGGGACGCCGGACATCTCGAGGGCAAGTGTGGCCACTGCGAGTTCCGGAGCGTCTGCCTGGGCTGCCGCGCCAGGGCTTATGGGCTAACGGGCAATTTCCTCGCCGCGGAACCAGGCTGTCTTTACGAACCGAAATCGACGCGAGGAGAGCACTGCCATCCATGAATTCGGACCTGGACCGGACGGTTGTCACCGAACCGCCGGCTACACCGGCGGAAAGAAAAGCTCCCGCCGTTCGAGATAACCGCGAGAAGTTTCTGGAACGGGCGATGGCCCGCTATAACTACTCCGGCGACGCACTGATAGAAGTTCTCCACACGGCACAAGAGCTTTACGGATTCCTGACCCCGATCCTGCTGAAGCAGATTGCCCACAAGCTGCGGCTTCCGCCCAGCCGGGTGTTGGGAGTCGCCACCTTCTATCACTTTTTCTCCCTGGAGCCCAAGGGAGAACACTCGTTCATCGTCTGCACGGGCACGGCCTGCTACGTCGCCGGCGCCCAGGAACTGGTAGGCAAGCTGGAACACCGGTGCTGCAAGTCGGGCGGCACCAGCCCGGACGGCAAAGTCAGTGTCTCGACGGCGCGCTGCATCGGTTCCTGTGGCCTGGCGCCCGCCGTCATTCTTGACGGAAAGATTCTGGCGAAGGTCGACGCGGAAAGTCTCTCGCGAGAGCTGGATCGGATAGGTGTGAAATGACGATCGACGAGTTATTCGAACATCAAGCCGAAGAGTTGGCGCGCCAGCAGAGCCTGGACAACCGCATTTACTGTTGCACCGCCGCCGGCTGCACTTCCTCAGGCGCCGAGGCAGTTAAAAAGGCAATCGGCGAAGAGATCAAAAAGCAGGACCTCGGCGGCAAGCTGGAAGTTTGCGGTACCGGCTGCATGGGACTTTGCAGCCGCGGACCGCTGCTGAAGATGTCCGCCGGCCAGACTATGTACGCCGGCGTCGAGCCGGGCGACGCGGAAGCCGTTGTGAAGGCGGCTTGCGCCCGGGACGGCGCGCCGGACGACGGCGCGGCGGGCAGGTTGGCCGGGCTGCGCCTGGAGGCCGGCATTCCGTTCTTCGCGCGCCAAACCAAGGTGGTTTTGGCGAACGCCGGCGTGGTAGACCCCGAAAGGCTCGCCGACTACATTGCGGCGGGCGGCTACCAGGCGCTGGCGCGGTGCCTCTCCGAAATGAGCCCGCAGGAAATCGTCGAGGAGATCAAGGCCAGCGGACTGCGGGGCCGCGGCGGCGCGGGCTATCCCACCGGCCTGAAGTGGGAACTGGTGGCGCGCCAGGAATCGCCCATCAAGTACGTGGTCTGCAACGCAGACGAAGGCGACCCCGGCGCCTTCATGGACCGCAGCGTACTCGAAGGCGACCCTCATCGCGTGCTGGAGGGCATGGCGATTGCAGGCCAGGCGGTGGGCGCGCAGCAGGGCTATATTTATGTACGCGGCGAATACGGCCTGGCCATCCAGCGCCTGCAGAACGCCATCAAACAGGCCGAGCGCGAACATCTTCTGGGGGGCCGCATCTTCGACAGCGGCTTCCAGTTTCGCATCGACATCCGCATCGGCGCGGGAGCTTTTGTGTGCGGCGAGGAAACCGCGCTGATCGCCTCCATCGAAGGCCGGCGCGGCCAGCCGCGGCAACGCCCGCCCTTACCCGCCCGAATCGGGGCTGTGGGGCCGGCCGACGCTAATCAACAACGTCGAGACGTTCGCCAACGTCACCGCCATCATCAACAAGGGCAGCCAGTGGTTCGCCTCCATCGGCACCGGCAAAAGCAAGGGCACCAAGGTCTTCGCGCTGGCCGGAAAAATCACCAACACCGGCCTGATTGAAGTGCCCATGGGGACTTCGCTGCGGGAAATCATCTTCGAGATCGGCGGCGGCGTCCCCGGCGGCGGCAAATTCAAGGCCGCGCAGACCGGCGGACCGTCGGGCGGCTGCATCCCGGCCGAGTTCCTGGACACGCCAGTGGATTACGAGTCGCTGGCCAAAATCGGTTCCATCATGGGCTCCGGCGGCCTCATCGTCATGGACGAAAGCTCCAGCATGGTGGACGTCGCCCGCTTCTTCATGGAATTCTGCATGGACGAATCCTGCGGCAAATGCATTCCCTGCCGCGTGGGCACCGTTCAGATGCACGAGATTCTGAAGCGCCTGCTGGCGGGAGAGGGCGCCGCGAGCGACATCGCCATTCTCGAGGAGCTGTGCACGCTGCTGCGGGAAACCGCCCTGTGCGGGCTGGGCCAGACGGCGCCGAATCCGGTGCTCAGCACGCTGCACTATTTCCGCGGCGAGTATGACGCACTGGTGAACCAGACCGCTACGGCGGGCCACGCCGAAGGGGGTCGCGAATGAGCGTCAGAACTTTAACGATTGATGGAAAAATGGTCACCGGCAAAACCGGCGAGACCATTTTCGACGCGGCCTGGAACAGCGGAATCCATATCCCGCGGATGTGCCACGTCGGCGGGCTCTCGGACGTCGGCGCCTGCCGCCTCTGCCTGGTGGAGGTGGAAGGGCGCCCCAGGCTGCAAGCCGCCTGTATGACCAGGGTGGAAGAGGGCATGGTGGTCCACACCGACACCCCCCGGCTGCGGGCCCACCGCCGCATGATCGTCGAGCTGCTGTTCACCGAGCGCAATCATGTCTGCGCGGTGTGCGTGATGAACGGCAGTTGCGAGCTGCAGGACCTGGCGGCCCAGTTGGGCGTCGATCACATGCGGCTGCGCTACCTGTTTCCGCGGCACGAGGTGGATTTCAGCCACGAGCGCTTCGGCCTCGATCACAACCGCTGCATCCTGTGTACCCGCTGCGTGCGGGTGTGCGACGAGGTGGAAGGCGCCCACACCTGGGACGTTTTCGGGCGCGGCGTGAATTCCAAGGTCATCTCCGACCTCGGCGAACCCTGGGGTGAATCGGAAAGCTGCACCAAGTGCGGCAAGTGCGTGCAGGTTTGCCCAACCGGTGCGCTGTTCTCGAAGGGCAAGGCGGTGGCCGAGATGACCAAGGAGCGCAGCTTCCTGAAGTACATCATGACCGCGAGAAAGGAGCGGCAATGGATCCGGTAAGCGGCAAACCACGGCTGGCAACCGTCTGGCTGGGCGGCTGTTCCGGCTGCCACATGTCGTTCCTCGACCTGGACGAGCGGCTCATCGAGCTGGCCGGGCTGGTCGAAATTTGCGCCAGCCCGTTAACCGACTACAAGGATTTCCCGGAAGTGGACGTCACGCTGGTGGAAGGCGCGGTGGCCAATGAGGAACATCTGGAAACAGCACACCGGGTGCGGGCACGGAGCAAAGTGGTGATCGCTTTTGGCGATTGCGCGGTAACCGGCAACGTCACCGCCATGCGCAACCAGTTCGACGTCGAGGATGTCCTGAACACCGCCTACCGCGACAATTCCAACGTCATCGTCGGAATTCCCTGCGGCAACGGAGTGGTGCCCAAGCTGCTGCCACGGGTTCTTCCGGTACACGAAGTGATTCCCGTGGACTACTTCCTGCAAGGCTGCCCGCCCGACGCCGATGCCATCTACCGGATCGTGATCGACCTGGTTGCACAACGCGAGCCGGCACTCTCGGAACGGAGGTTTGGATAATGCCCGAACCGATTATTATCAGCCCCGTCACCCGCATCGAGGGCCACGCCAAGATCTCCATCTACCTGGACTCGCAAGGCGAAGTCGACTCGGCCCAGTTCCACGTGGTGGAATTCCGCGGCTTCGAAAAATTCTGCCTGGGCCGCCCGTTCTACGAGATGCCCGGCCTGATGGCCCGCATCTGCGGCATCTGTCCGGTGAGCCACGTGCTGGCTTCCTCGAAGGCCGGCGACGCGCTGCTGGGCGTGGCCATTCCGGAAGCGGCCGAGTTGCAGCGCCGGGTGGTGAACCTGGCCCAGATTCTGCAGTCGCACGCGCTCAGTTTCTTCCACCTGTCGAGCCCCGATCTGTTGCTTGGTTTCGACTCCGACCCGGTAAAGCGCAACGTTTTCGGGCTCATCGAAAAGAACCGCGAGCTGGCCCGCCGCGGCATTCGCCTGCGCCAGTTCGGGCAGCGGATTATCGAGATGGTGGGAGGCAAGCGCATCCATCCCACCTGGTCGGCGGCCGGCGGGGTGCTGGAGCGCTTCCCCATCGAGCAGCGCGACGAGATCCTCTCCGGGCTGCCCGAGGCGCTGGAGACCGTCGAAATCGGTCTCACCCTGTTGAAGAAGCTTCTAGATACAAACGAGTTGCAGGAAGAAGTCGAGGCCATGGGCAACTTCCCCTCGCTGCATCTCGGCCTGGTGACCGGCAGCGGCGGTCTGGAGCTTTACGACGGGGTCATCCGCATCGTGGACGCCGAAGGCAACATCGTCGCCGACCACCTGAACCCGCAGCGCTACTTCACCTACCTGGGCGAAGCGAGCGAAGAGTGGAGCTACATGAAGTTCCCTTACTACAAACCGCTCGGCTATCCGGGCGGCATGTACCGGGTGGGACCGCTCTCGCGCCTCAACTGCGCCTCCGGCGCCTCCACGCCGCGCGCCGACAAAGAGCTGCGCGAATTCAAGCAGCGTTTCAAAGGCTGCGCCAACCATTCGTTCGCTTATCACCTGGCGCGCGTGGTCGAAATGATGTTCTGCGTGGAGAAGCTGGAGACACTGCTCGCGAACAGCGACCTGATGGGCGAACGCGTGCGCGCGCAAGCCGGGCTGAACCGCCTGGAAGGCGTGGGAGTGAGCGAGGCGCCGCGCGGCACACTTTTCCATCACTACCACGTGGATTCCAACGGGCTGATGAAAAAGGCCAACCTGCTCATCGCCACCGCGCAAAACAACCTGGCGATTAACAAGGCCGTGGAGCAGACCGCCCGACGGTTCGTGAATCCGAACGCGCTGACGGAAGGGATGCTGAACCGCGTGGAGCACGCGGTACGCTGTTACGACCCCTGCCTCTCCTGTTCGACCCACGCCCTGGGCCAAATGCCGATGCTGGTGGAATTCAAAGACCCCAGCGGCCGTGTGGTCAAAGCGATTCGAAGAGGCGCTTAACTTGTCGGGCCAATCCAGGCCCGGACCCCGCGGCAACCTGTCGTTTTTGCCGAACTTCGAACCGGGAACTCCGTATTCCTTGTTTGAGACCGATGGCGACGCTGCCCGCACTCGAACGCGAAAGTGCCTGGCCGGTTTCGGATTGTTCCGGGCCGCCGGTGGAGGAACTGCTGGGCGGCACCCTCGATCTCTGGCTGGATTGCCCCACCTCCTGGCCGTCCTTGGGCCGCTCGTTTACTACCGCCGAACAGCAGGAGCGGGAGTCTCGGCTGGATCGGTTTCTCGCAGTCCTTCAGGCCGAACTTCGCGGCCTGCCGCGTACCGCCACGCGACGCCAGGTTGTGCGCGACCGTCTCACCTCGGCTTTTGAGGCCTTCGCGCGCTCGTCCCTGGATCTTGACGACGGGCAGCTCGAATTGTTACTGGATGACGGCTTCTCCTCGGTAAGCGGGGAGATGGCGCGGCAGGCCCGGCAATTCGACCCGTCCGTCAGCGTCGACGACATCCTGCAGGCCACCCGCAACGCCTGGACCGCCGGCGGTCTGCAAATGCTGCTGGGCCGGCCGATGTGTGTCACGCCCGCCATCTTCGCCTACAGCATGTTGTACCCCTATTCGGACAACTATCTCGACAGTCCGGAAACGTCGCCCGAATCGAAGCTGGCGTTCAGCACGCGATTCGGACGGCGGCTTGCGGGCGACCCCGTCGCCGCCGCGAACGCCCGCGAGGTCCTCATCTGGCGCCTGGTGGAAACGATCGAAAACCAGTACGCGCGCCCGGACTGGCCGCAAGTTTTCGACGGACTGCTTGCCATCCACCGGGCGCAAGAGGACAGCATACGGCTGCTTCGTGGCGGGCGGGCGTGCGATGCCGGCGAAATCCTGGAACTGAGCCTCCGAAAGGGCGGAACTTCGGTGCTGGCGGACGGCTATCTGGCGGCGGGCGCGCTCTCCCGCGACGAAGCGCAACGCGCGTTCGATTGGGGAGCTATGTTGCAACTCGGCGACGACCTGCAGGACGTGCTACAGGACAGACAGGAAGGGTCGCTCACACTGTTTACTCAGGCCGCCGGCCGGGGAACTTTGGATGAGCTGACCAGCCGCACCTTCCATTTCGCCCGCCGGGTGATGCAACGGCTGGAAGCGCTGCCGGGCGCCGGCTGCCGTCCGCTGATGGAGTTGATTGAAAGAAGCTCGTGGTCGCTGTTGCTGCGCTCGGCCGGCGACGCCGGCCAGCTCTACAGCGGCGAATACCTCAGGTACCTGGAACGCCATTCCCCGTTCCGCTTCGCGTTCCTGCGCTCCGCCTGGAACAAGCTCGAACGGCAGAGGGGGTCCCTCACCCGGCTTTTCGAGGTCTTTCTTGGCGCCTACTGAGGTGGTGGCTCAACCGTCCGATCTGCTCCTCCCGAGGAGGATCGAGAAATCGCACCCTCCAGTCGCCGCTGGAGCGTCATCAGCTTATACCCGCTGACCGCCGCAGTGCCGGCGGGCCGATAGCACTGGCTCAGCCATTGTTCCACCCCCTCGTAGGAAACACTGTCGGGGTTGGCGTTGGGGAAAACGCGCAGATACTCTTCCCGGGAAAGGCTGAGATGCAACACCCATTGGGGGGGATTCCGGCGCAGGTCGGCGAGGACCTTGGCTTCGTCGTCCCGTTTCATCATACCGGGCGCCAGGTATTCATATCGGGTGGGATTCCTGGCGAGAGTGAGGAAGTAAAGCAACGGCTTGTAGGGATGCACGAATACGGTGTCGCCGGGATGCACGCGAGCAAGCAGGGAGGTGACCGCCGCCCGCTCGCTTCCCTTCACACGAACTCTACCGACTGGCGTCTCCAGGGCAACTTCCGATGTCAGTCCGCTGATAGTGTGGAATAGAAAAATACAGCCCAGGAAACCAGCCGCCAGAGTGAGCGGCAAAACGAATCGGCGCGCGGCGCATGTCGCGAGCAGCACCGCTGCAAGGACGTACGCACTGGCGGAGATGTAGACGAGGTGCGTCACGTCGGAGCGCGGGAAGGTCGTCAGCACCATTCCGGCCAGGTACACCAGCAGGTACCCCGTGGACTCCCGTTGGAACTTTGTCAATTTCCCGGCCGCGCCCGAAAACCAGGCGACAGCCCATCCCCCAAGACAGAGCGGCGGCAGTATGGCCGGCAGGCTGACACACGCCACCAGCAGAAGGCGCACCGGCATCTCGAAAGCGGTGACGTCGCGGAAGAGAGCCCCGTAGCCACCGATGATGCCGCCGTACGGCATCACATTCACTCCCGAGTAGTTCCGCGACAGCCAAAGCAACTGCTGGAGCATCGGACCGAGCAATCCGCTGGCGATGAGCAGCATCAGTATCGCGGTTCCCGCGGCGGCGCCGCCCAGCGCAAACCATCCCGCCAGCGGCCGCCAGAAGCGGCGGGCAATCGTCCACCCCGCGCTCAGCAGAAACACCACGGCTAAGGAGGGTGTAAAGATGATTGAAGCCGCCAGCACAAATCCGCTGGCTGCCGCCAGCATTCGCGAGGCGCTGGCGTGCGCCTCCACCAAAAGCAATGCGGCGAACAGAGACAGCGCCGCGCTATCCCACCGGTGCTGTGCCGTCAGCAGACTCAAATCGGCCGTATTGAATGCGAAAAAAAGTAGAGCCGCCAGCAGTGCCGCCGTCCCGCCCGCCAGCCGCCTGGTCAAACCGAAGACGCAAGCTGTCAGCAGCGAAAAATAAAGAATCACCGGCAGGCGGCCGGCCCACATCTTGAGTCCAAAGATCCAAAACGCCAGCCAGTGGACGCAATAGCTGCCCGGCGTCATATATCCAAAAAAGTCCACGTAGGGTCTTTGGCCCGCCAGCATCCTCCGTGCGCCTTCGAGATAGATGCCTTCGTCGTTGGTCCCGAGTTCGAGGCGATTTCCGTGGGCCGCCAACAGCAGCAGAAGTGCGGCCAGGAACACCCATACGCCGGGTCGGGTGAGAACCGGCAAGATCGCCCGCTTACGCATTCCGCCAAATCCCCAGGACGGACTTCCCCACCTGGTGGAAGAGCACCGGATCGATCCACCGCGAGGCGGGCACCAGGACGTTGTCCCAAAAGAGAATCTGCTTCAAGGCCGGCATGGATTGACGCAGCCAGATCCGGTTGGCCAGGGAGGCGATCAGCCCGACCGAGTCGAGGTAGACCAGTTTTTCCCGCCTCGCGCCTGTGGGGACGGCTTGTTCGAGCGTGACTCGGGTATACCTTCGGAAGTGACCTATGGATGCGTCGAAAGGAGTGTACAGCCATTGGTGCGCGGGAGAAAGCACCACCAGCGCTCCTCCCGGCTTGAGCAATTGCATTGCGCGCCGGGCTTCCTCCGAATCGTCTTCAATGTGCTCCAGCACGTCGATGTACACGATGGCATCGAAGGTTTCGCCGGCGGGCAATTCCCGCGTGGTTCCGGCTATCACCTCGTAACGTGGGTCGCCGGCCAACCTCTCGCGTGCCCTTTCACAGAGCTCGTGGTCCGGCTCCAGGCACACCCATCGCCGGAAGGAAGCAGGTTGAAAGACTTCCGTGGTGCCGCCGAATCCGGCGCCCACCTCGAGCACGTCACCTTGAATGTAGGGCGCGATGTGCCTGTAGAAGTACTTCTTCCATTTGTGTGCCTTCTCGAAAATCTCCAGCTCCGATCCGATGTACTGAAAGGGGTTCATGGGGGAACAGACTCACCACGCGATCGACGAAATACAAGGCGTCGCGGATTGGTAGAAAACTGGTGTTGGCCCGTGCTCCGACAATCACAAACACCAGCAGAAACGAGATCATTACCGCCTGCATCAACAAAACGAAAAGAATGCCCGCCGAGTAGGTGGCCCATCCTGGAATGGCCAGGTTCGACCAGAGACGGACGCAAATGACGGCTCCGATACCGGCGCAGGCCACTACGATCAACCCGCTGGCAACGGCGAGCAGCCGCGCGCCAACGACATCGGCGAAGACTGACAGAGCGCTCAAGCCGTGGACCAGAAGAGCTGGGAAGTTCATCCGCGACCTTCCGTCCAGCCTTTCTCCGCGGTCGATGGGGATGGAATCGTAGGGGATTCGGGAGCGGAAGACGGCCGCCGCGTAGTGGTTCCACAGTTCCGAGACCGATACCAATGAGTTCAATGCCGTCTTGGGCACCAGGCTGAAGTTGCCCACCCGAACGCGGACGCCCGTCAGCATCCAGTGAAGTACCTGATAAAGGTGATAAAAGAACCGGAACGAAAGCTTTTCCAGACGGCGGGCGCGGGCCGCGAAGACAACCTGCCTGCCGTCTCCTTGCTCGTATTTGCGGAGCAGAAGGGGGATGTCTTCCGGGCGATCTTCCCCGTCACCATCCATCACAATGACGGCGTCGCAGTCCAGTGCCGTACTGACGTAGACCAGACCGACAGCAATAGCTCGCTGGTGACCCAGGTTTCTACGAAGCCGAAGAACACTGACGCCGGCGAGGTTCCGGAATGCCACAGGCAGATTTGCGCCCGCGACGGCCTGTGTTGACCCATCATCCACCAGAAGCACGCTCAGCTTGACGGCAAGGCCCTCCGCGACGGCATCCAGCTTTGGCAACAACAGCGACACGGCGCCCCAGTCGTCGAAGACGGGCAAAACGATAGTGACTTTCCCGAGTTTGGGCGTCGGCACGATTACCCTTTATATCGGTGACTTCCATACCGCGCTTTAGCCGCCGCTCCTCCCCGGTTCGCCGGACACGTCGTGGCAGCGGAGGCGCAATGTCTGCCGAGAGCCGCCAGCCGACGGCCCTGACCGGGTTTGTTCCGCGCTTTGAGCACGGTCTTTCAACTCCTCTTCGGCAATCTGGTGGAAATCGAGGCCGTGTTTGAAGGCGTTGTGGGAAACGCGGGCTTTGCCTTCTTCCGTTTTGGGGCCTGTGGAGTGCTGGGCGTTGGCTCGGTTAGCGGCGAGTTTGGCGGCAGATGCAGGGGACGGTGTCCGGTGGCCCTCCGGAAGGGGACCGGATAGCGGGGACCGGGCACCGACAGGAGGCTCGAGTTGGGGTCGAGCGGCGGAGGCGCCGTTGGAGTTTTCGGACCGGGTAAAGCGGTTCATGAGAGGATCCTTTTAGGGGTTCAGAAGAATGCCTATTCGCTCCGAGTGTAGCGGGCGGCTGCTGGATTATTGGGGCGGTGGGACTTGAATAGGTTGAAAAGGTAGAGAAGAAAGTTGGAATTTCGGGGTGATCGAAGTTTGGCGTGTGGCGGTCTTCCCGGCGGTTGAGGAATCGGCGATTCCAGCGAAGAAGGCGCCCGGCGCCGCGGGAGACCTTTTGCCTAATGTCACCGTAGGGCGTTTTGCGTCCAAATGGCACCAGGCCAACCTAAGCACGGCTCCTAAATGCTGGGCGACTACACGCGATCTATATTCCCAGAACGCCGTTGGGTCAGCCTTGGAATGCCCAACGATGCTCTCCTACAAGAAGGAGCGCACGGGGGCAGCAGACCAGCGTTGTAACGAGGGCGGGGCCTGTCAGTAGTCCAGTTCTGGAAGGTTTAGCCCGTGCGTGCGGGCGCGTGTCCGAAGACGTAGCATCCAATTCTGCTCGCGCCACTCGACATCCCCGTCCTCCATGTCCCCAGGGACAAGCTCCAGAATCGAGAATCGGAAATTGAGAGGATCGCGGCCCCGCAATCTCACGTTGCCCCCATCACCCCTGTCTGCGTAGTTCAGCCACCGCCCAAGCAAGTTCTCTGCTCCCGAAGCCTTGCCCACATATCCTCTTCCGTCAGAGATGTCGAAAATGTAATAGATTCCGCACCAGCCGCGAAGTTTAGCTTTCCACGATTCAGGAAGCAGCTTTAGTTCGTCCCATTGCAAGTCCCATTCTCTGTAAGAGTCGGGCGGCGTCTTACTCAGCAGGCTCTCCGCGTGAATTGCTGTTATCTTAAAGGCGGCCCGATCCGCGATGCGATGCCAGTTTATCTCTCGGCCTGGCCACTGGATCGTCAGTTTGCCCTTCCACACTCCACAGAAGTCCTCTCGTAATCGGAGGTCAAACCAGAGCCGCTCATGTGTCTCAACGCCGGAGCCGTAGGCCTCCAATTCTTGAACCGCGGGCTCCGACCGTATTTGATCCGCAGTCCTCAGTTCTTGACCGTGCCGCTGGTAGAGTCCAACGAAGAGTGCCGACCCGGGGGAATGGCCGATGAAAGAAGCCACGTAAGTTACGTTCTTCATTCTCTTCGTAACAATGTCCCCTTGCGTTTGCTGATAGGCGTTGAAAACAGCTGGGTGGTATGCCGCCAACCAGGGGAGCACCTTTTGCAGGCGGGGCGCCGTGGGTGTGTGCCGCAGGACCAGAACGTCTTGCGGCTCAATCTGGTGCTTGGCAAGAAGATCCTTGAAGCCAAAATCCATTGGATCACCGATCCCCCAATCAGTGATTGCAGCAATTATTTTCCGAGCATGCAAGCATCCGGCAGCGGTGGTCCGTCCTCGAAGTCGAGGACGGCTTGGCACCGATTAGCCTGCGTCGGAGTATCTGGAGTTGGATCCGTCGGGACTGGCGGCACGGGCCAGATGTCCCATTCTGGAAAGTCTGGTGGCCGCATTGCAGTCCGATCATGGGCTCCTCGAAAGTGGTGCCACCGGCACCTCAGGGCGATCGATCGTCCCCGACGCCGTAGCGGTTACAAACCAAGTTGACGGTTTGTCAACTCGTGGATTTGGTCGGGCGGGTGATTCAGGGTGGCAGAGACGCCATCCGGGACCTGGAGCACTCGGAATCCCTGACATCCCACCTATAGCTAAAGACAAACGCGTTTCCGGCCGTTTCTGGTGTTTCCCGTTGGTGTAACGGTGAAACCAGTGTGAGCGCGCGACGATGCTGAAGACGGGGACCGACCCTAACGAGGTGGCCGGTGGTCGATTGGGGAAAAGGCTGTCCCGGATTCCGCAGGGATCTACCGTCTTTTGATCAGCCAGACTTCGCCTACCTCCAAACCCCGGCCGTTGCCGCGCAGTCCGGGTTCCCGCGTGAACGTCAGCTCCAGTCTGCCGCCAGCTGTGGCGGCCTTTGGAATATCGAACTCCAGGGGCTTAAAGGGGACAGGTCTCGACAACCACCCATGAATTTCGTAGTTGTCGCCGGCCACCAGGCGCAGTTTTGGCCCGACGGTACCGCCGGCGTAGACAACCCGAATCTTGTATTCGGCGTTTGGATCCAGATCGTCGTAGCGTAGTTTGAGCGGCGTGTCATTCAATGCAGCTCCCACGGACCACCACGATCGCGGATAGTTGGCCTGGTAGCCGTTCACAAGGTCGCGGCTCCCCTCTCCCCCGCGGCCAATTCCCACGTAGGAGGAGACGAGGAATGCCGGATCGGCCGGGTAGCCCGGCCCGCGAACCATGTGGGGCTGGTTTGAAAGGTCGCCCAGATCGTCATAGAAGCCGCCCGGGCCTGGATCGGTCCAATTGACGATTTCGTCAATCGCATTCAGGCGCACCTGCTCGCTGGCCATGCCGGCGATTGCCCGGAGCCGTTCCTCAATCCACCATCTGTTGTTCAGCGGCACATCGGCCGTGTCCGAGCTGGCGCCGCGCCCGACTGCGATCGCCTGGTACTTCCTGACGCTGAGCTGTGCGTGGATGCTCTGGTAAAGCGCCTCGCTTAACTCCATGAGGCGGGCGCGCAGGTCCTGAGCCACCGGTGCCGTCACCGCCTTGTCCAGAATCCGCCGGGCTTCCTCCATGGCGATCTGTGAGCCGATTCGCGAAGCCTTCCGAAGCTCATCGAGCGCCTGCTTTTCGAGGGCCGTCTCGTAAATGAGGCGGCGCCTGACATATTCGTCGTAGTAGGCACGGTAGATCGCCTGCTGGAATCGCCAGTTGAGCTTGGTTTGCGGAGAGGCGCGCTGTTCCATGTTTCGGAATATCTCGAAGGTAGTATCCACGCCTTCATTGGTGAGAAGCGGGCCCTTCCAGTCCTGCTCCAGGCCGAGGAGGCCCTGGGCGAAATCGCCGCCAAGATCGTCGCCGATGAAATATCGGCCCCATTCCCGTAGGGAAGCTGTCAGATCCGCGTCGGGATCCCACCCAAGGATGCTCCATACGAACTTGTTGACGTCGTCGTTCACGCCTTCCGAGTAAGTGCTGAAGCCGATGGCATAGTCCTTGTATGCATTAAAGATCGACCTCTCGCCGGTGGGACGCGGATTGGCGACTTCGCGGCCCTCGGTGACCATGTAAGCCAGATCCCAGTCGGGGACAAAGTACTCGCAGTCGATACTGTGGGTGATGTCGGGGTATCGCCGGATGGGATAGCGATTCGGTACACGCCGGCGCAGTTCTGGGATGCTGTCACGCACTTGAGGCCCGTGGACGATGCCCGCCAGCCAGGCCGGTTCGGCCTGGAGAAGCTGGTAGAACTGCTCCATCCAATCCTTCGAGAACCCCTGGGGCGAGACCCACATATCGGCCTTCGGATGATATTTGCGGAGATTCGCGGTCTGCTTTTCGAGCAGCGCAAACAGGTATTTCGGCTCCGTGTGGCCGGGGTCGCCGCCGGGCACGAAAACGTGGTCGATGCGCGGCAGCCGGCGAAACACTTCCTCCCATTCCTTGAGGGCGAATTCTACGGTCGCCGGGTTGGAATAGTCCTGGTCCATGGCCGGATACCAGATCCAGACGTCCAGCCCGTACTCATCGCAGATGCGCGACACCTGCTCCATCATTTCGATCTTGGGAAGCACGAAGTGGGGGCTCTGGTCGGCGTCGTCGGAACGCGGAGGAATGAGTTCGATGGCGTTGGTGCCGAAAACGGCGAGGTCGCGAATGTACTGTTCAAACATCGGGACGGTGAAGGCGTCATAGGTGTTCACCTTCGGGCGATAGCCAAGCTGGTGACCGCGGATGGCGTATTTGGGAGCGGTGCTCACCTTCAGATCGCCGGCCACCTCCAGCACGCCTCCCCACTTCATTGTCATGTGCCGCAGGAGGTATCCCGCGCCGAAGACAACCGCGCGGTCGCTATTCCCCGCGACCACTACGGTGTTGCCGATAACGGCAACCCGAAAGCCGTCCAAGCCCTGCGGTGCGGCGGGCAGTTGGCGGACGAGTTCCGGCGCCATTTTCTGCAATTGGACGGTGGTGCCAACGAGAATGGCGGTCCTGCCGGCGCCGGGCAGCGCGCTCGAGGCGGCGGGACGGAGTTGGGTCCTCTTCCCCGCCTCCTCGCGCAGCATCTGAGCTGCCTTTTTCACTGGCATCGCGCTGCCGTCGGGAGCGACGACGACGGCTTCTTTCAGATCCAATGCCCACGCTGAGGCGCTGATCAGCAGGACAACGAAGAGAAGACGGAAGTGTGCAGTGCGAACCATCGTTTCAGTATCTACCCTGGCAGCATCCTTTTTGGAGCAGATCTCACCACCAGAAACCGCCACGGAGGGAGAAGCCCGGTGTTTCGGATCCAGACAGGCCAACCAAGACTGTCAATTCAGCAGCGGCTCTTAACCATGGAGGCCGGCGACGTGTGCCTTCTGGGCTCGCTTATCGAGAGGAAGCCCGTACACGTTCGAAAGCGGGACTTCGCTTACAAATCGCAAAATTGGGATGGCTCCCCGTCGCGGGCGAGCTTCTAACTCCTGACGCCCCCGCCGGCCTCGGTTCAGGCGGCCTTCGTCGAGATCCGGTCAGCCCTTTCCCCGCAGCCAATCTCATGACATCTGGTAATCGCCATCTGCCATGATGATTACAAATGGTTCGGACGCAAATTCAAATCACCGAAGAGCAGGCCGCCAGTCAGCGGTCCCTGTCCTCGGAGCGGCGTCAGCCTGTTGCCGAGCTGATTCGGATGAGTATCGATTCGTTCCTGCAAAAAGAAGTTGGCGTCGGCATGGAACGCAAACGAGCCAGGGCCAAGAGTGTCGCGGGGCGGTTCGCTTCTTCGCCTGCGGATGTCAGCGCGGAACACGACAGCTACCTGGCAGAGTCTTTCGGGCAGCAATGACTTTCGTAGATACGTCGGCAATCTATGCCATTCTCGACCGGAACGACGCGAATCATGAAGCCCCGAAGACCTGCTGGTTTGCTCTGCTCGATTCCAACGATCCGCTCTTCACGACGAACTACATCGTTGTTGAGAGTTGTGCGTTGGCACAGAGCCGGTTGGGTTGGACGCCGTTCGCTCGATCCAGGAGGAGCTTCTGCCGGTGATGGATGTTGTCTGGGTCGATGAAGCAACTCACTCGTTGGCCATGACCGCTCTTCTGGCAGCGCAACGCAGAAGACTCAGCCTGGTGGATTGTGTCAGCTTTGCCGTCATGCGTGTGAGAGGCTCCCAGGTTGCGTTCGCGTTCGACCAACATTTCGTGGAGGAACGCCACTACTCGCGGCCAGGCTCAAGTATCAGCGACGGCCGAGAATCGAATTGCTCTTATGAATCCGACTTCGCGGCAGCCCAGCAACACGGGGGCGAAGAAAGTGATTCCTGTTCCCTTCTTCTCCTGTCCCCCCTTCTCTAGGCCGATTCCCGGCTCCTTCGCCACAGGTTATAGAAGATGGTGCCGGCGACAAAATACACCAGGGTCACGATGGCCAGCCAGTACTTCATGTTTTCCTGGTTCTGCTCGAATCCCGACTGGCCTTTGACGGCGACCATAATGGGCAATGCCAGGCAGACCGCCGAGCGACGCCAGCGCCACGACTCCCGAAATATGCCGCAGGGATGCCCGCGCGGGTGGAGGTGGGGCCTCCGATTTCGGGGCCGGGGAGTGCAGATAGACGGTCTCGGGCACGTACTCCGGGAAGGATTCGCGCGCGCCGGCAAACGCGGCGAACGCGGTGTACAGCACGGCGGTAGTGAGGTAAACCGGCAGGAACAGGTAGAACAGGTGCAGGGTTCCCGTCCGCTCGAGCACCACTGCCAGCAGAACGGCCAGACCCCAGGCGGCCAGCGCCGGCGCGTTCAACAGTTTCTTCTTGTGCGCCGCCCAATAGCGGGTGAAGCCGATGCGCGGGAAAATCCAGTGTTCGGTCACCACGATGGCGCCGGCGGGAGAGAGCATCAGGCCGTACAGCCCCACGAAATCGAGCAGCCGAGTGAAGACGAACGGGAAACAGGCGACCACGGTGGTGAGCGCGCCGGCAACGATGGTGACCCGCGCGCGCGACCAATTCGGCGTCACCGCCTGCAGCGCCAGCCCGGCCCGGTAGAGTGTCGGGTTCGAGGTGGTCCAGCCGGCAAAGACCACCGCCAGAATTCCCGCCCAGCCGAGCGCCTGGTAAGCCACCTCTCCCGAATCCAGTTTCACCAGTTGTGTGTTCAGCAGCAGAGCGGAGCCCGCACCCATCAGGCCGGCGCAGATCCACGCCAGGTAGTGGCCGAGGAACATGCCGAATACCGACGCCAGACCATAGCTAGCCTTCTTGGCGTACCGGAACAGCGCCATGTCGGACAGGCCGGCGTTCATCGCAAGATTGCAGATCCAGGCGAAAGCGGCGACTTTCCAGAAGCCGATCGGCGCGCTCCCGTCCGGCGTGTGCCCGGTCCAAACCAGCCGTCCACAGACATCCAGGAAGGTGTGGAAACTGTCTATGGAACCCACGCCGGCCTGGCGTGCCAATACAGGAAACATCACCACCGCGCCCGCGATGAACATCAGAAACATCCAGGGTGAACAGACCGAGGAAAACGACGCCAGGCTCTTGAAGCCGAGCGTGGCGAGGGTAACCACCACCGCGCCCACCAGCAGAACCACAATCACAAAGCGCCAATCCGTGGGGTACCAGCGAACCTCCGGCGCAATTCCGAACGGAATCCGCACCGCCGAAGCGGATACCGTAATCATGCAGCCCGCCAGCACGCCGAACAGCGCGGCGTTGATCAGGTTGTAGATCAGCGTCACCATCGGCCCGCCGATGCGCCGCAGGTACCAGTAAAGGGTGAGGCGGGTCTCGACGGCGATGGGCGCGCAGATGAACGTCCAGGTCGCCACGGCGAGCAGATTGCCGATAATGAGCCCGAGGAGGATGTCTTGGACCCTGGCGCCCCAGTTTACGAATGTCGCCCCGATGACAAACTCGGTGGCCGCCACGTGCTCCCCGGCAAAGGCTCCGATAAAGTAGCCCGGCCCCAGGAGCTTGTCTTTGCTTACCGGCTCGCGATCGAATTCATAAAGTTGATCCAGCTTCTTGGCGGCTTCGGAGCCGGGCTCCGTCTGGCTGGGGCGATCAAGCGGTTTCGGCATGGAACATTCCTTTCGACCGCGGGTTGGCGGGGGAATGTCCCCGCTCGACGATGGTAAAGATTATCACGTCCCCTGGCCCGCCGTTTCGGCGGTGGCGCGGCTAGGGCAACATCTTCACCTTGATATTGCGGTAAGTTATATCGAAATACTCGGCTTCCAAGGCGATGTAGCCTTCCCGCAACGCGACGCCCTTCAGGGTGTTCACCACCCCGCCGTTCACCCACAGCGTCATGGTGTCGCCCTCCGCCCGGATCTCGAACGTGTTCCATTCTCCGGGAGGTTTGACGCGGTTCGAGGTCATTTGATTTCGCAGGTTAAAGCGCTGCAGCTTGCCGTCCACCAGGTTGTTCCCGAACAGGTAACCGCCCTCCGGAGTGGTTTGCGCCTGAAACCAGATTTCACCGTATTTCGACAAGCGCGCACCCAGTCCGCCGTTGTACTTCTTGTCTTCGGGGCTGCTGGGATTGAATCTCCATTCGACGTGGTAGATGAAATTGTCCATCGGCTTTTCGTATTGGAGCCACTCGTGGCCGCCCTTGCCGGAACACAGTACGGCGCGATTCTCGAGGTCGACCTTCCACTGGCTGGGCTCTTTCAATGGGTCCGTGGGGGTAAAGGAAATGCGGGTCCAGCCCGTAAAGTTCGCATCGGGCAGAAGGTCGGTCCAACCGCTGGGGTCGGTTTCAAGAGCGCTTTTTTCCTGGGCGCCGATTACCCCGGCGGCGGCCGCCAGCAGCGTCGCGAGGAACAACAGTTTTTTCATTAGTTCCATCCTTCAATTGTGAAATAGGCAAGACTCCATCGAAGCAGCCTCGCACTAGTTTATCGCCTGAATGGGGGACGTGGATGGGGCGCGGCTCGGCACACGGTTGGCCAGGCGTCAAAACCGGCCGAGCCCGACAGTGGGTTTGTTTTGTCAGGGTGGTATGGGCGCTGATTTGGGTTTGTTCCGGCGATTTGGGCGAGCGTGGACTATGCCGGCGGTGCGGATAAGGTGGACAGAAGGGAGTAGGGGTCGGCGAATCTTCTCTTTAGCTGTTTCGGCCAGGCGCATCGGGCTTCGCTCTGCTTCGAGTGTAGCGCCGGAGGCCAGGGTTCCGTGCCAGGATGTGCGGTAAGTGACTGATTCGTTGGGGGAAAGTGCGCTTGGAAATGGGTTGGAATGAAGGCGCACAGTCAACGCCCGGCCTGAGTGACCCACACAACCGCAAGGCGACGAAAAGGGGTAATCCGTGGAGCCTGTCGGAGATAGATTGCTGCTGATTGTAACCACAAAGTACTTGTCTACACGAAGTCATTGCCTCATAATTGGTCTTAATGAACAAGCGCTTCCGGACTTGCTCGCTCGATCAACCGTTCCTCCTGCCGCCATCTTTGCAGGACTGGCTCCCGCCACATCACCTGGCGCGGTTCATCGCTGAGGTGGTTCAGGAATTAGACCTCAGCGCTATCTACGCTGACTACGCTCGCCAGGACGGTCGCGGGCTGGCCGCCTACCATCCTCTGATGCTCACTCGCGTGCTGCTCTACGCCTACTGCATTGGGCTGACGAGTTCCCGCCGCATCGAGAAGGCCACCTACGAAGATGTGGCGATTCGCTTTCTCTCCGCCGATCAGCACCCCGATCATGACACCATCGCCGCCTTCCGCCAGCAGCATTTGGAGCGGTTGGCAGCACTGTTCCTCGACGCGTTGCGCTTGTGCCAGCGCGCCGGGTTGGTCAAGTTGGGCAACGTGGCGTTGGATGGAACCAAGATGCACGCCAACGCCAGCCGCCATCGCTCGCACCCGTATCTCCGGCTCTCGGAACAGGAAAAGGAATGGCAGGCGAGCGTGGAGCGCTTGCTGGAACAAGCCCAGCAGACCGATCGCGCAGAAGACGAGCGCTTTGGCAAGGGTCGGTCCGGCGATGAGTTACCTCCGGAACTGGCCCATGCCGAATCCCGGCTGCAGAAGATTCGCGAGGCCAAACGCGTTCTGGAACAGGAGGCCGCCGAACAACTGGCCCAAGCCCAGCGCGATCATCCGAACGCCGGTCACCCCGGCCGCCCTCGCAAAGATGCGCCCGTGGCGCCAGCCAGCGAGACGGAACGGCAGAAGCGCAAGAGCCGGTTGCGGCGCGCCAAGCGCAATGCGCAACAGCCCAGCCGCCAGTACAACTTCACCGACCCCGACTCGCGAGTGATGCACGATAACGGCACCAAGACTTTCATCCAAGCCTATAACGCGCAGGCCGCTGTGGATGGGCACGCCCAAGTCATCGTGGCCGCCGATGTGACTCAAGAGGTAGTCGACCGCAGCCAGTTAGTTCCGATGTGCGAGCACCTGCGAGCGACGCTGGGCGAGTTACCACCAGTCATCACCGCTGACACTGGCTACTGGGATGCTGCGAGCATCGAGAACCCGGAGCTGGAAGGCACCGAACTGCTAATCCCGCCAGCCGACACCCGCGCCGGGACGAACCCGGATTCGCCCAACGTCAGTCCAACCGTGAAACGCATGCGGGAGAAACTGAGCACCCCCGAAGCACGAGAACGGTATGCACAGAGGCAGGCGATCGTCGAACCTGTATTCAGCCAGATCAAGAGCGTTCGAGGCATCCATCGCTTCGCACTCCGCGGTCTGCAGAAAGTCAAAGCCGAATGGCAGTTGATCTGCCTCACCCACAATCTGCTGAAACTGTTCCGCTACGGCTGGGCGGCTCAGGCCGCCTGAGCACGAGGAAATCCGCCCACTATCAGCCTAAAGCACGAAGATAACGCCCATCGGGCGCCCGAGTACATGTCGTGTGCCCAAAGCTAGAGGAACTGCCGCGCAGCCGACACCCCGCCAAGAAATCGGCGGCGGATTTCTCTCCGACAGGCTCCGTGGCTGTCCCGGGGTCTCGGTCCCTTGGAGGCGGCCGCGCCGGGCGTGAACGCCCTTCGTGATGATGTCACAAGCCTGAAGGTCGAAATCGGAAAGCTTTTGGCCAACGGCCGGGCGGCGGGAGACGATCTCAAGCGCCTTCAGGAAAAAGTCGCACGGCTCGAGGTGAAATTAAGCGAGATGCAAAGAGCGACGTCGGAGGACACGGCGAGAAAGTGATTCTTCCGAGGCGGACGTCGGGAATCGGAATAGGCGAGTAATAGCTGGGCTCCCGCGCTACCTCGTTAAGCGGCCCTTGCGCCACTACTTGATCGCTTTGGCAGCATCCTGCGAAGCTTCCGCAGCCTTTTGGAGTATATGTGGCCGAGTCGGGTCTGCGCGGCCGCGATGCCTTGTTCGGCCAATGGCCAATGGGCCGCTGATGGGTCAGCCTGGCGGGAGCCCTTGGCGAAAACCGCGGAATTGCCAGTCGCCTCCGTCCCGTTGGCCCATTCTAACCTCTTTTGAGTATCACGATCCAGTGTCCGGACCCAGATCCCATCTGTGCCCCGCCCCAACCGCCGCTCGCAGCCAAGTCGCCCGCCGAATCGAGACCAGTTCCACCGTCCCGCCTCCGCCAAACCCCTCGAAATGTAGTCCGCGGCCGCTGCCTTCGCACCATCGACCGCGAGAGAGGTCCCTTGTGTTCCTGGACCCTTCGTCGCTGAGACGGGTCCAATTCTCGCCCTCCTCTTGCGAATGGTCAAGCGCGCTGCTCCGAATGGCGGCAACGCCCTTCCGGCCAACCGACTGTCGCGTTGTGGGTCCGGGCATTCTCTGGCCGCATGGAACCGGCCCTTGGTATCTTAAGTTAGTGGACACCATTAGTGGACACCATGGGCGAAGCGCTATGGACTACAGCAAGATCATCACCATCGAGCCAGGCAAGATGGGCGGCAAGCCATGCATCCGCGGGATGCGCATGACCGTCTACGACGTGCTCGACTATTTGGCTTCCGGCATGACCGAAGACGAGATCCTGCACGACTTCCCCGACCTGACTCGTGACGACATCCGGGCCTGCCTTGCTTTTGCCGCGGATCGCGAACGGCGACTGGCAAGTATACCTGCGTGAAGCTTCTCTTTGACCAGAACGTCTCGCCGTGGCTCTGTCGGGGACTCTCCGATCTGTTCCCGAATTCCGTTCACGTGCGCGAGGTTGGACTGCGGGAGGCCGAAGATGCCACCATCTGGGATTACGCCGCTCGACACGGGTTCACGATCGTCACGAAAGATGCGGACTTCCGACAGAGGAGTTTCCTTCTGGGCCACCCGCCCAAGATCGTATGGCTACGACTTGGGAACTGCTCAACCAAGGCCCTCGAAGCACTGCTGCGAAGTCGCGCTGCCGAGCTCAAAGAGTTTCTCGCCGATGAGCAGAAATCGTTCTTAGGCCTCTCCTGATGGTGTGATATCACGGTCTCCTTTCGTTCTGGTGCCTTGGCGACAGACCAAGGATCCTCGCAGTGACCACGAAATTCCAACTCGATCACCCGTCTTTTCAATCCCTTCCCGCCCTTCTTCCACCAACATCCCAAAACACGCCCGCTACGCTCAAAGCGAAAAAGCATCTCTCTGAACCCCGGAAAGATCCCCTCAGGAACCTCTTTGCACGGTCCGGCAGCTCCACCGCCGTGAACCGCCGTGCCAAACAAACCCGGTCGGGGAAAGACCGCCTCCACTTCATGGAATGACTGAAACACCCCGAAATTCGTGCTCAACTTTATAAATCGGATTCCTCTGTCTGCTAATGGCCGGGAACTTCGGCCGTCTGGTTGTCGTAGTGATCCACTTGAAGGGAAATGGCGTTCCAATGACTGAGCGATGGCAAATTGCAGTGGGCAACTGGTTGCGCGATGTCCGGTTCGCCGGGCGCGTGCTGGCGCGTAACCCCGGTTTTACCGCCGTGGTGGCGCTTTCGGTGGCGCTCGGCATCGCCGCCAATACTACCGTCTTCAGCCTGGTGAACACGCTGCTGCTGGGCAGCCTGCCGGTGCGCAACCCCGACCGGCTGGTCTCTTTCAGCGAGGGACAATCGTTTCCTTACCCCGACTACCAGGACTATCGCAGCCAGGTTCATGCTTTCCAGGATGTCAGCGCGCGCTTTCCGCTGGTGGCCGCCAATATCGGCGGCGGCCAGCCCGAGCGGGTGTGGGGACAGGTGGTCACCGGCAATTATTTTCAGGTGCTCGGCCTCGAGCCCGCCATCGGACGCGATTTCGCGCTGGAAGAAAAAACCGCCGCCGGCCGGGAGCACGTGGTGGTCATCAGCCACGCTCTGTGGCAGCGCCGCTTCGGCGGCACGGTCCGACGCCATCGGTAAAACCGCCATTCTGAATAACCAGGCGTTCACCATCGTGGGCGTGATGCCGGCCGGCTTTCACGGCGAAGACCGCGGCTTCCTGTGCGAGTTCTGGGCGCCGCTGATGCTGTCTTTCGAAATGGTGCCCGACCTTTCGCGAGAAAAGAACATTCTCACCGCCCGGAACGCCTCGTGGCTCTGCCTTTCGGCCCGTCTCAAACCCGGCGTCAGCGTCCGGGAAGCCGAAACCCAGGTAAACGCGCTCAAAACGCGCATGGATAAAACGTACCGCCCGGATAAGGGCCACCGGGACCCGATTCGTCTCACCGCCGGCGGGGGGCTGCCTGCCGGCATGGGCAAGGCGATGGTCGCGCTGCTCGGAGCACTGATGGTGATTGTCACGCTGGTGCTGCTGATTGCCTGCGCCAATGTCGCCAATATCCTGCTGGCTCGGGCCACGGCCCGGCGCAAGGAGATCAGCGTGCGGCTGGCGGTGGGCGCGGCGCGCGGCCAACTGGTGCGCCAGATGCTGGGCGAAAGCCTGTTGCTTTCCTTTATCGGCGCCTTTGGCGGCGTTGCCCTGGCATGGGCGGCGACGCGGATTCTTTCCGGCTTCCAATTACCGCTGCCCATCCCGTTCCAGTTCGATTTCACGCCCGACGGCCGGGTGCTGCTGTACACAGTGGCGCTGACCACGGTGACCGCGCTGTTGTTCGGCGTCATCCCCGCGCTGCGCGCCAGCCGGGTGGATTTGTGCACCGCGATGAAGGGCGAAGAGGTTTCGCTCGGCGGACACCGCCGCTTCGGGCTGCGCAACATGCTGGTGGTGGTGCAGGTGGCCTGCTCCATCGTGCTGCTGGTGTCGGCGGGCCTGTTCCTGAGGAGCCTGCGCGCTTCCACCAACGTCGACCTGGGGCTGAAAACGGACAACGTGCTGGTGATGTGGTTCGACATGCAGGGGCTCGGCCTGGACAAGCCGCAAAAACAGCAGCTTTTCTCCTCGCTGCGGGGCCGGGTGGAAGCCCTGCCCGGGGTGCGCGCCATGAGCTACGTGGACATCGTCCCGCTGAGCTTCGGCGGACACCAGGAAGACGTCGAGGCGGCCGCCGCGGCAGCCGGCGGCAAGAACATCCAGGCAAATGCCAACTTCTACAGCGTGGGCGAGAAATACTTCGAGACCATGGGGATTCCGCTGCTGCGGGGCCGCGGTTTCGATGTCGCCCGCGACCAGAACCTCTCCCCGGCGGTGATCAACCAGGCGCTGGCCCGCGAGCTGTTTCCGACCGGCGACGCCGTCGGCCGCGTTTTCAAGAAAAAATCGCCGGATGTCTCCTTCCAGGTGGTGGGAATTGCCGCAAACACCAAGGCCGACTCGCTCACCGACAAAAATCCGGGTATCGTCTACGAATTCATGGAGGGGAACCCGGCGAGCGCCATCGGATTCTTCGGCACCGCCGTGCTGGTGCGCACGCTGGGACCGCCGCGGGCGATGGCGCGCACCGTCGAACAACAGATACACACGCTGCAGCCGAACCTGGCGGTTTACGGTTTGGAAACCATGCAGGAGCACGTCGGCAAGGCCCTGCTGATTCCGCGGGTGTGCGCCGCGCTGCTCGGGGTTTTTGGCGCCGTGGGACTTCTGCTCGCCTCCATCGGACTGTACGGCGTGATGAGCTACTCGGTGCGGCGGCGCACGCGCGAGATCGGCATCCGCATGGCGTTGGGCGCCGACCAGGGCGGCGTGCTCCGCATGGTGGCAGGCCAGGCCCTGCTGCTGGCGGCGGCCGGGGTGGCGATCGGATTGGTGCTGGCCGCCGCGGTGGGCCAGCTTTTCACCAGCTTCCTTTACGGCATCAGCCCGCTCGACCCGTTCACGTTCGTCGTCGCGCCGGCGGTGCTGGTGTTGATGGCCGTCATTGCGACGGCCTCGCCCGCGCGGCGTGCCTCGCGGGTCGACCCCACCCGCGCGCTGCGCTACGAGTAACGTTCAGGTGTTTTCTCTTCATCCGAGAGCTTTGGGGAGCGGTATCTCTGAGGAGACCGACTCCCCTTTTTTGTTTCTTGCGGAGCTGAAAGCTCCACGCGGACTGCAACTCCGCCCCACAACGCGGGCGCGGAAAGCCCGGATGCTAGACTGAAAGTTTCATGGGTCCTCAAACACAATTCGAACCGCCGAAGCAGAAAATCGCCGGCGTGAAGAACCTGATCACCGTGGGATCGGGCAAAGGCGGAGTCGGCAAAACCACGGTTTCGGTCAACCTGGCGGTGGCTTTGGCGCGGCTTGGCCATGCCGTGGGGCTGCTGGACGCCGACGTCTATGGCCCCAACGTGCCCCTGATGATGGGGATCAACGAGCCGCCCAAGGCGAAGGGCGAGCGCATCGTTCCGGTGGAGCAGTACGGCGTCCGGCTGATGTCGATGGGCTTCCTCAACCAGGGCGACCGGCCGCTCATCTGGCGCGGGCCGATGCTGCACAGCGTAATGCAGCAGTTTCTGCGCGGCGTCGAGTGGGGAGAGCTGGATTACCTGGTGGTCGATCTGCCGCCCGGCACCGGCGACGTCCAGTTGAGCCTGATCCAAAGCACTCCTATCACCGGCGCCATCATCGTCACCACGCCGTCGGAAGTCTCGCTCGAGGACGGACGGAAGGCGGTCACCATGTTCCGCCAGGTGCGGGTGGAGATCCTGGGCATCGTCGAAAACATGAGCTACCTGGTGGTGCCGGAAACCGGCCAGCGTATCGACGTCTTCGGCCAGGGCGGCGGAAAACGCACGGCGGAGTTGATGGAGGTTCCTTTTCTGGGCGAGCTGCCGCTCGATCCCAACGTGCGCATCGGCGGCGACACCGGGCGTCCCATCGCGATGCTGGGAGAGGGCGACCCACGCGCGGTTCCGTTTCTCGATCTGGCAAATGCGGTGCTCGGGCGCTGCCAGCAGGCCGCCGCGAAAAAGGGTCCCAGCATCAGCGTCGAGGATTAAGAGAATTTCAGTCGGTGGCGTTGCCCGCGCCGGCCACGGAATCGCTCGGAATCACGATCCAGCAGATAAGGTATGCCAGTAAGCCGGTGCCCCAGAAAACCACCGTGCACACCCACAGTACCCGCACCAGCGTAACGTCAATGCCCAGATAGCGAGCCACTCCCGCGCAGACCCCGCCAATCTGTTTTTCACGCATCCGGCGCACCAGCGGGACCCGCGGCGGGGGTGGTGGAGGCGCCTCACCTGCCTTAAGTCCACACTGGGTACAAAACTGATGATCCTCGCTCAATTCCCTGCCACACCGGCCGCAAAACATCGCCCACCTCCCGTTTGCCGTGCCGCGTCCACAACGGGGATGCAAATCGGTGCATCCAGTATTAATAACGGCGTGGGGCGGGGCTTTGTTCCCATCGGCGGATTCCGCAACGTCCGCCATCGTGCCGTGTGCGGTCGCCTCAGACAGGGGCGCCAGGATGCTTATCCGAATTCCGAAGGGCTGGGAGATTCCCGACCGGGAAGGCACTCGGAGGCGCCCGACGAATTCGGCTTCTATTCGAACGTGAACCCAAAACGCCCGCATCCGCGCTGGTCGCAGGCCACCGAAAAGCTCATCCCGAACATGGAAGTGGTGCCCACGCAACTTTATAACGGATACGGAAAGTGGGGAGCGGACATGTACAACGGGAAAGAGTTTTGAGGATTGGCGACGAATCGTTGAGATCTTCCCCAGCACCACCGCGCGCTCGGCTCCCGTGGCCGAGGGCAGGTTGCCCGCCCTGCCGTGGGCCGACTCGTAGGCCAGCACCGCAAAGGCGATGGCTTCTTTGGCGTCGACGTCCACACCGTAATCCGACGACAGACCGATGGCCACGCCGGGAAGAGGCCCGGCCAGGTGGATGAGCAATGAGATGTTGTGGGCGCCACCGCCGGAAACGATCAGATCGTCGACGGGCATTTTGGGTTGAACGAACCGGCGGATACCTTCGGCTATGGAGGCGGCGGTGAACAGCGTGGCCGTCGCGATGGCGTCTTCGAATAGCGTCTCCGCTCTCTAGGAACCGCGTGGCGCAAATCAGTACCGTATTGTTCGCGGCCAGCTGTCTTGGGAGGAGCGCCGACGGAAATGAGACGCCCGCAACAGGCGCCTCACCAGTGCGCGGATCGGGAACCCCTTGCGACGCCAATGCTCCGGCACGGTCGAACGTCTTTCGGCCGCGGGAGTGGCGCGCCACCAGAGCGTCGATCACCATGTTGCCGGGTCCGGTGTCGAAGGCGATCACCTGGCCGGCGTTTGCCGCGGGCGGGATGGCGGTAAGGTTGGCGATGCCCCCGATGTTGAGCGCGACGCGCCCCCGGCTGGCGTGCCGGAACAGCAAATAATCAACATAAGGAACGAGCGGCGCCCCTTTGCCGCCGGCGGCGATGTCGCGTGGCCGGAAGTCGGACATCACCGTGGCGCCCGTGCGTTCAGCCAGCACGCAGCCGTCACCGATTTGCAGGGTATTGGTGATTGTCCGCCCAGGAATGATTCAGGCTCGATCCTTCGTGGTAGATGGTTTGTCCGTGGCATCCAATCAGTTCGATGGATTTCCGGGGAACTTCCGATTGGCGGCACAGCCTCTCCAAAGCCTCCGCGTAAAGCTCCGGCAGCAGGAAATTCAACCGTGAAATGGTCGCGACGTGCGCTCTTCGGTTCGAGACGGCGAGAATCGCCCGGCGCACCTTTCGGGGAAACGGGTAGCCCCGGCGGCAACCACTTTCAGCCGCGTCCGCCGGGCGCTTCCTTTGATTTCGACAATCGCCACGTCGATGGCGTCCACCGACGTCCCGCTCATGATTCCCGCCACGCGCATCCTCTTCAGCATACGAAGATCGTCCCCGGCGGATCGCAATGGAGCGCAGTTTATTTATGATGGTTGACTGGTTGCGAGCCGGCGGGCCGAATCGGGTTCTATCGCCGCATAGGAGGACGACTAGGTTGCGTGTGGGGATGATTGGTACCGGTGCCATTTCGGGCAAGCACGCGCAAGCCTATAAAAACATAGGGTTTAAGATGGTCTGCTGCACGGACATCTACGAGCCGGCGGGACGAAAATTCGCGGAGACCTGGGGCTGCGAATTCCTGAAGAATTACGAGGACGTGTGCCGTCATCCGAAAGTGGATTACGTGGATGTCTGCACGTTTCCGGACTTCCGCATGCAGCCAATCGAGATCTGCGCTTCCAGGCCGGCAAACACGTCCAGGTGCAAAAGCCGATATCCACCGACATCGAGACCGCACGGAAGATGGTGGCGGCAGCGCGCGGGCCGGCATCACGCTGGGCGTGGTGAGCCAGCATCGGTTCGACGATTCCAGCATCTTTCTGAAGAAAGCCATCGCCGATGGACGGCTGGGCAAGATCCTCCAGGCGGACGCGTACGTGAAGTGGTACCGGTCGGCGGAATACTATTCGCGCCCGATCAAGGGAAGCTGGGCGGTGGAAGGGGGCGGCGCGCTGATCAATCAGGCCATCCACCAGGTGGATATCCTGCTGTGGCTGATCGGCCCGGTGAGCGAGCTGTTCGGGTACTGGCAGTTGGGCGCCCGCCACAAGATCGAATCCGAAGATGTCATCAACGTGGCGCTCGTTTATGCCGGAGGCGCCACCGGCGTCATGCAGGCATCCACGGCGATCGCGCCCGGCTATTCCGAGCGGGTCGAGATCCATGGCACCAAGGGCACGGCGGTGGTTACCGGGGACCGGCTGACGGCGTGGGACGTGGAAGACGACGCGGGCGAGCCGGCGCCGGTGGAAAAAGAAGTGATGTCGGGCGCCTCCGATCCGATGGCGATCTCGCTGGTGCCGTTCGAACGCCAGTTCCGCGATTTCGGCGAGGCCATCCGCGACGGCCGCGCACCGCTGGTTTCGGGCGAGGAGGGCTGCCGCGCGCTGGAATTCGTGTGCGCCGCCTACGGAGTTGCCGCGAAGGCGTGAAGCTCGAATTGAGCGGGGAGGCGGACTAGCCGCATGTGGTGGTCGAGTGCGCGTACCGGCTTCGAGCGCCAACCTGGGGCCGGGTTATGACGCGCTGGGCCTGGCGCTCAGCATTTACCTGGAGTGCCGCTTCCGCAGGAGCGACCGCCTTCAGATTCGTGTGCGCGGACGCGACGCGGAGATGATCTCGGCCGGCGAGGACAACCTGATCTGGCAGACCGCGCTGGCGGTGGCACGCGACACCGGCGGCACGCTGCCCGCCGTGGAACTGGAGATCGCGAACGACATTCCGATCGGCAAGGGCCTGGGTTCGAGCGCCGCCGCGCTGACCGCCGGCGTGGTCATCGCCGACAAGCTGCTGGGCCTGGGATGGAAGCCGCTGCGCATTCTGGATGAAGCGGCGCGCATCGAGGGTCACCCGGACAACGTTTCGGCGTGCGTGCTGGGTTCCATCACCGCCAGCGCCATTGATTCCGGCGGCGTCACCCACGCCATCCGGCTGAACCTGCCCGACCGCTTCGGCCTGGCGGTGGTGGTGCCGGACTTCATCTTGCCGACCGCGAAGGCGCGCGCCGTGCTGCCGCCGCAATACAGCGCGCCCGACGCGGTGTTCAACGTGCAACGTTCGGCGCTGTTGATTGCGGCGCTGGCAACCGGTACGCCGGGCGCTTTTCCCACCGCGCTCGAAGACCGCCTGCACCAGCCATACCGGGAAGCCCTGGTGCCCGGCCTGGCGGAGGTGCTGCGTCTGCGCGCGCCCGGGCTGCTGGGTTGCGCGCTCAGCGGGGCGGGACCTTCGGTGCTGGTGCTGTACGAGCGGGGCTATGAATCCGTGTGCGAGCTGGTCCGCCAGATCTTTTCGTTCCACGGACACGCCTCGGAGGTGCTGTGGGCCCGAATCGCCGCTACCGGATACCAGGTTCGGGAGGAAGCGGCGCTTGAGGAATCGACAGAGGTGATTCATGGCAAAGAAGAACCAGGAACTGTTTGAGATCCAGTGTCCGTGCTGCGAGGCGCTGCTCAAGGTGGACCCGGAAACTCGGTCGGTGATCAGCCACGTGGAGAAGAAGCAGCCGCGGACGCTGGAAGATTTGTCGGTGGGCGTAGCGCGCCTGAAAGAAGACGCGGCCCGCCGGGAAGAGACTTTCCGGCGCTCGCTGGAAGAGCAGAAATCGCACAAGGACGTGTTGGCAAAGAAATTCGACGAGCTCTTGAAGCAAGCCAAGGAATCGCCGGACACCGGCCCGCGAAAGAAGGACATCGATCTGGATTAGGCTCGGCGAGGGGGCTAATGAACTGCGACTGTCAATCGCATACCACTCTTGGCGGGAAACAGTCTGCCTTCGATCCGCGTCAAGCTCCGGCGTCACGAATCGTCGCGATATCCGGCTCCAGGTCGTCCATCGTGTAGTCGTGGTAAGCTTCGACTCGCCGAAGGAAAGCTTCGGTCCCCCAGCGGGAGCGTAACCCAAGCATCTGCTGCACCTGCGCTAAGGTGATCGCGCCAGTCCGGTACGCTTCGATGGCTACCGCTCCCAAAACTGCGCGCGCGACACCACCCGCCCGTGCGGCGAGCACTCGCCCGATATCGTCCGGGATTTCGATGGCAACGTTCACGACGGGTATTCTTCTCACATCGTATGGCTTGAGAACAGGCGACTGGAGCCCAAACCCGATCCGCGACACCGAGGTGACTCGATTAGCGGCCGGGCGCACCTTCGTTGGTTGCTGCCATCAGGCGGCCGGAAGCTACATCCCAATGCGTCTCAAGATTTCCGCCGCCAGGGCCGCGAAATCCGTTTCTGCCGCGCGAGCCGACTGGAGGTGAGCACCGATTGCGCCGTCAGCCGGCTTGAGATGAAAGATCGGTTTGCGCGCTTCCTGCGCCATGAGCATCAGGCTGCGATAGTGCTTCAGTTGTCCCAGCTCGTGTCCGTCGTCCGCGAGCGGCAATCGGGTGCCCTCACTCTCTCCCAACACGTACCTCCGGTAGTCGCCGGGGATGCGATTGATCCATTTCTTGTAAGCTTTCACCGGTCTGTCCAATCGCATGCTATGTTGAAGCACAACGTAGCCGATGGGCTCCATCCGTCCTTCGGGTAAGTCGATATCTAGTTTCGGGGCCCGCTTCAGACGGTCCCTCCAGTCCCGTCTCCAACTGCCGAACGTAGGCCCAAGGTTCCTTAATCCCTGAAGTGAAAATAAGTCCGGCGAGAGCGGAACGACGACATAGTCTGCCGAAATCAGGCTCGCGCGATTGATGGAACCGAGGTTCGGTCCCAAGTCCAACAGAATAATTTGCGCCCTATGGCTTGCTGCTGCGGCCTGCATGATTCGCCACAATGCGGATAGCACCCGAAATGCGCGTTCGTTTCCTCCAAGGGCCACCGGCCATTGCGAAGAAAGCTCGTCTTCAAAAGCGGATAGCTGCAAGTCGCCGGCAAGAACCGCTAAGTGTTCATCCACGACTTCGAGCCGGGGGCTCGAAATGTCGCCGGTGCCTCGCAGGAGCGGCTTGATACAGGCATAAACAGTGGTTGCCGCAGCTTCCTCCTCCCAGAGAATCTCTATCTCGTCCTCATCCAGAAAAGCAGCCGAGAGGTTGGCTTGCGGGTCGAGATCGGCGGCCAGCACCTTCACGTGCATGTCTGCGAGAATCCACGACAAATGGAATACGAGGGTCGTCTTTCCAACGCCGCCCTTGTTATTAAAGAACGCAACAACCGGCACGCTCATCGTCGTTTCCTAATCACCGCCAGCACGTGCGTGTCCGTGGCTTGTAGCTCCAGGGAAGGGTTCCCATTCTTCTCCATCTCCCGGCGCGCGAGCGCGATTCCAATTCCGAACTTCTGCACATAGCCGAGATTGCGAAACGCTTCCGCGAGATATGGATTTCGATAATCGGTCACACCGGGTTCGCCAAAGTTGTTCCTGGTGACCAAGCCAAACGGACCTCCGGGACTCAGTATCTCGATTCTGTCTTCAAACCACGAGATGCGTACCGGCGAGCGCGTTCCCTCGTAACTCCGGTGCAGAATGGCGTTTCGCGCCAGTTGCTGGAGCGCCACGACAGGGTAGTCGGGTTGGGCGATCTCGACACGGGAGGAAACGAAATCCCGTGCCGTCTGCAGATTGGCCTCCAGCTTCTCCTCCAGCATCCGGAGCATCTCGGGCGCCGGTCCGCTTATTTCGGCGGCGTCCTTTACCGGGTCAGTCAGCTCCGTGCCATCAAGCCGAAGAAACTGAACGTACGCGCCCGGGACGAAACTCGGCGGATCCTTCCCCAGCACCAGAATCCCCAGCACCGTCGGAACCGGCCGATCCCCTTGCCAGACAACTAATCGAAGCGAAGCCAACTGTTCTTCCAACGTTCGCTGGTTCTGGGCGAGAATCTCGGAGGCAACACTGGCCGGTAAATATGTTCGCTCGAACAGGTCGAAGTTCAGGTCGTCCACCGTAGCATTCGACACCGGACGGATGTCGAATGGCAGATCCAGCGCGCGGCGCTTCTCCGTCAGCCGCCGTTCTTCATCCGGTGTCGCGACGGCGCGACTTGGCCCGACCCGAACCCACACGCGGCCTTGATACCGCACCGGGGGAGCCCCGGACGGCTCAACGACCACCACCGCAATATCGCAACCCCGCAAGTTTCTCTTCTGAACAGTCATGCTCGGGAGCGGAACGATATTTCCGTCCGATCTCATCGCGGAAAGGGTCAATAACAGCTCGTCGGTGATCGGAAGCCCGGCGCACTCGCCGTTGTCACTCACACCGAAAAATAGAACCCCGGGAAGTCCATGGTTCGGCAGATCGTTTGCAAAGGCGCAAATGGCCTGCCGAATCTTGTCGCGTTCCGCCACGGATTGCTTTCGTTCAGTGCGATCCGACTCGAGATCGAACAGTAACCCTTCCAGTTCCTGGTCTGTCATTTGTTCAAGACGTTCTACGTCATAGACGAGTATAGCCCTCGGCCCCGGATTCACGGGTGTACGGATCGAGCGCTACTCCAGCTTGCCGCCGAATATTGAGAGGGGCTCTCCGGGCAGACGCTTGCGGGTGACAGCCAGGAAGGCGAAGCCGAGAACAACCGAAAGTATGCTTGCCACACCCGCCAGGCGTACCACTCCTGCGGGCGTCATTTGCAGGCTGAAGAAATCCCGAAAAACCGTCGGATAGAACCGGCCGCCGAAGGCGAAGATCAGCAACAGCAGGAAAAACCCCAACCGCAGGTTGCGCAACGCCATGCGCGGAGATTTCGCTTCCACCGAGACGGCGCCGCCAATCGCCGCGGCAAAGAACGCAATCGCCAGGCTCCAGACGGCGCAGGCCACCAATACCGTGGTGGCGGGCCGCACCACTTCCGGATACCCGCCCTTTACGTTCACCGCCACCAGTCCGATGGCCAGCCCGAGCATCGCCGAAAGCCAGCCGTAAAGCATCGGCGGAATCGCCCGGCCCACTACCAGCGACGCATCGTCCGGACCGGTTTTCGGGCGGTTGCGCAGGAACAGTTTTTCGGCTTCGCCAGCGTAAGCTTGTACGATGATGGGCGCCGTGAACAGCATCGACAGGCTGCCGTATACAAACACGATGGCGGGGTTCAGGAAATTGAGCCCCAGGTAGATGGCGGGCAGGATGCCGAGCGCGGCCAGCGTGCCGGCGTAGATCAGCAGCCCCACCAGGCCACCCATCCGCTTGGGGATGCGCATGGCCTCCAGTTCCGCGATATCCAGCCACGTGCCTCGGCTCATCGGCAACCATTCTACTCCGACCGGGGAGCGAACTTCGCGGCCGGCCGCCCGAGACCGGAGCCGTGCCGGTGAAATGGTAGCATCAAAGTTAGATTGGGGTGCCGCGATGCCACTGTTCCGTCGCCTGCTGTCTTCGAGCGCTCCGCGATCGGTCATCCTGATTCGCCTGCTGGCCGGGAGCGTCTTCCTTTCCGAAGGGGTCCAGAAATTCCTGTACGCGGACGCCCTCGGCGTTGGCCGCTTCGCCAGGATCGGCATTCCCGACCCGGCCTTCATGGCGCCGTTTGTCGGCGCGGTTGAAATCATCTTCGGCGCGCTTCTGATTGCCGGGTTCCTGACGCGCCTGTCGGCGGTTCCCTTGCTCATCACCATCACGGTTGCCATCGCCACCACCAAATTACCCATGCTGGCCGCAAAAGGATTCTGGGCGATGGCCCACGAAGCGCGCACCGATTTTTCGATGCTGCTCAGCCTCGTGTTTCTGATCGTTGTGGGAGGCGGCGCCTGGTCGATCGATGCGCTGATTCTCTGCCGTGAGTCGTGTCCACCCCATCCTACTCTGAATTCGCAACCCTAACGTCGCCCTGTACTTGGGAAAAGCCCAAAACCGGCCGAATCAGATATACTGGCAGCGGCTCGGGCTGAATACGGCTTCCCGGATTGGGGGTACACCGCCTTGCTTCCACGCATGATCGTTTTAATCCTGCTGGCCACGGCGCTCGGCGCCGCCGATCGTCCGCTCGGCCTGATGCCAATGCCCGCCAAACTGACTCCGGGCACCGGCAGGCTGCCGATCGACGCCGATTTTGCCGTCGGCGCCAGCGGTCACGTCGATGCGCAACTGCGCGCGGCCATCGCCCGGCTGCGCGAACGAATCGCGCGCCAGACTGGTTTGCCGATTCTTCCCGACGCCTCCGGCCGGCCGGTGCTGGTGATCGATTGCCAGCGGGCCGCGCCGCCCGTCCCGGCGCTCGGCGAAGACGAATCTTACGTGCTCGAAGTGACAACCGACGGCGCGCGTCTGTCCGCGCCCACAGTAACCGGTGCGTTGCGCGGCATGGCGACCTTTTCGCAACTGGTCAGCGCGGACGCCGAATCCTTTTACGTGCCGGCGGTGCGCATCGAAGACCATCCACGCTTCGCCTGGCGCGGCCTGATGCTGGACGTGGCGCGCCACTGGATGCCGGTCGCCGTGGTAGAGCGCAATCTGGAAGCCATGGCCGCGGTGAAGCTGAACGTCTTCCACTGGCACCTTTCCGACGACCAGGGCTTTCGCGTCGAAAGCAAACGCTTCCCGGAATTGCAGCGCAAAGGGTCGGACGGCTACTACTACACCCAGGACGAAATCCGCCATATCGTGGAATTCGCGCACGATCGCGGCATCCGCGTGGTGCCCGAGTTCGACATACCGGGGCACACCGACAGTTGGCTCGTCGGCTACCCCGAGCTGGCCAGCGCGCCGGGCCCCTATTCCATCGGCCGCCGGTGGGGCATTTACGAGCCGGTGCTGGACCCCTCCAACAAAAAGGTCTACGACTTTCTCAATACTTTCCTCGGCGAGATGGCGCAGCTTTTCCCGGATGCGTACTTTCACATCGGCGGCGACGAGGTGCGCGACACGCAATGGAAGGCCAATCCGAAGATTCAGGCGTTCGCCGCCGCGCAGGGTTTGAAGTCGAGTCACGAGCTGCAGCAGTATTTCAACCGCCGCATTCAGGCGATTTTGAAAAAGCACGGCAAGAAGATGGTCGGCTGGGACGAGATATTCCAGCCCGGCCTTCCCACCGATATCGTGATTCAATCCTGGCGTGGCCAGGAATCGCTCGCCGACGCCGCCACCCAGGGCTACAACGGCATTCTTTCCTGGGGCTACTACCTGGACCACCTGAGCCCGGCGTCCCTACACTATGCGAACGATCCGCTGGGCGGCAAAGCGGCGTCTCTCGACGCGGCCCAGAGCAAGCGGGTGCTGGGCGGGGAAGCCTGCATGTGGAGCGAATACGTCACCGCCGAGGACGTCGATTCCCGCATCTGGCCGCGCACCGCCGCCATCGCCGAGCGGCTCTGGTCGCCGAAAGAGATCACCGACGTCGATTCCATGTACGCGCGCCTGGAGATGGCGAGCCGCGGCCTGGAGTGGACGGGCGTTCAGCACCGCGCCTACACCCGGCCGGCGCTCGAACGTCTTGCCGCGGGTGGCGACGTGGGCGCGCTCGAGACGCTCGCCGATGCGGTTGAGGCCGATCGCCTGAATCTGTACCGGCGCCACCGCTTCACCAGCCGCGATGCCTTGAACCGGCTGGTGGACGCCGTGCCGCCGGAGAGTGAGCCGGTCCGCCGTCTGGAAGGAGAGATCAAAAGCCTTGCAACCGCTTCGCCGTCTTCGGCGGCGGTGGCCTCGGTCCGCTCAACGCTAACCGCCTGGCGCGACAACCACAAACAGCTTCTGCCCACCCTCGAAGGCAGTTTTCTACTCAAGGAAGCGATTCCCCTTTCGGAAAATCTCTCGAAAGTGGGCCGGATTGGCCTGGAAGCGCTGGGTTACATCGAAGGCAGGCAAAAGGCTCCCGAAGGCTGGGCGAAGCAGCAAACCGACGCGCTGGCTGAGTTAGAAAAACCCTCGGCGGATGTGACGCTGGCCGCGGCGCGAGCCGTGCGACTGCTGGTGGAGCAGGCCGGATCAGTTCAATAAGTGAGCAGTTTCATACATTCGCGTGCATAGTCCGAGGTTTCACTGCCAACCGGACCTTCCGCCTAGGGGACTTCGGGATGACATGACGATCCTCGCCCGAGGAACACCGGCGCAGGTGGCTGTGGTTTCTTGACACATAGGGTTTAACGAGCAGGTCCGAATTCGTTGATATCGAAATTCAAGTCCTGGTCGTCAGTCAAGACCAGACGCCGGTTGGCGTCAAACACGTATTTCACACGTTCCAGCTTAAGATTGTCAACCAGGATATTGATGGTGTTATTCGCATTGATGGCGCTGAAGACGCGCGTGCGAACTTCCGGCTTCTTCTCAAATTTCCCGGTACCGCTGTTAAAGACGAACGCGTAGCCCCTGGCTCGAATCAGGTTTCCGGCTGCCTCGATGACCTCGCCGACAAAGTGACGCCTCAGGTCGGACTCAAAACGCCGCCTTTCAGCAACGTGAATTTTTTCCCCCGCGCGAATTACCGTCGCTTCCATGATAGGGTACTCCCCCGCTCTTCTCGGCCAGAACCAATATTCGGTCTGCCCGGCGGAGCGGAAACGCCACACTTTGAGCGTTCCTGAACGATTCTATCGGCGTTCCTGAATCGCGCCTTTAATCCGGTGTGATCTCGATCGGCATGGTGAGTCGGATTCTCATGGAGCAGGAACTTATGTCCCTGTTAGTAAACTCTGGCGCATCCCACCGCTTTCGACCGGTCGCCTTTCGGAGTGCGGAACACGCCGCGAAGGGCATGCGCTTTGAGGATTTCCATCTGCTCGTGATATCCTAACGGCAATCTTCATCGAGGGGGGGCTCGGATGGAGAAGGTGAGCTGGATCTTCAAGTTGTTTGCCACTGCCGGTGTCGTCCTGCTGGCCGCCGCCGTCTGGGTCGCTCAAAGCGAGCGCAGTTTCGTGGAGCGGTCGGAAACTGTATCCGGCGTCGTGATTGCAAACGTCTTGACTCGCAGTACCTCGCATAACGGAGGAACTTCCTACCGCTACTACTACCACCCTCGGGTGCGGTTTCAGACCGACACCGGCGCGGACGTGCAGTTCGTTTCAGGCGCCGGCGCCGATCCGCCTTCCTATCATGTAAATGACACGGTAACGGTGCTGTACGATCCCCAAAACCCCTCCAACGCGTCTATCAAAGGATTTTTTTCATTGTGGGGCGCCGCCTTTGTCTTGATGATCCTCGGAGTGGCTTTCAGTCTGTTCGGCGGGGTGCCGCTGGCGTGGATGTACCGCCGGAAGCAGGTGCAGGCGTGGCTGCGCTCGAACGGGCAGCAAATCCAGACGACGTTCGATCGGGTCGAGCTGGATACCAGCCTGACCGTCGACGGATCGCACCCCTACCGCATCGTTTCCCAATGGCTGAATCCGGCGAGTAAACGCGTGCAGGCGTTCAAGAGTGACAGCATCTGGTACAATCCCGCGCGGTACATCTCCGGCGATACGATCGGGGTTTGGATTGACCCCCACAATCCCAGGCGCTACTCGGTGGACATCGGTTTTTTGCCTCGGAGCGAGGACTAACAAGCGGGCGCCCCCTACTGGGACCCGCCCATTCTTTATGTGAAACGCCGGCTGGGAAGGCGCTGGATGGAATGCGGTCTGGGCTATGCGGCGACATCGCCGCGCCGCATTTCCGGTGAGGACTAAAAATCAAGCTGGGTGAACGAGGGGGAATGAGCGATGAAATACGCAAAATGCACTGCCTTGGTGTTCCTTCTAGCGCTGGCGGCGAGTGCGCAGCCGGTGCGGCAGAAGAGGGCCGTCCCTGCGAAGGGGGCCGAACCCAATCAGCCGAAGATCATCTATCGCTGGGATGTTCAAAAAAGCGGGGTGAACGATGACCTGTGGGGTGTGAGCTTCGTGAACCGGCAGGTGGGTTACGCCGTGGGAGAGGCGAATACACTGCTCAAGACCACCGACGGCGGCAATACTTGGACAGCGCTGATGGAGCGCAAGGAGGGCGTGAAACTCGAAGGACGCGGACTTCACGTCGCCGGCGGACGGCTGGGTGCAGGCGGAGAATAGTCCTCTGCTGCACACCACCGACGGCGGCGAATCGTGGCAGCCGGCGGTACCGCTGCCAGGATTCGACGGATTCGGGGGCGGCTCGATGCTGGGAAACGCCCGGCTACAACTTCATGTCCCCACCACAGGCGCTCATGTCTATCGCAGCGACGACGGGGGCCGGACCTGGAAGACGCTTGGCGAGCTTCCTCGCAACGACTACCAGGCGGTTTTCTTCGTCGACGATCAGCACGGTTGGATCGCGGGCGATTATGGCCACGTAGCGGCGACTACCGATGGCGGCGCAACCTGGAAAGAGATTCCACCGCCGCTCAAGGCCAACCTGATCAAGATTCAATTCGTCTCACCGCAGATCGGTTGGCTGCTTCCAAACCGCGGACACCAGGGCGGCTTGCTCGCGACCACGGACGGCGGAGCGACCTGGAACACCCAATACGCGGGTCTGCAGACCTACCGCCCCATCGCCGACATGCAGTTTCTGAATGCCCAGACCGGGTTCCTGCTGGCCGAAGGAGATGGAACGGAACTGGTTCTCGAGACCTCGAACGGGGGGAAGAGATGGTCGACCATCGGCAAGCTTGAATCCCTTCAGCGGCCATCAGCTTCCCCGCCGCCGACGAGGGCTGGGCGGTGGGCCCTCACGGCTACATCGCGCATTACCATAAGGTGGTTCTGCAGAATTAACTGACCGCCGGCGAGGTACCGGGTTTTTCCGCCAGAATCAGCGGCGACGGCCCCGGCGCGTCCACCGTTCGCGGATTCTCGAAGCCCGCTTCGCGCAGCCACCCACCGATCTGTTCGAACGAATAGGTGTCGCCGGCGTCCGTGTTTACCAGCATGTTTACGGCAAACACCAGAGCGTTCGGCGGACCGCTGCGGTCGTCATTCACCAGGAACTCCGCGATAGCGATCGAGCCTCCCGGCTCGAGCGCAGCGAACGTCTTCCGCAGCAGGGCGCGAGCGTCACCTTCTCCAAGAGCGTGAAGGATGTGGCCAAGGACGGCAACCTGGTAGCCAGTCCCATACTCAGCGGTGGCCATGTCGCCCTCGATGTAGTCGAATCGATCGGCCAGGCCGAAACGCGCCACCGTGCTGCGCGTAACCGGAATCACGCCCGGCGTGTCCAAGGCGGTCACCCGCACCTGCTCCGATTTCTGGGCCAGCGCGATGCCCCACACGCCCGAGCCGGCCGCGATGTCGAGCACGCGCACGGGCCTTGCGTCAGGCAGCCGCAACGCTCCGGCCAACGTCATGGCGGCGGGATAATTCATGGGGAACAGATCCCCGACGAATTGGGCGAAGAATTCCGCTCCGTGGCTGTCGTCGTCCACCGTTTCCACGGGCTTTCCCGAAGCCACCACGTCGCTCAAATGCAGCCAGCGCGGTATCAACTGCGAGCTGACGTGCTTCATTACTCCGCCCAGATACCCTGGTTTGTTGCTCACTAGAAACCTGGCGGTATCGGGGGCCAATCCGAAGCGTCCGCCGGCGTCCCTGGTAAGCAATCCGAACCCGGCCAGGGCATTCATGAGCACGCGCAACCCGCGCTCCGACGCGCCGGTGGTTCGGCTCATCTCGGCGACGGTCATCGGACTCCCATCGAGCGTGTCGAACACACGGTGGTGCACCGCGGCTTCCATCATCAGCGGCGCTGCGTAACCCCAGGCAAATTGCATAATGCGCTCGGGCGTGGTTTGTTGCGCGCCCTCGGGGCGCACGGCAGGTTTGACAGCAGTTGACAACATTGCACCTCCAGAATTCACCGCATCGATGGCGGCGTAGTTGATTACCGGGCACACCCAGCCCAGAACGACCCATCCCGGATACGGAATTGAGCCGGCTACTTTCAGGATAAGCACGGAGAGGCGCCCCGTCTACAGCACGGCTTCGATGACGAACGGCCCGTCCTCGCACATGGCTGCGGAAAACAGGTCCGCGAACTCGTGTGCCGATTGCGCCCGCGCCGCCTGCACTCCCAAGCCCGATGCCAGCGCCACCCAGTCGAGCGCCGGCCGCCGCAGGTCGATCATCGCTTCAGCGCGTTCGCCCACCGGTCCCGCCTCGGTGCGCCGCATTTCGACGTCCAGGATGCGGTACCGGCTGTTGGCAAAGATCACCGTGGTGACGTTGAGCCGCTCGCGAGCCATGGTCCACAGTGCTTGCAGCGAATACATCCCGCTGCCGTCGGCCTCCAGGCACACCACTTTGCGGTCGGGACAGGCCACCGCCGCGCCCAGCCCCACCGGAAGCCCCTGGCCGATGGAGCCGCCGGCAACCGGCAGCAAATCGTGCGGCGCCGCAGCCAGCAGCCGGCTGTTCACCGCTTCTCCCGCCGAGACCATTTCATCGGAGACAATGGCGTCCTCGGGCAGCAGCGCCGCCACCACGGCGCCGATCGTTTCCGGCGACAGCGCACCGCCGGTTTCGAGAGCCGTCGGCTCCAGCCGCGGCACCGACACGCTTGTGGGCGCCCCCAGCTCGTCGGCCACCGCTTCCAGGGCCTGCACGCTCTCTTCCTGCTCGGAAGCCAGGCGATGGAACAGACAGTTTTCCGGTGCGATCGTGCTCCGCCGGTTCGGGTAGCCGAAAAATGACACGGGCGCCTCGGCTTCCACCAGCACAATGTGCGTGAGCCCCTCCAGAGCGGCCTCGGCGGGCTCCGGGAAATAGGGGAGGCGGAGCGGATTCGGAAAGTCCCGCCCGCGCCGGAGACGGGCGGCATAGCGGTTGGCAAATACCCGCGCCCCGGTGGCGGCCTGTATCCGCGCGGCCGCTCGAATGCCTTCTTCGAGTAGCGCGTTCCCGCTCAGGAGAATTCCGGCCTGGCGACCGAGCCGCAAAATTCGCGCCGCTTCCCGAATCGCCCGGGCATCCGGCGCCCGCCGCGAAGAAGCCGTAGCGGGCGCGCCCGGCTGGCCCGCCGGCGACCAGGAAAAATCCGCCGGCACGATCAGCGTCGCGACGCCTCCCGGTGGAACCAACGCCGCCGCCACCGCTTCACCCGCCAAGACGCCCATTTGGTCCGCCGAAGCCAGCGTCTTCACCCACGCCGACACCGGCCGGGCGATGGCTTCAATATCCGCCGTCAGGGGAGCATCGTAGGGCAGGTGCTGGGTGGAATGCTCGCCCACGATGTTCACGATGGGCGAACGCGCTTTCCGCGCGTTGTGGAAATTGGAGAGTCCGTTGGCGAGGCCCGGCCCCAGGTGCAGCAGGGTCGACGCCGGCCGCCGCAGCATTCGCGCATAGCCGTCGGCGGCGCCCGCACACACCCCCTCCACCAGGCACAGGACCCCGCGCATCTCCGGCACCCGGTCCAGCGCCGCGACAAACTGCATCTCGCTGGTGCCCGGATTCATAAAACACACGTCCACCTGGCTCGCCACCAGGGTTCGCAGCAGGCATTCTCCACCTAACATATCTTTCGAGTGTACACGGATGCCCGCGCACAGACCTTTTGGCTGAGTGGCGCCTCGCTGGTGTATACTCGGTCCAACCAGCCGGGTTCCCTGAGGAATTTCCGGCCCTGCTTAACCCACGGAGGGGAAAATCAACATGCTAGGCAATACCGTTGCAGAAGCGCGGGGAAAACGAACCGGCCGCCGGGTACTCTCAACCGACGGTGGTTTCAAGGTTGAAGTTTCGTTTGAAGGCACTGGAAAGGTCCTTGGACACGACATGTTCGAGATCGGCACCTACTGGTCGCAGTCCAGGCCCGATGGAACCCTATACGGGGAAGGCGAGGGAGTGGTCATGTGCCAGGACGGGAACATGGCCAGTTGGAAGGGCCAGGGAGTCGGAGTACTGCAGCCCACCGGCTCGGTCAGCTATCGGGGAGCGGTGTATTACAGCACCGCGTCTCCGGCCTTGGCGAGCCTGAACAAAGTTGCCGCAGTGTTCGAATTCGACGTGGATCCGGACGGAAATACCCATAGCACGCTGTGGGAGTGGAAGTAAGCGATTCACCGCGCCGGAGAGGGGCTTCCGCGGGGGCCACACCGGACTCCATACCGCCGACTGCAAAGGCGGCGGCCCGCCCAGCGCCCTGCTTCCGTTGCCCCAGCGCAGACCCCCCCTTCTTTAAAGACGGGCCTCAACTGGCGTCGGGCACACCGAACACCAGCTACGGCGCGCCGTCGTTCGGCGCCATCAACACCGCGCTCGATCCCAGAGTGTTCGAAATGGTTGTGAAAACGAGTTTCTGAGGCGGTTTCCGATGCCGTCTGGCTCACATGGGGTTGGAATCGCCGTGCGGAGAGGTTGTCGAAAAAAGAAAGCCGGCTGGAGTTGACCCTGGACTTCAACTCCTGCCGGCACGGCGCCGTCCGGGCGCCCAGTAGAACCTACGGCGGCTAATAACCCGTGCCATTGGCTCCCGGAGGAAAGAGCCTCGGGCGGGTGGGCTGCGTCACCCTAGGTTGTGGAAGCGGAAGCGGTGCTCTCTGTCCGGTCCCGGGAAGCTTGAAACTCAGCCTTGCTTCCCACCAATGGCAGCGCTGATCTTGCGCAATCAGCGGGCGCCGAACACCGGGGTCGCCACAGCGAGGAGAGAGATCGCCGCACACAGGGCGACCAGCAGCAGATCGAACCAGGAGACCTGATTCAATGGCTGAACTTGCTTACTCGACAAGACCCTACAATCTGTGGCATTCTTCAGCATCGCACTTGCCATATGCCAACTACGTAGCAATCACTGTGCCAAAATCCAACAGAGAAACAGGTATGAATCACAAGAACTTACTTCTAGCGCAGAGAAGGGTGGGTGATATGTCGCAATGCGGCCCCCGAAGCGGTGGGGCATTCTGCGTTTGTGGGGGATTGGGGATGCCGTGGGCAGGCAGGCCAGCTTGCGAAACGACGCGCCGGGGCGTTCCAAGTTGTTGCAGCGTGTGAGATAACGTTCCCGAAAGGCGTTTTCGCGGCTGTGGCCCCGGCCAGCCGCCCAATTCGTCGCCACTGAATTCTGTCCGGGCCTCCGGTACGATTTTCGACTTTCGGACGGGCGAAGCGCTGGGGCCGGTTGCGTGCGCAAGCGCGAGGCAGCCGATTTGAAAATAGGACTTGCGGCTGCGCTGCCGGTAGCAGGATGAAACTTGCCGCAGCGAAGCGACGCTCCGGGGCGTGTTGCAGAATCGTCGCGTTCGAACCGGCTGGAAGCCAGCTTGAAGAAGTGGTCCGCGGCCCGTGTCCCGTCGTCGCAAGAAACCAGAAAACAAAAGCAATTCCGAAAACGGACACCGCTGTGGCACGGCCATTCCTGGCTGTGTCAGGTTCCACCGGCCTCCGTGCCGGTGTCCATTGGGCGGACAAAGGCTCACCGCTGACCCTCGAGAGCTTCTGCAAATCAAAGCCAAGCCCGAAAACCGAAACTCGTCAAACCGAGCCTGAGACAAGCAGCATCGGTCACCTACTGGGGCTGAAGAGTCCCCTTCTTTACAGTCCGGGGTTCCGAGGGAGTGAGTTGTACCAGTGAGACGCTCTTTCCGGTTTGCAGAGCCCCGTCGCAGAGTCCCCTCATTTACATTCGGGGTTCAGATGCAGTGGACCGTTCCAGGGTGGGCGCGGTTGCGAGGTCGCCCTCTTGCCGGCCGGGGCCGGGATGCCGTTTAGCCTTTGCGTTCGCGGTCTTCCAGCAGCCGCCTTAAGTTTTCGATCGACTGCTTGATCTTCTTTTCCCTGGAGACAATGATGATGACGTACACCATCAAAACCATCCATGCGGCCAGGAAGCCGTAGAACATGAAGGTGAAATTGTGTGTGGTCTCGGCCATTCGTGAAACCCTTTCCCTCGTCTTCTCTTACAGCGCGTGCGCCATGCGGCGCATGGCGTCGATTTCCCGCTGCGTCTTTTCCATCCGCATCCGCAGCGCCACCAGCACCACCCCGATCAGGATGATGGGTATCCAGTTGAGGAACATCATCCGGTAATACATGGGGTCCATCGACCCGCCGCCCCACACCACCGGCTGCGGATGCTGCGTGCGCCACCACTTGATGGAGAAGAACACGATGGGCACGTCGGCGAAGACGAAGATCGAGAGCACCGCCGCCATCTTGGCGCGCTGCGTGGGCTCCTCGATGGCCTGCCGCAGCACCAGGTAGCCGGCGTACAGCATCCAGCAGACCAGCATCGAGGTCAGGCGCCAGTCCCAGGTCCACCAGATGCCCCAGATCACGCGGGCCCAGATCGTGCCCGTGATCAGGTTGGCCGCGCCGAACGCCAGGCCCACTTCGGTGGTGGCGACGGCCAAGGCGTCGGCGTTCAGATTCTTCTTCATCAGGTAGACCACGCTCGAAACCAGCGCCGCGAAGAAGCACAGGAACGCCGTCCAGGCCGCGGGCACGTGGAAGAAGATGATGCGGAAGATGGCTCCCTGGAACTCTTCGTCCGGCAAACGCAGAGAATGACGCGCAGGTTGTAGGCCAGCAACAGCGCCGGCGATCAGCAGCTCACCAGTCGCCGATCAGCAAGCATTGTCGTCCTCGCATGCATGCAAGCTCCACCTCATCAGTTCACCAGAATTGTGTCGATCAACGCCACCGCCAGAACCGTAAAAATCACATCAAAGGCCACCAGCAGGCCGCAGCCACATCATGAACTCGCCCGCCAGCGGCTGGCCCGCGATCAGCGGCGTGCTCAACTGCATGGCCGCCATCAGGCCGGGAATCATGAGCGGATACACCAGCATGGGCAGCATCAGCTCGCGCAGCCGCAGGTTCACCGTCAGCGCGCTGAAAACGGTCCCCACCACGGTCATCCCCCAGGTGCCCAGCACCAGCACCAGCATCAGCGGCCAGAACTGCAGGTCCAGCGCATGTTGTAGAAGATGCCGAACACCGGCAGCGAGAACAGCTCCACCGCCAGCAGCAGCACGAAGTTGGCCAGCGCCTTGCCCAGAAACAGCGCCGCGCCGGACACCGGCCTGGCGATCAGCACGTCCAGGCAGTCGTTGGGCAGCTCGCGCGCGAAGCTGCGGTTCAGAACCAGCGCGCCGGCGAAGGCGAACACCAGCCACAGCAGCCCGCCGGACATCGCTTGCGTGGCGTCCGCGGTGGGATCGAAGGCAAAGCTGAACAGCAGCAGGATCACCAGCGCGAAGGCCAGCGATGCGTTGATGGCCTCCTTGGTGCGCATCTCGCTGCGCAGATCCTTGGCGGCCACGCGCGAGCGCCTGGCGTAGGAACTGCATCATGCCTCCCCGTAGGTCCGGTAGAGCCAGCCCGGGTCGGCCAGCATCTCGGCCGTGCGCTCGCCGGTGTGAACCAGCCTTCCGCGATCGAGCAGCGCCACGTGCGGTGGCCAGTTCGAGCGCCTCGCGCAACTGGTGCGTGGACATGATGATGGTGCGGCCCTGCGCCGAGCGCCTCCGCAGCAGGTCTTGCAGCAGCGCGATGGCGCGGTCGTCGAGCGCCGTGAACGGCTCGTCCAGAATCAGCAGCGAGGGCGCATGCAGGAAAGCGCGCGCCACCGCCAGGCGCTGCCGCATGCCGCGCGAATACTCCCGCACCGGCGCGTCTTTCACGTTGAGCAGGCCCGTGCGTTCCAGCCATTCGAGCGCCGCGCTGGCGGGTTCGGCCAGCGCCGTACAGGCCGCGCGAACAGCTTCAGGTTCTCGAACGCCGAGAGCTCCTCGTAGACCGCGATGCCGTGGCCGAGGATGCCGACCTTGCGGCGAATCGTCGGTCTCGCGTCCCGTCCTTGCCGAACACCCGCACGCGCCGCGCGTGGCCGGCGACAGGCCGGCCAGAATGCGCAGCAGCGTGGTCTTGCCGGCGCCGTTGCGGCCGAGCAGGGCCATGCACTGCCCCGGTTCTACCTCGAGCGCTGATGTCGCGCAAGGCGGGATAGTCGCCGTAGAACTTCCAGACGTCCTCGAACGGAGAGAGCGGTCATTCATGCTCTGGCAGCGCTTCCTGGCTCACAGCTTGGCCGCCTTTCGGGGCGTGTCCGCGCCGGTAGCAGCAGCGACGAAACCCAGCAGCAGGATGCCGAATGCCAAGCCGCAGATGAGGATCAGGTTGCTGTAGATCCGCGGAAGCACCTCGTTCGATCTCCGTTGCCGGCGTCTGTCCTGCTGCTGCGTGCTGCGCCGCGGCCGGCATAGAGCCGCTGCCTTCGATCTGCACTTCGAATTCGGGCCCGGCACCTCGTAAATGGTGGCGTGGGTCTGCGGCTCCTCGCCCAGCCCCATGACGTTGTCGCCCGCGAGCGTAACGCCCGGCGGCGCAACCAGCCGCGTCGGGGCCCCGCGTTTCAGAATCTTGCCCGCGAACTTGGCCGGCTCGTCCGCCGGCACGCGAATAGCACATCTCGAAGCGCGTCTCGCCGCCGGGCTTGATGGGGTAGTCCACCTTGTAGACGCTGCGCCTGGCCGGTGGCTCTCGGCCGGACGCTCGATCGGCATGCCGCCCGGGCGCCGTCACCCTCGACCGTACGTCGCTTCGGCCGCTTCCGGCACGATAGAAGTGCAGGGTCCCCTGCTTGGGGTCGTTGTACGTCAGTCTTGCCGGTGTTCAGGTAGAGGAACGACCTCGCTCACGCGGATCTGGCCGCCGCCCGGCTCCAGCAGAATGATATGCTCGGTGACCTTGGCGGCGCCCGGTTCGTCGAGGCAGTCGTACACGGCCCATCGTCACGGCTTTCCGCGGGGTGCCGGGTCGATCATCTGGCTGTAAGTGACTCCCTCGAAGTTGAGCTGCACCAGGTGCGTCCGCCGGTGGCGTCTTCGGGAGCGTGAAGGTGCCATCCGCGCGTCCGTCTGGTGACCGTCTCCGGTGGGCTCCATTCCGCCCTGCCCCATCTGGATGGCATACACTTCCACGCCGCCCTGCGGGTTGTCCGGTGGTGCCGTTGATCACCGTGCCCTTGATATCCGCGCCAAAGCGCCGCGGCCGACAGCAGGCGGCCAGCGCAGTCGGCGTATCGCGCTTCATGCCCGCGCCTCCTCCATCGGCTTGCCGCACTCGCCGCAGAATTTCATCGGCTGCTCGAACTCGGCCTTGCAGTGCGGACACAACGGCTGGCGACCGGCGCCGGTGCGGCTGGCGGGGCCGCGGAGCCGGCGTCGGCTTCGGCGCGAGCGGCCGGTGCGGCTTTCCGCCGCCCCGCTCAGCTTATCGATTTCGGCCAGCACGACGGCCAGTTCCCGCTGCAGGTCCTGCTTGGTGGTCTGGTAGTCGTCGTCCGAAAGCTTGCCGACGCGGTACTCGAAATTGAAGTCGCGCAGATTTTCGTAGATGGCGGTTTTCCGTTCTTCCAGGTGCTGGACCGGAGAGACGGGTTCGGGCTCGGGAGGTCGGTCTCCCGCACCAGAGGGTATACACAATTGCGGCTACCGTGAGGAGGACTGCAATTCCTATGATCATCTAATCGAGGTCTGCCAGATCTTTTTCGATCCGCTCCTTGTAGCGACTGCATCGTATCGGAGTCGGCCGCGGCGGTGGCCGACGCGGCCTCGGGCGGAAATGCGCTTCAGAACAACCAGAGTACGCCAACGCCGAAGCCAAGTCCAATGTAGGGCATGAGCCAGCCGAGCAGGAAAAGCCCTGGGCTGGAGGCGAAGCAGGATCTTTACCCCGTACTGTTTCCGGAATGCCGCTGAGAATCTGCTTCTCGGTCATTCCGGACTGGACCATCTTGAGCAGCTCGATCCGGGCCGAATGCGCAAACGAACACTCGTGCATCTCGCAGGTCGAGAGGCTGTCGCTGCAGCCGCACTGGCAGGCCAGCTTTTCTCCGATGCGCCGGACCTCGTGGGCTTCTCGAGCGGCTGATTCGCTCCAGGCCAGCACCGGCGCCCAGAAACAGCAGCACAATCAGGCTACTTCTGCACCGCCGCATGTTTTTCCACCATGCCAACCACCTGCGTCTTCGGGTACTGCATCTTCATCTTGCTCGGAACCAGGCAGACCAGGGTGCCGAAGAACAGCACCCAGAACCCGATCCAGATCCAGGACACCAGCGGAAACACGTAGGCCTGAATGATGGCCTTGCTCGAGTCGGTCTCCGACATGCCCGCGAAGTTCAGGTACAGGTCTTCGTTCAGGCGCCGGCGGATGGCCACTTCCGAAGTCGGCTGTCCGCTGGACTTGTACAGCCGCCTCTCGGGCTCGAGCACGCCGATGGTCTCGCCGTTCTCGCATCGACGTTCACCACCGCGTGGTGCCAGGTAGTAATTGGCGTTGTCGCCGTCGCGGATGTCGGCCACCCTCAACTCGGTACTTGCCCAGATGTCGAACGAGTCGCCGACCTTGACCTCCTGCGTCGTGTCCTGGTTGAACGCCGCGCCGGTGAAGCCGATGAACATCAGCACGATGCCCATGTGCACGATGTAGCCGCCGTAGCGCCGCGTGTTGCGGTGCGTCAGCTCCACCATGGCCAGCGACGAGATTCTGTCCGGTGCGCGCCGCGATGGCGCGCGCGCCCTTATAGAACTCGACGACGATCGTCGCCGCCACGAACATGCACAGCCCGAAGGACACCAGCGCGTAGAAGTTGCGGACGCCCAGCGCCAGCAGCGCCACTGCCAGCACCAGGCCGCCGACCGCCGGCCACAGGAACGCCGCGCTTCAGGCTCTCGACCGAACTGCGCCGCCAGGCGATCAGCGGCCCGACGCCGGTCAGAAACAGCAGGAACAGCCCGATGGGCACGTTCACGCGGTTGAAGAACGGCGTCGCCGACGCTGATCTTCTCGCCCGTGACGGCCTCGGTGATCACCGGGAACAGCGTGCCCCACAGCACCGCGAAGCAGCTTGCCAGCAGGATCAGGTTGTTGAACAGGAAGCTGGACTCGCGCGAGACCACGCTTTCCAGCTGCGACTTCGCTCTTCAGGTACTCCAGCCGGTCGAGAATAAAGTACCCGTCACCGCCGCGATGATCGGCCAGGAACACCACGAAGTAATTGCCGATCGGCGACTGCGCGAAGGCGTGCACCGAACTCACCACGCCGGAGCGCGTCAGGAACGTGCCGAAGATGCACAGGAAGAAGGTGGCCGATACCAGCACCATGTTCCACACCTTCATCATGCCCTTCTTTTCCTGCATCATCACGGAGTGCAGAAAGGCGGTGGCGGTGATCCACGGCAGCAGCGAGGCGTTCTCCACCGGGTCCCAGGCCCAGTAGCCGCCCCAGCCGAGCACGGCGTAGGCCCAGCCGGCGCCCAGCAGGATGCCGCTGCTCTGGAACAGCCAGGTGACCATGCGTCCAGCGGCGCGTGGTGTGAATCCAGGCATCGCCCGGCTGGCGCGTGATCAGCGAGCCCATGGCGAAGGCGAACGGCACCACGAATCCCACGTAGCCGAGATACAGCATGGGCGGATGGATCGCCATGGCCGGGTACTGCAGCAGCGGGTTCAGCCCGTTGCCGTCCGGCACCGCCGTGATGCCCTTGCCCACCGCCAGCACCTCGAACGGGTTCGCCACGAAGATGATCAGCATCAGGAAGAACACCTGCGTACCCATCAGCACCGCGGTCACGTACGGCATCATGTCGCGGAACTTGCGCCGGTTGGTAAGACCACCACCACCGAATAGGTGGCCAGCAGGAAACTCCAGAACAGCAGCGAGCCTTCCTGCCCGCCCCACCACGCCGCGAACTTGTAGAGCGCGGCATGGCGCGGTTGCTGTGCGCGGCCACGTAGGCCAAACGGAAGTCGCCGGTGAGCAGCGCGTAGACCAGAATCCCGGAGGCCAGCGTAACCAGCGCCCAAACGGCGATCACCGCGCGCTCGGCGCTGACCACCAGAAACGGCTTTCTTCTTGACGCCGCCGACGATGGAGCCCACGAAGGCGTAGACGGCAAGACAAAAGGCCAGTAGTATGGCCAGCGCTCCCAGATTTTCCATATGCGGACCCTAACGGACGGTCTTAGCTGACAGATGGATTCTTCCCAGTTGGCATTAGCTCCGCCCGGCCGCCCGGCTTGGCCTGGTACTTCGACGGACATTTGGCGGCGATCGAAGAAGCCCGAAATACCCCGTCAGGACCGAGCTTCCCGTCCGCCATCGCCTGCGCCTTATCTTTCAACGTGTCCGGCAGCGGCTCCGCTGCCCGTGTACATCACCTGCAAAGTAGGACCGGCGGGCCGCCCGACCTTGTTCCGGCGCCTGCTCCTGCATGACGAAATGCACTTCCGTGCCCACCCGTTTGATGGAGCCCGGAACCACGTTGCCCGGCACGCGGAGGCGTTTATTCAATTCTGGTGGCCCATCTTCGAGATCTTCGGCGATGGTCTTGTAGTAAGTGCTGGACTCGCTGATGCCGCCCATGGCGAGCCAGATCAGCGTGCCCACAATCAGCACGACCAGAGCTGCAAACTTGGCGTAGGTCTTCATGGTTAGCCTTTAATCTCCAGTATAGCCGGATCTTTCAATCGTAGAAAAAGTCGTCTTGAGAAGCGTTGACGAACGATAAATGCTTATTATCTAATAGAACTATCATGCAACATCGCACCCCGGAGGACCAGGAGCGTCTCCTGCAAGAGTTCCGCGCGCAGTGCCGCCAGGGCGGCCTGGCGGTGACGCATCAGCGGGAGATCATCTATCGCACGCTGATCGAGATGGAAAGCCATCCCACGCCGGAGGCGATCTACGAGATCGTGCGCGAGCAGATTCCCGTCCATCTCCCTGGGAACGGTCTACAAGAACCTGCACACGTTTCTCGCCTCCGGTCTTCTGCATGAGGTCAGCCTGCATCACGGGAGCCTGCGAGTGGACCCAAACACGGCGCCGCATCATCACTTTGTATGTGTGCGCTGCAAATCGATCCTCGACTTGCAGGAAGACCGACCTCGAACCAGTCCGGCTGCGAAAGCGGCTGCCATCCGGTTTTCAGGTACACCGTTACAGCGTCGAGGCCCAGGGTGTGTGCCCGGCCTGCGCCGCCGAACAGTAACGGCGTCGCATTCGAACGAGTGCATCCACCGGAGTAGCGCCGGTTGGCGGCCTCCAGCATCTCCCGCAGTGCGGGCAGGCTGTAGATGGTCTTCTGCATCGGCGCCCACTTGGTCTCCCGCGTGCCGTCGCGATGTTCTACCTCGCGGTAGTGCTTGAAAAAGGTCAGATCGTTGACCGTGGTCTCGATCCGCAGGATGAGGCCGAACTTGTCGTAGAGCTTCAATGACACCGGCCCCATGGTGTGCTTGATCCGCGTGCCTTCGATTCGGATGTTGAACCGGTTGCCCATCTCACCTTCGTATTGCGTGCTGAGCTTGCGGCCCAGGAAGGTGGCGATGTTGTCCGGCTTGACGGTGTGAATCGCCGTGCGCGCCAGGTTGCCGTAGATGGCCGCCAGATCCGCCTGCTTGCGGAAAACGATGTCGGTGGCGTATTCGCACTGGTCCACGCTCCAGTGGCAGGAAAGCAGCCCCGCGATCTGAGGTGCGTAACATCGGTGCCTGGGGCGCACCAACTCGATGCTCTATTGGCGCCAGTGTCTCACTAACGGTCGCTTTTGTCGGGTGCAAGTTCTTCTTCTGTGGACAGGCGGCCCGGGAAATCCGTTGCGGTAAGGTTGCGGTAAGCACGTACCACCGAGTCGGCGCGGCACCAAGCGTCCCCTCACTCGCGTTCGGGGTCCCAACCCCAAGCCGTGCTCCAGATTTGTGCGGGACCGCAGGCTTGACCACCGGGCCACCGGGACTGTTGCTGACTCCCGAGGAAGCGCTGGAAGTATTGTTGTTGCGGCGGGCGGCGGGCCGCCGCCCCGCAGGTGGTTTGAATTCGATATAACAGTTCAACAGCTTCCCCTCAGGAGAGTACGATGTCGAAACGCAGCGTTTCACGCCGGGGTTTTCTCGGCGCTTCCGCACTGGGGGCCGCGGCGGCGCGTTAATCCCGGACTGGCTGCCGCACAGTCCGCCGGTGTGAAACCCGCCGACTTGCCCGATCTCACCATCAAGGAAGTCAAGGTCTATGTCATCGGCCCTGGCGCCGGCCAGGGCGTCACCAACAACGGCTACACCCGCATCGCCGCCATCGTCACCAACAGCGGCATCGAGGGCAACTACACGCTGGCCAACCGCTACTGGCACCCCAACTGGAGCAATCTGGGCTGGCTCGATTACGCCAAACGCGCGCTCCGCGGCAAAAGCGTTCTCGACCTTCCGGCGCTCACCTCGCAGTGGCGCCCCGAAGAGCGCCGGGTGGGGCAGCTTTCCTATGCCTCGGCCATCGACAATTGCCTGTGGGACATCCTGGGCAAGGCTGTCAATCTGCCCATCTACCGGATTCTGGGCGCTTACAAAGACAAGGTGTTGGCCTACGCCAGCTCACAGCACCATCGCACGGTCGAGGAGTTCGTCGACGAAGTCCGCAAGTGCAAGCAAGAGGGTTTCAAAGCCTACAAGATCCACCCGCCGTCGCCGGGCGGCGGCCACGACTACAAACTGGACATCGAAGTGGCCAAGGCGGTTCGCCAGGCGGCCGGCGACGATTTTATTCTCTTGAACGATCCCGTCGCGGTGTATACGCGCGAAGAGGCCATCAAAGTAGGCCGCGTGCTGCAGGAACTGGATTACGTCGCATACGAAGATCCCATCCCCACCACCGACGTCGACGGGCTGGTGGAGCTGTGCCGCTCGCTCGACATTCCCATCCACATCGGCGAGTTCATCTTTTCCATCTACGACTACCCGGCCTACATCCGGGCCGGCGCGCTCGACGTGGTGCGCCTGATCGTCGACAACATCGGCGGCATCACCGGCGCCATGAAAGTGGGCCACCTGGCCGAGTGCTTCGGAATGGAGTGCGCTCCCCACAACTGGGGCGAAACCTTCGATCACGCCGTACACTTCCATTGCGAGCTGGCGATGCCCAACAACATCTGGTTTGAAATGACGGTGCCGCAGGGCGTGGGCGACCGGCCTTACATCAAAGACAAAGTCCGCATCGCCGCCGACGGCTATGTTCACGCGCCGACCAAGCCGGGTATCGGCTACGAGATCGATCGGGCCGTCCTCGACAAGATGATCACGAGCGTCGAAACGTAACGCCGCCGCGAATGAAAGGGGGACATGCTTCATGACGAATCCGAACCGCCTCGACGGCCCGCGCCGTCGCGAGTTTTTGCATCTGCTGGGCGCCGGAGTGCTGGGAGTCGCCCTGCCGGGCGGACGCCTGCTGTACGCCCAGGGCGCCGGCGGCAAACCATTGCGCGGCATCTTCCCCATCGCCCAGTCGCCATTCACCGGTGAAGATGCGCTCGATCTCGACGACCTGGTGAAAGAGCTTCAATTCATCCACCGAGGCGGCGTGCACGGTTTTGTGTGGCCGCAGATGGCGAGCGAGTGGAACACGCTCTCGGACAAGGAGCGCACGGAGGGCAACCAGGCCATTGCCGCGGCGGGCCGGAAGTTGAAGCCGGCGATTGTGCTGGGCGTGCAGAGCCCGGACGTGGCCACCTCCATCAAGTACGCCCAACAGGCCGAGAAACTCGGCGCCGACGCCATCATTTCGCTGCCGCCTTCGGAGTCGAGCGATGCGAAGACAATCTTCGACTACTACGTCGCGGTGGGCAAATCGGTGAACCTGCCGCTGTTCGTTCAGGCCGTGGGCGCGATGAGCGTGGAGCTGCTGGTGGACATCCACAAAGCGATTCCCAACATGAGCTACGTGAAAGACGAAGCGGGCAACCCGCTGCGCCGCATCGGCCCGCTGCGCGAAGAAAGCCACGATGAGCTGAAAGTGTTCACCGGAGCGCACGGCCGCACGCTGATTCAGGAGATGCGCCTGGGCTCCTCGGGAGACATGCCGGCGGCGTCATTCGCCGATCTCTACGCACAGACGTGGGACCTGTGGCAGGCCGGCAAGCATAAAGAGGCCATCCTGATGCACGGCCACACGCTGGCCATTCTTACCGAGATGACCCAGCACGGAACCGAAGGCATGAAGTACATCCTGTACCTGCGAGGGGTGTTCAAAACCTGGGGCGCCCGACGCGGCCGGGAAAGAGGTTTCGAAGGCGCCGCGGCCATAGCCGCCGGCGGCCGGGGTGCGCCGCAAGGCATTGATGAGGCGGGCAAGCAGGCGCTGAAAGAAACGCTCGACGCGGTGAAAGCCGTACTTGCGGGCGTAAGCGCGGACCGACGCGGGCGCCCGCCAGCACACCGGCGGGAACAAGCTGCGGCTTCTGTATGCTGAGCCTTTCCAGCAAAGAATCAGGGCTGCAACTCTGGAGTACTATTCAGCTATTTCGGAAAAACACCCAGTGCCTACCGTCCCTATCCGCGGTTCGTCAAGGCCCCAGCCGGCAGGCTGCCGGATGCGATAGATTGAACGAATGTTGTTCTTCCGGCTTTTTGCTCTCCTTGCCCTGGCGATGCTGGCTCAGGCGGAATCCATCCCCCGCATCGCCAAACAAAACGGAACTTACCAACTCCTGGTAAACGACAAGCCCTTCCTGGTGCTCGGCGCGCAGGTTCGCAACTCCAGCGGGTGGCCCAGCCAGTTGCCCGACATCTGGGCCCAGATGCGGGCGCTGCACGTGAACACGGTGGAGATTCCCGTCTATTGGGAGCAGGTGGAACCGAAGCGCGGCGAGTTCGACTTCCGCAACGTCGACGAAATCGTCAACGGCGCGCGCGCGGGAAATTTCCGGCTCGTGCTGCTCTGGTTCGCCACCTGGAAGAACGGCCAGATGGACTATGCGCCCGAGTGGGTCAAGCGCGATCCGGCCACCTACGAGCACATGCTGAATCGTGCCGGACAGCCGGTGAAGGTGCTCTCGCCTCTCTGCCACGCGAACCTCGAAGCCGACAGCGCGGCGTTCACCGCATTTCTGGAGCACCTCGCCAAAATCGACCAGGAACGGCGGACGGTAATCATGGTTCAGGTGGAGAACGAGCCCGGCTCTCTCGATACCGTGCGCGACTATTCCCCGGGGGCCAACCAACTCTTCGCCGGTCCTGTTCCGGAGCGGCTGGTTCAGGCGCTGGGGAAGAAGCCCGGCACCTGGAGCGAGGTGTTCGGCCCCGAAGCCGAAGAGGCATTTGCCGCCTATTACGTCGCGACGTACGTGAACGCGGTGGCCGAGAGCGGCAAGAAGGTCTACCCCATCCCGATGTACGTCAACGTCTGGCTGCGGGAAGAAAAGACGTTCATGCGCCCGGGAGAAAACTACCCGAGCGGCGGCGCCACCACGAACGTGCTCGATCTCTGGAAGGCGGTGACGCCCGCGCTGGATATCATCGCGCCCGACGTGTACGTCCAGCACTACCGCAACTATCAGGAAGTCTGCGCCAGCTATCGCCGGCCGGACAATCCCCTGCTGATACCCGAGACGGGCGCCAGTGGAGATTTCGTGCGCTACCTCTTCTACGCCTTTGGAGACTACGACACGTTGGGCTTCGCTCCGTTCGGCGTCAACGTGCAGAATTCGAAAACCCTGAGTGAGCGCCTGACGGCGATGGCCGCCAACTTCGCCCTGGTCGGTCCGGCGATTCCCGAGATTGCGGCGCTGCGGGGAACCGGCAAACTGAAATCCGCGGTGGAGGAGCAGTCGCTCACCAACCGCCTGCTGCGGTTCGACGGCTACGACGTGGTGGCGATGTTCGGCTTTCCTCCACGACTCGGCTACGGCGGGCTGTCCGCTCCTGGCACCAAGAACGAAACCGGCCGCGCGCTCATCGGCCAGTTGGGCCCGAACGAATTCCTGATTCTGGGCTTCGATGCACTGGTACAGTTCCGGCCGCCCCAAGGAGCGAAAGAGACTACGGCACAATTTCTCCGCGTCGAGGAAGGCAGCTACGAGAACGGCGTGTGGAAGATGAGCCGCCAGCTCAACGGCGACGAGGCGTTCTTCGGCCTGCTGCTTCCGTCCACCGGAACCACGCTGCGTGTGACGCTGATGAAATACTGAGGCTACTGGGCGGCCTGCCCGGCGGCGTAACAGCGCATCTCCAGGCCGAGCGCCCAGCGCCGGTGGAAGCCCTTCCAATAGGTGGCGCCGTCGCTGAATGCCGCGCCGGCCGATTGCCCCCGCTCGAGCGGCCACTTGCCGTCATTCGATTTCTCGACGGCCAGATGCAGATAGGCGCGGCGGCTCTGGTCGCCTTTGAGATACAGATCGAGGAACGCCGTCACGAAGTGCTGATTGATCGCCGTGATGCGGTCTTTGCGCCACACCGGCTCGTCGAAGAATTCCCGCGTCGTGAAAGCGTGAAGCGCCTCCGGAGGAGGGGGATTTCCGCCCACGTTGTGCCTGGCGTTTTCGTACACCAGCATGCACCGGTCTGAGTTCACAGCCTTGTCAAAGGTGGGCCGGATGCCCCGGTCGAAGTCGGCGACGTCGTCGTGGTCGCCCGCGATGAACAGCAGCGGGACGCGGATTTGGGCCAGGCCTTCGGCGTCCCAACTGTTGTAGGGAGGCTGCCCGCCCCACGGCGAAATCGCCACCACGGCCTTCAACTGTTTCGGGCGGCTCGCCGAAAACGCAGCGTTTGCCTCCGTGAGAGAACTGAAATAGCCGCCCGGCACAAGACGCATGGCCAGGGCCTGCTTGCTGTACGGGGCGCCGGCGGTCGCAAGCGCGCCGTAGCCGCCCATCGAGTAGCCGATGAGTCCGACCCGCGAAGTGTCAACCAGACCATTCAGGAAGTGATGGGGGCGCTGGCTTAACTCCGAGATCGCATTGATCACGAATACCTGGTCGCTGGTCCGGTTGAGCAGCGTGCTGGGGAATGGGCCAACCGCTCCGAACACCGAATCGGTGTGATCGATGGCCACCACCACATACCCTTTCGAGGCCAGGTTCTCCGTCAGGTAGCTCAGGAAAAACCGCGAGCCCGGATAGCCGTGCGAGACCACCACCAGCGGAAACTGCTTTCCCGCAACCGGGGCCGCGGCGCGCAACGCCTTGCCCGCGACGGTGAAGGTCTTGGGCACTCCAGCCGGAAGGGATTGCGGGTTCCCCGGCATCGCCAGTTCGTAGGTGGTGCGCTCCTCTACGCCGGCCGGGACGATCGCCGGATACCAGATCTCCAGTTTGAGCGGCCGGTCGTACAACGGAGCTTTCCCGCTGGCCGCGTCGAACTTGAGAATATCCACTTGCCCGGGATTGACGACATCCTCCGTTCGCACGCCGACGGCGTAGGGGCCGCGCGGAGCGAGTTCCGGAGCGTCCGCCGGAGGAACGCTGAAGTAGACGTCGGACTGGGCGAAACTCAGCCCGGCGATCAGTAGAAACGCGAGGACCAGACGTTGCGATTTCACCGAACCATGTTGACACACTCGCGGGCTGGACAGGCCCGGTAGAAGGAAGCCACCGATCTCTCATACCGGGCTCAAGCCCGCTGCTAAAACCGAAACTGCAGCAGCCCCCGGAAAGTGCGCCCGTCGTTCAGCGTGTTGGTGATTCTTCCGAAACCCGGATCGGCGAGCGTGTAGCCGGGTTGGGCGAATTGCGGTGTGTTGAACAGGTTCACCGATTCCGCGCGGAACGTCAGTTGCTTCTCGCCGCCCAAGGTCCACGACTTCCACATCGCCGCGTTGACGTTACGAATGGGTCCCTTGCGGAAGACGTTGGACCCCAGGTTCCCCACCTCCTGCCCGGGGTACACGTAGGCGAAAGCGTCACGCGGTAGTTGCGTCGTTGAGGTATCCGGGTTTCCGATGGTCCGGCCCAGAATCGAAGCGTCCAAAAGGTTTGGCCGGTCGGGGCTGATGCCATCCACGTTCCCGTAACCCGGCGAGTCCGATCCCGTATCGAATGCTAAATGGGGTTCCCGACTTTAAAAGGACGACCGTGGAAATCGACCACCCCGCGAACAGACTGCTCTCCCAACCGGGCTTCCGCCCGAAGTAAGGGAGAGCGTAACTAGCGCGCGCCAGAAACGAGTTTGGCTGGTCGAAGTCGCTTCGACCTTTCATAATTTCGTGAATGTTGAACTCGCTGGGGCTCCGGGAGTTGCTGCTGTCGGTGCCCTGCGCTGTGTTGGTGTAATTGCTGCCCAGGTCCAGTGCCTTGCTGTACCAGTAGGATACCTCGGCGGTCACACCCCGCCAGCGTGGCACGTTCAGCGTCACCTTGGCGGCATCGAAGTATCCGATGGAGGTGTTCAGCACGCGCCGGATGTCCGTATATCGCGGGTCGGCCCGCCTGTCGGCAACATTCTGGGTGGTTGAGACAAGTCCGGCCACCGAGTGCGCCCGGTTCAAATACCAGTGTTGCAGGAGTTTTATGGAACGGCTCCCGACGTATCCGACTGTCAAATGCCACCCGGAGTGCGGTTCCGTTTCCCAGGAAAAGTCGTAAAGGTGGGAATATGGGTTCACCAGGTCGGGCGAGAAATCGTAGAGAACCGAGCGGACTTTTGACGGATCGATGCCGCTGATTCCCGCTAATGGATCCAGAAGATCCGGATTCGTAAGAACCAGCTTCAGATTCAGCGGTGCGTTATAGCGGACCTGCTGCATTGTTACCGGGTAAATCTCAGAGAAGTGGATGCCGTATCCTCCCCGCAGCACACCCCAGCGGCCCGCCAGATTGTAGGCAAATCCGGCCATGGGAGCGAAATTGTTGCCGTCCGTGCCGAAAGGAAATGTGTTCAGGTTGTGGACTTCCACCGGCACCGTCTGCAATTCGTAGCGCACGCCGAAATTGACGGTGAGCCGCTGGGTGGCCTGCCACTTATCGCCCGCGTATCCGTGGAAATAGGTCAACCGGAATTGGCGGTCGATATATCCGATGCTCTTGAAATAATAAGTCGGCTTGCCCATTCGCAGCTTGGTGACAGCATCCCCGTCGCTATCGTTGAAGAATTGAAAATGACCAATGGCCGCGTCCGATTCCGCCCCGTTCAACTGGCGCCGCATGCCACCGACCCCCAGCATCCATTGGTGCCTGCCGCGTACCAAGGACAATTGTCCGGCCCATTTGTAGTCGTTCTGTGCCCGGTCGATAGGAATTGTGTTGCCCGGCCCCAGTGGCGTGTAAGTGGAACCCACGGTAATGCGGACTCCAATGTAATTCGGATCCGGAGTGAGCAGCGAGCGAATGCGATTGAAGCCCACCGAGAAATTCGTCACCGTGCCGGCGTCCCAGGCTCGTGTCCAGGTGGCGGCAGCCGCGTGCGACTTGGTCAGGGTATCCGGATTCTGCCCTTTTGTGAGTTGGAAGGCCCGCACGAACTGGTTCACGAAGTTGTAGCGCAAGGCCAGGCTGTCCCGTCCGGACAGTTTCTGATCGAGCCGTACCCCGGCATCGTCGTTGTTGATGCTCTGGGGGGAGTTGGTATTCAGCATCCGCGGGTCGATGTCGGTACGATTGGGCGGCTCGTCCGGATAGGCGCTGAACACTTTCATCACGAAAGCGGCGATGGCGGGGTCGCTGGTAAGCGGCGACCGTTCCTCCGGCAGCGGAACCAGAATGTTTCCGTTTACCTGGCCGCGAATCTTGCGCTGGCCCCCGTTCAACGTGAAAAATCCGCCCTTCCAGGCCGGCAACGACACGGCGAAACCGTACTCGTTTTCACGCGCCGGCTTCACGTCGCCTACCTGAAAAAACGAGCGGGCGCTCAGTATGCTGTTGAGATGGCCGTAGTAGAGCTGGCCGTGCAAGCTCTGACGGCCGATCGGGCTGAGGTGGATCGGGCCCGCCGGCGCGCCGCCGAACTCGCTGCCGAAGTAATGTTTGTCGGGAGTGAACTGCTCGATCAGCGTGGCGGTGGTGCCCAGGCGTTGCTGCAATTCCTTCAGCGCGTTGTTATCAATAAGGTTGAACTGGACGTTCTCGTTGCGCCGGCTCTCGCCCGCCTTCTCGTTTGTCTGCCCCGCCAGGTTGAGCTGCGTGCGGTTTTCGGTGGTAACCGCGTCCGGCCGCGGGGCCGACACAGCGGAATCCCCGGATTTGGCGTCGTGATGGGCATCGTCGCTCACGGTTTGCGCTGGAGCCGGAGGGGACTCCTGCGCGTGAGAGGAAACAGCCGGCCACAGGAAAGCCGCCGCCAACAGAAGAACGACGGGTCGAAGCCTTTTGCCGCTGGAAAAATGAAAGATCAAAGGAAGGCGATGGTAGTTCATTACGCAAACCGCACCTATCCATCATACATACATACTGCTATGGTGCCGGGATCAGCCAGAAGGCGTAGATTGTAGTCGAAGCATACATACTTTACATATAATAGGTCTATATGAAGTCGTTCCTGGTCCAGATTGACGAGCAAACCTTGCAGGCACTCGACCGCGTCGCGGCGCCGGGTAAGCGGATGCGTTCGGAATTCGTACGGCAGGCGATTCGAAAAGCCATTCGCGAGGCGGAGTATGCGGCCATGCGGGACGCTTACCGCAGACAGCCGGATTCGGCGGCGGATGCCGACGATTGGTCGACGGCGGAAGAGTACAGGCCGTGAAGCAATTCGAAATCTGGTGGGCCAGACTCCCCGCCCCGGCTGGCCGCCGGCCGGTGCTGCTGCTGAGCCGCGACGACGCTTACGAGTACCTCAACAAGTTCGTGGTGGCCGAAATTACCACCACGATTCGCTCCATCCCGGTGGAGGTTCGAATGGGCCCGCGGGAGGGCCTGCCGTCCGCCTCGGTGGCCAACCTCGACAACATTCGAACCGTGGCGAGGGGTTGGCTGGAATCGCGTGCGGGTGTGCTGTCGGTTGCCCGGCGGGTGGAAGTGAAGCGCGCGGTGGGCTACGCTCTCGGCTGGGAAGAACTGATCGGCCTCCCCTGACTACGACACGATCCCATATTACTGAAAAACAATCACTTTCTTAGACAGTTTCCGTTTCGGCATAGTAGCCCCACCTTTTCGTGCTGGTTCATGTCCTTTGGGGATTGGTTTAGCCGCCCGGCTCGGATACAATGAAGCTGTGAAGACGCCCGCCAAAGCGCGTCCCTTCCTGTTCGGCTGCGACTGACGCGGCACGCCCTCCTACTCTTCCTTTCCCCCGGTTTCGAATGGCCGGTGAATTCGTGGGATTCAACAACGAATGTTTTCAAGGAGGCGTATATGGGTATCCTGGCGGAAATGGTCCACACGGACCTGCCAAGGCTTATGACTCCGCTTCCGGGCCCCCGTGCCCGGGCAATTCTCGCGCGTGACGCGGCGGTGATGTCCCCCTCGTTCACCCGCTCCTATCCGCTGGTGGCCGAGCGCGGCGAAGGCGCCATTGTCGTCGACGTCGACGGCAACCGGTTTCTCGATTTCAACGCCGGCATTGCGGTGGTGGCCACCGGCCACTGCCATCCCGAAGTGGTGAATGCCATTCAGGAGCAGGCCGCCCGGCTGATTCACATGTCGGGCACCGACTTTTACTACGAAAACATGGTGGAGCTGGCCGAGAAGCTATCGAGGCTGGCGCCCGGCAGCGGTCCGCGGCGGGTGTTCTATGGCAATTCCGGCACCGAGGCCGTCGAAGCGGCGCTGAAGCTGGCCCGCTACCACACCGGCCGGAAGCGATTCATCGCGTTTCTGGGCGCATTCCACGGCCGCACCATGGGCTCGCTCTCTCTCACCGCCAGCAAGCCGGTGCAGAGACGCGGCTTCGGCCCGTTCCCCGGCGAAACAACGCACGTCCCCTACGCGTACTGTTACCGCTGCGCGTACGGGAAGCGTCCCGAAACCTGCGGCGTCGAGTGCGTAAAGGTGCTCGAAGACCAGATCTTCAAGACGCTGGTTCCGGCCGACGAAGTAGCGGCCATCGTGGTGGAACCCGTGCAGGGCGAGGGCGGCTACATCGTGCCCCCGAAGAAGTTTCACGACGAATTGGCGGCGGTGGCCAAACGCCACGGAATCCTGCTGATCGCCGACGAGGTGCAAAGCGGCATGGGCCGCACCGGCAGGATGTGGGCGAGCGACCACTGGTCGGCGGACCCCGACATCCTTTCCGTCGCCAAAGGCATTGCCAGCGGGATGCCCCTGGGGGCCATGCTGGCTCGCGCCGAAATCATGGACTGGCCGCCCGGCGCGCACGCTTCCACGTTCGGTGGAAACCCGGTGGCGGTGGCCGCCGCGCTCACCACGGTGGAGCTGCTCGAACACGAGCTGGTGGAGAATGCCGCGCGGGTCGGCGCGCACATCCTGGCCCGGATTCGCGATTGGCCGGCGCGTTTTCCGACGGTGGGCGACGTGCGCGGGCTGGGCCTCATGATCGGTATCGAGTTCGTCAAAGACCAGGCCAGCCGCGAAATCCATACGGAGTTTCGCGACCGCCTGGTGCGGATGGCGTTCGAACGGGGCCTGCTGGTGCTCGGCTGCGGCCGCAGCACTCTGCGGCTGTCGCCTCCGCTGGTGGTCACCCACGACCAGGCGGACTTCGCAATTGATACCCTGGAAGCTTGCATCCGAACGCTGGAACAGAACGTTTGAAGATTCTGGACGTTGGCTGCGGCATCAACAAGTATCCGGGCGCCGTCGGCGTGGACAACAATCCGCGCAGCCGCGCCGACGTGCTGGCCGACCTGGACCATATTCCCTACCCGTTCCGCGACAATTCCTTCGACCAGCTTCGCGCCGTCCACGTCATCGAGCACGTCGCCGACGTGGTGCGCAGCATGGAGGAGTTCTGGCGCCTGGTACGTCCCGGCGGCCTGGTTGTCATCGTCACGCCGCACTACACCGATTTCAGCTCGTTCTGCGACCCCACCCACCGCTGGCACCTGAACAGCTTCTCGCTGCGCTACTTCGGCGAAGACCACGGTGGGTTCGGATACTACTCCGCCGTCAGATTCCGTGAGAGGAAGGTCCGCGTCAAGCTACTATCCCTGTGGAGGCTGTTCGGCTTCGAGCTGCTGGTGAACCGTTTCCGCCGCCTGCGCCGTTTTTGGGAGCACTACCTGTGCTACGTGGTGCGCGGGAAGGTGATCGAATGGGAACTGGAAGTGCTGAAGCCGGACTAACGCACCCCACTTGCTAGAGCGTCTGTCGCAAGCCGTGCTCAAACTGGCCGACGCCGCCCGCCACCGCGCGCGCCTGCGCACTTGGGAGCGCCGGCGCGCCATCGGACGGCGCGGCGAAGACCTGGCCCACCGCTATTTACGCCAGCAGGGTTACGTTATCGTGGCCCGCAATTACCGAACGCGTTCGCTCTCCGGAGAAGTCGACCTGGTGGCCTGGGACGGCGCCACCCTGGTTTTCGTCGAGGTCAAGACGCGCTCGTCGGCGGCCGTCAGCGCTCCCGACCGCAACATTGGGATCGAGAAGAAAATCCACCTTCGGCGCGCCGCCCGCGACTACGCCACCCGAGCCGAGATTCCCTGGGAACTGGTGCGCTTCGACTCGGTCTCCGTCGTACTTTCCGATCCGCCCAGCATCGAGCACGATCGCGATACGTTCAATCCCCGCGGCCGAATGTCCTAGCGCGGCCTGAGCCGCGGCCAAACAACGCTCCGGACGTCCTGACAAGATCGTCGCATCGCGCGAAAATGACAGCCGTCGGTAGGATAGAATACTGTCTTGTCGCGTTTGGCGACGCGTGTTGCGGCCCCAGAAGGAGGAAACCCCCGAAGTGCCAGATCTCCGTCAAGACCCTATCACCGGCCGTTGGGTAATTATTGCCACCGAGCGTGCCCGCCGCCCCAACGACTATATGCGCCATCCGGTGACCCTTTCCCCTCCGCGGAACTGTCCATTTTGCGAGGGGAACGAGAAGAAGACCCCGCCCGAGATCTTCTCCTATAGGACCCGGGGCGCTGCCGACGAGCCCGGCTGGACGGTTCGCGTGGTGCCGAACAAATTTCCCGCCCTTCGTCCGGAGGGCGATTTGAACCACTCCGACGACGGGCCCTACCAGCGGATGAAAGGCGTGGGCGCGCACGATGTCATTATTGAATCGCCCGACCACATGTCCACCTTCGGAAGTCTGCCCGCCGAGAGCTTGGCATCCGCTTTCTTCGCCTTCCGGCAACGCATTCTGGACCTGAGCCGCGACCCCAGGTTGCGCTGTGCCGTGCTGTTCAAAAACCACGGAGAAGCGGCGGGAGCCTCGCTCGAGCACACGCACTCGCAACTGATTGCGCTGCCGGTGGTGCCCAAGCAGCTTCAGGAAGAAATCGACGGGGCCGCTCGCCTCCACCATTCTTCCGGGCGCTGCATCTATTGCCAAATCGAGCAATTCGAGCGGGAGGGCGGCGAACGCCTCATTCTGGAGACGGAACACTTTCTGGTTCTTTGCCCCTTCGCCCCGCGGTTCCCGTTTGAGACCTGGGTGCTGCCGCGAGTCCACGGTTCCCACTTTGAGCGGGCCCCGGACGCGGTGCTCCACGATCTTGGCGGGGTGATGCAAACCCTGGTTGGGAAACTGGAGCGGGTGCTGGGCCACCCGGCTTACAACCTGGTAATCCACTCGTCGCCGTTGCGGGAAAAGGAGCTGGAACACTACCACTGGCACATTGAGTTGATTGCCCGGCTCACCCGGGTGGCTGGATTTGAGTGGGGCTCTGGGATCTACCTCAATCCCACGCCGCCGGAAGAAGCCGCGCGCTTTCTGAAAGAGGCATAGCCGGATACCAGACCGTGCCCCCCAAGAGTTGGCTGGCGGCGGCTTGGGGCGCAGGCATGGAGAACTGACAGAAATGCGAGCCGGCCCGGCCTTCCACCCGCACTCCGTCAGTGTCGCTCTTTACCCGATAGACCATCTCGGCGCTATTCTCGAGCGCCAGCGAGGCCAGCGGCCAGTCGCAATCCGAAATAAAGTGGAGCGAGCCGCCCTGCCCCACCACGATCGTGACGTCGGAGACAGCGAGACCGGCGGAAGTGGCGGATTCGGCGGTTTCCATAATCTCGCGGGCGGTCTCGAAGAAGCGGCTCACACATCCCTTATCGTTCCGGCGGGGGTTACCTTGAACTGTTTTGGTTTGCGCCTGCTTCGTTCGGGGAAACCCGGTTGGATCTATACCAGGCTGAGTCCCCCATCCACGGTCAGAACCTGGCCGGTGATGAAGCTGGAGACCTTCAGAAAATAAACCACGGCTTCCGCGATGTCCTCGCCGGTGCCGGCACGGGCTGCCGGAGTTTTCCTGACCTGCGCCTGGATGCGCTCGTCTTCCGTCTCTTCGAATGGCACCACGCCGGGCGCCACCGAATTCACCGAGATGTTCGGCGCCAGGGCAATAGCGAGCGCCTTGGTGAGGTGGATGACGCCGGCCTTCGAGGCGCAGTAGTGGACGTGATCGGGCCAGGGGCGGATGCCGCCGAGCGAGCTGATGTTGACGATTCGCCCCGCCCCGCCGGGGTTCTTCGACATCAACTTCGCCGCCTGCTGGCAGCAGAAGAACACCGCCTTCAAATTGACGCTGTGGATGAAATCCCAGTCGGCTTCGGTGATGTCGAGCGCATGGAAGCGCGTGAAGCGGGCGGCGTTGTTCACCACGCCGTCCAGGCGGCCCTTGCGGCCGGCGATATCGCCGAACATCTTCTCGATTTCGTGCACTCGCTCCAGGTTGGCGCGAAACAGCGGAGCGCCGCCGCATTCCTGCGCGGTCTGGGCTGCCTCTTTGCCGGACTGGCTGTAGTGAATCAGCACCTCGGCCCCTTCGTGCGCCAGGCGCAGCGCGATCGACCGGCCGATGCGGCGGGCGGCGCCGGTAACCAGGATTACCTTGCCTTTCAGGCTACCGCTCGGAATCAGGTCAACTCCGTGGATCTCCATGGATTTCGATTTCCTCCGGCTCGACACCCTCCCGCGGCGGCTCGGGCAGCTTGCCGCGAGCGTTCGCCCAACCCCAGAAGACCGCCGTCATCGAGCTCAGCACGCCCGCCGCCGCGCCAATGCTACGCGCATCGGTGGTTCGCGACGCGATGCCCGCGGCGGTCATCGACAACATCATGGTAGACCACACCATCGACTCGATGGTGGAAAAAACGCGTCCCCGGTACTCGTCGCGCACGTGCCGCAGCAGTTGCGAGTAGTTCAGTACCGAGCTCAGCCCCATCCCCACGCGGGAAAGGCTAATGAACAAAAGTGCCAGCCCGTAGTGGCGCATCTGGCTGAAACAGACGTAAAAAATGCCGTGCAGCGCGTGAGCGACCATAATGGTGCGCTTGTAGCCGGCGAAGTTGAGCCGCCGGCCGAGCTTGTGGCCGATGGCGCCGCCCACCAGCAACCCGACTCCGGCCATGCTCCAGATCTCGCCGGTCCCGGCGGCGCCGCGATGAAACACCAGCTCGCCGAACAGCGGAAACAGCACCTGCGCCGCTCCGCCGCCGGTAGACCAGCCGACGTGCACCAGCCCGATCGCCAGAATCAGCGGCGTCGACTTCATGTACCGCAGGCCTTCCTTGTATTCGTGCCACGGCCGGGCCACCGAGGTTTCCGTCAGCGCCTTGCGCGGCGCGCGGAAATGCCCGGCCGGCACGCGCAGCCGCCAGATGCAGCAGGCCGAGGCGAAGAACGACAGCGAATTGAAGAGGAAGGCCCCGGCGAAGCCGAAGTGCGCGACGCTGAAGCCGCCGAGCACGGTGCCGACGGTGAGCGAGGTCCATTGCGTGGTCTGCGTCAGCGAGTTCGCCGCGTGCAGTTCCGTGGGAGTGGTGATGGTGGGCAGGATGGCCGCCCGGCCGCTGGTGAAGAACGGCGAGGCGAACATCAAAAGCCCGCTGAACAGGAACAGCAGGCTCAGGCGCGGCTCGCGGAGCGTCAGCAGGAAGCCGGCCGCGGTGACGCCGCGCACCAGGTCGCTGATCAGCATCACGCGCTTGCGGTCCAACCGGTCGAGCAGCACGCCGGCCAATGGTCCCGCGAGAATGGCCGGGATGGCGCGCGAGAGCAGCACTCCGGTGACGGCCAAGCCGGAATAAGAATATTGGAGCGCCAGGCTGAATACGGCGATGGTGTTGAAGTAGTCGCCCATCTCGCTGATCACCTGGCCGATCCAGGTGTAGCGGTAGTTCGGGTTCGAGCGCAGCAACTGCCAGAATTCTTTCATAAACCTCGATGAGATCGGCCGAAATCGGCCCGCCGGCGGATGCCGCGGGCGTCACTTCCTTTCCGACAGCCATACACCCAAAACCACCAGCGCCCCGCCAAAAGCCAGCCCGCCCGTTACCGGTTCTCCCAGGATGGCCAGCGCCAGCAGGGTTGCCAGAACCGGTTGTAGGTAGGCCAGCGACGATACGCGCGATGCCGGGATGTGCGTCAGCGCGTGGTAATAAATCGTGAAACAGACAACCGACGGGAACACCGCCATGTAGCCGAGCGTCAGCCACCCTTTGAGCGCCACGTGGCTGAAATCCAGACCCCGGACGATCCAGACCGTCGCCGGCAGCAGGAGCAGTGCGGAGGCGCCGTAGGCGACCGTATTCACCGAGATCGCGCTGTGTTTCCTGGTTGCCTCCTTGGCCCCCACCGTGTAGATGGAGAATGCCAGCGCTCCCCCAAACACCAGCACGTCACCGGTCAGAGTGGCACTGGTGACGCCGTGTGTCTTGGTGAGGTTCAGGGCCAGGATTCCGCTTACCGCCACCGACATGCCGAGCAGCTTTTTCAAGGTGAACCGCTCCAACCTCCGCAGCGCCGCAATCACCAGCACGATCATCGGCACGGTGCCCATGATGAGCGAAGAGTGCGCGACGCTAGTGCGCCCGATACCCATGACGAAGCACAATTGGTTTACGCCAATGCCCACCACACCCAGCGGGACAAGCTGCTTCAGGTCCTTCAGGTTCCAGAATTCCGGCCGCCCCTCGGTTCTCTCACGCCGCAGGTTCCAGGTGAAGATGGGGGTCAGCAGCAGCGCTGCCAGGGTGGTACGAAGAGAATACAGAGTCAACGGTGCGAAGTGACGCAAAGCGATCTTGGCAACCGAGAAGTTCAGGCTCCACAGGATCACCATCAGGGCGATGAGCAGGTACAGCCGGACGCCCGGATGTTTTGGCTCGGCCTCTTCCAGCTCGACCACCACCGGGGTGGTGGGGCCGACGGGGAGACCGCGGTGAGGGCGCGTGCGGACTAAGGCGGGTTCGCTCAAGCAATCGTCTCCCGCCGGAGCGTGACGGACTTCAGATAATCGAGGTCGACGTCGTAGCCGAAGCCCGGCTCGTCGCGGGTCACGATGGTTCCGCGGGGCGTGGTTTCCACTTCCGGCACGATGACGTCGCGCTTCCAGTAGCGCCGGCTGGCCGAGATGTCGCCGGGCAGCACGAAATTCGCCATCGTTGCCATGGCGATGTTGTGCGCGCGTCCCACGCCGCATTCCAACATGCCGCCGGCCCACACCGGTACGTCGTGGGCCTGGGCCACGTCGTGCACCTTTCTGGCTTCCGTGAAGCCGCCCACGCGTCCCAGCTTGAGGTTGATGATGCGGCAGGCGCCCATCCGGATGGCCTGTTCGGCGTGGTGCGCCGAGCGGATGCACTCGTCCAGACAGATGGGCGTCGCGAGCTTCGCCTGCAACTCCGCGTGGTCGATGATTTCGTCGTGCGCGAGCGGCTGCTCGATCATCATCAGGTAGAATTCGTCCAAACGCCTCAGGTGCTCGGCGTCTTGGAGACGATAGGCGGAGTTGGCGTCCACCATCAGCCTGACGGCCGGGAATTCGCGGCGTACCTCCCGAACGACGTCCACATCCCAGCCGGGCTTGATTTTGATTTTGATGCGCTGGTAGCCGGCGGCCAGCTTCGCCCGCAATCTTGCCGAGCAGTTGCGCCACCGAGTCCTGGATCCCGATGGAGACGCCGCAGGGGATCTCGCGGATGGCGCCGCCGCCGATCTTTTTCCACAAAGGGATGGCTTCGCGACGTGCTTCGAGGTCCCAAACCGCATTTTCCACGGCGGCCCGCGTCATCCGGTGTCCCCGGATGCGCGCGGTGAGCCTGGGCGGCCGCGGAGGGGCTTTCCAGATCGCGGCCGGCCACCGCTGGGGCGATGTAGTCCTTGAGCAGGAGCCAGGCGGCGTCGGTCCACTCTTCGTTGTAGAAAGGACCTTCGCCGCAGGTTACCTCGCCCCATCCGGAGAGGCCTTCGGAAACCGCTTCGACCAGGATGATCTGGCGCTCGTAGGTGCGTCCGAAGCTGGTCTCGAAGAAGTGCACCAGGGGCAGACGGATGTGGTGCAGGTTCAGGCGATCAATTCGGGTTGCCATTTTGCCAATAGGTAGGTTCCGGCGCGTTCGGAGCGTTCAAAGCCGACCACCGCCAGCCCGCTCCCGAGATGGTGCTCGAATTCCGCCGCCACGCGCGTCTGAATCACCTGTGCCTTTCGCAAGCTGGTGGCGCGCAGATGGTCGATGTCGGCCGGCACCGCGATGGTGGCCTCAGCCGGCGGCGGAGGAGGCGGGTCGCCGGCAATTGTCCGCGCCACCCGAGCGCTCGAGACGAACCACTCGGCCGTGCAGCGATCGGTGGGTAATCCGGCGTGCAGGCGGCTGGTCGAGAAACCGTACTGGTTCAACACGAAGCGCCGCACCACCACACCCAGTTTCTGAAAATTGAAGTAAGCGTTCTTGAGTTCGAGCGGATCGAAGGTCCATTCCACCAGGCCAACCCCGCGGCTGAGTGCGTCGTCGCGCTGCATCAGCTTCAGACGCCGGCCCACGCCGTTGTCCCGATACTCCGTCAGAACGCCGAGCATGTGGCTGTGAAAAAACGTCTGGCCGTCCGGCCGGATGCCGGGCAGCGCCAGAAGAAACGCCACCATGCGGCTGCGGTCGAAAGCGCCGAACACCTGCCCTCCCACTTTTTCGGCCACGATGAACAGGCGGCGCGGCAGCAGCTCCGCCTCGCTGAAACCCCAGATCTCCTGTTGCAGGCGCACGACATCGGCAAACTGGTCGTGCGTGGTAAGGGCCCGCAGGGTGAGTTGACCGGGTTGGCTTTTCAGCGTTTTCATGGTGTTGGCGGCCAGCCTCGTGGGCGCGGCCGACGCCTCTCGCCTTTACAGCTTGGCTTGGGTTTTCGCTTTCTGCCAGAGCGCTTCCATTTCGTCCAGGGTGGTTTCGTCCATGTTTCTACCCTGGCGCTCCAGCTCGGTTTCCATGTATCCGAAGCGCGCGCGAAACTTGCGGTTGGTGCGCGCGCAGCGCCTGTTCGGCGTCCAGATGGAAGAAGCGGCACAGGTTGACCACCACGAACAGCAGGTCGCCCAGTTCCCCTTCCAGTTCCTCGGGCTGATTGAGAGAGCGCGCGGCGGCCAGCTCGTCGAGCTCTTCGTGGAGCTTTTCGAGAACCTGGTCGGGCGTCGCCCAGTCGAATCCGACTTTGGCCGCCTTGGCGGTGAGCGCCTGCGCTTCCATCAGCGCCGGCTGGTTGGCGGGGACTTCCGCCAGCAGCGCTTTGTGCTCGATGCCTTTTTCGCGCTTCTCTTCCCGCTTGATTTCGTCCCAGCGCTTCTTGACGTCCTCGGCCGTCTCAGCGTCGCCGTCGGCGAACACGTGCGGGTGGCGCCGCACCAGTTTTTCATTGATGGCGTCGAGCGAGTCGCCGATGCTGAACCTGTTCTCTTCGGCGGCCATTTGCGCCAGGAAGACCGGCTGCAGCAGCAGGTCGCCCAATTCTTCGGCCAGCCCGTCCATGTCGCGCCGGTCGATGGCGTCCATCACTTCGTAGGCCTCTTCGAGCAGGTACGCCTTGATGGTGTCGAAGCTCTGCTTGCGGTCCCACGGGCAGCCGTCGGGCGCACGCAGGCGGGCCATGATCTGAACCAGACGCTCGAACTTGCGGCCTGTCGAATCCATATTACTGTCCGGCATGATTTACTCGAGGCCGGGTGCGCCACGGCACGGATCGGGAGCCCGATTCGGAGAAAAGCGGGGATGGTGCGAACGGGGAGACTTGAACTCCCACGCCCTTTCGGGCGCCAGATCCTAAGTCCTCTTTTCTATTTGTTTTCAATAACTTACGATCTTTTCTTGAGCCTCGGCTAGTTCTCATTATATCGTTGTGGTGGTAGCAGTTACGAGCGAGTTTCACGGAGTTGTTCAAGTGAGTAATCGGGAGTTGGCACACAGCCCGCACACAAAACCGCGCAATAAGCCACGGGCGGTCAACGCGGAGCGCTACCATGCAAACGACCCGAATAACCACCTGTTGACGATACTTCGGTTTGCTCTGCTCGAACGCATGGCAGAGCTGCAGCCGACGATGAAATCAGACCTTGAGCACGCCGATATCCCGGAGACCGCCTGGGCCACCAGATACAACCTCAGATGGTGTGGGGCGCCGGCCACCTGGGCTGTAAAATCCGCAGAGGATACCCGGCGCTGTTGGCAATCCTGCCCATATCGCGGCTTCGTGTTTAGCTGGGGTCACGCTGCCGCGCGGAATAACGTCTCTTTCGCGGCTCTCGTGGCCACTTACGACCCCCTGGAAGAGAGTCACCATCTGGCGCGCCGTAGGATCCTCGACGCAATTGAACACAGCCTCGATATCCAGATGGCCGAGGCCGAAGCCAAGTCGGGCGGTTCGGAAGTACCGGAGATGCGGAATCCCCAACATCTGGATTGGCTCGCGCGCTTGTTATGCGGTAAGACCCGCGCGGAGATTACGGAGACCGCGGGCCACCCCAAGCAAGGCCAGATCGAGTACGAGACCGTACGTAAGGCAATTGTGAACTTGGCGCGATTTCTTCAAGTGGACACCCCCGGCTGCAAATAGCTGAACACGATCCTTTCCCGCCCGATAGCTCCACAACTTACAGTTTTTTTCCCTAAGTTGTGTTCATTTTGCTCATCCCACTTTAATTTTGAATTACACCGATTGACTGATCGGAAAACGAGTTCAAGACGCATAAGGGAGTGGCGATGAACGCGAAATTGCAGTTTCCAGAATACGCCTGCGAGCGATTGAACCTGAATCGGCAGGCGCTCTACCGGCTGATTCGAGAGAACGTACTCCGCGAGCCTGCAATTGTCAGGCTTGGCCGGAAAATCATGGTGAATCCCGAGGGCCTGGAGGCGTTCATTGCGTCTGGTGGCGCTGCGCTTCCGGGTGGGTGGCGGAAAGAAGCTGATCTGTAAAGCGGAAGCCCCACCACGGCCGGCGGGGCTTGAAAGGATTTTCCAGTGGACGCCTTTAGTTTACCACCACAACAGCTTTCCCGCCAGCGAAATCGCCAAGGCGCTCGCGGGCAAGCGTCCCGGCCGCGGCTGGCTGATCCGCTGTCCCGCTGAAGACCACGACGACAAGCACGCCTCCGCTTCGATTGCAGACGGCACCGATGGGCGTCTGTTGCTTCACTGCCATTCGCGGGGATGTTCGTTCGAGTCAATGTTGCAGGGCCTCGTCCGGCGCGGGCTGGTGCCGGAACGCATGGGTCGGGAGCTGTCTCTGGCAGACCGCCGGGCCCGGGCGAGGGAGCGTGCCGAGGCCGAGGCGATCGAGGCTTTCGCAGCGGCGGCCGGGGTACTGATCGAGGGCGCGAACAGAGGGCGGTGGAGGCCGGCGACTTCGCCACGCTGGAGTGGACGGCACGGACAGTATACCTACTCCAGCGATCCCACGGCTTCGCGCGCGACCTGCTGGATATTCTCGCCCAGCAACACCCCGAGCTGCTACGGGCGCTCCTGGCCGCCTACGGCCGGATTGAACGGCGTGTTGCCGATGGGGTGCTGGCTGGCCTGGTCGACGATTGCGAGGTGGCGGCGTGACGGAACGCGAACTGCTGGACTACGCGCGACGACAGGTTGCCGTGTCAATGCCGGCACTGGAAGCGGATATCCACTGGAAAGCGGAATTGATTCATTCGACCTCCGGCGCACCCAAGGCGCTACTTGCGAATGGACTGATGGCCTTGCGGCTGGCGCCGGAGTGGGCCGGCGCCATCGGCTTCGATGAATTCCGTCTGCTGACCTGTTTCCTCAAAGAAGCGCCAATCGGCGGCCGCCCGTTCGAGACCTGGGCCGATCATTACGACTGCCTGGTTGCCGACTGGCTGCAACGTCAAGGCATTCATGTTGGCCGCGAAGTGGCGGGACAAGCCGTGCAGACCGTCGCGCGCGAGCATTGTTTCCATCCCGTCCGGCTATGGCTCGACCGCCTTGTATGGGACGGCGAGCCGCGGCTGGATTCCTGGCCGGTTACCTACCTCGGAGCGGAGCCAAGCAACTACTCCGCGGCGGCCGGGGCGCGCTGGTTAATTTCCGCGATAGCGCGGGTCATGCGGCCGGGTATTAAAGCTGACTGTGTGCCAGTCTTCGAGGGCCCGCAAGGTATCGGCAAAAGCCGGACGTTGCGGACGCTATTTGAGCCGTGGTTTTCCGATGAATTGTGTGAATTGGGGACAAAGATGCCAGCTTGCAGACGGGTGGTATCTGGTGTATTGAATTAGCCGAATTGGACAGTTTAAGCCGCGCCGAATCGAGCCGAATTAAAGCCTTTTTGAGCCGCAATGTTGACCGCTTCCGACCGCCTTATGGCAAGCACGTGGTAGAGGCGCCGCGGCAGTGCGTATTCGCCGGCACCACGAACCTTAACGAATATCTCCGCGACGAAACCGGCGGTCGGCGCTTCTGGCCGATACGTTGCGAGCGGATCGACCTTGACGGACTGGCGAGGGACAGGAACAGCTTTGGGCCGAAGCGCTGGTCAAGTACCGCGATGGCGCGGTGTGGTGGATGGACTCGGACGGCTTGAACAAGGCGGCGGTTGAGGACAAGCCGGACGCTATGACGCCGATCCTTGGCAGGATCTCATCGCTGACTGGCTCGGCACGCGCGAGACGGTGACGGTGGATACCATCCTCGAATTTTGCATCGAGAAATCGAAGGGGCAATGGGGGCAGGCAGATAAGAACCGAGTGGCGCGCTGCCTCCGGGCGCTGGCCTGGGAGCGCTTCCGGCTACGAGAAGGCGACCGCCTGGAGTGGCGATACCGGAGGGTGAGATGTTCCTAGTAACCGGGCGGTGTTCCCAGTCTTGTTCCCAGTTTCGTTCCCGGTCTAAGTCCAATTGTCCCAACGTGTTCCTAGTGTTCCTAGTACATATACGCGCGCGCGTGAGAATGAATGCGGTGGGTAAATATAGGGAAATTGGTGGGAACAACTGGGAACTGGGAACAAATTTGGGGCCCGGAGGTGCGCGGTGAAGCGCTGGTCAAGGCGAGAACTCGACCTTTCCGCGGCGCTGCTGAACTGCCGAGGCGCATTCCGCGAGATCCTGCGGGCCGCGACCGAGCCCGACCTGGAGCGCATCCGGGAGCTGGCCGGCGCCGCGGCCTGGAAGGTTACTCGGTGCTGAAGGCGAGGGGGCAATTTCCGGGAGGGAGTGGGCAAAATGTCCACACCGTCGAGCGCACCGAAGCAAAAGGACAAAATGTCCTCTTGACTGCCCATCCCTCGGCCGAGGCGGCGGGCGGGCAGCGTCACCAGGACGCTGACGGCGAGGTGAAGGTCTACGGCGTCCGCACCCGCCGGGCGCGTGGTGGGCCTGCTACGCCATCAGGACGTGCCAGTCATGGCGGAGGTGATGCGGCGTGAGCGACCACGGGAAGCCGCGCGCTGTGCTGGAGCGCACCCGCGAGAATGATGCGGCGCGGACGAAGGTTGTCGACAGGGCGCGGCGTAGGATTTTCGGCTGGTGTGCGCTGAAACAGTGGCCGGCACCGAGACCGGCGAGGAAGGTGGAGCATGGCGCTGGCGATAAGAAATGAACTCGACCAGAAGCACCGAGAGATTCGTCGCCTTTCAAAGGCCGAGGCGCGTTTGTCGCGGGCGGCGCTGGCTGCGCGTTTGGAGTACCAGCGGCTGGTTCACGATCCGAACAGCACCAAGCCGCCAAGCGGGCAAGCCCTTGCCGCGGCATCCGCGAAACTGCAGCGTGCTCGATTCGAATACTGTGCGGCTTCGCGCGCATTGCAGTGCCAGCATGAACGCGCTGCCGAGTTGTTGTATTTGCTCAGGGTTGGCGAACGAAAACGAGATAAGAAAAAATGCGAACGTTCTTTGTTATCAGTAGGATAGGGAGGGGTGGAGCAAATCTGGACCAAGATGGCCAGATAACCACCGAGGAATCCCTCTGTATGACACCGCATATACAACGACCCCCCTTAACCACCTAGGGGCATTGGAGGCAAAATGGCGCGTAGAAAACCAACAGCTCTGAAAATCCTCGAAGGCAACCGGGGCCACCGGAAACTCGACCCTGGCAGCGAACCACAACCACCACTTGGCGTCCCGCCGGCGCCGAAGCACCTGAAGGGCATGGCGCTTCAAGTGTATAACAGCCTGGCCGTGCAACTCGACTCCCTGGGCCTGATGTCCAAAGTCGACGGCCTGGCACTGGAAGGCGCTGCGGTGGCCTACGCCCGGGCTGTCGAAGCCGACAAGGCGCTCGAAGCCTCTGGGTTGGCCGTTTACGTCGGGAAGGGCGCCGATTACCCTATCGCGCGGCCTGAGGTGACAATCTCACAAAAGCAGTGGGCGTTGTTCCACAAGTTCTGTGCCGAATTCGGGCTGACTCCGGCGAGCCGAGGGAAACTTCACGTTGGCGACACCGGCAAAGAGATGGACCCGATAGCTGAAGCAATTTTCGGAAAGGGCTAAGACATGGAAAATCGAAACGAACCACCGACGGCCGCCGAATGCGAGCGCGCGATCAAACAATTCCAACGTGAGGCCGCGCGTCTGGCTAGAATCGACGGAGCGACGGCCGCGGAACTCCTCGCATTGCTTGCCGAAATGCCACCGAAGCTCTGGAGATCCTTCGGGAGAATCTTCCAAACCTGGCGGGCGCCGGGGCCGCAGTTACGCCGCTCCGGGAATTTTGGCGCAAGCTG
>CAWEOG010000020.1:0-322973 GCA_963810595.1 Bryobacterales bacterium | reverse complement strand
ATAATTATGGCAAAAACTATCATGACCGGCAGGCTGCTGTAGCCTTCCTGCGATTCGCCCTCCAGTTGAAAGCCGGAAATTCTTACGCCCCACCTGGATGGGCCGTTCCGAGAGGCCGGTGTTTTCGTCCCGGGCCATGGCCACCTCCACCCGGTACCGCGTATCCACGTCGGTCCGATCGAAGGCGATATTCAGTCCCGGCTCGCGGTGGTGGGGAATGGAAAGATAGATCGTCAGGGAGTTCTGATCCTGCTCGAAGGCGTCGGCGAGCGGCTTGGGGTCCGGAGCCGGGTCGGCCCCGGGAATGTCGAACAACAGGCCGTCGGGCAGGATACCCGAGGCCTGGGTTAGCGAAAACCCCCCATCGGCGAGGGCTTCGTGATCGACCTGGACGCTTTGAAAGCCCCAGGCGCAGTAATTCAACGCGTCCAGGTGGAACTGTAGAGAATTCTCCAGGTAGCGGTCCTGCGACTGAAGATACTGCGGGCTCAGAAAGGTCCCCTTCATCCAGATTACCGGTTGAAGCCGTTTCATTCGCACTCCACAGTAGCAGACTTGAATTCGTATGATAAAGGATTTTGGCGTGAACCGGAATGTTTCTTTCGCGCTTCCCGCCGCCGCCGAAATCCTGGCGAAGGGCTTTTTGTGTAAAGGCCGTGGACAGCACTGTACAGATCCTAAACAGTTTTCAGCGCTCGATGATATTCCCGGCATCTCTTTTCCCGATTGCCTTGACTGACATTTGCCCTACGGCTATACTCAACCTCGGACGTCGCACGTGCCTGGGCGAAGCGAGTGGCGGCACTGACTTCTGGGTCTAACCTACAAATGCCGTCGCAGGATGCCGTGATAGTGAGTCACGGCGCCAGAATGTATGACACTGAGTGGCCGCCGGTAGCGAACCTGGTTTCGCTCTGGTTTTCAAGAGTTTGACTCGTTCGCTCAGTTGCCGCGCCGGCCTTGCCAACGGAGGAACAAGGTGGCGTTATTGCCGAACGACCGCAGTCTGTCCCTGGGCTGTTGGTTCTGTGCCCGCCGATACCATCCACACTGTCCATCCGTGTCCAGGACGCCCTGTTGGGAGGGGACGAAATGAGCGTCCGGCCGGGTGTTCGGCTGCGCTCTCGTTTGGAATTCGAAATGCTATCGCATTGGAGGGTTACGGAATGTCAAGCAAAAGCACACAACACAAATTAGATCGGGTGCGGCCGCCTCGCGTGCATATCACCTATGACGTCGAGGTTGGCGATGCCATTGAATTAAAGGAACTGCCTTTCGTGATGGGCGTACTCGGCGATTTCACGGGGCAGCCTACCGAACCGCTTCCACGCCTGAGAGACCGGAAGTTTGTCGAGGTCAATCCCGACAACTTCGATTCCGTGCTCGAAGGCATGAAACCTCACCTCGCGTTCTCGGTGGAGAACAAGCTCAGCGAGGACCCGAACGCCGGCCAGTTGAAGGTCGGTCTCCACTTCAGGAGCCTGGAAGATTTCGAGCCGGAAAACGTGGCTCGCCAGGTTGGCCCGCTGCGCGAACTGTTGGACCTGCGCACCAAGCTCTCGGACCTGCGCGGGACGCTGCAGGGCAACGACGCGCTCGATGAAGCGTTGCTCGAGGCAGTGAAGGACCCGAGCAAGATAGAGAAGCTGAAACAGGAACTCGGTGACAAGGGAGGCCAGAATGGCTAAAGAAGCAAAAGCTGCGGCGCAGGCCAAGGAAGAAGTTGTAGAACTCAGCTTGCTCGATCAAATTGCGGACCAGGGGCGGGTTTCGAAAGATCCTGCCTCGCGCGAGCGCGGTAAGGATCTGATCAAGGAATTCGTGCATCAATTCCTCGAAGGGAACATGGTGGTGTCCCGCGACACCGAAACCATGATCAATTTCCGAATCGCACAAATCGATCACCTGCTTTCCATCCAGTTGGCCGAGATCCTGCATCACCCGTCTTTCCAGAAGCTGGAAGGCACCTGGCGCGGATTGAAGTACCTGCTCGACCAGAGCGAGACCGGTGAAAAGCTGAAGATCAAGATCCTGAACGCCAACAAGAGAGAGTTGCTCCGCGACCTGCAACGGGCGCCCGAGTTCGACCAGAGCGCCATGTTCAAGAAGGTCTACGAGGAAGAATTCGGCATCTTCGGCGGCGCGCCTTTCGGCACGCTGATCGGCGACTACGAATTCGGCAGAGGGCCCGAGGATATCGAGTTGGTGGAACGGATCGCACAGGTGGCGTCCGCCGCTCACGCGCCTTTCCTTGCGGCTGCCGACTCCAGTTTCTTCAATCTGGATACCTTTACGAACCTTGACGCTCCCCGCGACCTGGCCAAAGTGTTCGACACCACCGAGTACGCCAAGTGGAAGTCGTTCCGCAACAGTGAGGATTCCCGGTACGTCTCTCTGTGCGTGCCCCACATTCTGATGCGCCTGCCGTACGGCAAGGAAGGCAAGCAGATTGAAGGCTTCGCCTTCGAAGAAGGCGTGGACGGCACCGAACACTCCAAGTATTTGTGGTCCAACGCGGCCTATGCCTTGGGCGCCCGCATCACCAACGCGTTTGCGCTTTATGGCTGGTGCGCAGCAATTCGCGGCGTGGAGGGCGGCGGACTGGTGGAAGGCCTGCCGGTTCACAACTTCTACACCGGCGAAGGCGACGTGGCGATGAAGTGCCCCACCGAGGTACCCATTACCGACCGGCGCGAAAAGGAACTCGCCGATCTCGGTTTCGTACCGCTGGTGCACTGCAAAGGTACGGACTATGCCGCGTTCTTCAGCGTACAGTCCTGCCAGAAATCGAAGATCTACGACCAGGAGGCGGCGAATGCCAACGCACGGCTTTCCACCCAGACGCCGTACATCCTCGCCGTGTCGCGCTTCGCGCACTACCTGAAGGCGATGATGCGCGACAAGATCGGCTCGTTTATGTCGCGCTCGGATTGCGAAGCGTGGCTGAACAAGTGGATCACCCAGTACGTAACCCCTGACGACCGGGCTTCTCCGACGGTGAAAGCCCAAAAGCCTCTGCGTGACGCAGCCATCCAGGTTACGGAAGTTCCTGGCAAGCCCGGTGCGTACCGCGCGGTGGCGTTCTTGCGACCGCACTTCCAATTGGACGAGCTTACGGTTTCGTTGCGCCTGGTGGCCGAACTTCCGGCTTCCGCCCGCAAGTAAACCAGGGTTAGCCCAACTATCGGAACACAGCTCAGTTTTGCCAGGCAGCGCCTGGCACAGAGAATACTTGTATCTTTAGGAGGAACATAGGATGGCTGTTGACTATTTTCTGAAAATTGAAGGTGCTCCAGGCGAGAGCACCGACTCGAAACACAAGGGTGAGATCCAACTGGAAAGCTTTTCGTGGGGCGCTTCCCAGACGGGCACCATGTCCTACGGTGGTGGTGGCGGCGCTGGAAAAGTGGACATGCACGATTTCCACTGCGTCAAGCAGGTAGACAAAGCAAGCCCGGTTCTTTTCAATTGCTGCGCCACCGGCGAGCACCTCAAGAAGGCCGTGCTCACCTGTCGCAAGGCAGGAAAAGAGGCGCAGGAGTACATGAAATGGACGTTCAACGACCTGCTCGTCAGCAGTTACAACTTGAGCGGAAGCAACGGCGGCCCGATAGCCATGGAGCAGATCTCGATGAACTTCACCAAGATCCAACTGGACTATGCGCCGCAAAAGGCTGACGGCTCCCTGGAAGGCTACACCACCAAGGGTTATGATGTGAAGGCCAACAAGGCGTTCTAACGGTTGCGGGTTTTTGTTCGCGGCTCCGGATACCCGGAGCCGCCTGCGGAGCCCTCACGTACCTCGACCGTCACGGAGGGGACGATCGAATCCAAGCGCGACAACAGCTCGCGTTCGTCCGGGAGACCAACCCAGGCGTCTGGTCTCCCGGTTTTTGGCCGCTCGGCGTCAGCGGGCCGGCGGGGAATTTCCGCGGGAGACGCCCCGCGCGTACTTTTGGTTATTCGCGGGCGGCGCCCGAAACGGGTTGACCGCTCCTTTCCGTTTCAGGGACAATCTCATGCGAGCCATCGAACTCTATCAGTCGGGTAAACTCAGTGAAGCCATTCAAGCTCTCGGAGAAGAACTTCGCCATCAACCGGCCGACCGCAAACGCCGCACCTTCCTGTTTGAGCTGCTTTGCTTCGCCGGGGAGCTCGACCGCGCCGAAAAACAATTGAACATCTTCGCAGGCGACAACAAAGAGGCCGATCTGGGCGTCCTGATGTACCGCTCCGCGCTGCACGCGGAGAAGCTGCGCCGCGATATGTTCGAGAAGGGCGAATTTGTGGAGACCGGCGAACCCGCCTCTCCCAAGGGGACGCTCAACGGGGCACCCATTCACCGAGTTGGCCGACGGCGACCCGCGCATCGGCTCGCGGCTGGAGATCTACGCCGCCGGCGCGTATCTCTGGATCCCCTTTGAACACATCACCTCCATTGAAACCGAGCCGCCCCGCAGGCTGCGCGATCTGCTCTGGATTCCGGCGTTGGTGCGGACCGGGCCGGCGTTTAAAGACAAAGAGCTGGGCGAAGTGCTGATACCGGCGCTTGCGCCCCTGTCGTTCCGAAACTCCGACGATGCGGTGCGCCTGGGCCGCGCCACGGTCTGGGAAGAGGCGGCTGACGGCGGCGCGACTCCGTACGGCCAAAAGGTCTATCTTATGGACGGAGAGGAAGTGCCGGTGCTCGAGATTCGCAAGATCGAATTCGAAGGCGCGGACTCCGAATCCGCGGCCGAGGAGTAAGCGGCGATGCCTTTGCGCGATGACATTCTGAATCCGATTTCCGAAGAAAAGCCAGGCGGCGACGATATCCGCTACGCGCCGGTGTACGACCAGATCAAGGAAGCGCGGCGCGAGGACGACGACGCCGATCAGGGAGAGTGGAAGGTCGAGCGGAAGGTCGCCGATTACCCCAAGGTGATCCGGCTGGCGAGCGAAGCCATCGCCAAGAAAAGCAAGGACCTCCAGTTGGCTGCCTGGCTGGTGGAAGCGCTGCTCAAGCAGGGGGGCTTCGCCGGGCTTCTCGAAGGGATCACTCTGCTTCACAGTCTGGTCGACAATTTTTGGGACCATCTTTATCCCGAGCTCGAAGACGGAGACGCCGAATTTCGCGCGACGCCGCTCGATTGGGTGGGCAGTTACCTGAACATGACCGTCCGGCTGCTTCCGGTGACTCGCGCCGGCTACGACCTCTTCAAGTTCAAAGAGTCGCGCCAGGTGGGTTACGAAGCCGACGTCGCCGACGACTACGAGAAGCAGGAGGCGTTCACCGCGAGGCTGGCCGAGGGTAAGATCAGCGCGGATCAATTCGACAAGTCGTTCAACGAAACTCCCAAGGCCTTTTACAAGGAAAACATGGAGCAGCTCGAGGCCTGCCAGGAAAAACTGGACGAGCTCGACACACTCTGCGAGGAGAAGTTCGGGGAATTCAAACCTTCTTTCGGGGGGCTGCGCGATACGCTGGCGGAGGTCCGAAGCACTTGGAGACAGCTTCTCAATCAGAAGCTGGAGGCGGAACCGGATGAGCCGCCGCCGGCCACCGAGGCGGCCCCCGCTGAAGCTTCAGCGGACGCCGATTCGTGGGGGTCGTGGGGCGATTCGAGCGCAACCGCCGTCGAAGAAGCGCCCGGGGCCGCGGCCGCCCCGGTTGCCAGAGGCGCCTTGCCGCTCGAACCACAGGACCGCGAGGATGCCATCCGCCGGATCGTCGCCGCCGCGAAGTGGCTGCGCGCGAACGACCAGTACAGCCCCGTCTCATTCACCATACTCCGCGGGCTGCGTTGGGGTGAGCTGCGTTACGACGGCGCCACGCTTGATCCGTTGAAAATGGAGGCTCCCCCAACCGAGGTCCGAACCAATCTGAAGAAGCTATTGATCGAAGGCAATTGGGCCGAGGTTCTGGAGACCGCCGAACAGGCCGCCGGGCTTCCCGCCGGACGGGCCTGGCTCGACATGCAGCGTTACGCCGATCGTGCCTGCCAGGAGTTGGGGGAGTACTACTCTTCGATTTCTCGCGCCATCCGCTCGGGCGTCCGCGAGTTGGTGACCGATTATCCGGACCTGCCGGATGCGTCTCTGCTGGACGACACACCTTGCGCCAACGGCGAGACCAAGGCCTGGATTCAGGAAAGCTGCCAGCCGGTGACGGCAGCTCCGCCGCCTCCGCCGCCGGAGCCGGCTGCGACCTTTGACGAGGCGGTCGAGCAGGAAGCGGTGGAAGGCGCCGAGCCGGTGCGCGACACCTTCGACATCGCCATGGAGTTGGCCAGCCGCCGCGACATCCGGGGCGCCATCGATCTGCTGTCTCGCGAAATTGCCATGCAGCGGTCCGGCCGCGGACGCTTCCGGCGAAAAATGCAGTTGGCGCAGGTGTGTCTCTCGGCCGGATTAGACGACGTCGCCGCGCCGATCCTGGATGAATTGGCGCACGAGATTGAAGTGCGTAAACTGGAGGACTGGGAATCGCCGGAGACAATCGCTCTCCCTCTGACGCTGTTGTACCGGTGTCTTGGTAAGCTGGACCGGCCGCCCGAGGATAAGGCGAGGCTTTACTCGAAGATCTGCCGGCTGGATCCCGCGCAGGCATTGTCGATCGAGCGATAAAACATGGCAAGATCCGACACAGACGCGGCGGTCACGCTGCCGTTGATCGACCGCCTGATCGACGACGACCCGAAGGTTCGCGAGGAGCCTCCGCTCACTCGCGCCCGATCGGTTCGCGCTCTCAAGGCGGCATTGCGGCGCGATCTCGAGTGGCTGCTCAATACCCGGCGAAATATTGAGGAGGCGCCGGAGAGCTTCGAATTCCTCTCAAAGTCCCTGTTCAACTTCGGGCTGCCGGACATCACCTCGCTCGGTTACAGCAATCCCAACGATCGCAAACGGCTGCTGCGAATGCTCGAAGGCGCCATCGCGAGGTACGAGCCCCGCATCGCCGACGCACGCATTACCATGCTGTCGAGCGGCGAGGAGTCTTTCAGCCGCGTGCTGCGCTTCCAGATTGAAGGCTTGCTGCTGATGGACCCGGCTCCGGAACGCGTCACTTTCGATACCGTCCTGCAATTGAGCAGCGGCGAGTGCCGGGTAAAGGGAGACTGAGGTGCGGGACGAACTGCTCCAGTATTACGAACGCGAGCTGACGTTTCTGCGGCAGATGGGCTCCGATTTCTCGGAGAAGTACCCCAAGATCGCGTCGCGCCTGACGCTCGAGCAGGACAAGTGCGAGGACCCCCACGTCGAGCGGTTGCTCGAGGCGTTCGCCTTCCTCGCGGCGCGCGTCCATCTGAAGATCGACGACGATTTCCCCGAAATCTCCGAATCGCTGCTGAACATCCTTTATCCGCACTATCTGCGGCCTATTCCGTCGATATCCGTGACGCAGTTCGCCGTCAACCCGTCGCAGGGAAAGATGACCGCGCACGCCCGCGTGCCCAAGGGATCCACGCTTCTGTCGAAACCCATAAACGGCGTCCCCTGCAGGTTTTCCACCTGCTACGATACCGACGTCTGGCCCGTCGAGGTCGTCGCCGGGGAATGGCGCACGCCCGACCGGCTTTCGCCCCCCATCAAGGCGCTCGATACCATCGGCGCCGTCCGCATCGGGCTGCGGTGCTTTCCCGATGTGTCTTTCAAAGCCTTGAAGCCCGCCTCGTTGCGGTTCTACCTTAGCGGCGAGGCCAACCTGGCCCACACGCTGTATGAGCTGTTCTCGAACAACTGCACGCAAATCCTGGTCCGCGATACGGCCAAGGGTTCGCGAGTCAAGCCCATCCACATCCCCCTCAACGCGCTGCGGCTGGTTGGCTTCGCCGACGAGGAAGACGTTCTTCCCTATCCGCGCCGCTCCTTCATCGGATTCCGTCTGCTCCAGGAGTACTTCACCTTCCCGGAGAAGTTCTTCTTTTTGGATGTCGGCGAACTCGCCCGCGTCTGGGAATCGGGCATCGACAAGGAAGCTGAGATCGTCTTCCTGTTCTCTCCGTTCGAGCGCATCGAACGGCGCGAGCTGCTGGAGATGGGAGTCTCCGACAAAACCTTTCGTTTGAACTCGACGCCTATTGTAAATCTCTTCCGCCACACCTCCGAGCCAATCCTCCTGAGCCAGCGCAAGCCCGAGTACCAGATCGTCCCGGATGTCCGGCGGCCGACCACCGTCGAGGTTTATTCGCTGGAGGAGGTGTTGGCCATCAATCGCGCGTCGCGAGAGACGATGAGCTTCGAGCCGTTCTATTCGCTTCGTCACGCCGCGCGCCAGGAGCAGGCGAAGCTGTTCTGGGTGGCCAACCGGCGTGCTTCCGGCAAGCGCAACGACGACGGCACCGACGTTTATATCTCGCTGGTGGACCCGGCGTTTCGACTGGCCTATCCCGACTCGGACGCGGTTACGGTCAAGATGCTGTGCTCCAACCGGGATTTGCCTGCCCGACTGCCGTTCGGAAGCGATTCCGGCGATTTTGAACTGGAAGAAATGTCGTTCATCAAACCGGTGGTGTGCCTGAAAAAACCGACGACGACGCTCCGGCCGGCAACCGACAAAGGCCTGCTGTGGCGCCTGATCTCGCACCTGTCGCTGAACTACCTTTCTTTGGTGGACGACGGCAAGGAGGCGCTGCAGGCCATTCTCCGGCTGTACGATTTCGGCGACTCGCCTTTCAGCCGCAAACAGATCGACGGCATCCTCTCGGTATCCAGCTCGCCCGGCTTCGCCCGTCTGATCTCCGATTACGGCATCGGATTCGCGCGGGGCAAGGACGTGCGCATCGAATTCGACGAAGAACAGTTCGTGGGCGGGGGGGTGTTCCTGTTCGCCGCCGTGCTGGAGCAGTTTCTGGGTCAGTACGTTTCCCTGAACAGCTTCTGCCAGTTGACGGCGCTAAGCAAGCAACGCGAAGGAGGTTCTGCGAAAATGGCCGCCGCGAGCGGGACGGGACATACTTCTGTAGTTCCCGAAGCGATCGAGCACGATCTGCAAACGGAGCCCTTTACCTTCCGCTTCTTTCAGGCGGTGCGTCTGCTCTGCCGGATGCGGGCCGACTGCCAGCCCGTAGGCCGCTTCGCCAGCCCTTCGCGCGAGGTAGTTCGCTTCGCCGCCCATCCGTCGATGGCTTTTCCTGCCAGCGAGATCCAGGAGCTGAAGTTCTCCGATTCCGGGCCGCCCCGCATGGTGGTAAACTTCTTCGGTCTCACCGGACCCTCCGGGGTGCTGCCGCTCACCTATACGGAGTTCGTCCGCCAGCGGCTGCGCCATGGCGACCGGGCGATGGTCGAGTTCTTCGACCTGTTCAACCACCGCATGATCTCGCTCTTTTATGCGGCCTGGGAAAAGTATCGCTTCAATGTCGGCTATGAGCGCGGCGAGCAGGACTCGCTTTCACCCCACCTGATGGAGATCATCGGCCTCGGCACGGACGGCCTGCAGCGCCGCCTGTCGGTGCTGGACGACACGCTTTTGTTTTTTGCCGGACTGCTGGCGCCTCACGCGCGCTCGGCCGCGAGCCTGAAGAATATGTTGGAAGACCACTTCGGCGTCGCCGTCAAGATCCGACAGTTCGTCGGCGCCTGGCGGCGGCTCGACCGCACCACGCAGTGCGCCGTCGGCGGGCCCGCGGCGCCGTCGCAGCAGGTAGGCTTGGGCGCCGTGGTCGGCGACGAGGTGTGGGACTATCAAGCCGCCGTCTGCATAGTGCTGGGGCCGCTGACCCTCAGGCAGTACCTGGATTTTCTGCCGACCGGGACGGCGTATCGGCCGTTGCGCGACCTGGTGAACCACTACGCCGACGGGCAATTGGATTTTGAACTGCAACTGGTCCTGAAACGGGACGAGGTGCCTGTGTGCGAACTTGGCTCGGATTCGGAAGCGGCACCCCGCCTGGGCTGGGTGACGTGGGCAAAGACCAGGGATTTGGCCTACGATCCGGACGAAACGATTCTGAAACTCTGACGGGGGAACTTCATGAGCGTCAATCTCAAGTCACTAATCGGGAAGCTGAACAATGAAACCCGCGGCGCATTGGAAGGCGCGGCCGGCCTGTGCCTTTCACGCACCCATTACGACATCGAAATCGAGCATTATCTGCGCAAGCTGCTGGATGCCAGCGCGAGCGATGCCGCTTTTCTGTTCAAACATTTCGGCGTGGACACGTCCCGCCTTTCCCAGGAGCTGGATCGCAGCCTGGACAAGCTCAAGACCGGCAACGCCCGCACGCCGTCCATCAGCCCGTCCATCCTGAAGATGATGACCGAGGCCTGGACCATCGGCTCCATCGATTTCGGCGCCGCGCAGATTCGCAGCGGCTTCAGCATCTACGCGCTGTATTCGAACGAAGAGCTGGCGCGCATCGTGCAACGAATTCAGCCGGGAGCTGCAAAAGATCACGCTGGACGGGCTGAAGAAAGATTTCGCCGCGGTCATCGAGAACTCGGGCGAGCAGACCACCATGATGGCCGAGGAAGCGGCGGCCGCCCCGGGCCAGCCGGCGGTGGGCCGCGGCGGAAAGACGCCGAACCTCGACCAGTTCACCGTGAACCTCACCGAGCGGGCCAAGAGCGGCAAGATCGACCCGGTTCTCGGCCGCGATTTCGAGATCCGCCAGATCATCGACATTCTCATGCGCCGCCGGCAGAACAACCCCATCCTCACCGGCGAGGCGGGCGTCGGCAAGACCGCCGTGGTGGAGGGCTTTTCGCCAGCGCGTGGCGCGGGCGACGTGCCGCCGCCGCTTCGCAACGTCATCATTCGATCGCTCGACCTGGCGTTGCTGCAGGCCGGCGCCGGCATCAAGGGCGAATTCGAGAACCGCCTGAAGGGTCTGATCGAAGAGGTGAAGTCGTCGCCCATGCCCATCATCCTGTTCATCGACGAAGCGCACACCATGATCGGCGCCGGCGGCCAAGCCGGGCAGAACGACGCCGCCAACCTGCTCAAGCCGGCGCTGGCGCGCGGCGAACTGCGAACCATCGCCGCCACCACCTGGTCCGAGTACAAGAAGTATTTCGAGAAAGACGCCGCGCTGGCGCGCCGCTTCCAGGTGGTGAAAGTGGACGAGCCCTACCGAGACAGTCGCCTGGTGATGCTGCGCGGCATCGTCCCCGCGCTCGAAAAGCACCACAATGTCCGCATTCTGGACGAAGGCGTGGATGCCGCCGTGCAGCTTCCGCATCGCTACCTGGCCGGCCGCCAGTTGCCGGACAAGGCCGTCAGCGTGCTCGACACCGCCTGCGCCCGCCTGGCCCTGGGCCAGAGCACCAAGCCGGCGGCGATTGAAGCCGCCGGCGCCGATCTGGACGACCTGGAACTGCAGGAGCGCGTCCTCACCCAGGAAGCGCAACTCGGCGCGGACCACTCCGAACGGCTGGCGGAAATCGCCGAGCAGAAAGCGGCCACTCGGAAACCTGGGGAACCAGCGCAGCGCTTCGAAAAGGAGCGCGACCTGGTCAACCGCAGATCCGCGACCCGCGAGGGCAGGTGGAACTCGGCGGAAGACGGCTGACCGGACAAGCGTGGAGCGGCCAGCTGCGCACCGAACCTGCGCGGCCAGCTGCCGCGCTCAGAGCTGGCCGCCCTGCAGGGAGAGAAGCCGCTGATGCGGGTCTGCGTGGACGCCCAGATCGTCGGCGAAGTCGTTTCCGGCTGGACCGGCATCCCCATCGGCAAGATGCTCAAGGACGAGATCCAGACGGTTCTCCAGCTGGAGAATCACCTGGGTAAGCGCGTGATCGGACAGGACCACGCCCTGGCCGCCATCAGCCAGCGCATTCGCACCTCCAAGGCCGGGCTGGAAGATCCCAACAAGCCCATCGGCGTGTTCCTGCTGGTGGGGCCCAGCGGCGTCGGCAAGACCGAGACCGCGCTGGCGCTGGCGGACCTGCTCTACGGCGGCGAGCGACAACCTCATCACCATCAACATGTCGGAGTTCCAGGAGGCGCACACCGTCTCCACTCTCAAAGGCTCGCCTCCCGGATACGTGGGCTACGGCGAGGGCGGGGTGCTGACCGAGGCGGTACGCCGCCAGCCCTATTCGGTGGTCCTGCTGGATGAAGTGGAGAAGGCCCATCCGGATGTCCTGGAGCTGTTCTTCCAGGTGTTCGACAAGGGCAGGATGGAAGACGGCGAAGGCCGCGAGATCGATTTCAAGAACACCATCATTATCCTGACCACCAACGCCGCCACCGACACCGATCATGAAGTTGACGGCCGACCCGGAAACCATGCCCTCCCGGGAGGGCATGGTGAAGGCCATCAAGCCGGAGTTGAACAAGATCTTCAAGCCGGCCTTCCTGGGCCGCCTGGTGATCATCCCGTACTACCCCATCCGCGACGAGGCGCTGAAGAAAATCATCCGGCTTAAACTGGCCAAGATCTCACGCCGCATTGAGGAAGACCACAAGATCGCGCTGAATTTCGATGAAGCGCTGGTGGACGAGGTCGGCGTCGCGCTGCACGGAAGTGGAAAGCGGCGCCCGCAACGTGGATAACATTCTGACCAATACCTTGTTGCCGGAGATTTCCAGCCAGTTGCTCGGGATGATGGCCGAAGGACAGAAGGTGACGTCCATTACGGTCGGCATCGGCGAGAATGGCCGTTTTGTGTATTCGTAAGCGGCGGAAAGGGACGGGAGATTTTTCCGTCCCCTCCGAACCCGTTAGATTCGCGGCCTGTGGAGGAGGCGCACCGAAATGCCCGCATCAGATACCGAGAAGTTCCTATACCTCGATTCGCCGTTGAGCCCCGACGAAACCCACCTCCTGGCGTTTACGGGCGAGGAGGCGATCTCCCGGCTTTTCCACTTTCAAATCGAGATCCTGCACGAGCCCTTGGCCCTCGTTCCGTCACAGATCCTGGGGCAGATGGTCAATTTTGGCCTCACCGAGTGGGACGAAAACAAGCCGCGCTACTTCAACGGGCTGGTGACCTGTCTGACGCAGTACTCCAGGGGCGACAACGGAACGGTATACCGGCTGGACGTTCACCCGTCGTTTTGGCTGACCACGAGAACCACCGACTGCAAGGTCTTCGAGGACAAGACCGTGGTGGACATTCTGCGGGAGGTTCTCTCCGATTACAGCGGGCTGGAAGTCGAGTACAAGACCGTCGAGACTTATCCAATTCGCAAGTACTGCGTGCAGTACAACGAGACCGATTTCGACTTTCTCTCGCGGCTGATGGAAGACGAAGGCATTTTTTACTACTTCAAGTTCGAGGCATCTTCCCACAAACTGGTTATCGCCGATAGCTTGGGGACTTGTCCGGATGTCCCCAACCAAACAACCATCGAATATGATGAAACGGCCGGAGGTCTCAAGGAGGAAGAGCGCATCAACCGGTGGCTGAAAGCTCACGAGCTGCGCAGCGGCAAGATCTCCATGCGCGACTACAACTTCGGCAATCCGACCAACCATTTGGAAAGCAAGAACGATGCCGCTGTAGTGCTTGCCGCGGGGACGGTCTCTCACGATGCGGGCGCCGGAGGCAGTAAATCCTGGGAGCTATACAGTTACCCGGGCGGCCACGAGAAGCCGTTCGATGCCCAACAGACAGGCAAGATGGTCCAGGACGGAACGCGGAGGGCGAAGATCCGCCTGCAAGAGGCCGAGTCGTCGTTCGTGCTCATCGAGGGCAACAGCAACGTGCGAAACCTGGTGGCCGGCCACAAGTTCACCCTGACGCAGCACTTCAACGGCAACGGCCAATATGTGGTCAGTCAGGTGAATCACAACGCTCAGGAGGGCGGCAAGTTCGTCGAGGAGTGGGGCGAGCAGGATAGCCATTACACGAATTCCTTCACCACGGTGCCGGTGGACCATAAGTATCGCCCGGTACGCACCACCGAAAAGCCGTTTGTGCGTGGCTGCCAGACGGCGCGGGTTGTCGGGCCCGCCGGCGAAGAGATTTATCCCGACGAGTTTGGCCGGGTGAAAGTGCAGTTCCACTGGGACCGGCTGGGCACCTATGACGACCACAGCTCCTGCTGGGTGCGCGTGGCGTCGGCCTGGGCGGGCCAGCAATGGGGCGCAATCAATCTTCCACGTATCGACCAGGAAGTGGTGGTGACGTTTCTCGAAGGCGATCCGGACCAGCCCCTGATCATCGGCAGTGTCTACAACCAGGACAACATGCCGCCCTACAAGCTGCCCGACTACAAGACGCGCAGTACGCTGAAAAGCCGGAGTTCCAAGGGGGGCGGCGCGTCCAACTACAACGAGATTCGCTTCGAAGACCTGAAGGGCGACGAGCAGGTCTTCATCCATGCCGAAAAACAGATGGACGTGCGGACCAAGGAAGACTGGCGCGAATTTTGCGGGAAAGACCGGCACTCGGTGGTGACGGGGAAGCGTCTGGAGCAGGTGAACGGCAAGGTCGGCGTTTCAATCTCAGGCGACGAGGAGACGAAAATCGGCGGGAAGATGGCCTTCGACGTCGGCACGGAGGTGCACATCAAGGCCGGCATGAAGGTCATCATTGAGGCGGGGGCGCAGGTTTCCTTGAAAGGGCCGGGCGGCTTTGTGGACATCGGGCCGAGTGGGGTCACCATCTCCGGCACGATGGTGCTGATCAACAGCGGAGGCTCGGCCGGTTCCGGCAGCGGCGCCAGCCCTGAGACGCCTGACCAAGCCGATGACGGATCCAAAGGAACAAAAATGTAGGAGGAGCCGGGGATGCCACAAGGACCAGCCGCTCGCATTACGGACAACGTCGTGCACCCGCTGCCTCCGATTCTGACCCCGGGGCCGGGAAGCCCGACCGTGCTGATTGGTTACCTTCCTGCCTGGCGTGGTGTGCCGGCCGCCGCCGCCGCCGCAATGCAGGCGGCCAAAGCCGTTTCGGACGCCACCATTCAAGCTGCGGAGGCAGCCACCCTGGCTGCGGCTGGCACCCCAGGCGCGCCGGCGGCGAAGGCTGCCGAGGAAGCCACTAAGGCAGCCTGCCTGGCGCAGATGAGTTCGACCATCACCAGTGCGGCGGGCGGCGCCGATATCCACGCTTGTGCCACACCGCTGCCTGTTCCGCCGCACGGGCCGGGCGTAGTGATCGACGGCAGCCCCACAGTGTTGATCAACAACCTGCAGGCCTGCCGCCTGGGCGACACCGTACTTGAAGCGTTGGGCCCGCCGAACAAGATCGTGAAAGGCCAGATGAACGTCATTATTGGCAATTCCGGCGGGGGCAGCAGCGGCGGAAGCTCTTCGCCGGTTTCGACGACGTCCTCGGCCATAAAAGAGGAGGCAGCCAAAGAGGCGCCGAAGCCGGGGGCGCCCGACTATGTGCCGGAAGTCATTAGCGTCCCCGCCATGAACCTGGCTCGCGCCGCCGGCTCGCGTACGGCGACGGCGCTGGTTCAGGCTTCCGCAAACGGAGACGCCTTCGTTCCCATGCCCCCGACGAGTTCGCTGGCCGGGGCGCTGGGAGGCGGGCCGGGAAATCGTTAGCCATGCCGCTGGTTCTTGCAACCATCAATAGCCCGGTTTGGTTCGAAACCGCCGAGTTGTCGCCGGCGACCCCTTTTGTGTTTGGCCGCTCGGACGACGCCGGATGGCCGATTCCCGAGGATACCTTCCTGTCCGGCAGCCATTTCCGGGTGGAGAGCTTCGCCGAAAAGCTCGATAAAGACCGCGAAGTGGACCGTTGGAAGCTCACAGACCTGCGCAGCACCAACGGCACCTATGTGAACAGCCAGCGTGTTTCGGAAGCCGTTCTGCACGACGGCGACACGATTCTGGCCGGCCAAACGACTTTTCGTGCCATCGTCACCGAAGGCGTCCCCGGCCAGCCGCTTACCCCGCAGGAGCGGTTGATTTATCTTCTCGCCAGCCAGCCTTCACCGCTGTACGCCATCGTGGACGCCTCAATCGACCCTTCCGTGATCCAAATGCTGCGGAGCAGTTCGGAACCTCTGCGCTCGTTTTTCCAGGGCGCCGCCGGCGAGCGGCTGGCCGACTTCGCGCCCTACCTGGTTCAGCTTACCGGGAAAGACACGCTCCTGATTTCGTTGATCTACGGCGGCTGGGGCAACAACTGGGGGTCATACTTTACCAGCAAGGCGCCCTTCGATGCCCTGTACACGCACCTCGGCACCTACCTTCGGCTGGCGGATGCCTCGGGAAACCAAAACTTTTTTCGCTTTTTCGATCCCCGCGTGCTCCGGAAGTTTCTGCAGCGCTCCAAGCCGGACTACCAAAAGGCGTTCCTCGGCCCGGTGGACGCGTGGCTGGTGGAAGGCGAAGACCCGGGCGTGGCCGTCAAATACACCCGCGGTGACGATGGCCTGGTACTGAAAGAGATCCCGGTATCCGTGCCCGCTCAGCCCGGCCAGGTGCCACGCTGATCCGACCGCTGGTGCTCGCTCCGTTTTGTGAGAATTTTAACAAAACGCCCTTTCGGGGAACATTCGCCCTCGATACTCGTCCTACTCACATTGGGGCGTGCCATGTCGTCAACCCGTCCAGAGCAAGCTTCGGGCGATTTAGTGGCCGGCGAAGTCCGGAGGGTGAGCCGGTTCGCGGTGTCGCCGGTGCGCGACGGGTCTGCTGAAACCGGCCTGGCGCTGGCGATGCTCGAAGGTCCGCTGGCGGGACGGTCGTTGGTCGTTCTCCCGGGCGAAAGCGTTCGGATCGGCAGATCCCCACGCGCCGGCTTCCCGATCCCGGAAGACCCTTTGCTGGCCAGCATTCACCTGGCCGTTGAGTGGCGCGACGGTGTGTACCGCGTGGTCGACCTGGGAAGTCCGAATGGCACATTCCTCAACGGCATCCGTATCCAGGAGGCCCGTCTGCGCGAGGGCGACCGGATTGAGGCGGGCCAGTCGGCGTTTCAGGTGACGTTTCAACGATCGCCGGTGGAACGGCCGCCCTCGGCTCAGGACGCGGTCCATACTGCAGCGCAGCAGCGGGGTCTTTCCCCACCGGAAAGCACGGAGATTGCGACTTGCGAGGAATCGCCGTTCTCCGATCTGTCTCCTGTCGAGCGACGCCTGTTGGAGCTGCTCGGCGCCGGCGCCGATAACCTCTTTGCGCTAGTGGACACCGACGCGAATCCCGCCGCGCCTCACTGCATCGCCCGCTCCGGACACCGCTATGGGGAAGTCTGGCCCGACTCTATCCGGAGCGGCCTGGAAAAGCGCGGACCTTACCTGGTCGAGCTTCCCGGCGGCTCCACGCTGCTGCAGACCCTGGTGCGTCACGGGTGGGGCCGGAACTGGATTGTATGGCTTTCGTCCGGGGATGCCATCGACCTGGTGCTGCGGCATCTGCGCGATGTCTCCTCGATTCGAACCGCCAGTGGACAGCGGCTTCAATTGCGCATTGCCGATCCCCGCCTGTTGCGGGCGTTTTTGCGCCACTTGACGGCGAAGGAATGCGCGGGCTTTTTCGGGCCGGTCACCCGCTTTCTGCTGGAAAGCCCGGACTGTGAAGCATTGCTCGATTTTCGGGCCGCCGAAACCGGCGTCGTGCGTGGGGAAACTGCGCTGCGCTGAGGCGCCTATCCGAGTCTGCGGCAATCGGCCAGGTTCGTCACCAGGTAATCACGGGCCAGTGCCCGCCACAGCGGCCAGTCGTGCTCGGCGGGCTTCTGGCGGATGTCCAGCTTGACGGGGATGTTTCTCCGCTCCAGCATACCGGCCACGGTTTCGTTTTCCTGAAGATTGTAATCGGCGCTGCCGGTTGCGAGGACGAAGGGAACCTGGCGGAGTTCGCTGAGGACCAGGTCCGATTGCAGGATTGGCAAGTAGTCCAGCGGACTCAGAAACAGGCACGCATCGTTCCAGAAGCCGTCCAGAAACCGCCGCACGCCGTAGCCGCCGCTCATCGCCACGCAGCCGTCCATCTTGTGCGGATAACGCACGGCCAGGTTTAAAGCATGGTAGCCACCGAAGCTGCACCCGGTGGTAATCAGCCGGGCTCTGCCGCTGATGAGCCGTACGAACGGAACAACCTCACAAACGACATAGCATTCGTACTGCGCGTGACGCCGGATGCGTGCCTCCGACGGGATGCGCTGGTTGAACCAGCTTTCCTTATCGGCGCTGTCGAGGCAGAATGCCTGCAACCGTCCTTCGTCGAGAGCGGCGCCCAGTGCTTCGATCATTCCAAAATTCTCGAAATCGAAGAAACGGCCTTTTTCGGTGGGAAATACCAGCAGGGGGACTCCCTGGTGCCCGAACACCAGAATCTCCATGTCACGCTGAAGTCGCGTGCTATACCACTTGTGATACTGTCGATGCATTTCCTGGCCGGGGATCCTGCGGGTGAGAGGACGTCCTTCTTCAGTGTAGAACGGCACACGCCGCCGCCGCCCGCCGTATTGGCTTTCCAGCCTCGGCAATTCCGGGCCGCGAGCGAAGAAATTACATGCCCGCCGGTAGCGTAGGTCAGATCAGGCAGCCAACACACCATTTTTTTCATATAGATACGAACGATTTTTCAACGCCTGTGAGAATTGGCCCCAGGCTTGCATGTTTATGCGACAGATAAAGGCGCCAAGACGCTGCCACGCCGATAGGCCACAAGGTCGCTTCGGCGTGGGCGAGGAGACAGGAAATGCACGAAGACCAGATGGAAAATCACGAAGCCAGGACCGAAAAGCCCAAACACACAAATCGGCTGTTGATCGGACTGCTTGCCGTTTTAGGGGCCGCCAACCTGCTGTTGGGCTGGCAGATTATGACCATCCACGCGGGTATGGACCAAATGGTCCACTCAACCGACGCCAGGATGTCGGGCATTCGGCAATATGCCCTGGCATCCGCCGACTTGACCAGGAAGAGCATCGAAGGAATGCGGCAGCAACTGGATGAAATTCGCCTGATGGCCACCTCGGAGAGCTCTAAGACCCGAGCCGCGGCACTCAAGCGCGCCGAAGCCATCCAGAAGGACTTTGCCGCTCAGCAGCAGGCGAATGAAGAGCGCGTCGCGCAGATGAACCAGCAGCTTGCCAGCATCCAGGAAGCTGCCGCGGCCCGCATGGACAACATCTCCACGGACGTCGGCACCGTGCGAACCCAGGTTGAGAGCACCAAGAGCGACCTGGATCAGACCATCAAAGAGCTGCACAGCGTGCGCGGCGACCTCGGGCTCGAAAGCGGTTTAATCGCCACCAACGCCCGCGAGCTGGCGGCGCTCAAAGAGCTGGGAGCGCGCAATTACTTCGACTTCGACCTGGTGAAGAACGGCAATCGCGTTCGTGTCGGCGACATCCTGGTGAAGCTTACCAAGGTGGACCCGAAGCGGAACAAGTTTAGCCTGGAGATTGTCGCCGACGACAAGCGGGTGGAAAAGAAAGACAAAACCCTGAACGAGCCGGTCCAGTTCTACGTGGACAGCTCCCGAATTCCGTACGAGCTGGTAGTAAATGGGGTACACAAAAACCGCATCGTCGGCTACCTGGCCACACCGAAGATTCTGACCGCGCTGCGGTAAGCAGGGATAAAAGTTTCAACCTGGAGAAATCCGGGCACCAGTTGTGCAACCGAACCGGCCAATCTGCACTGGCGTGGGGCAACCGCCCCACGCCGTTTTTTTAGCCTCGCATAACCGGGCTACTTTCCAGCCGGCAGGGTCGTCATCAGTCGGATCGGCCCCAGAAGACCGGCGGGAATCGGCCGAACCTCCCGCATGTCTTGAGCTTCGAACCGGACGCCATAGCGCAAGTTGAGCAACCGGTAGGTGGGCAGCGCGTGTCCGGCCATGTAGTTGAGAGCCAGGTTGGCGACTACCACGCGAAGCTGGTTTTCGCCGGCCTTCAGTAAGCCTGTGACGTCGATCGAGTAGGGCGGGCACCAGAGCGACCCGGCGCGTTTCCCGTTTACGTAGACCACCGCGGCTTCGCGGACCGGCGGATCGAAATCGGCATGCATGCCCGCACCGGCCCGGCGCGTGGTTTGCGGGGCGCCGGGACTGCCTTGGCCGAAATCCAGCATCAGCCTGGCGCCGTTGGCCAAAGCGTCGGCTTCGACGCGAATCTCCTTTTCGTAGGTGGCCGTGCCCGAGAAATAGCGCGTCGCCTCGTCCTCGGTCCAGGAGTGAAGTGTTCGCATCGTTACCGGCGCCGTACCCTCACCGAAAGTCACCTTCCAATCCGTACTCAAATTGGCGGTCTGGGTGGTTTTTTCGGAACGCACCGGAGGCGCGGCCGGGCGCGCTGTTTTCGAGAAGAGGATCACCCGCGACCCGTATGGCTCGAGGTCGAGCCCGATTGTCTCACTGCCGGCATCGTGGCTCAGCACTTGGGCCGGCTCGGTGTCGCCGGTCATCGGGTTCCACCATTCCGGCTGCATGCCGGTCACGCGGAAAGCAGCCTTCACGTTCTGTGATGTGTTTGAGGTATTCGCAACGAAGTAGATCTCGGCGAATTCCTCATGGCGGTGAATAAAGCCGACGTCGGGCGCCGGCGGCGAAAGCGCCACATCGGGGGCAAGCAGCCCCGTTAGAGTTGCGCCAAGCTGCTTTTCGTCCAGCACCAGCCTGGCCGGCGCGGACCGCCCGTCAAACAGCCGTTGGGAGATCGTCGCCACCTCCGCCTTTTCGCTCTCCGATGCCGACAGCCCCGGGGCCGTTTCCGGCGCCGAGCGGGTGGCCACCAGGATGCCCCCGGCGTGAACGAACTGCTCCAGTTTCCGCAGGGTGGCAAGCGGCATCGACTTCACCCCGGGCAACACCACAATCCGGTATTTGTTGCCGCCGAGAACCAGGCTGTTGCCTTCGACGCTGCCGGCCCGAGTGATTGCGTCGTCGTCGAAGAAGTCCAGATCGTAGCCGGAATTGAGGATTTGCGGCATCACCTGGGTACCCACCAGCGACCGCAGCGTCGCGAACATCTCCACCCGTCCCGCGCTGAAATGCCCGTATGCGTCGCTGTTCGGCAAGTACAGCGCAACATCGTTGGCCGGCTTGCCTTGCCGCAGCAGGTAGCTCATCCGCTGCAGGTAGCGGGTGACGTCGGGCATTACGATCCACCACGGATTTTTCTCGTCGAACACCGCCGAGGCGTAGAAGCGCCAACCCGGATACTCGACGCCCGGGGGCGTGTAAGGCCACCCGTGCCCGATGAGCTGATTGATGCCTTGTAGGAAATGCAAATCCGCTTCGGCCTTCATGTCGAGCGGAGTGGCGCGAAACACCGGGGAGTGCAGCCACGTGAACGTTTCCGAGGACGTCACCGGACGCCCATAAATGTGGCTCGCCGACGAAGCCCAGCGGGTTGCCGAAACCACCTTCCACTGGGTGCCCTCCCCTTCCGGCAGGTCGGTGAACGCGTTGCTCGAGAGCGTGGCCGGCGGCGTTCCGTAAACCTGCGCGCGAAACCGCGTATGGTGCGCCTTCGCGTACTGCTCCATGGGCGCCAGGAAGTGTTCGTCCACTAGTTCGGTAAGCGTCTTGCCCCAGTCCTGGCGGATGGCGGTGGTCCGCGGCCCGTCTTCGGCCACCAACGCGGGCAGGTAGGGCTTCAGGTCATATCCCCGCCGCTGGCGGAACTGTTCCAGGAAATCTCCGGTCCAGTCCGAGCCGTACACCTCCAGGCTGTCGCTGAAGATGGCGTAGGGAGGTTGCAGCCCCAGCGGCTTCAATAGCAGATCGCCGACTTTCTTGAGATATCCGTCCAGGGCGGCGCGGTCGTAGTGGTCGATTACAAACCCTTCGGCGCCGATGGCCGGACGTTTCACCATCTGGCCCGTGCGGCTGGCGATGAAGAATAGAATCTCCCCGTCTTTCGCGACATCGTCCGTAAGATGGAGGACGCCGTCGCCCGGAGCCGGGATTTCACGCACACTCTCGGGCACCAGGCTGTTTCCCTCCGTCCGGGCCGAGAATATGGCAATCAAACGCTCGCCGGCGGCGATATCGGGAACGGGGATGCGGCGCGTTTCCCCTGTCAGGCTGACCTTTTCGACACGGAGCTTCCCGGCGGCTTCCGTCACCGGAACCTCCGCTCCTCCGTAAGGCCATCCGCTTCCCAGGGTGAGGTCCATTCGCAGCCCCAGCTCGCGCGACTTTTCCGCGGTGAACCGCAAGTCGTCCAGAAACTCATCCGACAGGAAGCGAAGATTGCGAATCCCCTTTGAAGGGTCGGTTAGTTCCAGCGGGTAGACCGGCTGCACTTCGAAGCCGCCGATGCCGCCCTGCTTCATCACTCGCATCTCGCGTTCGAGCTCCGTGGTTTCCACCGCCGGTCCGAACCACCACCAGCGCACCATCATCCTGGCATCGTCGGGCGGCGTCTCGAAAGCTTGTTTCAAATCGCCGATGTTTGCCGGAGGAGCGCCCACCGAAGTGCCGCAAAATACGATGACCGACGCAAAAGCCGCAAGCACGTGCAGCCGGCGGTGTTTCGCTGTTGGCATTGTTCCCTCTCAGTTTTGGGACCCGACGTTCTTCCAGGCGGGCAGCGAGACGTTGACGCGGTAGTTCGACTCGTTGTAGTCCGGGTTGCGCACCGGCGCATAGATCCGCTTCCCGGTGAATGGCTGGTCCTGCGTGTAAATCCACATTTCGTTGGCGTCCCAAACCACGATTTCGTCGCGCTCGTCGCCGGTGAGATTCAGCACGTTGTACGCCAGGTCGGGGTGGCCGTCGTCGGGGAACATCACCACCCGCCGCAGCTTACCGTCGATCATGCCGCCTTCGTGGATGTTGGCCGAGAGCATGGCGAATTCCTGCCCGTCGCCGCGCCAGTTGACGGGAATAATCGGACTCCCCGAGTGAATCGGTTCCTCTTGCGCCAAAACGTTGCCGTCCGCGTCGAACAAGGTGATAATGCCCGGGTCGCGCCAGAAATTTACCGACATCAGTTGCAACCCGGGAAGATCGGGCCGATACTTGGCGACGCTGGGGCTCTGCGTGTGGCCTTCGCGGTGCCGCTTCAGGATCTTGCCGTCGAGATCCGCCATGATGAAGCCCTCATCGCTGGCGAACATGTAAGCGCGCACCGGGCCCTTCGGGTCGCCGCTGAAGTTGCCCACCACAATTCCGTCGGAGTGGTCGGTCAAGGCCTTATCGAGCGTCCAAAGCTGCATTCCGGTGGGTGAAAACAGGGAGTAGCCGATGGCCATGGATTCGCGGCCGTCGCCGTTCAGGTCGATGGTATAGGGGTAATGGCCGGTGTTGCACTCCGCCTTCCACAGCAACTCCAGCTTGTTGTTGTAGACCCAGAGGTGGTGGTAGCGGTCTTTGATCACGATATCCCGGCGCGCCTTGTTTCCCTCGAAATCCGCGAAATAGATGGAATCGCCCACTTCCAGCTCGTACGGCCGCACCTTGTCGTCGGCGGGCGCTTCCGGCATCCAGACCCACTTTTTCAGCTTTCCGGTCTTGCCGTCGAGAATCTGCAGTTTGAAGTCCTTCGCCATGACGACCTCGTTGGCGCCGTCGCCGTCGATGTCGTGAATCTGGAATGGCGTGTCGTTGGTGAGAAGGTCGTTGTACGGGTCCGGCCGGCCGATCTGCCACAGCACTTTGCCGTCGAGAGTCACGGCGGTCAGACAACTGATCTGGTCGAAGGCGTCGGCCGACACCTTGCGCACGTTTTGGGCGATCAACACGTCCGTTTTGCCGTCGCCATCCAGGTCGCCGAAACGGACATTGCGCCCCGCCCCAAAGCCCGGCGTCCTGAATTTCTTCCACAGCTTCGGTTTGGGGTTCTCGGCGCGAAGCCGCGCCAGCTCCGCATCCCGCCGGGCGATGCGCTCGTGAATCGCCTGCTTCACTTCCGGAGTGACCGTAACCGCCACGTCGGTAAACCGCGCCGGAATGTTCGAAGTGACACCGATGCGGCCCTTCAAAATTTCGCTGTCGCTGGCTTCAATCAGCAGCTTGCCATCGATGAAGGCTCGAATCTTCGGCCCGTCGTTTTCCACGCGCAGCGTGTAATAGCGTTTGGTGTCATAGGGAAACTGCGCAGCGCCCAGATCCTTCCAATCCGCGACGTGCAACTGCTTCTCCACCGGCAGACGCAACCGCAGCACGGCCCGGTTCCCGCCCGTCAGCGCGAACAAGTAATAATGCCGGTTGGTGTGGTAGCGAAAGGCGATGCCCGCCATTTCGTCAAACGAGAGCGGCCGGACCTTGACCTCCAACGTGTAATCGGACCACTCCGGGTCGCCGGTGATCATCAGCGGATTCGCCCAGGCTTTGTAACGGTAGATGGTGTGCTGCTCCAGATATGTCTTGCCGTCCTCGTCGCCTCCGGCCCACACATCGTCGTGGCACAGCGCGGCCTCCCAGGGGCCGGTGGCGACGCCCCGATTCGCCAGGTAGTGGTATTCCTGGATGGCGCCGTTGTTCTGCTTGATTGGCTCGGAAGTTACGCGCGGCGGGATTTCGGAAAAATCGTCGCGAAACAGATCTGCCCCCAGGGAAGGCCAGCTCAGCGCTAACGCCAGTAGACAAAGAGCACGCATGGCGTTCATCTCCCAGTACAAGTTATCGAATCGCGGAGTTGAAGACAACCTGCGGGTTGTGGCCGATCGGCGGCTAAATCACCTGGATGTACCACCCTGCAGCGGTTCGAAGATCACAAACGCAAAACGCGTGGAATCCGGCGACCAGGAATTGACGTTGATGCTGCCCTGCCCGCCAAAGAACCGCGCCAGCACCTGGATGGGGCCGGGCTTCAGCTTCTTGCCGGGAAGCGGGATCATCCGGATCTCGACGCCGTCGATGCGGTCGTCGTGGGTTGCGGTGCCCTTCGGAAAGGAAAAGATCAGCAGCCACTTGCGGTCCGGCGAGGGATGCGGGAACCAGTCTTCCAACTCATCGTCGGTAACCCTCTGGGCCTTTTCATCGCCGGGCCCCGCCCCGCTCGCGGGCATGCGCCAGATGTCCCAGCCACCCGTTCGGTTCGAGTTGAAGTAAATCCATTTGCCGTCCGGCGAGTAGTCGGGTCCGTCGTCGTATCCGGGCTTCGAAGTCAACTGCTGCTCCGTGCCGCCTGCGGCTGGTACCCGGTATAAACCGAATTTTCCGTTTCGCTCGCCGACAAAGGCCAGGAACTTGCCGTCCGGCGACCAGCCATGGAAATAGCTGGGCGCCACCGAGACCAGCATCTTCGGATTCGAGCCGTCCGCCCCGGCAACGTAGACCTGGGATCCTCCTGAGGCGTGAGACGAGGCTGAAAATGCCAGGCGTTTTCCGTCGGGCGAGAATCCTTTGTCGTTATTGCAGTCGAGCGATGGATCGAGGGCGATCGGTTCCGGAGCGGAAGCCGCGCCATCCACCGCGAATCGAAACAGGCGGCCTCCCGAGTTGGAAAGCAGATACTTGCCGTCCGGTGACCAGCTTGGCGCCTCGAACACCGCGTCGGCCTGGTACAGCGTACGAATGGACTTGTCGCGCAGGTCGTAGATCGAGATCTTGCTGCGGAAGCGCGGCCGGCGCGCGGACACCGGCGGAAGCTGCTCGAGTTTGACGTTCGAGAAGACGGCCGTCTCGAGGACGTTCGCGTTGTGCGAGCAGACGGCCAGGCCGACGTATACCGGGTCCTGAAGCACCACCGATACCGGGCCGGCAGGGGTCAACTCACCCCCGGGCGCGCCCACGTACATGGTGAAGCGATCGCCGCGGCGTTCGATGCGGAGCCGTTCCGGCGCTTTCAGCTTCGACTGGACCTCCTCAGTGATCGCGCCGGCCGTGGACCGGTACTGCAGTGACGTCAAGCCGTCGCCGTGGAGTGCCACGTCGGCGTAGGCGGAGTCGGCGTCCAGGCTCTGTCGGATCATCAGCGCGGCCTTTCGATGCTCCTCCACGCCGGTGCCGATGAAGTGCACATCGGCCGTCAGCGCCATGTCGCCGGAGACCTTCTTCCATGCGAACTGGAACGCGTCGGCCGTCTCCCACATATTCGCGCCGCCGCCGGTGATGCGGTACTCGCCGGTCGAGCTGTCGAATTCGGTTTTCCCCTTCAGCGGAGTGACGCCGACGTCGCCACTCGAGTCGAAAACGGCGACCTGGCCCGAAGCGCAAATCGCCGCCAGCCCGCACAGAACCACGGTACGTAAACATTTCGAGATCATTCGAGCATCCTTATCCAGCGTTGATGGGGCCGCCAACTCCGGCTCGCGATGACGAACGATTCCGAAAACGGAACGAAATCGCCGGCGTCAGGCCGCGGGGGTGAGGAGTTCGCATGTCCAGAATACGTTCCCTCACGTCCGGATGTCTACCCGGCTGCCTGGAGCACGGGGAAGCGGTACCTGATCCCATGCACGTGTCCTTCGTTGCCACCCAAAAAGCCGTCCTCAGACTGGCCCGATGTTCTGTTAGTGCACGGCCGAAAGTCCTCCGGCCCCCAGCCAGGAAATTGTCCACCAAAGAAGGCTGGCTTTGCTTCAAGCGATTCGCCGGAAGAAAGCAATGGTCACCGGGCTTGCGTTGCGCACCACCTGTGTCGTCGGCGTCAGACTGCCGGTGGCGGCATCCGCGCGCCAGGATACTACGGTATCGGACTGCTCGTTGGCGGCGTACAGGAAGCGGCGGGGCGGATCGAAACCAATGAATCGCGGCGTCCTGCCCCGGGTCGAGACCCAACCGGTGGAAGTCAGCAGCCCGGTGGCCGGATCGGCCGCAAAGATCGCCACGCTGTCGTGGCCGCGGTTCGAGCAGTATACGAACCGGCCGGCGGCGGAGACAGCGATTTCCGCGGCCGTGTTTTCGCCGGTGTAATCCTGCGGCAGCGAGGGAAGAATCTGCACCGGCCGCAGATGGCCGCGCCCCGCTTCCCAGTAATAGGTAACCACTGTACTGCCGATTTCGTTGAGAACCCAGGCCACCGTAAGAGTCGGGTGGAAAGCGGCGCGCCGCGGCCCGGAGCCGGAGCGCGCCACCGCCGAACCCTGTACCGTCGGAGTCAACTTGCCGGTGGCCGGGTCGAAGACGAAGACGAACACCCGATCCAGCCCCTTGTCGGGCACCACCACATACTTTCCCGAAGGGTCGAAGACAATCTGATGCGGGTGCGAGCCGGCCTGCTCGATCCGATGTGGCCCCGGCTGGCCGGGCAAAGCGACCACCTGCACCGGGTCCGCCAGCGCTCCGTCCGCGCCGATGGGCATCACCGAGACGCTGCCGGAAGAGTAATTCGCGACCAGCAAATACCGGCCGCTCGGATCGACCGCCTGGTGTACGCCGTTGCTGCCGCCGGTGTTGGCTCGATTCAGATATGTGAGCTGTCCGCTTTCGCGATCCACCGTAAAGGAGCTGGCGTAGGTTTCATCGCCGTGCACCGAATAGAGGAAGCGCTGCTTGGGTCCCAGGATGAGGAAGGATGGATTCACCAGGTCCCCGATATGCTGAACCTGGTTCCAGACGCCCGTCTCCGGGTCCACGCGGTAGACGTGAATGCCGTCACCACGGGCATAACGCTTCGCGGTGGTGTAGCAGCCCACGTAGGCGTACATCGTCTCGGGCCGGCCCTGCCATGCTCGGACCGGTGCAGCCAGCCCCGCCGCCAGCATCGCCACGCTGCCCCCCAGCAAGCTGCGCCGGGTCGGCTGAGTCGTTTTCTCTCGACGCATCTTCTGTCTCCGTTCCGTCCTCCCCACCGCTCACTCGGCGATCTTGCCGCGCAGGATCGTGATGGACGCCCTCGGCAATGCGTACTCCGTACCCTTGCCGCCGGTTACTTCCGATTTCACCTGGGGGCCGTCCGGATCGGCGTGGCCGTCCGCTCCGTTGGGACGCCATTGGTATTCGTTGGCCCCGAAGGTGACGCGAGTTACCGGACCCGTGAAATACCGGTCGGGCGTCCCTTCGCCGCCAGCGAAACGGATTTCGACCCCGTGGGCGCGCTGCCGGTCCTTGTTCACTAGCATCAGCGACCATTGCCCGTCGGGCCGCTCCACCACATAAGCGGTCACCAGCAGGTTGCCGAATTCGTCGCGCGCGTCGCTGGTGGCGTGGAACACTTTGTGCATTTCATCCACCGGCTCCACCCACTCCTGGTTGATCAACTGGCCGGCGAAGTAACTGGCGTTGTAATTGGTGATGTTGAAATCGCGGTCCACCAGGAACATCCCGAAGGTGCCCCAGGAATTGTTGCAGCCACGGCTCAGCCTTCCGGGAATGTAGTGGAAGAAGTAGTTTCCGGTGCCCCCGTTGGCAAACAAAGCTCCCGTGTAATCCGCCCACCACAGACCACCCATGATGTCCACGAAGGCCTCGCTCGTCTGCGCGCCCAGGTTGACTTCGGTGACGAAAATGGGGGTGTTCGGTGGCAGGCCGTCGTCTTTGTAGACCTGGATGATGTGCCCGATGTTGTCGGGCTCGCGATAGAGATCGTTCCAGGAGGTGTTGCAGGCCTCGTAGGGATAGTGCTCGAAGGAGAGAAACGAAAACTCCTGAATGCGGTGGTGGGCCCTCAGGTAATCGAAGAACCGGCCCAGCCATGAAACTCTGCCTTCGGAATCCGGCCACACTTGAACGTCTTCGATGACTCCTTCGAACGACGGTCCGCCGAGCTTCAGCGCCGGATCGACCTTGTGGATGGCGGCGGCGAACTGGATGTATAGAGCGGCGTTGTCTTCCGGAAGCATGTGCTGGCCGTCGGCCTCTTCGCCCATCTCGATGTAAGAGATGGGATAGCCGCGCTTCTCGAGATAGGCAATCTGCGCCGCGGCGTCCTCCGGCGTGGAATAGATCATCGCCACCGCCATCATTGCCGGCAAACCACGGGTAACACCGCTGGTATAGAACAGGTCGAGCCCCACCTGGTCGCCGCTGCGCTCGGTCAGGTCCGATTCCGCATGCCACGGGTCGACCGATGAGCAGACCGTGACCGACTGCTGGCGGTTCGGAAGATGCTTCAAAATATCCGTGAACTCGCCGTTTTCGGCGAGTTTGCCGGCGTAGAGCTCGGTGATGGCGAAGCCGAGGCAGTTGCGACGGTCGCCCGAGCCGTGCGTGTCGCAGGTTCCGGACGACTCCGTCATCCAAATGCGCAGGTAGCGCACCGGCGTCATCCAGGAAGCCAGCCGCAGCGTCACCGTGCCACCCTTGCCTTCGCTGACGGAGCCGAGCGGGAAGGTCTGCCACACGCCCGTGGGAGCGCCGAACGGGCTCCCTTCGCCGGTCCAATACTGCACCCGATAGTGGGTGGCGTACGGCGCCGCCCAGGCGATGCGGATGGCATTCATCTCCAACTTGCTTCCGAGGTCGACGGTGACCCATTGTGGGTGATCTTCTTCGCCGGTAAAAGGCTTGGTCAGGTACGGATTACTCTTCCAATACGTGTTCAGATCGCCGTCGGTAAGGCGCGAGTAGCCGGTTCCGTCTCCGCGCGTGAAACCCCGGTGCGGCAGCGGCGCGGCCCAGGAATGGCGGATCATCTCGGTAGGAGTGGAGTCGCCGACGAAGTAGCCCTCTTTCGCCGCCGGGTTGCTCCAGGTGCCTTTCGGATTCCAATGCCACGCCTCGACGAACAACTCGGTGTTCTGGCGATAGCTGACGGTCTGCCAACCGGCCGACTGGATTTTCCGGATGACCTCCGGCGTCAACACCTTGTCGGTAATGCCGCCCCGCAGACGATCGATGCCCGCGCCGAGCGAACGGAACGGACTGAACGAACTCACCACGTGAGCGGGCGAGGTATCGACGACAATGTTCTGCGGGGGGCGGCCGCGCTGGGCCATCGCCGCCGCCGGCGACAGCAGAACAACGCCGCTCGCAAGAGCCCGCAATACCGCTTTCTTCGAGAAACAGCTTGATGAGAGCATGGTCACTTCTTTCCCTTCGCTCCAAAAGCTGGAGACGGACTGCCGGGCAGCCACAAAAAGTATATTGAACTTTCCCCTACCGTTCCGGGACGGGGCACGGAACGACGCGCCAAATCTGGGATGCGTACTCGCTGACGGTGCGGTCGGCGGAAAACTTTCCGGCGCGGGCCACGTTCAGGATGGCCTTCTGCGCCCAGCTTTCGGGGTCCTTGAAAAGGGCGTCCACCCGTTCCTGGGCTTGCACGTAATCCCGCAAATCGGCCAGCAACATGTAGTGGTCGCCGCCGTCGAGAAGCGAGCTGGTCAGCGGCTTAAAAATTCCGGGTTCCAGCATGTTGAAGAAATCGTGGCCAATCAGCTCGAAGGCCCGCCGGATCTCCTCGTCCCGGTGGTAGATCTCCCAAGGATTGTAAGTGGGACGGCGTTGCTCGACCTGCTCCGCGGTGAGCCCAAACAGGAACATGTTGTCTTCCCCCACCTCTTCCAGGATTTCCGCGTTGGCTCCGTCGAGTGTCCCGATGGTCAGCGCCCCGTTGAGTTGCAGCTTCATGTTGCCCGTTCCGGAGGCTTCGGTTCCCGCCAGCGAAATCTGCTCGCTCAAATCCGCCGCAGGGATGATCTTTTCCGCCAGCGACACCCGGTAATTCGGCAGGAACACCAGCTTCAGCTTGCCACCGATCTGGGGGTCGCGGTTGATCACTTCCGCCACCTGGTGAATCAGCTTGATAATCAGCTTGGCTGCCGCATAACCCGGAGCGGCCTTGGCTCCCACGATGAACGTCCGCGGCGCGATATCCAGTTCCGGTTGCCTCTTGAGCCGGTTGTAAAGAATGACAACGTAAAGCACCATCAACAGTTGCCGTTTGTATTCGTGCAGCCGTTTCACCTGGACGTCGAACAGGGAATCCGGCGAAACTTCGATTCCCAGCTCGTGCACGATGTGCTCGGCCAGGGCCACTTTGTTGGAGTGTTTCGCGGCCCGGAATCGCTCGACAAACCACGGCTCGGCGGCGAATTCCTCCAGTTTTCGCAGCTCCTCCAGGTTGGTCGCCCACTTGTCGCCGATCGCTTCGGTAACCAGCCGCGCCAGCGGCGGATTCGCTTTCAGCAGCCAGCGGCGCGGCGTAATTCCGTTGGTCTTGTTATTGAATCTCGAGGGAAAGAACCCGGCGAAATCGCGCAGCGTCTCGCGCTTCAGCAGCTCGGTGTGGAGCCTCGAAACACCGTTTACCGAGCACGATCCGACAATCGCCAGGTGCGCCATTCGGATGTGCTTCTCGTGATTCTCCTCGACGATGCTCATGCGGCGCAGGCGATCGTCGTCGAGCGGATATCGGGAGGCGACATCGCGCATAAATCGCGCATTGATCTCATAGATGATTTGCAGGTGGCGGGGAAGCAGCCGGCCCAACATGCTGACGGGCCACTTTTCCAGGGCTTCGGGCAGGATAGTGTGATTGGTGTAGCCGGTCGAAGCAGTGGTGATCTCCCACGCCTGCTCCCATCCGAGATCTTCCCGATCGACCAGCAAACGCATGAGTTCCGGGATGACCAGCGCCGGGTGCGTATCGTTTAGTTGCAGGAAGGCCTTGTCGGGAAAGGTCTCCCAACCCAGGCCGTCCGCTTTAAACCGCCGCAGGATGTCCTGAATAGAGCAGGATACGAAGAAATACTGCTGTTTCAGGCGCAGCTCCTTGCCCTCGAACACATTGTCGTTCGGATACAGGACCTTCGTAAGATTCTCGGCCAGGACCTTGTTTGCAACGGCGTCGACGTATTCGCCCCGATTGAAGTCGTCCAGGTCGAATTCTTCCGCCGCCTTGGCGGACCACAGGCGAAGCGTGTTTACCGTACCGCTTCCGTATCCGACTATCGGCAGGTCGTAGGGCATGCCGACGACACACCGGGTGTCGACCCAGTGCCAGTGCTGGCGCGTCGGGCCGGGACGCGTTTCAACGCGGCCCTCGAACTGCACCTCGAACGAGAACTCGGGATGTGCGATCTCCCACGGATAACCCAGCTTGAGCCACTCGTCCGGCTGCTCGACCTGATATCCGTTGACAATCCGCTGGTTGAAGATGCCGAAGTCGTATCGAAGACCGTAGCCGACGGCGGGCAGCTCGAGCGTGGACATCGAATCCAGGAAACAAGCGGCCAGTCGGCCCAGACCACCGTTGCCGAGACCGGCGTCCACTTCGTAGTCGCGGAGAGCCTCCCAGTCCAGTCCCACCTCCGCCATGGCGGCCTGGCACTCGTCTTCCATCTGCAGGTTGATCACGTTGTTGCCGAGCAGCCGGCCCATCAGGAATTCCAGGGACAGGTAGTAGATTCTTTTCACCTTCTGCCGATGGTGTGTCTGCTGCGTTGCGATCCATCGCTCAACCAGCCGGTCCCGCACCGCCAACGCCAGCGCATAGTATCGGTCGCGGTTGGTCGCCGTGTAGCGATCTTTGGCGAGAGTCCGGCGAAGATGGCGCAGGAAGTCATTTTTCAGCGCGTCGGCGGCGATTTTCCCGCCGCCGTTTCGTCCGAGTTCCAATTCTGGTGTCACGCTGCCGACCTTTCTCCTGGATGGCCCCACTGTTTTATTTATCGGCACGCTTTTACGAGTTGAGCACGGGAAGTTGTAGGGGAATCGGGACTCCTGGTCCTGTCTGCGCGGGACTGCTACCATGGGCAAGAAACCGCGCGGCTTAATCGCCGCCGCGCCTGTCCGTTTCCGAATGGATTTGCTATTCATATCCCACTGCCCGCCTTATCCGCCGGACAAAGGGGAACGCATCCGCGCCTACCATGAAATCGTCAATCTGAGCGCGCGCCACCGCGTGCATCTGGCTTGCTTTGCCAAAACCGAGGCGGAAGCAGCGGCCGCCCCGGCGCTTGAAAACATCTGCGTCTCCGTCCACATCGAACGATTGCGGAGCGCTCCGGCCTTGACGAAGGCGCTCGCCCGGTTCGCCTTCGGTGGGAGCTTGACCTCGGCCTACTACGGAAGCCGCCGGTTCACCCGTCGGGTGGCGGAGCTGGCGGCCGAGGTTCGGCCGCGGGTGACGCTCGTTTTCTCGTCCGTCATGGGACAACACGCCCCGCCGGGCATACCGATTGTTGCCGACCTGGTGGACGTCGATTCGGAAAAGTGGCGGCAGTACGCCGCCGCAAGGTGGCCGCGATTCGCGTACGAGTGGGAATGCCGCCGCCTGAGGAGAAAGGAAACCGAGCTGGGCCTTCGTGCCGCGCACACAATTCTGTGCACCGAAAGCGAATTGGCTTTGTATCGCAGTTTTGCGCCGGAAGCACGCGCGATGTCGATCGAGAACGGCGTCGATCTGGAGTACTTCGATCCCCGCATCAGCTTGCCTCTGCCGGAATTGGAAGCGTGCCGGTATGCGGTCTTCGTGGGCGCCATGGACTATTACCCGAACGCCGACGCAGCCGGTTGGTTTGCGCGTTCGATCCTGCCCGTCATCCGTCGGCGTGTTCCGGAGATGCAGTTCTACATTGTGGGCCGGAACCCTTCGGCGGACGTCCGGAAGCTGGCCGGTATCGAAGGCGTTACCGTCACCGGAGAAGTGCCCGACGTGCGGCCGTACGTGCGCGGCGCCGCGGTGTTTGTGGCGCCGCTGCGGATTGCCCGGGGGATCCAGAACAAAGTTTTGGAAGCTCTGGCGATGGGCCGCAGAGTGGTGGCCACCGAGGAGGTGGGACGCTGCTTCGGGGATTCCCTGCCGGCGGGCATACTGGCATGCCATGACGGCCGGGAGTTCGCCGAGGCGGTGGTGCGGACGGTGCAGGCGAATGCCGGGCCGACGCCCGAGGAGATCCGCGAGGGCCTTCGTTCGCGCTTCAGTTGGGAGACGAACATGGCGAAGCTGTTGCAGGCAGTCGAGAACGCCGCCGGGTGATCGGGACAGTGGAACAGGATCACAACGGCGCGTCGCCGTGCCAGGGTTTGCTGTGGTCCGCCGTAACGGCCCACGTCCCGGCCGGTGAATTCAGGTGAAAGTACGACCACGGGCCGGGCAGCCAGGGGTACTTATCGATCACGGCCTCGTTCACTTCGACGCCGAGTCCGGCCGTGGCGGGCACCACCAGGTAGCCGTTTTCCATCGTCGGCGGCTCAACCAGAATTTCGTCGGCCAATGGAAATGGGTACATCCCCGGCTTGGACAGCGAGGAGTAGCAGGGATACTCCAGCCATCCCACTACCGTCTCGGGCCAGCAGATGCCGATGTGCGCGGCGGCGGCGATTTCGAGCGGCGTGCCCCAACTATGGAAGGCGAAGCCCAGGCCCGCGCGGGCGATTTCAGGAAAGACGCGTCGAGCCCTCGGATAGCCGCCCTGCACTACGATGTCCATTTGGACGAAGTCGACGCACTCGCCGGAAATCAGATTGAGGAGCCCGGCTTCGCTCTGCTCGTGCTCGCCGGCGGCCAGCGGCACGTATTCGAACTTCCGCAAATCGCTGTAGGCTTCGTGGTCCGCGGGAGCGAGCGGCTCCTCCAGCCACGCGATGTCGAATTTCGAGAACTCGCGGGCCAGATCAATCACCGTAACTTCGTCGTAGCTGAGGTCGCCCATCCGCCACCAACTGTGGGCATCCACCATGATGTCGAAAAAGGGTCCGGTGGATTTGCGGATGAGCTCAATAGTTTCGAGGTCGCGCTCGGGACCGAGGGCCGGCCGCATTTTGTAGGCGCTGAATCCCTGCTCGCGGATCGCCTGCGCCTCTTCGGCGTACTGCCGCGGCGGCATGTACATTCCGGCGCTGCCGTAGAGCCGGATACGGTCGCGCGCCCGGCCGCCGAGAAGTTCCGACACAGGCACGCCCAGGGCCTTGCCGCGCGCATCGTACAGGGCTATTTCCACCGAGCAGTAGGCCCGCAGCAGTTCGGCGTCGTCCGGGCAGGCTTCGAGGAACTGGACGCGCAGCGCATCCGGGTCTCCCAACTCGCGGTCCACCAGAAACGGCCGTATCACGTCGTGGACGGCGTCGCGCACCGACTCGCTCGGTTGTCCCGGCGCCCACCCGACGACCCCTTTTTCGGTGTCCACCCGGATGAGCATCGCGTCGCGCTTGACGATAGTTCGCAGACCACCATGGTAGGGAAGCCGAAGTGTTTCCGGCAGCGGATAGGAGAGCAGGTGGGCGCGAACGTCGGTGATTTTCATAGGACCAGGCGATCTTCAGCTTTGACGATCGGCCGGCCGGTTGTCAACTCCCACCACGTTCCGGGTCGTGCCTGGACGAAAAAAACGCCGGACGTTGGTCGGACGCCCGGCGATGAGGCAACCATAAGCCGGTCGGAGGTTCCAGCTCATGGTAGTGGAGGAGCTTTGAACTTTCTATCCTAATAGACCGCCATGCCCCAGGCAGGCGATCTCCCAACCCGTCATGCGATACCGTGCCAACAGTGGCGGCAGTATCAGATCGACGACGTTCGGCTTGGCCGACCGAAAACACCCGGGTGCGGAAACCACCGGGATGTCGTCTTTATATCCGAGCAACAGCAGGTTGCCGGGTTCCACCGGCGCCAGAAACCGCTCCAGGTGGCACCCAACCCTTACCATCGCCCTGCCGATTATATCTTCAGGCCCGGCTGGAGCGCTAGTGGACGCGATCAAAACGACCGTTGGCTTTGCGGCGAGCAAGTGGCGCAATGTGCGGCTGACAGATTCCTCTTCTTCCAGAGAGCAAAGCACGAACGTCGCGGAGGCGCCGACCCGTTCCAGCCTCTGCTTCATGACGTTCTCAAACAACTGGCGGGCTCGGTCCGCCTGGATGGGATCGGAGTACAGGACCGCTACGGCTGGCTCACGAACCGGGCGCGCTTGAAGGATCGGGCCCCTTTCCTTCAATATTGAGATTACCGCCTCGAGCTGGCTTTCCGCAACCGCGAATGGTGCGCTCTTCACCGTAGCAATCCGCTGCCCGCCACGCGCGAAGGTAAAATTGGGAAGAGTTGCGATGACCACGCTCGATGTGCAGTTGATCTGGCGCAGCAATTCGTCGTCGATCAGCACCGCGCAATCTTCGGTGGCCGTGAGGTTGGCGCGCCCCCCGGAAGCCATGCGGATCTCCATGCATCCGCAACCTACCTGCGACGTTACCATACTGACCGCGTCATCCTCGCTGACTTCCCCGGATTCCAGCTCGGTGACCCACACCAGGTTCATGCCTTCCGTTTCGAGAAGACGAACGTCCTCGTCGCTGATCAGGTGTCCCTTGGCGAACAGTTTCTTCCCGCTCGGACGAAAGATAGTGCAGCACAGAACGCGGCCCGAGGACTCGTGGACATCCACGGTTAGAGCCTTCATGACGGAACCCCCTCCCGATCGGCACTCTACCCGGCTCGCGCGGAATACGCGAACCAATGTAATAGTGTTGTGCCTTCGGGAGAATTCTCAGAAAATCTTGGAGATTCACCGGCCGTTTTCCCGGATCGTCCGGAAAAAGGCGGAACGGTCAGCTTCCGTGCTGCTGCCGCGGAAGCACCACCAACTCGGGGACAGATCCGGGAACAGGGGCGCCCGTATCGGCCGCATGCAGGCGGGCGCGATAAGCCTCTTCGTCCAACACCTTCAACATCGCCACTTCGTCGCAGGCGGTGAATTTCGGACAGCGCAAGCAGTCTTTCCAGGCTTTTAGCGGCAATTCGCCGCGGTCAACCTCGCGGTAGCCGAGGCGCGCGAAAAATTCCTCGACATAGGTGAAGGCGAATAGCGCGGCGAGGCCGAATTCCCTGGCTTCGTCTTCGATAGTCGTCACAATGCGGCGTCCCGCCCCCATGCCCTGGTGCTCGGGCAACACGGCCAGCGACCGGACTTCGGCCGCGTTGTCGGAGTAAATGTGCAAGGCTCCGCAGGCGGCGACGCTCCCGTCCACCGTCATTACGGAAAAATCGCGGATATTCTCCGCCAACTCCAGTTCGGTTCGGGGCAGCATGATCCCGAGCCGCGCATAGTTATTGATCAGGCGCAGAACGCCGGGAATATCTTTCAATCGGGCTTTGCGAAATTGCACTCCCGCCTCCGTACCGGATTGGACCGTCGGCTGCCGGATATCCGGCGCCGGAACCAGAGTTATTTCACTCATCGGACCTCCCGCCGCGCGCCGCGTCCAACGTGATGCGCGTACCCAGGGCTTCGTCTTCGAGCAATCGCCGCAACACGCCCGGTTGCGCGCCGGGCCCGATCAGAACACGCCGAACGCCGCCCATCAACGCGGCCTTCGAGGCTTCCAGCTTGGCCTGCATGCCTCCGGTGGCATGGCCATCCCGTATCAGCCGGTCACATTCCGACGCCGCCAGGTGGGCGAGCGTTGTTCCGGCGGCGCCCCGCACGCCTTCGACGTCGGTCAAAAAGATCAGCGCGCCGGCCTCGAATCCGATCGCGCAGGAAACCGCCATCTGGTCGGCATTCACGTTAAAAACACGCCCTTTGCCGTCCCCCGCCACGCAGGCGACAACCGGCAGGTAACCGCCGGCGCACAAATGGTTGAGCAGCCTGGCGTCGGTCGCCGTGGGTCGACCCACTGCCCCCAGCTCTTCGGAAAGCTGGTCGGCGAGGGTCAGGCCCGCATCCAGCCCGCTGATGCCCACCGCCGGGTTGCCGGCCGCCACCAGGGCGGCCACCAGCTCGTGATTCACGCTGCCCGCAAAGACTTTCAAAACCGCGTCGATCACCTCCGGGGTCGCTTACCCGCAATCCGCCGACAAAGCGGCTCTCCACGCCCCGATCCGTCAGGTATCGGGTCATCTGCTTGCCGCCGCCATGAACCACCGTCACCGCATGGCCATCCGAGATCAATGCTCGAATCTCCTCGGCCAGCCGGGCCCGGGTATCCGGTGCGTCCACCAGCGCGCCGCCGAGTTTTACCAGCAGTTTCACAGCAGCCCCTCGCACTCGGGAAGGCCCAGCATCAGGTTCAGGTTCTGCACGGCTTGGCCGGCGGCCCCTTTTACCAGGTTGTCGATTACTGAAACCACCACCGCCCGGCGGCTGCGCGGGTCCAGTTTCACCCCGATGTCGCAGAAGTTCGTGAACTGTACCGCGCGCAGGTCCGGGAAAGTGCCCGCCGGATAAATGCGGACGAACGGCCCCCCGGAGTAGAAGGCCTCGTACTTCTTCAAGATGTCGCCGGCTTCGACTCCATCGGCGGTCTTAAAGTAGATGCTCTCGAGAATGCCGCGATCGACGGGCAGGAGGTGCGCCACGAAACTGAATTCCTCTTCCGCGATGCCGGAGTTCATCAAGACCTCGGGCACATGGCGATGATCGAGCGCCGAATACGCCGAGAAATTCCCGGTCACCTCGCAGAACGCCGTCTTCAGGCTGGGCTTCCGGCCGGCGCCGCTGACCCCCGACTTGGCGTCGCAAACGATCGGCGCCGAGCGGTCAATCAGCCCGGCATCCACCAGCGGGCGAATTGCCAGGTTCGCCGCCGTCGGGTAGCAGCCGGGGTTCGCCACCAGGCTGGCGCCCCGGATCTTCTCCCGGTAAAACTCCGGCAGGCCGTACACGGCGCTTGCCAGCAGCTCCGGAGCCTGGTGTTCTTCCTTGTACCAGCGGGCATAGTTTTCAACCGATTGCAGACGAAACGCCCCGCTCAGGTCAATCACTTTCACGCCCTCCAGACAGCATCGCGGGCGCGAGGTTCATCGAGATCTCGGGCGGCGTCGCCAGCAGCACCACCTCGATGCCTGCCTGGGCGGCCGCCTCCGGGGTACAGGGTGCCCGTTCCGGGCCCTTCGCGCCACGGGGAGAAGGCCGCTCCGCCGCGTCCTGACGGTGCTCCAGCAGCCACGGTTCCACCTGGGGATGACGTTCCAGGATACGTACCGCTTCCATCCCGCTGTAGCCCCGGAACCCGACCACTCCGACACGATGTGACATTTGATTAATTATTCACTCTCTTGAATAAATATAGCATTTCTTGAGCTGGCCGGCTGGAAGGGACAAAGTGAACGCCGGGTGAGGGATCTACTGCTCGGTGGAGGCCTTTTCGGCAATGTCCCCAATCACCGGGATACGGAACGGCTGATTCTGGGACAGCTTCACCAGCCCGATCACCCATCCGATGATGATTACCAGCTTACCGATGCGCGGGAACCAGCGGGTGGCGTCGGCGAACATGAAGACCGGATCGAGAACCCAATCCACCAGCAGCCAGGAGATATAGAGGAACAATCCTTGAAAGGCGTGAAATCGGACGCCGCGGTCGTGTTTGAAGCGGGCTGTGGCCAGAATTATCAGGGACGCCACCCAGCCGACGAACGGAATGTAGCACAGCAGCGACGCCGTGTGCGGGCTGAGATTCTGCAGGAAGTCGTTCGGTGGCGGTGGCACGCCACTGCCCGTCGCGGCGCCCGGCTGGCGCATCCCGCATTTCCCGCAGTACACGTCGGCGGGTTGGACTTGGTTTCCGCATTGGGTACAATACGCCATCGTCTCGCGCTTCCCGATTCTCAGGCTTCTCACTATAACCTACGAACACGGCCCTGCGCAGGTTCGAGCGATATTGCGCCCGTATCCACGCGGTACGATAGATAATCAGGCCGCTGGGCGGGCGGGGCGGCCTGGTGCGAACCGGTGCAAGCCGCCGTACTCCGTCATGCTCCTGACCAACTCGACCTACTTCGTCTTTCTCATCGCCATATTCGCGCTCTACTGGCCGTTTGCCCGCATCCGCGCGTTGTCGCTGGCGGTCATCCTGTTCGCGAATTACTTTTTTTATGCCAAGTGGGACCTCTTTTACCTGTATGCCATCCCCGCCGTCTCCACCGTGGACTTTCTGATCGGGTTGGGGTTGGGACGCTTCAAGTGGAAGCTTCTGCGGCGGGCGCTGGTGGGGCTGAGCGTGCTGATGAACCTGAGCCTGATGGCCTCGCTCAAGTACATGCCGTTCCTGTTCGCAAACTATGCGTGGCTGACCGGCCGCAAGGCTCCGGCCTGGCACTGGTCGCTTCCGCTTGGCGTCTCGTTCTACTGCTTTCAAGCCCTTACCTACACGATTGACGTGTACCGCCGCGACGTGAAACCGGCGCGCAGCCTGCTGGCCCACCTGGCTGCGGTGAGTTTCTTCCCCACCACGCTGGCCGGCCCCATTACCCGGGTGGGCACTCTGCTGACGCAGTTTGAAAAGAAAGACAAGAGGCTCGATCCGGCGGAGAGCGGGAAGGCATTCTTTCTCATCGGATTGGGATTGTCCAAGAAATTCCTGATTGCCGATTTTCTCGGGGCAAACCTGGTGGATCGGGTGTTCGACACGCCGGCACTTTACTCCTCCAGCGAAACCCTGGTGGCGGTGATCGCCTACGCCTTTCAGCTCTACTACGATTTTTCGGGCTACACCGACATCGCCATCGGTTCCGCGCTGCTTCTGGGAATTCGACTCCCGATAAATTTCAAGCGCCCTTACGCGGCCGAGAGCGTGGCCGACTTCTGGCGGCGCTGGCATATTTCGCTTTCCCACTGGCTGCGCGACTATCTGTACTTTTCGCTTCCGGGCAAACGCAGCAAATTCTGGCCGCACGTGAACATGCTGATTACCATGCTGCTCGGCGGCCTGTGGCACGGGGCGAGTTGGAACTTCGTTTTCTGGGGTCTGCTGCACGGGATCGGAATTTCGGCCGCTCGCCTGTGGCAAATCTTCACCGGGAAAACCAAGCCGGTTTCGAGCTGGCCGGCGAAGATCGGGTGCGGTTTGGGCACATTTTCATACGTCACCTTCGCCTGGATCTTTTTCCGTGCGCCGGATTTCCCCTCCGCATTGGCTATCCTGGAACGTATCGGCGCCGCTACGGTCTCTTTCGCCAACTTGTCCGCGCCGTTTGTGATGGTGTTTCTGGTCGCCGCGGCGGCCCACTACATGCCCGACCATTGGTATGAGTGGTGTTTGGCGCGGTATGTGCGGGCGCCCTTTTACGTCCAGGCGGCGGCGATGGCGCTGTTGGTGCTGGGCCTGGAAAACGTCACCTCCACCGGGGCGGCGCCGTTTATTTACCAGAGGTTCTAGTGATTCGCCGATTTCTGCCACCCATTCCGGTCAAGGCCTCGCTGGTCATCGGCGGATTTCTGCTGCTAGCCTACTTTCCCGTGTGGCAGCCGCGTTTCCGCAATTACCGGATCTTCGACTTTGAGAGCGCCTGGAAAGTACTGGACTTCCGGCCCCGACCGGAAACTCTGCCCCAGGTTTCCGCCGTCATCGCCGGCCTTCGGGAGACGGCCAACGGGGACGTCCTGAATCCGCGGCAGATTCAAGACGCGGCCCACAACATGGACCACTTCTACCAGGCGCTGTTCAACCTGGAGCAGGGCGATCGCTCCGCAGTCGTGCGGATTCTGCACTACGGCGACTCGCCCACCACCGCCGACCTGATTACCGCCGACGCGCGGGAACTCCTGCAGCAGCGCTTCGGCGACGCCGGGCACGGATTTCTGCTGATTGCGCAGCCGTGGGCATGGTACGGGCATCGAGGCTTCCGGTTAAGCGCCGGCGGCTGGATGATCGATCCCGCCGTTCAGGCCCCCCTGAAAGACGGCCTGTACGGCATCGGCGGCGTCAGTTTCCGGGGCGACGACGGCTCCTGGAGCCAGGTAAGTATTCGCTGGGCCGGCCCAGAACGTGGCGGAGATCGCCTATCTGCAGCAGCCTTTCGGGGGACAGGTGGTGGTTTCGGCGGGAGGTGTACTGCTCGAAACTTTCGACACTGCCGGTCCCTATGCGCCGGCATTCCGGAAAGTCGCCATACCGAGCGGAGCGCGCCACCTCGAACTGCTGGTAATCGGCGGTCCGGTGCGGATGTTCGGCATTGATTTTCGCAGAAACTCCGGCGGCATCGTCTATTCCAGCCTGGGGCTGAATGGCGCCTACGTATCCGTGCTTTCGCGTATGTTCAACGGGAGACACTGGATTGGGCAATTACGCCACTACGACCCGCAGCTTGTGGTGATAAATTACGGAACCAACGAGAGCGTCTACGAGAAATTCGTCACCCAGCAGTACGCCAAAGAGATGACCGAGGTGATCCGCCGCATTCGGGCGGCGCTTCCAGACGTGTCCATCCTGATCATGAGCCCCATGGACCGCGCCACGCGCGATATCGGCGGCGAGATTGTCTCGGTTCCGGCGATTGCCACGCTGGTGGACATTCAGCAGCGGCTGGCTAAGGAGAAAGGCTGCGGGTTCTTCAATACCTACGAAGCCATGGGCGGAGCGGGTACCATGGAAAAGTGGTACAACGCCGAGCCGAGGCTGGTGTACGCCGATTTCATTCACCCGTCGCCGGCCGGGGCCAAGATACTGGGCAAGCTCTTGTATCAGGCCTTGATGGACGGGTATAACAGATACAAATTGCGGAAAATGAAAGACAGTCTGGCATCTTTCAAGACCAAGTGACGGATGGTGATTTCTCCGACAGCCGCGGCGGTGAAGCGGGGCTGGCCCCGCCGGCGAATGGCAGCGGTTTCCGCCGTGTTGCTGGCCGCCGCGCTGGCACTGCCCGAGCTTTGCTGGCCGGCGATTGAAGCAGCGGGGATCTCGACCAAGTCCACTTCGAAAAGAACCGCCTCACGCCGGCGCCGCTCCCGGTCAGTCTCAAAGGTCAGCGCGCAGGCCCGGTTTCAAGCCACCGAGCAGGTTAACGGATATCTGCAGCAATCCCCCTTGACCACTATTGAGAGTCCGGGTACGCTGGTCCCCTTCTTCGAACAGCTCTACCGGCAGACCCGGGAAAACGGCCACGGACCGGTGCGGATTCTGCAATTCGGAGACTCCCACACGGCGGCCGACGTCATGACGGGCGAGTTGCGAACGCTGTTTCAAGGGCAGTTCGGCAATGGGGGAAGCGGTTTCGTTTACGCAGGCAGGCCCTGGCGGGGGTACCGCCGCTTCGATGTCAACATCGGCACCGCCACCGGCTGGGTGACCGACAACAGCAACCGCTGGGGATCTGACGGCCTCTACGGTCTGGGCGGCGTTACCGTCACGGCGAGGAGGACCGGAGCCCGGATGTCGCTCGGCGTCGAGTGCCGGCGCCTGGAAGTGCTGTACCTCAAGCAACCTGACGGGGGCGATTTCGAGGTTCTCGACCAGGGGCAGACTCTGGGCCGGGTCTCGACAGCGGGAGATTTCGGCCCTGGTTATTTTGACATTTCCGTCGAGCCGGGACCGCACCGTTTCGAAATTCGCACCTTGAACAGGCGTTCGGTGCGCCTCATCGGCTGGGTGACCGAGAAGGGCCAGGGCGTCACCTACGAAACGCTGGGGATCAACGGAGCGCAGGCCTCGGTTTTCATGAAGTGGGACGATGCGCTGCTCGAAAGCAATCTGGCGCGCCGCGACCCCGCGCTGGTAGTTCTCGCATATGGCACCAATGAGGCGGGCATGCGCGACTGGGATACCACCGCCTATCGCGACCTGTACCTGGACGTGATTCACCGAATCCGCAACGCGGTTCCCGCCTCCAGTATTCTGGTGGTTGGCCCGCCCGATCGCGAGTATCGCTCGCGAACCTCCGGCTGGACACCGTTCAACCGCCTGGACGACGTCATCGGCGCCCAGCGCGAGGCCGCGCTGGAGTCGGGCTGCGCGTTTTGGGACCTTCGTGCCAGAATGGGCGGGAAGGGTGCGATGGCCCAGTGGGTGACCGCCGGCCTCGCGCAGAACGACCACGTTCATTTCACCGCTCCCGGCTACAAGTTGATTGCGGGCGCGCTGTTCGAGGAGATCATGGTGCAGTATCGCACCTTCGAATTGCTGCGCAACGGATGGACCGGGCAGGAGCAAAATGGAAAAGCGAGCAAAGATTCTGGAGATCATCAAGAAAGTGGCACGCAAGGACACGACGCCGGCACCCGATGAATCGCTGTTCGATTCCGGCCTGCTCGATTCCTTCGCCCTCCCCGACATGGTGGCTGAATTGGAGAAGGCATTCTCCATCGAGGTCCCCGACTCCGACTTGAATCCGCGGAAATTCGACAGTATCGAACGAATAGAAGAGTACCTGGATCGTTGAAGCCGAGCCAGGCGTGGACGAGCGGCCAACGGGGCACGGCGGAGTTCAACATTGGCCTACATACGGCAATTCGGATGCTACCTGCCGGAGCGGGTAGTCGACAACCTGGAGATCTCCGCGCTCATCGGACGCGAAGCGGAATGGATCTTCTCGGCGTCCGGCATCGAAGAGCGCCGGTTTGCGCGCTTCGACGAAACCGTCGCCGGTATGGCGGTGCGAGCAGCCCGGGACTGCATGGAACGGGCCGGGGTGTCGCCCCGGGAGATCGGATTCCTGATCGTCTCGAGCGGCAGTTCGGAGCGGCGGTTTCCAGGGCCGGCCGCGGAAGCGGCCCACCAGCTCGAGCTCGGTGAAACGCCGGCCATCGATATTCCCATGGCCAGTGCGGGCAGCCTGTTCGGTCTGGCTCTGGCGGAACGGCTGGCGCCGGATTACGGAAACATTCTTGTAGTGGCGGCGGAGAAGATGTCGGTGGTGGCGTTGAAAGAGCCTCTCGATGCCGGCACGACGATGTTGTTCGGCGACGGCGCCGGCGCCTGCCTGGTGAGCTCCGCGGGCGGCCGGGCGCGGATTGCCGATTGCTCACTCGGCTCCGACGGAACGTTCACCGGGGACCTCCGGCTGGAGTTCGACGCGCCGGTCGCCATGAACGGGCGCTCGGTAATCATGCAGGCGTCGCGCAAGATTCCACGGTCGATTCGCAAACTGTTGGACAAGAACGGAGTTCCGGCCCCGAGCGTAGGCGCATTCCTGATGCACCAGGCCAATCAGAACCTGATCAATCGCGTGGCGCAGTCGATCGACGTGCCGCCCGATCGGTTTTACACCAACATCCGGCGCTATGGGAATACATCGTCTGCATCGCTGTTGATCGCCGCCGCCGAATGGGACGCCGAAAACGGGTTCCGGAAGGATATCCCCGTCGTTTTCGCTGCGTTCGGAGCGGGATTTCACTGGGGGGCACTGCTCGCCGTCGGTACCTAGGGGTGCCCGGTCAAAGCACCCTGAGGCGCCTGCCTGCTCTAGCCGCCGGGGGGAGGAGGAGGTGGTGGTGGTGGTGGCGCGCCGTTTCCATCCCCGGGAGGTGGGGGTGGAGGAGTCGAGCCGCCCGTGTCGCCAGGTAGCGTCGGACCGGTACCACCGCCGGATGTGGGAGGAGGCACGGTCGTACCACCGCCACGTCCGGTTTCACCGCCGCCAATGTGCGGCATCCGGTACAGAACCTGCCACAAAACGTCTCCCACCGCTCGCATTACCTTTACCTTGTCGATGCTGCGGGCACTCGACAGCGGAAGGTTCCGGTAGACTACCAGGGTTTCACCGGCATTCACCAGTTTCGGGTCGCCTGACCGGGGCATCAGGCGGTGTTCTACCGCCACAGTCCCTTCGTCGACCGTGATGACGGTGGTCTCGTCTTCATCGTTCACGGTGACGTCGAACACGGTGCCGCGCACCGAGATCACCGCCGTTGGCGTATGGATTCGATTCGGATTCGGCTCTCCGCCGATTTTATGGATGTAAACTTTGATCCTGCCGAGCCAGACGTCGAGCAGGTCGCCCAGGCTCGAAGGGGTTTCGCGGAAGGTGACACGCGAATTGGGGTAGATCTCGAACGTACTGCCGTCGGCCACTTGGAAAACAGCGTGGCCGTCATCGCCGGTAACGATTACCTGTTGCGGTTGAATAGCATCGCCGAGCCCCAGCGCCCAAGGGTAGTTGTCGCGGAGTACGGACACATCTCCCGTAAGGGAAATCACTTTCGCCGCTCCGGCGCCAGTATCGAACTGCCCCCAACCCAAAGAGGGCAGCAGCCCGAGAGCGGCAACCACCGGAATGATGTGCCGCAACCCCTTAAGCATTTTCAAATACCTGAGGTGGAAGCACTTTCCACCCTTACTCGTCCAAATGGAATACGTTGCGCCCCGACGGCGGCCGGACGCAGGCCGCCTGGACTCCTCAGTCTATCACCTAAATTGCTATACAAGTAGGTGTCCAATGTCCGAAATCGGCAAAATCCCGCCGGACCAACAGGTTCACACTAAACCTTCCGATAGATTAGGGATAAAATGGACACAGTCGATGTATCCTCTCGCCTCACTCCGCCTTCGGGCGGCGATCATCCCGTTGGCGGCGCTGGGCTTCGTTAGTGCGTTGGCCGGTCAGCCGGTTCCCCCTAAGGCCAGTCCCGCGGCGCCCATCCGGCTCGACTGGAGGCGAATCGGGAATACTGCCCTGGCCGGCGAGTTGCCATCGCCGGCGGGCGGTCCGGTGACGCGCGTGTGGTATGGCACGGACGGAGCCCGCCTGTTTGTCCGCACCGCGCGGGGGGCGGTGTACTCCACCCTGGATTTTGAACGCTGGAGCCTGGCTACCGGACAGGATGCGGTCCCTCCTTCGGAGGCCGATCCACCCGTTCCCACCACTCTGCGCAAGCCGGAGCCGGACGTCAAGGTGCGGGCCTCGCAGGCTCTACCTTCGCGGGTTTACGCTGCCGGCGACTACCTGTACCGGTCCGACAACGGTGGGCGGGACTGGAACAACCTGACGATGCTGGGCGGCGAATCGCTGCTTGGCGGCCGAATCGCCGACGTGGCTGTCTCACCGGTCAACCCGGACGACGCCGTGGCGGTGAATCGTTTCGGGGTCTGGGTGACGCACGACGCGGGCTTGTCCTGGTCGGGCGCCAATGAAGGGCTGCCCAACCTGCCGGCAAGCCGCATTCTCGGGTCGCCCGGAAACCGGCAGGGGGTTCGGATCCTGGTAGACAACGGCGGCGGAGAGCCGTCGGTTTTCGAGTGGCAGCCCGGACAGAAGTTTGCGTGGTTGCCCGCACTTCCGCAAAATCTGGACGGCGATCTGGCGCCGGGGGTGGAAGAGGCCCTGCGGGAATCGCTCTCAGTCGAATTGAAGGCCAGCATTACCGCCGTGGGCGCCAGCGGAGACAGCCTTTACGCCGGCGCGAGCGACGGCAGGATCTTTGTTTCCACCGATTCGGGCGATACCTGGCTGGTCAATCCGCCCGCGGAAGGAAGCGGCGCGGTAAGCCGTTTCTTTATCGACTCCGCCGATCCGCGGGTCGCTTTGGCAACTTTCAGCGCCGGCAGCGCGTCCAACCGTACACCCGAGGTGGTTCGGACTTTGAACGGCGGCATCTTCTGGGACGACATTACGGCCAACCTGCCCGCCGCCGACGCGTGGGGCATCACCGCCGACCACGATTCCGGAGCGGTGTACGTGGCCGCCGCCAGCGGCGTTTATTTCACCATGACGAACCTGCTCGCCCCAGCGCCGGCAACCGATTGGCAAAAGCTGACGGGCGGTTTGCCCGACGCCCCGGCTCTGGATGCGAAATTGGACCAAAACGGCAATCAGCTCTACGTCGTCATGGACGGGTACGGCGTCTTCGCCACCATGGCTCCTCACCGGATGCTGCGCCCCGCTCTGGTTCACGCCTCCGACCTCCAATCCGGTCCGGTTGCGCCCGGCGACCTGCTAAGCCTTTAGGCGCCGAGGTTCGTTCCGGCAGCATCGGTAACCAGCAGGTGCCCGTGCTGGCTGCCGGATCGACTGAATCGCAGATTCAGGTGCCCTTTGAAGTCTCGGGCGCCGCCGTCAATCTCTCGTTAACCGACGGCCAGCGGCGCTTTTCGTTTGGCTTGCGAGTGCGCGATGTGTCTCCAGCCATCTTCGTGGACCGCGATGGCAGTCCTCTGCTGATCGACGCCGATTCGGGGTTGCAGTTGGACCTGATGAATCCGGCGCGATCGGGTTCCAGGGTGCAGATGATCGCCACTGGCCTGGGCAAGGTGAGTCCGGAGTGGCCCACGGGCACTCCAGCGCCCCAGGACAATCCTCCGCGAGTGGTGGCGCCGTTGAAGCTGTTTATCGACGGAACAGAGATTCCCGTCACCAGGGCGACACTCGCTCCGGGCTACATCGGATTCTACCTGGTGGAGTTCGAATTGCCCTCGTTGGTGAATGCCGGGCCGGCGCAACTGGTTCTCGAGGCCGGCGGCGAGACCAGCAATAAAGTCACAATCCCCTTGGAGCCCTAGGAGGTCCACGCCCCTTTCGACGCATGACGGCGGCGAGCCGGCGGATGTTCTTACAATAGAGAGAGGGGGGCTGTTCTCAGGATCCGCCCCTCGGGAGTGAACCATGGTAACCCGACGGACCTTGTTGACCAGTTTCCTGGCTCTCGGCCTGAAAGGGTCGATTTCCGGCCAGAACAACGATGCCAAGCTGGCTCCGTACTACCCGACTCCGAATTCCATCGTCGAAAAGATGCTGGAGGTAGGCGGCCTGAAACCCGGCGAGACGATGTTCGATCTGGGCAGCGGGGATGGAAGGGTTGTCATCATGGCCGCCAAAAAGTTTGGGGCCAACGCAATCGGGGTCGAGATCGACGACGATCTCTACAAACAGAGTGTGCAACGCATTCAGAACCTCGGCTTGCAGAAGAAAGCCCGAATCATTCATGGGGACCTTCTCGCTCAGGATTATTCCTCGGCCGACCTGATTACCATCTACCTGCTGCCCGCCTCCATCGAAAAGGTCAGGCCGATGCTCGAAAAACAACTGAAAAAAGGGGCTCGCGTCGTTTCGCACGATTTTATGGTGAAGGGCTGGACCCCTGCCAAAGAGGTGTTCGTCGAAGACGACGGCGAAGGTCGAAGCCATACGATTTACCTCTACCAGCGTTAGATTGCGGCCGGATCTTTGGCTGGCGGCTCGCGGGGCGGTACAATACAGACATTCTAAGTGGTAGGCGAACAAATCATCCTGCCGCACTTGTGGCAGAGGTATCTCAGCATCATGCGGGTTCTGTTGGGGCTCGCGTGCTTGGGCACTGTGTTCGCTTCTTCCCGCTTTTCTCCACTTTCTCTCACCATTCTGCTTGTGTTGCTGACGCTGTACAGCCTGTTGGCCCTCGTATGGCGGCGGCTGGAGCCGGTTGGCTACTCACTGTATAACCTGGTCCTCGATACCCTCTTCTTTTGCCTTTGCGTCGCCCACGCCGGGGCGCAGGGTTTCTGGGTGCACTCCTTCTTCGCGTTTTACCTGCTGTTGCGGGCGGCGACCGTCCACACCTGGCGGGAGGTGTTGCTGGTGACCATTGCCTCGATGGGCATCATCTTCATTCTGGGCATTCCGGAGCTTGCCGGCCTGCCGCCGCTGATTCTGCTGCTGGGCATGTTTGCCGCCGTCATGGCGCTCCAAAAAAAGGCGCTGCTCGATCGGTTGGCGGTTTCCTCGCGCCAGTCCGTCCTGTACCGGTCGGAAGCCGAAAAGGCGCGGGAAACCGAGCGCCAGCGGATCGCCGCCGATTTCCATGACGGCCCGCTGCAGAGTTTCATCAGTTTCCAGATGCGATTGCAGGTGCTCAAGCGGATGCTCGAACGCGACCGCGATTCGGCCCTGCGCGAGCTGGTGCAACTCCAGCAATTGTGCCAGGCGCAGGTGACTGAGCTGCGCGCCTTCGTGCGGGGCATGCGCCCGCCGGAAATCAATGGCGCCGGGCTGGTCCCCTCCATCCATCGCCTGGTGAAGACCTTCGAAAGGGACACCGGCATCTCCATCGCTTTCAGCGGTGAAAATGCCGATCCGCTCGAGGACATCGAGGCCCCCACCGACGTGCTGCAACTGGTGCGCGAGGCGCTCAACAACGTGCAAAAACACTCTCGCGCGTCCCGCGTGACGGTGTCGGTGAAGCGAGGCGACGACGCCCTCGAGATCGTGGTCGACGACGACGGCACTGGTTTTCCGTTTAGTGGCACGTATTCGCTCGAGGAACTGGAGTTGTTGCACATCGGCCCGGCGAGCATCAAGCGCCGCGTCCGGTCGTTGAACGCGGAAATGACGGTGGATTCCCGCCCCGGACGCGGATCGAACCTGCGAATCCGGGTCCCTCTCTGAGCCGGCATGACTCGTACTCGTCCACCCCGAACCCAGTGGAGTGCCGCAACGCTATTGTGTCTGGCAGGCATGCTCGGGTGCGGCTGCTCGCGCTACGGTGAGTTCCGCCTTCCCGCGCCGTCCGGCGTCGGAACCTCGCCGCAGGGATTACCCATTCAGGCCCTTCCTCATCCCGTCCTCGGCCGTGGCGAGGCGGGTGAGTGGGATGCGGTGGACGTGCTGAACCCGGCGATTGTAAGGCGCGAGGGCGGTTACTGGAACTTCTACTCGGGCTTCGACGGTAAGACCTGGCGTACCGGCCTGGCGCTCTCTTCCGATGGAGTGGACTGGCGGAAACAGGGCATGGTTCTGGGTCCCGATGGTGCTACTTGGGAAGGCGATTACCTTGCGGCCAACGGCTCCGCGCTGCTCGAAAACGATCAATTCTACTACTGGTATCAGGCCGGCTCCACACCCTCGGGAAGGCTGGAAGATCCAGCCCCACGCGTAGGCCTCGCGCGGTCGTATGACGGCCGCCAGTGGGTCAAGCAACCGCGGCCGGTACTCGAGCCCGGTCCCTGGATGAGTTGGGACGAACGTGGTGTCGCCGACCCGTTCGTGGTCCACCTCCACAACAGGTTTTTTCTCTACTACCTGGGCCAGGATCGAGCCCGCCGCCAGCGGTTGGGGGTCGCCGTCTCGACTGACGGCGTACATTGGACCAAGCTGCGCGACAACCCGATTCTTCAATTGGGCGCGCCCGGCAGCTTCGACGAAAACGGGCTGGGGGAGCCCGCCGTGTGGAGCAGCAGCGGCTTCTACTGGATGCTCTACACCGGACGGGATGCTAAAGAGGTCCGCCGCCTGGGCCTGGCGAAGTCGGTTGATGGAGTTACCTGGAGCAAGGTGGGACCGCCGCCATTGGAGGGCCAGGCGGAATGGGACTCGCGCGTTATCTGCGACCCGGACGTTGCATTGATGCCCGAAGGCATTCGCGTGTGGTTCGGCGGCGGCGACGTCGCCACGCCGGCCGAGCGTCTGAACGGGCAGATCGGCGTCGCCTGGTTGCGACGGCGGCCCTGAACCACGCACGTTTAGCGGCCCACCCTGCGCTTGAGCTTCGGTTGAGGCAATCTATGAAGAGGAGGGCCTTCGCTTGCGAATTGGCATTACCTGTTACCCCACCTACGGTGGAAGCGGAATTCTGGCGACGGAATTGGGAATGGAGCTGGCCAGCCGCGGCCACGACGTCCATTTCATCAGCTACGCCAACCCGATCCGGCTCTCCATGGATTCTCCCCATATCCACTATCACGAAGTGGAAGTTTCCACCTATCCGCTGTTTCAGTACCCGCCTTACGATCTGGCACTGGCCTCGCGCATGTCCGAAGTGGCGCAGAGCTACCAGCTCGACCTGCTGCACGTTCACTACGCGATCCCCCACTCGATTGCCGCCCTGTTGGCCCAACAGATATCCCATCGCTGGCTGCCGTTCATCACCACCTTGCACGGTACGGATATCACGCTGGTGGGAGTCGACCGTTCCTACTTCCCCATTACGCGCTTTTCCATCGAGCAATCCGACGGCGTCACCGCGGTCAGCGAGTACCTGAAGCAGCGCACCCTCGAGGTGTTTGACACCAGCAAGGAAATCCACGTCATTCGCAATTTCGTCAACTGCAATATTTACCGTCCGAGCCCGGAGCACCAGCGCAAAAGGAAGACGCTGATTCACATTTCGAATTTCCGGCCGGTAAAGCGCATCACCGATTGCATCCACATCCTGCATCAGGTTCGGCGCGAGGTGGATGCGGAACTGCTGCTGGCTGGCGACGGGCCCGACCGGGGCCAGGCGGAGCGCCTGACGCGGGAATTGGGGCTGGAGCAGGACGTGAACTTCCTCGGGAAACAGGACCACATGGAGCGGCTGATTCCCGAGGCGCACGTGCTGCTGCTTCCGAGCGAACTGGAATCGTTCGGGCTGGCCGCGCTGGAGGGGATGGCCTGCGGCGTGCCGCCGGTAGCGACCAGGGTGGGCGGCGTGCCGGAATTGATCACCCACGAGGTAGATGGATACCTGGAGACGGTGGGCGATATCGACGCGCAGGCACAGCGGGTGATCGGCTTGCTCACCAACGAGAGCTTGTACGAAAAAGTCTCCGCGGCCGCCCGGCAGACGGCAAAGAAACGTTTTTGCGCCTCCAAGGTGATCCCGGAGTACGAAGAATATTACCGCCTGATCCACCAGCAGAAGCGGTAATCGCAAACGCGCCCCGACAGCATCGCCGAATCCGTTGCCGGGGGCGCGCCCCCAATGGGTTCATCGAGTGAGCATCGGGACAGGAAGGCCAACTCACGAGTGACCCTGGTGCCGGACGCAAGAGTCAGTCCTTCAGCGCTTCGAGAGAACCCGTCACTTCCATCGATATCTTCGGTGTGGCGGAATAGCAGGCTCCCGAGGGCGAAAACCCCGCTGAACGGTCCAGATGCCGGCGATACCACACCGTCCAACCGATCGTGGCCAGGGCCACTAACCAGGAAAGCTCGCCATGGTGCTCGTAGAGTGGCGTTCCAAACCGGATGAGGAGGAGCCACGCCATATAAACCAAACCTCCAATGACGGCTGCCTGGCGCGCGAGCCTTGGATTGGGTGATTCCCGGTGCAGGCTCAGCGCATAAATCGCGACCGCGAAAGGAAGAGAAGCAACCAGGTCGGTGAGGTAGTGTCCGCCTCCGGTAATCGTGAACAGGAGAACGAGACCGGCAAACATGCCGGTGGCGATTCTCCAAAGACGGTTGAGTGGCTGGGAGAACCAGAACAGCGCCAATGCCCAACTGGTATGCAGCGACGGAATACAGTTGCGGGGTGGAAAAGGGGAGACGGGCTGAAGGAGGGGAACAAATGTGACCGAGGGTGGTGAAGTCGGGAAGTGATTGCCAAAGGTCACAACTGTGCCCACTCCAGGGAACAACAGGTACCCAAGCCATCCGAACAATCCAATCAAAACGAAACAGCGTAAGGCCTGTCTTGCCACCACCTCGTTATGCTTTTTCACCAGGAGGTAGAGCAGCGCGAGGCCGACAGGCAGATTGACATAGCAGATCTCAGCGGGATATCGCAGCCACGGATGACCGAATACCCATTTCGAGATCACAAAGGCAGGCTGGAGGCCGAAACTGCCGTCAAAAGCGTACAGATAGTGGTCCAACGTCAGAGGCGTCATCAATGACGCCAGGAACATTAATGGCAATGTCCCGATCGTTGCACCAGGCACCAGCAGCATTGCCTCGATTAATCTCGTCCTACGCCTGGCATTCTTCTGGAAGAAGGGAACCACGAACGAAACCAGAAAGGTGATGATGGCCCAGTAGCAGAGCACCAGCATGACGCGAGCGTACAACGGGCCGCCCAGGCCAAACAGCCGCAGGAACAGCAGGGCTCCGCATGCCGTACCAACAAGTTCCCACTTGCCGGGCCGTGCCCAGAGATAGACGCAAAGAGACGCGATCAGACTGGAGGAGAAATAGATCAGGCCGCCAGAGAAAATGCCTGCGAATACGGAAGTTCCCATGCAGGCTTCTAATCGACCAACCCGCCGATCGACTTTAAGTCCGCCAGCCGGCGACCGGACCCGCGGTCGCAGGGGCTACTCTCCGGCTGAAATCGAGGTGGATTCGGCAGCTTGGCCGATCTGGCTGGCAAGTGGGTGCGGAGTCAATTCGATCAGACGGCGAGTTCCAATGGGACGACGTCGATTCCCGCGCGCCGTAAGACGGCTTCCACTTGAGGTGGCTGCAGTCGCGAGGCGTCATATTCCACCAGGATCGAGTCGAGGCTGGGGGCAACCTTGACGTGGCGAATCCCGTAGATGCTGTTCACCCGCGCAAGGGCGTCCGTCAACTTCTCGTCAAGCGGCGCTTGCAGGCGGAATGAAAGTTCAACTAACGTCATCGGTCAACATAATAGCATTTACACTTGCCTGCTCAACGGACAACCGCCTCGCGGTTGGAAATGGCATCTCCGCGGAAGCGAGGCTGGGCGTGTGAATCTCAGATTCTCCCGCCCGCGGCAACCCGTGACTACCCGCCGCCGACACCGTCTTCAGGGGTATCCCGACTTTCAGGCGGCCGCTCCCTTCCCGCCCTTTCGGCGGCCGCAGCGCTCGTCTGCTGACCCCGGTAACCGGAGACAAAGCGATCCAGCCGCCGGGCGAAGACACCGCTCGCGGCGGCGATGTTCTGCTCCCGCGCCAGTTGGATTTCCTTCCGGAGAACAACCACCTCGGCCGGGGCGCGAATGCCCAGTCTCACGCGTCCCTGGGAGATCTCGACCACCTGGATCTCGACATTGTCCCCGATCAGTATCGATTCTCCCGGCCGCCTGTGTATGATCAGCACTCTGCCTCCCGAAGCGGCAGCGGGTGCTGATGGGAATAGCCGGAATCCGCCTGAATCACCTGAAGGCCGAGGTTTTTCGAAACGTGGATGACAACCGGCGCAAGCAGGTTCACGGTGGGGGTCTCCGCCTCCGGAATGGTTACCACCGCCAGGCAAAGCGTGGCGTCGGGCAGCGGTTGGCCGCTCTCCTCCAGGCCTAACACTCCGCAATCGTGGCGGCCGAGGCACAAGCGGTATTCGGGTTCAACCGCAGTCACCGGCAAAGTGATGAAGACCAGGTCCGGGCGGGCGAGGCTCTGAAGAAAGACCACCGGCGCGCTTTCCGGCCGATGCACCAACAGAAATTTGCGCTCGCTTTCGAAGGCCGGAATCCCTTCCGGAAAGTGGATGACGGAATCTTCCTGGTACTCGATCTGGCCGAAGTTTGACGTTGCTAAGCAGGGCATGGCAGGGTGGCGAGGGCCGAGACTCAAACGACGGTTGGTGCGACGAGGCCCTGTCTACTGGCTCCCCTGGTTCTATCGGTAGACTAAACGGCTTTTTGTAGTCGTCCCCCGGCCACTCCCCTCGTCAAGAGGGCAGGTACGCTTTGAGCGCGGGATACACGTTGCGGATGAAATCCAGGCCCGCGCTTTCCACATCGGAAGTTTGGTTCTGCCCCAGCGGCAGCAGTACCCGCACCAGCGCGGTATCGGTGCGGTTGTAACGGAGGGCGTCGACCACCAGGTAAAACTTGGCGGCGTATTCGCTGGCAACCACGCGGTGCGGGGGCTGATACCAGTAGTAAACCAGGGAGTGCTCGGGTCCCTTGGAGACCACGTACCGGTTGACGGTGATGGTTTGGTTCAGCTTGGGAATGGAGACGTCGATCATTCCGGAGGAGTCGGGAACCCAGCCGGACCCGGGAAGGCAGTTTTTCGGAGAATGTGGAGAATGTCCCGTTCGCTGCGTCCCGAAATAAGCCACAAAAAGATACGCCGGCACCCGGTAGCCTGGACTCGAATAAGCACGATTGAGGATGTCGTCCGCCTTCAGCACGTTGAGGGTACGCAGGTCGGTGTAACCCTCCGTGGCTAGCTGCCAACTGCCCACCACCGGGCTGAATGCCGAGAGCGGTCTCTCCGGGGGAACGCTCTCGCCAAACGACAACGCATAAAAAAGAAGCGCCTGCGCGACCAGCAGCAACGTCAAAAGCTGAGTTGTGCGGCTACGCAGAAACTGAAGGGAATTTGGGTTCTTTTCTGCCATGGAAAAAACCGTACAACTTGTTAATCACGAAGTGCGTGACGATCAGCAGCGCCAGCGCGACCATGAAGATCACCCAGCCCTCCAGGCTATGGAAGAAGCCTTCGGCGAGATCCGGGTGGCTGTTCGCCAGGATTCCCGTCAGCGTGACGCGCCCGGCGTTTGTCGCAATCGCCAGAGGGACAGTGGCAACCAGCAGCACCCACTTCATCCAGCTCTTTCGATCCATGAAATAGCCGTACACCAAAGACAGGAAGGATAATGAAAGCAGAGAGCGTATGCCGCTGCACGCCTCTTCCACCGACAACTGCTGGGTCGCCAGCGACAGGATGTTCCCCTCCCTCAGCACGGGAATACCGAGCAGGGTCAGGGCCTGCTCCGCCAGGTAACTGGCGAACAATTGCAGCGGTAAAGTGAGCTGGTAAAAAATAATGGATGGAAGAGGAATCATAAAACACAATAGAAACAGGGGAAATGTGAACTCCCGCAGCAGGCGCACTCCGCCCGTGGTCACCAGAATGCCGGCAATGGAAACGATAAAGGCCGTGCGCGCGAGAAAGAGTTCCGCTCCGATGTTAGCGACAATCAACTGCAGCGCCGCTTCGGCGACAATCAATAATCCCCACCAGGAAGGCTGGTAAGACTTGGATAACCAGCTATCGCGCTTCTGCCAGACAACATAACCGGCGACGAGCGGCACGAAGAAGCCATGGCCCATGTTCTGGTCAATGATCCAGTCGCCGACCAGTTGTCGTAGAACAGGGAAGTATCCGGCAATCAGAAACGCCCCGAACCAGCCCAATGCCACCCACGGGACCCGTCTTTGGTTTGTGGCGAGGGCTTCCCCCTCGATAGTGGTAGGGCCAGCCATTGGTGGTTCCATTACAACACAACGATTTGCGGAGCGACAACCGGCCTAGGCGCCGTTTCAGGGCCCTCCGGCGAGCGGCAAGCCACTGTGTCAACGGCAGATATCGCCTGTCCGCACAGCACGCCAGATGTCCGGGTCGACGGGCACCCCCAGCTCCAGGTTTTCCGCCCTTACCTGCAACGTCCGCTGGCCCGGATAACGCACCTCCTGGTCGCCCTCCGAATCCGGGGAATGCAGAGATTCCACAATCCGGTCGGCCACGCGAGCCGGCTCATCGGCCGGACCAAAGGCCGACAAGTCAAACGCCGCAAAAACCTGAGAGACCCCGGTTTCGCGTTCCGGGTCGTCCGGTATCTGGTGGGTTGCCAGGCCGCCGGACAACATGGCCGCCATCAAGTCCAACAGCAGCGACAATCCGGAGCCCTTCCAGTAGCCGATCGGGAGAGCCCTGTTCGAGTCCTCAATGGCGCCGGCGTCGCGGGTCAGGCGTCCTTCGCGGTCAAAACCTCCATCCACCGGCAGCAGCGCACCCCGCGACCGGTAGGATTCCAGCGCGCCGAAAGAAAACTGCGACATCGCCATGTCCAGGACGACGTGCCCGCCTGGCCGTGGAACGGCCATCACCAGCGGGTTATTGCCAAGCCGGGGGTTGGACGCACCCCAGGGTGGAAGGTTCGGGAGTGTGTTCGTCCAGCACAAGCCGGCGAACCCCGCCTCGGCTGCTTGCCAACCGTAGCTGCCACCTCGCATCCAATGGTTGGTGTTGGCCAGCGCGACCGTGCCGACGCCGTTCTCCCGCGCAATATCCATGGCTCTTTCCATAGACTTCCAGGCATTCAGATTGCCCGGGCCGCTTCGCCCATCCCAGCGTTCCAGCACCCCGTGTTTCGCCACCGGTTCCGGCCGGGCCAGAATGTCGATGCTGCCGTTGTGAATCATCCGGAGAAAGCGTGGGAACCGATTCAATCCGTGCGAATATACGCCGTCGCGCGAGGTCTCGGCGAACAGCCGCGCGCACAGCCGTCCGCGGTCCGGCTCGAAACCGAGCGCCAGCAAGACCGCTTCGAGTGCCTCGAAAAGCTCTTGGAAAGGAACTCTGTACATGGAAACGACGGATGTTTTGCGTTCCAAAGCAATTATAGTCGCCGGCGCCCGCGCTGTCGCTTTCCCACGCCAGGTTCCGGTAAGATCGTTGAAGTTCTGCGAATCGACTCCAAGAAAGGCGAGGGTATTGAAAATGAAGCGTTACCTGGTAACGATGGTAGCCGCTGTTTGTCTCGGATGCCTTCTGCAGGCTCAAACCGCCGACCCCATGAGCACCGAGGCGAAACGAGCCTATGACGGAATCAAGAGGAACCTGATCGCGATGGCCGAAGCGATGCCCGAGGATCAATACGGGTTCCAGCCCACCCCGGAAATCCGCACCTTCGGCCAGCTTATGGCCCACATTGCCGACGCGCAAACCCGAACCTGCTCGGCGGTCAACGGAGAGCCGAAGTCGGGAACCGCGGCGTCCAAGACCTCGAAGGCGGACCTGGTGGCCGCACTCAAAGACTCGTTTGCCGTGTGCGACACCGCCTACGATTCGCTCACCGACGCGACGGCCGGCACGATGATCAAAGTTGGCCGGGGCGAGCGCACCAAACTGGGCGCGTTGGTCGGCAATACCACCCACGACAACGAAGAATACGGCTACGGGGCCGTGTATTTGCGCCTGAAGGGCGTGGTGCCGCCATCCAGCGTGCGGCGGTAACTCGAAAAGCTCGCCCCCGCCCTTTTTACCGGGAACTGCCCAGGGGCGAGAGGTCGAGCGCCTGAAAGGTCATCAAGTAGTGGCTCAGCGCGGCCGAAGGTCTGATGGTCAGGCTATACTCGCCTGGACGCGCAAACTTCAATTGCCCTAACTCGAACGACTTGTACTCGAATTCGTCGCCGGTAGGCTGAACCTTGCCCGGCAGCACCTGCGCGCCGGAGCTCACTTCGAAGCCGCCGCCGGCCCACCCGGCAGGTGCGGCATAGGTAATTCGAACCGCATAGGTTCCGGCGCGATCGACCCGGGCTCTCCAGGACACGGCGTCGGATTTGGCGGCCCACTTCGAGATGTGGTAGCCGCCTTTGCGGTTGAACCGCTTGGCGGCGCCGCCCTCGGTTACCCCAAGCATGTAGTCCAGTCGCAGAGCGCTCTTTGCGTCGGGCACCACCAGTGGCGCTTCCAGTTTTGGATTGCCGTCGAACTCGAGCGCAATTACCGTGTCTACCGCGTCCGGCGCCTTCGCCGGCACTTTGACCACCCACTCCCGCCCTCGCTTTTCAAAACGCAGGCTGCCGCCGGCGGCGCCGACCAGGTGCGCCGATTTCGGCGCCGTGATCAGGCCGCTTACGGGGAGCACACCGTCCGTTGGCCATTCGAAAACGTGCAGGTACAGGCGGCCCTGTTTGGCGGTGTAGCGGCCCCACGGCGGAGCGGCATATTGCCCCGAGAAAGTCCCGTAGATGCTTTCGGAGTTGGTCTTCATCCAGGCGCCCACCCGGGCCAGTACCTCGAGCGTGGGCTGCGGAACCGTGCCGTCGCCCTCCGGGCCGATATTCAGCAGGTAGTTTCCGCCTTTGCTGGCGATGTCCACCAGGCGGCGGATGACCGTCTCCGGGCTCTTCCAGCGTTGGTCGAACTTGCTGTAGCCCCAGGTCTCATTCAGAGTCTGGGGCGTCTCCCAGTACTCGTCCAGTTTGCCGGTGGGCATTCCGTTGTCGTTGGTGTCCTGGTAGTCGCCCATCAGATCCTGGTCGTAGCTGCCCACCCGGCCGTTTATCAGGCACTGCGGCTGGAGTGAATGAATCAAATTCGATGAACTGCTGGGCTTGTTCGGGAGTGTAGATTCCGCGGTCGAACCAGACCAGGCCGAGGGGGCCATAGTTGCTCAGCAGCTCGCGCACCTGCGGCAGGGACTTCCGCTTGAGGTATGCTTCAAAGTTCTTCTTGCCGGGATCGTAGTCCCAGTCGTTGCCGTACCCGTCCGGATCGTCCCAATCTTCGCGGTGTGAGTAGTAAACGCAAAAGCGGATGCCCTCCCGGCGGCAGGCCTCGGCCAGCTCTTTGACCGGGTCGCGTTTGAAGGGGGTCCAGTCGACGATGTTATACCCGCTCACTTTCGAGTGATACATGGCAAAACCGTCATGGTGCTTGGCGGTAAACACCAGGTACTTCATGCCGGTTTGCCGGGCCAGCTTCGCCAACGCGTCGGCATCGAATTTCGCCGGATTAAAATCGTGGGCCATCTCGCGGTACTGCACCACGGGAATCTTCAGAATCTGCATGATCCACTCGGCGTTTTTGCCGACCGGCACTTGCTGGCCGTTCCACTCGCCGGCGAGATTCGAGTACGGGCCAAAATGAATGAACATGCCGAACTTGGCCTCCCGGAACCAGTCCAGGCGGTCCGGCTGGGCGCCCCAAAGCGAGGCGGTAACCAACACGAGAAGCGATATAAATCTCATGAGACAATCGTACCTTTATTTCCCTGCGGCGTAGTCTCTGTAGAGACCGGCGATGCCGGCGCTCGAGACGTCGCCCGGATGAATCACGACACGGTAACGGAAGCGCAGCGATTTGCCGGTCTCGAGCGTTAACGACGCGTCGCGCGATTTGTCGTTGGTGAAGTCGTGTACGCCAAAGATGTTGGCGGCAAACAGGCCGTAGCTGCGCGAGTGCCAGTAGGTCGGATAGCGGGGATTGGCGGGGTTGTCGAAAATGGCGATGCCAAGTTTTTCACCATCCACCACTCCGAAGTAATCCACCCAGGGCGAGCGCTTCCCCCACACGTTCTGTTCCCCCGCCAGCCCCTCTGCGTTGACCATTTTGCCAGACCGTTTCGGAAACGGCAGCGATTTCGGCGTCGGTTCCTCCAGCTCCGAACAGAGGCGGATGGCAAACGTGCCTTCCTTGGTGTCGCCGAACTTCACCTTTTCCAAGGCGGTGAGCAGGATGTCGAAGTCGATGATGCGCAATTTCGGGTCGGCGTAAAACACCATCTTGCGACTCTCGGTGAGAAGTGGCTTTCCGGTGGGTTCGCGCCATTCAAAAGTGGCTTCCAGGGAGCCCGATTTCTCGCCGCTCCGAAGCTGACCGATGTTCTTCAGGACGACCACGCCTTTCTTCCCGTTCTGCTGGCTGGGGTCGTTGCCCCAAAAATCGAATCCATTGACGTCGCCGTGGGTAAACCATAGCCCGCGTTGATGGATGTGGTCGCGAGACTCGCCCGGGATGTTCTCCATCGGGTAACCGCGCGTGACTCTTTTGCCGGAAGCCGACCGCAGCGGATGCAGGTACGGCTTGGTTGTCTCCGGCCCAAAGAAGAACTCGGTAAACGGTTTATGGTTGACGTCGATTCGAATGCTGGTGGGCTCTTTCGTCACCGTGACCTGGGCGCTCAGCGGAGCGCCCAACAGGATCATCGCCGCCAGCGGCAGCACCATTTGCAAACCGCGCATCATTTCACCCTCCTGATGAAAACTGGAATGCGAGTATAGACAGTAGATCACAAAAGGAGGCTTGACTCGAAATCACCCCCCCGCTCATACTGGATTCTCCTGAGTTCATTCCAGATGTCCAACTCCTCGAAACGCTTAGGATACTCTCTTTCGCTCATCCTGCTGGGGATGACGAGCACATCCTGCGTCACCCGGTTTGCGGTGGGCAAACTCGGCGATGCGCTGGCGAAGAGTGGAACGACGTTTTCCTCCGACGACGACCCCGATCTGGTGGCAAGCGCGGTCCCGTTCAGCCTGAAACTGATCGAGAGCCTGCTCGAGGAGAACCCGCGACATGTCGGCCTGTTGCTGGCCGCGGCCAGCGGCTTTACCCAGTACGCTTATGCATTTGTCCAGGAGGACGCCGATGAAATGGAAAACCAGGATCTCGCGAAGTCGCAGTATCTTCGCGGCCGGGCGCGGCGCTTGTATCTGCGGGCAAAACGTTACGGAATCCGGGGCCTGGAGGTGAGGCACAAAGGATGGGAGCCGGCGTTGCGTCAGGATCCGAAGGCCGCGGTGCGGGTAGCAACCAGACGGGACGTCCCGCTGCTGTATTGGACCGCGGCGTCCTGGGGCTCGGCGATTTCGCTATCGAAGGACAACCCCGACCTGGTGGCGGACCAGCCGATTGTCGAGGCCCTGATCGACCGCGCACTTGAACTCGACGAAAGCTTCGACGCGGGCGCCATCCACACCTTTCTGATCAGTTATGAGCCGAGCCGCCTGGCCGGCCAGGGCGACGCCGCCGAGCGCGCCAAAATGCACTTCGACCGAGCCGTTGAACTTTCGGGCGGCCACATGGCCTCTCCGCTGGTCGCCTTCGCCGAGACCATCTCGGTGAGCAAACAGAACCGGAAGGAGTTCGAGCAGTTGCTCCATAAAGCGCTCGAAATCGATGCGGATGCCAAGCCGGAGTGGCGGCTGGCAAACCTCATTTCGCAGCGCCGCGCGCGTTGGCTGCTGGAGCGCACGGATCAACTTTTCGTGGAATAGCCATGCCGAGCAGAAAAATCAGCACCTTGATCCTGACGATGGCGGCCATCGCCAGCCTGGGAGTCAGCTCCGCCGCCGACAGGCCGGTGGTCATCAAACTGGCCACCGTGGTGCCCAAGGGCACTACTTACCACCAGGTACTGCAAGCCATGGGCGAAGAGTGGCGGAAGGGTTCGGGAGGCGCGGTCAGGCTGACAATTTTTACCGACGCCAGCATGGGCGACGAAGCCGACATCGTTCGCCGGATGCGCATCGGGCAGCTTCAGGCGGCCATGCTGAGCGCGATCGGCCTGTCCGAGATTGACCGGTCGGTAAACGCACTGCAGTGCATGCCCATGATGTTCCACTCGCTCGACGAGGTGCAGTTCGTGCGCGAGAAACTGCGGCCCAAACTGGAAGATCTCCTGCTCAGGAAGGGATTCGTCGCTCTCTTCTGGTCCGACGCCGGCTGGATGCGGTTCTTCTCGAAGGAGCCGGCCGTGTATCCGGCGGATTTCAAGAAGTTCAAGATGTTTGTCTGGTCGGGCGACAACTACCAGGTGGACCTCATGAAGGCGATGGGATACCAGCCGGTCCCGCTGGTAACTGGAGACATTTTGCCGGGCCTGCGGACAGGCATGATCACTTCCATTGCCACCGCGCCCTTTTTCGCGCTGGCCAGCCAGGTTCACAGCTCGGCCCCCTACATGCTGGAGTTGGATTGGGCGCCGTTGGTGGGGGCCACGGTGATTTCGAAGAAGGTATGGGACGCGCTTCCCGACTCCGCCCGCGAGATGATGAAGAAATCGGCGGAAGTGGCGGGAGAGCAGATGCAGATTAAGGGTCGCGCCGAAGCGGACCGGGCCGTCGAGGCGATGCAAAAGCGCGGCCTTAAGGTGCAAGCAGTCCCGCCGGCGGCCGAAGCCGAGTGGCGCAAGGTGGCGGAGAGCGTCTACCCGAAGATCCGGGGGGCGATGGTTCCCGCCGAAATGTTTGACGAAGTCGAGCGCACGCTGGCGGAATATCGTTCGGCGCACGGAACGCCGCCCAAATGAGCGGCGAGCCCGGGCCGGCGGCGTCCCTGCCGCGGGGCCTTGCGGCGCGTAGCGAGGACGTCATCGTCGGCCCTCGCGCTGGGCGCCATGGTCCTGCTCCCGCTTCTCGAGTCGGCGTTGCGGGCGATTGCCGGCGTCGGCATTTCCGCCTCCAGCGCCCTGGTTCAACACCTCACGTTGATCGTGGGAATGCTCGGCGGCGCCATCGCGGCCCGCGAAAACCGCCTGCTTTCCCTTTCCACGGGCGCGCTGTTTCCTGAAGGAAAGCTTCGCTCCGCCACCCTGATCTTCGCCAATTCGGTGGGGGCCGCCATTTCCGCTCTGTTGGCGGTGGCCAGCATGCAGTTTGCCTGGGTCGAGCGGGAAGGCGGCAACATCCTCGCCTACGGCATCCCCACTTGGGTGGTGCAACTGGTCCTGCCGTTTGGCTTTGTTCTGATCGCCTGGCGTCTTCTGTGGCACGCGGCGAAGAGTTGGCTGGGACGGGCAGCCGCCGCGCTGATCTTCCTCGTCATCCTGGCGACCGGCTTCGAGGTGAGCGTGCCGCCGTCCCAGATGGTGTCCGTCGCCTTGGTGGTGCTGCTGGCTGCCACGGTTGCGGGCGCTCCCATCTTCACAACATTGGGAGGCGCCGCACTGATTCTGTTTTGGGGGGCTGGAGAACCCGTCGCCTCCATTCCGCTCGACCACTACCGGCTGGTGACGAATCCGTCTCTTCCCACCATTCCTTTGTTCACGCTGGCCGGTTATTTCCTGGCCGAGGGCGGCGCCTCGAAGCGTCTGATTCGCGTGTTCCATACCCTGGTGGGCCATTTTCGAGGCGGGCCGGCCATCGTCACGGCGCTGGTGTGCGCCTTTTTCACCTCCTTCACCGGCGCTTCCGGGGTTACCATTCTCGCGCTCGGCGGGCTCTTGATGCCCGTTCTCCTGGCCGCCCGTTTCTCGGAACGATCTTCACTCGGATTGCTCACTGGAGCCGGCTCCCTGGGGCTGCTGTTTCCGCCGTGTCTGCCGTTGATTCTTTACGCCATTGTCGCCAGAATCACCATCGAGCAGATGTTTCTGGGAGGTATTTTGCCGGGCCTTCTGCTGGTGGGGCTTACCGCCTGGTGGGGAATCCGGCAAAGCCCAAAATCTGCCGCCGAGCGTCCAGTGTTCGATTTTCGCGAGGCTCGCCGGGCGATGTGGATCGCGAAGTGGGAACTGCTGCTTCCCGCGGTAGCCCTGGCGGCGCTGTTCGGAGGCTTCGCCACTCCGGTGGAAGCCGCGGCCCTTACCGCCCTCTACGCTTTCTGTATCGAAACCTTCCTGTACCGCGACCTGCGGATCGCCGGCGACGTTCCCCGGGTGATGGCCGAATGCGGCCTGCTGGTGGGTGGCGTGCTGTTGATTCTGGGTGTGGCGCTGGGATTCACCAACTACCTGGTGGACGCTCAGATACCGTCGCGCGCCTTGGAATGGGCCTCAGCCTCTATCAAGTCGCCGTGGGTGTTCCTGTTGCTGCTGAACGCTTTTTTGCTGGTAGTTGGCTGCCTGATGGACGTCTTTTCGGCCATCGTGGTGGTGGTGCCGCTGATTGTCCCGATGGGAGCGGCGTTCGGCGTCGATCCGGTCCATTTGGGCATCATCTTCCTGGCAAACCTGGAGTTGGGTTATCTGACGCCCCCGGTCGGGATGAACCTGTTCCTATCTTCGTATCGTTTCGACAAGCCGCTGCCGGAAGTGTACCGCGCGGTGGTGCCGATGCTGTTGGTGTTGCTGGCCGGTGTGCTGCTGATTACTTACGTGCCCGCGCTTACCACAACGCTCCCCAAGTGGTTCGGCCGCTAGCAGCCCGGTTTGGTGTAATTGAGTTGTCGAAGAATGGCCCTCGAATCGCCAAATGTCGTTATGTTGGCCGGCCCGAATGGCGCCGGCAAGAGTACGGCGGCGGCGGACTTGCTCAAAGGGGAACTCCGCGTGCTCGGAGTTTGTGAATGCCGACACAATCGCAAAAGGACTGAGCGAATTCGCTCCGAATACTGTATCGATCGGCGCCGGCCGGCTGATGCTCGACCGCCTGCACGAGTTGGCAGCACGGCGGTCGGATTTCGCGTTCGAAACCACTCTCGCCAGCCGCACCTTCGCACCCTGGATCAACCGTCTGATTGCGGGCGGATACGTGTTCCGATTGGTGTTCTTGTGGCTCCCAAGCCTGGAGCTGTGCCAGGCGAGGGTCGCCGCAAGGGCGCGGTCGGGGGGACATTTCGTTCCAGCAGACGTTGTCAAGCGGCGGTACGCGTCGGGGCTGCGAAACTTCTTTCTACTGTACCGGCCGTTGGCAACCTCCTGGCGTTTTTACGACAACACCAGGCAGCCGGATCTGTTGGCCGAAAGCGTTGGGCCTACCACCACCGTTTACTCGCCGGAAGTATGGCATACACTGGAAGCGAGATACTCACATGAGTGAGGAAATCGAAAGCCTGATTGCCAGGAAGTTCCGCGAAGGGACGCCGATCGACCGCGCTCTTGTCCGTGCCGTGCGCAAGGCGATTGAACGGCACCGCCGGCTGGGAGAGTCGATCTGCACGTTGCGCGACGGTAAGGTGGTCTGGATTCCGCCCGAGGAAATCCCGGAATACAAGCCGGAAGAAGAACCCTGAGGCGAGCTACTCCGCGCGGCCGTGGCCGCCTCCACCCGGTGTTTCGATCCGCAGGCGATCTCCGGCGGCCAGTTCGAACCGCGCCTTTGCCGGTAGCAGGGAAGATTTGCCGTTGCGCAGAAGAATGTTCTTCCCCGGCGCGCCCGCTTCGCCGCCCGCCAGGCCGTAGGGTCCCCGTTGCCGGCGGTCGCTCAGAATGGTCCCCTCGCACTCAGCCAGGAATTCGAGCTCGCGCCGGATGCCGTCTCCACCGCGCCTGCCGCCTTTGCCGCCCGAACCCTTTCGGACTTCGTAGCGCCGCACGCGCACCGGAAACAAATGCTCGAACGCCTCGACAGGCGTGTTCCAGGAATTCGTCATGTGGGTGTGGACGGCGCTCTGGCCATCGCAGTCGGCGGAGGCGCCCGCGCCTCCGGCGATAGTTTCGTAATAGGCGAAGCGCCGGTGACGGAACGGGTCGTATCCCCCGAAGGAGAGGTTGTTCATGGTGCCCGAGCTGGCCGCCGGAATGCGCTCAGGCGCCGCCTTCGACAACGCGCCCAGCAGCACGTCGGTGATGCGCTGGGACGTTTCAACGTTGCCCGCGGCCATTGCCGCCGGCGGCAGCGCGTTCACCACCGTCCCCTCCGGCGCAATTACGCGAATCGGACGCAATAGCCCTTCGGTAAACGGAACATCTTCTTGCAGCAGACAACGGAACACGTACAGCGTGGCCGAGATGGTAATAGCCAGGTTGGCATTGACCGGGCCGGCCGCCTGCGCGCCGGAACCCGAAAAATCGACCACCGCCCGGTTGCCGTGAATGCTGACGCTGACGGCGATTCTTGCCGGGCGCCCGGTGAGGCCGTCGTCATCCAGCCAGTCTTCGAAGCCGTATTGGCCGTCCGGCAGCCTGTCGATGGCGGCGCGCATCATGCGTTCGCTGTAAGCGATCAGGCCGCTCATGTTGCGTTCCACGCGCGCCTCGCCGTAACGGGCCACCAGCGCCAGCAGGCGTTCCTCGCCGCGGCGGATGGCCATGTATTGCGCCAGCAGATCGCCTTCGCGCTCCTCCGGCGTGCGGACGTTCGCAAGAATCAGGTTGATCAGCGGCCGGTCCAGCTCGCCGCCGCGAATGAGCAGGATGGGAGGAATGCGGATGCCTTCCTGGTAGATCTCGCGGGCCAGCGGCATGGAGCCGGGGCTCATGCCTCCGACGTCGGCGTGGTGCGCGCGGGTGGCGGCGTAAAACAAGGGCGCGCGCCTCCCGCCGACGAATACTCCCGAGACGGCGGTGATATCGGGCAGGTGTGTCCCGCCCCGAAACGGATCGTTAACGATCGCCACATCACCCGGCCCGAGGGTGAAGGCCTTCCGGGCTTCGCGCACCGAGAGCGGCATCGACCCGAGATGTACCGGCATGTGGTCGCCCATCGCCACCGTTTCTCCGGCGGCGTTGTAGATGGCGCAGGAATAATCGTGGCGCTCCTTGATGTTGGCCGAGAACGCGGTTTTGCGCAGCACCACGCCCATCTCTTCGGGAATGGACACCAGCAGATGGCGGAACAGCTCCAATTCGACGGGGTCGTGTCGGGTGCGCATGGCGGTTCTCTCAGGGCTGGGATTGCGGCTGAGGCTCGGGCTGGCACGGTCCGGCAGCCACGGAAAACGAGGCCACCTTTTCCCACGTGTCGGCGCGAGCGCGCCGCATCAGCACCCAGGAACGGGTGGCTATGTCGGTGCGCAGCCTCCACTTGGGCGCCGCGGCTATGGTCTTCGGGCGCAATGCGGCCGGACGCCTGGCAAGCGAGTCGCGCGTCACCCAGGCGGCTCCACCGCTGTGCGTTTCAAGCCGCTCCCACCGGTTACCCGCGGCATCCGTGCGTCCGCGGTCCAGAACCAGCCAGCCGTTATCCTTCGATTCAAACCAGAATTCGTCGATGGAGCCAATGTGGGTATCTTCGAACACCGGTTTCCTCTGCCAGGTTTTTCCGCCGTCTCCGGTGAGCAGGAAGAAGGCATCGCGCGGCAGAGAGTCGAGTATCTCCCCGCCGATCCATCCCGTCTGGAGGTCGAGAAATTGAATCTGTTCCAGGCCGGCGCCGGGGATGCGGTCGAAGGCCTCGTACCAGGAAGCTCCGTTGTCGTCGCTGGCAAGCAGTATCGACGCGACGGTCTGGTTATCGGTGTGGAGATTGCCGGACACAAAGATGCGCAAGCCCGAGGAGTCGGCTCCGATGAGGTCCAAAAACAAGTCGCAGGGCGATTCCGTCGTGCACGCCAGACCGAGAGCGCTAATCATCTCGCCGGTGCAGTTTCCCGGCAGTTTAATGGGCTTGCCGCGGAAGGGATACGTCTCACGCTCCACAGCGGCTGGCGGGCTGCCAGAGTCCTGGGCGCCAAGTCCCAGGGCTAGCAGGATGACCGCGGCGGCGGTGGCGAGAATCCGGCTCTTCACGGCACTCCGATTGTATCGCGCGGCGACGTTTCCCGCGGTTTTCGCGCCAAAATGACGGCGTGGCCGGCGGGGACGCGCAAACGTCCGTAACCCGCCAGGAGCTGGACCCCGAAACCCGTCTTGTGAAGCTCGGCTGCGAGATCTTCCCGCGCGTAAAGTCTCAGGCGGTGCACTTCGTCGGTGCGCCGGTAGAGGCGTCCGTGGCGGCGGAAACCGGTGAGGTGACGCGTCAGGATGTTGCGCCGGGTGTCCTCTTCCAGCTCCAACAGAATAGCCCAGTCGTCGCCGTACCAGTGCCCGCGCGGCGAGGTCCGATGCGCAAGCTGGCCAGGCTCGGCAAAGTCGAATACAAAAACGCCGCCGGGATTGAGGGCCCGGTGGATACGGCGGAACAGGCGTGCGATGGTCCTCAGGTTGTTGGATGGGTCGAAGCAATAGTTCACGCACTCTCCGGTGGACACCACCGCATCACAGGGCGGAATCTCAACCGAGAGCAGAGAGCCGGTGACGAACTTCGCCTTCGGGGCCGCTTTGCGGGCCAGCCTTATCATGTCGGGTGAAATGTCCACACCCGTGACGTCATAGCCGGCCTTGGTGAGCGCCTCCGCCCAGATTCCGCTGCCGCAACCCAGCTCCACCACCAGCCCGGCTTTGACACCGGCCGCGGCGCAAGAGACGGAGCAACCCCGGAGCAGTCTCCCGGGCAAAGAATCCGAACCCGCGATCGTGGATGTAGGCAACGTCTCGTTGATATCCGTCCATTCCATCCAGCGTACGCCAACCGGCCAGTGAAGCGGCTCGATCATCGGCGCGCCCGTGCAGGTTGCCGCGTCAGTCCCGGGCCGTCACTTCCGTCGAGCCCAACACCGCACCGTCCGGACCCAAGATGGTTGCGTGCAATCGGTCGCCCCGCGCTTCAACCCGAATCACCGTCCGGCTCTGCTGGCTGGGGCCGCCTCCCCGTACGATTGGGTAATTGTTCCTGCCTTCAACCGGCTGGTCGATCGCCCACCGGTGGATGTGGCCCGAAATCATCATGTCCACCTTCCCTTGGTTCAGGAGCGCTCCGAACTGGTCGAAGTCGGCGTTCATTCCATGGCTTGGCCCGGTGGTGGCCTCCGGGAAAGGCATGTGCGCCAGCACCACCCGGAACTTTGCCTGGCGGAAGGCGTCTGTCCGGATTTCCCGTTGCAGCCACTCGGCCTGCTCCCGCCGGTAGGCATCGAAGTCCACCAGGCCGCTGTATTCGACGTGGGAATCTTCTTTGTCTTCGCCGGTGTCGAGCACCACGAAGTGCACCGGGCCGTAATCGAACGAAAAATAGTAACGGCCTTCCGGTAGGTCCAGATAATTCGGCAGCCGGCGCGCCAGCGATCCGCGCGTTTCGTGATTGCCACGAACCCAGACAAAGGGAATTCGCGTCGCGAACTGGCGGGACATGTCCCCCAGCAGGTCGGCGATCTGGCGCTCCTGTTCGAAGTGGCTCAGGATGTCGCCATTGAAGAACACCAGTTCGTACGGCTTGTCCCCGGCGGCGGCGAGCATCTGGGGCAGCGTGGACCGGTCTTCGTGGATGTCGTTGAAGACCAGAAAGGACAAAGCGGCGGTGGTCCGGTCCAAAGTTTGGAACTCCGCCGTCTCGCTCGAAACGGTTTCGCCGAACTGCACCTTGTTCGGACCGAAATCGAGGATGTCCCGCGAAGATACCCGGTAACGGTAGCGAACGCCCGGTCGCAGTCCCGAAAGCGTGACGCGATGGATTCGCTCGTTCGCATTGATCAGGCCGTGATGGCTACCTACCGCCTTTTGCAGGCTGCCCCCCGCGGGGCCATATTCGATCCATCCGGTCGAGTTCCGGTTGGTCATCCACATGACGGAGATCGAATCGGGAGTCGGGTTTTCGAGGCAGGGGCCGGCGGAGATCACCAGCGCTTCGGCCGCCGCCTGGGCAGCAACCTGCGGGGTGCTCTCGTTTACCACCACCAGGGAAAATAGCAAAGCAAATATGGCTCGCAACCACATAAAGAGTTACTCCTTCGGAACCGTGAACGACGCGGCTGGCTCACGCTCAACTCAGGCAAGTGTACACCCGCGGGCCGCTCGGATAGAATCGGGGGAGACAGCAGGCGCTCGCCGCCTGGCCGGCCGTGCTAGACAAACTTCGAGGAATGTTTACCCGGACCAAGCCTCCCGCGGCATTGATGGGAGCGCCCTTGGTGCGCCGCCAGAAGAGTTACTCAGCCGGCAGCGGTTACGTGTATCAGTATTTTTACCTGGGTCAGCGCGAAGCGGATTCCAGTGAGGGACTCTCGAGCGAATACGTCTTCGAGGTATCGGCGGACCGCAAGACCAGCTTCGAAGTTTCTGTGTGTTTGCCGGAGTCGATTGTCGCGGCCTGGTGTGCGGAACGCGGCCGCGAGCTGGCGGGCAACGAACGGTATGCGGTGGCCAAAATGGCGCTGTTCGATGCCTTCGACCAGCGGGAAGATCCCGATTCGCTGCGGCGCAAGGTTTTAGTCAGTGCACCGCTCCTCGAGCAGGTCGCCGAGACGCTCGAGTTTTAAAGGCGCAAGGCGCCAACCCGTTTCGAGTTAGCGTACCCCCGCCAGCGTGGGTTCGGGGGCCTTGTTCTTCGCCGCCTCCTGGGCGTCGACCACCGCGATGGCCGCCAGATTCACGATATCGTTCACCTCGGCGCCCCGCTGCAAAACGTGCACGGGTTTCGACAGCCCCAGGATCAGCGGCCCGATGGCTTCCGCGCCGCCGATGCGCATCAGCAGCTTGTAGGCAATGTTGCCCGATTCCAGGTTGGGGAAGATGAGCACGTTGGCGGGGCCGCGCAGCGTGCTGAACGGGAAGGTGGAATCGATCAACTCGGGCACGACGGCGGTATCCGCCTGCATCTCGCCGTCCACCATCAGTTCGGGCGCCCGTTGTTTGACGATCTCCGTCGCCTTGCGCACTTTTTCAGCCAGCGGATGCTGGGTGCTGCCGAAATTCGAAAAATGATAACATGGCCACGCGGGGAGTCTGGTCGAAACGGCGGGCCATTTCGGCGGCCTCCAGCGCGATTTCCGCCAGGTCTTCCGCGCTGGGCTCGATGTTGACCGTGGTGTCGGCCAGGAAATAGCTGTGGCCGCCGGGAGTGATGAGCATGTAAAGTCCGGACACCCTGCGCAACCCGGCGTGCACCGGAATCACCTGCAGCGCCGGGCGGATCGTCTCCGGATAGTGCTGCGTCAGGCCGGCGATCAGCGCGTCCGCCTCGCCGTTGTGCAGCATCAGGCAGCCAAAGCGCGTCAGGTCGAGCAGATCCACCTGGGCTTGCTTCAGCGTGACGCCGCGACGCTGCCGCAGTTCGGAGTAGTGCTGAGCGTAATCGGCCATTCGGGGAGACTTCGCCGGATCGACTGACGCTGCTGCCCTCCAGATGAAGACGAAGTTCCTCGCCCCTTTGCCGGATCACCTCTTCGCGTCCGATCAGGATGGGCACCGCGATGCGTTCATCCAGCAGAATCTGGGACGCGCGCAGGATCTTGTCCTCCTCGCCTTCGGGGAAGACAATCCGCTTCGGATTGCGCTGGGCCTTGTGGATGACCATGCGCATAATTTCGTGCGCCTTGCCCAGCCGGCGTTCCAGAGCGTCGCGATATTCCCGGAGATCGACCGAGATCTGGGCCACGCCGCTCTCCATGGCCGCCTTGGCCACCGCCGACGCCGACGTAGATCAACACGCGGTGGTCGAAAGGCTTCGGGATGAAGTACTCAGGGCCGAATTCCATGTCTTCGACGCCATAGGCGCGGCGAACCGCGTCGGGGACGTCTTCCTTCGCCAACGAGGCCAGCGCCCGCGTGGCCGCCAGCTTCATTTCATCGTTGATCGTGGTGGCACGGACGTCCAGCGCGCCGCGGAAAATGAAGGGAAACCCCAGCACGTTGTTCACCTGGTTCGGGAAGTCGGACCGTCCGGTGGCTATGATGACGTCGGCGCGGGTGGCCTTGGCGACATCGTAGGGGATCTCCGGGTCGGGGTTGGCCATGGCGAAAACCACCGGCCGGTCCGCCATCCCGAGCAACATCTCGGGCGATACACAATTGGCCGTCGACAGGCCGACAAAGACGTCGGCGCCACGCAGTGCGTCGGCCAGCGTTCGGGCCGCGGTTTCGATGGCAAAACGCTCCTTGTACTTGTTCATCCTCTCGGTGCGACCCTTATAGATCACGCCCTTGGTGTCGCAAAGGGTGATGTTCTGCCTGGTGGCGCCCAGACGGACATAGTGCTCGGCGCAGGAAACCGCGCTGGCGCCGGCCCCGCTGAAGACGATTTTGACGTCGGCCAGTCGCTTGCCGGCAATCTCCACGGCGTTGAGCAGCGCGGCGCCGGAAATGATGGCGGTCCCATGCTGGTCGTCATGAAACACCGGGATTCTCATCGTGCGCTTGAGCTCTTCTTCGATTTCGAAGCATTCCGGCGCTTTGATGTCCTCGAGGTTTATTCCGCCAAAGGTGGGCTCCAGCAACTGGCAGGTGCGGATCACTTCTTTCGGATCGAGCGTGTTCAGCTCGATGTCGAACACGTCGATGTCGGCAAATCGTTTGAACAGCACGCCCTTGCCTTCCATGACGGGCTTGCCCGCCAGCGCGCCGATATTGCCCAACCCCAATACCGCCGTCCCGTTGGTGACGACCGCAACCAGATTGCCTTTCGCCGTGTACTTGTACGCCAGCGCCGGGTCCTTCTCAATCTCCAGGCACGGGACGGCGACACCCGGCGTGTACGCCAGGCTCAAATCCCGCTGGGTGCTGCACGGCTTTGTAGCCACCACCCCCAGTTTCCCCGCCGGAGCGCGCGGCATGATACTCGAGAGCATCTTCGTTGCGGATGGCCATGTCTTCTTCCTTTCCAACACTCGATTATCCACTAACTGCGAGGCGGTGTCTTCAGAGAATAACGAATCGGCTGGGTTGCAGCGTCTTTACTCTGCTGGAGCTAGGGTAAGATCTAGGATCAGAGCGTCGATGTCCACGCCTCCGCCTTCACCGCCGATCGAGGAACTGACCGGAAGGCCGTTCTCATTTTACCCACCCGATATCTTGCCATCGAGCACAACGAGTGGATGTTTCAGAAGGCGACCTGGAGCGAAGTGCTGGTGAAGAAACACCAAAAATGGACCGGAAATCTGGATTCCACGGCGGTTTTTGGGCGAGGTCTCCCGCATTGACGAACCGGTAATGATTGTCGGACTTAACCGGGAACTGGAGTACAAGGCGGGAAGCATCTGGCCGCATGAACGCCGGGTGCTGACGATGCCCGGTGGCGGCGAAGCCCGTTCGTCCGTGGCGGCGCCGAACGAGGAGCTCGCCTCGCCGGAACTGGCGGCGTCGGTCAGGCGGAGAAAGTCCAGCCCCGAATTGAAAGTCGGCAAGCTGATCGGCGGCCCTGGTGGTGGCCGGGGTGGGCGTTCTCTTTCCTGGTGGTCGGGCTAAACAGCACGGGCGTGCTGCAACCGACCGCCGTTGTAACCGCCCGCGACCAGTCCTACCTCGGGCTGACGAAAGCCGGACGATTACCACGCCGTCGTCAGAAAATTGGGCAAACCGAGTGAAGACCGCTGGAAGGCCGACAGCAAGGAACTTCAATATCGGGTTTTGTGGTACAAAGAACGCGACTTCAATGTGGTGCTTCTCGGCACCGACCGCGGCAAGGAATTTTACATCGGAACGCTCAGCGGCGAGTGGAAACCCCTTCACTTCGTGGAGTATTCCAAGGGCAACAGCACACTCAGCATGTTGCGGACTTTGAAGCATTCTGACCGCCGCGGCGCCCCCGCTACTACGCCACCCGGTCCATCTGCAGGAACTCCCGGACGTGCGGGTGCGGGACTCCGTCCAATCTCGCTGACGGGACCGAAATACACCACCGCTCCCCTGGTGAAGCACCACCACGCGGTCCGCCACCTGTCGCATCAATTCGAGATCGTGGGTCACCACCACCGAGGTGAGACGAAGCTGATCCTTCAGGCGCAACATCAGGTTGGACCAGATGGTCGGACATGATCGGGTCCACCATGGTTGTGGGCTCGTCGTACAGGACGCATTCCGGCTGCGCGGCCAGCGCGCGAGCGATGGCCACCGCCCGCTTGTAGCCGGTGGACAGCTCGCTCGGATACACGTCAACCTCGCTTCCTCCAGGCCCACCATGCCCAACAAGCCGCGAACGACATCCTCTTTGTTCTGAAGATCGTAATCTTGCCGTAGCTCCAGGGAAAAAAGGATGTTCTCGCCCACGGTGAGGGAGTCGAATAGCGCTCCGCTTTGAAAGACCATGGTCACTTTCTTGCGGATCTGGCGAAGTTCGGCTTCCGTCGAGCTGGTGATGTCCTGATGGTCGACGATGACTCTCCCTTTGTCGGGCTTGAGGAAGCCCATGATATGGCTGAGTGTGACCGACTTGCCCACGCCGCTGCGTCCGATGATAGCCACGGTTTCTCCCGGGTCAACGTAAAAACTGCAATCGACTAAAACCGGGTGGTCGAACGTCTTATATACGTGCCGAAACTCGATGTAGTGCGGATAGAGTTCAGACAAATCTTTTTTCCTCACCGGCCGGCGGAGAGTTGCGCGGCGACCCTCCCGGTCCGGCGAGCCGCCAGAAAGCGTGTCCACTCCCCGGGTGTATTGATGTTTGGAGCGCGGACTGCTCAGGCATTGGAAAGCCGGCACTTTCAACACTGGATGGTCCCGAGAAACTCTTTTGAACTCTCGGTCTCCCCGCCGCAACGCGGCGTCCAACTGGAGCGCGGATACGGCGATGGTAAAAGCACAAAGCGGCTGTAGCGGCCCTTCGCATCCACCGGCACGATGGCATCTAGCGCTCCCGCACTGTTTCGGCTCGATGGCGCGCCTTGGATCAGCGTGCTAAGTAAGTTCGCGGACAATGCAGGCAAATCGCAGGAGACCATCAGGTTCCAATCGGCACACGGCGGTCGAAAGAGCGGCGTCGATGCCAGCCATTGGGCCGGCATCGGGCGCTGTCCGCCACCACCGGGATAGCCAAGCCCTCCGTATCTTTCGGGCTGTTCCCCGACGATCGTGGCGGCTCCGGCGGCTTGCTCGACCAGCCTCGCGTGCGCGCACAATCAGCGGGATCCCCTCCGATGGCGGAGCAGATGCCTTGTCCCGCCCCATGCGGCTGCTTTTCCCTCCGCCAAGACGAATCCGGCGCACCGCATGACAGAATGTTAGCATGGGAACTGGCGGGTGTTGCGAGACAACGCTTGGATCGCCAATGATTTGCGGTTATAATCCAAAAAACAGGCGGATGTGGTTTTGTTTGTTGGTAACCGGGTACTTTCCTGTTCCAGCCGGTGCTGGCGGCGCGAACCGAAGTGCAGCGCATTAAGTCGGTTGTGCGCACTGACCCGAAGTCTGGACGCTGGTACGGAGGCCTTTCAAGTGCGGCTTCCGCCTGGCGTCCCGCCACGGTCCAGCCTGAACAGAACGAAGACCGGCGGCGCCGCAGCTGCTTCGGGGACGCATACTGGTTCCGCGCGCGGAACGACGCTGACGCCGTTGAGAAATCAACAAGTATTGTTGACAAAGCGGCACAGACCCATAACCTAGACCCGTTGCTGGTGCATTCGGTAATTGCCGTGGAGAGCAATTACAATCCGCAGGCGATATCGCCGAAAGGCGCGGAAGGCCTGATGCAGTTGATCCCTTCGCAACCGCCCGGCGGTTTGGCGTGGAGGATTCAGTTTCGATCCACGGCAGAATATCGAGGCCGGCGTCCAGTATCTTCGGATTTTGAAGGATCGATTTCAAGGACGACCGGTTGGCGCTGGCGGCGTACAACGCGGGGGAAGGAGCCGTGGAGCGGTCCAATAGGCGATCCCTCCCTTTACCGCGAGACAGAAGCAGTATGTTGAGAGGGTAGGCCAGAAATACCACGAGGCGCTGGCTAATCAATCACCGCCAGCGGGAGGTCTGGCCGGAAGTCGCCGATCCCCCTATCGCACCTGCCGCCAGTACAGCACTCTGGAGCAATACGTCGACCAGGACGGCAATCTTCATTTGCGTACGAGGTAAGGACATATGGGGCCGCTTTCGAGTGCGATCCTGCGGGATCGCAGCAGAGGTGGCGGCGCGTGTTCTCGCGCGGCTGTCGTCGCTGTCGTGGGGCTGTGCGCCTGCGCGGCGCCGCCGCCGTCGATCGGCCCAGTGTGTTCCGTCGAGGTGACCGAGGTCCGCTATTGGTCGCTCGGGAACGTCACCCGCGTCGCAGTTGAAACCACCGGAGATTTTCAATATCGCAGCGAACCGCCTGCACAATCCGAAGCGTATCTACTTCGACATCCTCCACTCCAAGAAGCGATTCGGAACAAAGGTGTTCACGTCATCCCGGTCGGCGACGGGCAGATTCGAGCAAATCCGCGTTGCCCAGACGTCGACGGACGTGACGCGGGTTGTCCTCGATCTTAGTGGCAAGTGCGACGTGGAGTCTTCGCAACTGTCGAACCCGAGCCGGTTGATTCTGGAAGTGCGTTCCCCGGACGCCGGGAGCCCGCCAGCGCTTACCTCCAGGACCGGGTCGATGCGGATGGACAACGGCTCGGTGAAACCGAAGGACGCCGATTTCGAGGCGACGCCCGAAGCGAGCACCACCAGCACGGCGAGCGAGGGGGCGGCCCCCACGGCAGTCGGCAGCCAAAACCAGTGCGCCAGCCGCGGACTTGCCGCCGGCTGCGCCCGCCGAAGTCGCTCATTTACCGCAAAAGGCGCCGAAGGAATCTAGTGCGGCGACCCCGCCCGTCGAAGTGGCCTCAGCCAAGAGCACGGCGGCTCAAAACAGCTTGGCCGCCGCCTCCCCCAAAGTCCCGGCGCCGACGGTTGCTTCCCCGTCAGCAGATCCCGCCTCGGCGGTTCCCGTCCCGGCGCGAACCGACAGCAACGGCGGACGCTCACTGACGCGCGCCTTGGGCCTGAAAATCGGCAAAGTGGTGATCGATCCCGGCCACGGCGGACAGGACGACGGCACCACTGGTCTGGAAGGCGTGGTGGAGAAGGATTTGGTGCTGGATGTTTCCAGACGTCTCGGGCAACTGATTGAAGAAAGGCTCCAGGCCGAGGTGGTGTTTACCCGCGACGCCGACGTTTTCGTACCGCTGGAAGCGCGCACAGGGGTGGCAAACCGGGCGAAAGCGGACCTGTTCATCTCCATTCACGCCAACTCCTCCCCGGTGGCCAGCGCTTCCGGAGTCGAAACCTATTACCTCAACTTCACTACTTCCAAAACGGCCATGGAAGTGGCCGCCCGAGAAAACGCCGGCCATAACAAGTCGATCCACGAATTGCAGGATCTGATTCAGAAGATAGCCCTGAGGGATAAGGTAGACGAGTCGCGCGAGTTCGCATCGAAAGTGGAGGTGGCGCTGTCCCGCGGCCTGAGCAAGGACGCCGGGCACATCCGAGACCGTGGCGTGAAACAGGCTCCATTCGTGGTACTGATCGGCGCCCAGATGCCCTCGATTTTGACGGAAATCGGGTTCCTCAGCAACCCGCGCGAAGCCAAGTTGATGAAGACGCCGGAATACCGGCAGAGCATCGCCGATGCTCTGTTTGAAGGGATTTCCGCCTATGCCCGCACACTAAGCCGGTTCGATGTCGCCAGCAAGCGGGGAGACCATCAAGGCAATGCGCCTTGAATGACGGGAAAAACGGTACTGTCCCCTTCCGGAGTGATCCGCACCAGCACCGAACAGTTGCGTCCCGACCGTTTGGCGATATAGAGCGCCTCGTCGGCCGCATGGATGGCGGCCTCTGCGGTTACGCGTTTTCCGGGTAGGATGATGGTGGCGCCGACGCTGACCGTCACCCGGACGGATCGCGCCTCGGCTTTGGTGAGCGATGCGAACATCATCGGTGCGTCACTAATCGACTTCCGGAGGCGATCGGCCTGGGAAATGATGGACGATTCGTCGACCCCGGGCAGGATGGCGAGGAATTCCTCCCCCCCGTAACGGCCCACGGAATCGTACTTTCGCATGGAAGCACGCATGCGGCCGGCGGTCTGTTGGAGGACGACGTCTCCGACCAGGTGGCCGTGGTCGTCGTTGACGGACTTGAAATGGTCGAGATCGAACATCAGCAGACCCAGGTTGGTGGCTTCCCGATCGGCGCGCGAGATCTCGGTTTCCAGCACATCGAGAATTGACCGGCGGTTCCAAAGAGATGTCAGCGAGTCGCGGGTGGCCTGCTCGCGAAGCGCTTCCTGGGCCGAGATGAGCTGCGCCTGCAGGTCGAGAATCCGGCGGCCTGCCCGAAGCCGGACTTCGAGTTCATGTTTATCAAAAGGTTTGACGAGGTAATCGTCGGCGCCGGCGCGCATGCCCTCGACGATGTCTTCTTTGGAACTTCGGCTGGTGAGCAAGAGGATATAGACATAGGGGTGCCGGCCCCGTCTGCGGACCAGGCGACATACGTCCAGCCCGCTCTTTTCCGGCATCATCCAGTCGAGGATGGCCAGCCGGGGCGAGTCTTCGCATTCGAGGAGCGCCAGTGCCTGCGCTCCGTCGTGCGCGATCTCCACCTGGTAGCCCCACTCCTCGAGTGGTGCCTGGAGCAGTCGTCGGGAAACCGGACTGTCGTCTGCGATCAAGACCCTCATAGCTGGGCCAATCTCTCTTCAGATTACATGAAACTGCGCCGGCCGGGGACCCCCTCCCGGGTGCCCGCGCCCACAACGTAACCCGACTTCCTCCCATTTGGAGCGAAGTTCAGGCGAAAGCGTGATATTCGGCCGTGTGTCTTGCACACCCGGCAACATGCCTGGTGGTTGCCCGGTCCCCCGCGGGGTGTGCCCCAAACAGCCTACCTAAGCGGTTTTCACCACCCTTCTAGCTACATATCGGCAGAATCGCGTCCTTCGTGACATGCTTCCCGGTTCTGCTACCCCATCGTTCCGGCCTGCGCTTCCCGACCGGCCGGACGAACCTTCCAGCCCGCGACGGCTCGCTCCCGGCCGGCCGCCCGGTATTGAAATCATCAATTCGGATATTTTCGACGGAACCGGCGGAGTTTCGGCAACCGTCCGGGCAAGTGGCTAATCTAGATGAACTTACCAAACATCGCCGGAAGCGCTGACGGTCCGCCGGGAAGCGCTGCGACAATCTTGATCTAAAATGTCATGTTTCTTGTTGCATTTATAGGCTCCGGCCAATTAAGATAATGGAGTATTTTAGTCTACCTCGACGAGGTTCACCCATGATCTACTCGCGTTCGGCGGAATACGCGATCCGCGCATTTGTCCACCTAGCTGGCGTCCAGGAAGGCAAGTACGCCATGGTGAAGCAGATAGCCGAGCAAGCCGACATCCCTTCTCACTTTCTGGCTAAGATCTTGCAACAACTGGCTCGGAAGGGATTCCTCCGGTCCAGCAAAGGGCCCACTGGGGGCTTTTGTCTGCGAATGGCCGCCAGCGACATCAGCCTGCTGTCGATTGTCGACTCCATGGACGGCCTGGCCGATTATCAGCGCTGCCCTGCCGGACTGGCTGAATGCAACGATCAGGCGCCGTGCGGGATGCACGACAGTTGGAAAGAGCTGCGCACCTATATAATGGAATATCTGGAGTCCACCTCGATCGAGGACCTTGCTGCCTCCTTCGACCAGAAAAGGCGCAACCTGGAGAAAGCCCGTAAGCCGCGGCGCGGCGCAGCCAAAAAGAAGTAGCGCGTCGGCGGAGGGCAACTGGAGTTCGAAACCAAAATGCCGACACCGCACGACGTACTTGTCCCCATGGTGGTCGAACAGACCTCAAGGGGCGAACGAGCCTTCGACATCTACTCGAGGCTCCTCAAAGAAAACATCATTTTCCTGGGCACCCCGATCGACGACCAGGTCGCCAACCTGGTTATCGCGCAGATCCTCTTTTTGTCCGCGGAAGACCCGGAAAAGGACATTTCCTTGTACATCAACTCGCCCGGCGGCTCGATCACCGCGGGGCTGGCGATTCTCGACACCATGAACCTGGTGGAGGCGAATATCGTCACCTACTGTGTCGGACAGGCGGCCTCGATGGCCGCTGTCCTGCTCGCTAGTGGTACCAAGGGAAAGCGATACAGTCTGCCTCACGCCAGGGTGCTGATTCACCAGCCGTCCATGAGCGGCCTGGCCGGACAGGCGACCGACATCGATATCTATGCCCGGGAAATCCTGCGGATGCGCGAAATCTTGAACAACATTCTGGCGAATGCGACCGGCCAGACCGCGGAACGGATTGCTCGCGATGTGGATCGCGACTACATCATGGAGGCGGATCAGGCCTTGGAGTATGGCATGATCGACCGCATCATCGCCTCCCGCGGTGACTCGCGCAAGTAGCCCCCTGCTGCAACCATAGCTTGTCTTCCGGCACAAAAAACCGGCCCGGCGTGGGTCGCCGGGCCAGTTTGCTCAGGCAAGGGAAGTTGCCGCGCAGATGAGTTTTTGAATTACTGTGGGGGCCCGGCCGGGTTCCCGCGGGCGCCCATGCCTGCACGCCGTGCTGCCATTCCTCGGCCGAAACCGAACGCACCCGCACCCATCTGGCCCGCCCCGGCGCCTGCCGGCGGCTGAATCAAGCCCATCCGCAGCGCCTGGCGGGCGGCCGGAGCCAGAGTGAGCGCCTGCTGGAGGGCAGTCAGCTTGTCTTTCTGATCCGCGGTGAGTATCGCCTGCGTATCCGCATTTCGCTTGTCGGCCAGCGACTTCACTTGATCCCGCAGGTCTTTCTGGGCCTGCACGAGCTTTCCAATCGCAGTTGCATCTCCATTATTTTGAGTGAGTTGTCGAAGCTGCTGGGCAGTGCTCCGGGCCTGCTCGCGGATCGGCTTGACAGCCTCAAAAAAGGTCTGGTTAACCTGCTTCATCTGAGCCGCCTGGGCATCGGTGAGCCCCAGGTATTGGGTCAAGGCGGCCGGGTTCCCGGCGCCCCGCATCGAACCCATGCCGCGCATCGTTCGCGGCCCCGGTCCCTGTGCCAGCAGGGTAACCGCGAGAACCGTCAAACTCGCAATCATCAACTTCATGGAACCATCTCCTTCAAGGTTTGAATCGCCAGCGGCACCGTCTGGCCGAAAGCCCTTCCGGTGTCCACTCTCACCTTCGATGACGCAAGTGCCGCGAATCGGATTACACCGGCCCTCTTCAGCAGCGCCGAAGAGCCCACTCCGGACTCCCTCATGAGATCGGCCAGTCAGGCCGATATATGATTGATGGCGCAACGCCCCAATGGTACCCAGCGCCGCCATGTGCGGCACAGAATTGAGCCCCGGGTGGAGATCTCATACCAGGGCGGCGACGGTCTTTACCACCGCTTGAACGGAATATGCACCGACATCTCCGAATCCGGCATCCAGGTCGAAATCAACGGACCGATTCCCGTTCAGACTTATGTCACCATCACCGTCAGCAATCCCAAGCTGCGGGGGAGTGCTTCGGTCCGCTATAGCCGGCCGAAAGGAGTGAAGTTCCTGGTCGGCCTGGAGTTCAGTGGCGGCCTGACCTGGAATCCGGAAGCCGCCAGCGCCGTCTTCCGGGGAATCCGATAGCCGGCTGTGTCCGGTGGCCCCGACACCGCCTGCCCGAACACACCCGGTCGGGAAGGAAAGGTACTGCACCCCTTTTTGCAAGATCAGATACTCCCGGTTTTACCTGCACGGTCGTCCCCATACATGTGATTAATGACCTGAAACTCTGAATTTAATTGCAAGATGTGGTTGTTTGGATTATTATGACCTGTATCAGATTTTCAGGCCTGAATTCTCTATTAAGAGGTATCGAATGCATCGCACGTTTTTTTGCATCCTGGCGATGCTGTTGCAGAGCCCGCTATATTACGTGACCTCCGCCGCGGCTCAAACAAAGACCTCGGCCGGCCAGTTGATCTACTCGAAGGGCGCGTTCGTGCGGCACATGCTGCGGATGATGATGTTCGATGCGAGAGCCGGCGGCGACGCGAAGTTCATCGCGATGATGCACGATTTCACCGCGACGTACGGGGGCAAGACGGCCAGCAACGAAGAGTTCGAGCAGATCGTGAGCAAGCACTTTGGCGGCGATATGGATTGGTTTTTCAAACAATGGGTGTATGGAGCGGCCATTCCCAAGATCGACATCGGGTACCGCACAGTCGCCGAGGGCGGCACGGGCAGCCTGGATGTGGATGTCCAGATGACCGGCGTCCCTCCCGATTTCCACGTCCAGACGCCGGTGTTGGTTCAATTCGAGAAAGGGGCTGTCAGCGGAAAAATCAATCTCACCGGCAACGCGATGCGCCAGGCGGTGAGGCTGCCGGCGGCGCCGAAATCCGTCGAATTTAATCCGCTCGAAGCGGTGCTCTGCGAGCTGGACGTGCACAAGTTGTAGTGGAGGAAGGCAGGCTGAAAGGCTGGCCCGAACCTGGTCCGGCTGGCGGCGGGAAGAAGGTGTGGACGCCCTCTTCCCGCCGTTGTCCGTTATTGGGGGCTTGGGATCTTGCCGGGAAACCCGTTACAATCGGCCCTTGGAACCCAACACGCCATGTCAAAGCCAGCCTTTGCAGTTTTGCTGACTGCCCTTCTTGCCGCGGTGGCCTGTAACCGCAATGCCTCCAAGGACGAGCAAAAGAACGTGAACCCAACCAACGCGGACATCCGGCAGCGCCTGGCCCGTTACACGGGATTCGATCTGACCACCAATTTGCAGGCGCTGAGCACCAGGCAGCGGCAGATGATCCCCCATCTGATCAAAGCCGCCCAGGTCATGGACAACCTCTTTTGGCTGCAGGCCTACGGCGACAAAATTATGTTGTTCCAGAGCGCCGCAAGACCCCCAGATGTTATCCCTGATGCGGATCAACTACGGTCCTTGGGACCGGCTGGACAACGATCACCCTGTTCGTCGAAGGCGTCGGCCCCAAACCGCTCGGGCGCGAACTTCTATCCGAAGGACATGACGAAGGAAGCAGTTCGAGGCGGCCATTCGGGCCGATCCCGACAAAGAAAGGCGCATTTCGCGGCACCTTACACGCGCATCGAGCGCGACCGCGACGGAAAGCTGGTGGCGGTGCCTTACCACGAAGCGTACAAGCCGCTTTTGGATATCGCCGTGCAAAGAGCTGCGCCAGGCCGCCAAACTGGCCGAGGATGCCGGGCTTTCGCCGGTATCTCGAGTTGCGTGCGGCGGCGCTCGTTAACCGACGACTACCAGGCCAGCGACTTCGCCTGGCTCGACATGAAAACCAACACCATCGACATGGTGGTCGGGCCCATCGAAACCTACGAGGACCGGCTGTTCGGCTACAAGGCGGCCTACGAGGCCTACATTCTGGTGAAGGACAAGGAATGGAGCGGGCGCCTGGCACACTACGCAAAGCTGTTGCCCGAGCTGCAGCGCGGCCTGCCCGTTCCGCCCGAGTACAAAAAGGAAACGCCGGGCACGCGATTCCGATCTGAACGCCTACGACGCTATCTACTACGCCGGCGATGCGAATGCCGGCGCAAAGACCATCGCCATCAACCTTCCCAACGATGAACAGGTGCAGTTGAAGAAGGGCACCCGCCGGCTGCAATTGAAAAACGCCATGCGGGCGAAATTCGAGAAGATCGCCCTGCCCATCGGCCAGGAACTCATCGCCGCCGACCAGCGGAAAACATCGACTTCGACGCCTTCTTCGCCAACACCATGTTCCACGAAGTGGCGCACGGGTTGGGCATCAAGAACACGGTGAACGGCAAGGGGACGGTGCGCGAGGCGCTGAAAGAATACGCTTCGGCGCTCGAGGAAGGCAAAGCGGACGTGCTGGGCCTGTACCTGGTGACCAAGCTGAAGGAGAAGGGCGAGCTGGCGAACGCCGACCTGATGAATAACTACGTCACCTTCCTCGCCGGAATCTTCCGCAGCATCCGATTCGGCGCATCGCGACGCCCACGGCGTGGCCAACACGGTGCGCTTCAACTATTTCGCCGAAAAAGGCGCCTTCGAGCGCGATGCCTCCACCGGGCACCTACCGCGTGAATTTCGCCAAGATGCAGGACGCCGTCGCCGAGCTTTCCGGAGAAGATCCTGCGGCTGCAGGGGGATGGCGACTACGAAGGCACGGCGAAATTCTTCGCGCAGTACGGCAAAATCGGCCCGACCCTGCAAAAAGACCTGGACCGCCTGGCGACGAAAGGTATCCCGGTGGACATCGTCTTCCACCAGGGCGCCGATGTCCTGGGCCTGAACGAATAATCGCCGGACAATTCTAATAAAACAGGTATTTCCGCCACTTGTCGTCGCTTTTTCCGAGCAGGCGCATGAGGTGGCGGCTGGTGTGGAGCGTGAAGGGCCGGGGCAGCCGCAGCAGCTTCAGACCGGCCTCTTCGGGCGTGCGGTTGCCTTTCCGGTTGTTGCAGGGATGGCAGCAGGCCACCAGGTTTTCCCAACTGGTCTCGCCGGCGCGCGAGCGCGGGATCACGTGGTCGAGCGTAAGGTCGGAGCTGCCAAGGCTTCTTCTGGCAGTACTGGCAGGTGTAGCGGTCGCGCATCAGGATGTTCTTGCGCGAAAGCGCTCTCGACTGGTGCGGAATCCGCCGGTATTCGAGCAGGCGGATCACCGAAGGCATCGGCATGGAGAGCTGCGGAAGAATGAATCTCCAGCTCGACGTGCTCCTCGGCGGATGCGACCCCTTTCAGAATCAGCACCAGCGCGCGGCGCGCGGCGCACACGTTAATCGGCTCGTAGCTCGCGTTCAAAACCAGTACGGGTCGATGCAGGCCCTCAGCGCTGTTCATACCACGAAGCTCCCTGCATTGCATCAAAGATTCCTGGCCGTCGCCTCCGACACCCAGGGCGCGGCGGTCGACGCGCGCCAGCGTCAGGACGCTGACGTGCCGGGCTCCGGCAGCGCTTCAGCGCGGCCGAGCAGGCACTGGCGGTTGCGCCGGTGGTGAGCACGTCATCCACCAGCAGGACCCGAAGATTCCGCAGACTGTTCTTCTCTCTTCGGTACGAAAATACCGGCCACGTTCGACGCGGCGCTGCGCGTGGCTCAGTCCCGCCTGGGGCTTCGACTAAGCGGCGGCGCCGCAGCGGTTCGAGCATTGGAATACGGGTGCGGACCGAAAGCCGCCTGGCCAGCAGTTCCGCCTGGTTAAAACCGCGCCGCCATTTGCGCCGCCAATGCATGGGCATCGGCACGATGGCGTCAAAACGCTGCTCCCGCGGCAAGGCCGCAGCAGGTAACCCGAAAGTGGCCGGTCCAGACGTTTGAATGCGGGAGTACTTGAACAGGTGAACCAATTGCCTCAACGTGCCGTCGTACGGGCCGAAACTGTAGGCGGCGTCGTATCCGTTCAGCCCCAGCCGGCATAAACCGCAGCGTCCGTTGCTCGTCCAGCGGATATTCGTTTTGAAACGGCGTGCGGCACGAAGCGCAGAAATATTCGGCCGCCAGCGGGCGGGGTTTTTCCAGGCACGTACGGCAAACGGGAATCCGTGAGAATTCGGCCAGCGGTTGGTCGCAAACGCGGCAGGTGTCGGGGATATAGCAGGGCAAGGAAAGGCGCGCAGCATCTGGCTCCATGCCGCCGAGGCAACTCCGGCGAACGACCTGGGGAGAGGTCTACTGGAGAAGACCCACCTCCCTAAATTTCAATCTTACACCAGATCTTCCCCGCTCGAATCTTCAGGCGGCCGATCTTCGGCAGACTCCAATATCGACGTTTCCGTTTTCGATCGGCCGCGGTCTTTCAACGCCTTCCGCAGCAGGTATTCGATTTGCCCGTTGAGGCTGCGCAGATCGTCGTCCGCCCAGCGGCGCACCGCCTCGAGCGTCTTGGCATCGATTCGCAGCAGGAATGATTTTCGCTCCGCCATCCGCCGGGGTCCATGCTTCCTAGCTATAGATGGTGCCGGTGTTCACCACCGGCTGGGCGGCGCGCTCGCCGCACAGCACCACCAGCAGATTGCTCACCATGCTGGCACGGCGCTCGTCGTCGAGCTCGATGATCTTGTGCTCGGCCAGCCGCTCGAGCGCCATCTCCACCATGCCTACCGCGCCTTCGACAATCTTCTGCCGCGCCGCGACAATCGCCGTGGCCTGCTGGCGCTGCAACATCGCCGAAGCGATCTCGGCCGCGTAGGCCAGGTGGCTGATGCGCGATTCCATCACCTCGACCCCCGCCACCGCCAGACGCTCCTGAATCTCCTTGGTCAGTTGCTCGGCTACTTCCTGCGTATTGCCGCGAAGCGAGATGATGTCCTCTTCCGAATGCGTGTCGTAGGGGTAGCGCGTGGCCATGTTTCGCAACGCCGCCTCACTTTGCACGTGTACGTAGTTTTCGAAGTCGTCCACCTGAAATACCGCTTCGGCGGTGTCGACCACCTTCCACACCACCACACTGGCAATCTCGATGGGGTTGCCATCCCGGTCGTTCACCTTGCTGCGATTGGTCTCGAAGTTTCTGACCCGCAAAGAGACCTTCTTTTTGGTGATAGAACGGATTGGCCCAACGCAGCCCGGGCGTTCGGTCCGTGCCGGCGTAGCCGCCGAAAAGCATCAATACAATGCCCTGGTTGGGCTGCACCGCGTACATTCCAGCCATCAGAAAAACGTCAATCGCCAAAACTACCAGCCACAGGATGATTTCCATCGGACCGGCATTGCGCGATTCATTGGCGGCGATTACCGCCACGATAAATCTCCAGATGCAAATGAAGGCGATCGCCAGAAACCCCAGAAACGTGGGAATCCCCGGCAGAGTGGAACGAACTTTCTCCTTGATCATAGTGACCTCCATAAGGAGCCCGAGACGACATCCTTTCAATATCAAAGTGATATCACTATGATGTCAACCAGTCAAGCGAAATCGACCGGTCAGTGGCTGGATTGGTTGGAATCCGGGTTTTTGGGTGATTATGCGTTGGTGGTTGTGGCCTCGAGAAACGCCTCGATCTGGCTGGCTTCGGTGTCGCTCAGGCTCAATTCGGCGGCGCCCCGCACGCCTTCCAGTTGCGCGGCGCTGCGCAGGCCGACGATGGCCGCGGTGACGTTGGGATTGCGCAGTACCCAGGCGATGGCCACCTCGCCAGGGCTCCGGCCGTGCCGGCCGCCAACATCCCGGAGCAATTCCACCAACTCCAGGTTCCGCGTGAGAGCGGGATCATTGAATTCCGGACGGGTCCGGCGGTGATCGTCGGGCGGAAAATTGGCGATGCGCTCCCGCGTCATTTTGCCGGTAAGCAATCCCGAGCGCATGGGCGAGTAGGCAAGAACCCCGGCGCCATGTTGCCGGCACCACGGCAATTCGGCCTCCTCAACGCTGCGCTCGATCAGCGAATAGGGCGGTTGAAGCGAGGTGACAGGGGCGATCGCCTGCACGCGGTTCAACTGTTCGCGGTTGAAGTTGGAAACGCCGATCCAGCGGACCTTCCCTTCCTGCTTCAATTCCGCCATCGCCGCCCAGCCTTCCTCCACCTCCGCATCCGGCTGCGGCCAATGGATCTGGTACAGGTCGATTACATCCACCTTGAGGCGCCGAAGGCTGGCCTCCGCCTCACGGCGGACGGACTCGCGTTTCAGAGACCCCTTGATGTTGCCCTCTGCGTCCCAGGTGCGTTCGCACTTGGTGAAGATATAAGGCTTGTTCGAGCGGCCGGACAAGGCGCGAGCAACCACTTCCTCGGAGTGGCCGAAGCCGTACACGGCAGCCGTATCGATCCAGTTCCAGCCTGCGTCGAGGGCGGCATGAATGGCCGCGATGGATTGGTGGTCGTCCTGCGGGCCCCAGGCGAATTTCCAGCCCCCCCCGCCCATCGCCCAGGCGCCGACGCCGAGCGGTGTTATCATCAAATCACTGTTGCCAAGTTTTCTAGTTTCCATGATTGGCTAAAGGTGCTCCCCTTTTTGTATCTTACCCGGATTGTCAGCGGGAACACGAACTTGCGCCCTTGCGGCGGCGCAGTCCGATGTCAGAGAAAGACATGGCGGATCTTGGAGAATTGAGCGATCTCTGCACGCCGTGGTGCGTCCACGTGGTGGCGACGCTCCGGATTGCCGACCATATCTCCGCGGGCATCGACCGGGTTGAGGAATTGGCGGCGGCGGCGCATTGCGACGCCGAGGCCCTGCACCGCGTACTGGAACACCTGGTGAGTAAAGGCCTTTTTCAGGAACTCCAACCTGGCCGCTTCTCGCTGAACCCGCCCGCCACGGAATTGCTCGATCCCGCCCGGCGTCTTGGCCTCGATCTGAGGGGCATCGGCGGCCGTATGGCCTATGCCTGGGGCAGCCTGCTCTCGTACGTCCGGACGGGCGCTCCCGCTTACTATAAGGTTTTTGACGTTCCGTTCTGGGAGGACCTGGACGCCCATCCGGAGATTGCGGCGAGCTTCGACGCCCTCATGGGGCCGGAAGGCCACGGAGTCCCCGACCCGGAGTTTCCGCTCACTGACGGCTGGGAATCGGTCCGGATCGTGGTAGATGTCGGCGGAGGCACCGGCGCCATGCTTGCGGGAATACTCCGAGCCCGGCCGCACCTCCAGGGTATTCTGGTCGATCTGCCGCGGACGGTGGCTCGCTCCAGCGAAGTGTTCCAGTCTGCCGGCGTTGCCGGGCGGGCTTCGGCGGTTGCGCAGAGCTTTTTCGACCCCTTGCCCGCTGGCGGAGATCTTTACCTGCTGCGGGGAGTGCTGAACGACTGGCCCGATCGGGACGCGGCAGTGATTCTGAGGCGCTGCGCCGACGCGGCGTACCCCGCGGGGCGCGTGGTGGTCCTCAAAGGGATGGGGTCGGACGAAGCACCCCGGGGACTTTCCATAGAGATGCTGTTGCTGGGGGGCAAGCAGCGCACGATTTCGGAGTTCGGCGAGCTGGCGCGGCAAAGCGGCTTGGAGGTAGTAGCCGTCGGCCGGCAGGCATCCGGCTATTTCGTGGTAGAGTGCCGTCCCACAGGTTCCGGGTAGCTCCGGAAGAGAACTTTCTCCTGTTCCGTGACTTATGCACTTCGGCGGGTGGCGGCGCGGGGGCGCTCGATTCTTATTTCACACAAGTGGCAGAAGCGCAGAGCCGCATGATATTCTAGGGGTTGGCCGTACAGACCTCGGGGACGTAGTTCAGTTGGTTAGAACGCCGGCCTGTCACGTCGGAGGTCGCGGGTTCGAGCCCCGTCGTCCCCGCCATTTCCTGGGCTCAGCGGCCGGTTGAGCCGAAGCCTCCCGGCCCCCGTTCCGAGTGCGCCAGTTCGCCTTCTTCCCATTCGACCGCTTCGTACCGGCTGACCACGATCTGCGCGATCCGGTCGCCCGCGTGTATCCGATAAGGCTCGTTTCCCAGGTTGAGCAGGATCACCCGGATCTCTCCCCGGTAACCCGGGTCGATGGTTCCCGGCGCATTCGGCAGGATGACACTGTGGCGCAGCGCGAGGCCGCTGCGGGGCCGGATCTGCGCTTCATAACCGGCTGGGAGTTCGATGCACAAACCCGTCGGGACGCTCGCCGCGACGCCTACTTCCAGTTGCGCGTCTTCCAGTGCGTACAGGTCCATTCCCGCGTCTTCCAGCGGACCATGAGCGTAGGAAGGCAGTTGTGCGTTTTCCGAAAGCCGTTTGATGCGAATCTTCATGGGGCGGTCCAAACTGCGCGGGTGCGTTCTTCGCTATGATAGCCGTTTCGCCACCATGAGTCGCAACAAGCGCGTGTTGACCGTCGCCCCGATGCCGCCCGAGAAACTGGCTTACACCCTTGCCCGCTACAGCCGTTCGCCCGATTCGGTGCGGGAATCGGTCGACTGGGTGCGCCAGCACGACTCGCGCAAATTTCTCGAAAGCTACTACTTCCAATACGGACACGCATCCATTGCCGACCTCGGGCACCTGGCTTTGTGCTTCGAAGGCATCAGTGAATTGGCGGCCTGTGAGGTGGAAGACGAACAACTCTGGGACGGACAGGCCCGCTCCTCGCGCTACCAGGATTTTTCGCAGTCCGGCGTCATCACCCCACCGGAGCTCGATGCCGCCCAGCAGCAGACCTACCAGCGAGCCGCTGGAGGCCTGCTCGCCGGCTACAAGAAGATCCACTCGGCCATGTTCGAGCACCTCCGTGAAAAGCTTCCCCGCCCCGAAGACATGAAGCCGGAAGCCTACCAGCGGAACATCGCCGCCCGCGCCTATGACGTCGCCCGCTATCTGCTATTTCTGGGGGTGCCTACCGGCGTCGGACAGGTCACCAGCATTCGGACCCTGGAACGCCAGGTGCGGCGGCTGAAAACCTCTCCGTACGCAGAAATCCGCGAGATCGCCGAGGAAACGGCGGTGGCGCTGGCCGAAGCGCCGGAATGCAATTGGGACCAGGCGGCCGCTCCAGAGCCGGTGGCCCCCACGCTGGCAAAATATCTCGACGCCGATGCCTACCTGGCCCGTTTCCCGGAAGACGTGGCCGAATGGGCGCGGGCCAACCTGCCGGCCGGGTATTTTGTCCCCGAGCCGGCCACGCGCAGCGTCGACCTGACACAGCCGGCCGAGGTGGTGGCCGACATCGCGGCGACGCTTTTGTACCCGGTGACCGCGAAACCGTTCCGGCGCCTCTACGAAACCGTGAGCGGTTGGAGCCGGGCGCGGCAGATGGAAGTGATCGAAACCGCGCTCAGAGCGCGCACCAGCCGCGACGAGCTGCCGCGCCAGTTCCGCGGCGGCCCGCTGGCCTTTGACATCGTGATGGATGTGGGCGCCTATCGCGACCTGCACCGCCACCGGCGGTGCCACCAGTTTCATCAGTGTTTTAACTGGAAGATGGGCTTCGAGACGCCTCCAGCGATACTCCACGCGGGTCTCGGCGGCATTTGGGAAAGCGCTCTGGAAGATGTCACCGGCGTCGCCGGCAGCCTGCCGGAGCTGCCGTCTCATTACCTGCTGCCTTTCGCCGCGCGCTCGCGTTTCCTGTTCAAGATGGATTTCGCCGAGGCGGAATATATCTCGAAGCTTCGCAGCGGCGTGAAGGGCCACTTCAGTTACCGCGCAATCGCCTGGGAGATGAAGAAGCAGACTGGACGAGCTAATCCCGGACCTGGGCCGGCTGGTGGAGGCGACGCCGCCGTGGGTGGAGGATCCGCTGAAGCGCTGACAAGGCCCCCAGCGGTTCGACCTCTGTACCTCGACTGGCACCAGGTTCATCCGGCAATCGCTTCCAGGCTCTTCAGCTTGGCCGTCAGGGTGGTTCGCTTCAGCCGCAGCATCTCGGCCGCCTGCTTTTTGTTGCCGCCGGTTTTGAGCAGCGCCTGCCGCAGTATGTGGCGCTCGATGGAACTGACGATCTCTTCGAAATCCAAACCCTCGTCCGGCAGCGCGATGCGCTGCAGGTCGTCGGGAGCCACCGGCTTGCTCTCGGAGGGCGCGGGCAGCGGAAAATCCGAGGGGCGAAGGTCTGTGCGCTCGCCGCTCATGACGATCGCCATCTCGACGGCGTTCTCCAGTTGCCGGACATTTCCCGGCCAATCGAACATGGCCAGGCGGCGCAGCGTTTCCGGAGCGATGCGGCGGAGGGGAAGCATTTCGAGCCGGCACACCTTCTCGATGAAGTGGTGCACCAGAGCAGGGATATCTCCGCGCCGCTCCCGCAACGGCGGAAGCAGGATGGGCACCACGTTGAGCCGGTAGTAGAGGTCTTCGCGAAACTCCCGGCTGCGGATCTTCTCCACCAGGTCCACATTGGTGGCGGCCACCACCCGGACGTCCAGTTTCACCGTTTCCGAACTGCCCAGACGCTGGAACTCGCGCTCCTGCAGCACCCGCAACAACTTGGCCTGCAGCTCGATCGGCAGATCGCCAACTTCGTCCAGAAACAGGGTTCCGTGATTGGCCTGCTCGAAGCGGCCGATGCGGTTTCCGGCAGCACCCGTGAAGGCTCCCTTTACGTGTCCGAACAACTCCGATTCGAGCAGCGATTCCGGGATCGCACTGCAATTCACCGCTACCAGGGGCCTGGATGCCCTGTCGCTGGCCGCATGGATAGCCCGCGCCGCCATCTCTTTCCCGGTGCCGGTTTCGCCGGAAACAAGCACCGTGCAGCGGCGCTTTCCCACCAGCCGGATGATTTCCGAGACCTGCTGCATTTTCCGGCTTCCCCCCACCAGAAAACGACGCCACGATTCTCCCGCCACCGCCTCGGCAAGCGCCGCCAGGCTGCGGGAGCGGCGATGTTCCACGGCTCGCTCGATGTGCCGGCGCCATTTGTCCAGCGGATCGCCGGAACTCAAAAGCTCGAACACACCCAGGCGGGCCAGGCGGACAGCGGCGTCGAGATCGAGAAAATCGTGGTGCACGATCACCGGCGCGGATGGGTCCTGACGCAACAACTCTTCCACCACCTCTTCCGGCGACCAGCCGGCCAGCGGGAAACTGGCCAGTGCGATGTCGTAGCGGCGCTGCGCGGCAAACTGCACGGCGGCGGGAGCGCTCTCGGCCGGAACCAGCTCCACGCCGAGCTGTCCCGCCAGTGCTTCCATTCTCGGCCGAAGGAAATCGTCTCCTGGGAAAGAAGACTCTGGCGAGCAGGCGTCCGAAATGGGATTGTCGTGTATCCAGAGAAGGCGCATCTTGGGCCGTGATGAGCGGGAAACTCGGTTGCCCGCCGGCAGCCTTCAAACCAGGCTCGCCGGCACTGGCGGTCTTCGTCTCGCGAGGGGCCGCTGCGCCGAGACTGCCGTGGAGTGGCGCTGCCATCCCCTGGAACTCCATCGACTCCCGGTGTCAATTCTTTAAGACAAAATTGACTTATTCCTCAGTAAACCAAGGGGATATACTGCTGGTATGCGGTATCGTACTCTCTCCTTCTTCTCTCTCGTGGTCCTGTATGCCACGCTCTCCTCTTGCCAGGCCGTGGTGGGCGATAAACTCACCTCGGAACAAATGAAGACGCTGGTCAATTCCCACCAGGCAGTGTTCCTGCTGGATGTCCGCACCCCCGTCGAATTGCGCGAGAACGGCATGATCCAGGGAGCCACAAACATCCCGCTCAACGAATTGCCGGGCCGCTTGAACGAGGTGCCCAAAAACAAGAAGGTGGTCACCATCTGCGCCCTCGGCGTCAGGGCCAAGAAAGCATCCGACTTGCTCGCCCAAAACGGCTACACACCTCCGCAGACATTTGCAATGGCGGACTGGACGGCAAGCGGCTATCCGGTGACGTACCCGAAATAGCGCCGGTCCGGGGCGTGGAGTCGGGAAAGGTCACTCGCCGGAGATCTCCACCATTTGGGCAAATTCTGTGGAATTTCCGCGGCTATTTGCCCGGAGTCGCGAATGCGGGCGTTCAGCCCGCGGCGGTGAAGCGGCTGAGAAACCCGGTGAGCGCGCGTCCCAGCCGGTCGGCCAACGCGGCGTCGGGCAAGGGAATCGTCAGAACCGGCCGGTCCGTCTGGGGGTCCTGCCGGATCAGGCCGGAAAGCAGCCGGCCGGGAGTTTCCTGGCCACTGGTGGCGGGCCCTGGCGGCATTTGGGCGGCAACTGCCTCCAGGAATCCGAGCCCGGCCTCGATCAGACTGGAGGCGGCCTTTTCCAGGCCCGCTCCGCCCGCCCGCACCGCCGGCTGCTCCGCGGCTTGCCGGGCGCCTCCGCTCGCCGCCGCCGCGAGCGTTTTGGCCGCTTCCACGGCCGGCGCCTGTCCCTTCTTTAGCGGAATGGCCTCGGGCTGGGCCTGCTCGACGATCGGTTTCGGCCGGCCGGGCTGGTCCGCAAAAATCTCTTTCACCGACTGCAAGACGCTCTTGCGCCCGAGCGCGGCGAAGCTGACCTCGCCGGTGGGGGAGTCGAAGACCCCCGCAAACAGCGACTGCTTCAGCTTCAGGGTTTCCCAAACCCGCATTTCGATGGTGTCGCGGGTAAGCAGATGGATTACCTGAACCGGGTGCGATTGTCCCAGCCGGTGGACCCGGCCGATGCGCTGCTCCAGCCGCGCCGGATTCCAGGGCGGCTCGAAGTTCACCACCGCCGAAGCCATTTGCAGGTTCAGCCCGGTGCCGCCGGCATCGGTGGAAAAGAAAACCTTGCAGGCCGGGTCCTCACGAAACGTCTTGATCAGCTCGCCGCGCTTCTTTGAGACGACGCCGCCATGCAGCGAAACGTACCCGATGCCCAGCTTGTTCAACTCCTCCCCGGCGAGCCGCGTCATGCGTTCGTATTCGCTGAACACCACCACTTTGCGGTCTTCCTCGAAGGCCAGCTCGCGGATGATCTCGCGAAATTCCTCCAGCTTGGGCGAATGGTGCGTCTGCTTGTCGAACAGAAACGTCGAATTGCAGATCATACGCATGTTCTGAATGCAGCATAGAATGCGGCGCAGGTCGACTTCCGAAAGCCATCCCTGTCGGGCCCACTTGTGCATGAGGCCGCCCAGAATTTCGCGCTGCTCGTAATAAGGTTCGGCCTGTTGCGGGGTGAGCGTTACGTGAAAGATTTGATCGGTGCGCTTGGGAAGATCCGGAAGCACCTCTTTGCGCGTGCGCCGCAGCAGAACGGGCTCGAGCTGCTGGTGAATCTTGTCCAGTCCCCGGTAGCCCAGCAGACGGCCTTTATCGTCTTCCATCCGGTGTTCCTTGAGGAATCGGAATGCCGGCCCCAGCCGCCTGCCGTCCACGAATTCCACCACCGAGAAAAGTTCTTCCAGCTTGTTTTCGAGCGGCGTTCCCGTGAGCACGAACGCGTAGCGGCTCTTCAGTTGCTTGATGGTGCGCGCGGTGCCCGTCACCCAGTTCCGGATGCGCTGCGCTTCGTCCAGAATGATCAGATCGGGCTTCAACTCGTGCATGTACCGGACGTCCTTCAACACCAGCTCGTAGCTGGTGAGGTTGAAGAACGCCGGCGCGGCGTAAAGGCTTTTCCGGCGGGGCAACAAGCCATCGATCACCTGCGCGGACAGATCGGTGAACTTCTCGATTTCGGTTTTCCACTGGTACTTCACCGACGCGGGCGCCACCACCAGGACTCGCTCGATGCCCCGCCGCCGGCGCAAAAGCTCGGTGGCGGCGAGTGCCTGGATGGTCTTGCCCAAACCCATGTCGTCGGCCAGCACCACCCGCCCGCGGCAGGCCGCGAAGATTGCGCCTTTTACCTGATAGGCGAGCAATTTCGTCTTCAGAACATCGGCCAGGGGATCCTTGCCTTGCCGGTACGACCGCAGAAGCTCGGCTTCCAGCTCCAATCCCTCCGCGAGCTCGTTTTCGCGGTCGACGAACTCCAGCACATCGCTGTAGATCACCGCCTGGTCGTCCAGCTCCCGCAGCTCCTCCAACACCTGCTCGAAAGACCGGTAGTGCTCGCGTTCGAGCAGCCCGTCGCCGTCAAAGTACCGCGCGCTCAACTTCCGAAGAGCCGGCGATGGCGAAGCGGGCAGCCGCAGCCGGATGTCGATAGCGTCTCCGTACTGCAGCGACACCGACGCGCGGCTGCGCTGGTAGCGTTTTCGCTCGATCGCTTTGCCGTGCCTTTTCCGCAGCTTGATCAACAGCGCTTCGATGTGCTTGCAGGTCCCCAGCGTGTTGACGGCGAAGTCGGGACAGGAGCAGTAGTTTTCGAACAGGCCCGGGCCGCGCAAAGCGACGCGGTAGGTCTTCCCGCTGGTCGATTTCACCTGGTAGTCGCCGTAGAAGTCCCCGGCGGGTCGCTTCAAAACCTTGGCAATGGCGGTCTGCGCTCTGTCGCGCCTCTCCGCGATTTGTTGCTCGATCAGCATGTCGATCCTCCTACCTGAGTGGTGAAAGAGCCAGCATACCAGTCTTCCCTGTCGTGGTAACGCGGGATGGCGGCCGGCGTTGAGCGGTGTGACGGCACTTTAGATGGAATATACATCTATTTCATTTCCGTGCTATGCTTGTCGAACAGGAAGGGCCTTTCGGATAGAGGGCAGAAAGGGAGGTGTGCGTGCCTCGAAGGATGTGCCAGCGGCATGGCAAGGATCACCCTTGCACCTGTGCGATGGGGAATTTATACCGGTTTGTGGAGCCGGTTGCCCTGCTCTTATTAAAGAAGAAAGGCCGTTCGTACGGCTACGATCTGTCGGGCGATTTGCAGTCCTTCGCCCTTACGGATGCCGAGATCGAGCGGGCCGCGCTGTACCGGACGCTGCGCCAGTTGGAAAGTAACGGCAACGTAGCCTCGGAGTGGGAAACCGACAAAGGCGGTCCGGCGCGCCGCGTTTACCGGCTCACTCGGGAGGGGGAGCGGCATCTGGAAGAGTGGACCACCGTGCTGGAACACGTGTCGAAATCGATGGCCCATTTCGTTAAAGAGGCCCGGCGATCGTCCGCGGGCAAGGGCGTGGCAAGGGCCAATTCGGCGTAGAACGCCGGAGTTCCGCTTTCGCGCGGAATACCCTTTCGGATTGACGGGCACCGAATCTAGGGCCGGCTGCGTCCGTCCGCGCGAATCTTCTCGATCGAACGCATCATCGCGGCGACCCTTTCCGGGTACTTCGCCGCCACATTCACCTTCTCTCCCCGATCGTTGGCCAGGTTGTAAAGCTGCGGCTCGGCATCGTTACCCATTTCGGTATTCGTATTGATGTTAACCTTCGGGCCTTTGCCAGGCTGGATGAGTTTCCAGTGGCCGTCTGTCAGGGAAAGAGAATCCGGCATGTTCCACTAATTGCTCGCCGGCCGGTTTTCGATTTGCCGAGCATTGCGTCGAGGACGTTGAAGCTGTCCGGGCCGGCCTCCTGGGTCGAGTGTGCCGCCGGTCAAGCGCGGCCAGCGACGACAGCAGGTCGACCTGGCTGACCAGGGCGTCGGATGACGAATCGGGCGACACCTTTCCCGGCCACCGGACGCATCAACGGAATACGGGTGCCGCCCTCGAAGTTGCTGTATTTCCCGCCGCGACACGGCCCGGCGGGCTTGTGGTCCGTCCAGTTTCTCCACCGCCTGGTCGCGATAGCCGTCGTCCACCACCGGCCCGTTGTCGCTCGAAAAGATCACCAGCGTGTTTTCGGCGAGGCCGTTGCGTTCGAGCGCCTCCAGCACCTGGCCCACCGCACCAGTCGAGCTCGGCAATCGCGTCGCCGCGCGGTCCCATGCCGGTTTTGCCCTTGAAGCGCGGATTCGGCACGCGCGGCACGTGGATGTCGTGAGTCGCGAAGTAGAGAAAGAACGGCTTCCCGTGCTGCCGGTCGATGAACGCCGTTGCTTTGGCGGTGATGGTGTCGGCGATGTGTTCGTCCACCCAGCAGGCCGCCTTGCCGCCGGTCATGTAGCCGATGCGGCTGATGCCGTTGACGATGGCCTGGTCGTGGCCGTGGCTGGGGTGCATCTTCAGCAGCTCGGGATGCTCTTTCGGCCGGTCGGCTCGTCGCGAAAGGGCTTCTGCCGTAGCTGACGCTGAATCGGAGTCTTTCGGGTCCAGGCCGACCACGCGATGGTTTTCGACGAACACGCAGGGCACGCGGTCGCCGGTGGCGGGGATCAGAAACGCATAGTCGAAGCCGATCTCCAGCGGGCCGGGCTTGATGTCGCCGTTCCAATCGACGATTGCCGCTTCCCAGGCCCAGGTGCCACTTGCCCACCACGCCCGGTGGCGTAACCCTGCTGGCGGAGCATTGACGGCAATGGTCACGCGGCCGGGCTGGATAATCAGCGAAGCATTGCCCGGCAGCGATCCCGTGCCTTTCCTGCGCCAGGCGTACTCGCCGGTCAGCAGGGCGTAGCGAGACGGCGTGCAGGTGGCCGAAGGCGAATGGGCGTCGGTGAAGCGCAGCCCGCTCGCGGCAAGCCGGTCGAGGTTGGGGGTCTTCACCAGGGTGGCGCCGTAGCAACTCGATGTCGCCGTAGCCGACGTCGTCGGCATAGATCAGGACGATGTTCGGGCGTTGCGTGCCGGACGGCTGTCCCCTGGCGATTTCGAGCGGCCGAGGTCAGCGTCAGTGCGCCTGCGCCCCGGCTAAGGTTTTTCAAGAATTCGCGTCGATGCATTCTGCCACCTTCCTGCGCTGCCGCGCCGAGTGAGAGCCACGCGGGAGGCAAACAGCCGCCGTCGCCGGGCCCTCGTGTCCGTAAAGGAATCCTATCACCGTCACCCCGGCAAGAACGGCGTGAGCAGCGGGCCGGCACGCCCCGCGGCTGTGTTTCCCGTCATGTCCCGCGGGCGTGGCCCTGCCATTCCTGCATCATCGCGGCCACCCGCGCGGCGTTCGCCTCCCACAGATAGCCGCGCGATTGAATCGCCGCCCGCGCCTGGTTCCCCAGCTTTTCCCGTTCCTGCGCGTTGCTCACCAGCAGCCGCAGCGCCTGCGCCAGGCTGGCCTGGTCCCCCGGTGTGAAAAGCGCCGCTTCTTCGCCGTCCCGCAGGATTTCCACGATGTTCTCCTGCCTGGGCGCGACAATCGCCTTCCCCAGCGCCATGTATTCCAGAATCTTCATCGGGCAACAGTAAGAATTCGCCGCCGGCTGCACCGCGATATCGATCGCGCTCAAATGCCGCGGTATGTCGCGATGCGGAAGCGGACCGGTAAAAACAACCGTTCCCTCCATTCCGTGCCTGCCCACGAATTCCTGCAACTCGACCATCGCGGGACCGTCCCCGATCAACAGCAGCCGCGCACCCGTCTCCGCCAGCCGTCCCTCGCGAAACGCCTCCAGCAGCAGGTCAAGCCCGTGCCATTTCCTGAACCATCCGACAAACCCGATGACAGCCCGGCCCTCCAGCCCCAACTGCCGCCGCAGGCCGCCGGAATCCTCGTCCGGTTGAAAGCGTCTTGGGTCGACGCCGTTCGGCATCACCACGATTTTTGAGCCCTCCACTCCGTTCGAGACCAGAATCCGCTTAAGCGGTTGGGTGACGACAATCACCTTGGTTGCGGCGTTGCAGATCGCCCGCTCCATCCTCTCCGCCAGTCGCCTGGCTCGAATCGCCCTCTCCTCCGCCAGCTCCAGCGCCAGTGGCGAATTCACCTCCAAAACCAGCGGTATGCGCCACAGCTTCGCCGCCAGGACACCCGTGAAGTTGAACAGGGAATACCGCTCATAGAGGAAGTCGACGCCGCCACGGCGCAGCCTTCGGCCCAGAATCCACAAACCGACGCCGTTGTATGCCATCTGCACGGCTTCGTAAGCCAGTGGAATTCGGCGCACCAGACGCTGCCAGGCGGGCATGTGGGCCTTTTGTTCCGCCGTCTCGCGCCGCGGGCTGTCCTCGGTCCGCACCAGCGAGACAACATCCACGCTGTGGCCGAGCGCCCGGAACGCCTTCACGATTTCGATGATGTGGACTCCCTGGGCGTCCGCGGCCCGGGTCCGGTGATGATACACGATGTTCATCGAAGCTAGGCGCGGCGCGCAGCCGGGACTTCGGCCTCCCCGCTATGGTATCAGTTTGCCTTCCCGGAACGCGGTCCAAAACCACCTGTACGAAGCCCGGCCAAAGGGCTGTGCTACAATGCGCGGCATGATGCTGGAAGTTGTGGGCGGCGGCCTTTTGGCGGCTGCCGGCACGCTGGCCTACGGCGTCCGCGGGCGCAGTGCCACCCTGTTCGGGCGTTCGGTCTGGCGTGGATCGGGAGACCGCCGTTGCCTGGCCTTGACATTTGACGACGGCCCCAGCAAGTCCACCGGGGAAGTGCTCGATTTCTTGCGTCCTACCAGATTCCCGCCACCTTCTTCCAGTGCGGATGAGCGTTCGGCGGCTGCCTGAAGCTGACCCGCCGCGTCGCCTCCGCGGGGCACGAACTCGGCAACCACAGCGACACCCACCCGTTGTTTTGTTTCAAATCCGCCGGCTTTCATCGATGCGGAAATCTCCCGCGCGCAGGATTCCATCGAGCAGGCCGCCGGCATTCGTCCCCGGCTTCTGCGGGCGCCCTACGGCGCGAGGTGGCCCGGGCCTGCGCCGGGTGCAGGAAAAGCACGGTCTCCTGGGCGTGATGTGGACGGTGATCGGCCGCGATTGGACGCTGGCCGGCCCGGATGTCGCGCACCGACTGCTTGGCGGCGCCTCCAACGGCGCCATCGTCTGCCTGCACGATGGCCGGGATACCACGGTAGAGCCAGACATTCGAGATACCATCGAAGCATTGCGCATCTCAATTCCCCAATTGCTCGAGCGCGGATACCGATTTGAAAGCGTAAGCCAGATTCTATGTCCGACGAATTAAACGAGCGGCGTCCAGCGCCTGCGAGCACCCGAATTCCCATCGCCGCGTTGCGATCACCGGCATGGGCATCATTTGTTCCCTGGGGCATAACCCCGGCGAATTCTGGAGAAGCCTTGCTGCCGGACAGAGTGCATCCGGCCCATTACGCTGGTGGACCGCACCACGCTGCGCATGCAGTACGGGGCGGAAGTTACCGGCTACCGCTGGGAAGATCACTTCCAGCCGAAGCGCGAAACGATGCTCGACCGCTTCGCGCAATGGGCGCTTATCGCCGCCCGGCAGGCCGTCGCCGGCGCCGGCATCGAGTGGAGCGACGCCCTCGGCGACGCACCGCCATTATCACCGGCAGTTGCGTCGGCGGCCAGAAGACCGTCGATGAGGGTTTTGTCACCCTGTACAAACAAGGCAAACCGCGGGTGAATCCGATGACCATCCCGCGCACCATGGCCAACGCCGGCGCCAGCCAGATCTCGATGGAATTTGGAGTCACCGGACCGGCGTGGACCATTTCGACGGCGTGTTCGTCCTCCAACCACGCCATTGGCCAGGCCTACTGGATGGTGCGAAATGGCGCCTGTCGAGATGGCCATTGCCGGCGGCAGCGAGGCGCCTTTCAACTTACGGGTTTCTGAAATCCTGGGACGCCATCCGGGTGGTGGCCGCGAATACCTGCCGTCCCTTTTCCAAAGACCGCCAGGGCATGATTCTCGGCGAAGGCGGGGCCATGCTGGTGTTGGAGCCGCTGGAAAGTGCAGCGGCCCGGGGCGCAAGGCCGTGCTGGCGCGAGATTGTCGGCGTCGGCATGTCCTCGCGACGCGCACCACATCACGCAGCCATCCTCCGATGGCGCGGCGGCTGCCATGACGATGGCCCTTTCGGAGGCGGCCTGCGGCCGGAGCAGATCGGTTACATCAACGCGCACGGCACCGGCACGTCGGCTAACGATCCTATTGAATGCCGGGCCATCCGCGCCGTTTTCGGAGCGCACGCGGACAAGCTGGCGGTCAGCTCCACCAAGTCCATGCACGGCCATGCGTTGGGCGCGGCGGGCGCGCTGGAGGCCGTGGCTACCGTGCTTGCGCTCCGCGAAGGCATGATTCCGCCCGACGGCGAATTTCACCGTGCCCGATCCGGAGTGCCTCCTGGACGTGGTTCCGAATGTCGCGCGGCCGGCCAAAGTGGAGTACGCTCTCTCGAATTCGTTCGCGTTCGGCGGATTGAACGCCGTCCTTGCCCTCAGAGGCCCAAACGGTCTTTAAGCTCCTTCACGCGGTCGCGGGCCACCGTGACCTCGGTCTTTTTCGGATCTTTCAGCCGCAGCAGCATGCGCCCTCCGAACCACGGATATAGCTCGGAAACAAAGTTTACGTTTACCAGGGTGGATCGGTGTACCCTCAGGAACATGCGGGGATCCAGCTTGGCTTCGAGGTCGGTGATGGTGTAGTCGATGATGAATTCCTTTTCCGCCGTCGCCGCCAGGGTGAATTTCTCTTTCGCGAAAATGTGTGTCACCGCCGCAAGCTCGATGAAGTGGACGTGGTCGCCGATGCGGGAGGAGATGCGCGTGGGGTAGGCGGGGACGCTCGCCTCGAGCGTCGCCCGCAGCGTCTCCAGCAAGGCCGCGGTGTCAGGCCGAGGCTCCCGACCGGAGTGAATGCGCTCCAGTTTCCCAAGGGTCTTCTCCAGCCTCTCTTTTTCGATCGGTTTCAGCAGGTAGTCGACGGAATTCACTTCGAACGCCCGCAAGGCGTACTGGTCGTAGGCGGTGGTGAAGACCACCACGGGATCGCCGGCGAGGCGGTTGAGCAGATCGAAGCCCGACATCTCCGGCATCTGGATGTCGAGAAACAAGACATCCGGCGAAATCTTCGGGATCTCCTTCGCCGCCTCCGCCGGATCCGTTGAGCTTCCGACCACCATTACCGCGCCGGACTCCTCCAGCATTCGCCGCAGCCGGCGGATGGCCAGCTCCTCGTCATCGACCAGGTAGGCACGGAGCATCGTCAGGATTCTCGCACAAAGTGAGACGCCGGAAGCACCACACGCACCCGCGATTCTCCCGGCCGCGGTTCGATTTCAAGGCGGGCCGCGCCGCCAAACAGCGTCTCCAGGCGGTCCTGAAGCGTTTGCAGGCCGTGGCCCGGAAGGAAGTCCCGGCGGCTGAATCCCGCGCCGTCGTCCCACACCTCGATGACGGCTTCCGCTCCGTCCAGGCGGGCCAAAATACGCACCTCGCCGCCTTTTCGCTGCCGCGAGACGTGGTGCTTGACGCTGTTTTCCACCAGCACCTGCACGGTGTGCGGCGGAACCTCCACGTTGTCAATACCGGAGGCTTCGATGCCAAAACGCAGCCGGTCTCCGAAGCGGGCCTTTTCGATTTCGAGATAGTCGGCGGCGATCCGCAGCTCTTCGCTCAGCGGGATCAGTCCCCTGCGATGTGCATCCAGCGAAAAACGAAGCAGCGACGCCAGGCGTTCCAGCATCTGTTCGGCGCGCACCGGATCTTCGCGGATCAGCGACAGGATGGAATTGATGGCGTTGAACAGGAAGTGGGGGTGGATGCGGGATTCGAGCGACAGAAGCTGCGCTTCACTCGCCAGCTTCAAAGCCCGCTCGCGCTCGAGCTCCTTCATTCGCAGCGTCTCCGTGGCTTCTCTCAGTTTGCCGCGACTCTTTTCGAAAAACGTCACCGCCACCCCGATGATGATGGTGATTGCGACCGCCGAGGGAAGGCCCGCCGCCACCCTCGACCAGTACGACGCCGGCTGGATGAAGCCGAGCGGAACCAGCAAGGCGTTGGCCGCCAGGAAACCGATGGTAGCCACGGCTATCAATATCGCGAGCAGCAAAACCAGCCGCAGAGCCTGGGCGAATCGCTCCAGCCACGGAATCAGACGGGGCACCGCTACAGCGGCCAGCGTTCCGATGCACTGCGTAATGACGAAGCAGGTGATGAAATAAGCGAGAAGTCTGGTTCTGGTGAGGCTCTCGTATGCCCAACTGAACACCAGCGCCAGTGCGATGCTGATCAGTGTATTGGCGATCAGGATTCCCGTCAGTTCCCGGAGAAGTCCCTGTGGCTTCCGGGCGGTTGCCGCCTCCGATCCCCGCGCGCAATCGGTATAAGGCATTGTCATCCGGCTCCGTTGTCGCTCTCGATCGCGCATCCCTTAATTCGAGCATAAGGGAGCGTCGCGATGAAGGCTGGCGGAAACCGACGAAGGCTCGCCTGGAGAGGATGAATTGCAGGGGGGAACCGACGGAAGCGGTCGGTCCTACTCGCCCGGCTCCGGCGCTTCCGGCTCTGGCGCCTGTTCCGGTTCCGGGGCCGCGGGAGTGAAAGCGGCCTGGGTGTGCGGCAGCACGGCGCTTTCTTCGAGCGGAACCTCACACTCGCAGCAATCGCTGCACCGCATGCACTTCACACAAAGGTGATTGGCGCAGGTGTCCTTGGTGCAGTAAATACAGATCTCGGTGGAGGGCTCCATGCAGATGCTGCAAGAAAAAGTCTGTGTCTCGCTCATGCGCCGTTCGCCTTTCGAAGCCGGGGAAATCCTTGTCCCATTGTCGCGCCGATTCTATTTTCGCGCGGCCCCCGGCCGCATGAGAGTCGCCCGGCAGCGCTGCGCCTCCCGATCCATGGCCTTGAACTGGTCTTCACGCTGTTGGGCGAGTGACAGGATGTACTGGCCAAGCGCCTGCTGGTCGTCGGTCAGCTTCGCCAGGTTGGGCGCCAGCAGTTCGGCCACCGCCGGGTTATCGTCGCGCCGGATCCCCTCGATAAACGACCGCAGCGCGGTGTTCAACGATTCCAGCCGGAAGTACGCTTCCAGACCGGTAGGCAGATTGTCCGACTGCTGCGCGAACTTTGCCGCCGATCCGTTCAGGTAGCCGATTTCGTTGCGGCAGTACTCCCACTGCGGCTGGTAGGCTGCCGCCGATTCCTGCCTGGACCACTGCTTGGGGCTGACCCTCTCGAGCAACGGCTTGAATTCCTCGGTATGCGCCTTGATATTCGCGGCAATCTGCTGCATGTCCCACACGGCCATGGCACCTTTCTCGCCGGGTTTGGGTGTCGCCGTCTGGCCGCCCAGCGGCGCCGCGCAGAGCGCCGCCAGCAGGCCCAGAATCGTCATGGGATTCGCCGCACCGAAGGGAATACTCATAAGTCGCTCCCGCCACTCCCAGTGTACCGGACGGAAAACGCCATGCTTACTGCCCGGCGGTGCCGCCCTCCTGCCCCGTCATGTCGATCAGTCGCAGTTCCAGGGTTTGCCGTCCGTTTTCATCCAGGCTGACGGACTTGGAGTCGCCGGCGTGCGCGGCGCGGACTTCCGGAGAGTAGTACGCCCCGCGCTCCAGGTTCGTCCAGGCGTAGGCTTTGTAGTCGCCCGGCGCGAGACCGTTGAGCGAGAAGCTGCCCTGTTCGCCGGTATTGGTGGTGTAGTAAAACGCGCTGTTTTTGGCCTTCGATCCTTCGGGAATCAGCGTTACCAGTGCGCCTTGAATCCCTTGGCCGTGGTTGTCGTTGACGGTGCCGTCGACGCCTGCCACCTTCGAGCTGAGTTTTAACTCCACGGTGCCATTCACTCCGCCGCTGAGGTCGACGATGCCGTCGGTGACATCCTGGTTGGCCCAGCGAATGCTCCTGACGTAGGCGGCGCCGCCGGGTATGGTCACTCGAATCCGATACCGGACGGGAGAAAGATTGTCGAACACCAGCGGTGCGTCGGGTTGGAGCGACTGCGCCCGGGTCGAGTATGCCGGCTCCTCCACCGCGGAAAGCTGCACGTGCAAGGGTTGCTCGGGCAGCGTGGAGCCTTGCTCCGGGAACGCGGTCACACTCAGTTGGACATTCTTGCCCGGAGTGACAACCAGATTGCGTACCCCGTCCGGCGGCACGTGCAACGCTATTCTGGCGGTCGCTCCGTCGTCACCGCCGCGTTCGCCGCGGCGGAACATTCCCGCACCTCGGCGGACCATCAGAATGTAATCTCCCGGGAAGACGCTTTCGAACGCAAACTGCTGGCTCGGACCACGGGCCATCGTGGTGGCGCTGGGCACCCCCGGCACGGTGGCGTCACTGCTCCGCTCGAAAAGCATCACCGCCGCCCCCCTGCGCCCGTTTTCCGAAACGTCGCCCGCCACCCTGCCGGCGACCGTAACCACCGGGGTTTTCTCCAGTCGGAAATCGAGCCGATCCAGTACGCCTCCCGGCTTCACCTGTAATGGAACAGCACCGGTCGCGTCCGGCGCGCCGGGATAGAAGGCAGTCCGGTAACCTTCCCGCTGGTCGCGGGGGCGGCCGGAGAGTGGTGGGAGCGCCTGGCGGGTCTGCGCGGAAAGAAGGTATCTTCCCGGCGACACGTTGGAAATGCGAAATTCTCCCGCGTCGTTGGTTCTGTCGTTGCGCACGCCGGCCAGCTTTTTGCCGCTCTCATCCCAGCGCCAGGCCCACAGCGTTATTTGCGTGTTCGCCACCGGGTCGCCGTCCTCATCCGTTACCGTGCCCTTCAGAATTCCCTGCGGCGTCAGCCGGAAAACGATGCCATCCACCGTTTGCCCTTCCTTCAACGTCAGGGCACTGACACCCACTTGTGAGGTACTCCCGCGATAGGATGCCCCCACGAATCCGGTACGCTCCGCCGAAAGGGTGTAGTCGCCGGGCACCAGGTTTGGAAACACGAATCGGCCATCGACACCCGTCTGAACCTGGTTCCGCTGGCCGCGCACGCCCGTCTTGCGCAGCGTGACCACCGCCTTGCGCAGCGGTTCGCCCGTAATTGCGTTCAGCAGCGTTCCGCCCACCGTGCAGGGCTTGCCGGTGTAGGTCTCGGCCCGCTCCGCTTCCGGCTGCAGGAATCCTCCGCGGCGGAACATGCCGGGATTTTGCTGGCCCGTTCCCTGCTGGTCCGTCCCGCCGCCGGGTTGGCCCTGCCCGAGGCAAACCGCCGCCACCAAGAGGCACAAAGCCGCCAAGTGCAAAGGATTGCTTCCGGCCGGCATCCGCATGTATGGGAAGACGCAAAAACGGCAATGCAGGTTAGTCCGGCTTCCGCCGAAATCCGCGGGGGATGCCTGGCGAGATCAAAAACAGGCGCACGTCCATGACGTTGGTGTTGGTGGGGCCGGTCTTCAGCAGGTCGTTCAGCGGCTCAAAGAAGCGGTAGGAATCGTTGGCGGACAGGAATTTTCGCGCGTCCATCCCCAGCGCCGCCGCCCGCGAAACGCTGGCGCCGTCGGCAATCGCGCCGGCGGCGTCGGTGGGGCCGTCGGTGCCGTCGGTGCCGCCGCTCAGAACCACGACATTCCCCATTCCGTCCAGATCGATCGCGGCCGCCAGCACGAATTCCATGTTTCGGCCGCCCAGTCCGTCGCCGGCCAGCGTCACCGTGGTTTCGCCTCCGGAAATGAAGCACACCGGCGGTTTCGCGGGACGCCCACTCGCCAGCGCTTCCCGCGCGATGGCGGCGTGCATCTTTGCGATCTCCCGGGTTTCGCCTTCAATCAGCGTCGAAAGTACCACCGGTTTCAAACCCAGCCGCTTGGCTTCCACGGCGGCGGCGTCCACCGCCAGTTTGTTGCTGCCCACCACCAGGTTTTGTACTTTTTCGAAGGCTGCGTCGCCGGGTTTGGGCGTCTCCTCGATGCGGCCCCCGGCGCCGGCCCGAAGCCGCTCCATTACGGCCGCCGGAGCCTGGCCCGTAATCCTGTATTTGTCCAAAATCTCCAGAGCGCGGCCGAACGTGGAGCCGTCGGGGGCGGTGGGCCCCGAACCGATCACGTCCAGGTCGTCGCCGATGACGTCCGACAACATCAGCGCAATCACCGTTGCCGGCGATGCCAGCCGCGCCAGTTGCCCGCCTTTCACCGACGAGATGTGCTTGCGCACGGCGTTAATTTCGTGGATATTCGCCCCGCAGGCCAGCAACAGCCGGGTAGTTTGCTGTTTTTCGGCCAGCGTAACCGGCGGCGTGGGGCTGGGCATAAGCGCCGACGCACCGCCGCTGATGACACACACAATCAGGTCGCCGGCCTCGGCGCCGGCGCAGATTTCGGCGATTCGTCGCGCGCCCGCAACCCCCGCTTCGTCGGGCACCGGGTGGCCGCACTGGTTCAGCTCGATGCGCCGCAGCGTTGCGACGTGGCCGTACTTTACGTTTACCAGGCCGCCCGAAATGCGGCTGCCTAAGACCGATTCCACCGCGCGCGCCATGCTGGAGCCGGCCTTGCCCGCGCCCACAACGAACACCCGGCGGAAGCGCTTTAAGGGATATTTGCGCGTGCCCGCAACCAGCACGCCTCCGCTTTGGTGGAAATGCCGGCGGACGGCTTCTTCCGGACCGGCCGCTTTCAACGCGGCGCGAAAAATCGAGATTGCCTGGCGGCGGAGTGTCTTTTCCATCACGGATTGAAAATGGGAAGAGCCAGAATGGCGGGAATGCTGGCGGCGGATTCCACGCCGACCTCCACCCGGTAGTCGGCTCGGGCATAACCCGGGCGGCGCTCGTGAAACAGCCGCTCGAACTTATCGGCGTCTCGTGCCAGCGGCCGGTGCGTACAATGGGACACGCGGTTCCTGGCAATCTCGAGCGAGCAGTCCAGCCAGATCGAGACCCCGTTGTTGGCGATGAGCTGGACGTTGGCGTCCTCCAGGAATGCCCCGCCGCCCAGCGCCAGCACCAGCGGGTTGCCCCGCTCCACGCGCTGGACCCGACGCTTCGAGGGCCTCGGTCTCCAGCCGCCGGAATTCCAGTTCTCCGAGCTGCTCGAAAATTTCCGGTATCGGTTTGCCGGCCTGCAGCTCAATATCGTCATCCAGGTCGGCAAAAGGCCATCCGATCTCGCGCGCGAGCAGGCGCCCGATGGTCGTCTTGCCGCTTCCCATGAAGCCCACGAGGTAGATGCCCGGAGTTCGCTTGAGTTTGAGGATCATTCCGGTTCCGCCACTCGTTCGTCGTCCTGCATTTCTTTCATCATGCCCGAAAGCCGCCGCTCCAGGATGCCTGGCGCAAAATACCAAAGCCCGGTGAGCAGCCGACCGTAACCGGGTGTCACCACCGAACGGGAATTTCTTTCGATGCCGCGCAGGATATCACGGGCGCACCGTTCGGGGGAAACGGCAAACGTCCGCGCCCGCCGGATGCGCTCGGGCGGCCGCCCGCCCAATACATGGTCCTGGAACCCGGTGTCGACGTAACCCGGACACACGGTCATCACCTGGATGCCGTCGCGCCTGAGTTCCATGCGCAGCCCGTCGCTGAGGGCGCACAGCGCGTGTTTGGAAGCCGAATAGAGCGTAAACCACGGCAACGGAATCCGGCCCGCGATGGAGCTCACGTTCACGATGCATCCGTGCCGCCGACGGCGCATCCCGGGCACCACCAGCCGAATCAGTTCCAGCCCGGCGAACAGGTTCAGCTCGAACATCCGCCGCACATCGGCATCCTCCGCCGTCCAGCTTGGACGGTACAGTCCGATGCCGGCATTGTTCACCAGAATGTCGATAGCGCCGAAGCGTTCGAGCGTGCGCGCGACAATTCGACCCGGCGCGCCGGATGACAGCAGGTCTTCGGGAATCTTCAGCGCTTCGTCACCGCCAACGGATTCCAGCCCTTCGGAAGAGCGCGCGGTCAACGCAAGGCGGGCGCCGCGCGACGCCAACTCGCGCGCGCAGGCCGCTCCAATGCCCCGGGAAGCGCCGGTGATGAGAACGGTCTGGCCTTTGACATCCATAAGCGCACGCAAACGCGCGCGAAACGCCGAAATTGGCGGCCCTGGCGCAGGAAAGCCATAATGGTACCATGCCATCCGGGCTGCTGCCTCTGTTCCCGCTGGAGACCGTGCTGTTGCCGCGCGCCCCCTTGCCTCTCCACATTTTTGAGGACCGATATAGGGAAATGGTGGGGGAAGCGATACGAGACCACACGGAGTTCGGCATTGTGCTGGCGCGAAACCGGACTCTGGCGGAGACTGGCTGCACGGCCGTTGTCGTCAAAGTGATCGAGCGCTACCCCGACGGCCGCCTGGACATTCTCACGGCCGGCCAGCGCCGGTTTGAGATTCAGCGTGTGGACTCGGAGCGTTCTTACCTGCGCGCCGAGGTCAGTTTCTTCGACGACGACGACCGCGAGCCGGACGACGCGGAATTGCTGGCGGAACTCCGCAAGCATTACGAAGAATTCTGTGGCCTGGTCGGCCGGAAGACGGTGGATGTGGAGCCCGGCGAATCCCACACCAGTTTCCTGTTCGCGCAAGCGGTAACCGATCTCGATCTTCTCCAGGAACTTCTCGGCCTTCGCTCCGAGTGCGAGCGCCAGCGGAAACTGGTGAGTTACTGGAACGTGTTCCTGGCCAATGCGCGGACGCACAACCAGGCACGACAGTTGGCCGCCCGCAATGGCCACGGCGCCCGGCGCGCGCAGCCGTAGGCCCGAATTGCTCACGCCACCCGGAACGAGACGACCCATGCGCCAATACCTGCTTATTGATGCCGACGACACGCTTTGGGAAAACAACATTTACTTCGAGCGGGCCTTCGAGGAGTTCGTCGACCTGCTGGACCATTCCACTCTCGCACCGCAGGAGGTGCGGGCCGTACTGGACGAGATCGAACTCGCCAACAGCAAAACGCACGGATACGGCTCGAAGAGCTTCGGACGCAACCTGGGAGAGTGTTACAGGAAGCTGGCCCAGCGTGAAGTTTCCAAAGAAGACCTGAAAAGAGTGCTGGACGTCGCGGAGCGGATCCTCGATCAGCCGGTGGACGTCCTGGAAGGCGTGCCGGAGACGCTGGAATATCTCGCCGCGCGCCACCACCTGACGCTGCTGACAAAGGGCCATGCGGAAGAGCAGAAGCTGAAGCTGGATCGATCGGGTTTGGGAATCTACTTCAGCCACGCCGAGATTGTGAAGGAAAAAGACGCCGCCTCCTACACCCGGCTGCTGACGGCTCGCGGGCTGACGAAGTCCGTCACCTGGATGATCGGCAATTCTCCCAAATCGGACGTCAACCCGGCGCTCGCTTGCGGCATCAACGCGGTGTTTATCCCACATGCCCACACGTGGGCCCTCGAAAAGCAGGAAATCGCGAACGGAGGCCCGGGGCGGCTTTTGATCCTGGACCGGTTCTCCAGCCTTCGCGACCACTTCTGAGCGGAAACCAGGTTCTCATTCGCCCGCGGCGCAGGCCGGAGCCGAAAGGGCGGGCGCCAGCTCCGCTGTCGTCGGCTGGCTTGCATCGCGCCCTTCGCGGAGATCCGCCTTTTCGCCGGCTTTGAGCAGCTTGTCGAGAATCGGAATTAAACCGTCGCCTTCGAAGATGCTCTTATTGGTGTCATCCGGTTGATAGGCGTCGAAAATCATGCCTCGCTGATCGATGAGGAACAGATACGGCAGGTCGATCGAAGGATTTTGCGGCGAGGGCCTGACATAGGAAGCCGACATCTGTCCGCAATCGAACAACACGTCCAGGTTCATCAGACCGTTCTCTTTTATAAAGCTGCCCACCGTTCGCACCGTGTCGGGCGGCAGCACCACCGACAACAGGACCACTTTCGGACCGTACTTCCTCTTCACGCGGTCCAGAGTCTTCGCCAGCATCACGCAGTGCGGACAACTGGTTTTCATGAAATCGAGCAGCACCACTTTGCCGCGGTAATCGTACAAGTCGTGATACTTCATGTGCTGGTCGGGCAGGGTAAAGCCCGGGGCGCGGCGTCCGGCCTGGTCACTGGCGGAAACCGGAAGGGCGCCGGCGGCAACCATCAAAGCGAGTGCAAGCAAAGCTCTCATTGGTAAGTTCCTTATTTCCTCTCCATCAAGGCAGCCAGAGATTCCTCATACGGTGGACGTGCGACGCCCCGTTCCGTAACGATGGCAGTGACGTAACGGGCCGGAGTGACGTCAAACGCGGGATTTTCAACCGGCACGGCGTGGGGAGCAACGGGGACTCCAAACACCTGCCGCACCTCGTCCGCCGCGCGCTTCTCAATCGGAATACGGTCTCCCGATTCCAGTGTCAGGTCGAGCGTCGAGAGCGGCGCCGCCACAAAAAACGGTACGCCGTTCTCCTTCGCCAGAACGGCCACCGAGTATGTCCCCACCTTGTTGGCCACGTCGCCGTTGGCCGCAATCCGGTCCGCGCCCACCACCGCGCAGCCGATTCGTCCGCTCCTGAGGAAGTGGCCGGCCATGTTGTCGGTGATGAGCGTGACGGGGATGTTGTCCTGCATCAGCTCCCAGGCCGTCAGCCGGGCGCCTTGCAGAAACGGGCGGGTCTCGTCGGCGAAAACGTCGATTTTCTTGCCTCCGGCTACCGCCGCGCGAATCACTCCCAGCGCGGTTCCATAGCCGGCGGTGGCCAGCGCCCCGGCGTTGCAGTGGGTCAGGACGGTCTTGCCGTCCGGCACCAGCGGCGCTCCGTTGCGCCCGATGGCTTCGTTGATCGCGATGTCTTCCAGGCGAATCTGCCGGGCCTCGTCCACCAGCCGGGCCCGGATCTGGTCAATCGGCAGGCCTTTTACACTGCGGTACAGCGTCTTCATGCGTTCCAGCGCCCAAAAGAGGTTGACGGCCGTCGGGCGGGTTTTCGCCAACGTGTCGCAAATCTCGTCCACCTGCCGGTCCAGGTTGCCGTCCGGCGCCTTCAGGACGCCGATTGCCACACCCATGGCGGCGGCCACGCCAATGGCCGGAGCGCCCCGAATCACCATGCGCCGGATGGCGTCCGCGACTTCCCTGTAGTCGCGGCAGGTGACGAACACTTCCTCGCGAGGCAGCCGCGTCTGGTCGATCATGACCACGCCCTCGGCGCTCCAATAAATGGTCTCGACCATCAGATCAGAACTTCCTTCCTTTGCAGAACGTAGGCAACAAAAAATGTAAGGTTATAGGTCGCGTGCACCAGCGTGGCGGCGGCGGTGGAGCGGAAGTAGATGCGCACCCCGCCAAACACCACCGACGCTATGGTAAGCAGCACAATGTGCTGCCAGTGCCAGCCGTACTGCGGGCCGTGCAGAAGCGCGAACGGAAGGCTGGATAAAACCAGCCCCAGCCAGACGCCGAAGGAACGCACCAGCAGCGGCAGCAGAAAACCGCGGAAAGCCAGTTCCTCGCAAACCGGGCCGAGAGTGGTGGCCATCAGGCCCACCAGAATCACGCTGGTCCGGTCCGCCAGCAAATTCTGAATCGGCATGTTGACGTTGGGGGTGTTGAGAATGCTGCCCAGAATTCCCACCGCGAACGCCAGCGCCGGTCCGCCGAACAAGGTCGCCAGCGGGAACCTCCACGGCACTGTCCAGCCCAGCGAGCGCCAGAAGGGCCGGTCGTAACGGACGCGCAGCAGCACATACAGGCTCAGAAACCAAAAACCGTAGCCGATAAACTGCGAGGTCACCAGCGAGGATGCCTTGCCGGGTATCTGGATGTGGGTGGTGAGGATGAAGGTCTGGACAATCACGATGCCCAGTAGCAGCGAAGGCACTGACAAGCCTACAAACACGAGCAGGTCGCGGTATCCCCAAAAGGGTTCCGTCAGCGGGTCAGGCTCGGAGGGCGGCGGGGAAGGCTCGTTTTCGGGTGGAGGCGGGGGGGGGCCTTGCCGCAATACCCAATCCGCCGGTTGCCAGTCGCTCATGATTCCAACTCAACCAGGCCGGCCGCCAACAGCGGCACCATCAGCTCGTGATGTCCGGTGAAGGCGAATCCGAGGCCGCCGGCGCCTGCGTGAGGCCTTTCGACAACGTTGACGCGGGGCCGGTAGTGCTGCAGAAAGTCGAAATTCACGGTGGTAAAGTTCCGCAACGGGTGCCCCAGGTTGCGCACCACCGAAACCGCCTTCAGGAACACTTCCGGCAACACCACGGCGGAGCCCACGTTGAGATAGATGCCTCCCTCGTTCATGTCTTTCACCAGCGAGCAGAGCAGGCGGAAGTCGCGGTGCGAGCTTTCCCCGATGGCCGCTCCGTCCGCGGCCGGGTGAGTGTGCGGGGTGTCGGTTCCCACGGCCACGTGAACCGTCACGGGTACAAAATGCCGCCAGGCTGAAAGCAGAATACTGTGGTTTACAAAGTCCGGATTCGCCAGCGTGTCCAGCGCGCGGCCCAGCGCTTCGCCGGCGCCCAGGCCATCCTTCACGCCTTCGCGAATGGCAAGATTCATTTCGCGGCCCGTCTCTTCGGCCGAGCCGAACGTGCCGTCGGGCAGCACCGCTTCCACGTCTTCGCTGGTGTGCCCGGCCAGTGCGATTTCGAAATCGTGAATGGAGGCGGCGCCGTTCAGGACATAAGCGGTGACGTATCCCCGCTGCATCAGGTCGATCAGCACCGGAGCCAGGCCCACCTTGATGACGTGCCCGCCCAGCCCCCAAAGAATGGCCCGGCCGTCTTGCCTGGCGCGGTGCATCACCTTGAGCAGCTCCGGGAACGAACTGCCGGTCAGGATGCGCGGCAGCCCGCCCAGGAGTCCGGGAATCCCGCTCCCCTTGGTGTACGGCGTCGCAAAGTCGGCGGCCCGCACTTTGCCGCCCCGCGCGCTTAGGGAAACCGTGCGCAGCGCGGAGAATTCCAAAACTTTTTGGCGATACCTGCTCATTGTCGATCCGGGGCCGAGTTCTCTGAGAGCGAGAATTCCATGTTACCCGACCCGTGACCCCTTTAGCACTTTCCGGAGCGCCTTCGCGGTAAAGCTGCCGGGATGGCCGACCAGCGCCTCCGGGGTGCCGACGGCAACGACTTCGCCGCCGTCTTCGCCGCCCTCCGGTCCAAGATCGATGATCCAGTCGGCCGCCTTGATGACGTCCAGTTGGTGTTCAATCACCACCACGGTGTTGCCCAGGTCCACCAGCCGGTACAGCACCTCCAGCAGCTTTCGAATGTCGTCGAGGTGCAGTCCGGTGGTTGGCTCGTCGAGGATGTAGAGCGTGCTGCCGGTCTGCCGCCGGCTGAGTTCGCGCGCCAGCTTGATGCGCTGCGCCTCGCCCCCGGACAACGTGGTCGAGGATTGGCCCAGGTGGATGTAACCCAGGCCGACATCGCGCAGGGTCTGCAGCTTGGGCTTGATCTGCGGGATGTTCTCGAGCAGCGCCAACCCGTCGTCGACGGTCATTTCGAGTACGTCCGCAATGGAAGCCCCTTTGTACTTCACCTGCAGCGTCTCCCGGTTGTAGCGCCGGCTGCGGCAAACGTCACACGGCACATAGACGTCGGGCAGAAAGTTCATTTCAATCCGTTTCAACCCGTCGCCCTGACAGGCTTCGCAGCGCCCGCCCTTCACGTTGAAGCTGAAACGTCCTTTCTGGTAGCCCCGTTCGCGCGATTCCGGCAGCATGGCGAAAAGGTCGCGAATGGGCGTAAACACACCGGTGTATGTGGCTGGATTCGAGCGCGGCGTCCGGCCGATGGGCGACTGGTCGATCTCGATCACCTTGTCGATATGCTCGACGCCGGTAATGGCATCGTGCGCTCCGGGTTGCAGGCGGGAATTGTAGACCGAGCAAGCCAGCGCCCGGTAGAGAATGTCGTTCACCAGGGTCGACTTCCCGCTGCCGCTGACGCCGGTAACCAGAATGAGCGTTCCGAGAGGAAATTCGACATCGATGCTCTTCAGGTTGTGCTCGCGGGCGCCGCGGATGACAATCTTGTCGCCCTTGCCGGTTCGCCGCTCGCCCGGCACGTCAATCCGCATTTCGCCGGCCAGGTACCGGCCGGTAAGAGACTTGGTGTTCCGCCTGACCTCGCGGGGCGTTCCCGAGGCAACCAGTTCGCCGCCCAGCCGCCCTGCGCCCGGTCCAAGATCGATGACGAAATCGGCGCGCTCGATGGTTTCGGTGTCGTGCTCCACCACCAGCACGGTGTTGCCCAGATCGCGCAGCCGTTCGAGAGTATCGAGCAGGCGCCCGTTGTCGCGCGGGTGCAGGCCGATGGAGGGCTCGTCCAGCACGTACAGCACGCCGCGCAGCTTCGAGCCGATTTGGGTTGCCAGCCGGATGCGCTGCGCCTCGCCGCCGGAAAGCGTGGCCGCCGATCGGCCCAGGCTGAGATAATCCAGACCGACCGCCCCCAGAAACTCCAGCCGGCTGCGAATCTCTTCCACCACGCGCCCGGCGATCTGGTGCTCGCGTTCGGTCAGCCGCCATGCGGCCAGAAGCGGAAGCGCGCGCGCCACCGGCAAGTCCACGAATTCGGCGATCGAGGAGCCGTGGACGCGCACCGCCAATCCGGCGGGCCGCAAACGGTGCCCACCACAAGCCGCGCAAGGCGTCGCCGACATGTACTCCATCAGCCACTCGCGGTAGCCGTCGCCGTACTCCTCGTACATCCGGTTCAAAATGCCCAGGATTCCGGCCGAGCCGTTGCCCCCTTCGAGCAGTAGTTTCCGCGCCCGGGCGCTAAGTTCGTCGAACGGCTTGTCCAGCTTGATGCGCAGCTTGCGGGCCGCTTCCTTAAGGGCATTCTGCATCAACTGGGAACCGGCTGCCGGCCCCAATCCGCCGTCCAGCAAGGGTCGCGAGGGGTCGGCGATCACCTTGTCGGCGTCGAAGCTCAAAGTGTTGCCGAGCCCGTTGCAGGCTTCGCAGGCGCCGTACGGGCTATTGAAAGAGAAGGACCGGGGCTCCAGTTTCGGAACGCTCATTCCACATTGAACACAAGCCAGCTTTCGAGAGTACAGCCGCTCCTCGCCGTTCACTACCGCCACCAGAACGATGCCGTCGGCAAGCTTGGTGGCCTGCTCGATGGAAGCTTCCAGGCGCTTCTCCAGGCCGGGTTTCACCACCAGGCGATCTACCACGATTTCTATCGTGTGGTTCTTGCGGCGGTCGAGCGGGATCGGCTCATCCAGCGACCGCAGCTCGCCGTCGACACGCGCGCGAACGAAGCCCAGTTGGGCGTACTTCTCCAGTTCTTTCCTGTATTCGCCCTTGCGGCCGCGCACCACCGGCGCAAGAATCATTACCCGCTCGTTCATGCGGAGCGCCATGATCTGCTGCAGGATCTGCTCGGCGCTCTGCTGCGTAATCTCGCTCGAGCAGTTGGGGCAATACGGCACGCCGATCGAGGAGTAGAGCACCCGCAGGTAGTCGTAAATCTCGGTGATGGTTCCGACGGTGGAGCGCGGGCTCCGGCTGGTGGTCTTCTGCTCGATGGAGATGGCCGGGCTGAGCCCATCGATGGAGTCGACGTCGGGCCGCTCCATCTGGTCGAGGAACTGCCGGGCGTAGGGCGAAAGCGTCTCGACGTAGCGCCGCTGTCCTTCGGCGTAAATCGTGTCGAAGGCCAGCGAGGATTTGCCGGAACCGCTGAGCCCGGTGATCACCGTAAACGAGTTCCGTGGAATCTCGACAGTGACGTCCTTCAGGTTATGTTGCCGCGCGCCATGCACGGAAATGCGCTCAAGCATAGGCGGACCACACGCCGGCCGGTTAAAGCATTGGAGGTGTCTCTCCATTGTCGCGTATTCCCGGCCCGGGCGGTTGCATCTGAATCCGCCAGGTTTGCCACGCTCGCAACTTGTTGATATCCTGATCTGTAATACACCTGAAAGGGTTCCCGGCCCTGAGCCCGGGGGCACTGAATCGGCGTTGCGTGTAGAGAAACGCGCCGAGGTGTGGTAGTCTGTTTACTTGGTGTCAGGATTGGACCGAAGCTAGATGGCGAATCATGTCTCCGCGCTGAAGCGCGATCGAAGTACCGAAAGTCGTACGTTAGTCAACCGTTTCCGGCGAACTCGTCTCAAGAACCAGATCCGCGCTATGCGGCGGGTGATGGAGGCGAAGGATGTGGATGCCGCTCAGGCGACGCTGCCAAAGACCTACTCGGTCATCGACCGCGCCGCCAAGTGGGGCATTATCAAGAAGAATACGGCTGCCCGTTACAAGAGCCGCCTGGCCAGGCGGCTGAAGACTCTGGTAGCCGCGTAGTTGGCTCTTTCCAGTTTCTTCTCCTGAACGAAGTCTCTTACAAGCCGGACCGGCTCACCACCGTTCCGGCTTTTCTGTTGCCGGCAGCGGGCCGCTAGCGGGTTAGTTCCATCACAAACCGCTCCATAATGACACGGTCGTCGGGGCGGGATTCGCGCAGGCCCTTGTCCGCCTCGAAGATCTGAACCAGCGCGTGCTCGCTGGCGTCCTGGGAGAATGCCGTCACCGTCTGGTGAAGCTGCTCCGCCCGTGCCCTCCACATGGCGACCCCCTGTCCCGAGAAATAGCTTTGGATCATCTGCGGCGACCGCAGCCCTTTCTCTCGCGCCACCAGCGCTAGACGGATGGTGGAGGCCAGAAACGTCAACACCAGCGGCAGGTATTCGCCTTCGCTGACGAGCGTGTCAAGCAGGTCCAGCGCCTGGTCGCGGCGTTTCAGCGCCAGCGCGTTCACCAACTGGAAAACCGTGGCCGAGCGGGCGCTCGGCACCAGGCGAGCTACCTGTTCTTCCGACACGGTTGCGCCGGCGCCGGCGTAGAGGCGTAGTTTTTCGATCTCGTTGGACAGGCGCAGAGCGTCCGCCGCGGTGGCCTCCAGCAGCAGCTCGAGCGCCTCGGGGACAATCCGCAAGTCCGCCTCTTTCGCCAGCTCCTGTGCCAGGCGGCGGGCCTCTGCAAGGCCGAGTCGCGGAAACTCCACCACCACTGGCACCGCGGCATAGAATTTCCGCACTCTTTCGAGCTTGGCTTTGTCTTCGCCCTCGAAATCGTATTTCCGGGCATTGAAGACCAGCACGGTTCCTTCGGTGGGCTGCCGCAGGTAGTCCGCCAGCGAGGCGGCGCCGCCCGTCTTTTTCAAAGCCGGGGAGTCGCCGTCGTCATCCTCGGCTGAGGACGCGCGTCCCTTGGGCAGGGCGGATTCGGCCGAGTCCACCCAGACAAACCGCTCCGCCGCAAACAGCGACAGACAGCGGGCGTCGTCGATCACGTCGTCAAGCGCCAGTTCGTCCAGGTCGTGGCGTACAACCGCGTCCTCTGCGGCGCCGGCCGGCAGGATCTTCTCCATCAGCGCCTGGCGGCAGCGCCGGCGGCTGAATCCTTCCGGGCCCAGAAAAAGATACGCGGGCGCTGGCTTTGCGCGGCCCAGTTGAGCCAGAAGCTGTTGCGGGGTCATCCCTAGAAACTCTCCAGCATCGCACTCACCACGGTTCGGGCCACATCCGTCGAGACGCGCTCGACGGCCGGGTCGCTTTCGTCGAAGAAGGCCACCTGGTCGGCCGCCACCTCGTATCGTTCGCGAAACTCCATGCGGGGGCGGTCGAACAGTACCTTGCCGCTGGAACGCTCCACCAATTTCAGCCGCAGGGAGACGCTGAGTTGCACGGCGCTGGCGCGTTGCGTCGAGGAATCGAAAACCGTGGGATACGAGTTGTAACTCAGCACTGCGCCTTCCAGCACCGCGTCGGCCTGGCTGGCGTCGGCAACCACCTGGTACCGCGTTCGCGTCAGCAGCTCCCGTCCGATGGCGCCCGGCAGCCGGCGGCCGAGCGAATACCGGATGGTGGCGTTCCCGAAGGCTGGGATGGCGATGGTTTTGACGTCCTTCGGCAGCAGGTCCGCTTTGCCGGAAACGTGGTAGCCGCAGCCGGCGCCCCAGCCAAGAAGGACGAGAATACAAAGCGCCAGTGCCGCCCGGTGCATCAAAGCTTTCCACCTTCCGGCGCCGGATACAGTACGGATTTCGCAGTCCACACGGCGGTTTCCGCCGCCAGCCGGAGATTGTCCGCCACCATCCAGACCCAAACGGCGTGTGCGTTGTTCCGATCCTGGTCTATGGATACGATCGTAACGCCGCTTTCGCCGGAGATGGTTGTGTTGGTGGCGGGTTCCTCTTCGGCGGGCTGGATTTTCACCCATCTGCCTTCCAATGCGGCGGCCAGGTCCGCCACCGGAGGACGTGTGCCGAACTCCACCCACACCGAGAACGTGTAATTGTGGAACACCGGGGTGTGCAATACGCGAAGCGACGGCAGCGGAACCGGGGTGGCGCGCCCCAACAGGCTGGCCAGATGTTTTTCCACCCGCGCCTCCACATCGGCGAGACTTCGCGCCGCTTTCGGGCCATATCGGGGCAGCAGGTTAAAACTCACCTGTGTGTCGAAGATCTCGGTGGGAACCGGCTTGAAGGACAATAAGGCGACGGTTTGCCGCTGCAGCTCCGCGACGCCCGCCTGCCCCCGCTCGCTCACCGGTTCAAAAATCTGCGCCACACTCGAACGAACGGACGCCGCCCGCGCACAGCCGGCCAGCAGAAGCGCCAGGGCGGTGGACGCCGGATGAGCTACCGTCTCGATCGTAGCGCCGGGAAAGGCGGCCGCGTCGGCCGCCAGCAGCGGCGATCGCAATCGCGATTCCGGGTGGTCGTCGAGCGCGCCTGTAACATCGATCAGCGCCGGACGCGGCTTCATGGCGTGGACCGCTTCGAGAACCCGGAGGCTCGAATCGGCCGGCCCGGCGAGAAACGCCAGGTCCAATTCCTCCATCGTCTCTACGCTGAGCGGAGCCATGATGGCGGCCTCTTCGCCGTCGGTTTCGAGCGAGAGCCCTCCCAGGTTCGCGCCATAGCTTTCCGCGATACAGCCGGGCAGATCGTTATCTACCCGCCGCTTGATCTCCTGCCCTAAAAGGGAGTCGCCCCCGACAATGCCGAGAAAAGGTAGTTCCATGCTGTTGAACGACGTGCCGCGAACAGCCCGCTTGCCGGCCGCCGAGCCATCGGCACCCTCAGACTTCCAGGTTAGCTGGTTTGATGTTCGGGCTGTGGAGCGCGGGCGTTCCTTATCCGCCGCACGATGCCGCCGACGCGCACCGCGATGCCGCTGCCGACATAGGTGACGGCCATCGCAAGCAGCACCGGCTGGGTGTAGTTCCAGATGAGGAAAATCAGGCACGCCAGAAACACCACCGTAAGCGGCGATCGCGGGCGCAGAAAGTCGATGTCTTTGAAACTACGGTAGCGCCAGGTGCTGATCATCAGGCCGGAGAGGCAAGCCAGGAATAACACCCAGGCCACCGAAAGCGGCCAGTAGGTGATGGGCTGGGAATTGGAGGCGTAAACCACCGCGGCTACCATGGCCGCGGCGGCGGGAATCGGAAGCCCGACAAAATACTTCTTGCCGGGACGTCCGGGATTCTTGGGGATGGGATTGATCTGAATGTTGAAGCGCGCCAGCCGCGAGGCCCCGCAGACCAGGAAGAAGAATGCCATGAAGAAGCCGGCTCCCCGGAATTGCTCGCGAAAAAACGGCCCGGTGTCGCCGTCGACGAAGTAGACTCCCCAGGCGATGGCCAGCACCGCCGGGGCGATGCCGAACGTCACCAGGTCCGCCAAAGAATCCAGTTCGCGGCCAAAATCGCTCACCGTGTTGGTCATGCGGGCAATCCGCCCGTCCAGCCCGTCCAGAAATACCGCGATGCCGATTAACACCGCCGCATAGGCGAAATTCGCATTCGGACCCAGGTCTCCGCGGGCAGCCATCACTCCGCCGGCAAACGTCTTCATGATGGCGATAAACCCCATGAAGAGATTTCCGGCGGTGAACAGCGTCGGCAGCGCGTAGGCCGCCCGCCGCCGCGGAACCTCGGGATGCCCGGCCTCGGCGTGAGGGAACGGTCTTCTTTTGCTCGCCATCGCTATTTCTATTTTCCTCTGCGGCGCGCCAGAATGCTGGAGCCGCCGAGCACCCGCTGGCCGAGGGTTGCTTCCACGTCCCACTCAGGTCCGAACAGTACATCGGTTCTGGAACCGAATTTGATGAGTCCGATGCGCTCGCCGTGCGTGACGAACTCACCCGGTTTCCGGTAGAAGACGATGCGGCGGGCAATCCAGCCGGCAATTTGTGTCACCGACACACGCTCGTCCCGGCCCTGGACGACGAACAGATTGCGTTCGTTTTCCGAAGAGGCCGCCGCCTTGCTCGCCACCAGAAATTTCCCGGGCGAATATTGCACGTCGACGATTTTTCCGGAAATCGGCGACCGGTTCACGTGCACGTCGAATATGTTCAGGAAAATGCTGACCCGGGTCTGGTCCGGCGGAATTGTCAGTATTTGAACGATCTTTCCGTCCGCCGGAGACACTGCCACCGGCCCGGGCGGAACAGCGCGGTCCGGATCGCGGAAAAACCACAGGCAAAAGGCTGCCAGCACATAGAAAGGGATTCCCCAGTAAGGGCCCAACAGATACCCGCTCAGCAATCCGCCGGCTGCCAGACCGAGCGCATACCAAATGCCTGTTCGAACCAAACCGCGGTAACCCTTTCCCCAACATTCTCGCAGCCGGAGGATAGCGGTAGCAATCGGCCGTCGTCACTCGCGGCCAAAAGCCTCGGAATTCGCGAGCTCCCGCACCAGGCCGGCCAGAAGCGCAGTCCGGTCGGCGATGCGGTTCGCGACGATGTGTTCGTGAGTGGCGTGCGCGCCTTCCCCAACGGCGCCCAGACCGTCGAGGGTCGGGACGCCCAGCCCCCCGTGAAGTTGCCGTCCGAGCCGCCGCCGGTGGATCCTTCACCCAACTCGATTCCCATCCGGGCCGACAGCTTTCGCGCGGTTCGATACAGCGCCACCACCCCTTTGGTGCGCTCCATCGGCGGCCGGTTGAGGCCGCCTGAAACCGCGATGAGGCAACGACGGTTGATCGGCCTGAGCGACTGGAACTTTTTTTCAATGCCCGCCGCATCTCTCAGCCTGGCAATCCGTACGTCGACGTCCAGGACGGCTTCTTCGGGCACCACGTTCGGACGCGTCCCGCCACGAATTACGCCGGCGTTCACCGTGATCCCCTTTTCGAGATCGGTAAACGCGGAGATGCGCTCCACCTGGCGCGCCAGCTCGACAATGGCGTTCGCGCCGGCCGAGTGCTCGATGCCGGCGTGGGCCGCCACGCCGGTCACCCTCACGCGGTAATCTCCCACGCCCTTGCGCGCCGTCTTCACGCTGCCGGCAGGGCCCAGAGCGGGTTCCAGCACCAGCACGGCGCGGCTGCGCAGGGCTTCCTTTTCCGTCAGCGGGCGGGACGAATCGCTGCCCACCTCCTCGTCGGAATTCACCTGCAGCAGCACCTTGGCCGGGACGGGGCAATCCAGCTCGCGGAGCAGGCGCATGGCGTAGATGAACATACGCCAGCCCGGCCTTCATGTCGAAAATTCCGGGGCCGTAAATCCGCCCGTCCGCTTCCCGAAAGGGCATTCCGCGCAGCGTGCCCACCGGCCACACGGTATCGCCGTGACCCAGGGCCATGATTTGCGGACCGCGCCTGCGTGCGCCGGGCAGCAGAAATTCGCATAGCAGGTGCGCGCCGCGCCCGCCGCCCGGATCATCCTGGTTCGCGCCTGGCCGGCGAGACCGTCGGCCAACAATTCCATAAAACGCGTCACCGCCGCGGCGTCGTCGCTGGGCGATTCGCATTCCACCAGTTGGCGAAGCAGAGAAATCAGCTTTCTCTGTCCCTTCTTCGCGCTTCGAAGGAGAGTTTCCATCGCCTGTTATAATACTCAGTTTCTATGAAAACTTTGGACATCGAAGCGATTCGGGAGATTCTCCCGCACCGTTACCCCTTTCTCCTGGTGGATCGGATCATCGAACTCGAGGAGGAACGGATTGTCGGCATCAAGAACGTTTCCGTCAACGAACCATGGGTGCAAGGCCACTTCCCCGACTTTCCGGTGATGCCCGGTGTCCTGATTGTCGAAGCCATGGCGCAGGTGGCCGGAGTGCTGGTGCTGGGGGCGATTCCGGACCGCCAGGACAAGCTGGTTCTGTTTGCCTCCATCGACCAGGCTAAGTTCCGCAGGCCGGTTCTGCCCGGCGACCAGTTGCGTATCGAAATGGCGGTGATCAAGCGCAAAGCGTCGGTGGCGAAGATGCGGGGCACCGCAACCGTGGATGGCCTGGTGGTGGCCGAAGCCGAGGTGATGTGCAAGCTTGCCGACCGCCCGGCGAAGCAGGCGGCGCCGGCTCCGGCGGGCGATCCGAAAGCCTGAAACTGGTTTTATGGCGATCCATCCGACGGCAATCGTCGATCCCGCGGCGCGCATTCACGAAACAGCGGAAATCGGGCCGCTACTGCGTTATCGGACCGGAGGTGGAGATCGGTGCCCGCACGCGCCTGATGGCGCACCTGTACATCGAGGGTCCCACCTGGATCGGAGAGGATAACCTCTTCTACCCCTTCTCTACCGTAGGCGTCGCCTCCCAGGATCTGAAGTATCGCGGCGAGCGGGCGGAGACGCGCATCGGCAACCGCAACAAGATCCGCGAATTCATCACCATCCATCGCGGTACCCGGGGAGGCGGACTCATCACCGCCGTCGGCGACGACAATCTGTTGATGGCCTACGTGCACGTAGCGCACGACTGCTCCATCGCGAGCCACTGCATTCTCGGAAACGCCGTAACCATGGCGGGCCACGTGCGCATCTTCGACTGGGCCATCATCGAGGCGTTCTCGGGCGTGCACCAGTACTGCCGCATCGGCCAGCACTGTTTTGTCGGCGGTTACAGCGTGGTGACGCAGGATGTGCTCCCTTATTCTCAGACCGTGACCCCTCGGGAGGCGAAGGTTTACGGCGCCAACAAAGTCGGCCTCAAGCGCCGGGGCCTGGCGCAGGCCGCCATCGACTCGCTGCACAAAGCGTTTCGCCTGCTCTCTCACTCCGGGCTCAACACCGGCCAGGCGGTTGAGAGAATCCGCGCCGAAGTGGCGTCCTGCCCGGAGCTGGAAGAACTGCTTGACTTCATCGGTTCCGCCGAACGGGGGTTCATCAAATGAAGTACGGGCTGATCGCCGGTAATGGCCGGTTTCCGATCCTGGCCCTCGAAAGCGCCCGCTCCCTGGGCCACGAGATGGTCGCCGTCGGCCTCAAAGAGGAGGCCCCGGCCGAAATCGAATCGCTGGCCGCGCGCTGCCACTGGGTATCAATCGGCGAGTTGAGCCGTCTCATCGACATTCTCAAGCGGGAAGGCATCTCCGAGGTCATCTTCGCCGGGCAGGTGAAGCACGCCAGCATTTTCTCCTCGATCAAACCGGACTGGCGCTTGCTCAAGCTGCTTGGGTCTCTCGAAACCAAAAACACCGATGCGTTGATCAACGGCGTGGCGAAGGTTTTGAAGGATGAAGGGATAGAGCTGGTCGATTCCACGCTGGTGCTGAAGCCGTTGCTGGCCGGCGTTGGCGTTCTGGCGAAGCGAAAGCTGACCAAAGACGAGGAAAAGGACATCGCCTACGGCCTGCGGGTGGCCGACGCGCTTTCCGGCTTCGATGTGGGGCAGAGCGTCGCGATCTGCGACCGGGCCTGCGTTGCCCTGGAAGCGATGGAGGGCACCGACGCGATGCTGCGCCGCGCCGCCGGCCTGGTGAACGGAAAACCCCTGCGGCTGGTCAAGTCGGCGCGCCGCCGCAAGCATCTTTTGTTCGACGTTCCGGTGGTAGGGCCGCAAACCATCCGCGTGATGAAAGAAACCGGCGCCACCGCGGTGGCCGTGGAAGCCGGACGAACCCTGCTGCTAGATCGAGAAGAGATGCTGGCGCTGGCGCGGGAAGAGGATATCGCAGTAGTAGGGCTTGTCGGCGGCGATTGAGAACCATTCCGCGCGACTACTGGTGTGCGCAACGCCTGGGAGTCCCTTTCTTGGCACCGGACAGCCTCATCCCAGCGCCGAGGAGATCGCCTGGTATAGGGATTTGAGGCCGTGCCCGACATCGGCCGGCAGATGGACTCGCAGCGCGCGCCGGCCGCGATCCACCAACACCTGAAAGTCACCGCGAGCCTGCGCGGCCTTCACCAGGCCGAACGAGTATTTCTGGCCCGGCACCGGTAAATCGCTGGCGTCGTCACAGGTTACCTGCAAAAACACTCCGGTGGCGGGACCACCTTTGTACGCCTGTCCGGTGGAATGCAGAAAGCGCGGGCCGAAACCCAGGCAGGTGGCCACCCCTTTGCTGGCAAGCACGGCGTGCCGGATTTCCCCTAACGCGTGCTCGCTGGCGGCGTTCCTTTCCAGGTAGCCGAGGAGGGCGAAATAATCGCCCGCGCGCAGCCGGCCGAGGTGCGCCCGCAATACCGCTGGAACGCCGTCTCCCGCGGCTTCCGCCAGCAGGGCCTTACCGTAATCCCCGGCGGCAAACAGCTTCAGCCCGTCAACCTCCAAAAACGGCATCTCTTCGGGCAGCTTGCCGGTCTGCTCGAACTCGGCGGTCAATTCGCGCGTTGCAATCTTGCTGGCTTCGACGTCGGGCTGATTGAAGGGGTGAATACCCATCACCGCGCCGGCCACCGCGGTCGCGATTTCCCAACGGAAAAACTCCTGCCCGACGTCGTAGAGGTCCGCCACCGGAATGCGCACCACCGGCTGCCCGGCCTGCTCCAGCGCGGCGGCCGCCGCGTCCTGGCCGGCGTCGGGTTTCGGCTGGTAGCGGATGTACGCGAAGACGCGGTCGTTGCCGTATCTGGAGGGGCTTTCGGGCTCTTCCCGATCCACCGGGATGATGGCTTTTCCGTTTTTCCCCGTCGATTCGGCAACCAACTGCTCGAGCCACGCGCCCAGGTCGTAGAGCGCCGGCGAGGCCATGATGGTGAGCTTATCGCGCCCGCGTTTTGCCGCCACGCCGAGAATCGCTCCCAACGCGGCGCCGGGGTTTTCAGCGGCCGGACGGCAGCCGCAGCACGCCACCGCCATCTTGTGGGCGCGATCGAGCAGCCGCTCCACATCCAGCCCCATCGCAGCCGCCGGAACCAATCCGAAATTGGACAGCGCGGAAAACCGCCCGCCCACGCTCGGAATGCCGTGAAATACGTGGCGGAAACCCTCGCGGCGCGCGAACTCCTCCAGTTTCGAGCCCGGGTCGGTGATGGCGACAAAGCGCCGGGGCGCCTCGGCGCGGCCCAACAATTGCCGCACGCGTTCGTAGAAGTAGTACAGAAATACATTCGGCTCGAGCGTCGAGCCCGACTTGCTGGCGACGATGAAAAGTGCGTTCTTCACGTCCACCGAGTTCTCCACCGCCCGCACCTGGGCCGGATCGGTGGAATCCAGCGTGAGCAGCCGCGGGAAGCCGTCTACCGGGCCGAACGTCGCCGCGAACACTTCCGGGCAAAGGCTGGAGCCACCCATCCCCAACAGCAGCACGTGGCGGAAGCCGGCGGCCTTCACCTCCGCGGCGAACGCCCTGAGACGGTCCATTTCTTCGGCCGTCTTCCCGGTGAGGCGCAGCCAGCCAAGCCACTCCGATTCGTTCCCGCCGGTCCACAGTGACGAATCCCCGGCCCACAGCCGGCGCACCTTGCCTTTCAGGTGCCAGTCTTCCAGCGTCGCGTTTACTTCGTCTTCGAGGTCCTTGGGAAGGGACTTCGTAGTCACTCCGGTCTGGATGCCTGCCGCGCCGGCGCAGCGGGCGTCGACGATGTTGAGCAGCTTGTGGAAGGCGTCGGAAAAGATCTTCACGCCATTGGTCACCAACTCGCCGGTAACATCCGAAAGGGAGATGCCGGCGGTTTCCACGGCGTTCAGCACCCTGGCTGCCTCGTCCACGCCGGCCGTAAGAGTCGGCGCCGGCTTGCCGTGGTCGCGGACCAGGTCCAGGGTAACGGGCTGGAGCGTGTTCACCGTGTCGGGGCCGATCAGCTCATCGACGTAAAGCACATCGCTAAAGGCCTTGTTCTTTGTGGTGGTGCTGGCCCACAGCAGCCGCTGCGGATGGCATCCCCGATTCGCCAGGCGCTTCCACTCGGCGCTCGAGAAGATCTCCTCGTAAATGCGATAGGCCAATTTGGCGTTAGCTAACGCGGTCCTGCAAGTCAGGCCTTCGATTCTGCGCCGGCTCTCCCCGGTAAGGGTCCGCGCCAGCTCGGCCAGTTTGCCATCCACAACCACGTCGATTCGGCTGACAAAGAAACTGGCGACGCTGGCCAGTCGCGAGACGTCACCGCCGGAGGCGCCAAAACGCGTCGCCGCGCGGACATAGATGCGCGCAACCTCTTCGTACACCGCGCGCGAAAACAAGAGCGTCACGTTGACGTTGACGCCCTCTCCCAGCAGCCGCTCGATGGCCGGCAGCCCTTCGCGGGTGCCCGGCACCTTGATCATCAGGTTTGGCCGATCCACTTCCCGCCACAGACGGCGCGCCTCGTCGATGGTCGGCTGGGTCTCGTAGGCCAGAAATGGCGACACCTCCAGGCTCACATAGCCGTCCCGGTAACCGGTCGATTGGTAGAGCGGGCGGAAGGCGTCGGCCGCGTCGCGGATGTCGCGGACGGCGAGACGCTCGTAGATTCCGAGGGTCTCCAGCCCCTGCGCGCGCAGCTCGGCGAGGATGCCGTCATATTGAACGCTCCCGCTGATGGCCTTTTCGAAGATGGCCGGATTGGACGTGACGCCGCACAGCCCGTCCTCCTCGATCAAGCGTTTCAATTGGCCGCTGGTCAGCACATCGCGGCTGATATAGTCCAGCCAGATCGACTGGCCGAGCTGGTGCGCTTCGAGCAGAGGATTGACCACTTTCACCGGTTGCATGTCGCCGTTCCTGAAAATAGTTTTGGGCTCGCGTTTATGGGGGCGGGAGATTCATTCAGCCGGCCCAGATTTCTATTCTGGACCATACTACGCCTCTTCCGGCGGAAAAATGATCCCAGTGGGAGTCCAGTTCCGAGGCTGCCAGGCGATGTGGAAGGATTGCCCGCCTCGCGCACGGCCACCTGGGAGAGGGCGCTACCGCTATTTCACAGGCCCCGCGGCCGAGAGAAGTCGAAAGCGTAGCGGAGTTCGGTGCGGCGGATCAGCCGGAGCCACAGCGATTCCGGGTGGGGCGCAAAGATGAGGCTCATGCTTCCCGGGAAGATGAACCAGGAGCCCAGTTTCACCTCGTGCTCGAGTTGGCCGGGCGCCCACCCCGCATAGCCCATGTAAATCCGCAGGTCGTTGTTTCCACCCGGGGCGGCCAGCCATTTGTCGAGCAGTTTGGCATCGTTCAGCAGATAGATCCCGTCCAGAATCTTGGTGGCGCCTTCGACCTTCGCGTGCGTGGCGGCCAGGGCCGTAATCCCCGTCGGCGTAACCGGGCCGCCCTGAAAGATGGTCTCGTGCTGGCGCTTTGGGTCCTTGGCTTCCGGAAAAACACGGGACAACGGAAGCGTGGACTGGCGATTGAGGATCACCCCGATGGTCCCTTGCGAATCGTAATGAGTGAGCAGGACGACAGTATCCCTGAAGTTGGGGTCCGGCAATTCGCGCATCGCCACCAGAACGTCGCCCACCCCGAGCTGGGCAGGGTCGATGGAGAAATGCGTCTGCCAGGCGAGAGATGGCGCCCTGGCCCCGATTTGCGCGCGAGCCGGCGCCACCAATACACCGTCGCCGCCGGTTAGCCCGCCGAATACCAGCACCGCGGCCGCCAGAGAAACGGAGAGAGCCATGCGGAGCATTAATCCCTGCCTCCGATAGTCTTTACCCCTGATTCTCGCTCGTTTTGGAGGTGCGCGCCAGTTTTGCTTTCGCGGAAGCACGGGCTCTCGGCCAGATTCTCAATCCGGTCTCGCCAGGACCGCGAAAAGGGACTGTCCAACGGGAGGGTGAACCGCCCCTTCCGCCTTCGACATCAGGGGGACAATCCAGTTGTCGAACAGGGAGATTTGCGCGCCGGATTGGGCATTCTTCTTGAACAGCCGCGCATTCGCCCACCAGCCGAAGAAGCCGGCCAGGTTCATGTAGTGGAGCTTTCTCACTACCAGGCCGGCCCCGTTGGACAAGGCCCGCACGGTTGACTTATCGTAGCGTCGGAAGTGCCCCAGGTTGCGATCGATCGGTCCGTACAGCGCCTGGTGTGCCGGGACAATCAGCACGATGCGGCCGCCGGGAGGCAGTACGGCAGCCATATTTTCAATCGCCAGGCGGTCGTCCTCGATATGCTCGAGGACGTTCAGGCACACGCAAGAGTCCGGCGCGAACCGGACCAGCTCGCGGAAGCGGGCCTCGGTCGCATCCATGACGAACACCTGCAGGTTGTTGTGGAAGCGGTAGCGCTCGAGCACGCGGTCGATACACGCCGGCTCGGCATCGATCGCGATCACTTGCGCGCGGTCGAGGAGAAGTCCGGTGAAGTTCCCCAGTCCACAACCGACTTCGACAACCCGCTCGCCAAGTTCTTTCGCCACCAGTCTGTTTTGCCACTCGAAATAACGCCTGGCGCGGGCCATCCGTTCCTGGTCGGCCAGCGTGTATTCGGCGGAGGGTCGATTCATGGCGGCGCGACGCCGGGAAACATGCCCGAACCGCTCTGGCCGCGACGGTCAGATTTCCAGCAGGTGCCCGAGCTTCTCCTTCTTCGTGCGAAGGTAACTCTCGGCGGTTTCGGAGGGTTCCGGCTGGCACGGCACCCGTTCCACCACCCGAATGCCCGCTTCCTCGAGCGCTCTGATCTTCTCCGGATTGTTCGACAACAGGCGAACGGCCGGCACGCTGAAATACTTCAGGATGCGGGCGGGCAGCCCATAATCGCGCAGATCGACCTCAAACCCCAGCCGTTCATTGGCTTCCACGGTGTCGGCGCCGGCATCCTGAAGCTCATAAGCACGCAGCTTGTTCAGCAGACCGATTCCGCGGCCTTCTTTCAGCTCGTAAATCAGCAGTCCCCTCGCCTTCGCGGTCCATGGAGGCCAACGACAATTCCAACTGGGCGCGGCAATCGCACCGCAGGCTGTGAAACACATCCCCTGTGAGACACTGTGAGTGAATGCGAACCAGGACCGGTTCGCCGGGGACGAATTCGCCCAGTTTCAGCACCACCGCTTCTTCGGTCACATCGCCGATCTGGCGCTCGAAGCCGTAGATTCGGAAGTTGCCGAACCGGGAAGGGAACTGCGCCTCCGCAACCTTGCGGAATTCGGGGGAAGGGCCTTCTGGCATGGATTATTCTTATTGATCTGGGGTTTGGAGACCCTGACTTCATTATAATTGCCGACAGGGCCGCATGGAGCACGAACTCGTCATCCTGCTGGTAAAGCTGGCTTTAGCCGCCTCTCTGGCGAGCATTGTGGCGCGCCTCGCGACGTTCCAGCGCTTGCTTTTGCAGGAGCAGCGCTCGGCGTCCCAGCGCGTCTTGCTGGCTTTGATCATCGCTTTGCCCTACAGCGCCGGCGTGGCCGTGCGGGTGATTACCCGCAGCTACTGGGCCGCGGACATGGCGCTCGAAGGCAGCATGGTGGTGGGATTGGTGGGCGGCTACGGCAGCGGTCTGCTGGGCAGCGCCATCATCGCCGTTCCGGCCATGTTGAACGGCGAATTCATTTCGCTGCCGCTGTACGTCGGGCTCGGCCTGATGGGCGGGCTGGTGCGAGACCTGGCGCCGGAACCCGAAGAAGTCTGGCGTTTTTCCCCGTTCTTCGACCTCTATCTTTACCGCATCTTCCGGCGCTGGAAAGACCGCGAGCGGCTTCTGTTCCACCTGGTGTTCCTGCTCAGCATCCTGTTCGCCGAATTTCTGCGCATGCTTGCTGCACCAGTTGTTCGGCCACAGAGGGCTTATCTTCTCGCTGCTGGCCGATGAGAGCCAGGTGCATCCGCTGTACCTGCTGGCCATTTACGTCTCCACCTTGTTCGCCACCGTGATTCCGCTGAAAGTGTGGAATAACAACCGCAATGAACGAAAACTGGAGATTCAGAGCCGGCTGCTGGTGGAAACCCGGCTGCGGGCCCTCAGCAGCCAGATCAATCCCCATTTCCTGTTCAACACCTTGAATACCGTCTCTTCGCTCATCCGCACCGACCCGGAGAAGGCGCGAGGGGTGGTGTACAAGCTCTCCAAGATTCTTCGAAACTCCTGCGCAACACGGAAGAGCTGACCACGCTGCGCGAGGAGTTGGCGTTTCATCGAAGATTATCTATCCATCGAGATGGTCCGGTTCGGCAGAAAGCTCCGGTTTGAGAGCAACGTCGACGCCGAAACTCTCGACCTGCAGGTTCCCAGCATGATGCTGCAGCCGCTGGTGGAAAACAGCATCAAGCATGGTTTGGCGCAGAAAGGTGGAAGGCGGCACAGTACGGATCGAAAGCCATCTCTGGACGGCACGCTGCGGCTCACGGTGGAAGACGACGGCGTCGGAATTCCCGAATCGCGCATGGCGTAATCTTTACGATTCCGGGATCGGCATCAGCAACGTGCGGGAACGACTGCAGGTCCTTTATGGAAACGGCTACCGAGATGAATATCGAGAGTAAAGTGGGAGAAGGCACGCGCACCGTTATCGAGATCGCGGACCTAAAACCGGGGCTGTCGGCGCTATCGTGAGAGGTTGGCCGGTGCAGCCTCGTGTTGCGGGGTGAGAAGCGGGAATATGACGAAAGACGAAATCCTGCTAGCGCATCGCGAGCACCTGTTTCCCGCGTCTGGTCCACTACTACGCCGAGCCGCTTGTCATCACCCACGCCAAGGACCAGTACGTCTACGACATCGACGGAAACCGGTATCTGGATTTCTTTGGTGGCATCGTGGTGGTGAGCGTGGGGCACTGCAACGAGCGGGTGAATCGCAAGGTCCACGAGCAGCTCGACCGCCTGCAGCACGTCTCGGCGCTTTTCGCCACGGAGCCGCAGCTCTTGCTGGCTTCGAAGATCGCCTCGCTCACCCCGGGCGGCAAGCTCACCAAGTGTTTCTTCTCCAACAGCGGCACGGAGGCGAACGAGACGGCGGTTATCGCGGCGCGCTGCTATACGGGCGCCTCGGAAATTGTCGCCCTGCGCTACTCTTACCATGGGCGCTCGGCGCTGGGGTTGACGATGACCGGCCAGTCGAGCTGGCGGCCGCTACCCACGTTGGAACCTGGTATCGTCCATGCCGTCAGTGCATACTGTTATCGTTGTCCCTTTGGCCTGGAAGTATCCGAGTTGCGAAGTTCGTTGCGCGCACGACCAGGAGGAAACCATTCGCACCAGCACCTGCGGGCGGATTGCGGCGTTTGTCGCCGAACCGCTGCAAGGCGTGGGCGGCGTGGTGACTCCGCCTCCGGAATACTTCCGCATTGTGGAGGAGATTGTGCGCCGGTACGGTGGCTTGTTTGTCAGCGACGAAGTGCAGACGGGGTGGGGCAGAACGGGCCGCTGGTTCGCTATCGAGCACTACGGCGTCATGCCGGACATGCTTGTCGGTGCGAAAGGGCTGGCCAATGGGCTGCCCATCGGCGTAACCGTGGCGCGTCCGGAAATTGCGGACGCGATGCCCGCGCCCGCCATTTCGACCTTTGGCGGGAATCCCGTCTGCACTACAGCCGCCCGGGCCGTGATCGATTTCATCGAAGAGGAAAACCTGCTGGCCAATGCAGAGAAGATGGGCGGCTATCTGCGCGACGGTCTGGAGGACCTGCACGGGAAATACCCTGCCATTGGTGATGTGCGCGGCATGGGCCTGATGCAGGCCGTCGAACTGGTGACCGACCGCCGCACGAAAGAGCCGGCGAAGGCGCAAACGCTTCAAGTGATGGAGGCGGCGCGCCGGAACGGTCTGATTGTCGGCAAGTGCGGCTTTCACGGCAATTGCCTGCGGATTTCGCCGCCGCTAAATGTCGGCCGCGGCGATGTGGACGATATGCTTGCGGATTGCTGGATCGGAGTTTCGCGGAGTGTTTCAGCGGCGCGTCCACGGCCTGAAGACAACGTGGCAGCCACCGCTTGGGAGGGACATTTGGGAGATGGATGAACGAGCGTTCTTTGATGAGTCGAGAACCACTAAGGCGGCACGGCTGAACTGCCCCTACTGCAAATCCGTGGAAGACTATGAACTGAACTGGATGGTGCGCAAAAAGAAGGCGCAACTACCACGAGGCGCGGATGAGCGCGACCGGGCCAAGTTCCAGAAAGCACAGAACTATATGGTTCTGCTCGATGACCGCGCGGTATGCAAAAATCAGCGCTGCCGGAAGCGGTTCGACATCTCAGGATGAAGACGCTGGCCTTCCTCTAGAGGCTACCGTTTTTGGAGCGTGTCGCTATGCCGAAACTCGATTGAAATGCCCGCTCGCATCGCCGCCGCGGGCAATAAGCCCAAACTGATCGAGGAATTCGTGGGCCGCGTCAACACGCGGACGGCGGCGGTGAGCGTGGCCCGCATGGTAAGTCCCGCCGGCTGGCAAGAACCGGGCCAGACTCCTGAGTTTGACGAAATCACCGTGGTGCTGAAAGGAATGCTCCGCGTGGAGCACCGGCAAGGCGTAATCGAGGTCCATGCGGGCCAGGCGTTGATCGCCGAACCGGGCGAGTGGGTCCGTTACAGCAGCCCGGGGCCGGAGGGGGCGGAGTATATCTCGGTCTGCCTCCCCGCATTTTCGCTGGACGCCGTGCACCGCGAATCCTGAGCCGCCCGGGTCTCCAGTGACGCTCGTGCCCGAGAGCGGGCGGAGGTGCGGCGGTTGACGCTTTTTGTCGGCCCTCGCTATCATGAAATTGACTTTAGACGGGGAGCCACATTATGGGTCCGTTAGGTTGGCAAGAGACAGTCGTTATCTTTGTCGTTGCCCTGCTTATCTTCGGACCGAAGAAACTGCCCGAACTGGGCCGTAACCTTGCAAAAGGTCTGGCTGAATTCCGCCGTGCGTCCAATGAGCTCAAGGACACCTTCCACCGCGAGTTGAGTGCGATTGAGGAGGAAGGCCGGGAGATCAAAAAGGTCGCCGACGATTACACCAGCCAGATTACGTCTGAGTACAACAGTTCTTCGGGGTCGTCTTCGGAGTATGGCTACGACGACTACGGTTACCAATACGATCAGGGGGAGCAATACTCCTCGCAAGACACTTCCACGGGAGGCGCTTCCGCAACTCAGGGCGCCGACTCGACATCCGGAACGGATACCCCGCATGCCACCGCGCCCGAGGGCACGGTAGCGGCCAGCGCCAATCCCCAGGTGGAACCCACCGCGGATGAGCACGGGCAGCACACCGCCAAGCCGGCCGACGTGGCGCCGGCGGCCGGTGACTAAAGGGGCCTTGGGGAGTCCGCTCTTCCGGAGCAAACTAAGCGCTAAATAAGAAGGACTTACGTTGCCTGAAGACCCTAGCCGGGAGCAGCCAGAAAGTACCGGCGCGTCCGGCGCCGGCGGGACTCCGCCCGATCCTTATCCCGAAACCGACCCGGACGATCCCAATTCCGGCACCGAAGACCCAGGCCTTGGCGGCGGCGACACCGCCGCCAAGGCGTCTTCCGAGGCCAGCGAAGTAAGCCTGAGCAATCCCAAACAGAAGTCTGTATCGAGTTCCGCATCTTCTGGAGGATCGGCCTCTCCACCGGCTTCCGGCGGCTCCGCCAACGATTCCGACGACGGAGACGAGGAGGAGGACGGCATGCTCCGAATGTCTTTTCTCGAGCACCTGGAAGAGCTGCGCATGCGGATCATCTACACGCTCGGTGGCTTGGCTGTCGCCTTCATCGTCAGCCTGGTTTTCACCAATGACCTTTGGAATGTCGTCCGCGAGCCGGCCGCGCGCGCACTCACCTCCCTTGGCTTCGCACCCGAGCTGATCATCACCTCTCCAATGGAGGGGTTCATGATCGTCTGGGTGAAGTTGCCGGTGCTGACGGCCATCTTCATCTCGTCGCCGTGGATGCTGTACCAGGTTTGGGCCTTTGTCTCGCCCGGGCTTTACAAGCGCGAGCGGCGCTGGGCGACACCGTTTATCCTCTGCTCCGCCGGCCTGTTCATCCTGGGCGGGCTGTTCGCCTATTTCGTAGCCTTCCGGTTCGGCCTGACATTTCTATTGGGAATTGGAAAGGATATCGGCATCCGGCCGCTGGTGACGATTACCGAGTATTTCGATCTCTTCGTCAACGTCACGCTGGGAATTGCCGTCATCTTCGAGCTGCCGGTACTGATATTCTTTCTAACCTTGCTGCACATCGTGACCCCGTCGTTCCTGCTGCGGAACTCCCGTTACGCCATTCTCCTCATCACCATACTCGCGGCGATCATCACTCCCACCCCGGACGCCGTCAACCTGGCAATCTTCGCCGTGCCCATGATCGGTCTCTACTTCATCGGCGTGTTCGCCAGCTATTTGCTGGTGCTCAAGCGTGAAGGCAAGTACTTCCCGTGGAAGAGGGTGATTCTGTCGTTGGTTCTGCTGGCGGCATTGATTGCCGGCGTATTGTATTTGGTGGGCCTGCGGTTTGGGCTCCATTTCGTAAGGAGCTGGCCTTTCCTAGTACGTTAAGGTACTTTTGATTCTTTTGGCGGAAAAATTCGACAGGTAGTATTGAAACCGAATCCGGCAGACCATTCAAACCTCGGAAACGGTTTTTCGTATGGACCTGTTGAAAGTTATCCAAGAATTACGCCAGGATCGGGCACGCCTCGATCAGGCGATTGAATCTCTGGAGGCACTGGTGGCCGCGGGCCGGACAGCCGTTCCGGTACGGCCCGCGACCGGCCGCCGTGGCCGTAAAAAGGGGATGAGTCAAGAGGAGCGGCAAATCGTCTCGCAGCGCATGCGCGACTACTGGGAGCGGCGGCGCCGGGAGAAGGCCAAAAGCGCCGGCGGCGGTGAGTAGGCGCCGCAACAATTCTCCTAGCCCAACTTCGCCCCACCACTCCGAGGTGGCGCTGCTTCTGGACGCGATGTTGGGATGTAAGTGCCTGATTACAGGTGCCACATTTCCGCACTTCACAAAAATAGTGACTAATAATGGCGGCGCATCTGGAGCTTATAGAACTTCTGATTACTACCGATGAGTCCCAACAGATAATAGTATGGATGCCTTTATCCTGGTCTTGACTCTACGGCCAAGTGTGCTTAAATAGTGTCTATAGGATATGTTCATCCGCAAATCTTCGCGGACCTATAAAGGCAAGACCTACTTCAACTACGTCTTGGTCGAAAGCGTTCTCACCCCCAAGGGCCCCCGACAGCGCGCCATCTGCTCGCTCGGCGATCTGTCTCCGCGCCCCAAGCAAGAATGGCTCCGCATCGCGCGCAAGCTGCAGGCCGCTCTCACCGGCCAGCCCAGCCTCCTCGCCGACGAACCGCCTACCCCCGAGTTGGAAGCCCTGCTTGGCAAGCTCCCGGCCTCTGGTACGCGTCACCAGGCCCCCGCCCAATCCACCGCTCCGCAAACCGATCTAGTCGCTATCCATACCGATCAGGTTCGGGTCGAAAAGCCACGTGAGGCCGGCCCTGTGCATGTTGGCTATCACTTCTGGAAGCGCCTCGATTTCGACCGTATTCTCGAACAGGCTGGCCTGAGCGAACGCACGCGTCAACTGACTTGCGCCATGACACTGAACCGCCTGGTCCATCCCACCAGCGAGCGGGCCATGCCGGACTGGATTCGCTCCACCGCCCTTCCCGATCTGCTCGGTGACGAGTTCCAGGAGCTGGCCGAAAATGCGCTGTACCGCAACCTGGACCGTCTGCTCAGCAAGCAGGTGAAGATCGAAGCCGCGCTCGCCGAGCGCGAACGGACCCTGTTCAACCTGGATCAGACGCTGTTCCTGTATGACCTTACTTCGACTTACTTCGAAAGCGACGAAGAGTTCACGCCGGTGCTGCGCGAGCCGTCGCCGCGCAACCGGTTCCAGAAGAAATCCGAGATCCGGGTCAAGCTGCGGCGCGTCGGTGAGCTGACCCACGTGCTGTGCCTGAGCAGCGAACGGAAGGACAAGGACAGGGCCATCCGGGAGGCGCAGGAAAGGCGGCTGTTGACAGACCTGGAGAAGTTAAAGAAGCGAGTGGCCCGGGGCAAAGGAAAAGGGACCAAGCCGGAGCAAGTGCTGCAATCCATCGGACGGCTGAAGGAGCGCTATCCGCGAGTGGCGCGCTAGTACCGGATGGACTACGATGCCGGCGCCAACCAGAAAATGTTCGACTATCACCTGGATGAGGCGAAGCGCGCCAAGGCGGAGAAGTTAGATGGGAGTTACCCACTGAAGACGGACCGCGCCGACTTGAGCGCCGATGAGGCGTGGCGGATCTACATGCTGCTGACTCGGGCCGAGGCGGCGTTCCGGGCGCTCAAGAGCCCGCTGAGCGAGGGGCCGATTCACCACCAGAAGGAAGAGCGGGTGGACGCCCACATCTTCCTCTGCGTGCTGGCCTGCCATCTGCTGATCTCGATCGAAAAGACGCTGCTGGATGCCGGAGTCCACACCTCCTGGGCGACGGTAAGGGAAACGCTGAAGACCCACCAAGTCAGCACCATTGTTCTGCCGACCGATAGTGGAGAGGAGCTGCGCATTCGGAAAGGGTCGGTACCTGAACCGGCGCAGCAGGAACTGTACGAGAAGCTCCGTATCGACCCGCAAATCATCCGTCCGCACAAACACTGGGTCACTCCGGAGGCGTCCCCGAAATAGTGACGAAAGTTCCACAAATGGGACTGCGGCGGCATTCAAAAAATAGAAGTGAAATATGAGAAATAAGAGCGCTGCGCGAAATCAAAGTAATAAAAGAATCGCTCCCCTGTTTGGCGGCCGGTAGCAATCCTCAGATGCGCAGGTCGTAGCCTACCTGGCGCAGCCCTTCGATCACCCGCTGGCGGATCGCGCCGGCTTCTTCGGACGAGAGAGTATGGTCCTGGGCGCCCACAACCAGCCGATAAGAAACGCTCTTTGTGCCTTCGGGCAGCGGAGCGCCTTCGAAGCTGGTGACGAAGGCGAGCGAGACCAGGTCGTCCGCCGCAAGCGCGCGCAGCTTTCCTTCCAATTCCGCCACCGGTTCGCGCACCGGCGCCACCACCGAAAGATCGAACGCCGAGGTAGGGAAGCGCCACAGCGGGCGATGCCGGATTTCGGCCGGCCCCAGCTTCAGCACTTCCGCGAGATCGATATCGAGCGCCGCGGCGCGTCCTTCCACCAGGTTGGGATGAAACTCGAACATGCGCCCGACTTCCTGGCCGCGCCAGATGAGGGTGGCCGACCGCGCGGGATGCTCGTAAGGGTGTGCCTCGGCCGCCTTTACCACCGCGCCGCGCAGCACGCATTCCGCCAGCCGCTTCAGCTCGAACAAGCCCGCCTCTCCGTCACCTTCCTTCGCGTAGATGGCGGCCGCCAGGTGTGGAATCTCGGTCGGAAGCCCGTCGTCGCCGGCCGGAATCTCTTTGTGGATTTCGTAGCCGATCTCAAACAGACGGAACTCGTCGAAGTGCCGGCTGTTGTCCAGCACGTTCTTCCAGAGGCCCGGAATCAGGCTGCGGCGCAGCAGCGTCTGGTCGCTCGAAATCGGATTGGCCACCTGAAGGTGATCTTCGGGCGGATAGCCAAAGGTGCGCGCCATCTCCTCGCTGATAAAGGAATAGTTGTAGACCTCGGTAAAGCCCTGCGCGCTCACCGCCGCCCGGACATCGTGGTGGAAGCGCCGCTCCCGGTTGGCCACCGGAGGCCGGGTGGCGACCAGCGGCGGCTGGGGAGTGATGGTGTCGTAGCCGACGATGCGGCCCACCTCTTCAAGCAAATCGTCTTTGATGCTGATGTCGCGGGTGGCGCGCCAGCTTGGCACACTCACCGCGAACAGCTTCGGCTTGGGCTCGGCCACGCGGAATTCGAGCGATTCGAGAATCTCCCGCACTTCCCGCGGTGAGATGTCGCGCCCCAGCTTCATACGCAGCCAGCCCATCGGCAATTCGATCGGCTCGGAGGCGTACCCGCTGTTGACGGTGGCGGCGACGGCCGGCGCCAGCGCGTCCGCCACTCCGCCCACCACTTTCATGCCGGGAGAAACCTCCGCAAGCAGCGCCACCGCCCGCGCCAGCCCACGCAGCGTGTTCGCCGGGTCCTGCGATTTTTCGAAACGCGCCGAGGCGTCGGTGCGCAGCCCCAACTGTGTCGAAGTTTTGCGGATGCCGCTGCCCAGAAAGTTGGCGCTTTCAAGCACGATGCGGCGCGTCGTCGAGCAAATGGCGCTGTCCAGCCCGCCGATGACGCCTCCAATGGCCACCGGCCCTCCGGCGTCGGCGATGACCACGTTGGACGGGCCCACTTCGTACCGCTCGCCGTTCAGGGCCATGATCTTCTCGCCCGCCCGCGCCGGGCGCGCATAAATCGTCTCGCCCTTCAGCATGTCCGCATCGAAAGCATGCATCGGCTGGGCGATCTCCGCCAGAATCAGGTTGGTGATGTCGACGATATTCGAAATCGGGTTCAACCCGATGGATTCCAGGCGGTATTGGAGCCACAGCGGCGACGGGCCGACGGTGACGTTTTCCACCAGCAGTGCGCTGTAGCGAGGCACCAGGTCGTAGTTTTCGATCTCGACCTTCACCGGGGAGGCGCCGGCGGGCAGCAAACTGAGGTCGGCCGCCTCCAGCAGGCGCTTGCGCAGCACGGCGGCCACCTCTCGCGCCATTCCGTGATGACCCCACAGGTCCGGGCGGTGGGTCAGGCTCTTGTTGTCGATTTCGATGATCCAGTCGGGCCGGCAGCCGGGGAGCGGGTCGCCGGGCTCGGCGCGTAATTCCAGAATTCCGGCGGAGTCGCGATTCACGCCCAGCTCCACGCCGCTCGCCAGCATTCCATCGCTCTCGATGCCGTGGATAATGGCTTTCTCGATGGCGCGGCCGCCCAGGCTGACGCCGGCCGGAACATACGCCGTCACCACGCCGGGCGTGCAGTTCGGAGCGCCGCAGACCACCGTCTTCACGCCGTAGCGGCCGGTTGCTACCACCGCCTTCACGTTGTGGCCGCCGGCAACGGGCTCGACGCTTTCCACCCTCGCCGCACAAACCTGGTCGAGGTAGGGCGCATAGGGCTCCACGCCTTCGCTCTCGGCGGTCTTCATCGTAATAAGCTGGCTCAGCTCCGCCGCCGGCGTGTCAACGCCTTCCACGAATTCGCAAATCCAGTTGTAGGAGAACTTCAAGGCTTGTTCCCTTCACTCGTTCGGTGTCTTCCCGCCCGTCAGAATTGCCGCAGGAATCGCAAATCGCCGCTTTGCAGCAGGCGCACGTCGTCGATGGCGTAGCGCATCATCACCAGCCGCGTCAGCCCCAGCCCGAAGGCAAAACCGTTCCACTCGTCGGGGTCGATGCCGCTCAGCCGCAAGACGTTCGGATTCACCAGGCCGCAGGGCAGCAGTTCCACCCATCCCGATTGTTTGCACACCGGGCAGCCCGGGCCGCCGCAAATCAGGCATTGAATATCCAGCTCGAAGCCGGGCTCGACGAAGGGGAAATAGCCGGGCCGCAGCCGCACCGTCACCTCGCGGCGGAAGATGTGCTCGAGCAGCATTTTCATGAAGTACAGCATGTGGCCGATGGACACTTCGCGATCGATCATCATGCCTTCGAGCTGATAGAAGGTGTGCTCGTGGCTGGCGTCCACCTCTTCGCTGCGGAACACCCGGCCCGGGGCGATCATCCGCAGTGGAGGCCCCAGTTTCTCCATGCCCCGCACCTGCACCGGGCTGGTGTGCGTGCGCAGCAGCAGGCCGCAAGTCAGCCAAAAGGTATCCTGCATGTCGCGCGCCGGGTGGGTGGACGGAATGTTCAGCGCGTCGAAGTTGCGGCGCTCGGTCTCCACTTCCGGGCCGTCCAGCACCGTGAAGCCAAGCGAGAGGAAAAGCTCTTCGAGCTCCTGCTGGATCTGCGTCAGCGGGTGCAGGCTGCCGGGGCGGACACCGGGCGCGGGCAGCGTCAGGTCGAGCCACTCGGATTGAAGCCGCTGCTCCAGGGCGTCGCTTTCAAATCGCGCACGCCGCTGGTTGTATAGCCCCTCGATCGACTCTTTGACGGCGTTCAGAAGCTTGCCGACGGCGGCGCGCTCGGCGGGCGGCACTTTGCCCATCTCTTTACTGAGCTGGGCGAGAAGGCCCTTGCGGCCGAGCACGTCCACCCGGATGTCTTCCAGTTCGCCGGCGCTCGCCGAACCTGCCAGCCGCGCTCGCGCACTGGTCTCTAGTTCCTGCAGTTGTGCTTCCAACATGAGCGGAATCTCTTATTCTAGCCTGGAGGCGGGGATCAAGCGGCCGGCAGATACACATCTTCGGCCTTGGCCACCTCCCAGGCCAGGTGGTTCAGGTAAAAAAGCAGCACCGGCCGGGGAAACTTGTCTTTCAGCCCTTCAAAGGCACGCTCTCGCCAGTTGTCCTTCAGATACTCTTCGGCTTTCAGGTCCTTGGCGAAGAACCCTTCCTCGTGGGGCACACCCAGAAAATCCAGCGTCTCCCGGATCATGTCCATCTGGCAGATCAGAATGGCCTGGGCGAGGTCGGTAGCCAGGTCCTGGTCGTGTTCTTCGATCCGCTGCCACAGCTTTGGCGCCGCTTTGCGCAGGTTTTCGGTATTCAGCTTGTGCAGGTGGGTGCGGGCCTTGATACGTTCAAACAGTTTGTAGGTTTTCAGCCGGCCGATCGAGATGCCCCGCAGCAATTGAAAGAACGCTTCGCTGCCAAGCTGCCTATAGACTTCAGTAAGCTCCATAAACCAGCAGCATATCATGGGTATTCCGGGCCGTACGGCATTTGACCGCTTCCGCCGGCGGCCCGTATACTTGAAGTTGGTTGCCGTGCTGTTCCCTCCGGAACGCGGATTCCCCGGCAACCAGCGGGATTGTATGCTTGCGATAATCACGTTTATCCACATCGCGGTGTGCCTGTTTCTGATCGTGGTCGTGTTGCTGCAGAGCGGCCAGGCGGCCGATCTGGCGGGCGCCTTCGGTGGAATGGGTTCGCAGACGACTTTCGGGCCGCGCGGCTCGGTGACGCTGCTTTCGAAGGCAACCGCCGCCGCGGCGGCGATCTTCATGCTTACTTCGCTGACGCTGTCGATCATGCGCATCCGCGACCGGGGTTCGCAGAGCACCGTTCTCGAGAAGGCGCCCGCCACGGCTCCGGCGAAGAACGAGCCGGGCGTGCCGGCGAAACAGGGTCCGATGGAGTTGAACATGCCGGGCGGGCAGAAGATTCCGATCCCGCTGCCGCCGAAGCCGGGGGCCAAGGGGAGCGAACAGAAAGCGCCGGCGACGCAGGCAGCCCCGGCGACCCAGCAAGCACCCGCAACCAAGGAATCGCCGAAGAAATAGGTGCGATACGTTTTGAGTGGGACGCTCCGCACGGAGCGCCCGAAGTTTGTCCACCTGCGGAGGTGGCGGAATTGGCAGACGCACTAGCTTGAGGTGCTAGCGGGGCGACCCGTGCAGGTTCAAGTCCTGTCCTCCGCACCACATCTTTCAACATTTGGGGACCACCTTTCGGTGGTCCGTTTTCGTTTCTCCCCGGCCGCGCCGCCGCGTGGCGCCATCTCACCCTCCAGGGCCGGTGGGGCGTGGCGCGTGGCACACTGGGGGAGGGGTGAGAATGATCTTCAATGGAGATACGGCACTGGTTACCGGTGCATCTCGCGGTCTGGGGAAGGCGATCGCTCTCCGCCTGGCGCGGGAAGGTGCGGCGGTTTGCGTCAACTACGTGTCACGAACCGCCGAGGCGGAGGCTGTGGCCGAGGAGATTCGCGCCTCCGGAGGCCGGTCGATTGCCGTGCGCGCCGACATCGGTTTCCCCGACCAGGTTGCCGGGATGATGGAGCGCATCGAACAGGAACTGGGGTCCGTGTCGATTCTGGTCAACAACGCCGGCGTGGTGTTCCGGGCCACCCTCGAGACTTTCGATGCGGCCGGAGTGGAGCACATGCGGCGCACCAATGTCGACGGCCTCATCCACGCGACGCGCGCCGTCGTTCCCGGCATGAAAACGCGCCGCTACGGACGCATTGTCAACCTGACTTCGATTGCCGGCCACGGTACTACGCTTCCGGGCAGCGCGTTTTACTCCGCCACCAAGGCCGCTGTCTCGGTGCTCACCCGGCGATTCGCCATGGAACTCGGGTCCCACGGAATTACAGTCAACGCCGTGGCTCCGGGCTTCATCCGGACGGAAATGATAAAACAGGGGCGCACCGAAGAGGAGTTCCGGAACCTGCTCCAGCGGGTCAGGGAGCGGACGATGGTGGGAACCATTGGCGAGCCCGAAGACATTGCCCGCGCCGTGGCATTTCTGGTCGCTCCGGAATCGGGATTCATTACCGCCCAGATTCTGACGGTCGACGGCGGTCGAATGGATTACATCGGTCATCCGTAGCTTTGCCGGAAGCGATTGGAGCTCGGCCCCTGAATGAATCCGTGAAAAGGGGATACCCGAGGCCACAAGAATTGGGACAACCCGTCGAAGGAAGTGTGGCTTCTTGAGGGAATTGGTCCTGCTTGGGGGATGCGGGCGGATCCCGAACTGGTTGGCGCTGACGGCCGGCTTCAAGCCGGCTTGCAAGCTGCAAGCTTGCCCCACGGTGTTACAGCGATGGCGGCGGATTTCCGGTTTTCCGACGGCGGCGGCCCGGTTTCGGTGCTTCTCCCGCTCCACTGTTGGTTAACAATGCCAGCGGAAAGCGGCGCAGAAGGTCGCCCACTTTCAGGACACTGCAACCGTCGTCCAGGAGTTCGGTTCCCACCTTGTCGCCGGAGAGCACATCCCTCCAGAAACCGGGCGCTCCCTCCGGCAATCGCAACAGGGTGTCCGACCACGCCCGCTTCCCTAACGGAACCTGGTGGCTTGCCGTCATCTGCGCGGTCCAGCGCGGCGCTACCGTCAGCGCCCAGGTGCCGCCCTGGCGGCGGCAGAAGGGAATCAGATTGTCCTGTCTTGTTCCGGCGGCTTCCACCGGAATATAGTCGCCCCTGAGGAAGACATCCGCGTTGGCGCGGCGGAAGTCGAGGGACTTGTCGGTGAGGTAGAGTTTGATGCGGCCGTCTTTCCAGTTGGCGACCATGTCTCGGAGCAATACACGCCGATTCTCCGAATCGCGCTTTCGCAGTTCCTCGAGCAGCGCGATGCGCTTTGGGTAATCCACCGGGCGGCGATTGTCGGGGTCCGCCAGGCTGAAATCCCACAGCTCGGTGCCCTGGTAGAAATCCGGCACACCCGGCGCGGTGACCTTAATCAGCACTTGCGCTAGCGCGTTGAGGAACCCGTGAAAGGCAATCCGCTCCTGAAAGCGCAGGAAATCGGGCAAAAACTGGTTGGCGTCCGAAGGGGTCAGAATCTTCGCGGCAAAGCGCGTCAAGGCGTTTTCGTGGACCTCGTTCGGATACAGCCAGCCCGAGTAGGTCTTGGCCTCGCGCGCCGCCTTCACCAGAAAAGCATTCATGCGCTCCATAAAGCCGGGCATTTCGTCCCGTTCGAGCGGCCAGGCTCCCAACAGCGTCTGGTAGACAAGCACCTCCTCGGCCGGAACCGGAACATCGAAGCCGCTCACCGGGGTCCTGTGGCGGCGGTTCCACCGGCTCCAACGCGCCAGCCGCTTGCTCCACTCGTCGGGCAATTCGCTCAGCACGTTGATTCGCGCGCGTACGTCCTCGCTGCGCTTGGTGTCGTGGGTGGCGGTGGTGTTCATCGAGTAGGGCCAGTGCCTGCGCCTGCCTTCGAGGAAGCTGTGAAGGTCGGCCAGACAATACGGCGGCCCCTCACGCAGGGGGTCGCCTCCCACCTCGTTTCGCGAAATCAGGCGGTTGTGCACGTAAAAGGTGGTGTCTTCCAAGCCTTTCGCCATCACCGGACCGGTGAACTGCTGCCACCTCATGACGAAACGCAGCCACTCCGATTTCTGATCCTGAGCGTAAGCGGGCGGCTCGAGAAGCAAAACCCGGCCAAGGAAATCGAATGCGGCCGCGCCGGCGCCGTCTTCCTTGGTTCGGCGCCGCGCGAAGTCGAGGGTCCGCTCCAGGTAGCGCCGGTCGCGCTCGTCCACCGCGAAATTCCGGATGTAGGTCCGATAGACAGGAAGGCAGGCGGTGGTCTCCACCAGCGCGTTCATCAACTCGGAGAGGGGAACGTCGCGCGCCTGGCGGTCTTGCGCCGCCAGCGTGCCCAGGCGGTGTCCCAGTTCGTTCACCTCGCCGGCAAACAACTGTCTCATCACCTGCTTGTTGCGGGCGTAGCAGACTTCGGCAAAGGGCATGTTGTCGCTAGTGAAGTTGGCATAGGTCTCCTCCAGCAAAAGCAACCCCTCGGGATGCACGAACACGTCGTTCACTACGTTCAAAAAGTCGTAGCCGGTAGTGCCGTCGGCAAGCCACTTTCGCGGCAGAGGCTCGCCGCGGCCCAGAACCTTCTCAACCACCACGTAGAAGCTCGACGAAGGCTGGCCGCCACCGATTTCAGACTGCAGCCGTTCCAGGTAACCCTGCGGGTCGCGGAGTCCGTCGATGTGGTCCACGCGCAGGCCGGCGACCTTTCCTTCGCGAATGAGCTGAATGATCGGCTCGTGCCTGGTGCGAAATACTTCTTCGTCTTCCACACGCAGGCGGACCAGGTCGTTGATATCGAAAAAACGCCGGTAATTGATCTCCTCGTAAGCGATTTTCCAGTGCGCCAGCCGGAATCCCTGCGCGGAGAGAACCCGGTCGAGGAAATCGGCAGCGTCGGGACGGTGCTTGGTGTCGCTGATATCCCGCAAGACCGCATCGATGGCCAGGCGGACTTCAAGCTGATCGCGGTAGGCGTGGAACAACCGTTGCTTGACCGACTGCGCCAACTCGCGCCGGCGGGCGACCTGGTCCGGCTCGGTAGCCGTACGCGGAGGGATCGCCTCCACCAGGGGTGGAAGCTGCCGGATTTCTCCGATCGCCGGATGAGCCACGGCCAGCCGCCACACGATCCGGTCGATGCAACGTTCCAGAATCGGCCCGTAGGTACCTGGATCGAGCGGCAGGCGGTGCTCGTAGTACAGCAGGAAGAAGCCGGACTCATCCAGGTGGACTGCCAGCTCGCCATTGTCCAGCACGTTGCCGTAGAGGTCGCCGAGCAGCGGAAGCAAAACTTTGTCTTCCAACAGGAAAGCGGCTTTGGACGCAACCGGATGCCAGTCGATGTCGAAGAAGCGCGCATACCGGGAACCGGGCCCGTTTTCAAGCACATCCATCCACCAGGCGTTCTCGTGGCTGGCGGACATATGGTTGGGAACGATGTCGAGCAGAAGACCCATATCATAGTGCCTGAGCTTCTCGCACAGGTCGTCGAATTCCTCGTCGGAGCCGAGCTCGGAATTCACTCGCGCCGGTTGGGTAACGTCGTAGCCGTGCGAACTGCCGCGGCGCGGCCGGGAGCGGGGGGAGGAATACAGGTTGCCAATGCCCAGCTCGTGCAGATAAGCCACCAGGTCGCGGCAATCAACAAAACGGAAATCGCGGGTGAATTGAACGCGATACGTCGATATGGGAACACGAGGTTGGCTCATTCCATTTCAGTCTCCAGGCACCGTTTGTACAATACCGCCGATTTCGGTGCCAATCCAAATTTTAATTCACCTGACGAGTCGAGATGCCCGGCAAGCATGGTGCCCGGTCCGTTCCAGGCGGCCTCGGCGGAATCCAGCAATTTCGACCAGCGCCCGGCCGGGACGGGCAGCTTGACTGTAACACTTTCGGCGGAAAAACACAGCGCCAGAATTACTTCGTCACTGGCGTGCCAGCGTCTTATTAGAAGGACTTTGGCATTTTCGTCCGCCGAGACTGACATTTGTTCTTTGCTCAGGAAAGCCAGTGCCCCGATTTCCCGGCGAAGGCGCAACAATTCCCGGTAAAAACCGTACAGCGCCCGGTGTGTATCCCGGCCGCGCAGGTCGAGGTGGAGTTTCGACCGCAAAAAGGTCTCTTCCGCCTGAGGGTCGGGCGGCTCGCCCTGCCAGGCGAAAGCGGCGAACTCCTGCTTCCGTCCCCGGCGAACCGCTTCCACCAGGCCCGGATCGGAGTGGCTGACGAAGTACAGGAACGGCGCCGTTTCCGCGTACTCCTCGCCCATGAACAGCAGCGGAAGGTGGGGTGAGAGAATTACCGCCGCCGCCGCCACTTTCAGGTCCTCGAAAGAGGCGAGGGCGCCGAGACGCTCGCCCAGCATGCGGTTTCCCACCTGGTCGTGATTCTGCGAGAACACCACGAACCGGTACGCCGGTATGTCGTTGGGAGGGGCGCCGTGGCGGCGCCGGCGGAACTGCGAGTACTCGCCCGAGTAGACGTAGCCTTCCGCGAACGCCTTGGCGAGATGGCGCAGCTCGCCGTAGTCCTGGTAATATCCGCCCCGCTCGCCGGTCAGCAGCACCCGTAAGGCGTGGTGGAAGCCATCGGCCCACTGCGCGTCCAGGCCGAAACCTCCGAGACGCTTGGAACGGATCAGGCGCGGATCGTTCAAATCGCTTTCCGGGATCACGAAAACCTGCCGGTCCACGCGGGCGGCTTCCGCGCGCACGGCGTCGCCCAGTTCTTCCAGAAACGGGTAGGCGGAGCGGTCGAAGATGCCGTGCACGGCGTCCAGCCGCAGAGCGTCGATGTGGAACTCGCGGGTCCAATACAGGGCGTTCTCGATGAAGAACCGCCTCACTTCGTCGCTTTCGGGACCATCGAAGTTGAGGGCGGTGCCCCACGGCGTCCGGTAACCGTCGGTGAAGTACGGGCCGAAGTCAGCCAGGTAATTTCCCTCGGGGCCCAAGTGGTTGTAAACGACATCCAAGACGACGCCCAAGCCGTGTTTGTGGCACTCGTTCACAAGCCGCTTCAGCCCCGGCGGGCCGCCGTAAGAGTTCTGCGCGGCAAAGGGGTAGACGCCGTCGTATCCCCAATTACGGCCGCCCGGAAACTGGGCCACGGGCATCAGTTCGACGAACGTGATGCCCAGATCGCGGAGCGACTCCAGGTGAGGGTGGATGGCATCGAACGTACCTTCCTGAGTGAAGGTCCCGACATGCAGTTCGTAAAGGACGCAGCGCTCGAGCGGCAGCCCCCGCCACTCGTGGTCCTGCCAGTCGAACGCCGCGTCCACCACTTCGGAGGCGCCGTGCACGCCCTCCGGCTGGAAGCGTGAGGCGGGGTCCGGCCGCTCGGCCCGGCCGTCGATCCGGTACAAGTAGCGCGTGCCGGGAGGAGCGTCTTCGAGGACGGTCTCCCAGTAGCCGCCGGAGCGGCGCTCGAGGACCACATCGAGCGGCTCCGGATGCGTAATCCGCAGCTCGAGTTCCGATGCCCGCGGCGCCCACGCGCGGAAGCGGGTGGCACCTCCGCCCAGGTGAACACACCCGTGGCGGAACTGAAAGCCTGTTGATTCCATGGACTTGCTCTTACTAGGTTACCTGGAAGATCCGCCGGCGAGGTATCGCACCAACCCAGGAGGACCAAGTCAGACCCAACCGGCCAGCATTCCCCGGCGTAGGAATTCCGCTTTCGCGCGGGCCGTGATGTCGCTTTCGAAGCGCGGCTCGAAGCGATGGTCGTACACGTAAGCTTTCACGCGCAGCCGCAAGTACGGCCGCTGCTGGAATTCGTCGGAAACCAGCACCAGAACAGGCTTTGCCAGATAGACATAGGGTGAAGTGTAGGCGGCCTCATAGCCAATCCGGAGGGCTTCTTCGGGATCAGTCTGGGGCGGCAGCACTAGGTCGGTCACCACCTGGCAATCCGGCACTCCGGAGTTGGCGTTGAACGCCATGGCTTCGAGCAGGTTCGAATTCGGTATGGTGACCCGCGTGTCTGCCGGCGTGTTCAACTTCGTGCTGCACAGGCCGATGTGGTCAATCTCACCGTAAGCGTCGCCGATTTTGACCCGGTCGCCCAGTTGATACGGACGGTCGACCAGAACCACCAGCCCGCCCACCAGGTTCTTGACCAGCGCCTGGGCGCCGAACCCCACCGCTATCGCAACCGAGCCGATGGCCGCGATAAATGTTTCCCTGGAGGGGGCGAGCAGGCCGAACGAGATAAAGATTGCCGTGAACCACAACGTGATCCGGAGTATCGGTTCAATCCACTTCACGACGAATCTGGCGCGGGGGCCGCGCGCGCCGATCATATTCAGGAACTTCCCGGCGTACCGGATCAGGAGCCAGGTAACGAACAGGATCAGCGCGACGGAAAATACTCTTCCCGGCGTGAAAAACTGGAGAACATTCAGCGGTTGTTCCGTGACGATCAGAAATGCCATCCCGGGCGCCGAGTGCATCGACGGCCTCCTTACCACAAGTTTTGCATGTGAAGCGCTTCGCGAACGAACAAACCGGCCTCGGGGCGTACGCGCAAGCCGGGGTAATCGGGATCGGGTCCCAGAATCTCGAGAAGCCGAAGACGTTCCAGCCGGCGCCCGCCATCGTCGACGGCCAGGCGGGTCACGCGCGCCACCTCCTCTGCCGTCAAGCTGCCGTGTTGCAGAATCGCCTGCAGGATGAAATAGTCTTCGTGGCCGAGTTCCTTGAGCAACGGCTGATATTCCGGAACCAGTGGCTGGCGCATGTGGACCACCCCGCCTTCGACCCTCTCGATCGACCCCTGCCAGAGTTCGAAGGCGGAGCGGAAGATGCCCTCCGACTGCCGGTAAAGCGATTCAAAAAAAAGTTGTTCCGGGTCCTGTTCGAGGCCCAGCAGCCGCCGCGCGCGGCTCACTCTTGGATCCTCCGCCGGCAAGGGTGCAAATTCCAGTCTCAGCCCGGAAAGATCGTGGCGTTGCAGGATGGCTCCGACCAGATCCTCGCGCCGGACGGACATCGCGTTGATTCGATGGGAGAAGTACTGTCCCAGGCCCACCGTGGCGTTCAGATATCGGAACGCAGTTTCGTTGATGCTGAAGATCCACAGCGTGCTGGCCGAGGTCTCGTAAATCAAAGTGAGCAATTCGCGCAAGGCCTCGAGGCCGTTGATCACCCGCAGAAACGATCGCTCCAGTTCCTCGATAAGCACCACCCGCCGGGTCTCATTCAGGGTGTTTTTCAGGTCCGCTTCGGCCGGGAGCTTCAGGATGTTCCGCAGCAGAACGCGCATCTGGTCCCGGGTCATCACCCGGGCGGAAAGCTGGCCACGCACCACCGGAATTGCCGAGAACAGACCCGAGGCGGCGCAGTTCAACAAGCTGGTTTTGCCACTGCCGCGGGCGCCGACAACGATGACTGCCGCGGACATCCGGGAGTTCCATTGGGCCAATGCGTCGCCGAGGCCCGCCATTTCCGTCTCGCGCCCCACCAGAAACCTCGGCTCTTCAACGGGGGTGAGGCGAAACATCCGCCGGTAGATCATCGGCAGGTCTTTCGCGTGCAACTGGAGATCGAGAACCCGCCCGAGGCGCGCGCGCCGGCTGACCGGCTCGAGTTGGGGCCTGGGTGGAGCCAGCCAGCCGATTCTGATGAGCGCCTGCTCAGACAAGCGGCGGAGCAGCCGCCAAACTCTTTGGGAAACCGCGCGGAGTCCCGCCAGAAGCAGTTCCCGCGCCTGCGCCACCGCTTCCGTCCCCCGCTGACGAGTCAGGTGGGCCAGCAGCCCCATCCGCCCTTTTTCCAGAGCTATGTGGCATTCCAGCAGCACCAGGGCTTCCGTCCGGACGAGACCGGCTTCCGCAACCGGGCGAGCGGCCGGCGTCTTCTCCTTCTGGTAGACAAGTAAGGCGAGAACGTTTTCGACCGCCTCCCGCGCTACCGCCTGGCCCGCCTCGCCTTCCGCCCTCGCCATCTCCCCGGCAAACGCTACAACCTCGCGGGCGCGTTCGATTTCCCGCATTACAAGCTGCTGGGAAGCCACCACTTCACGCAGGCTGGTGATGAGCCTGGGTGTCCCCGAGCTTTCCAATGCTCCCGAGAACGCCTTGGCTGGCTCCAGATCGCGCCAGGGGCGCCTGGGGCCGGGCAGCGCACCTCGCGGCTCGACTACTTCCAGGGTGGCCGGCAGCCGCGAGCGTGCGTGATTCCGCACTTGCCGCGCCCAGGCTTTGGCGTGTTCCTCGGCCGAAATCGGTACAACTTGTGGTGGGGGAAAGTCCGTCTTGCCGGCGGCCCAGGCATTGAGCCACTCGACCACGAGGTCCAGCTCGCGCAGAAGCTGCTGGTGCTCCCGTTGAACGGATTCCAGCGATTTTATGCCTTCGCCCGTCGTATCGGCAGCCAACTCCGCGAGCGACAGTTCCAGCTCCAGAACGGATTGAACCGCCCGTTGCTGGCGCAACCAGTAACTCAGGTTGCGCTGCTGCCGCTCGCGCCTCCGTTCCCGGGCGCGCTCGGACGGTTCGGAGCGGCTCCGAATGATAGCCACGGCAAGCTGGTCGGCGGCGGAGTTCGCCCATCCGCTGTAAGTCTCCAGAAGCTGCGTCATGGTTCGCGCGTGCTCTTCCGCCTCGGCCAGCCACCAGCGGCGTTCGTCCTCGAGCGAACCCAGGTCGCGCGCCCCTGCCAGCAGCCTTAACGCGTGCTCGCGGTGCATCTGCCAGGGACCCAAGAGATGAAGGCACGATCGCGCCAGTACCAGTTGGGACTGACCATTGATCGCTGCCCGCTCCAGAATCTGCCACTGAAGATGTCCGGACACGACGGACCGTAAAGAGAGATTCTTGGGGGAGCGCTGCCACCGCAACCAATGCCTGCGCCAGCCCGCGCCGGCCGCGGCCCCGGACAGACCAAGCAGATCGCGACCGCAAACTTCGCTGGCGATGGGGAGCCGTTGGACCACGCCGTCCAGGCCGGCCTCGTAGTCCTGGATGGCGGTGACAGCCCCCAGCAACGGCCGCTTTTTCCGGTACACGGCGAGGGGCTCGAATAAGAGACGTTCCGCGAGTCCGACAAATCCCCTTTCCAGGGATTCCATGCTGCCCGGCCGGATTTCCGCGGGATCTTGCGCCTGGAGACGCTCTCCCAGCATCCGGGTAAGCGACTGAACGTGACTCCAAGCGTCGGCGACCTCGGAGGCAAGTCTGCGGCTGCGTCCGTCAATCTCTTCTCGGAATGAATTCCACGACTCGGCAAGCTCCGCCATACTGACTCCCCTCATTATCCTCGCTGGCCGCTTACAAGCGTGCAACCTATTCACATTTCCGTTGCCATCCCTGGTCCATCCAAGGGATATGACATGATGAGAGGCTGATGGACGTGAAATCTAAGGTAGACCAACGTGGATTCCGCGGCAGAGCACTGTGGAAACCGTGCCTTTTCGCCTGGCTTGCGGCGGCTATGGCGTTGCCGCTGCTTGCGCGCGACATCGAGTGGGTGCATCTTTCCAGCAAAAGTGGCGACCTGCCGGCGCCCGGCCAGTCGCCGGAACAGACCGGTCTGTTGGTGGCAAAGCTGGATCGCGGCGGGGCTACGGATTTCGTCGTCAGCTTTCGCGTGATGGCGCCGGCGCTGGTGTGGTATCGCCGTGCGGGAAATGGCTGGTCGCGGTATGTGATCGATCCGGACTTCCTGACGGTGGAGGCGGGCGGCGCGGCCTTCGATATTGACGGCGACGGCGATCTCGACATCGTCTTCGGGTCGGATGCTCAAAGCAACAAGCTCTGGTGGTGGGAGAATCCTTACCCCGATTTCGACCCGAAGGTAGCGTGGAAACGCCGCCTTATCAAAGACGGCGGCGCCAACCAGCAGCACGACCAGATATTCGCCGATGTAAAAGGAACGGGGAAGCCGCAGCTCATTTTCTGGAACCAGCAGGCCAAAACGTTGTTCATTGCCGACATCCCGGCCGATCCCAGAAATTCCGGCCCCTGGCCCCTGCAGACGGTCTTCTCCGGCCAAGCCGGGGAAGACGTGCAGAATGCGGCGAAGTACGCCGAGGGCCTGGATGCCTTCGACGTAGACGGCGACGGCCGGCTGGACCTGCTGGCGGGCAACTACTGGTTCAAATACGAGGGCGGAGGCAAGTTCAGGCCAAACCGGATCGCTGAGATCGGAGGGCGGATCAAGGCGGGGAAATTCGAGCCGGGCCGGTATCCCCAGGTCGTAATCGCTCCCGGCGACGGGTCCGGCCCCCTGATGTACTACCGGTGCCAAGGCGACCCGTCCGACGCGTCATCCTGGGTCGGCCGGGATCTGCTTGGCCGCGACATGATTCATGGCCATACACTCGATGTGGGCGACATCGACGGCGACGGCAACCTGGATATTTTCGCCGCGGAAATGGGCCGCTGGACCCATAAGGCGGGAACCGACAACCCAAACGCGACTGCCTGGATTCTGTACGGCGATGGAAAGGGCCATTTTCGCAAGACCGTCCTGGTCAAGGGCGAAGGATGGCATGAAGGCAAGCTGGCCGACGTGGACGGGGACGGCGATCTGGATATCATCAACAAGCCCTATAGCTGGGACACGCCAAGGATCGACGTCTGGCTAAACAACGGCACGGGTAGAGCGCACGCAGGAATTGAGCCAAGCAAAGGGCGGAATTCCGGCCCGTAGATGCGACTGCAGTGGGCCATGGGGCAGGCGCTGGGCGTCGAGTTCGACCAGGAAACCAGACAAGCCTGGGAGAGCATTTTAATCACGATCTCCACGGTGATGTTGGAGGCCGCCGCCCAGCAAACCACGACTTAGATTCTGGGATGGAACCGGGACCGGCCGACGGCGGCCGGTATCAAAACAATTTGGGGGAGCCAGCCTTGCGGCGGGCTCCCCCGGTTGTCTTCAGGTTTGGGCCTGAAACTCTAGAAGATCAGCTTCAAAGCCAATTGAATGTTGCGGCGAGAGTCCATGTAACCGGAGACGTAGCTCGAAGCGGAGACGTCCGCGTCACCTCCCAACACAATCAGGTTCGGGTGGTTGAACATGTTGTACCACTCCGACCGGAATTGCAGCTTGAACCGCTCGTTGATCTGGATGTTCTTGTAAATGCCCATATCCAGGCTGAAAGCGCCCGGACCCTGCACGCGGTTGCGGCCCGACATGTTCGAGGGGAAGGGGCCGACTTCCGCGGTGCCGGTAATCGGGTTCACCCAGTCGCTGTTGAAAGGCAGCGTGTCGAGCGGGTAGTAATTGAAGGTATTAGGTGTGCCGGTCGCGGTGGCTGCCGAGGTCGGCTTGGTCGGAATCGGCCCGTCGAACATGGCTCGCGGGCAGACTTCGTAATAGGCGTTCCAGCAGTCGAAGATGGTGAAAGGATGCCCCGTTGACGCCGTCAGGATGGGAGCCAGTTGCCAGCCATCGAGAATCTTCTTCGCAACCGGGTTCGACAGGTTCTTGGCAAACGGGATGTCCCACAAGCCGCCGATGCTGAAACGGAACGGAACGTTAAAGTCCGCCAAACCCTTATCCAGACCGGGGTTGAAGGGGTCGAGCAAACCAAGGTCAAAGTTGTTCCACGACTCGCTGAACGTCGAACTCAGGTTGTCCTCGGCCTTCGAGTAGGTCATGTTCGTCGTGAGGTACAAACCGGAGTCCTTGAAGTTGTTAACGGTCAACCGGAGGTTGACAGAGTTGTAATCCGAGAATCCCTTGCCGCCCCGGCGGTTGAACGCGGAGTACTGCGTGGTGCGCAGGCGGTTCGTGCAATCGTATGGGTCGCCGGTGTTGCAGGGATCGCCAAGGAGGGCGTTGCCGTAGCCGACCCGGTTCGGATTTTCGAGAGAATACAGCTTGCGCCCTGCGGAACCGGAGTACTCGACGGCGGCAACCAGGCCGTTGCTGACCTGGCGCTCGACCGCGAAGCTCCAGAAATGCGTGTAGGCGGTCTTGATGTTGGAGTCGACGTTGCGCAGGCTGACTTTCGGCAGCGCCTTGGATCCGGATGTACCGGCCAACGGTCCGGCATTGTTCGAGGTAATGGCGATGCTGGGGACGTCAGCGCCTGCCGCCAGGGTTATCACCGCGTAGTTCGGCGGATTCTGAATCACGTTGAAAGTGACATTGCCGAAGTTGCGCTCGTAAGCCATGCCATAGCCGCCACGGACGGAGGTTTTGCCGTCTCCGGTGACGTCCCACGCGAAGCCGAGACGGGGGGCAAAGTTGTTGTAGTCGGGTGCCCACAACCCACCCACCGGGCTGTTCGGCGTGGTCGCCACATTCCCGTTGCGGATGTTCTCGTAGATGTTACCCAACTGGGCATCGTAGTAGTTCGACTCCAGGCTGGGGTTCCGCGAGTGCTGCACCCCGAAGTACTCCCACCGAACACCGAGGTTCAAGGTGATGCGGTGCGTCACTTTCCAGGAATCCATGCCGTAGAGCGCGATTTCCTTGTAACCGTTGCTGCGGCTAAAGCTGGGCGCCGTCGCTGGCAACGTCACGAGGCAGGTTGGATCGGGATTCGACGGATCTTTGCAAGGGAACGCGCCCCTGGGGTCCACCGCGCCGGAATACGAAGTCAATTGACCGGCAAACAGATTATCCATCGCCGAGCCGAGATTCGTCCCCAGCGTCTGGACGCTGTTTTCATAGGCGCCGAAGGTGCGATTGTCCTGAATATAGGTGAGGTTCGCGCCAAACCGAATTTGGTGCGTCCCCTTCATCATGCTGAAATCCTGATACGTCTGGAAGAAGTTCTGGGGTCCGCCGAACGGAATCGCGCTGCCCGGATTGAACGGCAGATAGCCAGGAAGGGCAATCGTGTCCCCCAGGATGCGGGTGGCGCTGGAACGCATGTACAGCGTCGGGGACGGTGCGAAGTCGCCCAACGGCTGGTCCTCGTTCAGACGGTTGTAGTTCACCTTGCTCTGGCTGACGATGGTCGGCGAAATCGTCTTGATCACGCTGAGCATGATGGAGTCGTTCTTGTTCGAATAACCTGTGTCAAAACCCTGGTATGGGCTGGAGGCATTGGCGCCCACCGGGTAGTCGCGGCTTTCGCGGTTGAATCGGGCCGTTATCTGGGTCCGGTCGCTGAGGTTGTAGTCAACACGGGCCGTGGCCATGTAAGTGTTCTGCGGATTGCCGGCGCCCGAATCGCTGGGGACCGAGTAGCTGTATTTCTGCCACATCGGTGTATTCGGGTCGAAAAGGGCGCACCCACCGGTTGTCGAGCCACCACAAGCGTCGAATCCGGCGGCGGCCAAGTCGTTCTTTGTGTAAGTGCCGAGGTTGACCATACCGCTCTTGAGGGTTCCCAACTTGGAGAAGAAGTCCTGGGTATTGGAAGCCGTGGCGGCGATCAGTTGGCTGGTGGGCACCCACGAGGTTGTGTTCGCTGCACTGCGCACACGAATCCACTCGATGTTGCCGAAGAAGAACAGCTTGTCCTTGATCGCCGGCCCGCCCAACGAGAAACCGAACTGGTTGCGGGTGAAGGGGCTCTTGGGCAGCTCGTAGGCGTTATTATCGAAGGAATTCGACGCTATACGCGACACGCGGTTGAATTCATACGCCGTGCCGTGGAACTGGTTGGTTCCGCTCTTGGTGGCGACGTTTACAATGCCGCCGCCGGCGCGGCCGTACTCGGCGGTGAAGTTGCTCGTCAGCACGCTAAACTCCTGAACGGAGTCGAGCGGCACGTTGATCCCCACCGAGGCAGTGAAGTCGTCCGTGTTCCCGGTGCCATCCAGCAGGATGCCCGTGCTGGCGGAACGCTGTCCGTTGATCGCATAGCCGGTGCCGCGGCCCGACGCCAGCGAGTCATCGGCCACATTGCCGGAGACGGACACGAAGTCGTACGGGTTGCGGGTCAGGCTGGGCATTTCCATCACCTGCTGCGAGCTGATGGTGGTGGAGACCGTTTGGGTCTGCGTGTTCACCACCTCCGCCGCCTGAGCATTCACTTCGACGAGTTCCGTCGTCGCGCCGACTTCCATCTTGAAGTCCAGGCCAATACGGGCGCCGACGCTGACCAAGGTGCGTGCGCGCTTGGTGGCGAAGCCCGCGGCTTCGACGCTAACGTCGTAAGTGCCCGGAAGCAGGTTCGGAATCACGTAGTTGCCGGTAGCGTTCGACACGGCGTTTCGTACCGCTTGCGTCGCCACGTTCTTGGCGGCTATTTTGGCGCTTGGAACCACCGCCCCCGAAGGGTCGGTGATGGTTCCGGTAATCTGGCCCGTGTCTGTCTGCGCCCAGACCAAGCCGGCAGTAAGGAAGAGAACTACACCTAGGAACAAAAACCTAGAGAGTCGATACATACTATGTACCCCCAACGAAAATCGATAACGTGTTCGACCAAAGCACTCCAAGGGCCAAAATCCGGCCGGGTCATTCACCGGCATCCCTATCGGGTCGGTGGCCCATTCGCCGGCAAATCGCGCAACTCAGCGCGCAGCCGCGTAACCTTCCCAGCCCGTCCTGGCAAGCGGACCATCCCATCCGAAAGTCGGTCTATTTGCAGCACGTTGCAACCGCCACCGGGAACGTTACAAAGGTCAACAGAAATTGGCGTCCGCTGATAGTCCAACCCCAAGCCCGACGTTGGGTGAAATGACCCTGCCGTGTGCGGTAACATACCCAGGATCAACAGGGAAGACAGGCGCACCGATCTCTATGGAAATCCATAGACTAATACGTTGGGGCTGATTGAATCTATGGTGAATTGTAAACAATGACGTTTTTGTAAACAAACTGTTTCGTATTTGGTTTTCAGTTATAACACTTTTGTTTTCTTATAACTACAATCGTAGGATCGCTTCGGTTGCGGACGCCTGGAACCACCCCCTGGCTTCTCGTGCGCGCCAGACCGAAAACCGCTTCAAATCCGGTGGGTTTTGGCCAGGAAACGCGCCTGTTCGTCAGGCATCGATGGATGGTTCCAAAGGCCAATGGAACTGAAACTTTAGCGGGCGCCGGCGCGCCCATGGCTATAATCGGTTCAGGATGTCATTCCCGCGACTCCAACACCGCACCAAATTCACCGCCGGGCTGGTTCTGCTGGCCGTATTGATGGCGCTCGTTATCTGGCAGGGCTCCTTTGACTTCGGCCAGTACGCGCCCACGTCTCCGGAGCAGACCTACGTCTTCTGGGGTTTCTCGACCCTCATCTTTCTTTTGACGGTGCTGCTCGGCTTCATGCTGTTTCGCACCGCTGTGAAGATGTACGTCGAGCGGCAGCGCAACCAGGAAGGCTCCCGCATCCGAACCAAACTGGTGGTGGGGGCGCTGGCGCTGACGTTTCTGCCCTCCTTCTTCCTGGTGATCTGGAGCGTGGAGGTCCTGAACCGAAACCTCGATAAATGGTTCAGCCGGCCGGCCGCCAATGTAAAAGAAGACATGAGCCAGATCGGAAGGACGCTGAACGAAAGCTTCCAGGATACGGCCACCGCACAGGCCAGGTGGCTGGCTTCGCTCGACTCGATTCGCGACTACCTCTCGACCGGCCACCCGCCAGAGTCGGGCTTCCGCGCGCTCTGCGAGGAGAACCGAATCGATTCCGTTTACGTCGAGCGCCAGGGCGGAGTTCGGATCGAGATTTGTTCCAGCGACAACCAACCGGGGGGCGGGTCGGCCATTGTCAGGAAAGAGCCGATCCCGGCCGGCGCCGGCGAACACGCGCTCCTGGTGACGCGCACGCGTCCCCGGCTCGACATCCTTCGCATTAAGGCGGACATCGACCGCAACGTCGCCGATTACAATCGACTGGAAGCCGGCAAGAAAGAGACCCGCACCTTTTATATCCAGTTGTTGATGTTGATCACGCTATTCCTGGTCTTTGTGGCGACCTGGATCGCCCTGTTTCTGGCCCGCCAACTGGTGGTTCCCATCTCGGCCCTGCTCGACGCCGCCCGGCGTGTCCGGGCAGGCAACCTGCACCACCGGGTGAACGTGGCGGCCATCGATGAACTGGCCACGCTGGTGCACGCGTTCAACGAAATGACCGAGACGCTCGACTCCAACCGGACCGAGCTCGAGGAGCGCCGCCGGTTCACCGAGGCAATCCTCGAAAGCATCCCCACCGGAGTGATATCGCTTTCTTATTCCGGAGAGATCCTGCGCATCAACCGCGCGCTGTCGAACATTCTCCCGCCCGCGAGGGTGGAGAACGCCCGTTATTTGAGCGACCTGTTCTTTGGGGAAGAAGAGGCCGAAATCCGCCACCTGATGAAACGCGCGCAGCGCACCGGCGCCTGTTCCATGCAGTTGGAGATTCCGTCCGACGAGGGTCACAAAAGCCTGAGCGTGACGGTATCGGCGCTGGAAAGCGGCGCCAGTTCGGGTTTCGTGCTGGTGCTGGAAGACAACAGCGAGATGCTGCGTTCGCAGAAGGCAGCCGCGTGGCGCGAGGTGGCGCGCCGCATCGCCCACGAAATTAAGAACCCGCTGACGCCCATCTCGCTGTGTTCCGAGAGAATTGTCCGGCAGTTCAACAAGGGCCCGTTGACCGAAGACACGGAGCGCATCCTGCGGGAGTGCGTGGCCACCATCGTCACCCAGGTGGAGTCTCTGAAGTCGCTGGTGAACGAGTTTTCCCAGTTTGCCCGTTTTCCGGCCGCCCATCCGGCGCCCGGCAATCTGAACCCGGTGGTGGAGCAGGCGCTGGGCGTATTCTCGGGGCGCCTGGAAGCGATCGAGATTCACAAAGATCTGTCGCCCAGCCTGCCTCTGGTCAACATTGATCAGGAGCAGTTTAAGCGGGTGCTGGTAAACCTGGTGGACAACGCCGCCGACGCCATGGCCTCGTCGCCTTTAAAACGCCTTTACCTCGGCACGCATGCGCTCGGCTCGGATAGCGTGGAGCTGATCGTTGCCGACACCGGCTACGGCATCTCCGCCGAAGACAAAGAGAAGTTGTTCTTGCCGCACTTCTCCACCAAGAACCGGGGCACCGGGCTGGGACTGGCTATCGTCAGCCACATCGTCAACGAGCACGGCGCCCAAATCCGGGTTGAAAGCAACCAGCCGCAAGGCGCCCGGTTCATCATTGAAATTCCCGCGATTGTCGCGCCCGAGCCCGCCTCCCCGAAGCTCGAGGTCCAGGCATGAGACCCATTCGCGTGCTGGTGGTGGACGACGAGGAGAGCATCCGCGCTTCTCTCGGCGGCGTGTTGGGAGACGAGGGTTTCGCCGCGGAGACGGCGGAAAACGGCGAGCAGTGCCTGGAGATTCTGAGCCGCGAGCCGTTCGACGTGGTGCTGCTCGATATCTGGCTGCCGGGCGTCGACGGGCTCGAGACGCTCAGCCGCATCCAGGAAATCGCTCCCGCCGAACGCCCCACGGTGGTCATGATCTCCGGCCACGGCAATATCGAAACCGCGGTTCGCGCCACCAAGCTGGGCGCCTTCGATTTCCTGGAAAAACCGCTCACCATCGACAAAGTCCTGGTGGTGGTGAAAAACGCCGCCGGGCAGCGGCGCCTGGAGACCGAGATCCGGCAACTGCGCGCCAGCGTCCAGGGCAAGCCGGAGATCATCGGCGAAAGTGTCCCCATCAAGGCGCTCCGGCAGCAACTGGCGCTGATGGCAGGAACCAACGGCCGCGTGCTGATTTACGGCGAAAGCGGCACCGGCAAGGAACTGGTGGCGCACGCCATCCACGCCAACAGCCTGCGCGCCCACCTGCCGTTCGTCGAAGTGAATTGCGCGGCGATACCGGAAGAGCTGATTGAAAGCGAGCTTTTCGGACACCGCAAGGGCAGCTTCACCGGGGCCATTGAGCATAAAACCGGAAAATTCGAAAAGGCCGACGGCGGCACGCTATTTCTGGACGAAGTGGGCGACATGAGCCTGAAGACCCAGGCTAAAGTCTTGCGCGCTCTGGAGGAGCAGCGCTTCGAGCCGGTGGGCGCCAACGGATTCATCCAGGTGGACGTTCGCGTCGTCGCCGCCACCAACAAAAACCTGGAGGAAGAGATCGAGCGCGGCAACTTCCGGGAAGACCTGTTTTACCGCCTCAACGTCGTTCCTTTTTATGTTCCGCCAGTCCGCGAGCGGAAACAGGACATCCCGCTGCTGGCCGACCATTTTCTTCGCGAGTTCACCCGCGCTTACGCCAGAAAGCCGAAAGAACTGACGCCGGAGGCATACGAGGTGCTCGCCGGATATCACTGGCCGGGCAACGTCCGCGAGCTGAAGAACTTAATGGAGCGCATTGCCATCATGTATCCCCAAGTCCGCATCGACGCGCGCCACATCCCCCTGAACGCAGGGCGCCGCCTGGCCGAGCGGCCCGTCGAGCGATTCGGCAGCCTGCAGGAAGTGCGCGAGGCAGCGGAACGGGAGTACATTCTCAAGAAGCTGGAAGATACCAATGGAAACGTCACCCGCGCCGCCGAACTGTTGGGGCTCGAGCGCAGCCACCTCTACCGCAAGATGAAGGCGCTCGGCATCGTGTTCAAAGACTGACCGCCTCCCCGCAAATATTTTCACCGTGCGTGAGTAAGTTCCCTCCCCTTTTCACGCGTATCCCATGTGAGCCGGGTAAACCGCGTGGCGTCAAAAAAATGGCGCGGCACGCCCCCACGCGGTATTGGCCTGCGAGAGGCTCCGATGTATACTTAGCACTACTATGAGACCACTGCTTCTCTTGGCTGGGCTATTGACGGTTCCGGTCATCGCGCTCCAGGCGCAGAAAATCAACCATGTCCTGGACGGCGCAAGTTACACACCCAACATCGCGCAAGGTTCTCTTGTCGTGATCGACGGCAGCGGCCTCGCGCCGGCGGGCCTATCCCAATACGCCCCGGAGCAGGGCCAACCTGTAACCCTACCCGCAAGCTGGAACGGCGTTTCCATTTCGTTCACGCCTGTCGGCGGCGGCACGCCAATCGCGGCGTACATGCTCTTCACTTACAACGAAAATGGCGGCGAAGAGATCGCGGGTGTGCTGCCCTCGACGGCCGCCGTAGGCGACTATAACGTTACGGTCGACAACAATGGTTCCGTTACCCCGGCGTTTAAAGCGACAGTGGTGGCGCGGAAGTTCGGCATCATCACCGCCAACAGCGGGGGCACCGGGCCGTCCCAATCCCAGATCTACACGCTGGCGGGCGGCCTGCTGATCAACCGTTTCACAAACTACTCCTTATCCGGCTACGATTTTGGTCCATCGTCGCCGGGTGATACCGTGGTTTTGTGGGGCACGGGCCTGGGGCCTATCGCGAAGGCCGACAACATCGCGCCCGGCTTCCTCGACCTGAAAGACATCGCAAACGTCAAAGTGCTTCTGGGCGGCAAGGAGATTACCCCTACCTATGCCGGCCGTGCTCCCCAGTTCCCGGGCGCCGATCAGGTGAACTTCGTCGTCCCGGCCGACATTCAATTGGGCTGTACGATCCCACTCCAGGTGAAGGTGGGGAGCATTCTCAGCAATCAGAGTTCGCTGGCCATTGTCGGGACGGGGCAGAACGCCTGCCAGAATCCGTTCCTATCCGAAAGCGATCTGGCATCGCTCGATCAGGGCGGCACCGTCAGTGTCGGACTTTTCGATCTCGGAGCCCAGACATCGAAAGTCAGTTTTCAGGGTCAATCGCTGGAAACGCGCAATGAAGCCATTACCGGCGGCTTCTACAAATACACTGCGACGAACATCGACACCCTCGCGGAGTACGATCCTTCGCAGTCGGCGTCGGGCATCGGAACGTGCCGGGTGATCCGTCAGACCAGTTACCAGACGACAGAGACCGCGGCACAGCTTAGCGTGCTTGATGCGGGCAATCCGCTGAAATTGAATGGACCAAACGCCGCGGGAATCAGCGTGGACCAGCAGGCGGATAAAACATATTCCAAGGCGCTGGCCACGGTAATAGCGGGCTTCCCCGGGGTACCCGGCAGCACCCCCGTGATCGCGCCAGGCACCTATACGCTCACCGGACCAGGCGGCCCGGGCATCGGCGCGTTCACAGCCACTACCCAGGTGCCTGCCCTGCTGGACTGGACGAATCGCAGGCCATCAGTACCGTCAATCGTGCCTCCGCGCTACAGCTAAACTGGACCGGCGGTGCAGCGAGCGACATCGTGACCATCACCGGCATCTCCGCCAACCGGGCAGGCGGCACCGAAAACTCGCCTGTTTTCGACAGCGGCGTGTTTGTCTGCACGGCGCGTGCCTCAGCGGGGACGTTCAGCGTACCAGCCGACATCCTGAGTCAACTGCCGAAAACCACCGGATCCATTGATAACGGCACCTCGTTGGGCTCGCTCGCCGTCGCACTCACCGGCGATGGAAGCACCGGACGTTTCCAGGCTCCCGTGGTTGGCGACGGACAGACCAAGCTTGGGATCTTCGAGTACGCCGATGGCTTTTCCAAGACGATGACTTACCAGTAGCGCGATCGAAGGGCCGGTCTGGCTTGCACCCAGGCCGGCCGCCCCAATCAGTGCACCATTTGCCGCACGCTGATGACCAGCAGCGCCAGCGTCAGACCGATCATCACTACCACGGAAATCCACGCCACCGCGTTGTACCAGCGCGAATTCACGTGCTTCTTCATCAGGCTCGGCCGGTTCACCAGCATGATCATGAAGATCAGGATGACCGGCAGCAGAATGCCGTTCAGCACCTGGGAAAGCAGAATCATCCTCACCAGCGGGAAGCCCGGGATCAGAATCACCCCGCCGCCGATGATGATCAGCCCGGTAAACAGCCAGTAGAAAATCGGAGCTTCCTTGAGCCGCCGGTCGACGCCGGACTCAAACCCCAGCCCCTCGCAAACCGTGTACGCCGTCGAGAGCGGCAGAATGCAGGCGGCGAAGATGGAGGCGTTCAACAAACCGGCGCAGAACAGCAGGTAGGCATACTGGCCGAACGGCTTCAATCCCAGGGCGGCATCGGTGGCGTCGGTGATGTCGCGCGGTTTGACGGTGTGGATGGCGCCGGCGCAGGCCACGATGATGAAGAACGCGATGATGGTCATCACGATGCAGCCCACCACCACTTCAATCCGCGACTCGGCGTACTCCTTGGCGGTAATTCCCTTCTCCACCACCGCCGCCTGCAGGTAGAACTGCATCCAGGGAGCCACCGATGTTCCCACCATGCCAATCAGCATGGTGATGTATCCGGGGTCCAGCATCACCACCGGCCTGACGCTGTTAATGGCCGCTTCCTTCCAGTTCGGCTCCACCAGGATGCCGGAGATGATGTAGGCGACGTACAAAGCGGTGGCGAACAGAAACACCTTCTCCACGCGCGCATAGCTCCCCTTCACCACCAAGCAGCCACACCGCCGCTCCGGCCAGCGGCACCGAGATGTAGCGGCTGACGTGGAACAGCTCCAGGCTGCTGGCCACGCCGGCAAAGTTCGCCATCACGTTGGTGAGGTTGGCAAACACCAGCGCCGCCATGATGAAGAACGTGGTGCGCAGCCCGTACTCTTCCCGAATGAGGTCGGAAAGTCCCTTGCCGGTGACGGCCCCCATCCGGGAGCACATCTCCTGCGTCACCACCAGAAGAATGGCAATGGGAATCAGCGTCCACAGCGGCAGGTACCCGTATTTCGCCCCGGCCTGCGAGTAGGTGAAGATGCCGCCGGCGTCGTTGTCCACCATCGCCGTGATGAAGCCCGGCCCGATGACCGCGAAGAAGACGGCGATGTGGTAACGAAACCTGCTCAGCATCGAACTGGAACCTTCGGTCTTTCGGGAAAGGCGGACTTAATCTTCTCGCAACACCGAGATAATGTCGTCGGCGGTGATGACGCCCGACAGCCTGCTTTCCTCGTCCACCACCGGCATGGTCAGCGTGTTGTACTTATCGAACTGTTCGGTTACCCGGTCCCTTCTCTCGTCCACGCTGACAAAGATCAACGGCTCGCTGCAAAGTTGCCTGAGCGGCGTGTGGGTGGCCACCACAAACACACGCGCCAGCGGAATCGAGCCCACCAGCCTCTCTTCGCCGTCGATCAGGAACAGAGTGTTGAGCGTGTCCAGCAGCTCCTCGTGCCCGCGCAGGGCGGCCAGGGCATCCTCCACGGTGGCGTTCTCGTGCAGCGCGATGTATTCGGTGTTCATCATGCCGCCCGCCGTCCTCTCGTCGTACTCGAGCAATTCCTGGACGTCGGCCTTCGGCTCGTGCTCCATCTCGTCGAGAATCTCCTCTGAAGTTTCTTCCTCGAGTTCGTTCAACAAATCGGCCGCCGCGTCGGGCGCCATCTCCTCCACGATGTCGGCGGCCTTTTCCGGTTCGAGCGATTCGAGAATGCTGGCCTGGATCTCGGGCTCCACTTCGGAAAGCGCCTCGGCGGCCGCCTCGCTGTCCATCGCGCTGAAGATTGCCTCCCGGTCCTCCGGGCTGAGTTCCTCGACGATATCGGCCAGGTCGGCGGGGTGCATTTTCTCCAGCAGATCGGTGGTGATGTTCAGCCGCAGCCGGCGGCGCGGGTCCGATTCCACGATGTTGCAGAACTCCCAGGGGATGGAATTTACGGGAATCCGCCGCTGCAGCCGCCGGATCCAAAGAGGCGGCACCAAACCCTGCAGTAGACGCCGGAAGATGCTCCGCATCCCGATGTCCACTTCCAGGATGCGCAGCTCCACGTCCTCGCCCGATGCGGCGATGTCGAAGGTGATATCGGTCACCCGCACCACCTTCCGGCCCAGCGCGTCGATAATCTGCTGGTCGAGCAAATCGCGCACCATCCGCAGCATGTATTCGTCCGCGTGGTAGGGAGTCAGCACTTCGTCGCGCAGGAAAATCCCTTCCCGCGAGATGGATTGAATCTGGTCGTGTTTTACGGTGAGCCAGGCGTACTCGCCGCCCACCAGGAACCGGTCGATGCGGTTCGGATGGATCAGCGGAACCAGCGCGGCGTCGCGGACCCGTCCGATCTTCTTGCTTTTGAGATCGAACACTTCGAGACCGATAAGTTCCGTAAGGTAGAGCAGATGTTGCGCCATCGGTCTGGGTCCTTGCTCACGGCGTTTCTCATTGGCCTCATGCGTGCCCGCCGGGCGGCGGATTCGGTGCCGCCGTCCATGCTGAAACCACTATGCCCCAGCCGGCCGTGGCACCGCAAGACTCGAAAGTAACTTGTCGCCATTTCGCGTGCGGCGCCGGCCGCCGGCTCAGCCGTCCAACCGTTCCGCCAGCAGCTTCTGCACCGCCTGCGGATTCGCCTGCCCGCGGGACGCCTTCATCACCTGGCCCACCAGGTAGCCGATTACGGCCTTCTTGCCGCCCCGGTACTGTTCCACCTGTTTCGGGTTTCCGGCAATCGCATCTTCCACCATCTTCTCCAGGGCCGAAGTGTCGGTGATCTGCTTCAGACCCTCGCGCTCCATGATGGTCCTGGCCGATTCCCCGCCGGCCAGCATCTTCGGGAAGATCTCCTTGGCCAGCTTGCCGGAAAGCTCGCCTTTGCTGACCAGGTTCAACAGCTCCGCAAGCTGCGCCGCGCTCACCGGCGACTCCGCAATCTCCTTACCATCCGCCTTCAGCGCGCCCAGAAGATCGCCCATCACCCAGTTGGCGGCCATTTTCGGATCGTCCGAGTTCCGCGCCACTTCGTCGAAGTATTCGCTCAGCGGGCGGGTGCCGGTCAGAACGCCGGCGTCGTACTCCCGAATGCCGTACTCCTCGATGAAACGCTGCCGCTTGGCAGCCGGCAGCTCGGGCATGCCGGCGCGAATCTCGCCCAGCCAGGCCTCGCTGACCGTCAGTGGCACCAGGTCGGGCTCGGGGAAGTAGCGGTAGTCGTGCGCCTCTTCCTTGCTCCGCATCCCGGCGGTTTCACCGGTGTCCACGTTGTACAGCCGGGTTTCCTGCACCACGCGACCGCCGCTTTCGAGCACCGCCACCTGCCGGCCGATTTCGTAATCGAGCGCCTGCCTCAGGAACCGGAACGAGTTCAGGTTCTTCACCTCGGCCTTGGTGCCCAGCTTCTCGGCGCCCCGCGGCCGCACGCTGACGTTGGCGTCGCAGCGCAGGTGGCCTTTTTCCATATCGCAAGTGGAAACCTCCACGAACTGCAAAACCTGTTTCAGCTCGGTCAGGTAGGCGTAAGCCTCTTCGGAGCTGCGCATATCCGGCTCGCTGACGATTTCAATCAGCGGGGTGCCGCAGCGGTTCAGATCGACGTAGGTATAGCGGTCGGAATCCCGAAACCCCTCGTGCAGGCTCTTGCCGGCGTCGTCTTCGAGGTGGATGCGGGTGATGCCGATACGTTTCCGCGCTCCTTCGGCGTCGACATCGACGTAGCCGAACTCGGCCAGCGGCCTGTCGTACTGGGAGATCTGGTAGCCCTTTGGCAGATCGGGGTAGAAGTAGTTCTTGCGAGCGAAGATGGAATGCGCGCGAATCTGGCAATTCAGCGCCAGACCGGCTTTGACGGCCAGCTCGACAACCCGCCGATTCAGCACGGGAAGAGCCCCGGGCATCCCGAGGCAAACCGGGCATACGTTGGTGTTGGGGGGAGCCCCGAAGCTGGTAGGGCACCGGCAGAAAATCTTCGTATTGGTGGAGAGCTGGACGTGCACTTCGAGCCCGATGACCGGCTCATATTTGGCGATCAGCTCCGCGGGAGCAAGCGTAGGCGGGCTGGCAGACATTTCTCCATTATAAAGAGGCGAGCCGCAAGGGGCGCGCGGCGGGGTTGCGAGAGCAACGCGTGTTGCGGCTAAGCAGAACGGAACGCTACACTAAGCACAGCAGTATCCGCCCCACTCCCCGGTCGTCTAATGGTAGGACAGCGGCCTTTGGAGCCGTGAATCGTGGTTCGAATCCTCGCCGGGGAGCCACCATCCGTTGACAGCTTTTTCGAACTGGAGAACGGCCCGGTCACCTTTCATCTTGTCAGCGGATTGCGCCAGCGGAGGCGGTTAAACCTCGCGAAATCGTTGTCCGTTGAGCAAAGCTCCGCCCCGTGCTCAATTGCCAGAGCCGCTAGATGAGCGTCCGAGGTGAGGTTGCCGCCGGTACCCAGCGGCGCAATCAGATCACGCATCGTTTGCAGGTGTCGTGGGGTAGGTTCAGGTACAGTTACCGAACTCTGCTGCAGCCAGGCATCGACCACGTCGAACGCCGCGTCGACGCTAAGCGGCTTCTGAAAGAGTCCCGATCTCGTAGTTAATCGGAGAAATGCCAGGAGAACGATCCAAGGCAACCCTACCGTTTCCGTTCCGGAAACAGCAGCTTCCAGCCATGACTTTGCCTTGACATGGTCCGGAGAATCCTGGTTGACCGCATAGATCAGTAGATTGACGTCAACGACGATCATTTGCGTAAGGAGAACTTCCGGCTCAGCTCTTCATCTTCTATGGCGGCAGCGGCTTCCAGCGCCTTGTCCCACCTGAAATTCTGATCGCCGCCGAGAGAAAAGGATTTCTGCACGAAGTAGCTCCGTTTGGGCTTCCCCTGAGTCAACCCGGTGCGCACCGCCGAGTTGAGCGCTTCCTTGAAAGAGATCCCCCGCTCCTTCATGGCCGTCCGTATGAGAGCCTGCACATCCGGCTCCAACGTGATTGTCGTCCTCATGCTTACATCATAGCACCACTGCACTTGCTGTCATGATGCCAGTGGAGAACCGGTTCGAAAACCGTCTTCTTGGGGAGCCATTATTTATTTTCAATCACTTGCGGCATGTCTTGAGCCATTTCTGTGCCGGTGCTGGACGAGTCACTAGTTTCGTTGAAGGCGTTCAAGGTGCTTAACTGCCAAAGGTCCTTTTGATTGCCGCCTCCGAGCATGGATTCGCTTTGAGAATCCGGAGTTCGCCAATTCGGGCGCGCCTTAATAAAAACCAGGGTGGTGACCGGCCGTGGATTTTAATGCCAAACCCGCCAAGGATGATGCGGCTTGCCTTGCGCTACCGGAACATCCGCGCGTCAAATTCAAACGGTTCCGGATCCCGAAATTCGATCTTGGAGAAGTCGGCATGAGTGGGGTTCAGCAGCACATTCCATTCCCCGCGGATCGCCGCCGATGGGACAAGCAGAGCGGCGCTCCGTCCAGTCCGAATCCATTCGTCCCCGAATTAATGTAAGGATTCGTCTCGCGTTTCGTACCAGCGCGGCGGAAGAGAGCTCCCATCCAGCGTAATGGTCTGGATGGCCTCGGGTATGACACCTTCGATTGACACGAGGTCCGCCGGTCTTAGGTTGGGCTCCAGATTGACGAACGTCTCGACGGCGGCGAGCGATAGCGAGGTTGAGGCGTAGACCACGCGCACTCCTCGGCTGTTCCACCGGCCACCATACCGGCGAGCACCCTCGCCGCTCGCCGCCTCTGCGGCATAGCCGCGGCGGCATATTCTCCAAAACTGCATTAGCTGTAGACGCCGTAGGCAATGCGGCCCAAGATGTCTTCCACCATGCGCGCGCCCGTGTCGGTGTCAAGCTGATCCAGAGGCCTTTCGCCGCCCAACGCTCGGTTCGGCGTGCCCAGCCATTCAATGGCTTTGTCCTGGTCGCCGATCATTTCGACGGCATTCGCACATACTCGTGCCATGCGGACAGTACGATCCGATTCGGCGGCCGTCAGCAGTGATCCGTGGCTCAGCCTGCGGGTCAGCGTTCGCTGGGGAATGCCGAGTTTCCGTGACAGAACACCGTTGCCCAGATGAAGCCTTTTAGCCAGCGCCGAAACGGAACCTGCCGGCAAGCCCACCCGGACGAGCTGTGCCAGATCGTCAGGCTTCTTGATGGCCTTGCCCAGCACCTTCCGCCCGCCCAAAATCTCGGCAATCGCTTCTGTTTCCATGTAGGCCCTCTGGCTACTTATGATACGCCATTTGGCTGACCTTTACAAAGTGGATGGCCCAGCGGAGAGCAGCGTCCGACTGTACCGGTGCTGTACCGATGTGGGTATTTCGTGTCCCTTTAGACAATCCCGGCCTCTTTAGTATCTGTAAGTTACACATTCCACTAGGCTTGTGATAATCGTGGTTCGAATCCTCGCCGGGGAGCCACCGTCCCGTAGGTCGAGCCAGGACAGGCGTTTAGCTTGACACGGGCGACTTCCAGGCCACCAAATATCCCAAACATTTTGCAGGGATTTGTTGTGCCCGCGGTCTCCGTTTTGGGACGTGCATCGACGGGGTCCAACACAAACCCCCGGGGTTCGCCTTGGAAGCCACGAATTCGGCTTCGGAATCTCCGTTTTCTCCGGTTGACGGGTGCGCGAAGTTGACAAGGGGGTGCGTGTTGGCCGGCCTCGGGAGGCGGTTTACGGAAATTCGGAAGCGCGGAGGTGGGAAGGGCGGACATCCATTCTAATCAGGCCGACGCCGGTTTTCGTGGTCCGTAACCACCCAAGCCTCTCGCCATCGCCGGATCCCGACACCGCACGGCAGGAGCTGATCGCGCTTCCGTCAGAGATCGACGCTTGATAATCTGTTAACCATTGACGAAAACGGATGCTTTGGTCCAGAAATTCCGGGATCTGAACGTCTGGCGCCGCGGTGATGAGCGCGCGCCGCACAAGCCGCTTCTCGTCGCTGTACGCGTTGGCTCAGGTTCAGTCCGGCGCGGAACGGCTGATCCCTTTCGACCAATTGGAGGGGCCCCTCGAACGGCTGCTGCAGGAGTTTGGGCCGCCTCGAAAATCCCCGCACCCCGAGCTTCCATTCTTCCACCTGCAAACTGATGGAGTCTGGGAAATCGAGGAGAGCGTGCCGCTCACCCGGCGGATGGGCAGCAAGAACTTTCTGCGGACGGAACTCCGGAAATTCCGAATTGCGGGCGGGTTTCCAGCGCCGATCTTCGACGAACTGAAGCGCAGGCCCGAGGCGGTTCGCGAAGTCGCCCGCGAGATTCTTGACTCTCATTTCCCCGAGTCACTGCACCGGGAAATCGCCAGCGCCGTCGGTTTGGAACTGGAGTCGACGGTTCGAAGCAGCGTTCGCGATTCCGAGTTCCGGAGGTCCGTGGTATCGGCCTGGGGCCACAGGTGTGCATTCTGCGGCTATGCCGTGCAACTGGACAACTCGGACCTGGGACTGGAAGCGGCCCACATCCGCTGGTTTCAGTTCGGCGGCCCGGACACGACCGACAACGGCTTGGCCTGTTGCAGCATCCACCATCACGCTTTCGATCGCGGCGCCATTACGATTTCCGACCAGCTCAGAATTCTGGTCTCTTCACGGCTGCACGGCAGCGGCAGGCTGGAAGACCTCTTCGTGAAATTGCACGACTCGCCGCTTCCCGCTCCGACTGTGAAAACCGCGCTGCCAAAGCGCGAGTTCTTGGCGTGGCACCGCGCAGAGGTGTTCCGTGGGGTCCCGCGCAGTTAGGTGTTGGTCTGCCCTCCTGGAACGCGCCGGGGACGCTATCTCGCCCCTGCACCGTGGGAGTTGTACGCGCATGGCAGATGAGGCGAAGCTTGGAACGCCCTGGCAGCCTGCGGAGCTCGACGAAATTGTGGCGGACTACTTTGCAATGCTGAGCGCGGAGCTCTCGGGGCAGCCCTACTCCAAATCGGCCCATAGCAAAGCGCTGATGGCCCGGATCGGGCGGACCCACCGGTCGGTAGAATTCAAGCACCAGAACATCTCCGCCGTTCTCGACGAGCTTGGCCTGCCGTGGATCAGAGGCTATATACCCAAGAGAAACTATCAAGGCGCGATTTTCGACGCGATCGAGCGGTACCTGACGGGTTCGCCAGCGATCCTGGACCGAACGCCGGCCGCCGCTCCCGCCGTCCGCGCCGACTTCCGCCATCTTTGTGCCGGCTCCAGCGCCTGAGGCCGGCGCCCGAGCCCATTCCGAAGCGCCTTCGGGAGTTGGTCCGCAAGTTCGACCCGGTCGCAAGAGACTACCGAAACCGCGCGTTAGGCAGTGCAGGCGAGGAGTTTGTGGTTGATCTGGAGCGAAGCGCGGCTGAACGAGGCGAACCGGCCGGAGTTGGCGCGGTCCGTCCGCTGGGTCGCCAGGGAAGAGGGCGATGGGGCAGGCTACGATGTGCTGTCCTTCGACGATTCGAGCCAGCCGCGTCTTATAGAAGTGAAGACAACGAACGGCTCTGCACGGACGCCGTTTTATCTTAGCCGGAATGAATCTGAAGTCGCGTCGGAGAAACCGGACCAGTGGCGGATATATCGGGTGCACCTCTTTGCGACGGAACCGCGGGTGTTCACGGTTGCGCCCCCGCTGGATCGAGTGCTGCGGTTGCGGACCGAGGTTTGGCGAGCGTCATTTTGAGAGGCATGGGGGAATCGCGCGCTAGTCAGGCTCTTTCGGTGCTCCTGGCGAACGGCAAATCGGGACATCGGCAGCAACAAGCGTTCAAAGGGCGTTTCAAGTTCCGAATCTCCCAGGGCCGGACATTTGGCTCGCGTCAGCCGGCCTATCAGCGAGTCCGCTAAAGTTGACTGTCTCACTCTGGGAGGGGTCAAGCCCTCGCCTTCAGGCGACGGCTTCAGCTAGGAGCGCCGCAGGATAAGCTTGGGGGATGAAAGAGTATCGACGCGGCGCGCACACGGTGTATGAGATCCACCTGCATTTGCTGTGGACGACGAAGTACCGGAAGCCGGTGCTGACGGGGGAAGTGGCGACGAGGCTGCGGGATCTGATCCGAGAGATCTGCGGGGATCATGATGTAAAGATCATGGATGTCCACTTGGTAAGGCGTCCTCTACATCCGGCAGATGACCGTGGATAATCCGGAGACCTTCAAATCGGGCAGGACTGCCGAAAGCTATGGAGGATACCTCCCGCGCCACCACGGACGCCAAGATTCGGTGCTTCCTCCGAACCGCCTTTCGCCGCGAATGGATCAAACGGGCGATGGTGGAGCGAGTGACCACAGTCCGAGCCGTCTACGAACAGAAGGAGCCGTATACTGATTCTGAGGTAGAGGCGATTTTTAAAGAGACTCTCAAACTCGACGGCGGAACCCACAGCTACGCCAAACATCCGAGGACGCTCAAACTCCTCCTTGAACTCATGCTCTCGACCGGCTTGAGGGTCGGCGATGCCGTGAGCTTCGATCCAAGATCCCTCAGCCAGGGCGACAGTCTTTGGATTTACACATACCAGCCGCAGAAGAAAAAGAAGACCGACAAGTCCAAGGCGCTGGAGGCGTACATCACGGCGGATCTCAAATCGAGAATCGAGGCGTGCGAGTGGCTCTCAAAGAAGGGTTTATTCTGGTACGGAATCGGGGTCGGCCCGACACCGCTTGCCTAGGCCGTTTACGAGCGGATGCAATCCATAGGCGCTAAGGCTGGAGTCGCAGACTGTCGACCGCATCGGCTACGCAATACATTCGCGGTTCGAGCGGTTCTCAGGGGAATGCAGCTTGAGGATGTTTCGCGGCTTCTTGGGCACTCTAGCGTCAAGGTCACGGAGACATATTACGCGAGGTGGGTTTCGAGTCGTAAGCGCCGACTGGAGAGAATTTTCTCCGAGTCTGCTGTATACGCCACAGCTTCAGCGCCCAGTGGAGACTAGTGCCCGGACCTCCGCGCATTCCGCTAAATTTGCGCGAACTTATTCCACGCCTTGACCGATGGTCGGCAACTTGACTGAATAAAGGCGCCCCACGCAGATGATCATTTGATCGACTAGACCACAAGCATCCTCGACGACGTCGCCCAATGCATTGCCCGCTGGTTGGACGACAGAGTGTAGACGATGGAGCGGGTTGCCACAGATGGACAAAGCCGCAGCACGAACAGCAGCCCAGTTTGCGTGAATGAAGGCCGAAGTCCACGGATAGATTCGGTCGTACTCTGGTTTACAGTCACTCGCTTCGCACATCTTTCGAAGATCCAGACTGGCCCAGTGGCCGAGATTGATGGACAGAAAATACGAAGCCTTGTCCTCAGTCGCCAATTCCTCTAGCAGTTCCGCCGAGACGAACTCAGGCGGGTCGGCAAACTCTTCGCTCTTCAATAGTGCGAGTTTGGCTTGGCCTTGCCCATACTCTCGATATGTCTCCCAAAGACACACATCATCCTTTTTCGAGAGATACATAAGAGTTGCGAACGCTTCGAAAATGGCACGAAGACCCAGCCGTCCCAATACGCTTTGAGCGGTGCCAATTCCAAAGAGTTCGACGAGTACGTTCAGCGCGTAAGCAACAATTCCAAAAGCCGCATCATGCCTCGCATCTCGCCCGCTCGTACTGGCGATCTCGATGGAGACTTCCGAAACCCTTCTCAATGCCGCCGACACGTCCGCACGACTTGTTGTGACTGAAGGTGCTCGAAAACCGTGCTTCAGAAACTCCTGACAGAGGTCCTCTTCAAGCATTGAAACCAGAACGATTCGGCCCACTTCTGGCGTACGGCAAAGTCGTCGAGCGGATTCTCGGCGATCTCTGATGCACGAATCGAAGGGCGGACCGCCCTCTGGTCGCCATAGGTGGGGTACTGGGTAAGTTCCCGGAACTTCTCCTCTGGGACGACACATTGCCCGGTCGCCACACGGAACAACACACGAGCCCATTTTGTATCAGTGGCCTCTTGCGACTGGTGCCCTAATACATGCGCCACCGAGCCCGCCAAGACCTGCCACGCATCCACTGGCAGCGCGTCCCCAAGAAATTGGACCCACACTTCCCGTCCCGGCAAATCATCGAAGAGCAGTAGGGGTGATAGGGCTTCCGAGGCACCGTCTTTTGAACAAACGCTCTCAAGAATCCTATGTTTCAAATCGTCCGGCATCGCCGCGATACCAGTCAGTGTGAAATCTAGATCATGCCCCGGCTTGAATTCACCCTGACATGCATGGGCAGTGTGCCGAATAATTTCCAGCGCAAACTCTCGGTCCAGGTTGGTGACTAAAGCGCAGGGACTAGTTGGTCGGGCAGTCGGCTGTGAGCCCAAGACGCGAATTGCAGCTTCTGAATCTTGTGTGTTGGCGGATGCAGCATCTTACCATCCCTTTGATGCTGCTCAATTCCGCCGTGGCGTTGCCCTGACTTTGTCTTCTTATGCCAGCTTTTCTTGCTCATGTTGGTGTCTGCCGTACTTCCAGCAACGCTCCTCTCGACTGCCGCTCCTATCCATTCCGAACCCACGGTAACACAACAGCCAATTATTTGATTCTTGGGCGCCTGGGACATCCATGATAAGTATTTGTCAAGAGAAAACACACCAATCTTCACTGCTCCTGACGACGGAACACCTTGTCATCCACCAATCCGCCGACGCCTTTCACCAGCTTTTCTCTTCGCGGCCAACACCCGGAATTCCAGCGTGACCAGACATCCATGTGCTGCCTCGGGCGGTCGGCCGCCGTGTGGATACCAGATCCCGGCAGGCCGGCTTGAAGCCGAGTTTCATCTGCACTTCCCCTTGCCCTTGAGGCGCGATATGAGGAGTGGCGAATTCGGTGACGCTGTGGAGCGGATGGAATATGACCCGGACACGGACGAGATCGTCGTCCTCCGGAGAGAGATAGACGCGTAGAGCTGCTCAGCGAGTTAAGGGGTTCCCGACGCGGACGACCTGCCCCGGTTCAATGCTCCGTAAAGCGGCAAGACAGTCCGGAATCGCGGGGAGGAGGTCCTGAATCCGGTTCGAGGGCGCGCGCACGATCAGGATGGCGATTCGACCTAACTTCAAATCCTGCTGGTAGGGGATGTTCTTATCGAGCGTCAGCAGAACGTCGAATTGGGGTTCTGCCAATGACAGCAACTCACCGTTCTTCTTGCCAGCCCACCCACATTCGGCAACGGTTCGACACTCGTATCCCTTCAGGTGACCGGCAAGTTTGCGCGGAAGGTTCTCATCAATGAGGACCTTCATCGCGAGTTGGTGAGGAGTGCTTTGGCTTCTTCCAGCGCCGCGATCGCAGCTTCTCTGCTAACCGATGGGAAGTTGTCCAGGAATTCGTCCAGGGTATCGCCGGCTTCGAGGTAGTCGATGAGGGAGTCGACGGGAACACGTGTTCCCCGGAAGCACGGCGTGCCCCCCAGGATTTCCGGATCGCTGACGATCACAGACTCGCGTTCCATGAAGTACCTCCCGACCTTCAGTCTAGCAGGGACCGTTAAGGATGGTTTCGCGAGTCCAAGCCTGCGCCAGGTTCGAAGATGGCGCTGTGGTCCCCCAGATTGGACAGTTTCGAACTCCCGTGAGTATCTATTGGCGCCTGGCGCCTGGGGCGCCTGGACCGTCACACCGGCATATGTTTGTAAGCTATTGTGCAGAAATAACTTCTGGCGGTGTCAGGAGTCCGGTGCGCGGCGCTGCGGCAGCGTTGGGCAAGCTTCCGCGACAGCGCCGTTCCCGCCCATCGTATTGATTCCATGGAGTGTCAGAGCAGTTCCACAACCCTTACCAGTGCCTAGGCAGCGGTTCCAATTTATGACCAAAATGCCATAGGGACGGTCGGCCTGTCCCGATTCGTCGGCAGTTTTTCAGGGCGCCCGTCGGGATGCCGCTGGCAGGTATTGCTTGCCGTCGGAAACGTTAACCCCATAATGCCGCTTTCTTGTTGTTTAGCGCCCGTGCGGAGGCGCTTGCGGCTGGCATAACCTCTTCCAAAATCCACAACTCGCGTCAAATCAACCTGTTTCGGGTGGGAACATCGCACCTTGCGGACTCGCTGGCAAGACCAGAGTCCCGCCTTGACTCAATCTGATATATACTGCCTCGTGGCTCGATGGCTCGGAAGAAGGCACCCGAAAATCCCAGCCCGAGCAGCTTAGGTGTTCGTGTTCCCAAACGAAAAAGGAGGCTCTGAAGTGAATCGCCGTGATTTCGTAACCAACGGTCTGCTGGTCCCTTCGGCTGTTGCAGCCATGCAGAGCGGGCAAGCAGACGCCGGGCAAGCGTCCGGGAATGTCACCCTGCGAGACAAGTTTTTTGGCTGTATCGTTGGGGTCCATGCCGGGTCTGCAATGAAAGGGCCGTGCGAGGGCTGGCCGTGGCCAGACATCGTGAAGAAGTTCGGTACTATCGATCATTTCATGCCCTACCAGGATTATCACAACGGCTGGAATCGCGAGCCCGGAACCACGGAAGACGGAGTCGAGCGGCAGAAGTTCATGATCACAGCCATCATCGAAAAGCAAGACCGGGTGACCGCCGAAGACGTTCGCGCGATGTGGGTTCGGGATATGAATCCCAAGGCGGCCGGTATGATCTCCGAACCTTTCGAGGCCGTTCTACTTGCCATTGCGAAGTCCGGCATCCCGGCCTGTGACATCGGCAGGTATTGCGATTACGCTGGGCTCGTCTCAATGGCGCGCTCCTGCCACCCGCTAGGGCTCATCAATGCGGGCGATATCGAAGGCGCCGTTCAGGATGTATTCGAAGTAGGACAACTGTATCAGACGACGAACAGCAGAGGATTGCAGTGGGCCTCCATAACCGGAATCGCAATCGCATCGGCGACGAAACCGGGTGCCACCGTTGACAGCGTGATCGCCGACGTTCTGAAAGGCCATCCCAGAATCGGAAACAGACCGGCGGACAACGCCCAAGCATACCTTCGCGCGAATGTGACCGAGGAGATCGAACGCGGCCTGGAATTGACCAGGAAGTGCCAGGACTTCCGGGAAATGAGGGAAGCGTTCGATCCCGTTTATAACGGGCGCGGGATGGCGTACTCTACCTCCTATGCGAACGAAGTCGTGACCAAGGGCATCTGCGTATTCAATATGGTCAAGGGGAATACGAAAGACGCCATCATCGCCGGCGTTAACATGGGCCGCGACACGGACTGCCTGGCGGCTGTAGCTGCCGGGATAGCCGGGTCGCTCACCGGCGCCAGCTCCGTACCGGAAGAGTGGATTCACCAGGTCGACTACGCCACTACGAAGATGCCGATCACGTCCAGCCGCCGGACACTCCGGGAGAATGGAGATGGACTGTACGAAGCTTACCGTGCACGACTCTCCAAAATGCGTAGCTTTGCGGCACAGATGGCGGAGGCCTGAATTGCGTGTTGGCGCAGACGGGAAATGACGGCAGTTCTGCCGGATTTGTTGTCATGTCGGAGCGGCGGTGTTGGGGGGCGGCACGAACCGGTGCGTTTTACCGTTTGTCCATCTGCTCCAGCTTGTTGACGCGGCGCTGGAGGTCGGGGTCCGAGCTATTGAACTTGGCCTTCAGGAAGGTCGCGATAATCTCCTCGGCTAACCGCGGCCCGACGATCCACGCTCCCATGCACAGCACGTTCACATTATCGTGCTCTACACATTGATGGGCGCAGTAGGTGTCGTGGCAAAGAGCAGCGCGGATATTGGGGACCTTGTTAGCGGCGATAGACGCGCCCACGCCCGTGCCGCACACCATGATGGCACGCTGCGCCCTCCCTGCCAGCACTTCGTCGCAGACTTTGCGGGCGATATCGGGGAAATCCACCGGCTCGGTCGAATACGTACCGCAGTCCTTTACGGTGTGTCCCCACGAGCGTAACAGCTCGACGACAGGTCCCTTCAGCGGAAAACCCGCATGATCGGCACCAATTGCGAGAGACATTTTGGTGGTGCCGGCTGCCCGAGACTGCGGGACCGCCGCCTGCGTAGCGGCCAAGCCCCCGAGGAGCGCGCGCCGGCCAAGCCTGCGATCGGACATTGAATCACCTCCTCAAGTGAGCGAGTCACCTCACTTGCGCGACCGTCCTTTACTCTTACCAGCTTACGCCGGCGGACGCAATGTTACGGCCCGCAGCGCCTTGCATCACACTGTGGCAAAGTGAATCTGAGGCACCAGGACAGCCTGCTGCGACGGGTTGGCGAAATCAGGGCGCCTGGTACAGCCTGGACCGTCACACCGGCATATGTTTGTAAGCTATTGTCCAGAAATAACTTCTGGCGGTGTCAGGAGTTCGGTGCGCGGTGCTGCGGCAGCGTTGGGAAAGCTTCCGCGACAGCGCCGTTCTCGCTCATCGTATTGACTCCATGGAGTGTCAGAGCAGTTCCACAATCCTGACCAGTATCTATGCAGCGGTTCCAATTTATGACCAAAATGCCATAGGGACGGTCGGCACTGTCCCCCCGGTGTGCTGAGTCGTCCACTTCCTCGAACCAACAACCCCGCGCCCATGCGCCGCCGGATCGTCACCAAAGACTACGGCGGCAACACCGCTATCGAAACTCCGATCTATCAAGCCCCAGCATTCCTGCAGCTCGCGACCCACCCGTTCCAGCCGATTCCCAGGCACTTCTTCCCCACGAATCACTCACTTACCGCCCCGCCAGGCACGAAACCCTGGTCCTCCGGCGCTACACTCGAAGCAGAGCGAAGCCCGATGCGCCTGGCCGAAACAGCTAAACAAAGAATCCACCAACCCCTTCTCCCTTTGACCGCCTTGCTGGCATCGCAGGCACCGCCGGCGGTCCTGCAAATCCACATTGACAAAACGAACCAACCGCTGACCGCGGCGTGCGGCGACAAAACAAACCCAACCCGGCGGTCTACACCGCAAATCACAGGAACAAACCCAACCCTAAACCCGAACCAAACCGAAAAAACGAACCCAAAATCGGACACCCGCCAAGTGGGCAGCTTGACACGGTACCGAACCATCCCACGATCTTTGCATCCTTGCGCCTTTGGTAGTGTGGGCTGTCAGCCTGCAGCCGGCCCTCTGGCCGGCTTGTCCCTGAAATCTCTGAAAACGACAGCCGGATCGACATCCGGCTGCAAGCTCACAGCTTGCACTACCGGGCTCGGTCCCCGGTATCCGGTCCCCGGTCCCCGTCGTGGGTCCGCACTCTCCTCCCCGTGCACGTTCGCGCAAATCGCCGGAACAAACCCAAATCAGCATCCAAACCGCCCTGACAAAACGAACCCAGCATTAACCGCGGCGTTCGGCGGCAAAACAAACCCAACCCGGCACTCCACCTCGCAAATCGCGGGAACAAACCCAAACCAGCCCCCAAACCGCCCCGACAAAACGAACCCACCACTGACTGTGGCCTCCGGCTTCGGCGGCAAAACAAACCCAACCCGGCTCGCCACCGTGCAAATCGCGGGAACAAACCCAATTCGCCACCTGTCGGCGGCGTGTAACTTTCTTTTCACCGTCGGCCCGGCCTGTCCGGCGGGCCGAATGCTGACTGCCGACCCCTGACAGCTATGGCCAAGTGAACTGCTGGGACGGGTTGGCGAAATCATCGAACCTGCCAGGCGGCTGCCACTCTCACTCGCTTCGAGTTTCTTCGGGAGATTTCCCGGCCGTTCGCCACTCTGCCTCAATAAGCTGCCCGGAAACGCTCGATGTGTGCTTCCCGGATTGCCCTGTCACGCCGCCCAGCGCGTGTTCTTTGCCGCCACCGATCTTTCGACGTACCTGCGGTTCGCGTCCATATGGCCAGATCTTCGCGTGGATTTCAACCAACTGCACGTCCGGATCGGGCCTTGGTTCCGGAACCCGTTCCGGGTTCTCCTTGGATTGACGCGCGCCTGGAGATGCAATCCGGGGCTGACAATCCGTAGCGCCTGCGGCGCACGCGCTGGAAGTTCGGTTATTGCGGCAGTGCAGCTACGCCGGGCGGCCGTTTGGGGGAGAGGAATTCGAGCAGGCGCAGGAGGCGCGGTTTCAGCGGAACTGGCGCCGGCGAGGATTTGAAGTCCGGAACAAGGACGCGGGGAGTGCGCAGGGGTTCCCATCGCGGGCATGACGCCGAGGGATCGATGGGGAAGTGGAGTCGAAATCACAGAGACAGTGAAACCGGCAGAGCCGTCTGCAACTTTAGAGGTTTTAGCGAACTCGTCGTCGCAGGCTGTTCTCCATTATCGTAGGGTGCCGCGGCTCATTTTGAGACCAGAGATTTTGACTGTTCTAGACAAAATGGCTAAAATAGCTATTGGAGGGCAGAAGGAGATGTCAAGGACGCGGTCGCATCGCGTGGTGACGCTGCAGCGGCACCGGCCTGAACCGACGCAATCTGTCGTGATTTCTGCAACCGAGGCGAAGAATGAGTTTGGCCGGATGCTTGAAACGGTGATCCAAGGCGGCAAGGTCGTGATTACAAAGCACGATTCACCGAAGGCGGTCTTGGTTTCGATAGACGAGTTCAATGCCCTTTCGAGTGCTCACAGAGCAGAGCTCGAAACGCTCAGCGAAGAATTCAATGGGCTCCTCGCGAGAATGCAAACACCAGCGGCTCGCACCGGCATGAACTCTGCTTTCCATGCGACGCCGAAGGAGTTAGGAAAGGCTGCGGTAGCCGCTGCACGCAAACGTGCCTGATCAAGGCCAGCCTCCCTGCATTTATGTCTTGGCGGGAACCAACGGTGCAGGAAAGAGCAGTATCGCCGGCGCCATGTTCCTTGCCAAAGGCACCGACTACTTCAATCCCGATGACGCGGCAGCTCGAATCCGGCACACCAGGCCGCATCTCTCCGAAACAGAAGCGAATAGCCAGGCTTGGTATCAGGGAAAGAGACTTCTCCAACGCGCAATCGCCGAACGACTGAATTTTGCATTTGAGACGACGCTGGGCGGCACCACCATCCCAGCGCTCCTCAGTTCGGCATTGTCGGCCGGACTTGAGGTTCGCGTCTGGTACGTAGGACTAAACAGCATCGAGCTTCACATCGCGCGGGTGAGGGCAAGAGTTGAGAAAGGAGGGCACCCGATTCCCGAGCAGAAGATTCGCGACCGGTATGATCGCAGCCGCCTCAACCTGATTCGACTCATGCCGTGGCTGACCGAGCTCCTCGTTTACGATAACAGCAGCGAAGCTGATCCGGACGCGGGCGAGCGTCCGGAGCCGATGCTCCTCCTGCATATGGCTTCGGGCAAGATGGTCAGTTCGTATGATCTCCAATTCATTCCGGAGTGGGCCAAACCAATTCTCGCGGCAGCACTGAAGATCGCCGTCCAGCACCCGCCCGAACGATAGGCCGGCGTTGCGCTGGCGGCTGGCAGCCGTCACGGGCGGCCTCACTTGCAGGAAAAAATGCACTCTTTTTCGTGCAATGGCCAAGCCAACGAAGCCAACTTAGGGCCTCTCATCGCTGTCAACCTGTATGCCTCCTATCGCCGAGTGTCCGCCTTTTATTGTCAATAGATCACATTTCCGCGAGAGCGTTGTATTGCTCGGTTTCTGGGGAGCTAAACAGATGGGCCAATCTCAGCAGGTCACAGTGTGTGTCACACAATCGGGCATCTGTGTCGAAGCCGGCTGCTGGAGCTTCGCCCTCGAGCGTCACCTGGTCGCGATTTCCACCAGCTCCACCCGCCGGTTCTTAGCCCGGCCCTCCTCGGTTCGATTCGTCGCCACCGGAGCATACGGGCCGGCGCCATACGGGGTGAGACGCGCGGCGGCAATTCCATACTGGCTGACCAGTGCGTTCACCACCGACTGCGCCCTGGCTTGCGACAGTTTCACATTCGTGGCCAGATCGGCGGTCATGTCTGTGTGCCCGACAACGTAAATCCTTCAGCCCGGCATCTTCTTTCAGCAGTTTGGCGATCTCGCTCAGAGCGGCGTGACGATTCGGGCTTCAACTCCGCTTTGCCGGTGTCGAAGTGGATGCCGTAAATGGCGACCCGGCCGGATTCCTGCAGGTCGCGGCCCATCGCCTTCGCATCGATGGTCACTTCCTGCTCCATGCCCTGCTTCTCGATGATCACCATGAGGACGAATACCCCGCTCGGACGGTTGCCCACCTGAACGGACACCCACACCTCCTTGCCGCTCTTGGCAAACCGTAGCGTGGTGGCCTCCTCGGAATCGAACAGCACCTTGCCTCCGGCAGACCGCGCCGCATTCTCATAGTTGCGCACCACCTGCAGTTGGCTGGGAATCGTCGCGTTTTCCTTGAGATCGTAGCGGAAACGGTAGCGGTGTCCTTCCACCGCCTGTTCTTTCTCCTGGCCGTTTTCGGTAACCTTGAACGTAAAGGAGTCGAATGGAGACTCCTCGTAAAAAGAGATGTAGTAGCCCGGCATGCGGGAGATCCCGGGATAGTCCTTCGATCCGTCAACGTCTGCCTGCCCGAAGACACACGGCGCCGCGAGCAGCGCGAAGAGACTCACAAGCACAACCGCCGGGAATCGAGTGATGAGGGCCTTGGGCAATCTATTTATGGATATTCGCATTCTGATATCGCCAATGGAATTCAGTATACTGTATCGGCCCGTCATGCGGTGGCGCGATATTCCCCCGACGCTTCTCGCCAAGTGGACAGCCCGCTACGACGAATTGGCGAAATCATCGAAAGTGGCAGAAGTCTGCCAGCCGAGGCGCAGATGCACTTCCCCTTGCCCGTGAGATGCGATATGAGGGGTGGCCCATTTCGTGACGCTGTGGAGCGAAAGGAATTTGATCCGGACACGGACGAGATTGTCGTCCTCCGGAGAAAGCGACGCATAGAGCTGCTCAGCGAGATAGAGCGTTCCCGCCGCGGACGACCTGCCCCGCCTCGATGCTCAGTAGAGCGGCAAGGCAATCCGGAATCGCGCGGAGGACGTCTAAATCCGGTTCGAGGGCGCGCGCACGGTCAGGCTAGCGATACGACCTAACTTCAGATCCTGCTGGTAGGGAATGTTCTTATCGCGGGTGAGCAGGACGTCGAACCCGGGCTCCGCCAAAGACAACATCTCACCATTCTTTTCCAGCGTATCGCCGGCTTCAAGGTAGTCGGTGAGCGAGTCGACCGGAACGCGGGTCCGCCGGAAGCACGGCGTACCTCCCAGGATTTCAGGATCGCTGACGATCACTGACTGGCGTTTCACGAAGCACCTCTCTGCCACTAGGCTAACAGCGACCGGCGAGAACCGGTTCCCGCGCCAAGTGCCTGCTGCGACGGGTTGCCAAGTCACCGAGTCAAAGGCTCCTCTATCCTTCGTCGTGGCGCTGAGGCAAGCCAGCCTAAAGTGACTTTGTGGCGCCGGCGTCGATGTCGAGGATGGCGCCATGAAGCAGCGTGCCGCGTCGGCCCAGGACGAAGGCAGCCAAGTTGCCCACGTCCTCGGGTTCTCCGACCCGGATGATGCCGGCCCGGCGGACGTACTCTTGCTCGGCATCACGGTCGTTGCCGGTCTCTTTGGCGAGAGCTTCCAGACGCGTCAGAAAACGCCGGGTGCGAATGGTGCCGGGATTGATGGCGTTGACGCGGATGCCGTCGGCGAGGCCGGCGTCGGCGAGCGACTTCGTGAGCGAAAGCAAGGCGGCATTCACGGAGCCGCCGATCGAGAACTGCGGCCCGGGGGTTCGGCCACCAACGCCGGCGATGAAAAGCACCGAGCCATTGTTCTGCTTCAGATGGGGCCAGGCGGCGCGCGTCAGCCGGACGGCGCCGAAAAACTTCAAAGCGAAACCGTCGATCCAGTCTTCGTCGGGGAGCGACAGGAAGGGTCCCCGACGGGTTGCGCCCGCATTATTGACCACGATGTCGATGCGGCCAGTTCGTTGCAGCGCGAACTCCACCAGGCGGCTCGGTGCATCCGGCGCCCGCAGGTCGAGAGCCAGAGCGCAGGCAGATCCGTTGGCCGCCTGAATCTCGTCCACCGCGTCCTTGAGAGCCGCGGCACCGCGCGCGGCAAGCACCACAGAAGCGCCGCCGGCTGCCAGACGCATGGCAATGGCGCGTCCAATCCCGCGGCTGGCTCCGGTGACAATAGCCGTCTTCCCCTCGAATTCCATCTGCATGGCTCCCTATTATAATCGGCAATTTGTATTGACCTTCCCCCGGAATTCGACAGTGCAGCCATCGCAATACGCCGGATGCAATTCGGGTTGGAGTATACTATCTACGCCCCGACCACGCCGCGTGCTCTTACCGAAAGGGGCTGGACTTACCTGAGCCCCAACGGCACGTCAAGCAGTCGCTGGTGCAGGGAGGCCGTGTGAGTCGATCCGAGCAATTCTGGCGTCGCGGCTTGAACCGCCGCAACGCGTTCCGCGCCATGGCAGGCTTCCTGGCGGGTTCACCTCTGCTCCGAGCCCAGCACGATCCTGTGCGGGACCACAGCCGCGTGCCCGGGCTGGATGAGCTGATGACCGTCGTGGACTTCGAGCCGGTGGCTTTCGCCAGGCTGCCGCGCCAGGTATACGACTACACCAGTTATGGGGCCGATGGCGAGTTCACGCTCCGGCGCAACCAGGAGGCGTTCGATTGGGTCGACCTGGTGCCGCGCGCCGTGGCAAATGTGAGTTCGCTTTCCACGGCGACGGAAGTGTTGGGGACGAAGCTGGAGTTTCCTGTCATGGTGGCTCCCAGCGCGGGACATGCGGCGCTCCACCCGGAGGCCGAAGCTGCCACTCACATCGGATGCACGGCGGCCGCGAACACCGCGTTGATCTCCAGCCACTACGCCAGTTTGCCCATAGATAAAATCGCCGCCGCGGGCACGGGCCCGCTCTGGTATCAGCTTTACCCGCGACCGGAGCTGGACGAGAACCGGAAGATCCTCGAACAGGTCCAGGCCGCGGGCTGCCGCGCGGTGGTGGTCACGGTGGACCAGCAGGCATCCTCTTTCGAGCGCGCACTGCACGACCGAAATCTCACGCGCCGCCCGCGCGCGGGAGCCGCACGTGCACCCGCAACGAATCGCTACAGGATCTCCGAATCGCGGCTGTGGTACGAATGGAAGCTCTTTGACGACCTGCGCCCGTTCGTACATGTGCCGATGCTGGCCAAAGGCATTGTCACCGCGGAAGACGCCCGCCTGTGCCTGGAGCACGGGCTGGACGGCATCTACGTCTCCAACCACGGCGGCCGGTCGGTGGATTACGAAGCATCCACGCTCGAGGTGCTGCCTGAAATCGTGGATGCCGTGAAAGGGCGCGTGCCGGTGCTGGTCGACGGCGGATTCCGCCGTGGCAGCGACATCCTCAAGGGACTGGCGCTGGGCGCGGCGGCGGTGTGCGTCTGCCGTCCGCAGCGCTGGGGCCTCGCCGCGTACGGCGCGCCGGGGGTCCAGCGTGTCCTCGAAATCCTCCAGGCCGAATTTCGCCTGGCGATGGCCGCCACCGGCCGCACAGCCTTGGCCTCCGTCGACCGGACATTGGTGAGGACCTACTTCCCATGAAGAGAGCATCGCTTACCAGACGCCAGGCCGCGAGGGGGTTCGCCTCCTGGCTGGCAGCCTCCCCCCTGCTCCACGGCCAACCACCGGCGGGTGAACCGCCGGGCCGCATCGCGCCGGCCGAGGAACTCGCCAATACGTTCGAGTTCGAGGCCATGGCTCAGCGTCAACTCGGCAGCGCCGCTTTTTCGCAAATCGCCGACAGCGGGCGCCGGGCTTTCGACCGGATGACCCTGCGTCCGCGCATGATGGTCAACACGCTGAATCTCGATCTCACAACGGAACTGTTGGGCGAGAAGATGTTTGCGCCAATCCTGGTGGGCCCGGTCGCGGACTTGAAGCGGTTTCACGCCGATGGGGAACGGGCCGTGGCGCAGGGAGCTTCCGCGGCGAAGGCGGTGATGGTGGTCAGCAGCCGCTCCAGCTTCCCGCTGGATCAGATCGCCGCGCAATCCAACACCGCCTTGTGGTACCAGGTCTATCCGGAGCCCGACATGAACGCCGTTCGCGCGCGCGTCGACACGGCGTTGGATCTGGGCTGCAAGGCTGTATGCGTTACGGTGGGCACTCCGTCTCAAGGCAACCCGGGCCTCGATTGGGACGTGCTGGACCGCCTCAGGCAAGGGCTCCGCGCCCCGGTCCTGTTGAAGGGCATCATGAGCCCGGAGGAGGCCCGCATGGCCGTGGAGCGGGGATACGCGGGCATCGTGGTCTCGAATCACGGTGGCCTGCTGGTGAGCGGGTTGGCGGCGCCCATCGAAATGCTGCCGGCCATCGCGGACGCGGTGGGCGGGAAGATCCCGATTCTCGTGGATGGGGGTTTCCGCCGCGGCACGGACATACTGATGGGCTTGGCCCTGGGAGCCCGCGCGGTGCTGCTGGGCAGGCCTCCGGTCTGGGGCTTGGCGGCATACGGCGCCAACGGCGTTCAGATCCTGCTGCGAATGCTCCAGTCCGAGCTGGCGCGGGACATGGCCATGTGCGGCAAGGTTACAGTCGGCGACATCGACCGCAGTCTGGTCACCATACACCGCCGTTGACCGCTCCGGAGCCCGGCGGCACGGACGATTGAATCACGCGAGCACCTGCACCGCGGACGGCAGGCGCGGTCGATATTCCTTCAGAGTTTTCGAGGAGATGGAATCCCACCCAGAACTGATCCAAGCGTATCTGTTGCGTTTTTGTTAACCGCTATGTCCCGTTATTTGCGCGCGGCTGTATATCAGAACGCCAGTGGGCTCAGGATTGCATCTGGATAGCTCCGGACGCGAATCTGGTATATTCGTCCAAATGCGTACTCCATTCATATTCCTGTTTTGTTGCCTTCCACTTCTGGCGCAACCCCCCATCCCGCGTTACGAAGTAAAATGGACGCCCGACCGGATTCTCATCGATGGGAAGCTGGACGACCCGGCGTGGAAGGCCGCTTCTACCATCGAACTCGGCTTCCCTTGGGATTTTCAGACCGGCGAAAAACAACGGACTGTGGTGCGGCTGTTGTGGGACGACGCCAATCTCTACGTCGGATATGATTGCGACGACGTGGACATCGTGGCGCTACGAACCGAGCGGGACGATCCGACGTATCTCGACGACGCCGTTGAGATCTTCATTAACCCGGCCGCCGCGCAAACAGAGGTCTACTACGGACTTGAAATGAACGCCCGCGCGGTTCTGTACGATTACCTGATGGTGAACGCCGCACATGTCTTTAAACGATTCAACATGGGTGGTGTCCAACTGGTCTCGTACCTGCGGGGCACGCTGAATACACGAGGCGATAAAGACAACGGATGGAGCCTAGAGCTTGCCGTTCCGTGGGAGAACTTCGGCGTAATGTCGAAGCGGCCTGAAGCCGGCGACGTTTGGAAGGCCAATTTGAACCGATGGGACGGGGTCGAGCCAAACCGGCGGCTGAGTATTTGGTCAAATCCGCTTCAAAAACGCCCCAACCCTCACGTGCCGGCGCGATTCGGCGAACTGGTCTTTACAAAGGATGCAAATTGACATCCGCTACGTCGCGTATCTGAAAACCGGATACCGGAACAGTGCCGGATTTTACATTTTTTGCTGCTCTGAGGCGGCGGTTATTCTGCGTGCTGGACGTCGATCTCGGCAACGCGGTCGTCATGGCAGTCGGGCGGGGCGGCCCAGCGGTTGTACACGCTCAGGGTGTCCTCGACCCAGGCAGAATGGCCGCCGGTGCGGGCGGCGACGAGACCGGAGGGAAAGGGCCAGGAGTTGGAGGAACTCGGCGCTCACGCCGCGGCCTCCGCGATAGCGTCGGCCACCGGGCGGAGTACGGTTTTGCCGGACTGGACGGCGGGCAGCGTGGTGAGCAGAACGAAGGCGGTGTCGCTCACCGGATCCGCCCACGATGTGGTGCCGGTGGAGCCGCCGTGGCCGAACACCCGCCCGGAGCACCCCTTCAGGAAAGCCGCCGGGGCCGACGGCCCAGCCGATGCCATAGGGGCGATTCAGGCCGCGGTTCTGGTCGACAATCATCGAGGCGGCGGTGGCGGGCCGGAGCACGATGCCGGTGGGGTGGAGGAAGTATTCGAGGATAAGGGCGATGTCGGAGGCGGTGGAGTGGACGCCACCCCAGGGCGAGCCGAGGTTGCGCCAATACGGGCTGTTCCAGTTCCAGTCGTCGTTGCCGGTCACCTGGCATTGAGCCGTGTCGGCGATCTTGCGTCCGCCCAGACCGAGCGAGGTCTGGGTCATGGCCAGCGGGCCGAAGACGGCCTCCTGCAGGTAGTCGCGGAAGGGCTTGCGGGTTACGCGCTGGGCAATCTCGGCCGCCAGCAGGATGCCCATGGACTGGTAGCGGCACTGGGTGCCGGGCTTGAACAGGAGCGGGGTCTTGCAGGTGAGGGCGACGAACTCGGAGAGCGGGGCGTGGCGCTTGCGCAGGGCGTCGTTCTCGGGGAGCATGTCGGGCAGGCCGGAAGTATGGGTGAGCAGGTGACGCAGGGTCATGGAGGCGCGGTCGGCTCCGGCAAACTCGGGGATGTGTTTGTGCACCGGATCGTCGAGGGAAAGAACGCGGCGGTCCACCAGGCGCATGATGCCGGTGGCGGTCATGGGCTTCGAGATGGAGGCGATCAGGAAGACCGTATCCGGCGTGGCTTTGCCGAAGGCGGTGCGATGGACCTTGTCGCCCTGGCGAACGTAAAGAGACGCGGCGGCGACCTCGCCCGACCGGGTGGCGGTTTCGAGGATCCGGTTGGCCTGGTCGAGCCGGTCCTTGCGGAGGGCCAGCACGACGGTGGAAAGAAACGTGCGTCGGAGCATCGATGTTGATCGTACCGGGGGAGGCCGGTCGAGTCAACCGTTAGTGCGGCGTTCGGAAGCCGTAACGACGGAAAAGGGCGGCGCGGGAGCGGGCAAGCGTCAGATGATCAGACGGACCCCGCCCAACTCAGCCAACCCATACATGAAATGACCGGTAGGCGAACCGATGAACATGAAATTGGTTGGAATCCGCCACTTCTCGCGACAGTTGCTGGATCAGGTCCGGGCCGAACTTGCCTTCCAGGGCGACGAATTCGATGTCGATATCATCGTAAACTTCGTCGAGGAAGGCGAGGTCCGGTTTTAGCCTGGGCGGAACGTCTTTAAGGTCTCGAACAACGGTGACCACCTTGATGCGGTTGGTGTGCTCGTTGCGTTTGACGTAGAGCAGCGCGTTGTTCAGGTTGGCGACGTTGTCGCCGCGCGTGAAGAACACGATCTGCTGGGAGCTGATCTGGTCAATCTTGGCGAGGATTCCCGAGGACACGGACTCCATGTGCTGGACCAGGTAAGAGAGCACCGCCCGGACCACGAACAGCAAGGCCTTGAGCAGAGCGATTCTCCCCAGCATCACGGAAACGATCAACACGGTGGGAATGAAGTACTCCAGGAATACGACGACATACGGCGGGTTCATCACCGCGTTGCCGGCGAGACCGACGAGCACCGCGAGAATGGCAACGAACACGACCAGCCACGGCGCGCGCACGGGTCTCGGCAAGCCGGCTCGTTTCACCTTGAGCAGAATGTTCCCGAGGCCGAACAATGCCATGACCGCCAGAAAGGATATCGTATAGACGCCTGCCAGGGCCTTCAGTTCGCCTTCCGTGATGAGCAGGATGGAAACCGAAAGTACGAAGAAGGCGATGATGATGCGATGCGTGGTTCCCCGGCGATTGGTCTTCAGCAGGAACTGGGGGAGACATCGGTCCAGCGCCATCCGTCGCACCAGGCCGTTGACGCCGACAAAGCTGGTGAGAACGGCGCCGCTGAGGACGAGTACGGCGTCCACCGAGACCAGCCATGACAGCCACGCGCCGCCCGAGATCTGCCCCATGTGCGCGAGAAGGGCCTCCTGGTGCCCGTCTACTTCGCCGATTGGCACCAGGGCGAGGGCGAGCAAAGCCATCCCGGGGTTGAAGACGGTCACGGCGACCCACATGTTTCGCAAGGTCTTCGGGAACACGCCCTCGGCTTGCTCTTCCACGAAGTTGGCCGAGCTCTCGAAGCCGGAGATTCCGAGCAGCGCGGCGGCGAAACCGAAAAATATCGCGGTGAGCAATCCGCCCGGAGGAGGGATCGCCAGGTTGGCCATCAAGGGGCCGATGCCGTTGACGGCGACGTGCCAGCCGCCGACCAGCAGCAACAGGGCCAGCGTGCTGAGATGGATGATAAAGATGGCGATGCCACTCGTGCCGAGTCGGTGATGCCGAGGATCGCGAGCCCCATGAAGGCGGCGAGCAGCAGCACGGTAGCGTTGGTTACCGGCAGCGCGGTCCACAAAGCATGAGCGTAATGCATTGCCTCGCTTGCCGAAATCACTGCGGTCGCCATGTAGGAGAGGATCGTCAGGCAGGCGGCAATGGAGGCCCGAAACTTGCTGGTGGTGTTGAGGAGGGCGTTGTAAGCCCCACCGTTCAGCGGCAGGGCGCCGACGACTTCGGCGTAGATCGAACGGAACAGAAACAGAACGCCGGCGACGATCAGGAGGACGATCGGCGCCAGATAGCCCGCATATACAATCGCAAGAGCCGATACGTACAGACACGAAGAAGTGATGTCGTTCCCGCTAATGGCGGTGGCGGCCAATTGCCCGATGCCGCCGCGCTTGTGTTCAATAACGTGATTACTCATGCCGTCGCCCGAATCCGCCCTAACGATTTTACCCGCATTCCCGGCGCTGGAAGGGCAGCGCCCGGTGTTGGGGAGTGGCCGACTCAACTCTCATCCAGGAACAGAATGGTCAGCAACCGGATCGTATCCCCGGGGATACCGCGCCAGCCGTCGCGCTGCGGGCGCGCGTGTTGCATCTGGAATCGAAGATCTGCCCTGGTAACCTACGGGTGTGGAGATGTTCTTCCAGGACCTGCGCCACGGGGCGCGCTCTCTGCTTCGCACTCCCGGTTTCACCATCATTGCCGCGGCGGTTCTCGCTCTGGCAATCGGAGCCAACACCGCCCTGTTCAGCGTAATGGAGGCGGTGCTATTGCGCCCGCTTCCGTACCGCGATTCTGACCGTCTGGCCGTCCTTTGGAAGACCGTGCCGCTGAAACACATCGAGTGGGACTGGGCTTCGGGCCCCACCCTTCGGGATTGGCAAGAACGGAATCATACTTTTGAAGATCTCGCGATCTTCTTGCGCCCCGAGGCTTCGCTGGTGGCCTGGTCCACAAACAGCGGGCCGGAGAAACTGCAAACCAGCGAGATAGGCGGACCCTTTTTCGAATTGCTCGGCGTCCCGCCGCTGGTCGGGCGTACGTTCTCGGTCGAGGAGTCACGACGAGGGGATCGACTGGCCGTCCTCAGCTACGGTTTGTGGCGGGACAGGTTCGGAGGAGACCGGGGCGTTCTCGGTAAAGCTCTTTCGCTCAACGGGAGCAGTTTCACCATCGTTGGCGTTATGCCGCCGGAGTTCCAGTTTCCAGACCGGAAAGCGGCCCTGTGGCTGCCGCTGGCGAGCGACCCACGTTGGGAGCTGTGGCAACAGCAACGGTTCCGCATCGCGGACGCTTTCGGCGCGCTGGCACGACTGAAACCCGGGTTTTCCCTGGCGGATGCGGCGGGGGATATGAACGGGATCTCCCGGACGCTGGCGCGCGAGCATCCGGAAACCGACGCCGGTCTGGGTATTCGCGTGGTTCCCTTGACTGAGCAGATCGTGGGCGGCGGGCTCCGCCGTTCTCTGCTGTTGCTGGAAGGCGCAGTACTGTGCGTTCTATTGATCGCCTGTTCCAACATAGCGGGCTTGCTTGCGGTCCGCGCGCGGAGCCGGCGAAGGGAATTGGCCATCCGGGCCGCACTGGGGGCAGGCCGCGGACGGATACTGCTCCAGGTTGCAACTGAAAACCTCCTCCTCTTCATCGGCGGTGGGCTCGCGGGAGTTTTCGTTGCCGCATGGGGGTTACGGCTGCTTCTGTCGCTGGTTCCCCCCGGTGTGCCCCGGTTGGCGGGGGCCGGAATCAACTTCGCGGTTTTGGTTTTCACCTTGGGACTGACTCTGACGGTGGGTGCGATCTTTGGTGTGCTTCCCGCGCTGCAGGCCGCGGTGAAGGATCCCGAGCGCCACCTGCGCGGCGCGGGCCGCGCGGAATTCGTCGGCCCGGAGGCACATCGGCTCCGCAGATCGTTGTTGACGACCCAGTTTGCCCTGGCGGTGGTCCTGCTGGGCGCTGCGGGCTTGTTGGTTCGCAGCTTCCGGCTGCTGCTGGATGTGAACCCGGGCTTCGACACCAGCCACCTGTTGACGCTGCTGGTGGAACTCCCCACATCCCGGTACAACAGCGAAGAACGCATTCGTGCGTTCATTCAGCAGGCCATTGACAGAATCGACGCGCTGCCCGGTGTTCGCGGCGCCGCCGCCGGATCGGCGAGCATGGAGATTTTCAGCGGGCAAACGCCCGACGAGAGCATCGTAACGGCGGACCGACCGTCCACCCCCGACTTCCAGCGCCATCAGCGCGACCTGGTCAGCGACAATTACTTCCGCGTAATGGGAATCTCGCTGCGGCGGGGCCGGCTGTTCTCTTCCGAAGATGTGCACGATGGACCAGCCGTGGCACTGATCAATGAAACGATGGCGCGGCGTTTCTGGCCGGGTGAGAATCCTCTGGGCAAGCGCTTCAAAGAGGTATTGCGGGGCGCGGGTGGTACCTGGATGACCGTTGTGGGCGTGGTGGGCGACGCCTCGCGCAACCGGGATGGCAGTGTCGATCCAACGTTCTACCGATCCATCCGCCAGTGGTCGCTCTCCCGGATGGAAATGGTGATCCGCACCGAATTGCCGCCGGGTTCTCTTGTGGCTCCGGTGCGTAAAGCGATGCAATCCATCGATCCGTCGCTTCCGGCTTTCGAGGTGACTTCGGTACAGCAACACCTGCGGGAACTCGACACTCCGCGGCGCTTCGAGACATGGCTGCTCGGACTCTTCGCCGCCTGCGCCCTGCTGTTGACGGCCGTGGGCCTGCACGGATTGGCGAGTTCCTCCGTCGAACAGCGCACCCGCGAAATTGGCATCCGCGTGGCTTTGGGATCGACGGCGGCAGGCGTCATCCGCCTGGTTCTTCGGGAGGGTTTCGTGTGCGCGCTGGCTGGGTCGGCGATCGGGCTGGTAGGAGCGATGGCTGCCGGCCGCGCTCTCTCGGCATGGCTGTTCGGGATCACTACGGCGGACCCGCTGACGCTGCTTCTCGTGATCGCCGTGCTGGGAGTCGTCACCCTGGGGGTGAGTTCCGTAGCCGCAGCGCGCATTGCCCACATTGACCCGGCGACCACCCTGAAAGTGGAATAGCATCGAAGCTATGGGCTTGCCAAGAAGCGTGTCGTCCGGCCGAAGGAGATTGACCGCGCCATCGAGCGAAAGAAGCGGTTCGAGGTCAATCCACACAGACACACTTATTCCGATCCGGCGCTCGGCGTTGCACAGCCGTCCCACTCAGTTTTCCGGGTGCGCTTCCGCGGTTGGCGAACAGGCTGGATTGTATTCGAGATTTCCGGGCATTATTATCGCATTATGTTGGCAAGCAGACGGTCTTTACTTTTGCTCATTGGTGCGGGCCTGGCCGCTCAGACTCCGGTGAGTGACAACGCGGCCTGGCGGGCGTATCTCACCTGGCTGCGCGGCGTCGATCCGCGCTCGGATACGATGGGGCTCTATCGTGCCAAGTTGATGGGCGAGGGAATGACTCCGGCGCAGGCGGACCGCCGGATCGCGCTTATCAAGAAGATGTCGGAACTGCGCCGGGACGACCTGGTGGCACTCAATTTCGACCGGACCTACACCTCGCCTGCGCCCTATTTCAACACCAAGCCGAACGGGTTTATGGTGTCGGTGGTGAAAGATCTGCGGCCGGGGACGGCGTTGGATGTGGCCATGGGACAGGGGCGGAATGCGCTGTACCTGGCGGCGCAGGGTTGGTCGGTGACGGGCTTCGACATCGCGGAGAAGGGGTTGGACGTGGCGCAGGCCGAAGCGGCCCGGCGAGGGCTGAAGATCACGACGGTGAAGAACAGTTGGCAGGATTTCGATTTCGGCACCGAGAAATGGGACCTGGTGCTTTTCAGCTACGCGTGGGTTCCGCTGGGCGATGGGAGCTTCGCGGCCCGCGCGCGGGCGTCGCTGAAGCCGGGCGGGCTGGTGGTGATCGAGGCGCCGGCGGAAGATCCGTTGAAGCCGCTGGCGGAGCGCGAGTGGCCGCCGGAGGCGACCGACGAGATCAATACATTGGTGAAGGTGTGGTTGGCGGGGTTCCGGGTGCTGCACTATGAGGACGTCGAGGCCATGTGCGATTGGAGAATGAGGAAGGCGAGGGTGTTGCGGCTGGTGGCGAAGAGGTGGGAATAGCACATTTGGCGGCGCGGCACTTCAGGGCTTAATGAGGAGACTGTTTAGAGGGGGACGGCTTCTCCAGAAGCACGATCCCCCTGAAACGCAGCTTTGGCTCAGTTGGCCGGAACCAGCCGGATGGCGCAGCCTCCACCGGGGGCCAGTCTCAGCTTGAGCACCGTCGTCGCGTCCACGGTTTCCTTTTCCAGTACGCTGTCTTTCGGCTGGGTGGCGGCGCTGGGGCCGTCGGCGTAAATTTCCGCGTTGTACTTCCCGCTTCCGAGAAAACTCAAGGGAAGATCGAGATTGCGCGGGTCCCAATTGGTAATGCTGCCTACGTACCAATCCCGACCGCTGCGCCGCGCGATGGTGATGTATTCCGAGGGGCGCCCGCCGATAACGCGCGTCTCGTCCCAGGTGGTGGGAACTTCTTTCAAAAAATTCAGCTCCTTTTGGCCGTCGTAGGCGCCCGGATAGTCGGAAACCATCTGGAGTGCACTCTCCAACACCACAAAGAGCGCCGTTGCGTGGGCGCGGGTGTGCATGACCATGGGGCCCCGGTTTTGCGGCACGAACTCCGCCTGGGTGACGTTGTCGAACCCACCCGGCGTGTAATCCATCGGCCCCGCTAACATGCGGGTGAAGGCCAGGTTCACGTCGTGGGTGGGCGTCATGCGGGCGCTCCATTTGTTGTACTCGGCGCCCATCACGCCTTCGCGGGTCTGCACGTTCGGGTAAGTGCGCCGCAAGCCGTCCGGCTTGAAAGCGCCGTGATAGTCGATCATCATGTGGTGTTCGGCGGCCTTTTTGGCAATGGTGCGGTACCAGTTCGCCATCCACTGGTCGGCGCGGTCCATGAAGTCGATCTTCGCACCCACGATGCCCCACTTCTCGAATTGAGCGAAAACTTCATCCTGTTGCCGGTCGACGTCGGTCCAGTAGGCCCACAGCCAAAGCCGGACATTTTTGGACTTGGCGTAACTGACCAGCTCCGGGATGTTGATATTGGGGTTAGTCGTCGTGAGGTCGGAGTCCGACCGGCCCCGAGGGGGTGCGCCGGCCATGCGGCCGGCCCAGCCTGCATCGATGAGCATGTAAGGAAAGCCGTTCCGCGCCGAGAAGTCGATGTAGTATTTCATCGTCGCCGTGTTCATGCCGGGTTGGAACGAAACGCCGGTTGCCTTTTCGCCGGACCACCAGTCCCAGGAAGTTTTGCCGGGCTTGATCCAGGAGGTATCGGCGATGGCGGACGGCGGATTCAAGTTCACCACCATATTCGATTCCACCAGCCTTCCGGGCTGGTCCGCGATCATCAGAACGCGCCAGGGCGACTGGGCCGGAGCCTGGCGGATGACCGAAGTCGTCGACTCCTCCTCGGAAGGGGGAATTGGCCAGGGAATGTGGGGGGCGGTCCGGTCTTCGACGCGCGGCGCCAGGCGCGCGGTGAGAATATTCTGGTTGACGAACGAATGAACGAAGAGGCCGGCCCAATCGTCGATGTCTGCCTCTGTAAGTCCTACCCAGGCTACTCCGGGAACGTTCACCATCACCGGCAATCCTATGAGGTACTCCGGGTGGAGAGCGCGAAGGGTTAATTCGTGATAGTTGTCTTCGCTGCTGGTTTGGAAATCGCGCAGGATCAGCGACCAGGTGGTGGCGTCTTTGTCGAAGTGGAATTCCGTAGCTTCGTTCGAGATTCGCATCTCCTTGACGTCCGGCTGCGCCGGCACCGAATAGCGGAACGCCACGCCATCGTCGTAGGCGCGGGCCTCGATCACCAGGCGGCGTCCGGGAGAGGCCGTCTCAACGGTCTCGACGGAAACAGCGTTGTAATGGTCGCGGATGGGATTTGCCTTGCCCGCCACGGAGTTCCAGGTCTCGTCGTGGCTGGACGGCTGCGACGACTCGATGCGAACCGCCGATCCGAGAACCGGCGAAACTTCAATGGCGAGTCCGAGGTTCGACCAGTCGAGCACAGGCTTCCCGTGGAACGCCACTCGATAGGCGAGCTGGCCGCCGGCCGCCTCGACCGAGGCATCGTGCACGGTTGCGATGGACATTTCCAGGTCGCCGTTTGGAGATCTAAGGACGACTGGTACTGTCTGCGCTGAGGCCACAACCACAGCCAGCAGAAGGACGGCGAATGTAATGGCTGTCAGTTTGGAGAACATATCAACCTAGGCTATTACAAATCCGCCCACGTGGGAGCGGGTCCGGCCGGACCGGCGCAAGAAGTGCGGATCGCTATTTTCACCTGCGCGCCTATTTCGCGCCCGGCCTCACCCGGATCAGACGCACATTGCCGTACCCGACGCGATAAACCAGGTCCCCGTCGCTCTGTCCAGCACCCGAAGCTCGGAATGTCGTTTACCTTCCACCTGAAAACGCGCCCATAGCCGACCGTCGCTCGTGAACGCGCGGCCGCCCGTCATCCGGCCCGAAATCACGGCGCGTCTCAATAGTCTGCCGCCATCGTGGTCAATCCAGACCGCGATACTTGCGATATTGCGAGACTTGCCATCCGGGTGTGTTCGGAGCGGGTGGCGGTTCATGAGACGGCACGTGCACGGGGAGTTTACGCAAGTGTACGTTCGCGATGGCCCAGGCCTCCTGAAAGAGGAACCAGCGGCTGTCCCGGATTCGGCGCGTACAGGCGGCCTGCTCGTGGCAGGGACGCTCTTTGTAGCAGTTCTTACGGATCGCGGAGTTGAACTTGAAGACAGTCAGCTCGCCGGTGGAGACAAAGCGGAAGCCGGCCTCAAAGGCACGATAGACGAATTCCGAATCGGGGTTGCGCCAAATGGTTCGATAGTCCGGCCAGCCGCCGATCTTCCGCGCCACTTCACGGCGGTGCATCAGTCCGGACGGCGGCAGCCCCTGGACTCCATCGTAGCCCCCCGGGGGAAACAGCCCGGTGACAACGCGGTAGTTGGTCCCACCCGGTCCGATCATCTCGACGAGGGAGCAGGCGACGTCGACCTCCGCTGGCTTCGGTGGCGGCGAGCAGCGTAGCCAGATGATCCGGCCTCCAGATATCGTCGTGACCGAGATAAGCCACGAATCGGCCGCGGGCGAGCTCAAGCCCGGCGTTGTTCGGACCAGACTGGCTGCCAAAGTTTCGGGGCAGGTTGTGCCAGTGGACCCGCGAGTCGCCGAAAGAGCGGACAACTTCCTCGGAATCGTCGGTGCAAGCGTCGCCCATAACCAGCAATTCGAGATTCCGCTCGGATTGCCAGAGTACACTTCCAACTGCAAAGCGCAGCACCGAACTCCAGTTGTAGGTGGGGATGATGACCGAAACGATCGGCTCCGCCGGCGGCGCCACGACGGGAAGATCAATCTTTGGCCGGGGTCGTAGCGCGTACTTGAGTGATTGAGCCAGCAAGCCGAAAACCTGGCCGCGCGTGAGGTAGTCCATGACGTGTCACCATCCGCGAGCATCCTTGAAACGGTAGGGAATCAGATCGTTCGACAGAGGTAGCCGGTACTTGTCCGGAGCTTCGTGGCAGTAGGCCCGGGTTGGCAGGTTGACAAACATCGCCTCGGTAGCACCGACGTTCTGAACCGCGTGATAGACACCGGCGGGGATGCGCACCAGGCAGCGGTTGAACTCTCCCGCTTCGATTACGTTTAGGGAGCGGTATGTGGAAGAATTCTTCCGGGCGTCGAATAAAACCAGCCGGAACCGGCCGACAGACAGAAACAGACGGTCGTCCTGTTCCAGGTGCAGCACCCACCCCTTCACAAATCCCGGCAACAGACTTATCTGGTAGACGTACACGACGGGTTCGTCGTCGAATCCCCAGGCGGCGTTGAAGATCTCGCAGAGGCTGCCCCGCTCGTCCACGTGAGTGATCGCGGGACGCTGGCAAACGCCAACGATCGGTTCGTGTATCGGTTTGCCGTCCGAACGCACCGTCTGAAGGTCTCGGGAGGTTTCATCGAGGGCGAGTACGTCGCTTCGATTGAGGTGTTTGGCTTTCGGCGACATAGCGGACTGGTACTTTTCACTCATTTGCGGACCGATTATACCGCGGATGCGGCCACAGGCCACCCTGCCATCCGCCGGTTCCGCTGGGATCAAGCGGTGGTTTCGTGCGTTGGAACCCTGTCCTCGAGATCAGCCGCAATCGGCCAATTCGCAAATTCTGCCGTCGCGCATGTGGACGATGCGGTGGCCGTAGGCGGCGGCTTCGGGATTGTGGGTGATCATCAGCACGGTCTGGCCGAGTTTCTGGTTCAGGTGCCGCAGCAGGTCGAGCACCCGCGTGGAATTCTCGGTGTCGAGGTTTCCGGTGGGCTCGTCGGCCAACAGGATCGCCGGCTTGTTCACCAGCGCCCGCGCGATGGCCACCCGTTGCTGCTCGCCGCCCGAAAGAGCTCGCGGCTTGTGGTGCAGGCGGTGGCGGATGCCCAGCATTTCGAGGATTTCGTCGAACTTCTCGTCCTTGCGGACGCCGCGGCCGGCGATGTCGCAGGCAATCGCGATGTTGTCGGCGGCCGTGAGTGTCGGCAGCAGGTTGTAGCGTTGAAAAACGAAGCCCACCATGGTTTTGCGCAGCCGGGTGCGCTCGGCGTCGGTGATGCGGGTGAGGTCGTGGCCCGATATGGTGACCGTTCCGGAGGTAGGTGGGGTGAGCCCGCCCAGAATGTGAAAGAGAGTGGATTTACCCGATCCCGACGGGCCCACGACGGCGACAGAACTCGCCCTTATCCACCTCGATGCTGACGCCTCGCAAGGCGGGAACCTCAACCTCGCCGACGCGGTAAATCTTCTTCAGATCGAGGACCTGGATGAGTGGCTGGCCGTCCAGCGCTTCGATGGTCCCCGTTCCCTCCGATTTGGTCTGTGCCATGTGGATATCCGAGTCGGCCGTCACGCTCCGTCTATTCATAGGACAGTGCCTCGATGGCGTCCTGCCGTGCGGCCTTCAGTCCGGGATAGAACGAGCCGAGAAGCGCGGCGGCGAGCGCCACGCCCGCGGCGATGGGCCACCAATCGGTGACAATATCGGACTGTAGCGAGGCCGGCACAAACGTCAGGATGGCCCAACGCGAGCCGAAAGAGAAAATGACACCCGCGGTCCAGCCACAAAACGCCAGCAGCAGCGTCTCGCGAAACAGGATGTTCAGAATATAGGCGGGCGAGGCGCCCATGGCCTTCAGAATGCCGATTTCGCGGGTGCGCTCGAGCACCGCCGTGTACATGGTGAGAGAAACCACCAGGAACCCGAACACCACCGACAGCCCGATAATCACCCAGATGAACCACTTCAAGCCGGGCACGTTGTTGACGGTAAACAGCGACGTCAGCTCCTGGTTGGAAATGATGGTGTAGTCCTTCAGGCGGCTTTTCAGTTGGGCGATAACGGTTTTCACGTTGGCCGGGTCGTCCAGCTTGATCAGCACCTGGCTGAGCTTGCCGGTGTTGCCGGTGAGGTCCTGCAAGCGGGCCAGCGGGACGAAGATGCGTGAGAGTTTGCCCGGCTCCACTACGCCGGCGACGCGCCATTGGTGATTGGCGATGGTCACTTTGTCTCCCACGTGCAGGTTGTTCTGCTCGGCGTAGAACTGGTCGATGATGATGTCGTTGTCGGTTTGGAATCCGCCGCCCTCGAGATACCGGAATCCACCGGAAAGCTTGGTGAATTCGTCCAGATCGATGCCCGAGACGGTGCTGATACCGCCGATGGGATGGATCAGCGTGCCGACGGCATAGCGCACGTGCGGCTGCTGGCGGAACCACGGCAGGATTTTTTCGGGCATGCCGGCGGCGCTCAGGCTGATCACCGAGGTGCCCGGCGCCTTGACCCAGATGTCGGCGCCCACGCCTTCGGCGCGGCGGACCGAATCGTTCAACATGCCGCGGCTGAGACCGACGATGGTGAGGATCAACGTAATCGGAATTCCGATGGAAAAGGCGGTGAGCACGGTCCGCACGGGCCGGTGCCTGAGGTTCTCGAAGACAAGTCGATTAGTCAACGGATTACGAGTCCTTCACGGGGCCGGCGGCGCCGGTCCTCCATCCCATTATCGTATGGTATGTCGCCGTTCATTCTCAGGAGCAATCTAATGGGCAACTCCGGCTTCCTCGAAGGTGGCCATGTGCCGGTACAGGTCGATGGCGGAATTGAGCAGCAGCATGGTCAGCGCGCTGCCGGTGCCTTCTCCCAGGCGCAAATCCAGATCCAGGTAGGGCTGCACCCCGAGTATCTCCAACATCCGGGCGTGTCCCGGCTCGGCCGAATGGTGTGAAAAGATCATGGCGTCCACGGAATCGCGGGCCATAGCCTGAGCGAGCAGCGCGGCCGAGGTGGCGATGAAGCCATCCACCACCACCGGCAGGCGGGCGGCGGCAGCGCCGAGCAGAAAGCCCGTCATGCCGGCGATTTCAAAACCGCCCACCGACTGAAGGACACCCATTGGAGTGATGAAATTCGGCCGGTGCAGGATGAGCGCCTTCTGAATGATCTCGGTCTTGTGTGTGATGCCCTTTTCGTCCAGGCCCGCGCCGGGTCCGGTGACGTCTGGAGCGTCGCAGCCGGCGACGGCGCACAGAATCGCCGTAGCCGCGGTGGTATTCCCGATGCCCATCTCCCCGATGCCGGCGATGTCAAAACGGGGGGCGGCTTCCTGCGCCAGTTGGATTCCCATTTCCACGGCGTGCACGGCCTGTTCGGGAGACATGGCCGTTTCAAGGGCAAAATCGCGGGTGCCATCGGCGGTTTTCAGATCGACGGCGCCGGCAATGGCAGGGCCGGCGACGCCCATGTCCACCACCACCGGGTCGATGTCCAGCTCGCGGCAGAGAACGCTGATGGCGGCTCCGCCGGCGACGAAGTTGGCCACCATCTGGCGGGTGACTTCCCGCGGATAGGCGCTGACGCGTTGCGCGGTGACGCCGTGGTCGGCGCAGAATACAAACATTGCCTTTCGTTCCAGGCGAGGGTCGGGCGTGCCCTGGATCAGAGCCAGGTGCAGCACCAGGTCCTCCAGGCGGCCCAGGCTGCCCGGCGGCTTGGTGAGCGAATCCCAGCGCTCTTTCACGGCGCGCACTACGCTTTCGTCGAACAGCGGACTGATGCGCGCCAATTGGCTCTCAATTAATTCCGATTTCATATTCTCGGATCTCGCAGTATTCCATTAGAAACGAGTACGGATCAACCCCGGCGAGCAGATTCGCCAGCGCGGAGCCAATGCCCAGATGCGCTACCACGATCGCCGGGAACTCTCCGCTCCGGATTTGGTCCAGCGCGGCGGCGGCCCGCCGCAACACCTGTTGCCAGGATTCCCCGCCCGGTGGCGCGACACCGAACCAGTGTCGCTGCTTGTGGGTGCTGAGCGCGGGGTAGCGCTGCTCGATCTGCTCCCAGGAGAGGCCATTCCACTCCCCGAAGTCGATCTCGGCCAACGAGTCGAGAATGCGCCGTGGAATGCCGGCCGGCAACCATTCGGCGGTTTCCTGGGCTCTTCGCAAGGGGCTGCAATAGATGACGGCCCCGTTGAACCCCCGCAGCGCCTGGCACGCCTGGCGCCGGCCTTCTTCGCTCAAGCCAGGGTCGTGGCGGCCCAGCAGCAGGCCGGACTGCTCGGGTTTGCCGTGTCTCACCAGGTAAAGTTTCGGCATGCCAAAATCGCAAGGTTCAAGAATTCGGAGGTCTGGCAGACGGCGCCCAGGCAGTCTCCGTTCACGCCGCCCACGCGGGTGTGGAAATAGCGCCGGGCGCCGGACACCAGGATGACGTTTGCAGCCAGCACGGCAAGGCCGTGCCACACGCCGCCGCCGAACGCCGCCAGGGCCCCTTCGAGTATGGCCACGCTCACCAGCGGTGCCCTCAGTTGGCGGCGGAAATCGGCGGCCAGACCGATGGCGAGAGGCCTGCCCCACCAGGCCAGCGCGACCATCGCGGCGCGTGACACCGCGCCGGCGATTGCCAGGGCAACCACCGGGCTGATGGCCACGGCGGCCAGCGCCTGCCACCGCAACCCGATGGAAAAGACAACCGCTACCGCGCCGAAGGAACCGACGCGGCTGTCTTTGAGAATTTCAAACACCTTCTCGCGGGAACGCTGCGCGCGCACCGCGTCGGCCAGGTCGGCCACGCCGTCTTCGTGCAGGCAGCCAGTAATCAGCGCGAGGCAACCGACGGCGGCCAGCGAGGCAAGCTGGCGCGGCAGCAGGTGGCTGAGCAGCAGGTCCACGGCGCCGGCGGCAGCCCCGACCAGCGCACCCACCAGCGGATAGAAGACGGCGCACTCGCCAGGCGGAGCCGTCGCGGTTTTCACCGGAACGACGGTGAGGAACTGCACAGCTCCGAGAAAGCGGCGAGTCATTTCAGCCTCAGCGGACAGCCGAACACCATCCACCACGCCTGTTCCGCATTGGCGACGGCCTTTTGGTTCACCCAGCCGGCGAGATCGCGAAAGCGGCGGGCCAGTGCGTTGTCGGGCACCACGCCGCAACCGACTTCGTTGGTGACGGCGATTACGTGAGCCGGCGAAGCCGCCGACGCGGCGAACAACTCACCGGCTTCTTCCAGAACTTGGCCGTCGGTCGCGCCGCGCAACATGCGGTTCGAGATCCACAGCGTGAGGCAATCGAGGACGACGGCATCGAAATCGGAGGCGATACGCCGAATGGTTTCGGCCAGGTGAAGCGGCTCTTCGAAGACGGCAATGGCGGCGTCGCGCTCTTGCCGGTGGCGCTCGATGCGCTCCCGCATTTCAGCGTCGGCGGCCTCGGCGGTGGCCACCAGCGCCGCTCGCGGACCGGCCGCCCGCGCCAGTTCGAGCGCGTAGCGGCTTTTGCCGCTGCGGCTGCCTCCGCCCACCACAATCAGAGCCACAGGCTCCTCCGCTTGCTGCGCAGCAGCAGGATGAAGAACGGCCCGCCCAGCAGGGCGGTGATGACGCCCACCGGAATCTCCACCGGCGCGAGAACGGTGCGGGCCACGGCGTCGCACAGGGTCAGGAATGCCGCGCCGGCGAACCACGAGCACGGAACCAGCACGCGGTGGTCGGCCCCCAGCAGGATGCGCAGCGCGTGCGGCACGATCAGCCCGACGAATCCGATAGGGCCGGTGAGGGCGGTGACCAACGCGGTGATGGCCGCGCCCACAACGCATCCGGCAACCAGCAGGCGCGTCGAATGCACGCCGCGGGCGCTGGCCCAGTCTTCCCCGATCGAAAGCAGGTTCCATTCGCGCGATTTCCAGAAGATGAACAGCGCCGCCGGCAATACGGCCGCCGCCAGCGCCGCGATGGCCGGCAACGGCACTGCGTCGATGCCGCCCATCAGCCAGTGGACGATGGTGAACGACTGCCCGAAGGTGGCCACGTTCTGCAGCAGCAGGATGAGCGCCAGGCAGATGCTGTTCATGGTAATCCCGGCCAGCAACAACGAAAAACTGGACATGCGGCGGCCGGAGGCGGCGATGGAAATCACCAGCAGAAGCGTGATCCCCGACCCCACGAAAGCCGCGAACCAGATGCCCGGAAGCTGGCCGACGCGGTCCAGTCCGAAGCAGATGGCGACCACCGCTCCGAGCGAGGCGCCGCTCGAGACGCCAACCGTATAGGGCTCCGCCAATGCATCGCGCAGCAGCGCCTGAAAAAGCACCCCGGCAACCGCCAGCGTGCCGCCGGCAATCAGCGACAGCATGACGCGGGGCAGCCGCGCCAGCATCAGAATCTGGTAGTCGGGCGAGGCGCCTTGCCAGGCGCGCAGGTAGTCGATGTGGGTCGAGCCGATAAGCGGCGCCACCACGGCAACCACGGCGGCGACGAGCGCGGTGGAGAGCACCGAGGTTGCGAACTTGCGGGATGTCACCGGCCGGATTGCCATGCGCGATCTATCCTTCGTAGTGGATCCAGGGCCTGCCCGCGGCGGTTTCGGCCACCTCGATTTGGATGCCGAAGACTTCCTCGATCCGAGGCCCGGTGAGCACCTCTTTGGGGGGCCCGTCGGCGGCCACCTCGCCGTGGTGAAGCAGCAGCAGGCGTTCGGCGAAGGTGGCAGCCAGGTTCAGGTCGTGTGTCACTGTCACCGCCAGAATGTTTTGTTTCGGCAATTCCGCGAGCAGCCGGTAGATGGCGATCTGGTGGCTCAGGTCGAGAAACGTGGTGGGCTCGTCGAGCAGCAGGACGCGCGGCTGCTGGGCCAGCGCGGAGGCCAGCACCACGCGTTGCCGCTCACCGCCGCTCAACGAGCGGAAGTCGCGATCCCGGAAGGCCACCGTGTCGGTCAGCTCCATGGCGGCGGCCACCGCCCGGGCGTCTTCGGGCGCCTCGAACAGGCCGTCGCAGAACGGCGTGCGGCCCATGTAGACCACCTGCTCGGCGGTGAACGGGAACTCGAGGCGCAGGCTTTGTTCCACCACCGCCACCTGGCGCGCGAACGCCCGGCGCGGCCACTCGCGGACATCTTTGCCATCGTACCGGCAGCCGCCTTCAAAGTGGCGGTTCAGCCCGGCCATCACCGAAAGCAGGGTGGACTTGCCCGCTCCGTTGGGTCCTGCTATGGCCACCAGACCGGGCCGGTCGAAGACCGCGGAGACACCGCGGAGCACTTCGGCGCGGTCGTAGCTGAGACGCACGTCTTCGATCTGGTAAGTGCTCATTGGGCCGCCTCCGAGTGGAGGAACCTCTCGAAGGCGCGCGCCGCCTCCACCATGCGCGGCCCGGGGACCACGAAGATGCCGCTTGAAACCGCGAACACCCGGCGATGTTTGACGGCGCTGATGGAGGGGTACCTGTTCCAGAGGTTCACCACCGCCCGTCTGCGCTGGGCGGAGACGTCTTCGGGCTGCGCCATGTCGCCCATGTCGATGATCACTTCCGGATCGCGCGCGAAAATCTCTTCGAGCGAAACGCGTGGGTACGCGGCAGCGGCCTTGCCAAAGACATTGTCGCCGCCGGCGAGAGCCAGCAGTTCGTTCAGGTACGAAGCGTTGCCCACGGCCACCATCCCCTCGAGCGCGCCCGGATTGCGGCCGATGATGAACGCCACCCGCTTGCGGGGTTGCGCCGCCGCGCGCCGCCGGACTTGATCCAACTGGCTTTTGAGCGACCGAGTGAGCTTCGCGGCGGCGTCCGGCACACCGGTGATGGCGCCCAGTTGGCGGATGGAATCGAAGATGGAAGAGACCGTCTCCTGGTCGACCTCGACGACGCGAAGCCCGAGAGCCCGAATCTTCTCGCCCAGATGGATGGGGTTCCGGATAATCACCACCAAGTCTGGCCGCAAGGCCAGGATGGTCTCGAGATTGGGTTCGAGAAAAGTCCCGATCCTGGGCAGGCGCCTGGCCGCCGGCGGGTAGTTGCAGAAGGTGGTGTCGCCTACGACGCGCGCGCCAAGCCCCAGGGCGAACAGCGTCTCGGTAATGCTGGGCGCGGTGGAGACGATGCGCCGCGGCACACTCCCGGCCCACGCCGGCGACAAGCTGGCCAGCGCGGCAATCCAAATCAGTGCGCGCATGGCCGAGTGCGGCGTGCCGCCGATTCAAAGTTGGTGGCCGTGCACGGTCGAGCGGATCGGAGCCGGACAGTTGGATGCATGGGCCGTTCTCCCTCGGAACGCACCTCTCAAGAGCGGAAAACCGGTCTCCTGACTTGCGGCGAACAAATTCCTGGCCGCGGCCTTCCCGGCGGAGCAGTGGCCGCGCAGCCCTCTTCGGCGCGTCATTTCCACCGATCCTCTTTTATCGGGAGATCCGGTGGGGATGCCGGCCGGGCCGCTTACAGTTGCGGGGCAGTGGCGGATTTTCACCGCCTTCCCGTTCATTTCCCGCCTGATTGGCGAAGTAGCGAATCAAAAACCTGATGGCGCAGGAGCCAATGCCGAGTATAGCGAACGGGCGACGGCCGGTGCCGCTGAACGACTCTACTTCGCCGGGGCCTTCCCGAGACCGACCTCCCGAAGTGCTTCGGCGGCCGCGTCTGCGGGGCGGCGATGATTGCCGTCCACCTCGAAGTTCAGCCGGCGGATCTGCTCGCTGGTGAAGCGGCGGCTCAACTCGTGCAGCGCCGGGCCGAGTTTCGGGAAGCGCGCCAACACGTCCTCACGCGCCACGATGGCCGCCTCGTACGGGGGAAAACGTGTTTGTCGTCCTTCAATACCTCCAGATCTTTGGCGTTCAGCGCGCCATCGGTGGCATAGCCGAACACCATCTCCACCTGCCCTTCGGTAAGCGCCGAATAGAGCAGTTTCTGATCGGGAGTCTGAATCGGCGGTTTCACGGGAAAATTATAAGCCGCCATCAACAGGGGATAACCGTCGGGACTGGCGAGAAACTCGTGCGCGGTGCCGAGCACCCAGCCGTCCTTCCGTTTGGCGGCTTCGCTCAGCGTCGTGCAACCGAACTTGCGCGCATCCGCGCGGCGTACGACGGCCGCGAAGCCGCTTTCAAATCCCAGGGGCGGCAGCCATTCCAGATGGAACCGAAAGCTGTAATTCTGGCGCACCTGCTCGCGGACGGCGGCGCGATCGGAACTGGGAGGCAGGCCCAGGATGGTCGTCAGAGCGGCGCCGCTGTATTCCGGGTACATATCAATGTCACCGGCAATCAGAGCCTGATGAACGGCCTGCGTGCCGCCAATACCCAGGTCTCGCACAATCCGGACGCCGGATAAGCGGTTCTCGAGGTGCTGTGCGATGATTTCGGCCAGGATGAACTGCTCAGTGTAGTTCTTCGAGCCTACTCGAATGGTGGGTAGATCTTTTCTTCCGCAACCGACTCCAACCAGAAGACCAACCAGTGCAACCAGTGCACGAGCCCTCACCCGAGGCATCCAAGACCTCCCTCCACCACCGGAGTTGTCGTCGTCCGAACCGCACCAGAGGAAACTCCGCGAGTGGTGGAGCCGGCACATCGCGGGGCAAGGCTACTCCTGGCCATGCCCAGCCACGCGATTCGTGCAGTAAGAGGACAGAAGTCTCAACACGGTGTCAACCCCCATTGTCCGCCAGGAGGGAAAACCGGGCAACAATCCGTGGTTCGACTGCGGCCGGTGTGCACACCGGATCGGGGAAGGGCAGGCATCCCCCTTTGCATCAGAAGGTTCCGGCGATTGGCCCCGCTGTCCGGATGGGCGGCCGACGAGGCTGCTCAGGATTGAACAGCCTCCCGTGCCAGAGAAGCCGCTTCCTCCTGAGATTCTATGTTGACGACGTGCTTCTCCAGCCAGGCGGTCATGTCCCGTTCCTCGCGCACGAGATCCTGCAGGGTGGTGCGGTCGAGTACGCCCTCCACCATCTTCTGAATGGTGCCCCACAGGTGACGTAAGGAGCAGTCCGTATTATGCGTGCACACTCTCTCCAAACCGGAGTGGCGTTCACAAAACGAAGGTCCGAAGAGCGTGCCGCCAAGCAGCGTCAGCACTTGCGCCACCGTAATCTGATCCGGCGACTTCGCCAGGGTGTAGCCTCCGGCTTGCCCACGCGCGCTTTCGACAAGTCCGCCCAACCGCAGAATCCTCATCAGCTTGGCGACGTTGGGAATGGACAGCCCTTCGGCGCGGCTGATTTCCGGGATGCTCTGGCTCTCGGCGGCGCCGGCGCGCGCCATGTGCAGAAGGCATCTGAGCCCGTATTCTTCCTGGGCGCTGAGTTTCATGCAGCTATTCTAAACGGTTGAGATGCAAGGAGTAAACAAACTTCATGACAACGAACGGAAAGTTTCCCCAAAAAGCACGGGCAATCGGGCGGGTGGTGCGAAGGTAACTATTTCAGTTTTCAATACCTTAAACACCTTTTTGGTTGGGACCCCCACAGCCGGCAGAAAATAGCGTAGCATAGAAAAATCTCACAGGTTCGGTCGCCGGCATGGCAACGTTAGCCCGAAGAGCCCCACCGCATCTGATATATTCGAATACTCTAGATGCCGTATCACATACACCCCGTCAAGGAGTTTCTGGTCAGTCCATCGCTGCCCGAGCGCTTGGCCCGACTGGACGAGCTGGCTCACAATCTGCTCTGGACCTGGGACCATAACATACGTCTGCTTTTCCGGCGATTGGATGCCAATCAATGGAGCGAGGCAAATCATAATCCGGTGGCGATGCTTGGCCGGCTCTCTCCGGAAACGCTGGAGAAGGCAGCCGCCGATCCGCGCTACATCGCGCTTTACCGGCGGGCTTGCGAACGCTACGACGACTACCTGCGGCGGACCAGAGAAACCATCCCCGGCAGCGACTCCATGCTGGTCGCCTACTTCTCGATGGAGTACGGCCTCTCAGAAGCGCTGCCCATTTACTCGGGCGGTTTGGGGATTCTCTCCGGCGATCACCTGCGCGCGGCCAGTGACGCCGGCCTGCCGCTGGTTGCGGTCGGCTTGCTGTACCAGACCGGTTACCTGGTGCAGCAATTGAACCCGGACGGCTGGCAGACCGAGCGTTACCCGGTGAACGATTTCTACACCTGGCCGGTGAAGCCGGTGCTTAACGCAAACGGCGAGGAGTTGGTCGTCACCGTCAAGCTGCCGACCGGGGTCACCTACATCAAGGTCTGGCAAATGAACGTGGGCCGGGTCAGGCTGTTCCTGCTGGACACCAACATTCCGCAAAACAGCGACCCCGTCAACCGCGACATTACCGACTCGCTCTATGGCGGAGACGTGCACACCCGCATCCGCCAGGAGATCGTGCTGGGCATCGGCGGCCTGCGCGCCCTGCGGGCGATGGATCTGTTCGCCTCCGTTTTTCACCTCAACGAAGGACATTCGGCGTTTCTCACGCTGGAACGAATCCGCGAGTTGATGCGCGACGATAAGCTGACCTTCGAAGAGGCGCTGGATGCCACCCGCGCCAACAACATCTTCACCACGCACACGTCGGTGCCGGCGGGAATCGATTTGTTCGATCCGGGGCTGATGTACGAATACTTCCGCGATTTCTGCGATGAATCCGGCATTCGGATCGAAGATCTGTTGTCTCTCGGCAGGTCGAACCCGCATGACACGCACGAGCGGTTTTCCATGGCGGTGCTGGCCATCACCACGTCGTCATACCGGAACGCGGTCAGCCGCCTGCACCGGTTCGTTTCGCAGAACATGTGGCAGCATCTGTGGCCCAACCTGCCGGTTTGGGAAGTCCCCATCACGTCGGTGACGAACGGGGTCCACCTGCCGATGTGGCTGAATGTCGATCTGGCGATGCTCTACGACCAGTACCTGCAGCCCGACTGGGTAGATCGCTATGCCGAACGGGGCACCTGGGACCTGGTGCAGGACATTCCGGAGCAGGAACTCTGGGAAGCACACCGCCGCCGGAAGCGGCGTCTGACCACCTTTGTCCGGGAGCGCCTGGTGGAACGCGCGGTGGCGCGGCGAGTGTCCTCGGCGGAGGTGAAGCGGCTTTCGGAATCGCTCGATCCGGACGTGTTCACCATCGGGTTCGCGCGGCGGTTCGCGACCTACAAACGAGCTACTTTGTTGTTCAAGGATGTGGAGCGGCTAAAACGGCTGGTTAATCATCCCGAGCGGCCGGTCCAGATTCTGATTGCCGGCAAAGCGCACCCGAAGGACCAGCCGGGCAAGTCGTTTATCCGCGAGGTGGTCCAGATGACCCGCGATCCGGACCTGTTCGGAAAAATCGTCTTCCTCGAAGACTACGATATTCGGGTGGGGCGCGAGCTGGTGCAGGGCGTGGACCTGTGGCTGAATAATCCGCGGCGCGGCGAAGAGGCCTGCGGAACCAGCGGCATGAAGGCCGGCCTCAACGGTAATTTGAATTTGAGCATTCTGGACGGTTGGTGGGACGAAGCCATGGAAATTGCTGGAGGCTGGGCGATCGGAGACCGCGAACCGTATTCCAGCGACCAGGACGAACTGCACGCGGCCACCATCTACTCCCTACTGGAAAACGAAATCGTGCCGATGTACTACCAGGAGCGCGAGCAAGGCGTGCCGATGGCGTGGATGCAACGCGTCAAGCAGTGCCTCATGAACGTCAGTCCGCGGTTCAACTGCTTGCGTATGATTGGGGAATACTCGACGCAATTGTATGAGCCGGCGCATCTTGCTCATATCGAGGTGCGAAAAGACGGGTACCAGGCCTCCCGTGAGAAAGCGGCGTGGAGCCGCCAGGTGATGCAGGCCTGGGACAAGGTGAACTTTTTGGAGATCGGTCCTGGCCCGGATCGCAGTGTTTTGAGTGGCCGCCCGGTGCCTCTTCGCGCGGTACTAGCCCTGTCTGGCCTGTCCCCGCGGGACGTTCGCGTCGAGGCCGTGGTGGGGCGAGTGAGTCCGGCGGGAGATCTTCAAGACACAACGGTTCTAACGCTGCCACCTTGCGAGGAGCGGGGGGACGTGGCTGTGTTTCAGAAGGAATTTCTGCCGCACTTGACCGGACGTCTCGGCTATACGCTCCGAGTCAGCCCGAATCATTGCGAAGACCCGCTGGCCCGTCCGTGCCACGCGCTGATGAAGTGGAGCTCCGACTAGATACTCGATTTCCGAATCAAAGTGACGGACTCGTTCAAGAGCTGTCAAATCTGTCGATTCTTGCGCAATTGACCTTTTCAATTGCCGGTGCGCGCGGCTCGAGTTTAGAGTGATGAGCCCTTTTGGGCAGGCCGATCGGCAGGGTTATTTCGCGGCGCGCCGCAGATCGAAAGAATGAGTCCCCGGGGTGGGCAGTGGCCTTTATAGTTCCCCGGGGTTGGGGGGAGGCGAACGAATTTCGAAGACGTTTTGCGCTTCGAGGCGTCCGCCGGGCACGTTAAAGGGAACCGGACCGGCATTTTTCAGCGTGTGCCAGCAAAGATTTAGCTGGCATCTTGCCTCTATCCGTGGTAAATAGTAGGTGTGAGGTAGTGCTGGGGAGCCGGTGTAGTGCCGGAGCCGGCATTGTTCCCTGACGTCCAGTTATCCCCTAGAAAGAGCTGAAAAGCTGGTACGTTGTCCTGAGTGGTCGCAGTCCGGCCGGACAACGTAGTCGTCGCGGTAAACAGCAAGCTTAGAAAGATACAGCGTCGGGGCACATCTGCAAGTGCCCTCAAGAAATCGCAAGGAGTTATTTTCTTTCATGGATAGCGACCGTAAGTACCGTCAACACGGCTACATGGACTCCGACCGCGAACCCGATTCGCGGCGGGGCGAACGTCCCCGTCAACAGGGGCCGAGGCCGCCGCTTGACGTCACCGGGCCGCGCCTTCCGCGCATGGTTCAGTCCGTGACGGCGTCGCGGTGTTACAACTGCGCCACTGCCCTGCCTACCGCCATCGACTTCACCGGCGCTTGCCCGAAGTGCGGAGTCGACCTGCATTGCTGTAAGCAGTGTGCCCACTTCGAACCGTCCACCCGTTTCCAGTGCCGCAAGCCCATCAAGGAGCGCGTCGCGCGCAAGGACGCCGCCAACGAATGCACGTTCTTTTCGCCTCGGGTCACCGTAGCCCGCGATGCCGCCCCGGCGTCCAGCATGATTTCCGGCGGTGTAAGCCGGCCGCAGGTGCTTGCTCCGAAGACGCCCAACGACGCCAGAATCGCCTTCGACAATCTCTTCAAAAAGTAGGACCCGAAACGCCGCCTTCAACGGGCGGTGGAAGGGCCCTCCCCGCGATCTCGGCACCGGCTGAATTCGCGAACCGCCCGGCGAAGCCCCTCCACTCGGCATCTCCACCAGAATGAGGCCTTAACGATTTTCGCCAGTGCCCCTCAGTGTCCATGGCGTTCATCGACTTTCGCCCGACCGGCGCTTTGTTTGACAATAAAAGTTTACGTATGCGCACAGCCGAACTGATTCAACAACGAAAATTCCGCCTGCTCGATCAGGCGCCTCCCGAACCGCGTCCTGGCGAAGTGCAGGCCAAAGTGTGCGAGGTCGGCGCCTGCGGATCGGACCTTCACTACTACCTCGAAGGCGGCATTGGCGACACCCCGTGCGAGTACCCGATGGTGTTGGGACACGAGCCCACCGGCTTCATCACCAAAGTGGGACCGGGAACCACCGGATGGAGCGTGGGCGACCGTGTGGCGCTCGAGCCGGCGCTGTATTGCTACCGGTGCGAGTATTGCCTCACGGGACACCACAACGTGTGCGAGAAAATCCAGTTCATGAGTATGCCGGACAAACCGGGGTTCTTCCGCGATTATGTTACACTGCCGGTCGCAAACCTGCTGCCGATACCCAAGAACCTGGGGCTGCGTGAAGCCACGTTATTCGAGCCCCTGGCGGTGATCATCAATTCGATGAACTTCATCCGGATCTTGCCCGGCGAAACCGCGATGGTCACCGGAGCCGGGCCCATCGGCCTGCTTACCATCGCCCTGCTGAAGCTCTCTGGCGCCCGGCGCATCTGGGCGATCGAGCCGGTTGAGGCGCGGCGGGCGCTGGCGCTCACACTGGGCGCCGATGCGGCTCTCGACCCGAAAGAGGGTGACGTGGTGAAGCAGATCCTGGCCGACACCGGGAATCGTGGCGTGGATGCAGCGGTCGACTGCGCGGCGAAAGGGGCCAGTCTCGACGATTGCATCAGTGTCACCCGCGCGGCCGGACGTGTGGTAATTACCGGCATTCCCACCGCGCGCCGGATTTCGCTCGATTTCCACACCGTTCGGCGAAAGGAGCTGCGGCTGTACAACACGCGGCGCTCGAAGTTTCCGAATTCGGAGGCGGCCATCCGGCTGTTGGAGAGCTACCCCGGTCGTTTCGTGCCGATGATCACTCACGTCCGGTCGCTCGATGACGTTGGCGCGGCGTTTGAGACCTTGGCCGCTTACGCCGACGGTGTTGGCAAACTGGCTATTACACTGACCACCACCTGAAGCCGCGTCTCGCGAGATTTGGCGGGCATGGGCCTCCGCTCGGAGACACTCGCCGGAGCGTCCGACGCGGCGCGCCGTGCAGGGTTATCATTGCATGAGTAGGAGGGGCAATGAAGGCGAATTCCATGCTGCGCCGCGCCGCCATTGCGACGGGCGTTCTGGCCGGGGTGGTGGTGGCCGCGGTGGCGGCGATCTACCTGCTGGTGGATGTCAATCAATTCCGGCCGCAGATCCAGGAGAAACTGCAGGCGGCGCTGGGACGGCGGGTGGAGCTGGGTTCTTTGGGCCTGGGCTTGTTTCCGCCGGCGGTGGACGTCGCTGACGTTCAAATCGGGGAATCGGCCGCCTTTCGTACCAACCGTCCGTTCGCCCAGGTGGGCAGCCTGGCGGTGAGAGCCAGCCTGTTCGCGTTGCTGCGAGGCCGGCTCGAGGTGAGCTCGCTCGTGCTGCGCCGGCCGCAAATCGAACTGGTGCGCAACGCGGCGGGCCAATGGAACTGGGCCGATATCGGCAGCGGCGCGAAACCCTCGCCGGATGGCAACACGGGCGGAAACTCCGCCGCCGGTCTTTCTCTCGCCGATTTGCGGATCGAGGATGCGTCCATCGCGCTCTCCACGCTGGGGCGGCCGGCGTCGCGCACCGTATACGGCCCCATCAATCTCGAGGTGCAGGATCTTTCTTCGACAAGCGAGTTCCGCTACAACTTGTCACTGCATCTGCCCGGCTCCGGCGATCCGCGTATCGAGCTGTCCGGCAAGGCGGGACCGCTGGCCAGCGGCGACTCGACGCTCACACCGTTCGACGCCGACCTTTCGGCCTCGGACGTTCGCTGGTCGGCGCTGTTAAAGGGCCTGCAGATGGAGGACAGCGGAGCGTTCGAATCGGACGTCAAGCTCGCGGCGAAGCTGCGGAGCGCCGGTGGCCAGCTCGCCGCGCGCGGCGCGCTGACGTTGAGCGGCGTCGAGCTGGCGGGACGGTCGTGGAATCAGCCGGTCGACATTACGTTCGACGTCCAGAACGATCTGCGCGCCGGTCTCGTGCATCTCACATCTCTTGCCGTCAAAACGGGCAGCGTTCCCATCACCATCACCGGCCAGGTGCGCACATCGCCCGCGCCGGCCACCGCCGATCTCCACGTTTCCCTCGCCAACGCCGATCTGCACGCACTACTTCCCCTGCTAGCGGTCGCCGGCGCGAGTCTGGCCCCGGGCATGGACCTCGCCGGGCAACTCACCGCCGACGTGCGGCTCAGCGGCCCAACCGGCCACCTTGCTTACAACGGCGCGCTCAACGCGCGGGATCTCCGCATCACGGCCAAGGGACTGGCGCAGCCGGTGCGGATTCCGTCGCTGCGAATGGCGCTAACGCCGGATGCGGTGCGTTTGGATCCCTTCCACGTCGAAGCCGGCAACACGCGCATGGATGCTTCGCTCGCGCTGAAGGCTTACAGCACCGATTCGCCGCAAATCGAGTTCCAGCTCAAGGGCGACTCGCTCGATATCGACGAGCTGGAGAAGCTCACCGCATCGTCTCCCGGGGCAAACGCCACTGAAAAGGAGAAGAAGAGCGCCGGGAGCAGCTCGTCCGATTCCTTGCGCCGCTGGAAGGGGAACGGCTCGGTTGCGCTCGGCCGGCTCAGCTCGCAGCAACTGGTGCTCGAGCAGGTTCGTACCGACGTCACTTTGAGCGGTGGCGTCCTGCGGCTGGCGCCGCTCAGCGCCACCGTGTTCAACGGCAGCCACCAGGGCTCCCTCGAAGTCGATCTGCGTCAGGATCCGCCGGTCGTCACGCTGGATTCCAAACTGCAAGAGGCCGACGTTAACCGCCTGCTGACCGCCACCTCGTCGATGAAGGACCGTGTCTTCGGGTTGCTGGCATCCAACATCGCGGGCAGTTTCCAGGCGGGCGACTCCAGCCAGATCATGCGCACGTTGAACGGATCGGTGAATCTCGACATCGCCAACGGCCGGGTTGCCGGTTTCAATCTGTTGAACCAGCTTTCTTCGGTCGGCAGATTTTCTTCCTTCGCCAAACAGGCGCAGGATTTCACCCAGTTCACCGCGCTCAAGGGGCAGCTCGACATCAAAGACGGCGTGGGAACCACCAACAACCTCGAAATGGTGTTTCCGGCGGGCTCTCTGGCGGCCGCGGGCAGCATTAACCTGGTTGCCCAAACCCTGGACATGAAAGTGACGGCGGTGCTGAACCAGGCGTTCAGCGGCCAGGTGGGTGGTACGAAGATCGGTGGATATCTGACCAGCGCGCTTGCCAATCAGAACGGGGAGTTGGTGATTCCGGCGCTGGTTACGGGCAGCCTGGATAACCCCAAGTTCGCTCCGGACGTTGCCGCGGTGGCCAAGATGAAAGTTCAGAGAATGTTGCCGTCGGCGGGCAACCCCGGAGCACTGATTGAGGGCGTTGCAGGAGCCATCTCGGGGAAAAAGTCAGTGGGACAGTCCCTTCTTGGCGCTCTGGCCGGAGGCGGGGCAAGTAAGCAGGAGGCGGCGAGCCAGGCGCCAACGAAGGCCGGCTCGCCGGCCGCGACGCCTGAGACCGCAAAATCCGCCGAGCAAGGCAAGGCTGCTGAAAAACAGCCCACCCCGGCGGAGTCCGTTCAGGGAATTCTGGACATATTCAAGAAGAAGGAGCCACCGCCCAAGAAGTAGGGAAGCACACCAGGCGGCGTCGCTCCGGCGCTGCCGGACCGGCGCCCGGTGGGGGGCCGGAAAGGCAAAGACCCCGCCGGACGGTCGGGGTCTTCCTTTCGATTCTGATGTCGGGCGGCTACCAGCGCGGTTCGCGACGGCTGCGTCCGCCGCCACCGCCGCCGCCACGGTTGCCACCACGGCCGCCGCCAAATCCTCCACCACCGCCTCCGGAGCGGCGCTCTTCACGCGGACGCGCTTCGTTGACGTTCAAGGCGCGACCGTTGATCTCACGGCCATTCAAGCTTTCGATGGCGCTGGTGGCTTCCCCGTTGTTCGGCATCTCAACGAACGCGAATCCGCGCGACTGTCCGGTGTCCCGGTCACGCACAACGCTGACGCGATCGACCGCACCAAACTCGGCAAAGATAGCCTCAAGCTCGTTTTCGGTGGTTTGGTAGGAGAGGTTTCCTACGAAGATATTGGTCATTCCATTCACTCCTATTGGCTGCGAAAAGCAGCGATTCTTCACTGGCGGGCTATTCTCGGCCGGACAAATCGCTGGCGAAAGTACCACCCAGAGACGCCTAGATGGGGCGCATTTCCTACATTAGCACGAAACGCACGTTAGCCGGGCCCGGCTTCGGCAAGGGTAAAACATCCGGAAAAATAGTCCGTCCGAGGCCCGCGGCGGAAGCACTTCAAGCCTGCCACTTCAGCCAGTCGCTCGATTGCGTGTCCTTCCACTCCACTTCGGGAATCTCCGGCAGCTCCTGGTGCTGCTGTTCGTGTATGAAAGTCCTGGCAATGATCAGTGCGTGGTCTTTGGCCTTGGCCTGAGCAAACTGGCGCGAGCCGTGAATGGTGACGTCCGGACCTACCACGAGCACCTTCCACTCATCGAAATCCGATACAACCAGCAGCCTCAAGTAATGGTAATCGGCCCGAAAGCCGGTAAGAGCGCGAAACATTCCAACCTCCTGTGCCGCCGGCAGCCGCCAACTTCGCGGACCGCGACGATTTTTATGAATGCCCGGGGCATCATTCGAAGCCGCATCTCGACAAGATCCAGCGGTCTGTCGTTCTCATCCCGATCTGTTGTGGCCGGAACATCGCGGCGGCAAATCCTGATCGAGTATGCTTCGAATGGCCCGGCCAAGCAAGAGATTTCAATACGGGAGATTGCGAGGGGAGCCGGCGGATCGCCGGCTTACGATGGCCGCAAGCGCACCCCTCGCCGCGGCGAGAGGAGATAACTAATACGGCTGTCCGCGACTTGAGGAACTGCGGGGCGTCCGAGGCGCCCCAGGCATTTACAGTACTTTGGCCAACTCCTGGGCGAAGGCAGTCTGAGGGGCCGTCTTGGCGTCACGGCCTCGGCCTCGCCGATTGCCGCCGCGGCGCGGCTGGCGGGCCTGGCTGTCCCTTGACACCGGATCGGAGTCGCCACGCATCTGGCCTCTCGGCCGCGGCGGCTGCGCCTGGTTGGCGCGCAGCAAGCGGTCTTCGAGCGGTGCACGGTCAAATCGCTTGATGATCGAACTCATCTCTTCGGCATTCGGCACTTCAATGAACGCGAAGCCTTTCGATTCCTGTGTCTCAGGGTTGCGAATGACCTTCACGTTGTCGGCTACATAGTTTTCGGCTCGGAGCCACGATAGGATGTCATCCGCCGTGACCCATGTTGGCAGGTTACCAAGAAAGACAGTACAACTCATTAGCAGGGATCGCACACTCCATCGGGGATTTGGACCGGTCTAAGGGTGAGGTCCATGAGGCATTTTCAATGTAGCACAGCGGTAGCCGGCTGGCAATCGAGTTCCGGCGGAACCGGCGATTTCGTAAGGTGGAACGGCCTTTCGCGCGGCTGGACCTTCAAGGCGGATTCGTCGCGGCGATCCTGGCCCGGAAACCTTGCTTCCGTAGCCGCGAAGAAGCCGGAAGCGGCAACCCCGGCCGCCGGCCCGCCCTCGCTTCCATCCCGAGGCGGCGCCCGACAATTCCTCGGGCGGATCCCGTTTGGGGCGTCCGCGCCGGTGGCCGGGGTGTGGCGTTATGCGCCAGTAACGTCAACCCTGACCGGCCTCGCCGGGTCGACTTCCGGAATCCTGAAGGATCTAAGGCGATTTCGCTGCGCCCGCAAAACGATAGGGGTCATCTAATTTGTTGAGTGCTATACTCATTGCCGGAGAATGGTTGTGCCCCTTCCGGGGGATTGTGGGGCCCTGATGAACCGTGGAAACATATTCAACGACCTCTTAGTCATACGTGTCTTCTTTGTCGCCCTGCTCGCCTGCGCCGCTTTTTTTCTGCATCCATTTCAGTTGGACAGCCTTCCCGCCGCCGGAGCCGGTGTGCTGGTGGGTCTGGCCATTGTCTTATTTGAAATCAGACTCAAGCAGGTGAGCCTGAAACGCCTGATTGGTGCCGCAGTTGGATCGGTGCTCGGCATCCTCGGCGCGTACCTCATTTCGCTCGTCATCGACCGGGCGCTGCCCGTCCAACACGCGAGCACCATCCCTTTTCTTCAGGTCTCGGTTCTGCTCCTGATGACCTACGTCGGATTGGTCGTGGGAGCGAACAAGGGAGACATGCTGAACCTGGCAGCCCTGGGCGGCCTGTTCGGCGGGGAAAAGAGTCTCAAGCAGTCATTCAAGATACTTGACACAAGTGTAATCATCGACGGCCGCATCGCCGATGTGGCCGAGACCGGATTCCTGGACGGCACCTTGGTGGTTCCGCAGTTTGTGCTGCGCGAACTGCAGCTAGTGGCCGATTCCGCCGACTCCATGAAACGAAACCGCGGCCGGCGCGGTCTCGACATCCTGCAGCGCGTCCAGAAGATGGCGCAGTTGAACGTTCAGATTCTCGAAGACGACTTCCCGCACATCCGGGACGTGGACATGAAGCTGATCGAGCTGGCCAAGATGTACGACTGCAAGATCGTCACGAACGACTTCAACCTCAACAAGGTGGCCAGCCTGCACGGCGTCGAAGTGCTGAACATCAACGAGCTGGCCAACGCCCTCAAGCCCATCGTGCTGCCCGGCGAGACGATGCGCGTCTTCATCCTGAAGGAGGGCAAGGAGTACAACCAGGGCGTCGCCTACCTGGACGACGGCACCATGGTGGTGGTGGACAACGCCAAGAAGATGATCTCGAAGACCATCGACATCACCGTCACCAGCGTGCTGCAAACCACCGCCGGCAAGATGATCTTCGGCCGGTTCGACGAGCGGACGCACGCGGTCTACGACAAAAGCAAGCCGGACCCGGGCGACCGGGAATCGCGCGAGCGATCGGGCTCGGCGGTTGGCCACTAGCCTCGCTGGGTGCCTGAGACCACAAGACCGGCCGCGACATGTCCCGCTTCAGGCGGGTAGCGCGGCCGGTTCCGCTTCAGCAGCGAACCAGCTTCAACCCACCTAATAGAGTCCACCCTGCGTTAAGTTTTGTTAAGACAAATTGCCACGGAACCTCCCACCGCAACCGGACAGCGGGCGCCTACTTCTAACCGGTTAGGTCGATTTTGAGGTTAACGGAAATGCGTACATACCATCTTTTGGTTCTATTATTCTTCGTGTGTTCAATTGGCATCCGGGCCCAGTCCGCGGTGGGATCCGGCGCGGTGAGCGGCACGGTTCGGGATGCCAACGGAGATGGGATACCGGACGCCAACGTCGTGCTTTCCAACGACGCTTTGAGCGTCCATCGCGTCATGGTGTCTTCCATGGACGGAGTTTTCGACGCTACCGGCGTTCTGCCCTCACCCGGGTACCGGCTCAAGGTAACAAGGAAATCGTTTGCGCCCTGGGAAGGCGCCGTCTTTGAGATTGTGGTTGGCCAGAAGCTGGACTTCGACATTCCCCTGTCGAGCGAAGCAACCGCCGCCAAGGCCGAAACGGACAGCAGCGAGCCGCTGGTGGACAACATCAAGGTGGCTGTCGGCACGGCGATCACTCCGCAACAGCTCGACGATCTTCCAATCCGCTCCCGGCGGTGGGACGATCTGGAACTGCTGGCGCCCCAATCCATACACCGGGTGACGGGTTTAGCCAAGATCGACTATCGGCGCAGCGACCGCAACACGGTTAGCCTGGAAGCGGGGTTCCTGCGCGAGCTCGCCATTCAGTGATGCGAACGAGGCGGTGGCGCCGAACGGCGGCGCGCTGGGTATTGGGACGGCGTACACCAACACGCATTTCGGAAAGATCGAATGGACCGGCGTTCCGACCGGAAACGCGGTCAATGAATTGCGGCTCGGCCTGTTTCAGGACCGCATCTCCGGCACGGCCGGAACATCGCAGCTCTCCACCGGCGACGTTGGCATTTCCATCGCGGGAGTAACGGTGGGCGCAACGGATGCCTCGCCCAGCCTGCTCAGCGAGCGCCGCGTGCAATTGGTGGATACCCTTCGGGTGACCTCTTACTCGCACACGGCGACGTTCGGAATCGATGTGCTGAAGACCCGAGACTTGATCGACGATCTGGCAAACTCCGGCGGCACCTACATCTATCCCTCGTTGACGGCTTTCGCGCAGGACTTCTCCGGCGGTGGACTGCGGAACAACAGCATGTTCACGCAGACCATCGGCGATTCCCGCAGGAACCTGCACACGACGGAATTCGGCATCTACGCGCAGGATGCCTGGCAGGCCACCCGGCGATTGCGGTTGACTGCCGGCGTACGCTGGCAAAAGCCCTTTCTGCCGCAGCCGACTGAGCAGGATGCAACCTACTACCAAGCCGGTTCGATTCCGTCGCCGTTCATCAACGCCGACCCGCGCATCGGCGTTTCCTACATGTTCAATGAACGCACCGTCCTGCGTGCCGGCTGGGGCATGTACCACGCTCCCATGACGGGCGAGCTGCTGGACGCGCTGTTTCTTGGCAATGGCATCTACCAGACCGCCATCTCGGCCACTCGCACGCAATCCGGAGCGCCGCTGTTTCCCAGCCTGGTGGCGGCGGACAAAATCAGGCCCGGCATGACCAACCTGATGTTCGCATCGCCGAAACTGCGCGACCCCTATACCCAACAGTCCACACTGGCGATCGAGAGAAACCTGGGCGGCGGCTCGACGCTGACCGTAAGCTACATCGACAGCCGTGGGATTAAACTGTGGACCGCCGAAGATCTGAACCTCGCAGATCCGACTAAGACCGGCAGCTATTCCATTTACAACGACAGCGCTGAGAAAGTCGGCACGTTTGTCACCTCCATCTGGAGCGCCAGGAGCACTTCCTCTTACGCCCATGTGTATCAAATAGCCAACGGCGGATCGTCCTGGTACCGCGCCCTGGCGTTTCAATTCCGCAAGCCGATGTGGCACGGCTTGAGCCTGGAGGCGTCCTACACCTGGTCGCACGCCATCGACGACACGGGCGGACCGGTGTTGGCCGGGGGCATTCCGTTGAACAGTTATAACCTGGACAATCGGAACGATCTGGGCAGCTCGGCTACGGACCAGCGCCACCGCGCGGTGGTTGACTGGATGTGGCGGCCCAAACTGGTGAGCAACCGTTCGCCGGCGGCGCGATGCCTGCTGAACGGATGGGAGATTTCCTCGATCGCCACGCTGGCCTCGTCGCAGCCGGCGACGGCGACGGTGCTGGTAAACGGCCAGCAGTTCTCCAACGTTTCGATGGCGTATACAACCTCGCTGAACGGCTCCGACGGCTGGTCGCGCGTGCCGTTTCTTCCGGTGAACAGCCTGTACTCGGATCCTCGATACACAGTGGACGCACGGCTGGCGCGCACGCTTCCGTTTACCGAGCGGGTGAAAGGCAGGCTCATCTTCGAGGCGTTCAATGTATTCAACACGCAGTACGACACGGGCGTAAACACAGTGGCATACGTGGCTACCGGTGGCCTGTTGAAGCCGGTCGCCCAGGCGGGTGGGCAATGCCTCCCAGGGCTACCCGGACGGCACCACCGCGCGAAGCTGCCAGGTGGCGTTCCAGCTCACGTTTTAGGCGGAAGCGAAAGCGGCCGCGGGTGCTGGATCAGTTCGTGAACCACCCGTTCCAGCTCGTCGAGGCCGCCCGCGAAGAAGTGGTCGGCGGCCTCCACAAAGCGCAGTTGCTTCGGATCGGGAAGCTGGTCGAACAGAGCTTCCAGCGCGGCTCTCGGCCCGTACTGGTCGTGAGTGCTCTGGATAAAGACGCGCGGCGCGCGGCAGGTTTCCAGAAACGCCGGCACGGGGAGAGACGCGGGATAACCGGCCGCCACAACGCGGCGGACGTCGGAAAGGGAACAGCCCACCCGCAGCACCACCTGGGCGCCGAACGAGAAGCCCGCCAGGCTGTAGGGCAGGTCGGGATAACGTCCGCGCAGAAAGGCCAGCGCGGCGCGCGCATCCTGCTGTTCGCCGGCCCCGTTATCGTGGTTCCCCTCGCTGAGGTTGACGCCGCGGAAGTTGAAACGGAGCGCCACCGCGCCGGCCCGCCGGAATGCCCGCGCCAGGCGATGGACCACCTTGTTGTGCATGGTGCCGCCGTACAACGGATGCGGGTGGCACACCAACACCGCTTCCCGCGGAGCGGCGTCTTCCGGCTCTTCCAGCACCGATTCCAGGCGACCCGCCGGACCGGCGATGAAGTGCGATTCAATTCTACGTGGCATCGAATGCGATTCGGGCGTCGCGGCTCAGTTGGTCCGGTAATTATCGAAATGCATGTCGATTCCGAAGTCGTGCTCGCGCAGCGCGTGGATGATGTCCTGCAGCGTGTCGCGATCCTTCCCGCTGACACGGACCAGGTCGCCCTGAATCGACGCCTGCACTTTCTTTTTCGAGTCCTTGATGAACCGCACAATCTCGCGCGCCTTTTCCGTGGGAATCCCCTGCTGGAGAGAAATCTCCTGGCGCACCGTGGAGCCGGCCGCGGGTTCGACCGCGCCGAAAGTCAGAGCCTTCAGCGGAACCTTCCGCTTCACCAGCTTGGCTTCCAGCACATCCAGGACGGCGCGAAGCTTGAACTCGTCCTTGCTGGCGAGGATGATTTTGTTCTCTTTCTCGCGCAGCTCGATGGTGGAGCCCGTATTCTTCAGGTCGTAGCGCGTCGCCACTTCCCTCTCGGTCTGATGAATGGAATTCACCACTTCCGGCATCTCGACCTTGGAAACAATGTCAAACGTGTTCAACGGCATGGCTGTACTCTCATTTTGGCCGAAATCGAACGACGGCGGTGATTCCCCGCCCGCTGCCGGGATGGAAGCACATCATTTTGGGCTGGAGTTCGTGGATAAGGATCAGGCGTTGCACGAGGCCGGCCACATCGCTGTTCACGTTCCGCCGTTCGAGTCCACGCGACATTTGATCGGCGCCGCAAACCTGCAGCGCGTCCGTGGACAACAGAAGAGGGACGTCGATGGTGGCAGCCGAAAACGCGGTGGCCGTTTTGCGGGGCCACCGTCCAACCAATCTGGTTAATGCCGGGCTATGGAAGTCTCTTCGGCGCCGGACAGGAACCTGAGAATCAGCAGGTCCGATGCCTGGAATGTTGGGGACGACCCCGCCGGCACCTCGTCGTCGCCATTCAAGACGTGCATTCGGATCAGCGTCCTCAAACGGTCGACGGAAATTCCTAACGCCTCCGCCGCCTCCGTTTCGGAGTACATCGACTTTGCCAGCCGTGATATAGACATCATTCGTTCGGTCCTCGCGCGATTTGCTTCTTCGATTCTATTAGCCGCTGTTCTAAGCCCCAATCAGGGAGAGGGCTTAGTTCGGAGTCCGATCTTCTATGGACCGTTGGCCTCCCCAACGCCTTCGTACTAAGGCTGGAACCAGAGGAATCTAAAGACCTTTCAAAGGGATGAGGTAAACGCAACGACAAGAACTAGCAACAACCACCTTGAAGTGGGGGTAAACTGGAAACCGGGAAGGAGGCTTGATGGCCACCTATAAAGGAAAGCCGCACGGGATGCGGCCGCCCACCGCTGTATTGACCCGCGGATTCGATCCCAGGCTTTCGGTCGGGTCGGCTCGCCCCGCGGTATTCCGCAGTTCCACCTATGTCTTTCCTACCCCCGAGGCGGCGGAACGCGCGTTTGACATGGCTTCCGGCCGTGCGCGTGCCGGCGAGGGGGAACCTGTCGACCTGATCTACTCGCGCTTCAACCATCCCAACGCGGAGATTCTGGAGGACCAGATTGTTCCGCTCGAACCGGGGGCCGCCGCCGCGGTGGTGTTCAACAGCGGGCTGGCCGCCATCCTGACCAGCCTCATGGCGTTCCTTCGGCCCGGAGACACGCTGGTACACACGGTACCTTTGTACGGGGGAACGCAGCACCAAATCCATGAGTTGATCGAGCCGTTCGGCATCCGGTCCGTCGCGGTGCCGGCGGGCGCCACTCGGGCTCTCGCCGAAGTCATCCGGACGGCGGAAAACGTGAGGCTGGTGTTCATCGAAACGCCGGCCAACCCCACTCTGACCATGACCGGCATCCGCGACGCGGCCGACGCCATCGCCGGACGTGTCGCGAAGCCCCTGCTGGTGGTCGACAACACGTTTCTCGGCCCGGTGTTTCAGCACCCGTTGCTGCACGGCGCCGACCTGGTTGTGTACTCGGCCACCAAGTACCTTTCCGGCTTCAGCGATATGCTCGCCGGTATGGTGCTGGCGGCCAACCAGGATCTGGCGGGCGAAATCCGTTCCAAGCGGGGATTGTTCGGCAACATTCTCCAGCCCGACGAATGCTGGATGCTGGACAGCCGGCTGCCCACCGTCCCGCTGCGGATGAACCGGCAGAGCAAGAACGCCCAGCGCATCGCCGAGCAACTGGCCCGGCATCCGCTGGTGGAGCGAATCCACTATCCGGCGATGTTCGCCGATCCCGAACAGATCCGTATCCGCGACGCGCAATGTCTGTATCCGGGAGCGCTGTTTTCCCTCGAGCTTCGCGGCGGTAAGCCGGTGGCTTTCGAATTCCTGCGGAACCTGGAAATCGGACGCAACGCGGTATCGCTCGGAGGAGTGGAGACGCTGGTCTGCCATCCGAAGACGACGACGCACTCCGGCCTGAGCGAGGATGAGTGGAAGACGGCCGGAATCACCGACAGTCTGGTAAGGATTTCGGTGGGAATCGAAGACTGGAGAGATCTGCTGGAGGATTTCGAGCAGGCCCTGAACGCAGCGGAAAAACTTGCCGTCGAGTCAGCCGTGTCGAAATCGGCGTGACTGCGGAAACGGCTTACGATTAATCGAACGGTATAGCGTCCGAACTCCCGGCTCGACGCCTGCCCTCAGCCGAGGTTGAGGGCGAGGGACTGGACGAAGGCCCGAAACGGCGCGAGGCGCCGAGGAAGGTCTTGAACGCGACATGGTCGCTCCGCAGGAAGGCGCGCGGCCCTTCCTGAAAAAAGCGCTGCATGGCGTGGTTGAAATGAGCCTGATCGTAGAACCCTGCGCCTTGGGCGATTTCGGTGAGCTTCTCACTGTCGTTGAAGTAGAGCATGCCAACTACCCAGTTGATTTGTAGAATCTGCCCGAACAGTTTCGGCGTCAGCCCGACAATTTGTGTAAATCGGCGGTTGAGCTGGCGGGGTCCGATCCCGACCTGCCCACATACGTCGGCGACACGGATTGCGCCGTTATGGGCTTCGAACAGATCGACGGCCGCCTCCACGACGTCATCGGCAGGAAGAGCGTTCTTTGCGAGCGCGGCGAAAAAACCGGCAATTTCTTCCATGTGCTGCTCGCGGGTAGCGCCGGCCCCGGCGACGAAGTGTCCGCGGGCAAGAAGTTCGAGCTTGTCATCCACATCGCCCAGCGGCGGGGCTTTTCCGGCCAATACCTTGCCGGGCACGCCAAACAGCCTGTGACACGCTGTCGCCGTCAGCTCGCAGAAAACGATTTGAAGATTCTCGTCAACCCGCACCGATATCTCGTCTTCCACAATCTGGCCCGCCAGGTAAAAACGGGATCTGCGCGGGTACCAGACGCCGTTGACGGTCCAGCCGTCTTTTCGCGAATCGCCGAACCACCGCGTAAAGTACATGTAGCCGGTAGGCTTGGGGCGCAGCGTCAACGACTCGGCCAATCGGCGGTTTGCGTACATGCAGCGGCGTACATAAGCCCGCGCTGCTTCCGGCACCGTCACGATTTCGAATCCGGCCTCGTCCATGACATGTCCTGCTCGTCTAATCTTCACAACTTTGTCCGATTTTTACAAGTCTCCGAACGCCTGACCGCCTTACCCTTAGAATAAGCGTCCTGCCAGGCGTTGAAATGGAACGTCAGTTAATTGACCTGGAGGAGGAATTTGATGCCGACGGTTACGGACTATCAGGTTTTGCAAGTGGGGGAGCTTCACCTGGACACGGCCAAAAACAAGCAAGAAGCCACTCTCACCTGGACGATTCCCAACAACTTTGTGCTGGGTACAGGCTTGGCGCGGCCCATCATAGCGTTCATGGTGGCGCCCTCAGAGGGCTCACATCTCACTGTGTTCATCAACAACCGGAAGATCTTCCCGATAGGATTCGCCGGCTTCAAGTACACCGGGTTCTTCGCGCCATTCAGTGCGACGGAGGCCTTTCCAGAAGGAGCGAGCTTGCCCACTCATACACCGGTGCGCCTGTTTGTTGACCAGGGCTCGATGACCCTCAGTAGCGTGACGATGTGGTACCAGGTCTCAATCTAGCGGGAACCGCCTTGCGCGTGCGCGGCATCATGGGCAGCGGCGATGACGCGCTCCGGTTGCGCGAGAGCACGATGATGTGGGAGCGACTCGCACCCGCGAGCTGGCCTGCCGCGGCAGGAAAATACAGAGGTTTTTCAGAAGGTACCCACGCCACCATCGGGAGACTCATCTCCGCTATCGATCGCGCATTGGTGGTGAGCGTTAGGCTCGCGAGCGACACGGCGCCGTCACAAAGCGACCGTTACCGAGGGTGAGAGTTCCTTCAACTGAAAAAGGAAAACCATGTCTCTTTGGCTTGCTAAGAAGCAGAAAAGTAACGAAGTGGCCGCGCTGCAAAACGCACTCAACATCGCCTTAAGAAAAGAGAAGCCCTTGGTGATCGATGGTGATTTTGGTAATCACACCGAACAGACCGTGCGCCATTTTCAAAAGTGGAAGCACCTTACGGTTGACGGAATCGCCGGCCCGCGCACCCTGTCGCATCTGTTCCGACACGTCGAAGTCACCTCGACGTTTCGTGCCGACACTACGGGTCGCGGACGAGAGGCCGTTTCCTCCATCGGCCCTTACGATTATGACCTCAGGCCGAGGCAGTCGGGCGCCTCGGCAGTGTCACTCGGACTTGCCGATGTCTATTATCGCGAGTCGCTCATGCGTTCCTGGATTAACCAGTCTCCCCCGAAGCAGCCGCTCACGCTACCGGACGTAAAACTCCATCTACCGCCTTTCGAGTACCGCCTGCGCCCACCGTCATTCGACGTGCCGCACCTGACACCCGGAAGACCGCTGCGTCCCATACTACGTCCATCGATTCCGCGGTCCTTGTTTCCCACCAGACTCCTGCTGCTCGATCTTCGGGAGACAAGCACAGGCAGCATGGAAGCCGCTCCGGGAACCGGTGTCGTGTTTGACGCTGAGATGGAAACCGAAGTGGACGTCTCGAAAGAGGTGACGGAAGTAGAGATGGTTTTCCGATACCCGGCTCTGGTGGTGATTGGCGATGAGCTCGTGGAAATCAGCCCCACTACTTTCTCCGATCGCTTTGGCCTTTGGAGATTTCGGGCCGAGGTGGGGATCAGGCCGTTCAAGTTCACCAGTGACTTAAAATGGCACGATTGGACTCTGGAAGCCAGCCCGCTGATCCGCGGGAGCTATACAGCACCGAATTTCCTGGGCGTCGACGCCAAGGGTAGTTTCAGTGTCGGCGGCGATATCAAGATCTCTGGGCCGGTCGGCCGCCGGGGTCTTTGGCTTTCAATCGGGGGCAGATTCGGCGCGAGGTTCGGGATGGAGCTGGGACCTGACCACGTCGAGGGCTTCGCCGTGCGCCCCGAGGCGGCTTTCGGACTGAACATCGCCATCCGGTGTTGCAGGCGGGGGCGATCGTAGGCGCTTGTCGAGGTTCCAGTGTCGCCAACTATCCTGACGTCCTAACCCGCTGCGATCTTACCGCGTGGAGCGTACAGGCTTGATGCCGCGGCCCGGAGCCCTTCATTCGGCAACCGCTCCCCCACCCTTGACGGCCGCAGACGTTGGGTTCCCCGGGTGGCAGGTGGCGGAAGCGTGGCCGCAGGCTGGTTGTGATAGGCTACCGTCTGGCGTGGAGCGAGAATATGCACTCCGGACGTAGATCGTTTTTTCAGGCAATCCTGCTGGGTGTTTCGACGGCCGTCTTCTGCGCTGTGGCCTCGGGGGCGACAGGCATTCGAATCGGTGGAGAGCGGAAGCTCAACTTCGACGAGGATTGGAGTTTCCACAAAGGCGAAGCCGCCGGGGCCGAGCAACCCGGCTTTAATGATTCCTCGTGGCGCAAACTGCGTCTGCCGCACGACTGGGCCATCGAAGGGCCCTTCGACCCAAAGATCAATCCTGACGAAGGTTCGCTGCCGTACTTCGGCACCGGATGGTACCGGAAGCGGTTCAGCTTGTCGGGCCAAACTGCCGGCAAACGTTACAGCATTGTATTCGACGGAGCGATGTCCGACGCGCATGTCTGGTTGAACGGAAAAGAGATTGGCGCCCGGCCGTACGGCTATATCAGTTTTGCGCTCAATCTGACGCCCTACCTGGAGTTCGGCGGCAAGACGAATGTGCTGGCCGTGCGCCTGACCCCGAAGCCCGGCTCGTCGCGATGGTACCCGGGCGCCGGCCTGTATCGAAACGTGTGGCTGGTGGTGACCGATCCCGTGCACGTGGCCCGATACGGCACCTACATCACAACCCCGGAAGCATCGGACGAAAAGGCCACCGTGGCCATCAGAACCGAGATTCAGAACGACCGTTCCGATGCCGTGAAGGTAACGCTGGAAACCACGATTTTGGACGCATCCGGAAAGCAGGTTGCCTCCACCGCGGCGCTGCTGGCGCTCGCCGCCGGCGGAAAGTCGGGTGCGAGCCAGCGAGTGGATGTTTCCACTCCACACCGCTGGGACATCGACGATCCGTACCTGTATAGCGCCGTCAGCGTTGTGAAACAGGGCCAGAAGGTAGTGGACCGCGTGGTCACGCCATTCGGAATCCGCAGCGTGGTGTTCGACAAAGAGAAGGGCCTGCTTCTGAACGGCCGCTGGCTGAAGTTGCACGGCGTGTGCGATCACCACGGCCTCGGGGCGCTGGGCACCGCGGTGAACCGGCGCGCCACCGAACGGCAGTTGCAGATCTTGAAGAGCATGGGACTCAACGCCATACGCACCAGCCACAATCCACCTTCGCCGGAGCTGCTGGAATACTGCGACAAGCTGGGCCTGATGGTGATGGATGAGGCGTTTGACATGTGGCGCACGCCGAAAGTCCCGAATGGGCTCAGCAAGTTCTGGGACGAATGGAGCGAAACCGACATCCGCGATATGGTGCGCCGCGACCGCAATCACCCGAGCGTCATCATGTGGAGCATCGGAAACGAGATTCCGGAGCAGAGACAGGCGGATGGCTGGAAGGAAGCGGAGCGGCTGACGCGCATTTGCCACGAAGAAGATCCTTCGCGGCCGACCACCGCCGCATTCGACGATCCGCTTAATGCGATCAAGAATGGCCTGGCCGCCAAAGTGGACATTGTGGGGATCAACTACAAGCCGTTCTGGTACGGCAGATTTCTGAAGGAACATCCGGATTGGATCTTCGTCGGCACCGAAACGGCCGGTATCGCCAGCTCCCGCGGCGTCTACCATCTGCCCCTTGAGAAGTATGAAACTCACCCGTCGGGTCAAATCACCAGCTATGACATCATCGGCCCGCCGTGGACGTACATACCCGACGCCGAGTTCGCGGCGCAGGAGGAATTCCCCCGGGTTCTGGGCGAGTTCGACTGGAGCGGCTTCGACTACCTCGGCGAGCCGACTCCATTTGACAGCAAGTGGCGCGAAGGGCATCCGGGGATCACGCCGCGAAGCTCCTACTTCGGCATCGTAGATCTGGCCGGCTTCCCCAAGGACCGCTACTACCTCTACCAGAGCGTCTGGACCACCAAACCCATGGTGCACGTTCTTCCCCACTGGAACTGGCCGGGTCATGAGGGGAAGGACATTCCGGTGATGGTTTACACCAACGCCGACGAAGTGGAACTGTTTCTGAACGGACGTTCTTTGGGCCGCAAGAAGAGGTTTTCCGAGCCGGTGACTCTTCCGGTCGGGGAAAACCTCCTCACCAACGGAAAATTCGTCACCAAGTACCGGCTGCTGTGGCAGGTTCCGTACGAACCGGGTGTGCTGAAAGTGGTGGCCTACAAGGATGGCAAGCAGGTGGCCACCGACCAGAGGGTGACTGCGGGTGCGCCCGCCCGCATCCGGCTGGTTCCCGACCGGGGGAAGATCGCCGCCGACGGCGACGACCTTTCGTTTATCACGGTTCGGGTGGAAGACAAAGACGGCAATCTGTGTCCGCTGGCGGACAACCTGGTGAAGTTCAAGGTGACCGGCGTGGGAACGCTGGCGGCGGTGGATAACGGAGACGCCACCAGCCTGGCCTCCTTCCAGGCCGATCAGCGCAAGGCTTTCAGCGGGCTGGCCCTGCTGATTGTCCGTTCGGAGCGCGCCAAGGCAGGAGAAATCCACGTGACCGCCACCTCCGAGGGTCTGCGGTCCGCCCAGGCCTTAATTGTGGCTGGCCGATAGGCCAGGAGGACGAGGTCGCGTGGAACCGGCTTATGCTCCGGCGGCAGCCTCCAGATCGTCGATTAGTCTCAGGTAGCGCCGGACCGCAGCGCGGTTCGGCAATTTAGGCTGGCCGATGCTTTTCCGCCGGGCTGCCTGGAGGCTATTGGTCGAGGGCTATTGAGGCACACCGCGGTCCGCGGCTTCCTCACGAGGATTGCATCTCCCGATAGCTGCCCCCGTAACTCGATCTGCGGAACGCGCGCGGCGAAAGAACTTGACCCAAAGGCCGCGGGGCAAACTCATAGTAGTAGCCCATGAAGTCCCAGGCGCCTGTCACCGACTCAATCAGACTGGTTAAGGGCTTTCCATCGGCTCCAATACGAGGAAGCAAGAAGCACCCGTCTCTTGCGAGAACCCCCCTCGGCGTAACGGTAACAGCGTACCCGTAGCCAGCGGACGCTACGGCGTCGACGACTCTGCGATTCAGATGGCATGTCGGTTTGCCGAATGGATAAGCGAATCCGTCAACCTTGGCGCCAACTCGTTCTTCCAGACGAGACCGTGCGTCGCGCAACTCAAAATCGAGATCCGGCGTTTCCAGATGGACCAGATTCGGGTGGCTGAAAGTGTGAGCCGCCGCTTCGATACCGTGGCGGCTCATCTCTCTGACCTGGTCCCACGAAAGTGGACTGCATTGTGTCGCCCGGCAGTTCGCGAGCTTCGCAAAACGCCGCAACACGGTCTCGTCGCGGTCGATAAATCCAACGGTCAAGAACAAGGTCGCCGAGAACCCGTACCTCTGGAGAACGGGAAACGCCCGTTCAAAGATATCCGCATAACCGTCGTCGAATGTCAGAGCTACGACAGGCCTGTCCGCCGCGAGGCTGTCCAACGGCCGGCCGGCGATCTCCCGGAGCGGCAGCACCCGGCATTCGGAACTCAGCCACTCCATGTGATCTTCGAAAAGACGCGGGGACGTCGTCGAACGAATCCGCGATTCCGTGTTGATCGAATGATAGTTCAGAATGCAGACCCGCGGAGCGCGTACCCGGTAGAGATGTCGCCAGACTCTCGAAAGCGCGCTCAGGCTCGCCTTTTGTATTGGATACATCAGCGCGCCTGCTCTTCCTCGTCGCATTTCCCTGGCACGTCCTCGACGATGGAATCCCCTCCGAGAGGAACAGGAGGTCGGGACCACCGGTGCCAGTACTGCGGATAGCGGCGGACATAAGCCTCCAGCAACTTTGCGTATTCCCGTATTCCGGAGATCTGGCTGTCGTGGTGGCTCGCGCCCGGCGGAAACTGGATCGGCGGCTCCAGCACGACCTTATATCTCGAAAGTCCATCCTGCACGCAGAACACGGGAATCAAACTCCGCTCCGCTAACCAGTGCCAGGCTGAACAGACCCGTTGCGAAGTGTTGGCGCCGCCCCAGAAAATCCACCCGGACAAACCGGCGCCCCAAGGCGCCCAATGCAGGAGCGCAGACCAGTCCGTTATTCTTCAGCGTGTCCGTCAGCGTCCGAATATACTCCACCGAGTTCTCCTGGATCCTTACAATATCTTGGAGGAAGCCCTGTTCGGCGGCGGCGTAAAGCCTGCGGATGACCCGCTGGCCGGCCCACGACCACGATCCGCCGTGTTCGGGCCCGTGAACCTGCGCCAACGGCAACCGGTCTTCCAGCAGCTTCAGCTTCCACACAAAGCGATTGCCCAGGGGACTTTCGAGAAGAACCGCCCCCTGTCCACGCGCGAGCGCGCCTTCCAGGTATTCGAGCCCGTGGAATGTCACGTTCTCGCGGAGATATTTCCTTGTTTTCGCGGATCGGGAGAGCATGCGCAGCCAGTACAGCTCGTTGTCGTCCGCGTTGTTACGAGAGACTTCCAACGCCAGGCGGCGCGCCCCCTCCCGGCTGAGGGAAGCGCCGTACGCCACCGACAGGTAATGCAGCGCCGGCCGCCCGGTGATGGCACGTATCCGGAAGATTGCATCGCCAATCGACCGCCGCATCGGCCTGTCGCCGCTGATCGAATGGCACAGCTCTGGCGCCGAACTCAGCAGGAACATGGCCATATCTCCCAGATCATTCAGCGTGACGATCTTCATGGACGATTAGCCACCAAATCCTGAAATTGGTGAATGGCCTGTAAGGTTGCGCGCTCCGTCATTCCAGCCCGAGCCGCCGCATGGCTTCCTCGTGCGGAATTCCTTTGCCGCCGTTCTTGTTGAGCCACTCGGGGGCCTCTGCTACGGCGCGCCCTTCCTCTGGGCTGATCTCTTCGTCTTCGACCGGCGCGTTCGCCAGGACTTGGGCCACCGGGTCGAGCATGGTTTCCAGCAGAGTGCGCACGGCGCTGAGTTGCGCGGCTGGAAGGCAATCCAGGGAGGCGTGCGCCTGTTGGCGTTCCCGGTTGAGGTCTGGTTCCATGGCTCTGTTCTCCGCGATTAGCGATGACTCGCGTTTGGATTTTTCAATCGCGCCGCGTCCTGTTCTACTGCCAGCATACCCCACTCCGCCTCATTCTAATCCGAGCACAGGCCGTCGCAGAAGAATACATCCGTAGGGCACCCACGGTGCGCCCTTGGGTAGAAGTGGACGGATCCGGGAACTGGAATTCCGGCACCAGGAGGTGAATCGTTGTGAGCAAAATTCCCGCCATTCTGTGCCTTATGTTTGGATTGGACACCAGGCCTGCTTGACCCCTATCTCTATCCAAAATGGGCAGTTCCAGCTATCCCGAATCCGCGGCGGCATTGCTCGTGCGGGGACGTCCGCGGGACCCCGACTTGCCGAGTGTCCGTTTCCGGGAATGGCTTCGTTTTTTCGGATGCACACCGGCCCGAATGCCGGTGGGACCTGACACAGACACGAATGTCCGTGCCACTGAGGTGTCCGTTTCCGGGAATGGCTTCGTTTTCATGGCTGTCAGCAATCGGCAATCAGCCTTCAGATCTGGACAAGTCGGAACTACGTTGAAAATAAATAAGTTAATCGTCTCGGCCGGCGATGAGTTCGTTTTGTCAGGGCGGTTCGGGCGCCGGCTTGGGTTTGTTCCGTCGATTTCTGGAGAACACTGCGCCCCGCGACAGTCAGACGGGTGCTCTGCTTTGAGTCTAACTCCGAGGGGCAAGGGTCTCCGGTGTAGGGTTTTCGGAAGTTGTTGATTCGGCGCGACGAAGGCGGCCGCCGACAGGCGGTGATCCAACGGGATTCGACCAGCAACGTGCTGATGGGGGCTGGCGGGTATGGAGTCCAGGACGGGGACAGAGCCGACCGTCCCAGTGGTGTTTTCATCAAACACTCAGGCCGTCCCGGATCCGGATCCGCAGACTACAGTCCCGCATCGGCCCAGTTGATATATAGCCTTGCATTTCTGACGATCGACCTCGTTCTCTCGGCGCTCGACGCAACCCAGGTCTTTACGACCTCCGGAAATCGAACCGCGAGGTCAAGGTTGAGGCGCCCTGCCCCCGGCACACCGTGGCGGTTGATGCGGCCTTCTTCCAAATCCGCACGAAATTTGTCGAGATTCCTTAGCGCAGGTGGGATTGTAATGCCGCCCGCGGCCCTGTAGGCAAGTTCCTTCAGCCTGCCGAACATTGGATTCAAGTCGACTATTGTCGACTGGTACAGTCGCTTCCGAAGTCGATCCTGTTCCAGATATTCAGGGAAAACAGGCAACAGAAACTGCCACATGTGCCACTCCATGAAGAGTGACACCTCGTGCGCGTCCGGGCGGATGTTCGGCGGATAGAGTACCGGCGAGAGCAACATGGTGGCCAATGCATTCCGCACATGCTCGTCGGGTAGTTTGTTTTGTTCAGAACTGAGTGACTGCTTCAAGCGTTCAAGGTTATGGAGTGTTTCAGTGAGTATTCGTTCGAATTGATTTCGAAGTTCACTGAAGCCGTAGAGACCACGCCTGACAGTATCCTCCGGCTGGAACTGAGCCTGGTGATGGTGACCGTGAAATTGGCCAAAAATGGCGCGGAAATACTGAAAGCTCCTAATGATTCCTGAGAAAAGGTAGCCGGGCAGAATCGTGCTCGGAATGTGCTCGACACGCGTCGTTTCGAACGCCGCGGAGAAAGCGTGATTCTTGTCCCACTCCCTGTCCGAAAAAACCCCCTTGAAGATGGGCGTCGAGTAGAAGCGATCGGCCGCCATTTTTTCCGCCGATGTCAGAACAACTAAGGTGGGCTTCCAGCGCGGTGCCCTGTGCTCGACAGCTTTCTTCAACCGCTCCAAATCGGTAATCGTCGACATACTCCCCCTCCTGAGCGTGCCGTGTTCTTTCGGCACACGCGTGTCGGACTCAAATCCCGGCCACAAAGCTCCATCTCGGGCTGGGAAACAAGTGAAAGCGGCGGCAGACAGGGATCATCCCAGGTCTCCTCCCCTACGGAGGGGGCCAGCTACCGCCCTCACCAAAACCCCCCTCAAATAGATATGCGGCAACCGCAAGGAAATTTAGCAAAGATTTCTGTCTTGAATCCCGGAAAGCACGCTTGTCCCAGTCGGCTAGTATTGACCCGTCATAGTGGGGGTTGCCGACTGCACTTCACCAAAGTGGCTGGCGAGAGTGGTCAGACTGAGAGTCTGTCGGGAACCGGCGAGCGGCGGCTTAACAGCCCGTGGCAAAAGCCGCGCCGTCGCGTTCGGAGCGCCGCTAGCGCCGATGGCGAGGCGGGGCGACGATTGCGATGTGATCCATCGGAGAGGAGCCGCAACGAAGCCAGCGGCCCGGCGCCACCCGAACCCGTTGGGCGACCAGATGACCACAGTTCGCTTGGGGGCGGTTTCCTCGCTAACGGATTCAGCCCGAACTCGCGCAGGATGTTTTCGTGCGGGATGCGCTCGCCGCGGGCGAGTGAAGCGCGGGCCCGATCCAGCGCCGAGGCGGTTGATCCGTAACCCCTTCAGGGTAAGGGAGACATTTGAAGTCTACCCTGGGTAGCGGTTCACGCCGCAACCCAGGGCTTCGCCTCCGTGGCGCCTTCGGCGCATACGAGCGGCGGAAGCAAGGCGATGCCATGGTGGGTCGTGGGAGGCAAAGCATTTCGCCACCAAGGCTCAGGTTTCTGCTGCACTGATCTCCACCTCCATGCCGCGCGCTCGCTTGCTCGACGGAGGCGCTGCGCGGTCGAGTAGAATTGAACGGATACGGAACCCGGATTTTGTCGAGCCAGGAGGTGATTCGCCGTGAGAAGAATTCCCGCCCTTCTTCTGCTTTTGGTTGGATTGGCGCTGGGCGTCGCTGCCGCGGCCGAGGCGCCGCAGGCGGAGATCGCTAACGGCCCCATCCGGGCAAAGCTTTACCTGCCGGATGCCCAAAACGGTTATTACCGCGCTACCCGGTTCGATTGGTCCGGCGTCATCGCGAGCCTGGAATGCCAGGGCCATAACTACTTCGGCGTTTGGTTTCCAAAGTACGATCCGAAGCTGCACGATTCCATCACAGGGCCTGTTGAGGAGTTCCGGACTGGTGTATCGGCCCTCGGCTACGACGAAGCGCCGGTGGGCGGAACCTTCATCAGGATCGGCGTCGGTGTTCTTCGCAAGCCCGAGGAGGAGCGATTTCAACAGTTCAAAACCTACGAGATTGTCGACCCGGGCAAATGGACTGTCCATACCCGGCCACGGGAGGTGGATTTCATCCAGGAAGTCGCCGATCCCTCTTCCGGCTATGCCTACCTGTACCGAAAAACCGTGCGTCTGGTCGACGGCAAGCCGCAAATGGTAATTGAGCACAGCCTCAAGAACACCGGGAAAAAAACGATCGAGACAAATGTCTATAACCACGAGTTCTTCGTGATCGATAACCAGCCCGCCGGCCCGGATTTCGTGGTCAAGTTCCCCTTTGACCTCAAGGCAAGCCAGAGTCTGGGAGACCTTGCGGAAATCCGCGGTAACGAGCTGACGTACTTACAGGAGATCCCCCCGGGGGGCCGCAGCGTCTTCACCGAGCTGACCGGCTTCGGCGCGAGCCCCAAGGATTTCGACATCCGGGTTGAAAACAAAAAGGTGGGGGCCGGCGTTCGCGTTACTGGCGACCAGCCGTTGTGGAAGCTGGTGTTCTGGTCCATCCGCACGACGCTCTGCCCGGAGGCCTATATCAACATGAAGATCGAACCCGGAAAGGAGTCTCAGTGGAAACTCACCTACGACTTCTACACCTTTCCGCCGGCCACGGCCGTCAAAGGTGAAACCGGTCCAGACTGAAGCCAGCCGGCTTGAGCGGCCAGGCTTTCAGCGATGACAGCCGCGCGGCGCCACCCGCGGCGAATGCTTCCACCCCGAGGCTATCCGCGGTAGCTTTCGTGTCCACGAACATCGCACCCTCACCGTCATTCGCGTAAATCTCCGCGACGCACTTATCGAGGAACACGCGCAGCCGAACCGTCTTGCCGCGCGAAACCGAGGTCCGCGCGGTGCCGGCCGACAAAACTCCGTCGCCGCAATGAAAGGCCACTTCGAGCCCACTTTTGCCGTCCGGCGAAGATCGCACCCGCAGGCCAACCGAGGCGGCGGTATCGGCGACGAACTCGGCTTCCAGCTCCAGGCAGTCGCCCGAGATTTTTTCGCCCAGCGGCACGGACTTGTTCTCAATGACTAACGGCGGAACTTCCCGGAGCTCACCCCGCAAGCTTTGAAATTCCGGGGCGGGGGTTTGCCTGAGGAACCCGTCGCCGCCGACCGACAGCACCCGCGGCATTACCATCACTCCATTCCAGCCCTTATCCGGATTCGTATCTGTCTTCCCCCATAGCCACAGAATGCAGCGGCCCTTGTCATCGAAAGAGATGTTACTGGCGTACGAGCGTCCCGCGTCCAGCACGCCATGGGTTTCCGGAACGAACCTCGCTCGGGCGAGGTCCAGATCGCCGACAAAGTATTCGCAAGGTTTCTGCGGAGACATCAGCAGCACCCATTTCGCGCCCACCCGGAACAGGTTGGGACATTCGATGTTGTACACCTCGCGATCCCGGTACTCAAACACGGTGCCCAGAAATTTCCAGGATGTGAGATCGCCGTTCGCGGCTTGATAGAGCTGGACCGCCCCGCGACCGCCGCTTTGCCGCAGATTTCCCCCGCACACCATATAGACCTTGCCACTCTCGCGGAAGAGAAACGGGTCGCGCCACTCATACACCTCCAAACCGCCGTGATTCTTCGTCGTGACCACGGGGTTGGCCGGATGCTTCCGCCACTGGATCAGGTCGTCGTCTTCCGGGACGGCCGCCCAAACTTCGGGGGGGCGCTGGCCAATGCTCGTGTAGAAGAGCCACGGGCGGCCATCGGGACCTTCCATCGCGCCCCCGGAAAAAACGTGATCTTCGCCTTTCTCCTTGGAAGGCCACAAAGCGATCGGCAGGTGCTCCCAGTTCACCAGGTCGCGGCTGCGGGCGTGACCCCAGTGCATGTTGCCCCACACCGCACCATAGGGATTGAACTGGTAGAAGAGATGATGCCAGCCCTTATACTGCACCGTGCCGTTTGGATCGTTGTTCCAATATGCAGGAGGATGAAAGTGGTATACCGGCCGGTTGGGGTCGGCCGCTGCCTTTGCAATGGCGGCCTGGACCGATTTCATGGCTTTCGCCACGGCTGGATTCTCCGCCGCCACAGCCGGCGTCAGAGCCGCCGCCGCGGCGCAGATCCGGCCGAAATGCCGCCGCGTGTATTGATATTCAGTCATCTCGTCGCCTTCGGTAAAAGTGGCTACCGAACTATTTTAAGCTCCTCGCCCCCATTTTCAGGTCCGCACGCCGCCCTCGATTTCCGCCAACTTCACCGGGCGCCCCTGCTCCAGCGACTTGCGGGCCGCCAGCCCCATCACCACCGGAATGCGTCCGTCTTCGCCACTCACGGGTGTGGGCTTGTCTTGGACGACGGCCTCGACAAACGAGCGCAGCTCGGTGGCGAAACTCTCCCGATAGCGCTCCATGAAGAAGTTCAGCGGCAGGTCTTTGCGCACCTCGCTGGCGGTACTCACCACCGCCTGGTTCGGGTAGCGGTTTTCGGTTGCGATCTGGCCGCGGCTGCCGAGAATCTCCACCCGTTGGTCATAGCCGTAGACCGCCTGGCGGCAGTTGTCGATGGTCCCGATGACGCCGTTGCGGAATCGCAATACGATCACGGCGGTATCCACGTCGCCGGCCGCGCCGATCTCCGGATCTACCATCACTCCGCCCGAAACGAAGATTTCCGCCACTTCGTCGCCAATGAGAAATCGCGCCATGTCGAAGTCGTGAATCGTCATGTCGAAGAACATCCCGCCCGAGACGCGAATGTAGGCGATCGGCGGTGGGGCCGGGTCGCGGCTGACGATGTGCATCAGGCGCGGCTCCCCAATCTCTCCGCGTTCCACCGCCGCCCGGACGCGCGCGAAGTTCGTATCGAAGCGGCGGTTGAAGCCGATCTGCAGCTTCACGCCCGCCCTGGCCACCGCATCCAGCGCCGCGTCGATCGTGGCCAGTTCGTAGGCAATCGGTTTCTCGCAGAAGATGTGTTTGCCGGCGCGCGCGGCTTGCGCTATCAGCTCCGCGTGCGTATTGGTGGAAGAGCAAATCAGTACCGCGTCCACCCGCGGATCAGAGAAGATCTCCTCGCTGGAGGCGGCCACCTCCGGGATGCCGCAGCGGCTTGCCACCTGGCGGGCGGCCTCGCGATTGACGTCCGTAATCGAGATGATCTGGGCTTCGGGCAGACCGAAGGCAACGGTTTCGGCGTGAACCGTTCCAATTCTGCCCGCTCCGATGATGCCGATGTGAAGCCGATTGGTGCTCATAATTGCTCCCGGCGGAAGTTCGATTCGATGGAATACAGGTACTCGCGGTTCCGCCGCGCGCTTTCCTTCGGCGCGCCCATTCCGGGCAGGACATCCTGTTCCACCAGCACGTAGCCGTCGTAGCCGCGGCGGGCCAGCCAGCGCCGCACGGCGGGGAAGTCCACCTCGCCCTTTCCCAACTCGCAGAACACGCCGTGCCGCAGGGCCGTGAAGTAGTCCCACTCCCCGGCGCGCGCCTGCGCCGCCACCTTCGGATCGCAGTCCTTGAAGTGGACGTACCAGACGCGGCCGCCATAGCGCTCCAGCGCTTCCACCACGCCCGCATGGCCCGCGCCGTAGGTGAAATGGCCGGTGTCGAACACCAACCCCACCGTGCGCGGGTCCGTCAAATCCAGGAAGCGGGCGATCTCGTCCGGCGTCTCCACGCAGCCGGCGCAATGATGATGGAACACCGTCCGCAGGCCGGTCTCCTCGAGTACCGTGTGAGCCAGCAGGTTCGCCCCCGCCGCGAAGGTGGCCCATTCCTCCGGGCTCAGCCCCGCGTCCGGGGTAATCCGCCCCGCCATGCGGGTTCGGAGCGGGTCCGTGCCGTTGTTATCCGCCAGCACCAGGTAGGGCGCCGGATGGGACGCCACCGCCGCCAGTAGCCTGGCGACTCGCACGGCTGCGGCAATTCCTGCGGAGTGCTCCGGCGCGTACTTCAGCGCTACCGGAACAAACGCTCCCAGCATTACCAGGCGGCGCCGCTGCAACTCGCTTCGCAGAGCTTCGGGTTCGGTTGGCATGTAGCCCCAGTCGCCCAGCTCCGTTCCCGTGTAGCCGGTTTCGGCCAGCTCGTCGAGCATGCGCTCGAAGCCGATTTCTTCGCCCTTGGTTTCTGCGAACTCCAGCGTGCCCCAGGAGCACGGTGCGTTTCCCACCAGAAGTTTCGCCATAGAATCCGCTTTCAGAACTTGCGGGTCCAATCCCGCGGCCAGCGCTCCACGACCACCTTGGTTTGGGTGTAGAACTCCACCCCATGGCTTGCCTGCGCGTGCAGGTCCCCGAAGAAACTCTCTCCCCAGCCGCTGAACGGGAAATACGCCATCGGCGCGGCGACCCCCACGTTGATGCCGATGTTGCCGGCCTGCACTTCATAGCGGAATTGCCGCGCCGCGGCGCCGCTGCTGGTGAACAGGCAGGCCATGTTGCCGTAGCTGCGGTTGTTCACCATCCGGATGGCGTCTTCGATGTCGGCCGCGCGCATCAGGCTCAGCACCGGTCCGAAGATTTCCGTGCGCGCGATCTCCCCTTCGGCCGGCACGTTGTCGAGCACCGTGGGGAAGACGAAAAATCCGTCCTCGTAGCCCGCCACCTTGCGGCCGCGCCCGTCCACCAGCACCTGGGCGCCTTCCCGCTCGCCCTTGGCGATCAGCGTTTCAATGCGCGCCTTGCTCTCGGCCGAGATCACCGGTCCCATCTCCACGCCGCTCGAGAGCCCGAAGCCCACCTTGCGGCTGCTGGCGGCCCCGGCCATGCGTTCGGCAAGCTCGGCCTGCGCGCTGCCCACTCCGATGGCCACCGACGCCGCCAGGCACCGCTGCCCCGCGCACCCGAACGCGGAATCGGCCAGAATCCGCGCCGTCATTTCCATGTCCGCGTCCGGCAGAACCACCACGGGATTCTTCGCTCCGCCCTGGCACTGCGCGCGCTTGCCCGCGGCCGAGGCGCGGCTGTAGATGTAGCGGGCCGTGGCGGTGGAGCCGACAAAGCTGATGGCGCGGATGCCCGGATGGTCGAGAATCGCGTTCACGGTTTCCCGGCCGCCGTTCACCAGTTGCGCCACGCCCGGAGGAAATCCGGCGGCCTCCAGCAGTTGAAACAGCTTCCACGAAGTGATGGGCACGCGTTCGGAGGGCTTCAGCAGGAAGCAGTTTCCCGTCGCCACCGCGTAGGGCAGAAACCAGAACGGGATCATGCCCGGAAAGTTGAACGGGGTGATGGCCGCCACCACGCCCAGCGGCTGGCGAATCATGAGTTCGTCGATACCGGGCGCGATGTCCTCGTTGTTGGTGCCCTGCATCAGCGACGGAATGCCGCAGGCCGTCTCCACGTTCTCGATGGCGCGGCGCAGCTCGCCGGCGCTCTCCGCGTAGGTCTTACCGCACTCTTCGGTGATGGTGCGTGCCAGCGCGTCCAGGTTGTCTTCCAGCAACGCCTTCAGTTTGAATAGCGGCTGGATGCGGTCGCCCACCGGCCGCCGGCGCCACTCGGCGAAAGCCTTCGCCGCCGCCTGCACCGCCAGGTCCACCTCCGGGGCGGATGACAGCGGCACCTCCGCCAGCACCGCTGCCGTGGCCGGATTGAGCACTGGCAGCACTTCGGCCGCTTCCGGATTGCGCCAGGCACCGCTCACGAAATTCGGTACACGTTCCGTCACATCGCTCTCCCTTCGCCCCGCCGGGCGGCTTTGGCCGCGTCCAAACGAAGCTCGACACCCTCTCTGAAATCGTCGTGATCCGCGAAGAGAGCAGCTATTTGCTGTACAGGTAATAACGCTCTTTCCGGCGGGCCACTTCGTAGCGCGCGCGGGACTGCCGTACGCCTTCCATCTCCGAAACCTCCGCCACCACCACATCCCACCAGGATTCGTAGCTGGGAACGCGGACCTCCGGCTCGGTCTCGATCACAATCACAGTGGTGCGGTCCGTGCCCTTGGCCTCTTCGAGAGCCGAGCGGAACTCAGCCAGCCCCCGCGCCCGGATAGCGTGCGCTCCCAGGCTGCGCGCGTTGGCTTCGTAATCCACCGGCAGGAAGCCGCCTTCCAGCTTTCCGGATTCCGGCACCCGCGTCCGGTACGCGGTGCCGAAACTCTGCTGGCCCAGCGACTGGCTCAGCCCGCCGATGCTGGCATAGCCGTGGTTATCCACCAGCACGATGATGATCTTCATGCCTTCCTGCACGGAGGTGACAATCTCTCCCGGCAGCATGAGGTAGGTGCCGTCGCCGAGGAACACGTAGACCTCCCGCGTCGGGTCCGCCAGCTTGGCGCCCATGGCTCCCGGGATTTCGTAGCCCATGCACGAGTAGCCGTACTCCATGTGGTAGCCGTTGGGCGTGCGCGTTCGCCACAGCTTGTGCAGGTCGCCGGGATGGCTGCCCGCGGCCGACACCAGAATGTCGCGCGGCCCGCTGGCCTGCCACATCGCCCCAATCACTTCGCTCTGCGCCGGACGCGGCTCCAGGCCGAGCTGGAACAGGCGGTCCACTTCGGCTTCCCATTCCTGCTTCAACCCGCCGATGAGCGACGCGTAGCCCTCTTCCACCCGGTAGCCGGACAACGCCGCCGCCAGCCGTTCCAACGCCACGCGCGCGTCGGCAACCACCGGAATGGCCGACATCTTGAAAACGTCGAACTCCGCGGTGTTGATATTGACGAAGCGGACGTCGGGGTTCTGGAACGCGGTCATGGAGGCAGTGGTGAAATCCGAATAGCGGGTGCCCATGCCGATCACCAGGTCCGCGTCGCGCGCCAGCCGGTTCGCCGCCAACGTTCCAGTGGCCCCGACCGCGCCCACGCAGCACGCGTGATCGTACGGCAGCGAGCCCTTGCCCGCCTGGGTCTCTCCGGCGGGAATGCCGGTGGCCTCGGAGAACCTGGCCAATGCTTCCGAGGCTTCGCTGAACAATACGCCGCCGCCCGCAATCAGGAGCGGTTTCCGGCTTCCGCGGATGGCCTCTACGGCGCGCGTCAGGCTCAGCGCGTCGGGCTCGGGACGGCGAATGAGCCAGACCCGCTTTCGGAATAGTTGTTCCGGATACTCCCAGGCTTCCGCCTGCACGTCCTGCGGCAGAGCCAGGGTAACGGCGCCGCAATCGGAAGGCGAGGTGAGCACGCGCATGGCCTCCGGCAGCGCGGTAATCAACTGCTCCGGCCGGTAGATGCGGTCCCAGTAGCGCGATACCGGCTTGAAGCAATCGTTTACGCCGATATCTTGGGTGGCGGGCGATTCCAGTTGCTGCAGCACCGGCGCCACGTTTCGCCGCGCGAAGATATCGCCGGGCAGCAGCAGCACCGGCAGCCGGTTGATGGTGGCCAGCGCCGCGCCGGTAATCATGTTGGTGGCGCCCGGGCCGATGGAGGAGGTGCAGGCGAACGTCCGCAGCCGGTTGTTCGCCTTCGCGAATCCGCTGGCCATGTGGACCGCCGCCTGCTCATTCCGCACCGGGATATAGCGGAAGCTCCGGATCCTGCTGCAACGCCTGCCCGATGCCTGCTACGTTGCCGTGGCCGAAGATCCCCAGCACGCCCGCAAAGAAGCGGTGCTCCACCCCGTCGCGTTCCACGTATTGATTCTTCAGAAAGCCCAGCAACGCCTGGGCCATGGTGAGTCTTACGGTTTTCACAGTTCCCCTCCTTCCATCAAAGGCACGCTGCCAGGCGATCCATGCCGGTGCCCCTCACCGCCGCCATGGATGCCAGGGCCTGTTCCACCGTCCATCCTTCGTGCACGATGCCGCCCGCGCCTTCGGCCATCGCCAGCGGGTCTTCCGCGCCCGGATAGAGCACGTTGCGTCCCACCAGCGCGCCGCGCACGTTCGGCCCGGCCCGCAGCGCGCCTTCCAATTGGCGCAGGAACGGAGCCGGGTCGCCCGCCGATTCGCCGCCCAACAGCAGGATTGGCAGCGTTGTGGCCCGCGCCACGGTCTCGTAGCCCTCGCAGTAAGGCAGCTTCAGCCACAGGTACCGGCTGCTGTCGCCAAGCGCCGAAGCCACTCCGGCGATGCGCGCCAGCGCCTCGGCGGTCTTCACCACGGTGTAGCCTTTTTCGGTCCGCGTCACCGGCAGCGGCTCCAGAAACACCGGCAGGTTCAGCGCGTTGCATTCCTGAATGGCCCGTGCGCTGGCCAGCATGGTCTTCAGCGAGGCCGGTTCGGTTTCGTCGATGCGCAGCAGAATCTTCGCGCCGTCAAGGTGCCATGCCTGGCAGACGGCCGGCGTGGCGCCCGTCAGCGGATCGTCCAGCTCCCAACTCGAGCCGGCCAGTCCGCCGCGGTTCAGGCTGGCGATCAGCAGCTTGTTATCGAGCAACGGCGCGGCGCCTGCCGCCCGCAGAAATCCGTCGATGGAGAGCAGGTCTTCAAGAATGTCCATCGTCGCCATCACGCCGTCTGTCCGCGGGCTCGAAAGCACCCGCAAAATGCGCGCCAGGTAGTCGCGCCGGTCGGCCATGGCGAGCGGGTTGTCGCCCACTTTGGTGACGTTGCGCGCCGGATGGTCGGCCGCAAGAATATTGAGTTTCCCGGACGGCGCCAGCTTGGGCCGGCGAATTCGCCTGACGGCCGCGCGCCACGACGAAATCGGGCTCGTCGACTCGCGTCGTTGTCAGGCGCGCCAGTAACGCGTCGGGAAGAAACTCATGGCTCGCGAACATCTTGGTCCTTTCTCTCCATAGCCAATGCTTCGCCGCCGTCCAGACGCGACCGCACCATGGCCTCCACCTCCGCCAGCGTCGGCATGGCCTCCGAGCAGCTCAGCCGGCTCACCACGATGGCCGCCGCCGCGTTGCCGTAGTGCAGGCATTCCACCACCGGCTTCGACGCCAGCAGCGCGTACAGGAACCCGGAAGCGAAGCCGTCGCCGGCGCCGATGGTGGAGACCACCTCCACCTGGTACGGCGGCAGAAACACCGATTCCTCGCCCTGCCACACGCGCGTGCCCTGCTCGCCGAGTTTGCTCACCAGCATGGGGACGCGCTGGCGCAGGCTTGCGGTGGCGTCATCCAGATCGTCCACCCCCGCCACCAGCCGCAACTCCGGTTGGTTGCCGATCAGCACGTCGATAAATGGAAGCGCCAGCCGAACCGCCTGTCCCGCCGCCGCCGGGCTCGGCCACGACATGGCGCGGTAATCCACGTCGAATACCACACGGCAGCCCGCCTGCCTGGCTCGCTCGAGCGCCAGGTACGTCGACTCGCGCGAGGGCGAAGCGCACAGCGACGTGCCGTTGGTGACGAACATCCGTCGCGCCGCGATGTACCGCAGGTCTTCCTCGGTTACCCGCAACATGGTGTCCACCGCGTCGTGCCGGTAGAATACTTGCGGAAAGCGGTCCGGCGGCGACACCTCCGTCAGGCACAGCGAAGGCAGATATCCGGGCGCGCACTGCACATGGCTGGTATCCACCCGTTCCGCCCGCAGGAAGTCCACCAGGAACTCGCTCAGGCTGTCGTCGCCCAGGCAGCTCACTATTCCCACCCGCGCCCCCAGCCGCGCCAGTCCCACGGCCATATTGGCGCTGCTGCCGCCCAGGTACCGCGAAAACCGCCGCGCTTGCGCCAGTTTCACGTGCGGTTCCTCGGAATAAAGGTCGTATCCGATGCGGCCGAGAATTGTCACTTCCATCGGGGCCCTCTTTCAAACCAGCGGGAGCCGCGGATCCTGCGCGGTCCAGCTTTGGCGCACCCACGCGTAATCGGGATCGTCCGAGGCGGCCATCGAGCGCGCCGATCCGGCCAGGGCGTTCAGGTAATACACGTCGTAGCCGTGCGCGGCCACCACCGGGTGGTAGCCTTCCGGCACCAGCACCAGTTCTTCGTCCCGCACGGTGAGGGTCGCGTCAATGCGCCGGTCCGCCGTGTAGACCTTCTGGATCGCGTAGCCTTCCGGGCGCCGGATCCGGTAGTAGTAAATCTCTTCCAGGTCCACTTCTTCCGGCGGGCGGTGCACATCGTGTTTGTGCGGCGGATAACTGGACCAGTTGCCCGCCGGCGTGTACACTTCCACCACCAGAAGGCGGTGCGCCGCGAACTCCGGGCGGATCATGTGATGAATCTGCCGCGTCGCGTTGCCGCCCCCGCGAATCTCCACGCGCACGTCGGCGGGTGTCAGCAGGCATGCTTCGTGGTCTTCCTCGGCCTTCGAGTAACACAGGGCGAGGTCGCAGCCGTCCTCGGTCGAAATCCGGAAGCGGGTTTGCCGAGGCAGGTACAGCGTGTAAGGACGGCCGTCGAAGACGTTGGCCCGCCCGCCGAAATCGCGCCATTCGCCCCGCGAGGACGCCACCGAGCAGCGCCCGCCCAGCACCACCAGCGCCACTTCGCGCTCCGCCGTGTCGCCTTCGTGGCAATCCGCCGTGCTCAGCTTCACGCACTCAAACGCAAGATATTGATATCCGAAATCGTCGATGCGGCCGGTAAACCGGTCCGGCGTCACCAATAGTTCGTTGTTCATCCCTTCTCCTTCGGTCTGGCGGTGGATCCCCGCACAATCAACTCTCCGGGCACTCGCAGGTCGACGTTGGAATCGGAGCCGCTGAAGATGTTGAGCAGCGTCTCCATCGCCATGCGGCCCATTTCCCGCATGGGCTGCCGCACGGTGGTGAGCGGAGGTTCCAGGTATTGGCTGATGTAAAGGTCGTCGAAGCCGGCCACGGAAAGGTCGTCCGGGATGCGCAGGCCCTGCGCGCGAACCTGGCGCATGGCGCCCAGCGCGGACATATCGTTGTAGCAGAACACCGCCGTGGGGCGAACATCCAGCTCCAGAAGCCGGGCCATGGCCTCTTCGCCGCCCTCGGGCTTGCCGTTTCCGTGGACGACGAGTTCGGGGGCGAGCTCGATGCCGGCCTCCTCCAGGGCCTGGCGGTATCCGGCCAAGCGCTCCGTGTCGGACTGGTAGCCAAACCGGTCGCCCAGGTAGGCGATGCGCCGGTGGCCCAGGCCCACCAGGTGACGGGCAACCTCCAGGCTGGCCTGGACGTTGTCGATCATCACCGAATGAGCGAACTCGCCAGGGTGCTGGTTGTTCAGCAGCACCACCGGAACGCACATCCGCTCCAACAGCGGCACATACAGCGCCCCGACGCGCGAAGAGGTAACGATGATGCCATCCACGCGGCGCTCCTCGAAGGCCCGCACCACGCGCACCTCGCGCTCGGGCTCCGCGTTCGAGTTGGCCAGAAAGACCGAATAGCCGCGCTCTTCGGCCGCGTCCTCGATACCGCTTACCACGCCGGCGACAAACGGATCGGCGATGTTGGTCACCGCCACGCCAATGGTGTCGGTGCGGCCCCGCACCAGGCTGCGCGCAGCGGCGCTGGTCCGATAACCGGCCTCTTCGGCGATCTTCCGGATGCGCGCGGCGGTTTCCGCATTCACCAGCGGACTGCCGCGTAACGCACGCGAGACCGTGGAATGCGAGACCCCGGCCAGATGGGCGATGTCTTTGATGGACGCCTGCCGGAGGCCGCCACGGGCCACCGCCGGCCTGTCAAATTGTTCTGGAGCCGCCATGTCTTAGGGTATCCGAACCTCTCGTCAGAGACGTCTTGCACACGTGTGCATATGGCTCGATTATTGTATGGCGAGTGCTCCCTGGTGTCAATGCCCGGATTTCGTGCCCGGATTTCGTTTGTATAATCCGCAAAGGAGGAACGCTTTGAATCGAACATGGATAGCCTTGGCGTTGGCTGCCGCCTTCGCGGCTGTCGCTTCCGCCCAGAAAGTGGACGTCGAGTGGAACAAGGTGGAGCGGATCTCGAAGACGACGGCCACGCTGCAGGTTGTCGTTAACCCGCCGCTGCGCCGCGGATCTGCAATCCACGACCGTGTCTTCGCCGAGCTGGAGCGCCTGGGCGCCGACTACGTACGCTACGTTCCCTGGCTGCCGTACCCGCGCTTAGGCGTCGCCGAACTGGAGCCGCCCACCCAAGAGAAGACCTCGTGGGATTTCTCGCTCATTGATCCGATGACCATCGACTTTCTGAATGCCACCAGGGGACATCCGGTGATTCTGAACTTCAGCACCATCCCCGCCTGGATGTTCAAAACCCCCAAGCCGGTCGAATATCCGAAAGATCCCAACCAGGTCACCTGGAGTTACACCCAGGGAACCGAGCTTCGCGACCCAACCGGCAAGGAGCTGGGCGATTACTTCGCCCGGCTGGTTGGCTGGTACGTCAACGGCGGCTTCACCGACGAACTCGGGAACGTGCACGAATCCGGACACCACTTCAAGATCGACTACTGGGAAGTTTTGAACGAGCCCGACATCGAGCACCACACCACTCCCGAGCAGTACACGGCGCGCTACGACGCCATCGTCACAGCAATTCGCAAGGTGGCCCCGCGGATGAAATTCGTCGGAATCTCGGTGGCCTTTCCGTCCGGCGACGCCCGCATGTTCGATTACTTCCTCGACCCCAGGAATCACAAGCCCGGCATACCGCTGGACATGATCTCCTATCACTTCTACGCGAGCCCCACCGCGGATCAGAGCGCCGAGGTCCACCAGTACACGTTCTTCGAACAGGCGGACCGGTTCATCGCCACGGCTCGCTACATCGAGGCGATCCGGCTGCGGCTCTCTCCCTCGACGAAAACCACGGTGAACGAGATCGGCTCCATCCTGCCCGGCGACCCGAACGGCAAGCTGCCAATTCCCGATTCCTATTGGAACCTGTCCGGCGCCTGCTACGCGTACGTCTTTGGCCATCTTGCCGAGCTCGGCATCGACATCGCCGGCGAGTCGCAACTGGTTGGTTATCCAACCCAGTTTCCCAGCGTATCGATGGTGGATTGGAACACCGGCGCGCCGAACGCCCGATTCCGCGTGCTGGAACTGCTGAAAAACAACTTCGGCCCCGGCGATAAGATCGTGAGCACCCGAAGCGAGAGTCCCTATGTCTACGCGCTGGCGATGATCAAGCCGAGCGGCGTACGTAAGCTCCTGCTGGTGAACAAGCGCGACCGCGACATGGAGGTAACGCTGCCGGGACGAGCCGGCGAGGTGCAATACGTCGATCAAACCACCAAAGGGAATCCGCCGGTCAAGGCTTCCATCGATTCCGACAGGATTACACTGCGAGGATTTGCCGTGGCGGTGGCGACACTTGGCGCCTCCTGAATCCGGGAACACAGAAGGCCGCGGCGGCGGAACCGCGCGCGCTAGCAAGCGGACGATCCGGGGACCGACGATTGCGACGGTCCGCGGCCGCTCACCGGTACCCCAAGCGTCCCGTCCTTTAGAGTCGGGGTTCGAACGAAGATGCCTGGACACGGCGGAGAGATGCAGCGGCGTCCAGTGCCGTCACGGTCCGGACTGGAGCTGCCTGGCCAGCTCCAGGGCGCCGTACAGCACGCTGTCGTCGCCCAGCGCGGCGGGGACGACGTCGATGCGCGCGCCCGACCAGCCGGTGATCTGGCGGCCGAGCTCTCGCCGCAGCGGCACGAACAGGCGATCGCCGGCCTTGGCGATTCCGCCCCCGATGACGATGCGCGCCGGGTTCAACAACATGATGCAGGCCTTCAAACCCAGCGCCAGATCGACCACGTAGGATTCAACGAAGCTGGCGTCTTCGAGCAGCTCTTTCGCCGGGCGGCCGTGGTCCCTTTGCAGCCACAGGCCGCAGCACATCCGCTCAAAACAGCCGCGGGCGCCGCAAAGACATTCCGGGCCGTCCGGACGGATGGTCAAATGGCCGATCTCTCCGGCCCAACTGTCGGCCCCGCGATAGATGCCGCTTTCGGTGAAGATGCCGCCGCCGATGCCCGTGGAAAGCGTCATGTAGAACAGCGGCCGCAGACCTTTGCCGGCCCCGTGCACGGCTTCGCCCAGCGCACCCGTGTTGGCGTCGTTGTCCATCACCGTTGGAACACCCAGCCGCTGTTCGACCAGGCTCGCGAGAGGCGTGTCGTCCCAACCTCCGACGTGCGTCGACAGCGCCACGCGGCCGCGCGGGAAATCCACCGGCCCGCCAAAACCGATGCCGCACCTTTCGAAGCCGATCGTCCGCTTCCATCCACCGGCGATGGCGAAGATCTGCTCCAGCATCCAGTCTTTGCTGCCCTCGCGATTGGTCGGATGCGACTCGCGCGCCAGCATGCGGTGGTTCTCGAAGACCGCCGTGGAGAACTTGGTGCCGCCGATGTCTATGGCCAGGCTCTTCATCGTGGAACACGCCCGCAAGCGTTCCTCCCGCGCGGCGCGGTGGAACGGGAAAGGTGGATTCCTGGAAGGAGCGGCCCTGCTGATGGGCGATGTTGCGGGCCATCGCCAGTGTCGTCTGCAACACTTCGGGTGCCGAACCGGCCGGACCGGATCTCAGCAGGGTACCGCTCTCCAGAATCTCCACCACTGGGGTGAAGCTCAAAAAAATTCTGTCCTCAACTGTCCGCGCGCCGTCGCCGCGCGGCGGGTTGAATCGGACATCGCGCTATGATTCTACTTCAGTCAGCAGCACGTCGACCAATTCCCGGTAGTCCAGGAAATTCGGGATAATCAGGTCCGCGCCCACCCCGGCCAGCCGCTTTCTCTTCCACGGCTCCACTTGCAGGCACTCCGGCTCGTCGGTGGCTACGCCGACCGCCACGCCACCGACGTGCTTTACGTTTTCGATCTCGACATAACCGTCCCCGAAACCCAGCAATTGGTCCCCAGTGGCCTCCGAGGAGCTGATGATTCTTTGAATCAGGATGGCCTTCGAGAAGCTTTTATAATCGTCCAGCGCGCCGTAACATCCCCCGTCGAAGTAGCGGTCGACGTCCAGCAGGCGAGCTTCCTGCTTCATAAAGACTTCGTCGGTGCCGCTGGCGAGGTACATCTTCAGCCCGCGCTCCTTCAGACATTCGAGCATCCGGCGGGAGCCGGGAACCAGGTACTGCTCGGGCGACGCCTCGCCGCGTCGGAGGGCCTCAATCCGGTCGCCGATTTTGTGGGAGAGCCGTTCCAGGTAGATGCGCTTGTATTCCAACGGGTCTTTGGGCTCGCCGCCGCGCTTCTCGATTTCGTTGGCCAGCTCGATCATCTGGTACATCGTCTGCTTGCCGGTGAGGCGCCCGACGAATTCATTGACCAGATCGGTGAGAGACTCTTCACTCTCTCCGGTTTTCAGGTCCAGGAGAAACTCCACCATCATCGGGACCATCACGTTCACCCAGCCGGAGCGGATGATGGAGAGAGTGCCGTCGAAATCGAAGAGCGCAACTCTGGCGTGGGGTGCTCCGCGAAAATTCGCGGTAATGCGTTCAATCATCATGTGTATTCTAGCTTTCGCGGGTGAGGGGCCGCTTACATCCAGTACTCCCATCTGCCTGCGACGACGACATACGCCGTCAGACAGGCATTGGTAACTGCGTGCACCCAAATCAGGTCGGCCAGGGAGCGGGTCTTCACCATCCAGGCATTGTAGACGATGCCGGCAACGAGGCCAACATCCCAGAAGGGACCGTGCTCGGCGGCGAACAGAATCGCCGTAATCCAGAAAGCCGTCCGCTGATACTTGCCGAGAGGAACCGTCTCGAAGGACGGCTGGATGAGCCAGCGCATCAGCCACCCGCGCCAAAACAGTTCTTCGATGACGGGCACCAGCACGACGGCCCGCAGTGCGCGCAGCGCCAACGCCGCCACGCTCTCCCGGGCTTCGGCGCCGAACGAACTTCGAATCTGGCCGGTGACCGCGTTCTGGAACAGCCAGTGCGCGCGATAACCGGGCCACAGCGCGTCCGGCGCAATCCAGAGGACGAAGACCCCCACCCCCACCAGTATCGCCGCCAGCGGAAACGACGGCCGCAAATGGATCTGCTTGCGGGAAAAGACCACCAGCACCGCCGACAGAACAACGTCTCGAATAACCAGATCGGCCATGTCGCCGATGGGCAGGTAGGGGCGCACGGCAAGCAGGACCATGAAAACCACGAAGGGCAACACGTAGGGGATGGCCGGATGTCTTGTCAACATGCTGGTTCGAACTGGCGTCCCGGGCGCTCCGGAACCGGGAATTTCAGCTCATCGAAGAAATGATCTGTTTGATCTGCTGCTCCTCATCCTTGGAGGGATTCTTCTTCAGGGCCGTGTCGAAATTTTTCCGGGCGTCCGAAAGATCGCCTTTCTGCTTCAACGCCAGCCCCAGGTGGTAGAGGAAGGTGGAACGGTCCGGCTGCTTTTTCACGAGATCCTGAAAGATCGAGACGGCGCTATTGGGGAGATTCTTCTTGATGTAAATCCAACCCAGAGTATCGGCGACGTCGTCATTGTTGGGAGCGCGCTGTTTGGCGCGCTGGGCCAGGGTCAGCGCGCGGTCCAGATCCTGGCCCTCCTCGGCGAGGATGAAGGCCAGGTTGTTCAGCGCGACGACATTGTCCGGCTGCTCGTTGAGCACTTCCTCGTATAGTGGCTTGGCGTCGTTCCGGCGGCCGCCGGTGTCGTAGGAGATGGCCAGGTACAGGCTGGCCTGTGGATCTTTCGGCGCGAGGCTGCGCGCTTTCTCGAAGTGTTCGACCGAGGCCTTCAGGTCGCCCGAGCGGCGGTAGGTTTCGCCGATTCGCAGGTGCAGCGAGGCGGACTGCGGGTCCTTCGACAAGAGGTACTTGTACTGCCCGATTGCTTCCTGAAACCGGGATGCGCGAAGCAACGAGTTCGCCAACGCCAGTCGAAAATCGGTGCGCTCCGGAAACTTGTCCACCTGATCCTGTAGCAGCCGCAAAGCGCCGGCGCTGTCGCCGCGGGCGAAGCTCACTTCAGCCAGCCCGAAGACCGGCCGGGAATCGCCCGGAACGATATTGCGCATCTTCGTGAAAGCGGCTTCCGACTGGTCCAGCTTTTTCTGGGCGAGATTCAATAAGCCAAGCTGGAACAACGCCTCGGCGGAGTTCGGATTTCCCTTCAGGGTGTTCTCCACTTCACTCCGCGCCTCGTCGAGCATCCCGCTTCCCATCAAGCCGGCGGTTCGGATGAGCTTGGCGACCGAATTCTGAGGATCGTATTTGAGCACTTCGCCCGACTCGGTCAGCGCATCGCCGAATTGCCGCTTGAACAGATAAATCTGTGCCATGGCCAGCCGGGGTGGAACGAAGTCGGGCTTGAGGTTCACCGCCTCCCGGAGTTGAACCGCCGCCGCGTCCAGCTCGTGAAGCGTCAGGTACGCGCGGCCGATGTTAAACCGCAAAACCGGGTTCTTGGGCTGCTTGGACAGCAGGGGAGTCAGCTCGCTGATCGCCTTCCTGACCTCTTCCGGGCGCCCGCCCTGCAACCGCAGAGCGGCACGCATCTGCACCGCGTCCTGGTTGTTCGGGTTGTCCTTCAACATCTGGTCCAGCATCGACGTGGCTTCCGTGACCTTGCTCTGCGCCACCAGGGTCTCCACCACGCGCGTCTGGCAGATATTCGCAAACTGGCCTCCGGATCCGGCTCCTTCCCGGTAGTAGTTGATGGCCGTGTCGAATTGCTTGAGACGTGCAAAGAAATCTCCCACTACCAGCAGGCCGTTGGGGAAATTACCACGGTCGCGGAGGATTTCGTCCAGGACGTTTTCCATCTCGGCCTTTTTGACCGTCGCAAAGTAAAATCTCGCCAGCTCAAGGCGCGGCACGACGTCCTTGGGATTATTAGCGACTTTCAGCTTGAGAGTCTTCTCGGCGTCGCCCATGCGTTTTTCGCGCAGGTAATAGCTGGCCAGGACATCGTAGGCCGGCGTGAATGTTTTCTGTTTCTCGATAATGGATAATGCCAGTTTTTGCGCTTCGTCGTTGCGATGAAGAGCGAACAAAGCCTGGGTCAGCGACAAACTGACCCTGTAATCGTCCGGTTTCAATCGGTGGGCGTTCGTGAGAAGTTTCGCGGCCTTCTGCACGTCGCCGTCACGAAACGCCAGGTAGCCCTCAACCCGCTGCGCGTCGAAAGAGTTCGGGTCGCGCTTGCGAATGGTGCGGACCAAATCGTCGATCTCGTCGCGAAGCCTGTCCTTGCCGCTTACCTTCGAGTAGAAGTAGTACGTCATGTACAAATCCACCAGCTTCGCGGCGGCATCGTCGTTTTGCGGCTGGAGCTCGATGGCCCGCCGCAGAGCGGCTACGGCCTCGGTCGGGCGGCCCATCTTCATGTCGCACAAGCCAAGCCGGTAGTATGCTTCGCCGAAACGCGCGTCCTTCTTGAGGGCGTTTTTATACATGAGTTGAGCCTCGCTGTACTTGCCCCCGTCGAAGTAGCGGTTGCCTGCGTCCAGGTACCTTTTTTTGACAACATCCGGACTGCTGCACGACCAAAGCAGAACGACCAGCGGTAGCAGGACCGAAGCGAATCTCCGCAGTTTCATAGCAAACTCCGCTTGACTCTTCTCATTAGTTCACCATAACCTATCAGTCCATGCAATGCGACGGCGGTGGGGAAACCCCGATAATTCAACAGCCTGGCGGCAGTAGCACGACTTGCGGCAGACGCAGTGGAAGTGAATTGCCGTAGTAAATTTTACCGCCTCACGGCCGCCAGCAACGCACCGGTCTGATGCAGTAACTCATAACGCGCCAGCTCCAACCGTGAATTTGCGGAATAGAATTGGATCCACTTTTCGTTCTCCACAAAACGCGACTTTTCCAGGTCGGCCAGGGTTGCCTTTCCCTCGGACATTTTTCCAATCAGCACCGACAGTTCCTGCCGGGCCAGGTCCAGGTCCATTCTTGCGAATTCCAGCGCCGACTGAGCCTCCTGCAGAGCCTGCCAGGCTTTGCCGGTCTCCACCGTGATGCGGCCACGAGCGGCTTTCAACTCCTCCCGCACCCGGTCGACTCCGACTTCAGCGCGGGCCGCGCGGGCCCGTGCGTCGGAATTTCCGAACAGCGGGATCGAGATCGAAGCACCCACTTGAAAATTATTCCGCTTGAATGAGTTATAGAATTGATCGTAGTTGTTGTAGCGAGCCAGCAGGGCGTAATCCGCCACCAGGGACATGACCGGAAGACGGGCCGCCTTTTCCGCCTTCACCTGGTAGCCGCCGGCAACCAGGTCGGACTGGAGCTTCTTGATCTCGGTGCTGTTTTCGAGTGCCGCCGTCACGCAGTCTTTTTCGGATTGCGGCAACTCCGCCCTAAACCCTTCCACCGGAACGGCCTCGATTGTCGATTCCGGACTCAGCCCGAGCACCGCCGCCAAAGACTGCGCCTGCAGGTCGCGGTTCCTCCGGAAGGATTCCAGGCGCTGCCGGGCCCGCGCCACTTCCAGCCGCCCACGCTCGACGGCAATGGGAAGTTCCCTGCCTTCCTGGACGCGTGCGCGAACGTTATCGAGGACTCGCTGCATATTCTCCACCTGCCGGGCGGCGACATCGGCGCTGCGGGAGTACAGATCGAGATCGAGGAATAGCGCCGCCGTCCGCAGAACCACCTCCTCCTGACGCTGCGAAGTGGTAATTCCGGCTCCGCGTGCTTCCTCCCGCACTCTCGCCACCTGATAAGCCTTGGCCCGGTTGAAAAGAAACCTGGAGGCGCCTACCCGGATTACCGAAGGAGCCGCTCCGTCAATGCTGAGAGGAAAGCCGCTGGAGTAGGCAAGCCCACTCCCCGCCACGGTCCTGGGAAGCACGGACTCCTTTTCCGCATCGACTTCGAGCGCGGCGGCCTGCTCGTCCAGGTGCGCCAGGACGACATCCGGGTTCTGCCGCAGGGCAAGGTCGACAGCCTGTTCGAGGGTAAGCTTCCGGGAAGCCTCCTGGGCTCGAACAAATCCGGCGCTCAGCACCGTGAACGCCAGCCAAAACAAGGAAATCCTGGTAAGGTTCTTCATGGTGATCTCTGCTTACTTATGAGGATAGACCCGCCGGCGTGGACGCGTCTGGGGGGAATGGGAAGCGAAGAAATGGCGGGGCGTGGACCGCCGTGCCACCTCACATCCCGGCGGCTTTTTCGAGCAGCGCCTGCGCTTCTCGGCGCTGGGGCATGTCGGGCGTCAGCGGCGAGGCAATGTACTGGATCAGCAGCTTCTTGGCCGTCTGCGGATCTCTCTTGGTATTCACCAGCGTCTCGGCGTGCTCAAACAGTACTTTGGGGTCATCGGGAGCGACTTTTTGCGCATGGGCGAAAGCTTCTTCACTCTCCGCGTAGCGGCCCCGGCGAGCGAGAAACTTCGCCAGGTCGATGACGCGGCCCACCTGATGCGGCGCCGATTGCACCGCCAGCCGGAGTTTCTGCTCGGCCAGATTGTACTGTTTGTTCTTCTCCGCCAGCCGGGCCTGAATCCAGTACCCCTGCACCGGATCCACGGCCGAGATGCGTTCGGCCAACGCCTCGGCCCGGTCGGTTCCGCCTCCCAGGAAACCGGGCGCCTGCAGGTAGTACTCGAACAGGTCTTCCATCGCGTCGGTGTTCTTGTTATCGAGGCTGACGGCCTTCTCGAAGGCATTGCGCGCCCGTACCGCATAGCGTGGGGCGGTGAAAAAGGAAGAGGTTTCCGCTTTGCGCCCCCAGGCTCGTCCCAGCCAGTCGAAGTATTTCGAGTTGCCGGGGTCTTTCCCGGTAGCGGCGGTAAACGATTCCACCGCCTTGTCGAAGTCGCCCAGGAGGTAGTAGCACCGCCCCATCAACTGCAGCATTGGCGCCGTTTTCGGGGTTTGGTCCGCCAGCAGTTCCAGCGCGTCTTCGTAATCGGTTCTACGGAAATAGTTTTGCGCCTGCTCCAGGGCGGTCCCTTGGGCGCTTGCGCCCACGCACAAAGCCACCAGCAGTGCCAGCGAACGAACCATCATGACGATCGACACAACCCCAGCTCCTGGCCTGGAGAGCCTTGGCGGCTCCGAGAGCGGCGGCCGGGTGACCTCCTCGTTCTTAATGATGCACTGAGGTGCCCTTTGGTTTCCAGCGCCATTCTCATAACGGAGGTGGCCAATTCTTACAAGTGTCTGTAACCAAAGGGAATGTCGCAATCGTCTTACCTGGTGTCCAGGGTATTCCCAGTGGAAGGCTACAGGCGGCCTGTAGTATTCTGGAAGTTAGAGTTCAGCTATCGGAGTTGGAGGTCTCATTATGGCGCGTACGGTAAAATTCATAGCCTTGATGGCAGCGGCGACGCTGTTGTTTTCCGGACTTGTCTTCGGCCAGGTTACGTCTTTGGCGGGGACTGTTATTGGCGAGGATGGCAAACCTGTCAAAGATGCAGTGATCCAGATCGAACGTCAGGACATCAAGGGTCATTACCAGACAAAAACGAACAAGAAGGGTGAATACTTTCACGCTGGTCTGCCGATCGGCACCTACACCGTAAAGTGTGAAATCGGGGGCAAGGTTGTGGACCAGGTGAATGCGGTTCGAACGCACATGGGTGACCCCACTCAGGTGCAGTTTAATCTTGCCGAGGTAAGGAAGCGACAGCAGGAACAGTCCGCCGGGACGCTCACCGACGAACAGAAGCGCGGGTTGTCCGAGGAACAGCGCAAGCAACTCGAAGAGGAGATGGCCAAACGCGCCGAGGCGATGAAGAAGAACAAGGAGTTGAACGACAGCTTCAACGCCGGCATGGATGCAATGAAGGCCGGAAACCTCGAAGCGGCAGCCGATGCCTTCACCAAAGCGGCCGCCATCGATCCCAAGCAGTTCGCCGTTTGGGCTCAACTCGCCGACACCTACTCGCAGCTCGCCGGCAAGCAGACGGGCGACGAAAAGAACGCCACCATCCAGAAGGCTATCGATAGTTACACCAAGGCCCTCGAGCTGAAGCCGGAGGACGACGCCGCGCACAACAACTTTGGGCTTCTTTACGCCAAAGCCGGAAAGATCGACCTGGCGGAAGAGGAGTTGAAAAAGGCGGCGACGCTCAACCCGGCGGAAGCCAGCAAGTACTATTACAACCTTGGCGCGGTGCTCACGAATACCGGCCAGACGGACGCAGCCCTGGATGCTTTCAAACAGGCCATCGTGGCGGATCCCAATAACGCCGATGCGCAATATCAGCTAGGCGTCACCTTGCTCGGCAAGGCGACCACCATGCCGGACGGCTCCATCAAGCCGCCCGAGGGCACCCAGGAGGCATTCCAGAAATACCTGGATCTGCAGCCCAACGGACCCTATGCCGAGGCCGCTAAACAGATGATCGAAACCATCGGCGGGAAGGTGGAAACAAAATACGCCAACCCGGACGCCAAAAAAGCGGCACCCAAAGGCAGGAAGTAAACCCGCCTGGCTCCGATTCGCTGTTTCGTACGACCGTAGACACCGACGCCCGGCCCCGCGCCGGGCGTCTTTTTCGGAGACCGAATGCTCCGCGCCATTGGCCTACTGCTACTCGCCCTGATTTTCATTCCGGTGCTGCGCACGATTATCGGCGGCATCGCCAAGGCGTTCTTGTCGGTGTTCGTTCCCGATTCCGCGCCCGGCGTCCGGAGAGCGCCCACGGGCCCGCCGAAAGGGAAGTCGTTTGGTGGCGAGCTGCACAAAGATCCGGTCTGTGGAACGTACATTTCCGAGGCCGCGGCCCTGACCAAACAGCTTGACGGCCGCACCTACTACTTCTGCTCGCCCGCCTGCCGGGACAAGTTCCAGGGATGACACGCCGGCTGCCAGGCTTCCAGCCGGTGCGACTTTATAGGAAATTGAGCGGCGTAGCGGGAGATACCAACTATGGATCCTGGTCGGGGTTGGGAGCGTCGCTGTCGGCCGGGGCTTCTTTGCGATCCGAACCATCTCCGGGCAGGATGTAGGTCCGGTCACCCCGCTGTTGTTTGCCGCTACGCTTCCGGATCTCGGTTCCCTGAACTTCGGGGTTGAACTTCAGGTCGCGGATACGGGCCCTCTTTTCTTCGATCTGCCGGCGCAGAAGCTGATTCTCCAATTCCACCTGCCGGACTTTGTCCCATTTCTGCTCGAGGGCGGGAAGGCCCTGCGGGCCGCGCAAGGCGCTGTACACGTAAACGCCCGCCAAGGCGGCAATCAGCACATACCCGATCTGGCGAAGGAAATGTCCCATCTGCGCGGCGGTTCAAACGTTTCCGCTCTCTTCTGTTTATAATCCTCTTTGGGAAAGATTTCCATATTCTTCTGAAGAGAAAGTTGCCTTTGACCGACAAGATCGTGGTTTTTGTCACCTGTGGCAGTGCTGAAGAGGCCGACTGCATCGCCAGGCGGCTGGTGGAGGGCCGGCTGGCCGCTTGCGTCAACATCGTCTCCAACGTCCGAAGTGTCTACCGATGGGAAGGCAAAGTGGAAGCCAGCGAGGAGTGGCTGCTGATTGCGAAAAGCAGGCGCGAGCTGTTTTCCGCGTTGTGCGAGGAGGTCCGCAAGGCCCACTCCTACTCAGTACCGGAGACCATCGCTCTGGCGATCGTAGAGGGCAATCCCGACTATCTGCGGTGGGTGGATGACGAGACCCAGCCGGCTTGAAAGGGGTCGATTGGCCATCGTGCCAGTTGCGCTGCCCCCGCTGCGCGTGATTTGATGGCCGAGCACATGTCATATTCCAACCCACCCGACGCTGGGAAACCGGACAAAGCCACGCACGCCCGAAATTGGGTTATCGTCTTCGCGGTGACGCTTTCGGTGCTCGCCTACATCGACCGAGTCTGCATCTCGATGGTGGCGCCGGACATCAGCCGCGATCTCCACCTGAATCACGAGGCGATGGGGGCCATTTTCGGCACCTTCGCCCTGGCCTACGCCATTTTCGAAATCCCCAGCGGCTGGATGGGCGATTGGATGGGACCACGCCGGGTTTTGATTCGCATCGTCCTCTGGTGGAGCTTCTTTACCGCTGCCACCGGTTGGATGTGGAGTCAGACATCAATGATGGTTACCCGCTTCCTGTTTGGCGCCGGCGAGGCCGGATGTTTCCCCAACATCACCAAAGCCTTCACTGTCTGGCTGCCGCACGACGAGCAGGTCAGGGCGCAGGGAATCATGTGGCTGTGTGCCCGCTGGGGGGGCGCCTTCACGCCCCTGCTGGTGATCTGGGTACTCAGTTGGCCGGGTGTTACCTGGCGCCTCGCCTTTGGGATCTTCGGCCTGCTGGGCACGGTGTGGGCGGTATTCTTCTACCGCTGGTTCCGCGACCATCCGCGCGAACACCCTTCGGTGAACGCTGCCGAAATGGAGCTGTTGAAAGGCGGCGACGAGCTGGCTTCCGGCCACGGCGATGTGCCCTGGCGCAAGCTGATCGGCTCCGGCACCGTCTGGCTGCTGTGGGTACAGTTTTTCGGGATCAACTATCCCTGGTACTTCTACATCACCTGGCTGCCCACCTATCTTCAGGAAAATCGCCACCTGTCGCCTGCCGAAACCGCAAACTACGCCATCCTGCCACTGTTCTTCGGCGGCCTGGGGAGCCTGGTCTGCGGCTTCGTGCAGGAGCCTCTTGGGCGCCTCTTGAACAGCGTGGCGCTGTCGCGGAAGGCGATGGCGTTTGGCGGCATGGTACTCGCCTCGGGCTTTGTGGCGGCGGTGGTCCACATCCAGGACCCGCTCTACGCGATGCTGTCCCTGGGCATGGCCAGCTTTTGCAACGATCTGGTGATGCCCGGCGCCTGGGCCACTTGCATGGATATCGGCGGCAAGTACGCCGGCACGCTGTCCGGCTCGATGAACATGATGGGAAACCTGGCGGGATTCATCGCCCCCACTGTGGGCGGCTACATCCTGGTGAGGACCGGCGGCGATTGGTCGCTGGTGCTCTACATCATGGCCGCGATGTACTTCATCTGCTCGTTCAGTTGGCTGGCGCTGGATCCGGTGACGCCTCTCAAAGGCTTCGATGCCGGATAACGACGCCGCTGTCGGTCAGAACGTGCGCACATCCATGCTCACGATGTCGTCCACCCGCAGCGTTTCTTTGGCCACGTACGGCTCGCCGTATCTCGCGCCGATCATCTGGCCGTAGAAGCGGGCGATCGCTTCCAGCCGTTCGCGGATTTCGCGCCGGCCCGGGAACAGGCCCGTGCCCGCCGTTTGCTCGCCGTACTGCGATTCGTAGGCGAACAGAGACTCCATGCGCCGTTCGAACTGCGCGCTGATATCCACCACGAAGGACGGACGCACGTCGGCGTAAAGCGAGGAGTAGATCACCTTGCGGGGACGGTGCGGCTCGGAATACTCGTCCAGCTTGCGCAGGCCGGCCAGGAAGCAGGCTTCATAGCCCAGCTCCGAGGCCCGGTAGTGGTCCGGGTGCCGGCCTTCCCAATAAGGCAGAATCACCACCCGGGGACGCAGCCGGCGGATCTCGGCGGCCAGCGTCATGCGCGATGAAATCGTGTTCTCCAGGCGCGCGTCGGGCATTTTCAGGTTGCCGCGGAAGGTTACGTGGAGAATCCCGGCCGCCCGCATGGATTCGTCGATTCGCCGGGCGGGGGTGCCGCGGGTTCCCATGTCGCCGGCCGTCAGGTCCAGGATGCCGGTGAGGTATCCCATCTCGGCCATCCGCAGCAGCGTCCCTCCGCAGGTCTGCTCGACGTCGTCCGGATGGGCGGCAATCGCCAACACGTCGAGCGCCTTCGGGGAAGCCTCCGGCTTGTGTTCTGATTCCAGGGGGATCGGCTCCCCACGGGCTATGGTCATATACCGTGCTCCTACCAATGCAGGTCGCGCCGCCGCGAAAAGCGCTGCTTCGGATGAAACAGATAGATCAAGGCCATCCCGGCCAGAAACCCTCCGATGTGCGCGAAAAAGGCCACCCCGCCCTGGTCCGCGTAGCGCGAGGCGAGCGAACCGAACCCGCTGAAAAACTGTATGGCGAACCACAGCACCAACACGATGGAGGCCGGAATCTCGACGGTGGTGAAGAAAATGAAGATAGGGATCAGCGTCACGATACGGGCGTGGGGAAATTTCAGCAGGTAGGCGCCCATTACGCCCGCGATGGCCCCGCTGGCGCCGATGTTGGGAATCTGCGACGTCGGATCGACGGCACATTGAGTCAAAGACGCGACGACTCCGCACGAAAGATAAAACAAGAGGTACTTCGCCGGACCCAGGATGTCTTCCACGTTGTCGCCGTAAATCCACAGGAACCACATGTTGCCTATGATGTGCATCCAGCCGCCGTGAATGAACATTCCGGCAAACAGGCTCAATAAGTTGAAGTGTGCCGGCACCAGGCCCCAGGTGAACAGAAACGCGTTCAGGGAATACGGGTCCAGGGTGAGTTGGTAGAAGAAGACCATCGCGTTCACCGCGATGATCAACATCGTCATCACCGGTTTCGATTGGCTGGGACTGGAATCCCGAAGTGGAATCATCGGTTCAGCCGGAACAGCGGGATTCGAAGTCGGGGTTGCTCTTCCGCTCCGCTTTCCCCATCAGCGCGCGAATTTCCTCAACGCCGGCGATGCCGCCGCGGGCCCCGAGGCGGGTGCAGTTCAAGGCCGCCATGGCGTTGCTGAAATCCAATGCGGCGCCCATCTCCATCGCTTGTAGAACAGCATAACAGAAGGCCCCGTGAAAGACGTCCCCGGCGCCGGTGGTATCCACCGCGTTCACCGCGAATCCGGGGGAGTAGAAGAACTTGCCGCCAACGCGCGCAAGCGCCCCGAACGAGCCCAGTGTCATAGCGGCCACTTTCAGACGGTACTCGTTCTGGATAAACTCGAGCGCCCGGAAGGGATCGGCTTCTCCGGTCCAGCGTCCGGGAAACTCCGAGCTGGCCACCAGGTAATCGACGTCGGGCAGCACTTTTTCAAACCCCTTGTAAATCGTGTCCACATCCACGGTGACCGGGATGCCGTGCTCCCGCGCGATACGGGCCGCGTGGCCCACCGCCAGTGTGTCGTGGCCATCAATGTGCAGCAGGCGCGCACAGGCGATCTGCTCCGGCTGGATCTCCTCCGGATCGATGCGCAGGCACTCCGGCCGGCACCACAGCACTGTCCGCTCGCCGGTCCGGTGGTCGATCAGGATATAGGCGGACTGGTTGGGGCAGCCTTTCCGAAGTTGGACATGCTCCAGGTTGATGCCCGAGCTGAGCAGGCTATCCATTTGAATGCGTCCGCGGAGGTCGTCCCCGACGGTCCCCACGTACTTGGTGCGGAGCCCCAGTCGGGCGCAGGCCACCAGCGCGCTGGCCACCTGTCCGCCGGGACTGAGAATTTCCTCGGTAAACGGCACCTTGCCGCCGTAAGGCGGAAATTGAGGCAGAAGAATGAGCGTGTCGGTGGCATTCAGGCCCACGCCCACAACGTCGAATTCAGGCATCAGGCTCTAAACTAACACGCCCGGCCGCGTGATGATGCGACAATCGCATCTGGGCTATTCGGAGGAACATGGGATTGCTAAGCCGCTTCTCGCGCGGGGAGTTGCGCCTGAACCGGATCGAGGCGCTCAGCGACGGGGTGTTCGCGATCATCGTCACCCTGCTGGTGCTCGAACTGAGGGTGCCGGCCGGCTCACTGACTGTCTTCGAGACAGGCGCGGAGCGATACACCCGGCTGTCTGAGCAGGCAAAGCGCGCTGGCACCCCGGTTCCCGATAACGACCTTTGAATTGCCGCACTCGTGCTGCGACACGACCTTCCCTTGCTGACATGCGACCGGCATTGGCGCGCACCCTGGAATGCTACGATCAAAGGGACAGACGGTGTGGGGCCGGCGCGGGTCCGGATTCCGATCATTGGCGCTCGTGACGAGTTGACCTACCCTCTTTATTACCGAATTCCCGAGGTCCGATATGGCGAAATTATCAATTCGAGATATTGATGTTACCGGCAAGCGCGTATTCGTGCGCGTCGACTTCAACGTTCCTCTTTCCCCGGACGGCAAGACCATCACTTCCGACAAACGGATCAAGGCGGCCCTGCCCAGCATCCGGTACCTGCTCGACAAGAACGCGGCACTGATTCTGGCCAGCCATTGCGGCCGCCCCAAGGGCAAGCGGGTTCCCGAAATGAGCCTGGCGCCGGCGGCCGCGCGTCTCGCCGAGCTTATCGGCAAGCCGGTGAAGATGGCCCCCGACTGCATCGGTCCGGAGGTGGAAGCCATGCTGCCCGCGCCGGGTGAGGTGCTGCTGCTTGAAAACCTGCGCTACCACTCCGAGGAAGAGAAGAACGTCCCCGAGTTTGCCGCCAAGCTGGCCGCCCTGGCGGATGTCTACGTCAACGACGCCTTCGGCACCGCGCACCGCGCCCACGCCTCCACCGAGGGCATCACCCATTACCTGAAGCCCTGCGCCGGCGGTTTCCTGATGGACAAGGAGCTCGAATACCTAGGCAAAGCCACCACGAATCCGGAGCGGCCCTGCGTGGCGCTGCTCGGTGGCGCCAAAGTATCCGACAAGATCGAAGTCATCCAGAACCTGTCGAAGTTCGCCGACCAGGTGCTCATCGGCGGAGCCATGGCCTACACCTTCATGCGCGCCAAGGGCGAAGCCACCGGCAAGTCGCTGGTGGAAGAGGACAAGGTTGACCTGGCAAGGGAGCTGATGGCCTCGCTCGGCGGCAAGCTGGTGCTGCCGGTAGACCACGTGGTGGCCGAAGAGTTCAAGGAAGGCGCGGCGAACGAGACGGTCACCGTCATCCCCGACGGCAAGATGGGACTCGACATCGGCGCCCGGACGGTGGAGGCGTACGCGAAGATCCTGAAGTCGGCCAAGACCATCATCTGGAACGGGCCGATGGGCGTGTTTGAGAAGCCGCCTTTCGACAAGGGTACGGTAGCGCTGGCAAAGGCGGTTGCCGAAAGTGGAGCCATGTCGATTGTGGGTGGCGGCGATTCCGAAAAGGCCATCAAGGCGGCGGGAGTGGCGGACAAAATCTCGCACATTTCCACCGGAGGCGGCGCCAGCCTGGAATATCTATCCGGCCTGGTGCTGCCGGGCGTAGCGGCCCTGACCGACAAATAGCGCAAAGCGTGTCGGCCCCTTCCTAACGACCGAGGTGAGCCGCGACCGGAAGGGAGCGGGTCTGCGTGTCTGTTTCTGCAGGCTATTAGCGCCGACCCGCTTGCTCACGCGCGGGTCAAAACCCGGCGGGCGCGACGCCACCGTAAGGACTTCGGTCCCTCGCTGCCAGGCGGTGATAGGTACTGGCCAAGAAGCCTGTTCAAGCGTCAAGGATCGACAACCGGTTTTCACCATCGGCGGCAAAGGCCAGACAGGCCCGGATATCTTCCTCGGTCAGGTAGGGAAGGTCTTTCAGAATCTCATCGTGGCTCATCCCCGCGGCGAGGTAGGCTAATACCTCGCAGACCGTGATTCGCAATCCACGGATGCAGGGCTTCCCACTTCGCTTCCCCGCCTCGATCGTAATGATCTTGGTATAGTCCATAGACTCACGAGTCCTTCCACGCGGCCTCAAGCCTGGAAGAACCCCCTCATCCGCTCCACCGCCTCCATCAGGTTTTCGAGCGAATTCGCGTAGCTGAACCTCAGATAGCCTTCCCCGTACGCCCCGAACGAGGTGCCGCTCAAGCCGGCCACCCCCGCCTTTTCGAGCAGCGCGTCGGCCAGCGGCTTCGACTTCCACCCGGTGCCCTCGATGTTGGGAAACGCATAAAAGGCTCCTTCCGGCACCTGGCAGCGGAAACCCGGGAGTGTGTTCAAGCCGGCCACGAAGGCGTCGCGACGGCGGCGGAACTCGGCCACCATGCGATCCACTTCATCCTGTCCTCCGGCAAGCGCCGCGATGGCCGCCCGCTGGGTGAAGCTGGCGGTGCAGGAGTTGGAGTTCACCATCAGCTTGTTGACGGCCTCCACCAGCCACTCCGGCATCACGCCATAGCCGATGCGCCAGCCGGTCATCGCGTAGGTCTTCGAGAATCCGTCCAGGATGATGGTTTTCTCCAGCATGCCCGGAAACTTCACGATGGATACCGGCGGGGCCCCGTAGAAAATCCGGCTGTAGATTTCGTCGGAAAGAACCATCACGTCGCGGTCGCGAAGCAGTTCGGCAATCGCCGCCACGTCCTCGGGGGGAATCATGCCCCCGGTAGGATTGGCGGGCGAGTTCAGGATGACGAGCTTTGTTTTCGGCGTCAGGCTTCGCTCGAACGTATTGAGATCGAAGCTGAAGCCGCGCTCCTCCAACAGCGGGATGGGAACCGGCTTCGCGCCGCAATAGTTGATCATCGACTCGTAGATGGGGAACGACGGGTTCGGGTAGATCACCTCGTCGCCTTCCTCCACCAGCGCCAGCATGGGGAAGAAGATGATGGGCTTGCCGCCAGGTACCACCGAGACGTGTTCCGGCCCCACCGCGACGCCGCGGGTTTCCGCCACGTGCCGGGCGATGGTTTCCCGCAGCTCCGGCTGGCCCTGGGTGGGCCCGTAGTGCGTCCAGCCGTCGTCAAGCGCCTTTTTGGCGGCTTCGCGGACGTGCAGCGGTGTCGGGAAATCCGGTTCGCCGATTTCGAGGTGGATGACGTCTTTGCCCATCGCCTCCAGGGCCCGGGCCCGAACCAGAACCTCAAACGCCGTTTCGATGCCGATGCGCGCCATCCGGGACGCTAGTTGCATGTTCTCACCTTTCTGCTTTCAACAGCTTATCGCGAATTTTCTCGAACAACCACCCGTCGGTGCTGCTTATCGGCAAAGTGCCCGTAACCCTCCAGCCGGGATTTGGGGTCCCAGCCCGGCGGTACTCGCCTACAATAAGAGAAGACAGGCCAGACGCCGGGTTGCACGCTTTCCCCCGTGGAAACGTCATACCGTTTAGCAGGCGCATGGCTTCACTCGCATACGAATACGACTTGGAAGGGCGCATGGGTGAAGGACAGAATCCAGGCCCCTCGGCTCTGGCACAGGCCGAGCGCGAACGGATGGAGGTCCGTGCGCGCCAAAACCAGTTTATCTCCGAGAATCTGCGCCGTGTCTTCCTGATTATCTACCGGATGGTGGGCAACGTGGACGACGCCCAGGACCTGGCGCAGGAAGCCTTCATCAAAGCTCTGCAGCGGCAAGAGCAGTTGAAGGACGAGGCCAAGGCGGTGCAGTGGATCTCGCGTATCGCCTCCAACACGGCTATCGACTTTCTGCGCCGGAACGGGCGCGTCAGCGTGGTAGACATTGACGAGGTCTACGAGCCGATGTCCACGCCGTCCTCCGACAGCCCCGAGCAAATCCTGCTGCGGGCTGAACAGCAAGGCTATCTCGAAGAAGGGCTGCAAACTCTTACCTGGCGCGAGCGCAGCGCGCTGCTGCTCCGCGACGTGGAAGACCTGCCCGCTGAAGAGGTGGCGCGCCGGCTGCGGTGTTCGAAAGCCACCGTGCGCTCCCATGTGGCCAACGCCCGCATCAAGTTCCGCAGGTTCCTGGAAAGGAGGAAGGCATGAAACATCCCGACGTGTCGGAGCTGGCGCTCGCCGCCGGTGGTGAGCTTCCTTTCCTTTCCCGCTGGCGGATGTCACGCCATTTGCGCGCCTGCGAGCGGTGCCGGCACGAAGTCCGTCTGTTCCAGGCGGCTAGCGAGGGGTTGCGGGCGGGTGTCGAGGCCACCCCGATGGGCGTGAATTGGGACCGCCTGGCCGCCGAGATGACGGCCAACATCCACGTCGGCCTGGAAGCCGGCGAGTGCATCGAGCCGCGGCGTCTGGCAAGTGTTCGCGGGGCCGCTGACCGGTTGGGTTGGAAACCGGCGCTGGTGTTCGGCGTGATGACCGCCCTGGTGGTGGCCGGCTGGTTCCTGGTGCCCCAGCGCACCCGCTGGCAGCAGGCCGACGCCGAGGCCATGGTGCTCCAAACCACGCCCAACGGAATCGAGGTGAAGAACGACCGGCGGGCGCTCACCATGCTGCACTCGAAATCCGAAAACGTGGTCTACACCGTGAACACCGAGGGCGAGATGGGCGCCCGTTACGTGGACGCGGAGACCGGTCAGGTGACCATCAACCATGTTTACGTCGAATAGGGCTCGAAACCTGTCGCTCACTCTGGCCGCCGTGGCTTTGCTGGTTGCGGCGCCGGTCGGAGTGTGGGCGCAGGACGAGTCCACCAAAGCCTCGCTCGACGTAAAGTTCCCCAAGGACTCCCCGGTCTCGGTGGTATCGGTGGATTCCGGCGATTCGCACGGCTCGGCCCGCGGGGGCGCGCTGATGCTGTACCTGAATTCCACCCTCACGCTTCGTAACTCCGGCCACGGGCGCATTCGCGGCGTGACGCTGCTGGTTCGGGCCAACGACTTCACCGCCGGCGGCAAGGCTTCGGTGACGGTGCCGAGTCTGGACGTGGCTCCCGGCGAAACCTTCCCGGTGCATGTCGAATTGAGCGTGATGAGCCCACTGCAGGCGGGCGCCAACCCGGCCGTGGAAGTAGACCTGGACGGCGTTCTGTTCGACGACCTTTCCTTTTACGGTCCCAACCGCCTCAACAGCCGCCGCGCGATGACCGTTTGGGAGATGGAGGCGCGGCGCGACCGCCGCTATTTCCTGGCGGTGCTCGAAAAAGGCGGGCCCGAAGCGCTGCAGAACGAAGTGCTGGCGAGCCTGAAGCGGGAGGCGGAAAGCCCGCAACTGGGCCTGCGTGTTCGCCGCACCGGGCGCGCCACCAACCAGGACCCCGAACATCGCGTTCAATTCGCGTTTCTGAACCTGCCCGGCGCCCCGATTGAGCCCGTGGCCGGCTTCGCCGAAGTGACGCGGAATGAAGTCCACATGCCCCGCCTCGAGGTGCAAAACACGTCGGAACACGCCATCCGCCACCTGGAGCTGGGCTGGATGCTTCGCGACGGCCGCGGGCGCGACTACATGGCGGGCGCAATTCCTGCCGACGTGGCGCTCAATCCCGGCCAGCGTGCCACCATCGTTCCGCAGTCCGATCTTGCGTTCACCCAGCGCACGGGCGGTCCGCTCCAAATCGACGGCCTCTCGGCCTACGTCAGCAACGTGGAGTTCGCCGACGGCACGGTCTGGATCCCCGAGCGGTCGGCGCTTCGCAACCCCTTGTTGAACAAGGTGCTGGCGCCGTCAGCCGAAGAAGAGCGGCTGGTGGGAGTGTATCGCCGCAAGGGGCTGAACGCCCTGGTGGATGAGCTGAAGCGCCTGAAGTAGGGCAACGACGTCCTCATCCCCGCGATTTCGTTTCCACGAAAAGGAACTCCGCCGGAGCGTTGCTCAAGTTCTTCCCGGAAAACGTATCGGCGTAGATCCAGCGCACTTTCCCCGGCTCCAGGTGGACCTCGATAAAGTCCTTATCGGGGCGGGTGAATCGCAGGTGACATTCGGTGATGGCCACCAGCACACCATCGTGGGCGTCGTGCATGGGCACTGACTCGTCCGCGCCGATGCGCCCGCGCAGCACCCGCACGCGGGCGTTCTCATACTCCACGGAGAAGTGTTTCGGATCCACCTGCAGAATGTCACGGGACAAATCGGGGACTATTTCCGGCGGAAACTGCTGCGGCACGACGATCCGTTGCGCAAGCACCCCGGAGCCGCCGGCGAAAACGAGAAGCCCCAGCGCCGCGAGGGCGCCGATATAAACGGTAGCAGGTCGCATGTTTCCTCCTCGGCACGTCGAATGGAACACCACGGCGACGGTGCAAAGAAAAGCCTACCGGAAGACGCGAAGGCGCTCCAAACCGTTCCCACAAAGCGCTACAATGCAGAATTCAACCGGTCACACACAACCATGAACACCGAAGAAATTCTTGGGCGATCGCCCGAGCGCCTGACGCTCGGTGAACAGCAGGAGCTATCCGGCAAATTCATAGCGCTGGAGATTTACACTCCGCAGACGTTGCCGCTAAGGCGCATCGAGGCGGTGGCCGAGGGTCCGGCGGCCTGTCTGGAGCAGTTGCAGAAGAGGGGCCTGGACCCCAACAAGTTCGAAATCCAACTCTATCAAGCCCCCTTCTGGGTTTAGGGCGAGGGGGTCACCGCGAAATAGCGGCTTCGAGATGCCGTGCGCTATACTGAGACTGCCGGGGCGTGGCTCAGCCTGGTTAGAGCGCCTGGTTCGGGACCAGGAGGTCGGTGGTTCAAATCCACTCGCCCCGACCAAACCTCTCTTTTCTCTCTGCTTACCCTTTTAAATCAATTGCTTGGGAACTTGGCCAGGCTGCTTGCCGAGGCGGCAATTGACATTGCCCTTTTCGTGCCCCTTTCCTGCAAGGCCGACCTCGACGGATGGGCCGTTGGCTTGCACTGCCACGGCGAGTCTGCAACGCCGAACTCTGGATCTTCGCCATGGTCGGCGACAAGAACGAGGCCGAATGGATTGCCTCGGAGATCAATCGCCGCCTGCTACCCCTGGAGCGATGCAAGAAGACACGGCGACATCATGGAGGAGCAACATGAGGTTAACCTGCTGCGTGTTTCTGCTACAGGGGCGGGTCGCGCAACACGGGCTTGACGACCACCGTTGCATCCGCCAATCGAAATGTCGGCTGCCGTGCGAAGACAGTGTCGCAACGCAGCCGGGCAGATGGATGACGCTGGCACGAACGCTCAGGATCACACGTTTCAGGAAGTTATGGGATCGCGAACGCGGGTCGTACGGAGTTTTTCCGGACGACAGTCCGGATCAGAGGCGAGGAACCGGAGACCGTCGCGCGGTATGATGCAGGAAATGAGCAGCGCCCTCCCGCGCCCGCATGTCGACTGAAGACTGGGATAAGCCTTCGCCGGAGCGAGAGGGGAGAGGGGACGAGATGCAGCCCCAGAGACTGGGCTTGGAAGCCCGCCTGCCTAACTGCCCGCCAATGTTCAGGGGAGGAGCACGCCCATGCAAGCTTTCACCATAGACCCGAATAGCTGGGCGGCGTTGAACCGCCTGCTGGACGCCGCACTGGATCTGCCTGAGAGCGAACGAGTGGCCTGGGTCGAGAGTCTCGGCCCGGAATATGTACAGCTCAAGCCGCGCCTGCTCGATCTGCTTATGCGCGCCGGACAGTCGGGCGCTTCCGGATTCCTGGACACCATTCCGAAGGTAGGCGTGGCGGAAGACGAAAACATCCCTTGGTCGCCATCGCACCAACCTGAAGACAAAGTCGGTCCATATTGCCTGGAGAAGGAACTTGGCGAGGGGGGCATGGGAACGGTGTGGTTAGCGAGGCGGAGCGACGGCATGATCCATCGCCCCGTTGCGCTGAAGCTTCCACGTGGCACCTGGCGCCGCAACAGGCTGGCGGAACGGATGGCTCGCGAACGCGAGATCCTGGCGAGTCTCAATCACCCGAACATCGCCCGGCTCTACGATGCCGGCCTTACCGCCGACGGCCAGCCGTATCTCGCTCTGGAATACGTCGAGGGCTGGCGGATCGACGAGTATTGCGATAAGGAAGGGCTCGACATCAAGAGCCGGCTCACCATTTTTCTGCAAGTGGTGAGCGCTGTGGAGCACGCGCACGCCCAACTCGTAGTCCATCGCGACCTGAAGCCATCCAACATCCTGGTGACCGGCGACGGGCAAGTCCGTCTACTGGACTTCGGCATCGCCAAATTGCTTGAACAAGGCCAGGCTAGCGAGACCGAGATTACAGAGGCGGCGGGTCGCGCTTTGACCCCGGATTACGCCTCTCCAGAACAGATCGCGGGCCGGCCCATCGGCGCCGCATCGGACGTTTATTCGCTCGGCGTGGTGCTCTACGAGCTATCGACGGGCGATCGGCCCTACCGGCTCCAACGCGGTTCCCGCGGCGCTTTGGAGGAGGCGATTCTCCGCAGCGAGCCGAAGCGGCCGAGCGAGGCGGCGAAGTACCTGGCGCGGCGCAAAGCCCTACGCGGCGACCTGGATTGGATCATTCTGAAAGCCCTGGCAAAGGACGTGGATCGGCGGTATCCTTCGGCCGCCGCGCTTCGCATGGACCTGGTCCGCCACCTGCAGCATCAACCAATCGAAGCAGGGCCACCCAGCGCATCCTATCGCGTGGCTAAATTTATTCGCCGCCATCGATTGGGGGTAGCGGCGGCGACCCTCATCACCCTATCGATGATCGGCGGAACAGTAGGCGCCACCGTCGGTCTGCTTCGCGCCCGCGAAGCAGAAGCGCAGGCGCGGGCACAGGCCGCGACCGCCGAGCGCGAATCGAGTTTCCTGGCCGACCTCTTTAACGTCTCCTCGCCCGATCAGGCGCAAGGCCGCGAGCTGACCGCCCGTGAGATCCTCGACCGCGGCGCAGCCCGGATTCGAACGGAACTCGCAGGCGAGCCGCTCGTGGAAGCACACATGCTTCGGACCGTCGGCACGGTTTACACCCAGCTCGGACTTTACACGGAGGCGAGCCCCTTGCTCGAAGATTCCGTGAAAACTTCCAGGCCCCTTGGAGGAAGAGGACAGGTCGAACTGGCGCTGGCGTTACATGCCCTCGGCAACCTACATCGCCTTACGGAAAACGTAACCGCGGCGGAGGCCGAGCTTCGCGAATCCCTCGCCATTCTCGACCGCTCCCCGCCGAACCAGGATGTCGACATCGGCCCGGTCCTGAATTCCCTGGCGCTCCTGTTACGAACCCGTAATCCCGATGAAGCGCTAAGGCTATACCAACGCACGCACGACCTTCTGTTGGCGAGAAACGGACACGAAACCGGCGACTCCGCTATCATCCTGCAGAACATCGCGGCCATACATTCGCGCGCGCGCCGGTACGAGGAGGCCCGCAGAAGTTTCGAAGAGGCTTTGCCGCTGCTGATTAAATTCTTCGGCCCGAATGACTACCGTCTGGGACGCACGTTCAACAATCTGGCGCTGGTCTACAGAAACCTTGGCAATTACAGTCGCGCGCTTGAATTGACGAAGCGCGATCTTGCGGTGACATCCCGGGCGCTCGGCCCAACACATCCGGAGGTTGGCATTAGCTGGCTGAACCTGGCGCGCATCACGGACGCCCTCGGAGATGATCGCGCGGCGCTCGACCAGACGGAGAAAGCTGCCGCCATCTTCCGCGCCCATTTCGCCCCCGGACACCTGTTGAGGATTACGACCGGGAAGACCCGGGCAGTCCTTATGATACGACTGGGCCAGTATGACACCGCCAGGGCGGCTCTCGATTCGTTGCTGACCCTGTCGCCACCGAGCGTAGAAGGGAAGCGGGCTCTGCTGGACACCCGGCTGGTTCTCGCCGAACTCGATCGCATCTCTGGCAGGTTCCCGCAGTCGCTCCAGCAATCCCAGCTCGTGCTCGACGACCCTTTGAGCGCAAAGGACCCCAACCTTCCGATTGACGCTCACTGGCAGATGGCGTACACGCTGGCCCGGGAGCTGAAGTCGAAAGAGGCAGGGGCGCAACGCCAGATCGCGCGCCAACTAGAGGAAGCGCGCGCTGTTCCGGTTGCGCCACGGGTTTTTTCGGATGCCAAATTCTTCGCCTGTGCGGGAAATACGGAGCTTGCACTGGATGTCCTCACCGAGGGCGTGCAGAGCGGGTTCCATTCCGCCATCGTGCTGAACGATCCGGCCTTCGCCGTAGTGCGGCGAGATCCCGGTTTTGCGGCCATCGCGGCCTCTATCAAATCGGCTGGCGCACCTTGAGAGGACCGAGCGTACCGGGTCGCAAACTATAATGTTGGGATGGATGGTTCTCTGGGGGGCTGGGGTGATGCCGGTGAGTCCCCGGATGCGTCGTTCTCCGCATTGTATCCGGAACTGCGCTCCTTGGCTCATGCGCGGCTGCGTGCCGGGCGCGACACACTTTTGGATACCACCTCGCTTGTGCACGAGTTCTATATTCGGGTCTTCCAGTCAGGCAAAGTTCGCATCGAGGACTGGTCCCGGTTTCTCCACTACGCCTCCCGCAGCATGCGCAGCATCATCGTAGACTCCATCCGCCGCCGGCGCGCCGAGCGCCACGGGGGACGCGCCGTGCGTGTCGATCTTACCGATGACGCCCCGAACGTTCGGCAATCCGGCGAGGAGGAGATCCTGACGATACACCAGGCGCTGCAACAACTTGAAGCCATCGACCAGCGTCTCGCCCTCGTGGTGGAAATGCGGTACTTCGGCGGAATGACCGATACCGAGATCGCCGATGCGCTCGGTGTGACGGAGCGCACCGTCCGGCGGGACTGGCAAAAAGCACGCCTGCTGCTTGCTCAATCGCTGGGTTAGTGGGAAAGAGGCTGACTTACCGGCCCCGTACCAGTGCGATGCCGAGGACAATTAGCAGGATTCCTCCAAGTTTTAAGGGAGGGATGCCCTCGCCAAAAAAGAAAACACCGAACCCAACCGCGAAGCCGGCTTCCAGTCCCAGCACGAGAATGTACGTCAGTGACAGCGCCGCGCCTCGCATGGCCTGCGATTGAAGCACGGCTCCCAGAGCGAACAGTAGCAGGAAGACCACGCTGTCCCAGGTGGCGTGAAGCCCCTCGGCCCGCTTCATAAACATGCCGCCCGTCGAAAAACAAAGGGCCGCGAGCATCGCTTGAACGAATTGCATAGGTCACCATCAGACGCATACCGCCCGCAGGGGCGGAAATCCGTTGAAGCCCACCGACGAGTACGTGTAGGTATAGGCGCCGGCGCTCCCCACCTGGACCGTATCGCCCTCCCGCAGGTCCACCGGCAGGAAATAGGCTGTTCTTTCATAGAGGATGTCGGCACTGTCGCAGGTAGGGCCTGCCAACGCCACACGCATGGGCGGTCCGGATCGGCCGGGCGTGCGCAGAGGGTACTTGATGGCCTCGTCCATGGTTTCCACCAGGCCGCCGAACATTCCACAATCGAGGTATACCCAGCGCATGTCGTCCGTGGATGATTTCCGCGACACCAACACAACCTCGGTTTGAAGCACGCCCGCTTCAGCCACCAGATAACGGCCGGGCTCGGCGATCAGATGAGGCAAACGGCCCTCGAAATGTTGGTTCAGCGAATTCCGAATTTCCGCGCCGTACCGGTCTATGGGCTGGATCGGCGAGATATAGTGCGCAGGAAAGCCGCCGCCAAGATTCAAGGTTTGGAGCCGGATTCCGCGGTTCCGAAGGCGTCTGAACAAATCGGCTGACCTTGCGATGGGTTCATCCCACTGGCCGGGGTCGGTCTGCTGGGAACCAACGTGAAACGTAATGCCAGAAGGGTTCAGCCCCAACCGCGGCGCCTGAAGCAGCAGATCGTATGCCAGGTCGGGATCGCAGCCGAACTTGCGAGAGAGCGGCCATTCGGAACCACGCCCCGTTGTAAAGAGGCGCACCACCACATCGGCGCCCGGAGCGTGTCGCGCGATCTTCTCCAGTTCTGCGGCGCTGTCGCACGCAAAAACCGTCACTCCAGCGCTATGCGCACGGGCAATGGCCGAGGCCTTCTTGACCGTGTTGCCGAACGAGAGTCGATGCGCCGGAATTCCGATGCCAAGGCATAAATTCATCTCGAAGGCGCTGGCGACGTCGAAGCATGAGCCGAGCTCCGCAAGCGTGCGAAGGACCCCCGGCTGCGGATTTGCCTTCACCGCGTAATAGATGACTGTATGCGGCAGGGCTCGCCGTAGTTCGAGGTACCTGGTCCTAACGATTCTTGGATCGATCGCCAGAAACGGCGGCGCCATCTCAGTTCTCTCAAGAAAGCGTTCGAGGCGCGTGGTCTCCGGTTCAACGCCTACCGTCGGAGTCTCACTTGCCGGCGCGTTGCTGTATCTGTTACTGAGCTCCTTAAACAGTTGCATCCAGCCCCCTTCGTCTCGTCTTATCTCTATCAACGAAATCTCACTCGAAATCCGGACAAACGCGGATATCCCAAGTGGCGCGTGCCGGCTCCGTCGCAGCGTTTCGCGATTAACTCTTCTCTGTCCGGGTTTTCTCTCCTTTTCCGTATTTCTATGTGGAAGAGGGCACTGCCCTCGCATGAATTACGGAAGGGGAATGCAATGAAGACAATAACCCTGGCGGTTCTCGGGCTTAGCCTGATACTCGCGCACACGTCCTTTGCGGCCGGAGATGTGTGCAGCGACGTCAAAATCACGCTTTCCAACACGACGCCGGATGAGGTCAAGGTGACCACGTTCGAGTATTACGATTACGACCAGCAGAAGTGGAGAACGGAATCAATGTTCGGTATCGACGGATTTCAGAAGCTCGAGCCGAACCATGGAATGACATGGACGCGTGATCTCGAACACGTCAAGAACGACAACACGAAATTCAGGGTGACCTACGAGCATCACGTCGGCGGAACCAAATGGGCATCGCCTCAGAAGGTGACGACCAACGAGTTCAAGTGCACCAAGTCTCTCGCAAAACAGGTTGATCTGGCAAAGTAGAACTCCGCTCGACCTCTGGCGGCGCGAGGCGGGCGCAACAGAATGCCGCGCCCGCCTGCGCGGCTGTTCGTTTGACCAATGGAGTCTCCGCGGCCGGCAGCATACAGGGGAGACGGCGGCCACCTCCGCGGTCTGATGATGAGGTGCCAACGGGCCGGGGCGGATGCGCACCGGAAATCCATGATTTGACTGACGTTGCCCGTTTCTTGCCTTTTCCGAGCAACGAAACGCCGCAAGCTCCTGCAAGCCGCCGCAAGCCGGGAGTTCGGGAACTTCGTGGCAAAGTGGTGAAAATTGGACTATCTAGAGGATCAGCAAGCACCTGCAAAAGCCTGCAAAACCTCAAAAACGGGGTTCCCAAGGTTCGGGACCGGGAGGTCGGTGGTTCAAATCCACTCTCCATCAAACACATCCTTGAGGCACTTCCAGTGCGCTGGAAAGTATGCTGACACCTCGCCTGAGCTCGGCTTCGGCGCATCCCGCAAAACCGAGGATCAAAGCGTTCGGATGCGAATGCCGGACGGTAAACTCCGAAAGCGCGATAACCTCAAGACCGAGTGAGCGCGCACGCTCGGCGATACGCTTGTCGGCCTGTCCGGTCCTGATCCAGGCTACGGTCCGCATGCCCGATTTCGCTTCGACTACCTCCAGTCGACCGGCGAACATCTCTCGGGCGGCATCACATAATACCGTAATTCTGCGCGCGTAGATTTGCCGCATGCGACGAACGTGATGACCGAAGTGGCCGTCCAGAATGAATTCCGCAAGGATTGCTTGGTCCAGGGTCGGTGGATGCCGGTCGAAGAAGGTCCGTGCGGACGCGAAAGCGTCGGCAACCCGTTCGGGAACCACGAGAAAACCCAGTCGCAAGGCGTTGAACAGCATCTTTGTGAACGTCCCGACATAGATGACGCATCCGGACCTGTCGAGGCTTTGCAGTGACGGGAGGGGCTGCCCAAAGTAGCGGTATTCGGCATCGAATTCGTCCTCGACGATCCACGCGTTTTCGTGAGCGGCCCAGTCGAGCAATTCGAGCCGGCGTTGGGGCGCCATCGCGACTCCGAGTGGAAACTGATTTGCCGGTGTAACGTAGACAAGCGTTGCGGTGGGCTGTTGCTTGCGCGCTTCTTCGATAATCAGTCCGTCTTTGTCCACAGGAACAGGGACGATGCGGGCGCCCGCTGCCCTCATGGCAAACACTGCTCCGGGATACCCTGGATCTTCCATCCACACGGCATCCCCAGGGTCGAGAAGCATCCGGGCCGCAATGTCCAGTCCCTGTTGGGCGCCCGAAGTGACAATCACCTGGCTGGCATCGCAACGCACACCTCGCGCTGTGCCGACGTATTCGGCGATGGCTTTTCGCAAGGGCAGGTACCCTCGGGCGTCGCCCTGTCCATACAAGGAGCGCGGAGCCCTCCGAAGGACACGTCCGGCCACACGAGACCAGAGGTTAATGGGAAATAGGTCGATTGCGGGCTCGTAACTGCGGAAAGCTTTACCCACGGAATGGGAAGCCGGTAGCAATCGTACTCCGTCCACAGCATCTCGGCCGCGATTCGCCAAGCCTGCTTTTGATGGTTCTACGACGATGTTGGGCGAATCCTGCCGTACCGCCAGCGACTCGTCAGGCAGACGGACCGTCACGAAAGTGCCGGCCCCAACCCTCGCCTCGATATAGCCTTCACTCTTGAGGCTGTCAAAGGCGGCCGAGACCGTTCCACGTGCGAGGGAATACTGTCTCGAAAGATTTCGGCTCGATGGCATTCGAGACCCTGGCTTCAATCGTCCATCCAGGATCGCGGTGCGCAGTTCCGTATACAACCAGCGCCCAAGTTCTTGTCCCTGGGCAGGCGGTGTAAGCGAAAGTTCCTGAAAGGTCTCGAACTTCCCCATAATGGCCCACTCTATATTTCCATTATGGATCTTCACACGGATTCATCCTCGCTTTAATCTGGGGGTGAAAGGGCTTAGAAAATGCAACCTCGTTTGGACGCTCAGAAAGTAGCGCCTGGTGCTTTTCACGCAATGCTGGCGCTGGAAAACTACGTTCGGAAGTCCTCCCGCCTGGAGCCTTCCCTTTTGGAATTGGTCCGCATGCGTGCCTCGCAAATCAATGGGTGCGCCTACTGCCTGGACATGCACAGCAAGGATGCGCGAGCAAACGGCGAGACCGAGCAGCGTCTGTACGCACTCGACGCATGGCGGGAAACACCTTTCTTCACGGATCGGGAGCGTGCGGCGCTTGCCTGGACCGAGGCTGTGACGCGAGTCAGCCAGAGCCACGTGCCCGATAGCGTTTACGAAGAAGCGCGGCAGCGCTTCACCGAAGAAGAGTTGGCGAATTTGACGCTGGCGATCGTCGCAATCAACGGCTGGAATCGTCTGGCCATCAGCTTCCGCGCTGTACCAGGCGAGTATCAGCCGTCTGTCCATAAAATTGCAGAGGGCGCGAAAGCTTGAGGCGCACATTCCTGCGGCCGTGAGATGAGTGCAATGAAATGAACTGGAGGTAGGGGATGAGAGTATTTGTGGCGGGGGCAACTGGTGCAATTGGGAAAAGATTAGTTCCGCTTCTGGTGCAGGCGGGTCATGCAGTAACAGGTATGACTCGATCGTCCAACAAGGCTGACGGCCTTCATTCTGCTGGCGCGGACGTCGCGATTGCCGATCTGACGCTGGGGATTGTAGCCATCAACGGCTGGAATCGTCTTGCCATCGGTTTCAGGGCGGTCCCGGGACCTAGTATTACTGTGTTATAAACTAACATTCTGATGTAGAATTGTTTTGTGGGATCACGCCTCTCTTCGCCAGGCCCACAGCAGAGGCGCTTCGCGGCATATATCGAGGGCCTGGCCAACGCCGCGGGGCATGCCGACCGGCACACTCCGTTGAAGAACTACTGCACGGGATTGTTATTGCCGGGAGAGCGCAAGAGTGTCGAGCCGATGGCGGCGCGCCTGGCACCGGACAATGTTCGGCGCACGCATCAGTCGCTCCATCACTTGGTGGCAGACGCGCCCTGGAATGACGAGGAGATGCTGGCGCAGGTGCGGCGGCATGTGCTGCCGACCATGCAGAGGCACGGTCCGGTGGTGGCCTGGATCGTGGATGACACGGGTTTTCCGAAGCAGGGCAAGCATTCGGTAGGAGTCGCGCGGCAGTACTGCGGTCAAATCGGTAAACAGGACAACTGCCAGGTGGCGGTGAGTTTGTCGGTGAGCACGTGGAGTGCGAGTTTGCCGATCGCTTGGCGGCTGTATCTGCCGGAGGTGTGGTGTCAGGATGCGGAGCGCCGCCAGCAGGCCGGGGTTCCCGAAGGGTGAAGTTTCAAACCAAGCCGGAGATTGCTTTGCAGCAGATTCGGCAGGCGGTGGAGCAGAAGGTTCCCGTGGGAGTGGTGCTGGCGGATGCCGGCTATGGAAACGGCACGCCATTCCGCACCGCCCTCACCCAACTCGGACTGCCCTACCTGGTAGGGATCGAGTCTTCGACCACGGTCTGGGAACCGGGACAACAACCCTTGCCGGCCCCGGCGCGAAAACCCGGCCGTGGGGCGCCACCCAAACGCCTCCAGCGCAACGCGGATCATCAGCCTGTTTCGGTGAAGCAGTTGGCCCTCGGTTTGCCGGCTTCGGTCTGGAAGGAGATCGCTTGGCGCCCAGGCAGTCGGGAACGTTGCGCTCTCGTTTCGCCGCTGTCCGCGTGCGTCCTGCCCACCGCGATTATAAGCGGACCGAACCACACCCGGAAGAATGGCTCTTGATCGAATGGCCGAAGAAAGAATCGGAACCCACCAAATACTGGCTGTCCACCCTGCCGGCGAAGACCTCCTGAAGTCTCTGGTGAAGCTGGCCAAACACCGCTGGATTATCGAACGCGACTATGAGGAACTCAAGCAGGAGTTGGGATTAGGCCACTATGAAGGACGGGGTTGGCGCGGATTTCACCATCACGCCACCTTGTGCATCGCCGCGTATGGGTTCCTGGTCAGCGAGCGGAACCGTTTTTCCCCCTCCGCCCGGGCCGGCCATGTTGGACTATCAGCCCCGGAGCCGCCGCCGGACTTCCGCCCGCGCGGGTCGCCGCGTCCGCGCCGAACGGCATAATCCCCACTCGATCGCCACGCTCCGCATCATGATCGCGCGCTGCCTGTTGCAGCAACTTCCCCCCTGCCCGTTCTGCGGATCGCGATCGGGATAATCTTCGGCGTCTATCCCGATGTTCTCTACGCAACGCTGGGGAGCGTGAGGTTCTGTTTGCCAGCACCTGCCCAACAATTTCACGCTGGTGAGTTTCTTCCGCCACAGGCAGCGCCAGATTCCCGCTCCGGCTTTCGGATGCAGTCCGCTTTTGCTCTCTCCTCCGTACTGATAACTGGACACTGGATACTTGCCCGGCTGCTCATAACTCAGCCCGCAAAGACACAACAGACTGCGCGCGGCATGCTAGACCGCCGCCATCGACCGCCGGTGGTGCACCGCCGGAGACACGGCACGGTGGACTTGCTACGCTGATTGCAGCCCCATCCAACGCTGGAACACCCATCTTGCCATCACCCGGATACGTCGCTGAACAAGTGCTTTGGTCTCAAATATTTATAACACAGTAATACTAGCCAGCCGAAGGAAGCGCACTCAGGGGCCGCGAGGAGTGAATCATGAGGGTCCTCGGCGCGGGGGAAGCCGGCGCGATCGGCCGACGATTGAGAACAGCTTCCGCTCGGCCCGGGTTCGAATACAGGCTGAATCGAATTCACACACAGCGTATGCGCGCACTCGCATTAACTCGGCGACCAAAGCCCGGCACTCTGCCCGACGTCATTCAGATGATAGAAATGCGCTGCGCCTGCGCCCCGTAGCCGGGAGGTGATCGTAAGAGTGCTCGCCTCCAGTATCAACATCGACGATATTCACGTGGCCGAGGGGACCTTCTATGGGGGGATTCCCATCGGTGCGACGGCCGCGTCCCAGTCGGCCGGTGACACCCGGCAGCGATCTTGCAGGGATCGTCATCGGTGTCGGGCATGGCGTTCGCTCTATCCGTGTCGGCGAAGCCGTGTTCGGGGTGCAGGTGCCGTTTCGAGCGACGGGGCTTGGGCGGAAATCTGCGCGGTCGACGAGCGCTGGCTCACGATGTAAACCAGAGAATCTATCGTTCGGTGCGGCTGCCGCCTGCGGTGTCTCCGGCCTCGTAGCGATTCTCCGCGATCCATGCCCTCAAGCTGCGCGCCGGATTGCGCATTGTGATCGTAGGAGCGACAGGCGGCATCGGCGGTATGGCGGTGCAACTTGCGGCTCGCGCCGGCGTCGAAGTGATCGGCGTCTGCGGTTCGGCGCACGTAGAGCGCGCCTACCGGCTGGGTTGCTCGCTCGTGCTCGACTACAACGGCGAACCGTGGGACCGCACGCTCCGGGCCATGGAGGAAGCCCGCATTGACCGCGTGCTCGACCTGGTCGGTGGTCGCGATATCGAGGAGGCCGGGCGACGCTTGCTCGGGAGAAGACGGCATTTTCGTAACCGTCGTCGGTCCGGAGCGCTTCATCGGCGATCGCGCGCTCGGCTGGGCCGGAGTTCTGGCCGTTCTTGCACGCGTCGGCTATCGCATCATCAGCTCTCGTATCCGCGGACCACGTTACGTCTTGACGGGACCGAGTCCCAGTGGAGGTAAGGCGCTGGCCGATGTCGCCAGGGCGGCAGCGGCAGGTGTGCTTCCGCCCATCGATTCGACTAGTGCCTTTCGAACTCGAGCCGATGCGACAGGCTCTGAGGCGCGCCGCGGCGCATCAGAACAATGGCCGCATCGTCATTCAGATGGACAACGACGGACTGATCTGCGGGGCTCCCTCGCATTTCTAGCCTTGTGCGGAAGCGCCAGGCTCTACAAAGGGCAGCCGGCCTCCTCGCGCGCCTGGTAACGTGATGCTTTGTCGTGGCGCACCCAGTTACAGGATTGGCCGCGAGCCGAACAGATTCTGCAAGAAGGGCTTGCCGGCGACCAAGTCAGGGACCGCCTCGATATGCTCGAACGGCTGGCCGACGTCTGCGAAGAGCAGGGACGCAAAGGCGAGGCGGTCGAACTCCGTAAGGAGGCGAAGCGGGGTGGCGTCGCGACGAGAATCACCAAACAAAAGATCGGGCGCAATGAGCCGACCCGTGCGGGTGCGGGAAAGGGTACAAGAGGTGCTGCGGCGCCTGAGACGTGCCCCCCCTGGGACAGGCTCCTTTCCCTCAACGACCCGAGTCAATTCCTCGTCGTAATGATCCAGACTGTGCATCCGCGTACGCAGGCTGAAATCATTGCCTTAGGGGCCTGGCTAAATATGCCTTGACACGTATATGCGCCGTAGAGTATATAAAGAGAATGGAATCTGTATTCGAAATCATTGCGGAGCCGAACCGCCGCGCGATATTGAGCCTCCTGGTCTCGTCCGAGCAGTCCGTGGGAGAGATCGAGCGCCGGCTTCGTATGCCGCAGCCGACCGTGTCCAAGCACCTGCGCGTGCTGCGCGAGGCCGGTTTCGTGGAATCCACGGTGGACGCACAGCGCCGTCTCTACCGGCTGAAACCTGAACCGTTTCAGGAGGTGGATGCCTGGCTGGCGCAGTTCCGCCGGTTCTGGTCCGCTCACGTGGATGCTCTCGAACGGCACCTCGACCGCATGGATCTAATCAACGGCTACACCAACGAAAAGGAAGACAAGGAAAAGACAACGCGGCCCAAACCGCGAACGTGACAAAGGAGAAAAAAATGAAAATCAAAGTGACCAGCCTTTACGTGGACGACCAGGACAAAGCCCTGCGCTTCTATACGGAGGTACTGGGCTTTGCCAAGAAGGCCGATTTCAGTCAGGGCCCCTATCGCTGGCTGACCGTGGCCTCGCCCGAGGAGCCGGACGGCACTGAGCTGCAGCTGGCGCTGAACAACAACCCCGCGGCCAAAGCGTATCAGCAGGCGATCTTTCAACAGGGCCAGCCCGCGGCCATGTTCTTCACCGACGACGTCAAGGGCGACTACGAGCGGATCAAGGCCCGCGGCGCCGAGTTCACCATGCCGCCCACCGACGTGACCGCCTCGACCATTGCGATGCTGAAGGACACCTGCGGCAACCTCATTCAGCTCACCCAGTTGGCGCGCAAGTAGCCGTTCGAACCGCACTAAGCGCGAGAAGACAAGGAGAGATAATGACCGATCGCGAGCAGTACATACCGGGTCCCGCCAGCGGGGCGCAGGTACGAAAGGACGGAGAGAAGTGGACGCTCATTCTCGTCCGAGAACTGCGCCACTCGCCGGAAAAAGTCTGGCAGGCGCTTACCGACCCGGCGCATCTCGTGAGTGGGCGCCCTTTGATGCCGATGGGAACCTGGGTACGGTTGGAAGCACGGTGAAGCTCACCACGGTGGGAGCGCCACACGTCGCGTCACCGAAACAACAGTGACGCGCGCCGACGCTCCCAGGCTGCTTGAGTACAAGTGGGGTGGCTTCGATATCCGGTGGGAACTCGAAGCCTCTGGCGGCGGCACGCGCCTGACGCTGTGGACCAACATCGATCACCGCTTCATCTCGTGGGGTGCTGCCGGGTGGCACATTTGCTTCGATGTTCTGGATCGCCTTCTCAGCGGAACTCCCATCGGCCGCATTGTTGGTGGCGATGCCATGAAGTTCGGCGGCTGGCAGCGATTGAATGCGGAGTACGCCAAGCAGTTCGGCGCTGAGGCGCCCAACTGGCCGCCTCAGGCGGCTCAAAATCTTGAATCGAGAGAGGAAGAACCCATGGAATCGACGATGCAAAAGCCGGCGCTCGTCGGCGGCGGGACCACCACCCCCACAGCCAGGACCATCGTCTATTGGACCGTCACCGCGCTCTTCTGCCTGGAGATGGGCTTCACTGCCTGGTACAACTGGCGGTCCTGCCGGCAGGTGGCCCAGGCGTTCGCCCACCTCGGCTTCCCGCCTATTTCCAGGTGGAGCTCGCGTGGGCCAAGCTCATCGGCGTGGTATTGCTGCTCGCGCCGGTGCCGCCACGGCTCAAGGAGTGGGCCTACGCCGGCTTCGCCATCGACCTCGCCTCGGCGCTTATCGCCCACTTCTCGATGGGCGATGGCCCGGAGGCGTTGGTTCCTTGCGGCGACCACCAGCGTGCTCTGGGCGCTCTCGTACTTCTTCTGGCGCCGCCGGCAGGCCACGCCGTCGACGTTCGACGGCGCGACGGCTGTATACGCTAAGCGCATGCTAATATTTAGCTGCGAGAGTTGGAGCCGTACATGAAGAACGCCCGTCCCGGTGGAATCCGCCTCTGCCTTAATCGATGCCAAGGATCAAGGAACTTGGGAGACTGGCGCGGGAAGACGCTCGCGAAAGTGCGCGAAATCATACACAAGGCAGACCCTGAGATCGTCGAAGAGTGGAAGTGGAGGGGGTCTCCCGTCTGGTCTCACGGCGGCATCGTCTGCACGGGTGAGATGTACAAGAACCTCGTGAAGATGACCTTTCCCAAGAGAGCCGCGTTGAAGGACCCTTCAGGTCTCTTCAACGCCAGCCTCGAGGGGAACGCCTGGCGCGCCATCGACATCCACGAAGGCGACAAGGTCGATGGGCGGCCTTGAAGGATCTCATCCGCGCCGCAGTGGCGCTCAATCTCGAGGGCGAGAACAAGGCGAAGCCCAAGCCAAAACCGCGGCGAGCCACCAGCAAGCGGGCCGGCTGGTTTCATCGCCGGTCCCGCAGCGCGGTCCAAACGGTTCTTCTGCCTGCCCTTCGCGAGAAACACCCCGCCATTTCTTCCGCTGCAGATCCACGCGCGCCTCGGGTTTCACACTATCGCCCGTCGATTCCGCACGAACCCTTGCACTCCACGCGAACTCAATTTGAGAAAACTGGCCTCCAGACATTAGATCAATCGCGGCGGTTGGGCAATTCTTCAGCAATGAGCCTCCGTGCTACGCCGCTATGACCATGGCGAGGCGTGGTGAACTTTGACAGTTCGGGGTTTGTTCCTTTGCAGAGATGGGGCCGCGGCCAGCGGTTCGGTGTCATTCCGATCAGCGACGGCCGGGCTCACTGGTATGCCACGAAGAATGTTCCCGAGCGGGAACGGAATTCAGCGAAATGCGAGAAATCGAATCTGCTGCGATTGTTTCGCGGGTGGCGCGGTTCTTTGAGGCGTTGATCGAGGCCAGCAACGAATCTGCAATTTTACGAAATGATATCTACGATCAGGGAACCCCTCCCCCGCTGGAGTGAAAATCGAGTGGCGCTGCTGGGCGATGCGGCGCATTCAATGACCCCGAACCTGGGACAGGGCGCGTGTCAGGCAATAATGGACGCCGTTGTGCTTGCCGCATGTCTTGCTTCATCCGCTCGCGTGGATCTGGCGCGTGGCGAATATCAAAGCCAGCCAATTCCGCGGACCGCCAAAATCGCGAGACCCTCACGACGCATAGGGGAAATCGCCCAATGGAATTTCAAGTTCCTCCCCCAATCAGCTTGGGAGCCCTGATGACTTGACACGGCGGAGAGTTGGTCATATGATTAAGTCAGATGATCAATAGGAAATCACGGATCCATGGTGAGGAAGGCAAAGAGACGCGAGAGCGAATTCTCCGCGCCACTATCGAGCTGATGGCCGAGATCGGTGTCGATCGCCTCCGGACCCGAGGAATCGCGGAGCGAGCAAGGGTGAACCCAGCCCTGATCCATTATCATTTCGGCTCGATGTCGGCCCTTGTGATGGAGGCGGCGGAGGACGCCCTATTGCGGGAGCTCGGGCCCTCGCTAGAGGCGTTTCGGACGGGGGCGACGATCGGAGACTCAATCACGGCCATTCTGGAATGGATTGCGCGTTACGGGGAACGAACCCCGGGTTCGACGATCCTGGCAGAAGCGATGGTGAAAGCCACTCGGGACACCGCATTTCGCAAGTGGACGAAAGCGGCTTCGCGCCGGTTTCGGCTAGTGATTCTGGAGCGGCTCCGGGCTGCGGCGGACGTGGGAGAGCTCGATCCTAAGTTGGACGTAAACGCCGCGGCGATGCTGCTTGCGGCAGCCCTGGATGGGCTGCTGTTCCACCGCCTCGTCGATTCGAATCTCGACGTAATGCTGGCGGTCGGGCCAATGGAGGCGATGCTTAGACCGGCGCAGAAGGTTTCGCCTGGTGCACGGAGAAAGGGCGTTGTGCGGTGAAGGGCGTGAGAGAGGCTTGCGGCCGTCCTCCAAACGGCCCGCGTGGCCTGTGACGAGGGCCTGCCTGGCGGGTTTTGTTCAAGAGCCATAGACATTGAAGAAAGGCATGATTATCAACAACTTCAAGCCCAGAGATTGGCCGATGGGTACGGTTAGAGTGCCGAAACCGCTCCAGGACCTCTTCGGAGACGAGATCACCAAGCTTGAGCTGTGGCTCACACTCCTGTTTTGGCGCGGCGGTTTCCGCCTTGCTCCTCGTGACCACCTATAACGAGTGGAGCGCAATCTCTCTGTGGCGACAAATCGTACTTGTCGTTCTGGCATTCGACATTGGTGGCGGAATAGTGGGGAATTTTTCGTATTCTACTAATCGGTATTACAGAAGGAACGCAAGGGCCCGACTCACGTTTATTCTGTATCATGTACAGCCAGTAGCTTTTGCGTTTTTGCTCGGCAACTCTTATCCGGTCGCCATCGGTGTAACGATCTACACTATCGTTGCAGCGCTCATCACAAACGCCGTCGTCGATCACCCGGCACAGCGGATCATCGGCGCGTCCTTCATGCTGGCCGGTGTGATCGTCTTGCTCCTGACAATCCGAGGCGTGCCGGAAATTCTGATGGCGCTCTTTGCGCTCTACATGTTCAAAGTGATCTACGGCTTTGCAGTCGATCACTACGCCGAGCGAGAGACATCGCGAGACGCCGTCCACGTGGAGTGCCGAGAAAGAGCATAGGCTCGTCGTGATGCGCGTGAGAAACTTGGAGGTATGGGATGAGAATATTCGTGGCTGGCGCCACTGGAGCCATTGGCAGGAGATTGGTATCGCTTTTGGTACAGGCGGGTCATTCCGTCACTGGGACGACGCGTTCCGCCTTCTAAGGCCGGCAGCCTTCGCTCTGCCGGCGCGGAGCCTGCCATTGTCGACGCTGCTGAACGCTGCGGCCGTCGCCGCGGCAGTGGAGCGGGCGCGGCCGGAGGTGATCATTCATGAGCTGACTGCAATTCCACCAGATCTCGATCTGCGCAAGTTCGAAGAACAATTCAGACTTACAAACAGACTCCGCACCGAAGGAACAGACTATCTGCTGGCCGCCGCTCGGTCAGCCGGCGTGCGGCGCTTCATCGCACAAAGCTACGCGGGCTGGCCATACGTGCGCAGCGGAGGTCCGGTGAAGACGGAAGATGACCCGCTCGATCCGAATCCTTCCGCGGGTTTTCGGGACACGATTCAGCGCGTTGAGATACCTGGAGTCCGCCGTCCTCGAAGCCCCGGGAATGGAGGGTATTGTCTTGCGGTATGGGGGATTTTACGGACCAGGGAACGCAATCGGCGAGGGCGGTATCCTCGTGGAGCAGACTCGCCGCCGCCGCATTCCGATCATCGGCGGAGGAACCGGCATATGGTCTTTCATCCACATTGATGACGCAGCACGCGCAACGCTGGCGGCTGTGGACCGTGGAAGGCCCGGTGTATACAACATCGTTGATGATGAACCCGCACCGGTATCCGAATGGCTGCCGGCACTGGCGCGGATCCTCGGCGCAAAGCCCCCGTTCCGGGTCCCAGCCTGGGTGGGACGGCTTGCGATTGGAGAGCTCGGTGTCGTGATGATGACACAGGCTCGAGGAGCCTCGAATGCGAAAGCGAAGCGTGATCTGTCGTGGCAACCGGTGTGGGCAAGCTGGCGGGACGGGTTCCGAGACGGGCTCTCGGAGTCACCACCGACAGGGCGTACGCGATCGAGAACAGCTTCCGTTCGTTCCAGATTCGAATACAGGCCGATTCGAATCCGCACACAGCGTATGCGTGCACTCGCGTTAACTCGACGACCAATGCCCGGTACCTTGCCCGACGTCATCGAGATGGTAGAAATCGCTACCCCTGTGGCCCGTAGCCGGGAGGTGATCGTAAGAGTGCTGGCGTCCAGCATCAACGTCGACGATATTCACGTCGCCGAGGGGACCTTCTACGGAGGGATTCCCATTGGCGCGAGGCCGCGTCCCAGCCGGCCAGTGACACCAGGCAGCGATGTCGCAGGGATCGTCATTGGTGTCGGGCATGGCGTTCGCTCAGTCCGCGCCGGCGAAGCCGTATTCGGGGTGCAGGTACCGTATCGAGCGAGGGGTGCCTGGGCAGAAGCCTGCGCCGTAGACGAACGCTGGCTCACAAGGAAACCAGAGAGCCTATCGTTCAGCACGGCTGCCGCCTGCGGCGTTTCAGGCCTGGTAGCGATTTCCGCGATCCATGCCCTCAAGCTACGCGCCGGGTTGCGAATTGTGATCGTAGGAGCGACAGGAGGCATCGGTGGTATGGCGGTGCAACTTGCGGCACGCGCCGGCGTCGAGGTGATCGGCATCTGCGGATCGGCGCATGCAGAGCACGCCTACCGGCTGGGTTGCTCGCTCGTGCTCGACTACAATGGCGAACCGTGGGACCGCACACTCCGGGCCATGGGGGAAGCCCGCATTAACCGCGTGCTCGACCTGGTCGGCGGTCGCGATGTCGAAGAGGCCGGGCGACGAGTGCTGGGGGAAGACGGCATTTTCGTGACCGTCGTCGGTCCGGAGCGCTTCATCGGGGATCGCGCACTCGGCTGGGCCGGAACGCTGGCCGTGCTTGCACGCGTCGCCTATCTCATCATCAGCTCTCGCGTCCGCGGCCCACGTTACGTGCTCGCGGGACCGGGTCCCAGTGGAGGAAAAGCGCTGGCCGATGTCGCCAGGGTGGCCGCGACTGGCGTTCTTCCGCCCATTGATTCGACGGTGCCTTTCGAACTTGAACCGATGCGACAGGCTCTGAGGCGCGCCGCGACCCATCACAATAACGGCCGCATCGTCATCCGGATGGACAACGAAAGCTGATCTCCGGGGCTCATTCGCACGTCTTTACATTGCACCGAAGAGCCAGTCTGTGTGAAGGGGAGCCATTCTTCTCTCATTTTCGGTAATGCGATGCTCCGTCGTGGGGACGGAAACAGTCGATCAGGCATTCTCCTGCCAGGTGGATGCAAAGCTGGATTGCAGAAGCATGCGCCAGCCGTTCTAAAACTCAATCTTCCATGTTCGAAGGTGAGGCGCTGCGAAAAACGAACACGAAGGCCAGACAATGAGAGTCATCGTCATTGGAGACGGAATAGGCGGCTTGACCGCTGCCATCGCATTGCAGAAAGAAGGAATCGAAGCGCATGTTTATGAGCGAGCACGAGCTTTGGCGAAGTCGGTGAGGACATCTCGCTCTGGGTGAATGCCATCCACGCGCTGGATGAGTTGAGTCTGGCGGATTCGATTCGAGCGCGTGCATTCTCCCAACAGTGAAGTGAGGTTCGCACCAGGAGCGGTTCTGTTCTGTCAACGATTTCTATCGACAAGCTAACTACGCGTTCCCCCCCTGCCTTGGTAGTGATGCATCGCGCCGAACTCCTGTCTGCGCTCGCCACCAACGTAGACCCCAAGCACCTGCACCTAGACAGTGAATGCACGGGGCTAAGCAGCTTTGCCCCTTATGTTGGACTCCGTTTCCGAATTGTCGTGCTTCGGGGGCCGAGGAATACGAGAGTTCCCCCCGATGCGGCCGCGGACGAACTGGAGCGTCACCTCGGCCACGCGTTTTCCGAGATGGCGTGCGGTGGCGAGATCTGCTTCCGGAGGAGCGACGTCGGGGCCTTGATCGGAGTTGGATTGAGCGCCGGCGCCAAGCCAGAAGCCGAGCCGATTGAGGTCCTGCTCGGATCCAGTTGTGGAATTGTTCCCAGGCGGCAGGGCAAGATTGATCCAATGCATGCCGTGCTGGGCAGCGAAGAGAGCGATCTGGATCAACGTCGCCAACTTATCGCCGGAATGGGAGCCCGAATTGGTGAAGGCGGCCGCGAGCTTGTTCTTCCATCCCAAACCCTGGGTCATGACTGCATGAGACGATGCCTCCTGGAATGCTTTGAACACCGCTGACGGACCGCCTACATAAGTGGGCGTACCGAAAATGATGGCGTCGGAGGAAGCCAAATCATCCCAGCGCGTTTGCGCTTCCTCAGCAGTTATCAGCAGTGCTTCGGCGCCTTCCACTTGCTCCACACCGAATCTTACGGCCTCGGCTTGCCGTGCGGTGTGGCCATAGCCGCTGTGGTAAACAATGGCAATGCGTGTGTTGGACATCGATCTATCTCCTTGTGATTGGTAAGCGGAACTCAGAAGGGTCAGTGATATTGCAGTGGCGCGACAACGTTCAGGAGCCGCGTCAAACTCGCAGATGCATCAGTGGATGAGTTCTATTCTGAGATGCCGCAGCTTGTCCGGATTGCGCACTACATAGATCGCGGCAATGTTGCCGTTTTCGATCTGCAGCGCGGTGGTTTGCAACGTTTCGTTCTGTTCGATCGTAATGAATCCCGGCAGGCCGTTGATAAAGTCGTACCGTACAAGATGCGACATCGTTTCGGCGAACAGGCGCGCCAGATAAGCATGGAGTTGCATCACATTCTCCAGCCCGACAATTGGATGCAGCGCCGCCCGGATTTTGCCGCCTCCATCGGCATAAACGGCTACGTCCGCTGCCAGAAGCGTACGCAACTCTTGCATGTCGCCGTTGCGAGTTGCTGCGAAAAATGCGGCGGCGATCTGCGTGCCCCGTTCCTTGGGCACGGGAAAGCGGGGACGCGCCGCGCGTACATGCGTCCGCGCGCGGCTGGCAAGTTGACGGCATGCCGCCGGGTCCCGGCTGATCGTCTCGGCGATCTCATCGAAGCTGGCGCCGAATACATCGTGTAGGAGAAAGGCGGCGCGTTCCAACGGCGACAGGCGTTCCAGCGCCATTAACAGAGGTAGTGTGACGTCATCGGCCTCATCCTCGGCCGCCTCGACAACCGGTTCCGGCAGCCAAGGCCCGACATAGGCTTCGCGCCGGTGCCGGGCTGATTTGAGGTGGTCGAGGCAAAGGCGCGTCACCACGCGGCGCAGAAACGCCGCCGGTTCCCGCACCGCGTCCCGGTCGGCGTTGAACCAGCGAAGAAAAGCTTCCTGCACCACATCTTCCGCATCCGCTACGGATCCCAGCATCTGGTAGGCGACGCGAATCAACCTCGGACGCAGCGGGTCAAACATGTCAGCGGCGCTTTCATGTGACATTCCTTCCATCATGCAGCCTCGCGTTGTTGGACTGGAGAAACCACACAGATACCGACTTGGGTCCGGTTCCAGCCATTGATTTGTGTCGCGCGGATCCTCACCAGTTCCATCAGGCTCTCCTCCAGGCCGCTATCGAAGAAGTTGTTCCCAAAATCGAGCCACGCTTGCATGGCAGCAGGCGCGGAGTAAAACGGGTTTGGCCTCGGAGCCATAATCATCTCCTTCCATAAGAGATGACGAGATGGGTCGGAAGCATGTGACATCCGCCCCACGCACCTTACGTCAAGTGGCTGCTCTGCGCTCGCTTGATCGTAGGGCCAGGCTGTCTTGCCGGCGCTGTCGATTCATACATCTCTGGGGCTGATACCCAGCTTGCGCATCCTGGCTTGCAGAGTCGTCCGTTTCAAGGCGAGTGCGGCTGCAGCACCGTGCGGTCCGCCGACGCGTCCGCCGGAGTGCCGGAGTGCCTGCAAAATCGCCTCGCGTTCAGCCGACTCCAACGTGATCACGCCCGCTGGTCCTTCGGCAGCCGCCATAGGCACGCTGGACGCTGAAGTCCGCTCCAGTTCGGAGACGGGAATTGCGAGCACCGGACCGGATGAGATGATTACGGCACGTTCGATAAAGTTCTGCAGCTCGCGGATATTCCCGGGCCACGGGTAGCCCACCAGTGCCCGCATTCCATCGCTGGGAATTGTCGTTACCTCTTTGTTCATTCGGCGTGCAAACTGCTGCACGAAGTAGCGGACCAGCATAGGAACATCCTCCGGTCGCCCTCGCAGCGGCGGGACCGTGATGGGGAAGACGTTTAACCGGTAATAAAGGTCGGAACGAAACTGGTGGTCTCCCACCATGTCCTGCAGGTTGCGGTTGGTCGCGGCGATGATGCGCGCGTCCGTGCAGATTGTCCTGGAGCTTCCCAGCCGCTCGAACTCGCGTTCCTGTAAGACGCGCAGCAGCTTGGTCTGAAGCTCGAGCGGAATCTCGCCGACTTCGTCCAGGAACACCGTGCCCCGGTGCGCCAGTTCGAAACGGCCGATCCGTTGCGAGATCGCGCCGGTGAAGGCGCCCTTCTCGTGGCCGAACATCTCACTTTCGAGCAGACCGGTGGGGATGGCGGCGCAGTTCAACTTGACAAACGTCCCTTGACGCCTGCCGCTGAGCGAGTGAATGGCGCGAGCCACCAACTCCTTGCCGGTACCCGTTTCTCCATAGATGATTACGTTGGAGTCAGTCGGGGCTACCGTCTCAACCTGTTTCAGAATCGCCTTCAGGGCCGCACTCTTGCCGATGATGTCCTCGAACTGATGCTCGGTGCGTATCTCGTCTTCCAGATAGACCTTCTCCTCTGCCAGTTTGGCGTTTAGCTCCTCGATTCGGTTGTAGGAGAGCGAATTATCCAGAGCGATCGCGATCTGGCCGGCTGCCTGTGCGAGAAGGGCAACATCATCGGGCGAGAAATGGTCCTCCTGCCGTGCGCCGAGGTTGAGCGTTCCCATGATCTTATTGCGAGAGATGAGCGGCAGCGACACGAAAGAATGCAGGCCTTCACCAAAAAGGTACTTGGCGGCCTCCGGGGAGAGCGCCTCGATGTCGGCTGGGGTGAAGAGCTTCGGAGTGCCGTTTTTCATGACGTAGCCCGAAGGCGATCCGTCCATCGGTAGTACAGCGTCTTCCCGGATAAGCCCACGGCTAGTTGGAAAGTCAAGCGCGCGAAGTCTCAACCCATTGATTTCCGGATCGTACAAAGCCAGGCTCGCGTACTCCATTCCGAAGCTGTTCTTCAAGCAGAAGGAGATCGCCTCGAACAATTGCCCCGTTTCCAGGTTCGTAACCACGACGTTATTCAGGTCAAGCAGAACGCGCAAGCGGTCCCGTTCGTGGGCAAGTTGCCGTTCGTAAGCCGCAGCCGCCTCATGATTCAATGCGTTGTCTACCGCGACGGCCACTTGCTTCGCGACCTGACGCATGAACTCGATCTCCCCCGCGGTGTAGGCATCCTTCACGGTTGAGCCGAAGTTCAGCGCTCCCAGCCGGCGCTGAGCCGTCGAGAGCGGCAGCAGGCAATAGGAGTGTACGCCGTTGCAGAGCAGCATTTTGTTGAACCGCGCGAATCGGCCCTCCCCCTCCACATCTGGCACATAGTGCGGTTGCTGCGCTTCCAGGACAATCTGCGCTGGCGTCTCGCCCAGCCGGTGCTCGCGAGGGGGTGGACAATTAACTGGCTGGTCTGCAACCAGCTCGTGCAGACGGGTGACTTGCCGCTCCTCGTCATAGAGCACGAGGCCGATGAAATCAAAGGCGATCAGCGGCTTGAGGCAGCGATACAGATCTGCGAAAAGAGAAGAGAGTTGGCGATGGGAGACGATACTCTCCGATATTTGGAGCAGCGTCTCGTAACGCGCACGCGTTGATTCCGACAGCTTGAGGGCCGGAGTTGACATTGCACTTTCCCAGGAGTGCCGGATCCGTTGGCCGGACCTTTCTCTCCATTTTGACACACGAAGGTCAAACAGGATGGCGAGCCCCGCCGTTCGGGAGCCGTCCGCCAGACTGTTCCGCATCTTCCGGTTCACCGGTGATCCCAGCGAGCAGGCTTTTCATCATCGGGCTGGCTGCGAGAAACTTCGCGCCGTGCCGATGCATGGTGGCCAGCAACTGCTCACCGGCGGAGCTGACGAAATCAACGTCTCTTAAATCGACCGTAAGCGTCTGGTCCCGTATATCCGATCGCGCCGTCTGCCAGCATTGTTCCACCTCCCGAACCCACGGACCGGCGAGCCTGCCCTCCAGGTGCAAGCGGAACTCACTTGGGCTGTCATGAATCGTGATCCGTAGCATGGCGGTTGAGCCTCATTCCACGAGATTGCACGAATCGTGCCATGGGAGTAACTCAAGCTGATTCAACCAGTCATGTCCAACGCTGCCAAACCACGGTGCCGCGATTTGGGCAAACTGCCCTTCTGTCGGCAGTGGCACTCTACTATTTGGATTTGAAACCCAGCAGTGTCAACAACCTGCGAAGGCTGGAGGGGTACCTGCAACAAGCCGCGGAAAAGGAGGCGTTATGAAGTTGATCGTACTGGGAGCCACAGGGGGAACTGGCCTCGAGATCGTCTGCCAGGCGGTAGAACATAACCACGCAGTAACGGCGTTTGTGCGATCGCCGGAGAAGCTTAAGACGTTTGGCAATCGCATTACCGTCATTCAGGGAAATCTGCTGGACAGCGCCAGCCTCGAACGTGTGCTGGAAGGTCACGACGCGATCTTGTCAGCTTTCGGTCCGCGCGTGCCTGCAGCCAAAGCCGATACCGACCTTCGGCGGCGCTTCTCTGTCTCACTGACGAGTGCGATGCTGCATGCCGGAATTCGGCGTGTAGTAATCGAGTCAATGGCATTCCTGTTTAAGGACTCAATCGTCCCGCCAACTTACCTTTTCGGTCGCTTGTTCTTCCCGGATCAGGTTGCCGACGCATCCGGGATGGAGCGTGTAATTGCGACAAGCGGGCTGGACTGGACAATCGTGCGCCCACCCAGGCTTACGGACAAAGCCCGCACAGAGCGGTACCGCGTGCGGGAAGGCCACCTGCCCACTTTCGGCTTCACCATCTCTCGCGCGGACGTTGCCGACTACATGATTAAGGCCGTGGAGAACCATGCTGCGGCCGGGAAAATCGTGGGCGTGTCCAACTAAGGGAGAGATGTTCAGCGGCTTCGTGATGCCGGTGGTGGCCGGGGGAGAGCGCGCTAAGGCAGTTTCTTCCATCCCCAAATCCGCATGACGTCGTCCTGTGAAAACTGGTGCCCCAGTGCTCGCGCCAGCGCACAAATCTGACCGCGGTGATGCGCGTCGTGCTGGACCAGGTACAACATCATGTTCACCGTGGGGCGGGGCATACCTTTTACTCTTATCTCTCCGCGATCGAGCGACGCTTTGAATACGCGAGTCAACGCCGTCCGGCTCTTCTGCAGCGCCCGGCGTGCCTCAGCCGGCGATGAGCGCGTGCGATATAACGCCGGCGGCTGGGGGTCTGCACCGCCCAACTTCGCGAACGTTCGCCGCACACCTTGCATGTGCGCCACAGTCGCCGCAATCGAGCGTCCGTGTCCGGCGGGTGGCTCAGCCTGCCATAAACGTGGAGGAAGAACATTTACCAAGTACTCGCTCACCCGACCGCTGCTATCGAACGCCTCCAGCAGCTCTCGCTGCACATCTAATGGCTGACGCACGGCCATCACTGTCTCCCTTCGACAAACCTAATTTATCATCCATCGCGCCCGGTGAAGAACAGCCAGGCATAGTGCCATCGCTGTCTGCCAAGCTGAGGTGCCGCGATTTGGGCAAACTGCCCTCGGGTTGGCAGCGGCGATTTCCTTCAGAGAGAAAGCTTGTGACTCCAGACGCTGAAGCATCAACAACCTGCGGAAACTGGAGGGAGAAGTGCAAAAACTTTCGCCATGAACCAGGCAGCGCAAATCCTCCTTGAACCCGAACGGGAGATTCGACCGCCTTCGCGACGGCCGGGCGCCGTCAATGCGGCGATGAACTTTGTTGCGGTGCGCATGCTGACCGGCGATCGCGCCAAATATCTCGGCCTGATCTTCGCCATTGCATTCAGCTCATTCCTGATCGCGCAACAGGTGTCCATCTTTGCCGGTCTGCTGAATCGGATGCGCTCACAGATTCTGGATATCACGGACGGAGACATCTGGGTGATGGACCCGGCGACGCAATACGTTGACGAAGTCTATCCGTTACGCGACGACGCACTCTATCGCGTGCGCGGCGTCCAGGGCATCCGCTGGGCGGTTCCTTTATTCAAAGGACAGCCGGTGGCCCGGGCGATGAACGGGCGTTTCCGTTCGGTGATCCTCTTGGGTCTGGACGATTCGTCGCTTGCCGGAGCACCCCGAAAAATGATCCTTGGCTCGATTAAAAGCCTGCGGGACCCCGATGCAGTGGTCATTGACCTGGCCGGGTACCATTTCCTGTTCCCCGGCCAGCAGCTTCGCCTCGGCGATGTGCTGGAGATGAACGATCACCGTGCACGGATCGTCGGCATCTCTGACGCATCCGCACCGTTCACATCGTTTCCCGTGATGTTCACCCGTTACAGCCAGGCAGTGAATTACATCGGCCGGCAAAGGAATCAGATGTCCTTCGTGCTGGCCAAGGCCCAGCCGGGAGTTCCGGCTGCCCAACTCATCGAGCGCATCCGCGCGGTAACCGGTTTGCGCGCCACAACTCAGGATGAGTTCGGCTGGATGACCATCGGCTACTACATGCAACATACCGGGATTCCGGTCAACTTCGGGCTGACGGTCGCGATTGGACTGATCGTCGGCACCGTGGTCGCCGGTCAGACGTTTTACATATTCACGATCGAGAATTTGAAGCAGTTTGGCGCGCTCAAAGCGATAGGCACGTCAGACTTGCGTATTGTCGGCATGATCCTGTTGCAGGCGCTGTTGGTCGGCGCGATCGGCTACTCGATGGGCATGGGTATGACGGCGGTCTTCTTCGCAATCACTACGCACCAGGAAGCCACGCGGGGCATCGTGTTGCTGTGGCAAGTCATGGCAGGCACCGGCGGCGTGGTGATGTTCATCGTTGCCGTGGCAAGTCTGATGAGTATTCGAAAGGTGCTGCAGTTGGAGCCGGCAATCGTTTTTCGAGGTTAAATCATGAAACACGCTGTAAGAGCAAGAGGCATCACGAAATGGTTTGGCGAAAGCGAGGCCCGCATTCAAGCCTTGCGCCGGCTGGATCTGAACATCGGAATGGGCGAACTGGCGATGCTGGTGGGCCCTTCCGGTTGCGGCAAGACGACGCTGATTTCGGTCATCGCAGGCCTGCTGGACGCCAGCGAGGGCGATCTCGAGGTGCTCGGGGAGCAGCCGATGCAGATGCCCGCGAGGCAACGGATCATATTTCGTCGCCAGAACTTGGGGTTCGTCTTCCAACAGTTCAACCTGCTACCTGCGTTGACCGCTTCCGAAAACGTGGCCGTGCCGTTGTTCGTCGCCGGCTGGAAACGGCAGACAGCCGTCGAAAAGGCAGCGAACCTATTGGCCCAGTTGGGTATGGGCGATCGCACCTACGCGCTGCCTTCTCAGTTGTCCGGTGGGCAGCAGCAACGCGTCGCCATGGCCCGCGCGCTGGTACACGACCCGCGCCTGGTGGTTTGCGACGAGCCGACTTCGGCGCTCGACGCTAAGGCCGGGCACAAGGTAATGGAACTGCTGGCCGAAGTCGCGGTCCGCCCGGGCCGCGCGGTTATTGTGGTGACTCACGATAATCGCGTGCTCGACTTTGCCGACACCATCGCGCACATGGAGGATGGCCGCATCACGCACGTCGAGCCAGGCGTAGGGATGGCCCGTGCGATGGCTGTCAACGAATAAGATCGGGAGGCAAATTATGAAACGCTACGCCCTGCCTATTCTTGCATCAGCGAGTATGTTATTCGCGGTCAGTTGGACATTGGCCGAACGGCCGGTCCGCAAACAGACGGAGCCGCCTGCACCACCGCCGCAGACCACTACGGATAAGACCGTGGCTGCGGTAGGGCTGGTGGAGCCCGGGACCGAGAACATCGCGCTGAGTTGCGCGGTCTCCGGCCTGGTGACGTCCCTGTACGTCCAAGCGGGCGACCACGTACACACCGGGCAGAAGCTCTTTTCCGTCGATGACCGCGACCTGGCCGCGGACCTTGCGGTCAAACGCGCCGCGCTCGACAACGCGCGAGCGCAGTTGGCGAAGCTCGAAGCCGCACCACGCCCGGAAGAATTGCCTCCGCTCGAAGCCAAGGTGGCCGAAGCGAAAGCTCAAGTCGACGACGCCGAGGTGCAGATGAGGCTGATTGACAGTGTTACCGACCCGCGCGCGGTGAAGAAGGAAGACGTGCTTCGAAGGCGTCTTGCCTACCAGGCCGCGCAGGCCCGCCTGGAGCAGGCCGAGAAAGATCTTGCGTTGCTTAAGGCTGGCACGTGGGAGCCGGACCTGGCAATTGCGCGAACGCAGGTCGAGCAGGCGAAATCGGCCGTGCGGCAAGACGAGGTTGACCTGGAGCGGCTGACCACCCTCGCTCCGATGGACGGCGTCATCCTCCAGAACAACGTCCGCCTCGGCCAATACGCCCAGTGCAGCCCTCTGGCGGAACCGCTCATGATCTTCGGCGGCGGCCGCGAACTGCACGTTCGGGCCGATGTCGACGAGGAAGACGCCTGGCGGGTGAAGGCCGGCGCTCCGGCGACTGCCCATGTCCGCGGCAACAGCAGCGATACGTATCCACTCGAGTTCGTGCGATTCGAACCGTACGTAGTACCCAAGCAGTCTTTGACCGGGAGTGCGACAGAGCGTGTCGACACAAGGGTGTTGCAGGTGATCTACCGCTTCCGGAATCGGAAAGCCCCGGTGTTCGACGGCCAGCAGATGGACGTGTTCATCAGCGCGGCGCGGCCGGCGAGAGGAGGCGCGCAATGAGACGAGCCTCGGTACTGCCAGGGATTCTTATCGCGCTGGGATTGACTGGCTGCGCGGTGGGGCCGACATACCGGCGACCTTCAATGTCCGTGCCGCAGCAATGGGCGGGCGCGCCATCACGCGGCACTGCGCCCAGGATGCCCGTGACCGATCAGTGGTGGAAAACCTTCCACGATCCCGAACTCGAATCGCTCGTTTCCAGAGCGGTCGCAGCGAATCTTGACCTGCGCCTCGCGGCTGCACGAGTAGAGGAGGCGCGCGCCAATCGAGGTCTCGTCCGGTCCGACGAATTTCCCCAGGTGACGGCAACAGCCTCTGCCTCGCGCAACCGCGAGATGGTTTTTGGTCTTCCTCAAGGCCCCTTTCCATCCGAGACGAACCTGTTTCGGGGCCAGTTTGATATGTCCTGGGAAGCCGATGTGTTCGGCCGCATTCGCCGGCAGGCCCAAGGTGCGACGGCTGACCTGGAAGCGCAGGAAGATGACCGGCGCAACGTGTTGATCACTCTCGTTGGCGACGTTGCGGCCAACTACGCCCAGGTGCGCGGCTACCAATTGCGCCTCTCCATAGCCGAGCGCAACATTCACATTCAACAGGAGACCCTTGATTTGACACGGGCCTTGGCGGCTTCGGGACAGGCCACCGATCGCGATGTCGCCCAGGCTGAGGCCCAGTTGGAATCGACACGCGCGTCAGTTCCACAACTCGAGACCGGCCGTGAAGTTGCCATCCACCGCCTGGGCGTCCTGCTGGGACGCGCGCCCGATTCGCTCGCGCGGGAACTGGCCGACGCCTCTCCGTTGCCCGTGGCGCCACCGTCCGTACCGATCGGACTGCCCTCACAACTGCTGGAACGGCGACCGGACATCCGCCGTGCCGAGGCCCAACTGGTGGCGGCAACGGCGCGCGTCGGCGAAGCCAAGGCCGATTACTTTCCGAGGTTTTCTTTGACGGGCGCCGCCGGACGCGAGTCCACGCAACTCCACCTGCTCGCGCTCGGCATGGGGAATATCTTCTCCTTCGGCCCCTCGATCAGTCTGCCGATCTTCACTGCCGGCCGCATCCGCGCCAACGTCGCGGTGCAGCAAGCGCGTGTCAAGCAATCGGAGGCCGCATACCGATCGACTATCCTGACGGCGTTGGAAGAAACCGAAAACGCGCTGGTTGGTTATTCCAACGAACAGGAAAGGCGTGAGCGGCTCAAACGAGCCATTGCAGCCAATCGAACGGCCCTTGACCTCGCGCGTTCTCAGTATCGTGCTGGTATCGCAGACTTCCTGACCGTGCTGGACGCTGAGCGCACGCTTTCCGAAAACGAAGATCTACTGGCGCAAAGCCAAACCACCGTGGTTACCCGGCTGGTTTCCCTCTACAGGGCCTTGGGCGGAGGCTGGTCGGTATCGCCAAATGTGCCGTGAAAGGACCGCAGCTATGAAAAGCATTTCCCAACCTATTACATTGGCGGGCTTACGTGCGAAGACCGACCAACAACTCACCGCGATAATAAACGCCGAGTTGGATCGTATTGATGTACTACTTCGGCGGCACGCAAACCGGGCCCTCGCGGAGGCAACGCAAGCCCAAGCGAAGGCGGCGAAGCTTCTGCCGCTGGTCTACGGGTTCAGCGAGTCCGAACGCCGCCATTTGGACAGCAGGCTGGCCGAACTGAGAGCGGCATTGGATACGGCTCGCCATGAAGATGTTCGACTCGTCGAGTGACTGAAAACGTTCGACGAAAGGGGATTTGACGGAATGCTCATGAACACTTCATCTGAGTACAAAGGTGGCTCGCGGGATCCGAAACTGGAGGCGAACAAGAAGACCGTCATGTGACCCACTCTTCGTGATTACCGCCGCCAATGCGGGCATGGTCGAAATGCTGCCCGAGCTTCGTGTCACGATCTGTCGGCTCAGTTTCCCGCACCGGACGCCCGCTGTGCAGGTGCTGTGCGACATTCTCACGGATAACCGCCAGTGTCTTCGCAGGAACCCGTCTCACGATGCGCTTCGCGATGTTACAGATTGTTGTGGCAGCGGCTGGAAAAACGGCACCTTCAGATCATGCGTGGGCCGCCTGCGCGAGCGGGGATGCGCAGCCTCCCAAACCGGCGGGGTGAAGCCAGTGCTCCAGCAGCCGTTCGGCCCGGTGCCAGTCGGATTCCGCGGTGCCGGCCGGACACCCTGCCTGTTTCCAGAGCGATTCTGCAAGGATTGCTACTTGGCGCCGCCCGATTTCATCATCGGTTCCGTGACCTTCCGCGAGAGCGGCGCGGCGCGCGGAGACCTTCAACAGGTGTGCAGCGAGTGCATTTCGCCGCCGGCAATACTCCAATTCGGCAGCGTTTGCCAGCGCACGGGCTTCGAGGAGAAGGCTGTCGTCGGACGGCGACTGCAACAGCAGGTGTAACTGACGGCACTTGTCCGCCCACCTCCGGAACGAGGCGTCATAGGCCTCCCGCAACCGGACATAGCGGTAGTCTCCTCTCTCAGTTTGGCCGGGCGTCATACCAGTAATGACGTTTGGGTAAGGCGAAGTGTTCCCCAATTTTATCTGAGCGGCGTTTTCTGCCGCCTAGTTGATGCAATCCTCGATCGAGAGGTACGCTACACGCGAAGTACACGCGGCGTCGTTTGCGGGACTGAAGAGCCCAATTAGAAAGCAGAACGCCAGTGATCGGACCGGATGTGTCGGAAATCCGAGGCAGTTTCGTCGAGATACACTGATCGACTTACCGAAGACGGTCGTTGTGAAATGGGCCAGCTTATCGCTCTACGGACTGCTCACCTTCCGTACCTGACGCGCCAATGGAGTGTGCCCGCACTCTTCTGTCCGCCGAATATGACAGCCGCTTTGATCACGCGACGTACTCGAGACTGAATACGGTGTCAGGATGCATTTCCGTTATGTCTACCGCCAGTCCGCCCGGAAGGCGCTCGTTCAGAAGCAATTCCGTGGCTTTCACCGCCGGCTCGGCGTGGAAGTAATTGACTATGGCCTGGTCGGCGAGTAGGTTACAAGCCGCCAGCAAAGTCATACCCTGGTGATGGGCCATCCACGAACGGATGACATGCGCACCCGCCCCGGTGTAATCAACCGCCTCGTAAAAGCCGTACCGGCCGAACCAGTCGAATTCTTTCATCCGGCGAAGATTATCCAACGCTCCACGCGTGTCGATGAGAGCTGCCAACATCGTCGCGTATGGCGCAACAACCAGCGCATCGTCGTCCCGAGGTTTGAGGGCCAGCGCCGGAACACCAAAGGCGCGATAGCCGTACTCGCGTGCTTCTCCCACGCAGCACGACTCCGAAACCCCCCATGGCACGCCTTTCGAACGTCCATACTGCTGTTGAATTCGAACGGCGGACTCCGTGCTCTCCTGCAGGATGGTTCCGGGAAAGTGACGCATCCACAGGCAGGGCATCAGGTATTCGAACATCGTGCCGGTCCAGGACATCAAAGCCCGGTGTCCGTAAGCCAGTGCTTGCCGGCGGTCGAGATGAAACCAGGCTTCCTGAGGAATATCCCCCTTTGCGATGGCGACAAAAGTCGCGGCTCGGGATTCCGAGGCTAACAAGCTGTAGCCGGATTCTTCCAGTTGCCGCCGTTCCACGTCAAACCCGACACGAAGCACTTTCCTGTTCTCGTTGTAAAGGAAACGGAAATCCATTCCCGTAACTAATTGCTGGCAGGTTTCCGCAACAGTCCGCAACCTGGAGGCGGTGCCCGGCGCCACGGCAAATCCCTCGGCGAAATGGAGCGCCGCTTGCTTCGTGGCCCACAAGCAGGCGGCGAGGTTTCCGCTATCCACGGTGGAGACGACGCGCGGTGCCAGCGCACTGAGGGTTTCAACGTCGTACCAATTCATCAAGTGTCCTCGATATTTTTCTAGCTTCCGCACCGTCTCCAGCGTTTTTGTGGTTTCGTCGGCGAATTCGGCGATGCTCAACATACCAAGACGGACAGCCGCAACCTTGGCATTGAGCAGAAATCCAAGGTTGGTGGGCGAAAGCCGCATGGCCATCGCTCCGTCTTCATGCACGCTGTCCGGTATCAGCCAATTTGTGCTCTCATGACTCCAATCGCGAAAGAATCGCCAAGCGCGCTCGGCAATGTCCTCGAGTAACTCGGCGTTCTTCTCCCGGTGGCCGTAAGCCGGCAAGCGGGGGGTTCGGTTCAGCCAGTGAACGACGAGCCAGGAAGCGACCCACGCAGCGAGAACCGGAATTGCAACCGGTAATGCGACGGGGTGGGCCACTCTCAGCGCCATGCCGATGGCCAACGCAAACGCGGGTGTGCACCTGAGATACTGGTCCAATGCCGAGGTCCGCCTATCCGAGGATTCGGCTTCTGTAGCGGTCTCCCATTCAAGCAGCTTTCTTCTGGTCACGAAAAGACGCAGCATCGACCGTCCGAACGCGTCGATCGACAGCAGAGACTGAGTGAGCAGCAAGGCTATATTCAGGACCGCGATGGCGTGGCCCCGTGCGAGTTCTCGAGCAGTCTTCACCAGCCAAGGGCGAAAACCCGTTTTTGAAAATGGCACGCCTAGCAGCGAGAATAGAAGATTTGTATATGCGGGCGAAAGCAGCATGGCCAGGCTGACCGCAGTCCAGAACAGCGCCCGTCCAGGAAGGAAGAACCACCCGGCCAGCAGGAGCAGCAACGTCGCTGGCTCGAGCAGGCTGCGCCGCAGATTGTCGAGAATCTTCCAGCGAGACATTGCCGTCAGCGGGTTGTCGATCAGTTTGCCGTGGAAGTTCGGTACGCACGGAAGAAGCCAGCGCATGAGCTGCCAATCGCCACGTGCCCAGCGATGCTTGCGGCGGCAGTAGGAGCTGAAATGCGATGGGAAATCGTCAATCAGCTCGATGTCGGACACCAGGCCGGCGCGGGCATGTTCACCCTCGATCAGATCGTGGCTAAGAAGAGAGTTTTCCGGAAACCGATGGTCGAGTACCTCATACAGCACGCGTACTTCGTAGATTCCCTTGCCGGTATAAATTCCGGCGCCGCACAGGTCCTGATATGCGTTTGAGACCGCGCGCGTATAGATGTCGAACCCCTTCTCTCCGGAATACAGGCTGGCAAGGCGGCTGCGTGATGCCGACAAGATGTTGACACCAATGCGCGGCTGCAAGATTCCATGGCCCTCCACCACCATCCGCGTTACGGGATCGACGATCGGCCGGTTGAGAGGGTGAGCCAGGGTTCCCACCAGTTTTCCGGCCGAGTCGCGCGGCAATTGCGTGTCCGAATCGAGAGCGATTACATAGCGGATTCGCGGCAATACCGACAGGTCCCCGATCTTAACCGAAAAGTTGTCCGAGTAACCCAGCAACAGGCGGTTCAGGTCCATCAGCTTTCCTCGCTTGCGCTCCCAACCCATCCATCGCCCTTCCCGCTCGTTGAAACTTCGGTCGCGGTGCAGGAGCAGGAACGGCCGCCTTCCGTCGGGCTCATAGCGAAGATTCAATCCTTCGATCAAGCTTCGGCAAAGATCAACCAACCCGCCCTGCTCGTCGGACTTTCGATCCGAGTCCGGCAGGTCGGTGAGCAGAGCGAAGTACAAGTTGTCATCGCGGTTCGCCAGGTATCGGATTTCCAGGTCGAGGACCAGGTCACAAACCTGACTCTCCCGAAGCAGCAGCGTCGGCACTGCCACCAAAGTGGTGTATTCAGCCGGGATTCCTTTGCGAGCGTCGAGTTTCGGTAATTGCCTGGGAGGAAAAAAGAAGCAGACGAGATTGTTCATGAAATCGACGGCGACCTGCGTGGCGGGTAGCAACAGTAGCAGGCCGATGGGAATAGCCTCCATCCCAAGCCGGTTACCGAGCAGGATTCCGACGGTTACCAGGGTGACGATGCAGATCCCGAGCACGAAGAACCAGGGCGCGTTGCCGCGCAGTCGGTTCCGTAGCCGCTCACTCCACGGCAGGCGGCATCCAACCCGAAGACGTAGCTCGTACAGTCCCTGGTCGAGAAGGTAGAAACCCACATGCCGGCGCTTTTCCGCGGCTCGTCCGCTCCTTTCGAATGCTGCCTCCGTACGGGTCAGATCAATCGCTGTTTCGGCCACCTCTCTCTCGGTGCAGTCCGAGCAGGACGCCAGTTGCGCCACCGACCTTCGGTACATGTCGCGGCTCTCGGGCTCCATGTTCGGATAGACGCCCTCCGGGTCGGACCTCAGCAATTTCTCGACGATGCTTACGTTTTCCAGCAGATCGACCCACCGCGTTTCGCCGATCTGCCTCAGGCTGGCAATCAACCTCGGCCAACGGCTCTCAGCGGCGTTGGAAAGGCGCTCCAGAATGCTTGCGTAAAGCGCGGGCTTCAGCGCCCAAATTTCGCCGATCTCCAGCTCCTGTGTTTCCTGATATCCATCCAGGAAGGCGGCCAACCCTTCGCTGCTAAAACTGTCGCTGGCCGCATCCAGATAGCGCGAGGCGAGCAAGCAGGCGCGAGGTGATGCATTACCCTCGCGGTCGATCGCCACCGGCTGGAAACGGAACCCGCGCATCGAATCGCACACTTCCCTGCGCGCGCTTTGAATAAGCCTGGCATTTTCGCGCAGCCACAACGCCTCTGGAGCGCGGCTACGGTGAAACTCGCGGGACAGGTTCCGCCTCGCCGAAGTAGATCTTTTCCGGTGCCGGCGAAGCCACTCGCGCAAACGGTGCGAGCCGTGTCCAACCTCCACAGGGATGGAGGCAGCCGCCGCGCGTCCCTGGGCCAGCAAGTAACATTCGTCCCCGGACATCAGGCTGCCAGGGGCATTCCACAGAGCGCTCATCGGTACCGTGAGGCCTGGAGTTCAAACATCTCCGCGTACCTCCCTCCCTGCATCATCAGTTTGGAATGGCTACCTTGTTCCGTAATTCGTCCGCCCTCGAGCGCCACAATGTGGTCGGCCATTCGGACCGTCGAGAATCGGTGTGAGATCAGAAGGGCGATCTTACCCTCGGTGAGGTCGGCGAATCGTTGAAACACTTCGTACTCAGAACGCGCGTCCAATGACGCCGTGGGCTCGTCCAGAATGAGAACCTGCGCGTCGCGCAGATAGGCGCGCGCGAGGGCGAGTTTTTGCCATTCTCCCCCGAAAGGTCCACGCCACCCTCGAAGCGGCGCCCCAGCAATTGTTCATATTCCGCCGGAAGCCGGCGAATCACCCCGTCGGCAAGGCTTTTGCTTGCGGCGTCCCGCACCAGGTCGTCACAGCCGATAGCTTCAATCCGGCCCACTTCTATATTTCGCCGAGCACTCATCTCATAGCGCACAAAATCCTGGAAAATCACTCCGACTTCCTGATTCAGGTCTTCGATCAAGTAGTCTCGGAGATCCACGCCGTCGAGAAGGATGCGCCCTTCGCTCGGGTCGTACAAACGTGTGAGCAGCTTCACCACAGTTGTCTTGCCTTGGCCGTTTTCTCCGACCAGGGCCAATCTCTGACCTGCCTCAATCCTCAAATTCAACCGGTCGAGCACGCGGCGGGTAGTACCCGGATAAACGAAGCTGACGTCCTCGAACACGAATCCGTCGCAGATTGGCCTTGGAGCAGACAATGCATTCGCTTTGGAACATAAGCGAGGTTTGACCTTAAAAAACTCGATTAAGTCGTTAAGAAACAAGGACTGATCCGCAATGCTCGAAAACGTCGAAAACATATTCTGGATGTTGCTGCTGGAGCCGGCGATGGCTCCGACGAGCAGTTGCATCGAGCCCCAGGTCAGATCGCCGGAAACCGTGCGATAGATGATGTAGGCGTAGGCCCCATAGTAGCCGGCCGTGCCGAGCACCGAGAGTAGGGAACCGCCGAGCAAACGCCGCTTGGCAAGTTGAACGTTCTGGTCGTAGATCTCGTTCGACAACCGTTCATATTCCCCGGTGATTAAGGCGCTAAGGCCAAACAGTTTCAGCTCCTTGGCACTCTCCTTGCTGGCGCCGAGGACGCGAAGGTAATCCAGTTTCCGGCGTGCCGGCGTCTGGCGGATGTTCAACGCGTACCCGAGAAACGCGAAGTGGCTCTCGCCCAGAAATGCCGGCGTCACTGCCGCAACGAGAAGCAGCAGCAGCCAGGGGGAAAACCAGAAAACACCCATTGATAGCGTGATCACCACGACCGCCTGCTGACCGATGGAGCCGACGGCCTGGATCATGGCAATACGGTCGGTTGCCTGGACACGGGCTCGTTCCAGCCGGTCGTGGAATTCCGGATCTTCGTAAGAAGCCAGGTCGAGTTCCGCGGCGTGACCCATCACCCTTACGCTTACGTGGCGCGTGAACCGGTCCGCGAGAAGGGCGTCAAAGTAGCCGATCGCTCGCCCCAACACTGCGCCCAGAACAGCCAGCGCGAATTCCGCGCTCACCCAATACCAGAAGAACGCCGGCAGCGGCGCGCCACTCAATTTGCTTTGAATCGCGTCGAGAATGCGCTTGGTAACGGCAAGCATCGAGATTGGGATCAATGCCGCCGCAACTCGAAATGCCGCGCCTCCAACCACCACGCCTCGCCCGGATTCCCAGACAATCTTCATCAGCGACGGCAAACTGCCGAGCGCGTGGAGCCTCTCGGTCCAGGTACTCCAAAAGTCGACCCGCTTGTACATTGCGTAAACTGACTCCAGCCAGCAGGTGATCGCCAAATTTCGCCGGACCGAATGGATCAATCCGGTGGAGTTCCTTCTGCACGCGCCCTGTGGGATGCGGCGGGTTCAATCCTGGCCGACACCGCTCTTCGCGCCTCAAGAGCAGGCAGCGAAGACACTTGTATCCTCGCTTCCCCTGGGCAGCATTTGAAGGTTCCCGACGGCTGCTCCACCAAGTCGGTACCTCCCCGCTTCTTTTGGTGGTTCAGCGCTGGGCGACATGGCCCGGAGGCAAACAAGCCAACCTCGGCAAGACGGGCGATTTCCGCCGCCGGTGTTGTCCGGTTCAACTCGCTCGGCGAAACACGTAGCCGCGGAGTCGCGCCTACGTGCTCCGCCTGTCCGGGATTCGCCAGACCATTTTGAGTTGGTACGGCCGGATCATCCCCAACCTAAGGCTGGAACTCGGCCAGCCGTTTTCCGTATAAAGTCGATTGAAAGAATTGCACTCTGCATCCACACGCAGCAATCGGTATGCCAAACGGCTAAGTGGTGTAACTGCGACTGTTGGGTCGTTTTGATGTGAGGATTTATTTCTATGGCTGTGTAAAATAAGGATACTTTGCGTTCCTCATTCTTCCTGCTTTCCGAGGAATGAACTTCGAGTTCTCCGGCAGATATGTTTCACGGATCTGGCTGATGCCGGAAATATAATGAAACGAAGCGCCCGCGTCCACGAAGGGCGCCACCGGGCCTGGCAATAGCGCGAATTTGCCGAGTAGCGGAAACTCCCTCGAGTTGGCGACCGTGTGCTCAATTGTCAACGGGCCGGATTGCTGGTACTCATAGCCAAGCCGTCTGTAAATCGCATCAAACTCTACGGCAAGTCTCAGCGGCAGATTCACTTGTAGCGTGGGTCCCACCAGGTACCGTTTGGTGTTTGTGGTGTAGAATGCATTGTACTCTTTGGGGTAGAAACTTCTGCCCTCGCATACGCCGGTCCCACGATTTACCAGGGCATCTAGCGGAGAGTGAACGAGGCTGGGGTGCCTTGGACGGAGTTCGGGGCGATCCAGACATCGTACCTCCCTGGCTCGGTTGACAATTTCACGTGCTCGTCGTAAAACGCAAGCTGATGTGCGGTAATCGCGAACCGCACACTCTGCTTTTCTCCGGCCTTCAAATGAATTCTCCGGAAGCCCTTCAACAACCTCACCGGCCGGGACACGCTAGCTGGCATGGGCCCTCTAATGTAAAGCTGAACGATCTCGTCGGCGTCCCGGCCGCCGGTGTTGGAAACCTCCGCCGTGATCGTGAGACGGCCGTCCATCGGCATTGTCGTGGAGGAAAGACGAGTTTTGGAATATTCAAACGTCGTGTAGGAGAGCCCGTATCCGAACGGGTACGCCGGCGTGAAATCGACGTCGATGTATTTCGAAGTGTAGCCGCTTGGCTCGGCAGGGTCGCCCAGCGGGATCCCCAGTTCGGAGACCGAAGGCGGTCTGCCCGTATTCAGGTGTGCGTAGTATATCGGGATCTGGCCGACGGTTCGGGGAAACGTGATCGTCAGCTTTCCCGACGGAACCGAATCGCCGAACAGCAGATCCACGATTGCCGGGCCGCCCATCGTACCTGGATGCCAGGCGTAAAGAATCGCATCAGATTCGGCGGCAACATTGGGAAAGCTGAGCGGTCTTCCGGCGAGAATCACCACCACCAGCGGCTTGCCCGCCTTCTTGACTTCTTGGACAAGCGCTTCCTGCGCTCCGGGCAAGTTGAGGACAGCACGCGACCGGGCTTCTCCAGAAAGAATCTGTTCCTCGCCGACAAACAACACGGCCACATCGGAAGTCCGCGCGGCTCGTAGCGCCTCGCCAAACCGGGCTCTGCTGGTATCCCGGCTGTTGTTTAGTGCCTGGACATACTCGACGCGGTCCGGCCCGAGCACGTTTCTCAGTGTTGCCAAAGGCGTCCGGACATCTTCCTTGCGGCCGTCCATCGTCCAGGTTCCCATCTGATCCACTGGACTGTCGGCCAACGGACCTATCACAGCCACACGTCGGATATTCTTCGAAAGTGGCAGTGCCTCATGCAGGTTCTTCAGCAGGACGACGCTCTCAGTGGCAAGACGTCTCGCGGTGTCTAGCGACTGCGGCGTGAGGCTTTCCGGCTGTGTTTCCAAGCGCCTCCCATCGAACAGTCCCAAGCGAAATTTCAGTCGAAGTATGTTTCGGACGGCGTCATCGAGCCACTTCCGGTCGACCTTCCCACTCTCTACCAGAGACTTGAGGTGGTCGTGGTAGGTCGTGCTCACCATTTCCATGTCGACTCCGGCGCGAATTGCCTTGTACGCCGCGTCGCGTGCGTCGGCAGCGTAACCATGTTGGATCATCTCGCTGATGGCATTGTAGTCACTCACGACCATGCCATCGAACTTCCACTCATTCCTGAGAATCCGCCGCAACAAATGCTGATTGCCCGTCGCTGGTACTCCGTTCAACGCATTGAAAGACGTCATGAAGGTGGCCACTTCTGCCTGCCGGGCGGCGTGAAACGACGCCAGGTATACTTCACGCAGAAGGATTTCGGGAATCCAGGCGCTGTTATAGTCTCTTCCGCCCTCAACTGCGCCATATCCGGCATAGTGCTTGGCGCATGCCGCAATCGAATGAGGATCGGCAAGGGACTCACCCTGAAAGCCATGAATCATCGCGGCACCAAGGACGCTGGTCAAGTACGGGTCTTCTCCCAGCGACTCGGCCACCCGGCCCCAGCGGGGATCGCGTGTTACATCGATCATCGGCGCGAAGGTCCAGTGGATTCCCGTGCTCGCCGCTTCCCGAGCCGCATCCCGAGCCGCCGCCGTGATCAGCTCTGGATCCCAGCTCGCGGATTGCCCAAGAGGAATCGGGAAAATTGTTCGATATCCGTGAATCACGTCCCGGCCGAACAGAAGAGGAATTCCGAGACGGCTTTCCTTGAGAGCAATCCTCTGCGCCTCGGCGCGGTCCGCCGCACTGCCGGCGTTGAGAAAAGAGCCCCAGCGGCCGCTTCTGATCTCCTCCTTGATCTCTTGGGAAAGGGGAGTTGCAAGGGAGGTGGACTGCGACATCTGGCCAATCTTCTCGTCAAGCGTCATCCGCGCCAACAGCGCTTCGATTCGCTGGTCGAATTCCGCGGCCCGCAGTGCGAAGCTCAAGCTCAGAAATATCACAAGGAAACGAATTGCGAACCTCATACGGCCCCCGTCTACTGGAATCGATATCCAGGGTAGAGATCACAGCGATACAATTTCGAGCGATCAGGAGCGGTTTGGACGCTGCAATGGGCCCAGGACAAGACCAGGGCCGGCCCGAGCGGAAACACGATGCTCTTGCCGCCCAGCTCCGCTTCAATACTGGGTCCCTGCGAGCCGGGCGGCAGCGCGAAGCTCATCGAACGGCCAAAGTTGACAGGGTAGAGGTATCGAACAGTATCCGTCAACGCAGTTCGCATCACTTCGGCTTCCACCAGATACGTCACGGTGTCAGACCAGGCTCGCGCAGACACGTCGATTCGCCGTCTGCCGCTGGAGAAGGCGATCTTTTCGATCTTGGAGAAAGGACATGGTCCAGCGATGCACGATACTCTCACATTCCTGAATTCGTTTCCGTCTCCCGCGTCGAAAGTTGCGCCCCCCACGTTCGCCTTCCATTTCCCATCCGGCGAACAAAGCGACCGGTGCACGCAAGGAACGTTTCCCGTGTTGACCACCTGGAAAGTTTTCGCGACGCTTCCCACGTTTCCGGTCGTCGTTATCTTTTCAGCGTACCGCACTCGAATTCCCGAAATTGTAATGACTGGATCGTCCTTCCTGCGACGTCCTTCAGGTGGAAGTGGATTCATACGCGCCACATAAATCCGGGTGTCGGCGCGAGCGGCGATCGTAAGGGACTGGTAATTCGAATGATCGACTCGCAGCATCAGCATCTCCCCGACCGGGACGCTGGGGTGCAGTTGCAGGCGGAAGAGACCGGAAGAATCTGTCTGACATTCGCCCTTTACCTGCTCGTTGGTAACCGTCACTTTGGCATTTGCGAGCGGCACCTGTCGATTCGGGTCGGCATCCTGCTGTAAAACCGATCCGACGAGGACACTGACCCGTCGGGCGCGAAAAAGCTCTATGCTCAGTACGATAGATACGATCACCAGCGCGATTCCAACAACATAGGGAATCACGCTCTGCCGGTTCCAGTTCATCCCGTGTCCCAGATTCCAGTGTATTCCCGGCACAGGGGCGCATGTTCCGAGGTACCTCGAAATGAAAAACTGGCTGAGATCAGGCTTGTGGTCGCTCCGGCCTGGAGTTCCGTCGCCGGCTGGAGACCGGCATTGGCGGCGTTAGCGAGAGGCGATCATGCGTTAGTGTAGTGGATAGGCGGAAAGGAGTATGCGGTTTGAAGAGGCAGTCGCGGCGGACGTTGCTTAAACAAGCGCTCAGCACTGGCGTTGCTCTGATTTCAAGTGAGCAGCGTGCTTCATCTCTCGCCGCCACGGCGCAATTCAAGGACTTCCACTTCCCGGACTATTCCAAAATACAGCTTCCAAAGGAAGACGACGACTTTCTGGAAGAACTCGAGAAAGCGAATTTCCTGTATTTTTGGGAACAGGCCGATCCCTCGACGGGCTTGGTAAGAGACCGCTGCAATGTACGGGCGTCCGACAGCGGGATTGTGGCAAGCATCGCAGCGACCGGCTTCGGTTTGACAGCACTTTGCGTTGGTGACAAACGCGGTTTCATATCTTCTCACGAAGCCAGTCACCGCGCTCTTACCGCACTGCTGTTTTTGTGGAAACAGATGCCGACGCATCGCGGGTTCTATTATCATTGGGCCAACGTCGCCACTGGCGAACGAGTCTGGGATTCGGAGGTCTCTTCGATTGACACCGCCATTCTGCTCTGTGGCGTGCTGTGTTGCCGGCAGCACTTCCGGCAAACGGCCATCAGCCGGCTGGCCTCCGCAATCTTCAATCGCGTCGACTGGACCTGGCTTTCCGAAGACACCTCGTTGTTGCCGCACGGATGGATGCCCGAAATCGGCTTTCTTCCTTACCGGTGGGACTTTTACAGCGAACTTATGATGATGTATCTCCTAGGAATGGGGTCCATCACGCATCCTTTGCTGCAACAGACGTGGGACAGTTGGAAGCGAACCACTTTTGAGTATGATGGTCTCCGTTACATCGGGTCGTACGCTCCACTGTTCGTGCATCAGTATTCGCAGGCATGGTTCGATTTTCGTGGTAAGGCGGATAAGTACGCAAATTATTTCAACAACTCCGCTATTGCCACTGAAGCTCATCGGCGGTTCTGCCTGGAGCTGGCTACCAGATTTCCCCACTATAACAATGACTTGTGGGGCATTACGTCCTCGGACTCGAGAAGTGGATACGTGGTGTGGGGCGGCCCCCCCGAAATTGGTCCCATTGATGGCACGGTCGTTCCCTGCGCCGCTGGTGGTTCACTACCGTTTATGCCACAAGAAACGCTGCGGGTGCTCAAATCAATTAAAAGGCGCTATGGCTCGAATGTTTGGTGCCGCTATGGGTTCGTCGACGCATTCAATCCCCTGGTTCATTGGTATGATACCGATGTTATTGGTATAGACACTGGAATTACTTTGTTGATGGCCGAAAACCTTCGTACTGGTTTTGTGTGGAATACCTTTATGAAGAACTGGGAAGCCCGAAGGGGGCTGCGACGAGCAGGTTTCCGGGATTCTCGGAGCGTTGACGAAGGTTGACCACGCATCGGCACCCAATCCGGAACGCGACTGCAAGGTTCGGAACGGTCGTAGTGACGGCGACTACGAATAACACCTACCTCGGACAGGGATGTGCCGGGAGATTCAAATCCTGGTGTTCACGTTGGCCGGCGCCCGGGCCTCTATGGGGTGCCAGCGTCTAATCCTGTGTTTATGCGGCAGTTGCCAGCCACGAGTGAAAATCACCAGGATAGAAGCGCCCTGATGACAGGTGGAAATATTGGCTACCATCGAGAAATATTTACATGCCTGTTAGTTATCGTAAGTCGCTGTAGACTCGGGATGTGTGCACTGTGGAACGATTCTTGCGAGTGTCTATGACAGGTAAACTGGGAAATACGGACGGTCAGAAAAACATGCCGATTTTACTGAGGAATGTGTGAAACTGGCTGGTGTCCGATGGAGTCTACCAAACGGGTGCGCAAATCCTCGAGGGGAGGAACGTTATGGCACGAAATTCCGTCTTCGCCGCGAGCATCGGACTGCTTGGGTTGTTTCTGCTCCCGAGCTCTGGGTGCCAGCGCCGTGGTACGAACGGACAGACCAGTGGGTTCTCATCCGGTCTGGTTGGTCCGTTTTCCGAGCAGACGACGGCGACTATTGCTGAGGGTACGCCCATCAAAATCCGCACGGCAGTCACACTGTCCACCAGTGCGAATAAGCCAGGTGACTCGTTCACGGGCACCCTGATGGAGCCCGTCGTGGCTGGTTCTGTGGTGATCGCCACAAAAGGCGCGAAAGTGCGGGGGCTCGTGGCGGACTCCGACCCTGGTGGCCGAGTCAAGGGTCGCGCACACCTGGCGGTCAGGCTGACTGGTTTCGAGACGGCCGGCAATAAATGGACGGAGATCCGCACCGAAGCCGTCTCCCGTACTGCCCGCGCGACAGAGAAGAAAGACGCCGAGAAAATCGGGGCAGGTGGAGCGATTGGGGCCGCGATCGGGGCGATCGCGGGCGGCGGAGAAGGAGCGGCGATCGGCGCAGCGGCCGGCGGAGGGGCCGGGACGGCGGCTGTTCTTGCGACAAGGGGTGCGGCGGCAGTAATCCCGAGCGAGAGCGTATTGAGTTTCCGTTTGAGCGCTCCCGTCAAGATCAGCTTGGAGTCTTGACGAGGAATCGGCAGATTCGAGTGGCGGCATCCCGCCGCGAACCGGGACGGCGTATCCCAAACCGAGGCGCCATCTTCCAGCGGTTAGTGGTAGAGACGCGCAGAGATGACGGGAAACCGCCGGTTTGCCGCTGACAGTCCGGCCGTTCGACATCGAGAAACATCTGGAGGGTATATATATGAGCCGAAAACTTGCTTGCTTACGCGTATCTTTGCTGGCGGCCGTCATCGCCGTCCCGGTGTTAAGTTCGAGTTGCGCTGTACGGGCACGGGTATACGATCCGTACCAAAACAATTACCGCCACTGGGATGGGCGTGAACAGCGTACCTACCGCCACTACTTGGAAGAAAAGCATGAGCGGTATCGCGACTATGGACGGTTGAACGAAGAGCAGAAGAGAGAATACTGGCAATGGCGGGACCATCGCGCTGACAGCGACAGACACTAAAATCCAAGAACTCGATGACAAACCGTTCCGACGGTGCGTTGCCTCGGCGCCAAGCGTATCTGTGAAATGGAAACGAGGCGCCTTCAAGCTGCTGCAGACCATGTGCATCGATAATGTAGGCCGGCTATTCGCAGCTATGCCAGGACGTTGCTTTCCCATGCCTTTCGTTCAGCGGGATGGCGGTGTGAAGCCGAAACTCTGTGATCTTGTGAAATCAGCAGCTTGCGGTTGGGGACTGTGGGACTGTTTGGCCACGTTACGCCTCGTTACAAGGATAGGCCAGGGCTGCAATCCACCTGGTTGTAGCCAGAACCGGATCCAAAGCGCGAATCGACTTTATGTAACGTTGAACTGACGGGCGGTGGGGGCCGCATGGCGAGGCCAGCAGACGGCAGGCGACGATTTCAGTCGAGAATCTCGCGCCGGCAACTTGCCACCCCGTAGTGCCCAAATACTCGACTGTGTGCGTTCTGTGCAGTTTGCCGGCGCACCCTTCGGTCCTTGAGAAACGGCTCCTCCCCGGGCATCCGCACATGATCCTGGCGCGGAAGAACCTTAACAAGGCGATTCGCGCTTGCGCCCCCGCGCCGAGGAAAACTGCAAAGTGGCCTAATTAGCCTGCTTCCGGCGTGCGCTCGACTATGGCGTGCAGAATCGTAATCAGGCGGCCAAGGGCGACACCGACGAGTGAACGAAGAATTGATCACTTACTTGACCTTGCCATTTTAAATCAATTGCTTGGGAACTTGGCCAGGCTGCTTGCCGAGGCGGCAATTGACATTGCCCTTTTCGGGCCCCTTTCCTGCAAGGCCGACCTCGACGGATGGGCCGTTGGCTTGCACTGCCACGGCGAGTCTGCAACGCCGAACTCTGGATCTTCGCCATGGTCGACGCCAAGAACGAGGCCGAATGGATTGCCTCGGAGATCAATCGCCGCTTGCCGCCCTTCATCGAACATCTGGCCTCATCCACTCTCTTGCCGTAGACCATCCGGGGCCACGTGGACAATCTCTGGCTGCTGGGCGATGAGATCATCCGTGACCTGAACGACAACCCCTCTCTAAGAAGGCTTACAGCCGATCGGTTACTGGACAGGGCCATTCATCAAGACGGCGACCCGTTATTTTATAGCGGATCGGAGGAGGAACAACGGTCCTTTGATGCGATCTGCCGGAAACTCCATCGTTCCTGCACCCAGTTCCACCCCTGAGTTGTCGGGTTACCCACAAATTCTCCGAACGAGCCAGTCTTTTTGTGGGGCGCACCAGCGCTTGGATTCCCTACCCGGTACTGATTTCGATCTCTTGAAGACGAATCACGGGGGAAGCGGGCAGCTTAAGCGTGTCGAAAAAACACTTGACAATCACCGTGACCTACACTATGAGTAAACATGGTCGCAGTCCGAACCTATGTTTCATAATATGAGACGCTACGCCAGCATCCCTTCGAGGCTTGGGTCGGTGATCAAACCGATTCCGGTACAGCGGTCGCCGGTAATTGAGCGTACGCCGGCGATCCTTCACAACGGCTACAGCCGGGCGCTGTATTTGAGTAATGGCGACATCATCTTGTCGGGGCCGCGCACGTTCGATCCCGGGCACCATTCGGACGCGCGCCATAAGACCGTTGAATTGTGGGTACTGGGCAGGAAGCTCGATAAGCCTCCGGTGCGGCAGTCGGGGTTGATTGCGGGGGTTGGACTTGGCATCTTTGTTCTGGACCTGGAGGCGGCCGGGTTACGGTAAGCCGGCCTACTGCTGCTTCTTGCCAGCGAACAGAAGCACCGCCGCGCCGGGATACACAGTTAAGCGAACGATCCCGCGTGGGACCTCCTGTGCTACCTGGAGGTGGCGGAACGCGACGGGAATGCCGCCATCTATCCAGGCCTGAAGAAAGAGAGTCCTTATGTGGCGGCGCAGACACCAAATAGAGGAGAAAGACGAATGGCTACACCGACAACGAACACCGCAGCCCTGTTATCGGATTTCGAGAAGCACGGCGTGAAGATCGCCGGCCCCATGCGGAATGAGTACGCACGAGTCCTGACGCCTGAGTCGGTCGCTTTCATTGCCGAAGTGGGACGGAAGTTCAACGATACGCGCCGCGGACTGCTGCAATCCCGAGTGGAACGAATGCACAAACTGGAACAGGGCGTAATGCCCGACTTCCTCAAAGAGACTGAAGAGATTCGAAAAACGGAATGGAAGGTCGCTTCGATACCAGGGGACCTCCGAGACCGCAAGGTGGAGATCACCGGTCCGGTAGACCGGAAGATGATCATCAATGCACTGAACTCCGGCGCGAGCGTCTTCATGGCGGACTTCGAGGACGCCAACTCGCCTACCTGGGACAACAACGTCCGCGGGCAGATCAACCTTTGCGACGCGGTTGACGGCACCATCGAGTTTGCCAGCCCGGAGGGCAAGCACTACTCGCTCAACCCGCAGATTGCTACCTTGATGGTGCGTCCACGCGGCTGGCATCTGGAGGAAAAGCATTGTCTGGTGGATGGCGAGCCAGTTTCCGCGTCCCTGTTCGACTTCGGGCTCTATCTGTTTCACAACGCAAAGAAACTAATCGCCAAGGGCACCGGCCCGTACTTCTACCTGCCGAAGCTTGAAAACCACCATGAAGCACGGTTGTGGGATAACGTGTTCGACTTCGCCCAGGACTACATCGGCGTGCCGCGGGGAACGATTCGCGCGACGGTCCTGATCGAAAATATTCTGGCTGCGTTCGAGATGGACGAAATCCTGTGGGAGCTGCGGAATCACTCGGCTGGAGAGAATTGCGGCCGCTGGGACTACATCTTCAGCTTCATTAAGAAGTTTCGATTCCGGCCTGATTTCGTGCTTCCGGACCGCGGGCTGGTGACGATGGACCGGCACTTCCTGGACTCCTACGTGCGGTTGCTGATCCAGACCTGCCACCGGCGCGGCATTCACGCAATGGGTGGCATGGCGGCGCAGATTCCGATCAAAAGCGATGCCGATGCCAACGAGAAGGCGCTCGAGAAAGTCCGGCAGGACAAGCTGCGCGAGGTCAAGGCGGGTCACGACGGTACATGGGTGGCCCATCCGGGGCTGGTGCCGGTGGCGATGGAAATTTTTAACGAGCACATGAAGACGCCGAACCAAATTGACCGACTTCGCGAAGACGTTCACATCACGCGGGAAGATTTGCTTGCCGTCCCGGACGGCCCGCGAACAGAGAAGGGATTGCGTCACAACATTGATGTCGGCCTGCAGTATTTCGAGTCATGGCTGGGAGGCAATGGCTGCGTGCCAATCTATAACCTGATGGAGGACGCAGCCACGTCTGAGATCTCGCGCGCGCAGGTCTGGCAGTGGGTGCGCCATGGCGTCAAGCTGGATGATGGCCGGACGGTCACGAAGACCCTGGTCCAGGCGACGATTCGGGAAGAACTCGGAAGGATCCGCAAGCTGATTGGCGATCAGCGGTATGAAAGAGGCCGCTATGATACTGCCGCCCATCTTTATGAAGTAATGATGACCAGCGACGAGTTCGCGGACTTCCTGACGCTGGTCGCCTACGAGCATCTCGATTAACCGGGATGCTTCGGTGCGCGCCGGACGGGCCGGACCCCTGGAGGGTCTCCGGTTGGCGTGGAACCATACAACAAGTGCCGATACAGTGGCGCTGGCGAAGGAATACATGCAATGCGAAGAATCCTGTTAGTGCTTTTTCTATTGACCGATCTCTCCACCGCGGCTGTACGGGTGAGTCTGGTAGTCGATGCCGGCCTGGATGCTCCCGCACGGCACGGTTTGGCGAAACTGGAGGCAGCGCTATTCGCCAAGGGCTTCGCCGTGAACCGTCCGGAACGGGTGGTGGACGCCGATGGGGACTTTGTCGTACTCGCCGGACTCTGTTCGGGCGGCGGGCCGGCGGCCGCCGTGCTGAACGCGGAATCCCTGACCTGCCCCGAGGAGGCCGAATCGCTGGTCGTCCGGCGGGTCGAGATTCAGGGGAAGCCGGGAGTTGTGCTGGCGGGCTCGGATTCCCGAGGACTGATGTATGCCGCCCTGGACACCGCGCAGCGGATCGGGTGGCCTGGAGTTCCGTTCGCTCATGTTCACAATACGCGCGAATCGCCGTTCGTGGCCGAGCGCGCCGTGTCCATCTATACGATGCAGCGGGCCTATTTTGAAAGCCGTCTTTACGATGAGCGTTACTGGCAGCGCTATTTCGACATGTTGGCGGCCAGCCGGATCAACAGTTTCGCCGTGGTGTTCGGCTACGAGAACGGCGGTTTCATGGCGCCACCCTATCCATTCTTCTTCAATGTAGACGAGTTTCCCGAGGTGGAACTGGTAGGCATCACAGCCCAACAGCAGGCGCACAATGTAGCGGCGTTCAAGAGCATGATTCGCATCGCCCACGAGCGCGGTGTCGAGGTGACGGCGGCGATTTGGGACCACGTCTATCGCGGCGGGGTACAAGGCGGCGGCATCCAAGGGGCCTCGCAGCTTGCAGGCAAGAAAACGCCGGGACTGGTATGGGGCATTACCGCGGAGAATTTGGCTTCCTACAACAAGGCGGCAGTGCGGAAGCTGTTGCAGGTATTTCCGGAAATCGATGCTCTGCAATTCCGGATGCACGCCGAATCGGGACTCAAGCCCGAGGAAATGCCGCAGTTCTGGCACGAAATCTTCAGCATGATACGGCAGGTGCGCCCCAATCTGCGCGTGGACCTCCGGGCCAAGGAACTGCCGGATTCGATCATCGAGGACGCTTTGAATCAAGGTTTGCGGGCGCGGGTCGCTACGAAGTACTGGATGGAGCAGATGGGGCTCCCCTTCCATCCGACTCACGTCAATCGCCAGAATCAGCACGATCGGCGCCACGGTTACGCCGACCTGATGAAATATCCCCAGCGCTACAAAATTCATTGGCGCTTGTGGAACGGCGGGACCACCCGGCTGCTGCTATGGGGCGATCCGGATTATGTGCGGCGGTTCGCCGAAAGCGTTCACGTGTACAGCGGCAACAGCTTCGAGGTCAATGAAATGCTGGCAACCTGGATGCTGGGCGAGCCGCATGATCGGGCGCCGCTGAAGATTATGAACTCGCCCTACCGGGACTACGACTATGAATTCGAGCGTTACTGGCACTTCTATCAGGTCTGGGGGCGGGTCAGCTACAACCCAGATACGCCGGCGGAAGTTTGGGAAAGAGAATTCCGCACCCGCTTTGGAAACGAAGCCGGCATTCACCTGATGCGAGGGCTGCACCTGGCGAGCAAGGTTCTGCCGCGCATCGTCGCCGCCAGCTATCGCTACCGGCTATTTCCGACGACGCGGGGCTGGGCCGAGATGACGAGTATGGGGAGCCTTCCCGAATACGCCCGCGACGAGGAGGGCAGCGACACTCAGCAGTTCATGAACTTGAGGGAAGAAGCCAAGAGTATTCTCGATGGGTCCGACACCGCACAGCGGCGCCCCGAGGACATCAGCCGGTGGTTCTCGCAGGTGTCGGAACAGATTCTCGAGCAGGTCCGCTTGGCGGAACAATCGCCAGACAAGAACGGTGGAAGCGAGTCTGTTTCCACCACCGCAGACTTGAAAATCCTCGCTCACCTCGCTCAATATCATGCGGAGCGGCTTCTGGCCGGGCTGGCATACAACCTTTATAGGGAAACCGGCGATTTGTTCGCCTTCGACGACGCGGTGCGCTACGAGAAGCGCGCAGTCGAGGCATGGGAGAGAATCATCGAGGCGGCCGGCGACGTGTACAGCGGCGAACTCGCATTTGGAGTTCACAACATGGGGTTCCCACGCCATTGGAGGGAGGAACTGCCGAAGCTCCGGGAGGACCTGCAAAAGCTGGAGGCTGAGCGGCGACAGGCAAAGGCGCGGGCCGGCGGATCAAGCCCCGCGATCGCCCATGTGCCGGTGCGCCGACTGGGACCGTACGAGCCGCTGCGCATCCGGGCCACCGTCGGCGCAACGACACCCGTCAGCGCAGTTCGAGTTTACATTTCGAGGGACGACGGAGCTTTTGAGGCCGTCCCGATGCAGCCTACTGGAGACGGAATGTACTCCGCGGAAATCGCGCCTGCCGAAACGGAGTCGCAGATCCGGTACGCGATCGAGGCCGAGACGTCGTCAGGCAGCAAGTCGACCTATCCGCCCGGCGGCAAGGACAGCCCCGTAGTCGTCACGGTCACTGGCGATCACGATCCGCCGCAGGTGTCTTTGGAGCGCGCGCGGGGTGTGAAGCCGGGCGCCGATCTCAAAATAACGGCGCGTGTAGAGGACCCTTCTGGAATCCGATGGGTCCGGCTCCGTTATCGCCATGCCACGCAGTTCGAAGACTACGAAACGGCGGCAATGAGACTAAACCCGGTTACGGGACTCTATGAGGCGGTGATTCCCGGCCGCTTCATCGTGCCGCAATGGGACTTGATGTACTTCCTGGAAGCGGTCGATACCAAGGGGAACGGGCGCATGTATCCGGACCTCGAGGCAGAGATGCCGTACGTTTTCGCGGGGATGGATCGCTGACACAAGCAGCATTGCTGGATGAAAGCCACGCCGCGGTTGTTCGCGCCGGCATCGACGCGGATACTGCTCCCGCGTCCTGGCAGGAGCAAGTGGGGTGCCTCAGGCAGAACCGCACTGCCCGCGGAACTCCGATTTCATGGCATCCCCGTTGAGTTCCGCGTCACGCTGCGCCACAGCATCGCGCTCGCCACGGCGATTGGCTCGATTACGACGACTTACGCTTGCGTGGCCCCCCACTGGGCGCCGTAGCTCCGCCGCGCGTCCCTCGGGCAACTGCCACCGGGTTCTGCCAAGATGGCGCGGGTCCCGTCCGTCCCGATGCTTCGGCCCGGTATCCCAGGACGACGGACAAGCCGTGCGCCGCTTTCAACACCGATTTGATCAGGACCGACGTGCGCTCCTGCGTCAGCCGAAACGCCGGCCCCGTCACGCTGAGGGCGGCCACAACTTTGCCGGAATGATCCCATACCGGCGCGCCGATGCAGCGCAGGCCCTCCTCGAACTCCTCATTGTCCTCGGCATAACCGAATTGGCGTACTCTCCGCAGCTCCGCCCGAAATTGATCGGGCCGGGTGATCGTGTTCCGGGTGTAACGCTTCAAACCGTACGCGGTAATCAGGTCATCAATCTCTGGCCCCGGACTGTGGGCCAGGATCACCTTGCCGAGAGACGTGCAATGAAAAGGTGTAGCGCCACCCACCGTGGCCGGGGTCCGGACGGTTCGCGGACTCTCGACGTTGGCCAACGAAAGGACCAGGCCCTGCCGCAAGACTCCAAGGTGGGAGGTTTCGCCCGTTTCCGTCACAATCTGCCTCAGATACGGCCGCGACTGGTGAATCAAGTCAGTCTGGACCACGACCTTCCTTGCCAACTCGAGGACCTTTGCGCCCAACCGGTAACCCCCGCTGGAATAGTCTCTCTCGACGTATCGGTAGTGCTCCAAAACTTTGAGGATACGGTGAGTTGTACTTCTGTGCAGGTTGAGTCGTTGGGAGAGTTCCCCCAGTCCTGGCTCCATGCCATCCGTGGAGAGCAGGTCGAGCATGGCGAAAGCTCTATCCAGCACTTGGATCTTGTACGTGGTTTGTTCGTTTGCCGGCAGGGATCGCACCTCCACAGAGCAGATACCATAATATGGGACAGCGGTTCCAGAAACAAGCCGTGCCTTGCATTCGCAGCCGGTCGGCGAGAGAGGCCCTGCTAGGAACGCACGGCATAATTCATCGGAACAGGGTAGTTACGAGGCCGAAGCTGCTCGTCCTTGGAACGCCGGCAGATTGAAGCCATCGGAAAGTCGAAACCTAACCCACTTATACTATTGATCCTCCATCGGTCTTAACCACTCCTGAAAAAATCTTGACACGTCTTCTGATCTGGTGTATATCTGCTGCAAGTGCTGATGGTGAGATTGCGTCTCGCAATATGATACGCCTGTCAGCGGCCTCGTACAGTTCTGGCGACTGGAAGCTTCGACCGAGTTCGGGATGCTGAAGCGTGTCGCACTAGATGCTGCAATTAAAGCGGCTGGCACAATCCATTGGCGCTAAACGCTTGTCTTCCGCAGAGTCGAGGATCTGGGGACCCCTGTCCCGTGCTTGAGGGAGGCGGTTCGGGCTATCACCTTTTGAGTAATTGTCTGAGCGTATCCTTCGAGGGATAGGGAGGACGAGCCCGGAAAAGAAGAATGCAGACGGCAACGCGATTATTCATCCTGGCGGTCCTGATCACAACTCTTGGGTTCATGTCCGCGTGGGCACAGGTTACCACCGCCAACATATATGGCACCGCGCAGGACCCTACCGGCGCGGTGATTCCTGGTGCCAAGGTGACAATCACGAATCAGGGAACTG